>DASXLY010000207.1:0-45510 GCA_036495975.1 Occallatibacter sp. | reverse complement strand
AACTTGCGTACGAATCGCTGAACACTTTGATAGCTGCTCGTAAACCCGTGACTGTCGACCAGATCTTGCCAGATACCCATCGCGTTGCGGCCGCGCGACAACTCCAGCTCGATCATCTCGCGGTACGCTTCACTCGCCCCGCAGCGATGACTGACCTGCTCCGGCCACGTCGCTTCCGGCAAAAAGCCGGTAATCACTTCGTTGGCCGGTTTTGAATTATCTGCGCATGGCTCTCCGGAAAAGCCGGTGATCACTTCTATGGCCGGTTTTGAATTGCCAGAGCCGGGGGTCACCGAAGAGGCTACTTTTGACGGAGGTTTACGTCCCCAACCGCCCGGCGGGCGCAGTCCTACCCCGGCTGATCTTAGATAACCGCCGGCCGTCTCGCGACGAACTCCCGTCGCCGCCTCGATCCGACGCAGGGACCAACCAAGACGTCCCAGCGCGATCACCTGTTCCTGTTTCGCTTTTTCCAAGACATTACCCATGCCAACAGAGGCTAATTTCCCCCGCCGAAGCTAATGTCTTAGGCCGTTTCTCTATGGCCGGTTTTGAAGTGATAATCTATGGCCGCTTTTGAGTGATTACCGAGGTTAAAAGGGTTGCAGGAGATCGACCTGAATGCTCAGGGACTCGCAACTTCACCTTGCGGTGCATGTTTTGACTGACTTAGAGTATAGGATAGTCAGATGAAACATGCACTGCCAAGGAAGGTGCTATGAGAGCCCAACCGAGGAAGACGCGAGGCGTGTTTGAGCGCCCGCCAGGTTCCGGCATATGGTGGATCAATTACTACGTCAAGGGGAAGCAGCATCGTGAAAGAGTGGGACGCAAATCCGATGCGATCGCTCTCTATCAGAAACGCAAGGCCGATGCCCGCCGCGGAGTGAAGCTGCCGGAACTCCAACCACAAAAGGTGACGACCTTTGGCGAGCTGACAAACGACGCTGTGAACTACGCTAAGGTTCATCTGAAAACTTGGGTCGACTACGACTGGAAAGAGCGCGTCCTACGTGAGCCGTTTGGTTCTCGGCCGGCCGCCGAGATCACCCCACAGGAGATTGACCGCTTCCTGACGGAAGGTTGTAAGACGGCAGCGACCGCGAATCGCTTTCGCGCCTTCTTCTCGCTCTGCTACCGGCTCGGTATGGAAAACGGGAGGGTTACGTCAAACCCCGCACGGCTGGTGCGGATGCGCCGAGAGAACAATGCCCGACTGCGATTCCTCAGTCGGGAGGAATACAAGAAGGTTTCAGACATTGTCGTCCGTGACTGTCCCAATCAGCACCCTGCCTTCGTCGTGAGCATCTACACGGGGATGCGCTGGGGTGAACAATTCTCACTGACGTGGAACCAGGTGGACCTCAGGCGACGGATCATTCGGCTGACAGAGACAAAAAACGGTTCGGCGCGGAACGTTCCGCTTAACAGCATCGCTCTTGACGCTCTCAAAAAACAGCAAACAATGGTTCCGCACAAGGCGGCAGACCGGGTATTCCCCGAGGCAGGTGACTACTGCCGGTTCTGGTTCGAACCTGCCATTAGGGATGCAAAAATCACGGACTACACGTGGCATAACAACCGGCACACGTTTTGCTCATGGCTGGCAATAGCCGGAGTATCGATCAAGGAGATCCAGACTTTGGCAGGCCACAAAACGATCACCATGGCTGCCCGGTATGCCCACCTATCCCCGGAAGTCACAGCCTCTGCATCCGAGCGCATGGTGGCGCATGGCACTCCATAAAGCAACATGCACTAAAACAGGCACCAGGCTAAAATGAGTCATCCATACCTGCGTGTCAGATATCCTCTAAATTATTTTGATTGTTTGGTTTAGGTGGTGCGCCCGGAGAGATTCGAACTCCCGACCTACTGATTCGTAGTCAGTCGCTCTATCCAGCTGAGCTACGGGCGCACACGTGTAGTTTCAGAGCGAAACTTCAACCAGATTAACAGGGTTTTTGCACCGGCGCAATTACCGAAGTCAGGCTGCGGGAGCTGGCTCGGGAGGAGCGGGCGGCAGCGCAAGCGGAACTTCTTCAACAACCTGCAGGCCCGCGTTGCGCACCAGCTTGATGACCGCGGAGGCGTTCAGCCGGGTGGCGTCGTACTCCACGCGGAGAGTGTGAGCCTGGCGATCGAAGCTGAGCCGCCGAATCCCATAAACCTCGCGGGCATTGGCCAGCGCCAACGCTACCGTTTCAGTGGGCTCGGCAGCATAGCGAAGTACAACTTCCACGGTCGTCATAGCCAAAGCATAGCAGTTTGGCGGAATGGAAATCAGTAAGCGTGGTCACCATCAGTAGTCGCTCCGTATCATCACGACCATCGGCGCCCCCTCGCTCTCATTGACGAGTTCGGCGCGATCCGGGGCCGTGAACTTCAGGCTGAATTTCATTGGGGCATCATGCAGTGTCCCCGGAGGATGGGCACGGCGGTGGCTGACCTCGAAATGCAATGCCTGGTCAGCCCCGAGACGGATGTTCTGCATTGGTTCCGGAAGACCGGGTCGGGACGTGTACGGCGACCTGGTATCGGGACGAACGTGCAAATAAAAGAGTATTCCGCCGGCCGCTCGATCTCCCTCATCGGAGATGACCATGTCGACGCCCGGGAGGCCGTCGAACTCGCCACGCCAGACGCCGACGAATCTGGCGGTGCCTTGACGGGGCAGCGTGTGTGCGGTCGCGGCTTGACCAAGCACGCAGATTGGCACGGTCAGGGCCATGAAGAGCGCGCAAACGGTTCTTGGGATGATTCGGATTCTCATGATCCCTCCCGGCTCAGTTCAGTTTGGTGATCTCGACGGTTGGAGCATCGTCTCCGCAGTTGAGGCAATGGAGTTTTGCGCTGGTGTCGGAGGTCTGCTCCACTGTGAAGTCCATGGTCGTCCGGGAAGGACGGACACCCTTTACCGTGAACGACAGCGTCATTCCACTCAAGTTCGGATGCAGGAGTACGTGTGTCTCGTGCACTGCGATGTGAGGTGTGCCGCCATCGCGATTGATGCCGTTCAGCACGAGGGTTCCCTGCAAGGTTCCGTCGTCTTTTGCCAGAGTCAGGATCACACTTGGGAGTCCAGCCAGCTCTCCTTGCCAGACGCCAACGAATTTGGCGGCAACCTGGCTGGACTGCGTGTCTGCGGTTGAGGCCTGGCCGTAGAGGCAAATGGGGGCAACAAGCGCGATGAACAGCGCAGACAGTGTCTTTCGAATGATTTGGGTTCTCATGATTCCTCCTTGCGTCAATCGATTTTGGTGATAGCGACCGTTGGGGCATGGTCGCCACAGTTGAGACAGTGAATTTTCGCGCTGTCCGCAGTGGTTTGGTTCACGGTGAACTCCATCGGATTGGCAGACGCGTCGATCCGCTTCACCTGGAATGTGAGTGAGCCCCCTTGAGTGCGGGTTCGCAGCAGCACGTGAGCTTCATGGGCAATGACATGCGGGCCGCCATTTTCCCTGGTGATGATGTTGAGGACCAGCGTTCCTTCCAATGTGCCGCTGTCCTGGGCGAGGGTAAGCACTACGCTGGGCACACCATCCAACTCACCTTGCCAGACGCCGACCCAGGACGAAGCGACAATATCCTGGGCATGTGCCAATACCGTGCCTGTGAACCAGATGCATATTGCGTTTGTCATTGCTGCGCCCAGGAAAAAAGCGCAGACGGCTTCCCATGCGCGAATTCTCATCGCGTGCCTCCTTCCGGCGAACTATCCGAGTTGATCTAGAGCTGTTTTGCCATGGCCACCGCTGCCAGCGAGCCGCCCAGGCCCATGGTTTCGACAGCGGACGAAGGAACAATCACCATCGATCCACGTTCCTTGATGGCTTCATAGAGCATGTTCATGGCGCGAAGGTGGAGCGCCGTCGGATTCTGGCTGTATGCAGTCGCAGCCTGGACGAAACTGTTGGAGATCTCCGTCTCTGCCTGCCCGAGGATGATGCGGGCTTGCCGCTCGCGTTCTGCCTGGGCCTGCCGCGACATGGCATCCTGAAGGCCCTGTGGAATGCGTACGTCGCGCACTTCGACGGACTGCACGGTGATGCCCCAGCCAGTCGTCTTCTCATCGAGAATGCGCTGCAACTCGCGCCCGAGGGTTTCGCGCTCCGTTATCATCTGGGCCAGTTCGTGGCGGCCGATCGATTCGCGCAATGCGGTCTGCGCACTGAGGCTAATGGCGTCGAGGTAGTTTTCGACTTCGAGGATCGCCTTTTCGGCATTCCAGACCAGCCAGAAGATAATGGCGTCCACATCGACGGGTACGGTATCGCGGGAGAGCGTGGACTCGGCAGTGACGCTGGTGACGCGCACACGTTGATCGACAAAGGGGCTAAGCGTCTCCACGACCGGAATGATGAAAAAGATTCCCGGGCCGCGCAGGCCAACGTAGTGGCCGAGGCGGAGCAGCGCAACCTTCTCCCACTGACGAATCACCTTGATGGCATACAGGAAGTAGAGCCCAATCAGCGCGCAGAGTATAAAGGGCAACTTACGGTTGGTGATCACGCTGAGATATGCTCCTGCCGCAATGCAGATCACAAAGGCAGCTACCGCCACCCGGTTGTACGGAAGATTTCCTTTTCTGTTCATGGCTTATCTCCTGCGGGGCGGCTCCTCGGCCGCAAGCCGCAATTGGTCCAGTAAATCTTGAACTGTGAATCCCGCTGCCCCGGCGCGTGAAACAGCGTCAGTGATGATCTGCTCGAGCTGCCGTTGGCGTTCATTGCCGGAGCGCGAGATCTTCCGATCGCTGATGAAGGTTCCTGTGCCCTGGTGCGTCTCGAGCAGGCCGTCGTACTCCAGTTCGCGATAGGCGCGAACGACCGTGTTGGGATTGATTTCAAGGTCGACGGCGAGCTGCCGCACTGTGGGTAACTGATCGCCCGAGTTGAGCGCTCCGGAGGCCACTGCGCCGCGGACCTGGTCGACGATCTGCCGATAGACCGGAACGCCGGTGTGGAGGTCGAGGTGGAATCGAAACGCGACTTTGGAGCGGGCGTTCATGTGTACTAGCAAACTAATACACCCGGTTCAATTCCTATGTCAAGGAGAAGTTTTAAGGATACCGAACAGGGATCATTGATAGGGACCGAAGGGGGCAGGGGACTCGGGACAAGGTCTGGAAGCCGCGTGATGACGAATCTGAACCGAGTTATTTTTTTTCGGAGCCTGTCGATTCCGATGGGGGTGGTTCGATGTATTCATGAAGCGGGCAGAGGATCGAAGATTCTGCAACGCGAATCCAAAAAACTAAGGAGATGTCATCATGCGATTTTTGAGTATTTACAAGTGTCCCGAGCGCGATACCCCACCCAGCCCGGAAGAGATGGCCAGGATGGGAAAGATGGTTGAAGAATGGATGAAAACTGGCAAACTGCTGGCGACCGAGGGCTGCATGCCAAGCTCATCGGGCGCGAGGGTTCGCATCGAAAATGGCAAGCATACGGTCTCCGATGGGCCCTTCACCGAGTCGAAGGAAGTGGTGGGCGGATTCGCCATTCTGGATGCGCCAACGAAAGAGGCTGCAATTGGATACGTGAAGGAGTTTCTCGACGTGGTGGGTGGCGGAGAGTGCGAATTGCGGCAGCTTTACGATGGGAACATGGGCTAAGTCCCACGCTGTTTGCGGCTCGCGAAACGACCGAGCGGCGTCCGATTGTTTGCCGGTCAACAGAAAACCACGAGCGTTGGAACTCGTTCTGACACGTTCCCAAATTTATGGAGAGTGCGATGAGATTCATGGTGATTGTGAAGGCGACGAAAGAGTCGGAAGCTGGTGGGTCTCCGGATCCGGAGATCATGGAAGCAATGGGTAAGTTCAACGAGGAACTGATGAAGGCAGGAGTCATGCTCGCTGCGGAGGGTCTGCAATCGAGTTCGAAAGGCGCAAGGGTGCGGTTTTCCGGCGACAAGCGGACAGTCATCGATGGGCCTTTTGCTGAGACGAAGGAACTGGTGGCAGGATTCTGGCTGTGGCAGGTGAGCTCGCTGGCAGAGGCGATCGAGTGGATGAAGCGCTGCCCGGCGCCGTTCAAAGGCGAGACGGAGATCGAGATCCGCCAGGTGTGGGAGATGGAAGATCTCGGTCCTGCAATGGGCGAGAGACAGCGCAGAAAGGAAGAGGCGCTTCGCGCGCAGATCGGACAGAAATAGGAAGTTGCCGCCGCGGGCGATGGCGTGATGTGATCGGTGGATATGTCTGGGACCGATATTCATCGCGCCATCGAAGCGATGTGGAGGATCGAGGCGGCTAAGGTGATCGGGGGATTGACGCGCATCGTTCGCGACCTTGACCTCGCTGAAGACCTGGCGCAGGAGGCGCTGCTGATTGCGCTGGAGAAGTGGCCGGCGACCGGGATTCCGCCGAAACCCGGTGCGTGGCTGATGGCCACGGCGAAGCATCGGGCTATCGATCATTTTCGTGCTGCGGAACGAAGTGGACGCAAGCATGATGAGTTGGGTCGGGAACTGAGCGAACTGGAGCTGACGCCGCCGGACCTGGTGACGGCGATGGACGATCCGATCGGTGACGATGTTCTGCGGTTGATCTTCATCTCATGCCATCCGGTGATTTCGGCGGAATCACGGGCCGCGCTGACACTGCGCGTTGTGGCCGGACTGACGACGGATGAGATTGCGCGAGCGTTTCTGGTACCGGAGCCGACGATCGCGCAGCGCATCGTGCGGGCGAAGAAGACGCTGGGGCAAAAGCGCATTGCGTTCGAGGTGCCGCGCGGACTGGATTTGGCGGCGCGGCTATCGTCGGTGCTCGAGGTCATTTACCTGATCTTCAACGAGGGATATTCCGCCACGGCGGGCGAGGAGTTGATTCGCGCGTCGTTGTGCGAGGAGGCGCTGCGGCTGGGACGCATTCTTGCAGAACTCGATGCTCGCGAGCCGGAGGTGCATGGGCTGGTCGCGCTGATGGAAATCCAATCATCGCGGTTGCGCGCACGGCTGGATGCGAACGGGGGACCGATTCTGCTGCTCGATCAGAATCGCACGCTGTGGGACCGGTTGTTGATCCGTCGAGGCTTGGTGGCCCTGGAGCGGGCAAACGCGATTGCAACTGCGCGTGGGCCCTATCATTTGCAAGCGGAGATTGCTGCATGCCATGCGCGTGCGCTGACGGCTGACGCGACGGATTGGGGACGCATCGTGGTGTTGTATACCGAACTCGCACGAGTAGCACCGTCGCCAATCATCGAACTGAATCGCGCTGTTGCCGTCAGCATGCACGCTGGTCCGGAGAAGGCGCTGCCATTGCTTGATCCGCTGATGGCGGATCCCATGATGAAGAGCTACCACCTGCTTCCCAGTGTTCGCGGCGACTTGCTGGCTCGGCTAATGCGGCATGACGAGGCAGCGGCGGAGTTTGAGCGGGCAGCGTCAATGACGCGGAATGCGCCGGAGCAGAAGCTGCTGATGGAACGCGCACGGAAGAGCCGAGAGGCACTGCATGAGGAGCAATAGGGAATCGCGGAGAGTCGATGCAAGTTCCGGATGTAGACTGGTGATGGCGCGCAGGGCGCCGCCTGTCCGCGGAGAGGACCGAGTCCACCTGTGAAAATCAATCTAACCAGGTTCTCACGAACCTCCTTTTCGCCCGCACAGCGGACCACGGGCATCACCACGAAGGAGGTCCGTTATGGCGAATCGCCACTTTCCCGTCCGTCCCAATCTCGAACAATTGAAGCACCAGGCGAAGGATTTGCTGCGCGCACTGCGCGACGGTGATTCCGAGGCAATTACCGATTTTCGCGAGCACCACAACAAGCAAGTCGATGCCGAATCCGCGCGGCTGGCGGATGCGCAGTTCGTGCTGGCTCGGAGTTACGGCTTGCCGAGCTGGCCTCGGCTTGTGATTGCATGCCGCATGACGGATGCGATCTGGCGAGGAGATGTGGACGCAGTGCAACAGATGGTGATGCGAGATCCGCGCCTACTGGAAGAGGATGCGCGCGGCGTGAAAGGGAATTGGGGTCCGCCGCTGTCGTACGCGGCAAACGTCGGGCAGGATGCGATGATCGAGATGCTGCGCGGGCTGGGAGCTTCCGACCTGGAATATGCGTTTGGGCGGGCGTGCCTGCAGGGGCATGTTGGGACGGCGCGCAAGCTGCACGCCATGATGGGATCGCCGCGGCCTCCGGATGATGCGTTTTCAGGTACCGCTTACACGCTGAATGTGGAAGGCACTGCACTGCTGCTGGAACTTGGCGCTCGCCTGTATGACGACAGCGGGAACGGTCTGGCCCATGTGGATGTGGTGCTTGAGACGGATAGCAGAAATCCGACCGCCAAGCATCGGATTCTTGAGCTGTATGCGGAGCACGGATTCAACTATCCGGATACGCCGATGATGGCGCTGCATCGCGGCCGCATTGATCTTCTGGAGCGGCATCTGCGGCGTGATCCGGGGCTGATGCGACGCACCTTTGCATTTGAGGAGATATTTCCTCCGGAACTTGGGTGCCACGACGAGGTGCTGGCGACGCATGGCACGCCCCTGGGCGGTACGACTTTACTGCACGTGTGCGCGGATTATGACGAGATCGAGATCGCGCGATGGCTGTTCGAACGCGGCTTTAACGTGGATGAAAGAGCGCAGGTGGATAGGGACGGATTCGGAGGGCATACGGCACTGTTCGGGACGGTTGTTTCGCAGCCGAATTTCTGGATTAACCATTTCGGGCGCAAGCCGGAAGCGCCGTTCACGCAGTTGCTGCTGGAGCATGGGTCTGATCCGAATGTCCGTGTCTCGCTGCGCAAGGAACTGCATCCGGGATACGGGATTCCAGGAATGCGCGAATATCGGTTGGTGACGCCGGTGAGCTGGGGTGAGCAGTTCCACTTCAAAAAGCTGGTGAATACGGCGGCCATCGAGCTGATCAAGGACCGCGGTGGGCTGCCGTAAGGGCGGCGGAGCTTGTCGAAGGCGCGAACGGCCGGGGGTCTCGTTACGAAAGGCTGGATTGACGAAACGTATGGCTGGTATGATCCCGACTCACAGTCGGCTTCGTACCGGAGGTCAATCATGATGAGAAACGCTCGTGCCATTACAGCTTTCGGCTTGTTTTTCTTTGCAATCTTCGCTGGCGCTCAGAACCCGCAGCGATTTCAATTCACTGAGAAGCCGGGCCCGCACGCGGTAGGGCTGAAGGTGGTTCAGCAATACGACTATTCGCGAACCTGGCGCAGCGCGGTGGACGAACTTGGGCAGCCCTACGCGGGGGAACGCGCGCGCCCCTTGCAGACGCTGATCTGGTATCCGGCGGCAAAGTCGAACAAGGCGACGATGACGGTCCGCGACTACGAAATGCTGCGTTTGACCGAGATCGATTTCGACAAGCCCGCTCCGGCGGATCTGGGTGATCAGGACGGCGGTCGCAAAGACACGTTTAGCGACCACCTTCTTTCGGTGCGAGACGCGCCACCTGAGTCAGGTCATTTTCCTGTGGTCATCTACGCGCCGAGTTTTTCGAATGTCTCGTGGGAGAATGCGGATCTGTGTGAATACCTGGCGAGCTTTGGATATGTGGTTGTGTCCAGTCCTGACATGGGGGCGACGACGCGGGGTATGTCGGGCGATCTGGCGGGAATTGAGGCGCAGGCGCGCGATATTTCGTTTTTGATCGGATATGCATCGACATTGCCAGACACGGATATGTCGGAGGTTGCGGTCGGTGGGTTCAGCTGGGGCGGGATTTCGAACTTGTTTGCGGCCTCGCGCGACAACCGGATCAAGGCGCTGTTTGCGCTGGATGGCTCGATGCGGTACTTTCCGGGGCTGATTAAACAGTCGGGGTATGCGCGACCTGACCAGATGAAGATTCCGCTTCTGTTTTTCACGCAAGGGGACATTCCGCTTGAGGAGCAGGAGCAGCAGTTGAATGATCCCGAGCGCATGAGCGGACACAGCGCGCTGAATGCGTGGACCCACGGCGATCTCTTTACCGTGCGCATGCTTGGACTGACGCACGGCGAGTTCAGTTCGATGTTCCAGCGGGACGAGGAGTTCTGGAGGGGCAGCGAGAAATTTATGAAGGCCGACTACACGCGAGCCGACGGAATTACTGGGTATGCGTGGGTGTCGCGGTACTCGGTGCATTTTCTTGACGCATACCTTAAGCATGACGCCGCCGCGACGGAGTGGCTGAAAAAGGCCCCGGCGGAAAACGGCGTTCCCCTCCACTTTCTGACTGCTCGCTATCGAGCGGGCTCGGGTGCACCGGCTACGCTGGACAGCTTTCGTGAAGAGCTGCACCAGAAGGGATTCGATCACGCGGCGGACGTCTACGCTGCCTTCAGAAGGCAGGATTCCACATTCAAGCTGGACGAGCAGTTCCTGAATCAGTGGGGCTACGAATTGATGACCGAAAAGCACCTTCCTGAGGCGACTGAGGTCTTCAAGCTCAACATTTCGCTGAATCCTGATTCGGGGAATGTCTACGACAGCCTTGCCGAGGCTTACATGAAGTCGGGAGACAAGCAGCACTCCATTGAGTTTTACAAGAAGTCACTGGAGAAGGATCCCTCGAATGACAATGCGAAAGCCAAGTTGAAGGAACTGGAGAGCGCCACGGCGCAAGCAAAGACCGGGAATTGAGCCAGTCCACTGGGCCTGCGCGGGATGTGGATTGGATTTTGCTGCGCGCCGGTTATAGGCTGCCTAGAAAGTTACGGATTTCGGGGTTCGACCAGTCGGGATCACCCACGATCTTGCGGCGGATGATGCCCTTGCGATCGATAACGTAGGTTTCAGGCCAGACGTCGGTGCCGTAGAGTTTAGCAACGGCCTGATCGGGATCGCGCACCGTGTTCAGGTCCACGTGAAAGCGGTTGAGGAACCGGCGATAGGAGCCGGGGTCCTCGTCGATGCTGACGGCAAGGATGGCGATGTCTGGCCGGTCGTGGTGCAGTTGTTCGAGTGCCGGCGTTTCCTGGATGCAGGGCGGGCATTGACTCCACCAGAGATTCAGCAGGATGACCTTGCCACGATAATTCGCTAAATGGATGGAATTTTCGCCGTCGTTCACGGTGAAGTCCGGCGCAACCCTGTCGGCATTGACGGGACGTGCGCCGCGATTGCAGCCGAGTGCCAGCGTCAGCGCGATCGATGAGCCGAGGATGATGTAACGAGGAAACCCCACATCCTTATAATACGAACCGTCGGGTAACCGCGAAAGGTCGAGAATCACATGGGAGCAAGGAAGCCGGACGGGGACGAGGCGGCATCAATGCCTAAATACAAGGCGGTGCTGGGCCTTAGCGATGAGGCGACCGAACCATCGCCGCGTCCGGTCCGCAGCGGGACGGTTTTTGACCAGCCTGAGCCGGAGCAACTGATCGAGCTCACAGTCATCGTTCCGGCACGGAACGAGGAGCAGGGCATTGGCGAGTGTCTGCGGTCCCTGGTGTCGCAATCAGAGAGCGTGTTTGAGCTGGGTCGTGACTGGGAATTGATCGTGGTGGATGACCACTCGACGGACCGGACTGCGGAGATTGCAAGAAGTTTTCCGGGCGTGACGGTGATTGGAGCGGCAACCCTGGAGAAGGGATGGACGGGGAAGAACAACGCCATCTGGACGGCGGCGCGCAAGGCCCGGGGACGGTGGATTCTCTTTACGGATGCCGATACCGTGCACGAGTCGGGTGACCTGCACCGGGCAATGCATGAGGCCGCGCGGCAGAAAGTGGGAATGCTGAGCTACTCGGCGCGCCAACTTGTTTCCGGATTCTGGCAACGGGTGCTAATGCCGCTTGTGTTTTCAGAGCTGTCTTTGGCCTATCCTCCGGCAAAGGTCTCCGATCCCAACCAGAGGGTTGCTGCAGCCAATGGTCAATTCGTCCTTGTGGAGCGGGAAGCCTACCGTAGAATCGGCGGACACATGTCTGTGAAGGACCGGGTCCTGGAAGATGTGGAGCTGGCATTTCTGGCGAAACGGCGGCGAGTCGGGCTGCGACTCCGCTATGCTCCGGACGCATTGAGCACCCGTATGTATCGGACAACCGGTGCAATGATAGAGGGTTGGACAAAAAACCTCGCACTTTTGTTCAATAATGCAATAACCACCGCGCTGTGGAAAGTTCTGGATATTGTGCTGCTCGTGGGGTTGCCATTCCTTGCGATTCGGCTGTGGAATGCGCGGTTCAGCCCGCACTCGCTGGAGTGGCTTGGCGCCGGTTGGGTGCTGCTGTTGTTATGGCTGCGAACCCTGTTCCGGTTCTATTCGCGG
This sequence comes from Occallatibacter sp., assembly GCA_036495975.1. Lineage (GTDB taxonomy): Bacteria > Acidobacteriota > Terriglobia > Terriglobales > Acidobacteriaceae > Telmatobacter. The sequence continues at coordinate 33,265 of DASXLY010000207.1, read as the reverse complement.
GTGGCTAAGTCGAACTTTCCTTTCCTTGACTGCGCGATTTCCCCCTTGGGCCTGCCCCTGTTTGCGGCTCTGCTTTATATAAGCTGGTTCAGGAATCGGGTGGTGAAACAGGTAAGCTGGAAGGGGAGAACGTATCCTGTATAGAAAAGCTGGCGGATCGTAAGCCTCGCCTGATGAATCAAATAGAGGGAAACAACGAATTCCTCTTTTGTAACCAGTCAGGCCTCGGGGCATCTATAAGGATGGGGATTGAATGATCGAACTTACTCGGCGGGCCACGTTTTCGGCTTCGCACTTCTATTGGAACGACGCCTGGCCAAAGGAGAAGAACGAGCAGGTCTTCGGGAAGTGCGCGCGGCGGAACGGGCACGGGCACAACTACACGCTTGAGGTTACGGTCGCGGGAGATCCGGATCCGGTAACAGGGTTCGTGGTGGATCTGAAATGGCTGAAGGATGTGATCGAGCAGGAAGTGCTGGCGGCTTACGACCATCGGCATCTGAACCTGGAAGTGCCGGAGTTTGCAGAGAAAAAGCTGGTTCCGACGACGGAGAACATAGCGATTTCGGTCTGGAGACGACTCGAATCTGCGGTAAACAGGGCCAAGGAAGCACGTTTGACGCGTGTGCGGGTGTATGAAACGCCTGAGATTTTTGCCGAATACCGGGGTGAAAACTGATGCCGACCGCTTATTTCGGCCGCCGGTATTCGATGAGCGCCAGTCACCGGCTGCACACCGAGGCACTCACTATGGGAGAAAATCGGGCGGCTTACGGCAAGTGCAACAACCCCCACGGCCATGGACACAACTATGTCATTGAGGTGCTGGTTGGAGGAGAGGTCGAGCCGGAAACGGGGATGGTGGTGAACTTGGTGGGACTTGATGAAGTGGTACAAACGTCGGTGCTGGAACGGTTTGACCACACAAACTTAAACCTCGATCCGTTGTTTGTGGACCAGGTACCAACGACGGAGAATCTTACCAGGGCAGTTTTTAGTGTCCTGAAGGGCGCGCTGCAGGTTGGGAAACTGGAGTATGTGCGCGTGGAAGAAACGGAAAACAATTTCTTCCAGTATCAAGGGGAATAGAGCGAGAGGATTGAACGACGTCTCCTTCACGGAGACGAAAGGACAAGAGCAAATGGCACATCCGATAGCAGTCAGCAAACCGGTTAGGGGAGTACTGGAAATCGATGAAGGGCTCAGCAAATTTTCGACCGAGGAGATGCACCGCGAGATACTGAGCCGCCTGGGCGAAGATCCGAAGCGGGACGGGCTGGTGCAGACTCCCGCCCGTGTCGAAAAGGCGATGGCATTTCTGACCAAGGGCTATCACGAAGATCCGGCCAAGATCCTGCACGGGGCGCTGTTTGATGTGGACTACGACGAGATGGTGATCGTGAGGGACGTGGAGATGTTTTCGCTGTGCGAACACCACATGCTTCCGTTCTTCGGCAAAGTGCACGTCGCGTATATCCCGAAGGGGAAGGTAATCGGACTGAGCAAGATTCCGCGGCTGGTTGAGGTGTTTGCGCGGAGGCTGCAGGTGCAGGAGCGGCTAACGACGCAGATCGCCGACACGATCCAGGAGGCGATTAATCCGCAGGGCGTGGGTGTGGTAATCGAAGCGCGGCACCTTTGCATGATGATGCGCGGGATCGAGAAGCAGCACTCGTCCACCGTGACGTCGGCGATGGTAGGATGCTTCCGTGACAAGGAGACACGCACGGAATTCCTGTCGCTGGTGCGGCAGAACAGCAGTCCATCCCTGTGAAAATCGGCCTGGTCGTCTAAAGTAGTGGGGTGAACGGACTGCTGGTTATCGACAAGCCGGGTGGCATAACCAGCCATGACGTGGTGAGCCGCCTGCGCAGAGTTACGGGCGAAAAATCAATCGGACATCTTGGGACGCTGGACCCAATGGCGACGGGAGTACTCCCGCTGCTGATGGGGAAGTTCACGCGGCTGGCGCAGTATTTCTCGGCGGCGGAGAAGAGCTATACCGGGACGATTCGCTTCGGATTTGCGACCGATACTTATGATGCTGATGGCGATGCGGTCGGAAAACAGACTCGTCCGCGATTGACGATTGAACAGGTGTGTATGGCGGCGGCGCGGTTTCGTGGAGAGATGGACCAGACGCCACCGGCGTTCTCTGCGAAGAAGATTGCGGGTACCCCGGCGTACAAGCTGGCGCGGGCGGGTAGGGATGTTGAGTTGAAGCCCGTCAAGATCACTATCCAATCCTTTGCGATTACAGAGCTGGATGGAGAAGAGGCGACGTTCAGCATGAGCATCAGCGCGGGTGGCTATGTGCGCTCGGTGGCACATGAGCTGGGTTGCGATCTAGGCTGCGGGGCGCATCTGAGCAGCCTGAGGCGCACGCGGGCGGGAGTGTTCAGTTTGGCCGAAGCACATCGGCTTGATGAACTTGAACGGCTGGCCGGCCATTTAGAGAGTCTCGAGAAGCTGTGCATTCATCCGCGCAATCTGCTTGCGGAGATGCCGTCGGTGACGGGGGATGCGTTCGCGCTGGGTCGTTTGCGCAATGGCGCGCAGGCGAATCTGCCGGAGTTCTCGCAGGCACCAATGGTCAAAGTATTCGCTGGGCAGCGGGAACTGGTGGGAATCGCGAAGCGCGTGGTGGGGACTCTGTTTCAGCCTGTGGTAGTGATGGGATGAAGGCAGTTGACAGTGATCAGTTACCAGAGATCAGTTAACGAATTCCCACCTGGCCGCGAACGGAGTCAATCAGTTTTTCGGAATCGTAGCCTAAGCCGCCTTTGAAAACAGTTTCGACCTTTTCGATGTCGGCGATGGTCTTCGATGGATCGCCCTTGATGAGGACCATATCCGCCTGCTTGCCGGGCGCGAGCGTACCTATGCGGTCCTGGCGGCCGAGATAGACAGCTCCATTCTCCGTGGCGATGTGGATGGCTTCGACGGCAGTGAACCCCGCCTCGACCAGCAACTCGACTTCGCGCTGATCCCCGAAACCAGGAAGTACGCCGCCGTTACCGGTAGGATCGGGTCCGGCCAGCAGCAGCCCTCCAGCGCGGACAAATGCAACTTCGAAATCCATCTCCTTGCGCATCAGGGCTGCCATGGGCGAGTTAGCGGAGACACGGCCGCGCGCTGTAAGGTAGCTCGCCGCAGCATCGGCTGATAGCGCGTGAAGGAAGCGAGGTTGTAACGGCGGACGGAGAGGAACGGACGCTTCAAACACAGGAAGTGTAGATGTGACGGCGACGTGATGCGAGACGAGATTGTCGATCAGCGCTTTTACCTGCGGGCTGTCGATGGCGAGATTCGTCCATCCATTGGGCCTGCCGCCCTTTGGACACAGATCCGGCTTCTTATCCGCCGCAAACTCCGTGTCTGCAAATACTGGACCATGTTCAAGGTCATCGATTCCGAGAGCGATGGCTTCAGGCCAGGTGACGGAGCACAGATGGCCGGTGAGTTTCATCTTGTGAGCGTGTGCCGCGTCGATTGCGGCGCGGAGATCGTCGCGGGTGATATTCATGTAGGCCTTGAACGAGGTCATTCCTTCGGCGGCCCAATAGTCGACGAGTTGACGTGCGTCGTCGGGACCAGTCAACTCATGCATCTGCGCAAAGGGAGTATGTGGCCCTTCGAGATACGGAGCGCTGGCGTCGATGGAGGGGCCGGGCATAAGGCCATCATCGATGCGCTTCTTCACCTTGAGGTCGGTGTAGGGTTCCAGGCTGCCGGTGGTGCGCATGGTGGTGACGCCGGCGGCGAGATAAAGACGCGGGGCGGTGTAGGGAATTTCAGCGACAAACAGGCCGGGCTCGCCGAGTTCGCCCTGACCGCTGAACTGTACGGATATCGAATCCGTGTAGTAGAGGTGGTCGTGCATGCCGACCAGGCCAGGAATCAGGGAGTAGCCTGCGCGATCGAGGATCTGCGCGCCGGCAGGCGGCTGGGTTGAGTCCGCCGGGGCGATGGATTGGATCTTTCCGTCTGCGATGACGACCGATTGATTCTCCTTTGGAGCTGCGCCTGTTCCGTCGATCACGGTGACGTGATTGAGGACCACCACGGGTGCATTAATGGATAGGAAGGGCGCAACATCGCGCGCTGACTGAGCCGGAGCCGGCGGCGCGGCTGCAAGAGAAATGCAGCTCAATAATAAGATGGTTCGCGACATGGGTTGACCTCGGCGCACTGCGGAATTCGTCTGATCATCGTAAAGCCTCCGGCCGACCTGCTGCACTGACTCAGACGATCGAAGCTATTTGTGGAGCAGGGGCGTGAGGGAATGCAGCACGGATTCAGCGAGAATCTCGGCGCCCTTGGCGGTGGGGTGAATGCCGTCTTCCTGGATGGTCCCGGGGACGTGGACGATGTCCTTGTAGATCATGGGGACAAAGGCGGCGGGATGGTGCGCAGCGTCGACCTGGCGGAAGACCTCGTTGAACGCGTTCACGTAATCGGGGCCGTAGTTAGGGGGCAAAGTAATGCCGGCCAGCAGAACCTTGATGTGGGCGTTCTCGAGCGCGGAGAGCACGGTATCGAGGTTTTTGCGGGTGTCGTCGACGCGCAGGCCGCGCAGACCGTCGTTGCCGCCGAATTCGACGATCACGATTGAGGGATGAGCGCGAAGAACTTCCGGGAGGTGGGCGACGGCATCCTTGGTGGTTGCGCCGCTCGTGCCCACGTTGACCACCTTGTAGTGATAGCCTCGGTTATCGAGTAGACGCTGAAGGTGGTCGGGGTAGCTTTGACCCTGCGAAACACCGTATCCGGCGGTGATGCTGTCGCCATAGCAGACAATCACCGGGCGGTCTGCGGCGAATAGCGGCAAGGCGAGAAGCATCCATGATGAAATGAGAAAGCACGCCAGGGACAAAAACGATGTCGCCGGGAAACTTTGAATTCTGCGCCAAATGTCCACAGAACCAGTGTAAAGGTTTGTAAAGAGGGAACGTGCGGTGGCGGAAACGCGTAAGAATTGAGTGAGGCTCGATGAGGAGGCGTACCGGGTGATCGAAGTCCGTAACGTAAAAAGATGGATCCAGAACGGCTCGCGGCGAGTGGAGATCCTGAAAGGCATCTCGCTCAGCATTCCCGCAGGCCAATTTGTTGCGATTGTAGGGGCCAGCGGGAGCGGGAAAAGTACGATGCTGGGTCTATTGGCGGGCCTGGATACGCCAAGCGAAGGCGAAATCTGGCTGGATGGAACGCCGATCCACAACATGAATGAAACGGAGCTGGCTTCGGTCCGCGGTCGCAAGATTGGATTCGTCTTTCAGTCCTATCAGCTGATCCCGACGCTCACGGCCCTCGAGAACGTACTGCTTCCGTTTGAGCTGAACGTCGAAGGAAACGGGCTGGACAAGGCGCGCGAACTGCTGAAGGCAGTGGGGCTGGAAGATCGCACGGATCATTACCCGGTGCAGCTTTCCGGTGGGGAACAGCAACGAGTAGCCCTGGCACGCGCGTTTGTGGTGAATCCGCCGATCGTGATGGCCGATGAGCCGACGGGAAATCTTGATTCAGCCAACGGAAGGCTGGTGCTGGACATGCTGCTCGAGCGCAACAACCACGCTGGAGCGACGCTGGTTTTGGTGACGCACGATCCGGAGATTGCGAGCCGCGCCGACCGGAAGATCGTTCTGAAAGACGGAATGATCATCGAAGATACGTTGCCATATTCCGGGCCGGCAGAAGTGCTGGTGGAAAGCGAGCAGAACCATGGCTGATCGCGCACTGAGTTGGCGGCGGGCGGCTGCCATCGGTTGGCGCGATTTGAAGTCGGCGCCGGGCAAGTTCGCGTTCGTGGTGCTTTCGGTTGCGGTCGGAGTGGCCGCGCTGGTGGGGGTACGCGGATTCAGCGAGAGCTTTCGCAGCACTTTGATGAGCGAGGCGCGATCCCTGATGGCGGGCGACCTTAGCGCACGCATTTTCCGCCAGCCGAATGCGGACGAATCGCAAAAGCTTGCTGCGATGGAGAAAGGAATTGCGGGAAGCGATCTAACGTGGGTGACTGAGACCTTGTCGATGGCGTCAGTGCCGCCCGATCCGGTGCCTATTTTGATAACGTTGAAAGCCGTCGACCCGGCCAAGTATCCGTTCTATGGGGCTGCGCAATTGGAGCCGCAGATGAGCCTTCAGCGGGCTCTGACTGGCGATCAGGCCGTAGTGGCCGATGAGCTACTTGTCCGGCTCAGCGCGCATGTGGGCGAGACGCTGCGGTTGGGCGGGAAGAACTTCAAAATTGCAGCGGTTCTGACGCAGGAGCCTGATCGCATTTCGGCTGGAGCGGGCATGGGTCCGCGCGTGATGGTGTCGCGTGCGTCGCTGGAGAAGACGGGGCTGCTGGCGCCGGGAAGCCGATCAGCGCAACGGTTGCTGGTGAAGATTCCCGCGAAGGGCGATCCGACAGCGGTGCGCAAACAGGTGGAAACAATTTTGCCCGATGCGCAGGTGGTCGATTTCAAGGAGGGGAACCCGGCGCTGAGCCAGGGACTCGACAACGCGACGGCGATTCTCAGCCTCATCTGCCTCGTCGCGATGGTGCTGGGCGCGATTGGCGTGGCGATGGCGATGCATGCGCACCTGGAACAGCGCATGGACATGCTGGCGATTCTGAAGGCTGTGGGCGCACGCTCGTCGGACCTTCTGCGGATTTTCCTTCTGCAAACGCTTGCGCTGGGACTGATTGGCGCACTGATCGGGATTACGTCGGGCGGCCTGGTGATGAAGGCTTTGCCCTTCGTGTTTGGCAAGCTGATCCCGGTGCACACAACGCTGCATTTTCCATGGCATGCGGTCGGGGCGGGCCTGGGTACAGGGTTGCTGACCACGCTGCTCTTCTGCCTTCCGCCGCTGCTCGATGTTCGGACGGTGAGGCCGATCCTGGTGTTGCGGAGGCTTGTTGAGCAGGGGCCTACGACTGCGCGCGAGTGGTTTACGCGCTGGTGGTCGCGTCGGCTGCAAGTGGGCATTGCGACGGTGGTGATTGTTGCGCTTGGTGCCATCGCGTGGGCGCTTTCCGATTCGGTGAGGGTGGGCGGATGGTTTGCGCTGCTGTTTACGATCGCTCTGCTGGTGTTGTTGCTGCTGGCGGCGGTAGCGCTGAGATTGCTTCGCTTCATTCTGAATCGAGTACGACTGCACTTGCCTTCGTCACTGCGGCATGGATTGGCGAATCTGTATCGGCCGGGGAATCAGTCGGCCGCTGTGCTGGCTTCGCTGGGTACTGGAGTGATGCTGATCCTGGCCGTTTACCTGATGCAGAGTTCGTTGCTGCGCGACATCCGGCAAACAGCATCGCCGACTCTACCGAATGTGTTTCTCATCGACATTACGCCGGACGAGGTGGATGGTGTGAGGACATTCTTCCAGCATCAGCCCGGCGTAACGCAACAAGTGGATCTGCTGCCGGTGGTGCAAGGACGTTTCGACTCGTTGAACGGGAAGACGCTCGACCAAGTGAAGGAGCAGCATTTTCCGCGTCGCATGCTGGAGAACGCAGAGTTGAGTTGGTCGGACATGCTTCCCGGCGGAGACAAGATCACGCAGGGGAAGTGGTGGACCGACGCGAACGCCTCCGTAATTGCGATAGGCGACGGTACTGCACAACGGCTTCATCTTGGGATCGGCTCATCTGTCAAACTTGAAATTGCCGGGCGGGCACGGGACTTGAAAGTGGCAGCCCTTTACCGCGCGGACGGCCAGCACATTGGCGCGCGCGTGGCATTCATGCTCCCATCGGGACTGATGAAAGAGGCGCAGGCAACATGGTACGGCGGAGCACATGTTGACATGAAACAGTTGCCGGCGATGGAACGCGCTCTGTTTGCGGCATATCCAACGGTGACGGTAATCAACATTGCAGATGTGCTGAATCGTATCGAGTCGGTAGTGGACCAGATCACCTTCGTGGTGAGATTTCTGGCTGGTTTTTCAATCCTTGCCGGGTTGATGATCCTGGCATCGAGCATTGCCAGCGCACGTTTCCGGCGCATGCGTGAAGCAGTAGTGCTGAAGACGCTGGGCGCGACGCGAATGCGAATCGTGCGGACCTTCAGTGTGGAATTTAGCGTGCTTGGATTACTGGCCGGATCAGTCGGGGTCGTGTTTGCCAATATCCTGACGCGTGTTTTGTTGCACCGGCTCGAAGTGGCCTTCCGTATTGATTGGTTGGCAACGCTGGTGGCGCTGGCAGGAACGGCGGTGCTGGCGACGGCCACGGGATGGATTGCGAGCTATCGGATTCTAGGGCTTCGTCCACTCGAGGTTCTACGCGAGGAGTGACGGTCGGCGCCGGATCAGTTCGGTCCGCTCTCGGATGTTCCTTCTGATCTGGGTTCAACGAACTCATGAGGGGGACGGTATCCGACTGCTAACCCACGCCGCATCAAACTGGTAGTTTGACCGCGAGTACGTTTCCTCCGTATCATGAGTGGGTTGGCTTTCAGTGCTGAACCTCTGTGACAGCCGAGCCGGCACGGCTGCAAGTTGGCCTCTTCGCGCTTGTTGCCCCCTCGTTCAACGGCAGGACAGCTGACTCTGGATCAGCATATCGGGGTTCGAATCCCTGGGGGGCAGCCACTGTAGAATCAAATATTTAGTTCAAAAATAAGCCCGCACGGAGGATTCATCGCAGTAGCGCCAATTCTTTGTGCGGTGAATTTGGTGCAACTGGGTGTCCTTACCTCCAGTTCCCCATGAGCACGAAGGGCGCCCAGTAATAAGGATGTGTATAGCCGCCCTGAGCAACCTGCTTACCGGATCCGCTCTCGACCACGCTGAAGCCCCTTCCATTCGAGCCGGACTGTACCTTCGTCTTGCCAAGTAGCAGATCGAGTTGCGCCTGCCGCAGCGCCTCCACCTTTTCCACCCTGCCCCGGCCTGCTGCCCAACGCTTATAGAAGTCGGCCATCAGCTCGCCTGTGCTCGCGTCGTCAACCTCCCAGAGCGTTGAGATCACTGCTTTCGCGCCCTTGCTCAACGCCATCGTTCCCAGCCCATCCACTTCGCGTCCGTCGCTTGCCGTCCCGCTCATTCCCGTTTCGCATGCGGAGAGCGTCAGCAACTCCGTCCCGGTCAGCGCCAGGTTCGGGTTGTTATGAAAGTCGGCGACCGTCAGGTGAAAGCCCTTGCCCGTCGCGTCCTTGTCTGCCAGCAGCAGGTAGGACTGCTTGTCATCCCCCGGGTTGAAAACGAAGTGACTCGCGATATGCACGACCGCATACTGGCCGCCCAGGTGGTTCTCCATCGCCTGCTCGGTGAAATCGTTATCAAGTAGGATCGTTCCGGGCAGCACCCCGTTCGCGCCCTTCACCTGCGGATCATTTACGACGTCGTCCAGCTCGCCGACTACTGCCTTCAGCTCCGGCAGGTTGGTTTCATATTTGCGCGAGATCCCCATGGCGGCCGCGCTCAGATCGGTCACATCTGGCTTTGTCTCCAGATTCTGCATGCTGACAGGCGTAACAGTCACGGTGTTGTACTGCTCTGCCAGGTAATGCATGCCGTCGTAGAGCGCGGCCATTGGAATGTACCGCAGGGCACGGTCGAGCGACCAGACCAGCGTCTCGGCGTGCGCCTGGTAGAGATCTTTTTTTACCGGGCCAATCAGGATGTTGTAAAGTTCCTGGGCCGAGGCCTTCGGGTCGCTCGCAGGGTTGCGCAACAGCTGATTGAACGCCGCAATCTTTCTGTTCAGATCCGCCTCGGTGATCGCATATTCACGCGCCACTCTCGTCGAACTGGTAATGACAATGATGCTGACTCGATCGTTCGTCACCAATGTATAGAGCGCCACTGTATGCGGCATCCTCACAAGTGCCTGAGTCAGTTTGGCGACATCTCCCGTTACGTCCACCAATTGCCTCTTCGCATCGCCACTGGATTTGAAGAGCGCATACAAGCGTTTGTTGAAGTAGTCGCTCAACCCCGCGTTGGCAGCCTGCATCTGTTCTGAAACCTGCTTGAATCGGACTTCTTGGTCAGGCGTGCGCTGGGAAATCTTACGCAGATCAGACCACTCCTCACCCAGCGCAACAATCTGCGTGGTCGACTTCTGATAATCGTCTTCTGCCTGCTGTTCTGCAGGCGTGAACGCCAGAGCAGTCATGGTGCCGGCCGCCTCTCCGCGAGTGTAATCGGAGTACTCCTGCTCCTTCAGCAGATCGAGCACCTGTAGCGCCTCGGGCAGTCGGCTCTGCGCGATCAGCAAATCGGCCAGGTCCCGATAATAACTTTCTTTTGAAGCCAGGAAGCCCTTCTGAAGTCCCTTTTCCAATCCCCGGATATTGCTTCGCATCTTCTGCAGCAGGTTAACCGCATGTTTGGCATAAAAGATTGCTAACGAGGGATTGTTGGCACTCTGGTTCTTATACATGCTTCTCAGGATGTTTGCCTGAAGAAGCGGATCGTTGACATCGGCTGCAATGGGAAGCGCGAGGTTGTGGAACTCAAAGGCCTTCTGCTTGTCGCCTAGATCTTCGTAGAGGTTGCCGATGTTGCTGAGGACGATAGCCTCGCCGTCGAGGTCGCCCATCGCGCGATGGATGGGCAGCGCCTGGTCGTAATAATCGAGCGCCTTCTGTGGCTCACCCAGATCGGAGTAGATAACGCCGATGTTGCTCAAAGTGCCGGCTACACCGCGACGGTCACCAACCGCTTGCCGGATCGGCAGTGCCTGGTTGTAGAAGTCAAGCGCCTTCTGTTTCTGGCCGAAATCAGAGTAGATGTTCCCGATGTTCACGAGAGTGAGGGCCTCAGCGCTGCGATCGCCGACGGCTTGCAGGATCGGTAGCGCCTGGTCGTAATACTCGAGCGCCGTCTGCTTCTCGCTGAGATTGGAGTAAACATTCCCGATGTTCATCAGGGTGAGAGCTTCGCTGCCGCGGTCACCCACCTCTCGCAGGATCGGCAGCGCCAGGTTGAAGCATTCGAGCGCCTTCTGATTCTCGCCCAGCTCGGAGTGGGCATTTCCTATGCTCATCAGAGTTGTGCCCTCACCGTTGCGCTCGCCCGCTGCGCGATAGATGGTCAGCGCTTGATTGTAGTCGTCCAGCGATTTCTGTTTCTCGCCCCAGACAGAATAGACATTGCCGATGTTTACCAAAGTGCTGGCCTCGCCCTCTCGGACGCCCGTCGCGCGATAGATAGGCAGCGCCTGGTTGAAGTATTCGAACGCCTTCTGCTTGTCGCCCAGATCGGAGTACACGGTGCCGATGTCGTTGAGCGCGGTGGCCTCGCCGGAGCGATCGCCTACCTGGCGTTTGATCGGGAGCGCCTGGTTGTAATACGCCAGTGCCTTCTGCTTCTCGCCCAATCCTGAATAGACATCGCCGATGTTCGAGAGGGATTGGCTCTCGCCGGATCGGTCGCCAACCGCACGATAGTTCGACAGCGCTTCGTTCAAGTGCTCCAGCGCCTTCTGTTTCTCGCCGAAAACGTCGTAAATTTCGCCGATGTTGTTCAAGTTACTGGCCACACTGGCACGGTCGCCAAGCGCCCGACTGATGGGCAATGCACGATTGAAAAACTCCATCGCCTTCTGAAACTGACCCAGAACACTGTACACATTGCCGGTGTTCAACAGCGCGAGGGCTTCACCGCTGCGGTCACCTGCATGCTGGAAGATCGGCAGGGCCTGGTTGTAAAAGTCGAGCGCCTTTTGCGACTCGCCCAATTGTAAGTAGGCGTTGCCGATATTCATGAGAGTTTTGCCCTCACCGACTCGGTCGCTGGCTCCGCGATAGATCGGCAGCGCCTGGTTGTAGGAGACCAACGACTGAGCAAAGTCGGAGACGCCGAAGTAAAGCCTGCCAATCTCAATCAGAGAGTTGGCCTCGGCCTTTGCATCACCATCCGCACGTTCGGTTTTGAGCGCGGCCTGCAAATTGTCGAGCTTCGCCTGCACCTCGACGGGCAGATGTGCACCGAGAGAGGGAACTGCCTGCGGCGTGGGCGACGACGGTTGCGCCATTGCCAGACAAGCCAACAAGGCGACCCCGAGTGCGAGCAGAACCGCATGCCAAACTCGTCCGGGTTGGAAACAAATGCCAACCATGGGATGACCTCTCGTTGCCTGCAGAGAAGGGAATTGAATGCTCAGAGGTTACTATCCAGAGCGGGAAATTCATAGAAAAACTGGCTCAATCGACAAAAAGAGTGAATGCGACTGGCTGACTGCACCGAAGCATCCAGCCAGTTGGCTCCCAGCAGAATGAGGCAACCACGTGGAACCGACGAGCCGGAGAACGTGAATTGGAATCACCTCTGGCTGCTCGCGGTTCTCTACGCCAACAATATCTGCCTTGCCGGTATTTCCTGCGATAACCTTTTGTCAGCCAGGGTGCGCCACGACCGCTCGCACCTGAAAGAGCATCAATACTTCCATGAGAGCACCCTGCGAAACCCTCACCAGGTCTGCCGAGTCATCGGTTCCTTGCCGCAAGCAAGCCCAGCCGTGGGTACTCGCCGCAACCATTCTCGGCTCAAGCATGGCATTCATTGACAGCACTGTTGTGAACGTCGCGCTGCCAGCCTTGCAAGCAACGTTTCACTCGACGGTGGTCGATGTGCAATGGGTGGTTGAGTCCTACGGATTGTTTCTGGCTGCGCTGATCCTGGTCGGCGGATTATTGGGCGATCTCTTCGGACGCCGGGTGATTGTCATATCAGGAGTCGCAATATTCGTTGTGGCATCAGCCGTTTGCGGTGTGGCTGGCAATATCGATGAGTTGATCGTCGCGCGGAGTATCCAGGGGATGGGCGCAGCGCTCCTGGTGCCAGGCAGTCTCGCGATTATCAGCGCATCCTTTGAGCAGGAAAGCCGCGGGAGGGCAATTGGCACCTGGTCAGGGTTTACCGCGATCACAACTGCGCTTGGTCCGGTTCCGGGCGGCTGGCTCGTGCAGCATACTTCCTGGCGATGGGTGTTCTTCATCAATATTCCAATCGCAGCAGTGGTGATTTCTATTTCGCTCTGGCGAATACCGGAGAGCCGAAGCGGAAAAGGACTTCGCATGGATTGGCTAGGAGCGACCCTCGCGACGCTGGGACTCGGTGGCGTCGTGAACGGCTTCATCGAGTCAACCAACCTGGGTTGGGGACATCCCCTGGTCTTTGGCACTTTGACTGCTGGCCTCTGCTGCCTTCTGCTATTTGTGCTCGTCGAGGCGCGAACAAAACCCCTCTGGTTCCGCTCGGACTCTTCAAGAACCCCAGCTTTGGTGGCGCAAACCTGCTCACTCTGCTTTTGTACGCCGCCATCGGCGTGTTCTTCTTTCTGTTTCCACTCAACCTGATCCAGGTGCAACACTATTCATCCACCAAGACCGGAGCAGCAATTCTTCCGTTAATTCTGTTGATGTTTCTCCTTTCGCGCTGGTCAGGTGGACTCGTTGCCCGGTTCGGAGCGAGAGTTCCACTCGTTGTCGGCCCGCTGATTGCAGCGTCGGGATTCATTCTGTTTGCTGTCCCGTCTTTCGCGCAGAACTACTGGAGTTCGTTCTTTCCAGCCTTGATTGTCCTGGGATTGGGGATGGCGGTTACGGTTGCTCCTCTCACGACCGTGGTAATGAATTCCGTTGGCGAGGATCGGCTTCGGGAGTCAACAATGCCGTGGCGCGGGTGGCGGGCGTGCTGGCAATCGCCGTCCTTGGAATTGTGATGATCTATGCATTTCGAACTCGTCTGAGTCACTCGCTGGCGCATCTTACTTTGCCGTCTGCGATCCTGAGGGAAATTCAGGCCAACGAGAACAAGCTTGCCGGCCTGCAGGCCCCGGTCAGCCTTGATTCGCGCACCAGAGCAAGCGTTGATGGGCTGGTAAGAGAATCATTCGTATTTGGATTTCGAGTTGTGCTCTCGATCTGTGCGGCACTCTCTATGGCAAGCGCCGCCGTAGCACGGATTACGATCCCTCCCCAAAGCAATCGCTCTGCTTGACGGGATCCGGGGTCACCTTATTGGCAGTTGCGATCTGCCCGATGAGCTGTTCACCGATTCTCCTAAGCCGGCTTTGCTTCGACTATCCCGACGCATGAGACTGTTACATTGTCAGCTCGAACCGGGTGCACCCCAATCAGGATGAAGCCCGCCGCCTCAAGAAGTACTTTCCATTCGCGCTCGCTTCGCTCTTTTCCGCCGGTCACTGCAAGCATGTTGAGGTCGCTCATCAGGTGGCCTTCAAGTTGTGGATCTGCATGCGAAACGAGCGGAGGAAGGATGAATTCAATGATCAACAGACTGCCATTCTGCGGAATGACCGCGCGGCAGTTCTTCAAGATCGCGATTGCATCTCCGTCTCGTCGCCCATGCAGAAAATGCTTCATCATGTATACATCGGCCCCTGCCGGCACCGATTGCGACAGATCTGCGGCAATTAGTTCGCAGCGGGACGAAGGATCTTCCGCCGCAAAGCGAGCCTTGGCTGCATTTACAGTGGGTTCGAGGTCCACAAGCATGCCCTGCAGGTGCGGGTAGAGTCCAAGCACTGCAAGAATCAGGGATCCACCACCACCGCCGAGGTCCGCGACTACCTTCGCCTGGGAGAAATCCCACGCCTTAGCGATAGGTGCGTAGTCTTCCGCCGGAGCCGTGCCCATGACGGCACGAAAAATCGAACCAGCTTCGGGATCCTGTGACCACCGGGAAGGTATCTTGGGATCGCGGACCTGAGAGGCCGGCTTATCGGTCCGAACACAATCGGTAAGCAGGGACCAATCGTCCGCGAGCAGATCCGCCCAGAAGATGACGGCTGACCAGGCAGACTGAGGCACGTCCCTTCGTAGTGGTGTGCCAAGGGCAGTCAGCCGGAAGTGTTCGACAGTCGTCTCTTCCGTGATGCCAATGCTGGCAAGAGCGCGAAGAAGGCGATACAACGCACTTGCATCTGCCTGACACTTCTCGGCTAGGAAGCCGACACTTCGCTCTTCGTCCTGCAGAGCATCGGCGAGGCCGAGTCGCGCAGCCGCACAAACCACTCGGCTGCGGGAATACGCCATTGCCATTTCGACAAGTCCCGTATTTGCGGTGACATTGCCGATTCCGCTATGAGGCTGTGCCATGAATCACCCCATAGCCAAATATACCAATGGGCGAGTCCGGCCCAGTCGGGAACCGGCAATGAGCATCCGGCAGCCTTATGGAATGCCATGGCGCTTCAAGGATGCGCTTGCGTTCTTGTGGATCAGGATGTAGATTATCTACACCTATTGATGTAGGAGGGCTACAGCCTATGACGGAGAAGAGTGGTTACCAGAATCGGATAGAGCTTTTGCAGGGAACCCTGGACATGCTGATTCTCAAAACGCTTCAGTGGGGCGAACATCACGGCTATGGGATCAGCCAAGCGATTCGAGCCAACTCCGGTGACCTCCTGCAGGTCGAAACAGGCTCCCTCTATCCCGCTCTCCACAGATTGGAGCGCCAGAAGTGGGTAAAAGCTGAATGGAAGAAGAGCGAAAGCAATCAGCGTGCAAAGTTCTACAAGATCACAAAACAGGGCAAGGAGCAGCTGGCGTCAGACTATGAACGCTGGGGCAGGATGGTCGCGACAATCGAAGGAATCATGACGGCAAAATGAGGTGGAACATGCGACTGTTTCGATTTTGGCGACGCAATCTGGATCTAAGCGAAGAGCTTGAGAGCCATCTGAAAATGGCAATTGCCGACCGGATGGCGCGCGGTCAATCCGCGGTTGATGCCAGAGCATCAGCAATGCGTGAACTTGGCAGTGTTCCGCTGATAGCGGATGTTACCCGCGACCAGTGGGGGTGGCTACGTCTGGAACTGTGGATGGGCGACGTCCGCTATGCGCTGCGCCAATTGCGCAGGTCGCCCGGCTTCGCTCTCACCGTGGTGATTACGCTGGCGCTCGGTATCGGTGCGAACACGGCCATCTTTACGTTGGTGCAGGGAATTCTGCTGCGGTCACTGCCGGTTGCCGATCCATCGAGCCTTTATCGCATCGGAGACAAGGACCTTTGCTGCTACTACGACGGATTCCAGAAGGATAATGGCGAATTCATTCTTTTCTCGTATGATCTTTATCTTCATATCAAACGGTCGGCGCCCGAATTCGAGCAGTTGTCGGCGGTCCAGGCCGGCGCCGACAGCTTCACGGTTCGCGCGGGCACCCGGCCATCAAAATCGATGCATACTGAGTATGTTTCGGGAAACTACTTTGCGATGTTGGGGGTGCGTGCATACGCCGGCCGCCCTTTGAACGAAAGCGACGACTCGCCTGGAGCCGCTCCGGTTCTCGTGGTCAGCTACCGTACGTGGCAGACGGACTTCGCGGCAGATCCCACAGTTGTGGGCTCTACGATCTACCTGCAGGCCCATCCTTTCACGGTGGCCGGGGTTGCGCCGCCGGGCTTCTTCGGGGACCGCATCATTCCGAACCCGCCCGATTTCTGGATGCCTCTCGCAAGTGAACCGGCCATGGAAGGCGCAAACTCGGCCCTAAAACAAAGCAATGAAGAGTGGCTCTATCCGATCGGGAGAGTACGACCGGGTACAAATATTGCAGCGCTGCAGGCAAAACTTTCCGGAACATTGCGGCAATGGCTCTTCAACCAGCCTTCGTTCACTCAGCATGGCGGAGCAGCGTTGATTCCCCGGCAACACGTAATTCTTTCCCCAGCGGGCGGCGGCATCCCGAGACTACAGCAACAACAGACAGGCACAGGTCTGCGGTTGCTAATGATTCTCTCCACAGTAGTGCTGCTGATCGCGTGCGCAAATGTTGCGAATTTGATGCTGGTGCGATGCACGGCGCGACGCGCGGATGTGGCTGTGCGCATGGCTCTGGGAGCAGCGCGCATCAGAATAATTCGCCAGATGGTGACGGAAAGCATACTGGTGAGTTTGATCGGAGGAGCGGCGGGATTGGTAATTGCGTACGCCATGTCGCACGCGATGCTGGTATTGGCTTTTCCTCACGCGAGAAATATGCCCATCGAGGCAAGCCCCTCACCGCTTGTGCTGGGATTCGCGCTCATGGTTTCACTTCTTACTGGTGTTGCTTTTGGAACGGTGCCCGCATGGTTGTCCTCACAGTCACAGCCGGCCGAGGCACTCCGCGGAGTGAATAGGGGTAACGCACCTGTCGGAGACCGCTCGTCTTTGCCGCAGCGAGCTCTGGTCATGATGCAAGTGGCCTTGTCGGTAGTGTTGCTGGCAGGAGCGTTCTTGATGGCCAGATCGCTGCGCAATCTCGAACACCAGAATTTCGGCATCGTAACTGCCAACCGGTTCGTGCTTGAGTTCGATCCTCATGGTGTGGGGTACCCGGTCGATCGGCTGCCGGCTCTATACCGTCAGATCGAAGACCGTTTTTCGTCCTTGCCAGCGATAGCAAATGTGAGCTTGGTTCGGTACACGCCGCTCGGCGGAAACAACTGGGGCACAAACGTCATTCTGCAAGGTCACGGTGCACCGGGGCCCAATGACAAGTCCTTCGCGACCTGGGACAGGGCGAGCGCTCACTTCCTTGATTCAATCGGAGTTCCGATGGTGCGTGGCCGTGATTTTACTGAGCAGGACACGGCTGCTTCGCGGCCAATCGTTATTGTCAATCAAGCATTTGCAAAGCATTTCTTTCCCAACCAGGATCCGATCGGCGCACATTTCGGGACGGACTCGCCGCAATACTCCGCGGCATTTGAAATCGTGGGGGTATTTGCCGACTTCAAGATGACCGATCCGCGCCAAGAGGTCCAGCCACTCTTCTTTCGCGCCCTGTCTCAGCAATTCACCGGATTCAAGGAGGCGGATTTAGACGCAGCGGAAAAGAGTTCGATGTTCGTCAACTTCATCATTCTCGACTTCACGCAGACGCCTGCGGATGTAGAAGGAGTGGCTCGCAAGACGCTCGCGGCGATCGATCCCAATCTAACGGTGATTCGATTCAGAACGTATGAATCCGAGGTTGCCGATAACTTCAACCAGGATCGGCTAATCGCGCGGCTCACAAGTCTGTTTGGAGTGCTTGCGCTGATCCTGGCCTCAGTGGGTTTGTATGGAGTGATGTCCTACTTCGTGGTCCGGCGTTCATCTGAAATCGGGATCCGCATGGCCCTTGGCGCCGAACGCTCTGGCGTTGTAACGATGGTGATGCGTGGTGCTTTATGGCAAATTTTCATAGGCCTCGGGATGGGAATTCCGGCGGCGCTCTTTGGCTCCCGTTTCATGTCCAACCTTCTTTATGGTGTTCAAACGGACGATCTTTCGGCATTCTTGGGCGCGATTCTGCTTCTTACGATATGCGCCTCGGTGGCGGGATTCATACCCGCGCTTCGTGCCGCCTCGATTGACCCGATGCGGGCCATCAGGATCAATTGACTGTTTATGTTGTGTGAACGATGACTACGCTGCCCAATGTACCGGGCAGGACGTGACTTACTTCATTAAATTGCCCTTACCTAAAGAATTGATTCGAGTTGGTGGTAAGGCTCGTCGTGCGCAAAGACCGAATTGAAAGAAGCAGAACGGAATAAAAGGCAAATAAAAGGCGAACAGGCTAGAATGCCTCATGGGCTTCCCAAATGAGCTCTCTTGGGCTCACCCCATCACTCAAGAGTGGTTCGTCACACGGTTCAGTACCCCTACCGAGCCGCAGGTTTCTGGCTGGCCAAGCATCCTCGCCGGCAAGCCAACGCTGATCTCAGCACCAACGGGTTCCGGCAAAACGCTGGCAGCTTTTCTGGTCTGCATTGATCGGCTGTTTCGCCGATCTCTCGAAGGCACACTTCGACCGACCACGCAGGTTGTTTACGTCTCGCCGCTCAAAGCGCTTTCCAATGACATCCAGAAGAATCTTGAAGAACCATTGCGAGAGATTCAGCAACTGGCACTCGAGCGCGGCTATCTCTCAATGGGGATCCGTACCGGAGTTCGTACCGGTGACACGTTACAGAAGGAACGCGCCTCGATGTTGCGCAATCCCCCCCATATCCTGGTGACCACGCCGGAGTCCCTCTACATTCTTCTTACTGCCAAGCGCAGCCGCGAACATCTTGCGTGTGTTGAGACCGTGATTGTGGATGAGATCCATGCGGTGGCCGACGACAAGCGCGGCGCCCACCTAGCTCTGTCGCTCGAACGATTGGATGCGCTGGTGTGTGGAGAAAACCGGCTCTCTCCAGGTGCGTTCATTACGGGGTTGATGAGCCCGCCGCAACGAATTGGGCTTTCAGCAACGCAGAACCCCATCGAGCTGGTGGCCCAGTTTCTCGTAGGAAATGCTCCGCACCGTGCGCCGGCAACGATCGTGCAGGTTGGACAGAAGCGGGAGATGGACATCGCGATCGAGGTCCCGAGCGATGAGTTGACGTCGGTGACATCGCAGGTGATGTGGGAGGAGATATTCGATAAGCTGGCCGCATGCACCGAGACTCATCGATCCACTCTCGTCTTCGTCAATACTCGAAAGCTTGTCGAGCGGGTTTCCTTCGCACTGGCGGAACGCCTCGGGACGGAAAACGTGGGAGCTCATCACGGCTCTCTTTCACGCATGCTGCGTCTGGATGCCGAGAGGCGCTTAAAACGCGGAGAGATCAAGATCCTGGTGGCGACGGCATCGCTCGAACTCGGCATTGACATCGGAAATGTCGATCTGGTATGCCAGATCTCGACCACGCGCTCGATTGGAGTCGCGCTGCAGCGCGTGGGCCGTGCAGGTCACTGGCGCGGCGCCATTCCCAAGGGACGCTTGTTCGCGACGACCCGCGACGACCTGCTCGAACAGGCGGCCCTGGTTCGCAAGTTGCGCAATGGGGAATTGGACCGTATTGAAATTCCTCCGCAGCCGATCGATGTTCTGATGCAGCAAATTGTGGCTGCATGTGGAGCCGAGCCATGGCACAAGAAATCACTGTACGACGTTCTGCGCCGTGCTTATCCCTATCGAAATCTTGCCTGGGAGCAGTACGAAGAAGTCACTGCAATTCTCGCGAACGGAATCGAATCGAGCCGGGGACGGTACGGTGCGTATCTGCTGCACGACGGGATACATGACGAGTTGCATCCGCGTCGCGGTGCGCGGATGATTGCGATCTCCAACGGTGGTGCGATCCCAGATACGGCCTTGTTCAATGTAATCCTCCAGCCGGAAAACGTGCAGATCGCAACACTGGACGAGCACTTCGCTGTCGATTCAAGTCCGGGTGATGTGATCCTTCTCGGGAATACCAGTTGGCGCGTGAAAAGGATCGAGGCGGCAGGGCAAGTCCATGTAGAGGATGCGCACGGGGCGCCGCCTAGTCTGCCATTCTGGACCGGAGAGGCGCCGCAGCGCACGGACGTGCTGTCTGACGGTGTCAGCGAACTGAGGAACGAGGTTTCCGAGCGAACGCAGAACGTTTCGCCCGAGTACATTTCCCGTGCACAGCCGGAAGTCGTATCCGCCGCCGCCTGGCTGATGGATCAATGTGGAGTCTGTCAGTGGGGCGCGCAGCAGCTTATCTCGTATATCGTCATGGGGCGTGCCGTTCTTGGGGCTGTACCTTCAAAGGCCACGATCATTGCGGAACGATTCTTCGATGAGGGCGGAGGAATGCAGTTGATCCTTCACGTCCCTTTTGGAGGGCGGATCAACAAAGCATGGGGCCTCGCTCTTCGCAAACGGTTCTGCCGCGGCTTCAACTTCGAACTGCAGGCAGCCGCCACCGATAACGGAATCAACATCTCGCTCGCCGAACAGCACAGCTTTCCACTCTTCGACGTCTTTCGGTTCCTGACCGAGGTGACGACAAGGAGTTTGTTGGAACAGGCCTCGCTTGCCGCTCCTGTGTTCAAGACTCGATGGCGCTGGGCAGCCGGGCGCAGCCTGCAACTTCTGCGAAATTCAAAGGGCAAGCGTATCGCTCCCCAGGTGCAGCGCACGCGCTCTGAAGATCTTCTTGCCAGCGTTTTCCCACAAGCGGCAGCCTGCTTTGAAAACATCGAAGGCGACATCCAGATTCCCGATCACCCTCTGGTGAGGGAAGTGATGCAGGACGTTCTGCAGGAGGCGATGGATCTCGATGGACTGCTGGGCGTGTTGCGCGGGATTCAAGATGGAAGTATTCAGTGCCTTGCTGTCGACACTCCGGTCCCGTCGCAATTTGCGCATGAGCTGATCAACGCAAATCCTTACGCATTTCTTGACGATGCCGGCTTAGAGGAACGCAGAGCACGCGCGGTCTCGCTCAACCGCGAAATCCCAGCCAGCGTTTTGGCACAGCCGGGAAGATTGGATGCTGCCGCTATTGCGACGGTCCGATCCCAGTGCTGGCCGGACATACGCGACCATCATGAACTCCACGACTTGTTGATGAGCGTTGTCATGCTGCCGTTATCCATGATCGACAAAGAACACTCGAAGCATTGGCCGGAACATTTTCTGCGGCTCGAATGCAGCGACCGAGCGCGGACCATCCAAAACGATGAAAGTGAATGTTGGATTGCAACCGAGCGAGTCGCTCTGGTAAATGCTTTTTGGACCCATGGAACTTCATCAGACGAAATGCGAGAAGATGCGGTCCGCCAATGCGTCCAAGGGTGGATTCAGATTCTGGGCCCGGTGACTGCCAATACATTTGCAAGGTCCATTTCGCTTGATCCGAGATTAGTATTCCAGGTTTTTCTTTCGCTAGAGGCCCAGGGCCTCTTAATGCGCGGTAATTTCGAAAGGGCAGCGGCCGCCGACGAACTCGATACGGAATGGTGTGAACGTCGGATTCTTCAGCGGATCCACAAATTGACGATCGGCACGCGTCGGCGGCAGGTGGAACCTGTCTCACCCGCGAAGTTCATGCATTGGCTGCTTGGATGGCAGCACCTTGCCCAGCAGACGCGCGTTTCGGGCGAGGAAGGATTGCTTGAGGCGATCTCGAAACTGCAGGGATTTGAAGCTCCCGCAGTCGAGTGGGAGAGGACGATTCTGTCATCTCGCGTCGCAAACTATGATCCTCGCTGGCTCGATCAGCTCTGTTTGTCCGGCGTGGTCGGCTGGGGACGCGTTTCGCCTCACCCAGCGTTTCATGAGGGGAACGGAAGCGGCCCGCAGCGGGTGATACCGAGCAATGCCGCTCCTATCACGTTTTATTTACGTGACTCTGCGACTTGGCTGGACCATGCACTTCGTGAACAGGCAGTCGACGAAACAAATCTCACCCAGGCTCTCACACCAAATGGCTTGCGGATATGGGAGTTTCTGAAGAAAAAGGGAGCGTGCTTCGCTGAAGAACTGGAGCGAAGCCTTGGCTTGAGCTCCATTGAGGTCCAATATGCTTTGTGGGAACTTGCCGCGGCCGGGCTCGCTGCCGCCGATGGATTCGACCAGCTTCGGTCAATGATTGATCCCGACCGTCGCCGTGCCGCAAATTCCTCTTATCGCAAGGCTCGCAGTGCCGCCGGGAGGTGGTCGTTGTTGCGCAGTGGCGCTACGCCGCCGGAGGATGCTATCGAGCAGGCCCGCCACAATGACATCGCCATCGAATCTGCTGCCCGGATGCTTCTCAACCGTTACGGTGTAGTGTTCCGCGACCTGCTCGTTCTTGAATCAAATGTTCCCCGCTGGGGAATTCTCCTACGCATGCTTCGTCGTCTCGAAGATCGAGGTTTGGTTCGTGGCGGCCGCTTTGTGAGCGGCTTTGGTGGAGAGCAATTCGCGCTTCTTGAAGTGCCGGATAGTTTGATCGCGATCAGTAATCAGGAACTCAAGGGCGACCTCACTATTGCAGGAGCCGATCCGGTCAATCTCATCGGGATACTGGTTCCGGGCGAACGAGTCCCCGCAGTGCCGGGCCGGAGCTTTGTCATTACGAATGAATTACTCGAACATACAGAGCCAATCCGTTCACGATATGCTGAACGAGTGCAACCTCGAAGTACAAACCGGGCGCGTTCTTCGCCCGACAGCGACACTCGATGGCCACGCTTATTCAAGATTCCTTTGAATGCTTGAGGGCTTACGCAGACCCACGATCAGGCAATCGCTGATCGGCGATTTCCTGTTGCGAGAGAAGGGGACGCCAGTCACTGGTCAACTCTCTGCCAGCGCTCGCAATGCAGGGCAAGCGTGATCGCTTCGGGCATGTGCCGGGTCAGGTTTTTCTCTATCTTTCCATTGGGATTGAAAATCAGGAATATGTCCCAGAAGGGTATTTTCGCAGTGCATGGGATTGCATCATCCGGACATCGGGCCGGCATCCTGCGATACATTGGGCATAGGTTGGGCGCTGCTTCGAACGGCGCTCTCTCATGCTGAAAGCTGGGGAAAAGTAGATGCGCTCTGGCTGGTGATTTAACGCTAAACGATGCGGACGTTTTCCGCCTGCCAGCCTTTCGGTCCCTTTACGACGTCAAATTCGACTTCCTGTCCTTCTTTGAGAGTCCGAAATCCCTCAGTCTTGATTGCGGTGTGGTGAACAAATACATCCTGACCGTTGGCTCGGCTGATGAATCCAAAGCCTTTGGCATCGTTAAACCACTTTACTGTTCCCTGTTCCATTGAACTTGTTCCTTTGGATCGATATATCGCAGAACTCGATATGGGATCGTTTGCAGTCGAGCGGAAACGGGCAAGAATGCCAAGTCGGATTCAACGACTAGCGGCCAGTCTAGCACCTTGCAAAGCGCTCAGCGCGGTCGAATTGTATATCCCTGTTTGTTCCTGAAGCGTATGCTTGGCAAAGAGGAGATCGATCATTCATCTCCCGCGACCTTCGGCGCTTTTTCAATATCCGCCTTGCCTTTTTGCGTAAAGTCTCATTGCCTCAAGCGGGTGCGCAGGGTTCGCGAAAACGAGCCTGGCTTCCAAACTAACGCTCCATTACCGAGAATTGAGGCGAATGATGCGATCGGAACTAGTGTACGAAGCGGGGCTCAAGATCGAGAACCGCTTCCTTTTGGCATCGATGGCTATGCAAGCGGTTCGGAAACTGCATGCCAATGCGACCCGAACCGAAGACACCATCAATAAAGTGTTTGCGGAAGTGGCAAACAGTCACAAAGTGGTTTACAAGTTGCCTGAAATCACCCCGCCCCCGGCAATCGATGCACTGATCATCACCCCTGCTGCATAACGGCCCTGAATACAGATCATCCAGAATTGCGTTGAAAAGGAAAGCGCGCGCGGAAAGTTGGGACTCAGGCTTTGCCCCGGTTGGTCAGAGATCTTCTTTCGGTCTAATCTCTCTGTGTGTTCCCCATTGCGTTTCCGGTCTTCGCGATCAGGAACTTGCTATTATCAATATCTTGTGTCCAACGGAACATAAGTCATGTACAACACCGAGATAAGGCAAGGTGTCCGCAAGTTTGACTCGTGTATACTAGAGAAGATCAAAGAATCCGATCTGGATTTTCTTGCTTGTTCCGCTTCCCGCCTTACTCGCAATCATATCCAAATTGAGTTCGGCGGTATATCTATCCCAAAGGAACAAGTTCAATGGAACAAGGAACAGTGAAGTGGTTTAATGACGCGAAGGGATTCGGCTTTTTGAGCCGCCCCAACGGCGAGGATGTCTTCGTGCATTTCTCGGCAATTCAGAGCAATGGCTTCCGCAGTTTGCAGGAAGGCCAGGCGGTCACATTTGACGTCGTAAAAGGACCCAAGGGCCTTCAGGCTGAGAATGTTCGGATTGCCTAAGACTCACAGCATGTAATCAGAAGAGGGCGGCTTAGTGCCGCCCTTTCGTTCCTCTACAAGGAGATTTTCATGGCGAAAGTTGCTCCCCCTACCGATAAGTATTTTCTGAGATCGGTTCATCAAGAGATCGACCTCTACGATCGCAAGCTTGCTTACCTGGACAAGTATATGAACTTTGCCAATACTTCCGACCGCAAGCAGGCGGAGGCAAAATTATTGCAAAAGAGAGCCTCTCTCGAGAAAACTGCACGCGAACTGGCAGCCGCAGGCGTTGAATTCTCCGAGGCTGATTTGCCCCGATCCTTTCGTGCGCAGACGGATCAACCGATCTCCAACGGTAAGAGTCACGCCTGATCTAGTCAGCACCTGGCCCAAAGCTCGACTTCTCCAGTTCGAGGCTTTTCGAAGCCGGAATTCCACCGATCGCAGGTAGTGGAAGGTATGTTGGCGAGAAAGCGATGGTCCTCCTCGTGTCAAAGCAACTCGTCGCTGTGCGATCTGCATCACCCCCATATCCCACTGAGCGGCAGCAGAGCGAACCCAGAGCTCAATTCCTTGCTCCTCTGAGTCGGAATCTATTCAGCAATCCTGATGAAATGGGCGCACTGATGCGTTCATTCGACTGGTCAAACAACGCTGTCGGTCTACCCGAATTCTAGTCTCCCACTCTTCAGGCAATCACGCGAATGCTGCTGGCCAATTGTTTCCCCATGTTGTTGTGGTGGGCCCCCGACTTTCTCCAGCTTTATAACGACGCATATATACCACTGCATTGGCAATAAGCATCCGAAGGCCGCGCTAGGCAGGGCGTTCCGTGAGTGCTGGTCGGAGGTATTCCATGTTCTTGCTCCCCTCGCACAGAAACCATTCGAGGGCGGTCCAGCGACATGGATGGAAGATATTCCTCTCGAAGTGAACCGCTTCGGGTTTATGGAAGAGACGCACTTCACCATTGGCTACAGTGCTGTGCCCGATCCGACGGCGCCATCTGGTATCGGAGGTGTTCTGGCTACTGTTCATGAGATTACGCAGAAGGTTCTCGGAGAGCGGCGCTTGTCAGCAGTCCGGGAGTTGAGTACACGCTCTTTTGAGGCCAAAACGGTTAAGGGCGCGTGCGATGTGGCGGCGTCCACCTTGGCTCATTGCGAACCGGATGTGCCATTCGCTCTGATTTACCTTCTTGATGAAAAGAGCGAGACTGCTTACCTCGCATGTGAAACCGGTACAGGAGAATTTCCAGCGCTATCGGCGGGCACAATCGATTTATCTGGCCCAGCAGAACTGTGGCCGATTGCGTCGTCTCAACTCCAAAACAAGACGATCCTGGTCGAAGATCTACAGGCCAAGGTGGGTACAGTCGCGCCTGGACCGTGGTCGGATCCTCCAAACAGCGCTGCTATAGTTCCGATCCACTCCAGTGTCGCCGGCAAGCCTGCGGGTTTCCTCGTGGCGGGAATCAGTTCGCGCCTCCGTTTCGACGAGACCTATCAAGTTTTTTAGAACTGTTTCGTCCCAGATTGCGACTGCTATCTCTAATACCAGAGCCTATGAAGAAGAGCGCAGGCAGGCTGAAGCACTTGCCGAAGCGTGGGGGCTCCATTACGCTGGCAAGTAACGCCGAACACCACCAAAGTGGAACCACGGTAACTATTTTTGTTCCCTTTGCTTTACCACAATCAGCATGATTCGCCGCATCGACTGGGGTGCATGATCAACATGATGAACGAAAGCTTCGGTTGGTTCTGTGCAGCGGAGGAGTTCGGTGGAACGCCGGAGATTGAAAGGGTCTTGAGCGACTCCGGGTCTGTGGATGGCGAGCCCAGCAAGCAAAGAATCCTTGTAGTTGACGATGAAAGACGTGTCGCCGACACACTCTGTGTGATTCTCGGCGCGTCGGGCTTCGATGCGAGAGCCGCATATAATGGCTGGACTGCTCTGGACACCGCCGCGCGTTTTCAGCCAGATTACCTGCTCTCGGATGTCCTTATGCCGCGGATGAACGGCGTCGAACTGGCGATCACAGCCCGCAATAGCATTCCGTTGATTAAGATCCTGTTGTTTTCGACGCAGGTTGGAATCTCTGAGATCCTCGAGTCGGGGCAGAAGCGGGGTTTCACCTTTCAGTTGATTGCCAAGCCGATCCATCCCTTGAAGCTAATTGAGCAGTTAAAGATGCTTTGACGCGACATTTCCTGCCGGGTTCTGACGCGCCGGGTTCTGACGCGCATTCGATGACGTGATCAATTGCCGAGCCGGGCGCATCAGCGACAGTTTCGGGGAATCCGTCGTGCGGGCTCACAACGGCAATCCGGGATCAGCGGAGCTGGTCGATGCTGACCGGATCCATATCGGCGTAATCCTGATTTTCTCCGCCCATGCCCCAACAGAACTTGTAGCACTGAGTCCCCACGCCGGCATGAATGGACCACCCGGGTGAAACCACGAGTTCGCGATCAGAGACCACGATGTGCCGAGTTTCTTCGGGTGGCCCCATCAAGTGAAAGACGCGAGCGTCGTTTGGCACGTCGAAGTAGAAGTACAGTTCGGATCGTCTCATATGCGTGTGAGCCGGCATGGTATTCCAGATGCTTCCGTCATGCAAGTGGGTTACGCCCATCACAAGCTGACAGCTTTTAGCCCCACCTGCATGGATGTACTTATAAATCGTGCGTGAGTTGGCGTGCGACGCATCCCCTTGGCTCGAGGATTGCACAGAATTCTTTTTCACGATGGATACGGGATAGGCCGTGTGGGCCGGATAACTCAGGATGTAAAAGAC
Source organism: Occallatibacter sp. (assembly GCA_036495975.1). GTDB lineage: Bacteria > Acidobacteriota > Terriglobia > Terriglobales > Acidobacteriaceae > Telmatobacter. Next base: position 5,855 of record DASXLY010000207.1, on the reverse strand, counting down.
GGCCGGTTGTTCTTTCATTTTCGATTCAAACCTTATATCTGGATTTCCGCGCCCGATGTAAATCAGGTCGAGGTTATCGAGTTCATATGCGAAGTTGCCGATATGGACCGTGCCCCGGCCGCCGACGTTTAGTGCACCGAGTTCGCGACGTTCGGTAAAGAAGGAAGCTCTCAACTCCGGACTGCTCTCAAGCTTGAGCGGGGAATCGGAAGGTGCCGCGATGCCCGCGACGGCCCTGTCCAATTCGATATAGCGTAGTTGAATTTCCCCGAGTCGCCCCAGACCCGTAATCAGAAAGGAGTCTCGTAATTCCTGGCTGGACATGCGCGGATAACGAACCGGATCGGAAACGAACAGTGTATTCATGAATTGGTTTAGGAGGCGTTCCTTTCAAAAATGTGTTGAACACCTTGTATTGGTCTAACACGAAAGGCAGGCAGCATGGCTGAAAATTGTCAGATCTTTGTTCCGGTCAACGGGAAACCGCTGTCCATCTCGTGAGAAATGAGTAAGAATTCGTGCGCGCCAGCGGGTCGCCGCGTCGAACGGACGAAGGCCAAACTTTGCGTGACTTCGGCGAAGTCTCGATGGCGAAGCCTTACGCGTGCTGCATTGCCTCGGTAAACCCGCTAGTACTCTGTTCGACGCCAGAAGTGGCCATGTCCGCGGCGTTCCCAATCAGATTGAGAGTTCCCGTACCCGGCAGGAAAACTTGGAAACACGTGACGGTTCGATTCTTTCCACGCACGCTGCGGAACGAAATCCTGCCTTCATACTTCTGTACGATACCCTTGCTGATCCAGAGGCCGAGGCCGGTACCCTTGGTGGATTTTGTGCTGAAGAAAGGTTCGAAGAGCCGTTTTGAATCCTGCGGCTTAACGCCTGCGCCGGTGTCTACTATCGAGACACTTACTCCGCGCCGGCGCGATCTCCAATCGGAAGTCTCACGCACAGTCAGGCGTAGGTCTCCGCCATTGGGCATGGCCTGAATGGCATTCCCAATGAGATTGAGGAAGACTTGCCGTAGCTCAACCGGGAAGCCGTGAACGAGTCCGGGAGTCAGATAGCGCTTGGTCAGGCTGATGTGGCTGTTGTGCATCTGCCTTTCCTGCAGACCGACGACGTCATCGAGCAATTCGGTGAGCATAACGGCGATCGGCGTCTTGGACTCGCGATAGAAGCTCAGCGTCTGCCGGGTGATGTGGGCGACACGCTGTAGCTCCTGCTCAGCCAATGTGGCGCAATGCCGCGCATCCTCATCCAGGGACGGATGATTGCGAAGCAGGAAGAAGATGTTTGTGATGGCAGCGAGAGGATTGTTGATTTCGTGGGCAATGATTCCGGCCACGCGGCCCATCGCGGCCAGTTTCTCGGTTTCCCGAAGAGCTTCCTCCGCCTGCACTTGTGCGGTAATGTCGCGATTGACCTCGAGCACGGCATCGCCCTCGTGGTTCATCGTCTTGCGGCAAGCAACAATGATGTCGGAGCCGTCCTTCTTCTTTTGCATCAGGTTGCCCTGCCAGACCTTCCTCTCGCGCAGATCGCCCTCTACGGCTTCGCGAGAGACGGGGAAGATAGTTCGCAGCACAGAGTGAAGGTCGTTTCCGAGGACCTCGTTACGCTTCCAGCCGTACAGCGACTCTGCACCCGAATTCCAAAATAGCAATTTGCCATCGAGATCGCGCATAACGATGGCTTCGGTAGCGAGTTCGAGTAATTCGGCACGGCTGCGAAACTGCTCCTCACTGCGCCGCAATTCATCGGTACGGTCAGTGACGCGCTGCTCCAACTGATTATTCAGCACTTCGAGCATGCGTGTCTTGCGGTGCAGGTCAGCAAATACGCTGATTTTGGCGCGCAGCACCTCCGGCACGACCGGAACGGAGATGTAATCGACCGCACCGCTGCGATAGCCCTGGATCTTGTCAGAGTCGGTGAGATGCACACCCGAGATGAAGATGATGGCCGTCTTCTGAAATCGCGGATGCTGGCGAATCACATCGGCGAGCTCGAACCCGTCCAGATCGGGCATGCTTACATCCATCAGCACCACCGCAATGTCGGTCTTCAGCAGGATGCTGAGCGCCTCGCTCGCAGAGGTTGCCTTGATGAGATTCTCCCCAAGTTCCGAGAGAATCACCTCGTAACTGAGGAGCTTGGCCGGCTGGTCATCGACCATGAGAATGTTGACCTTCGAATCTGCGTTCATCTCAAATGTTCTCCGGGCCCCAACGAAATCATTTTATCGATGCAGCCACATCCGCAGAGCTGACAGCAACTGCTCGGTATTAACCGGTTTGGCGAGATACTCCGAGGCGCCCACCTCAAGACATCTCTCGCGATCCCCCTTCATGGCCTTGGCAGTCAGCGCAACGATGGGTAGACGGCGCAAAGCCGGGTTCTGGCGAATGACTTGCATCGTTTCGTACCCGTCCATCTCTGGCATCATGATATCCATAAGCACAATGGCCAAGTCTGGTGTGGTTTCAATCGTCTCGATGGCTTCACGCCCCGTGCCGGCGGAAAGCACCGTCATCCCGCGACGCTCGAGAACACTGCTGAGTGCAAAAATATTGCGCACGTCGTCATCGACAACCAGAACCTTGCGGCCTGCAAGAGCTTCGTCAGATTGATGCAGGCGATCGATCATTTTCTGTTTCGCATCGGGAAGTTCCGAGACCACGCGATGCAGGAAGAGAGCAGTCTCGTCGAGCAGACGCTCAGGGGACTCGACGTCCTTGACTACCACGCTGCGAGCCAGTGTATGAAGCTGCGCATCTTCCTCGGCGGAAAGTTCGCGCCCAGTAAAGACCACGACGGGAAGGTCCTTCAGTTCCGGGCTGGTCTTGATCTGTTCCAGGACCTCGAAGCCCGACATATCGGGCAGGCGTAGATCGAGAACGATGCAGTCATAGGAACTACGGTCAAGCGCCTCCAGGGCCGCTGCACCAGAGTCGGCCACGTCAATATCGATGTCCTCGTGCCAAAGCAGTTCGCGAGTGCTTAACTGCTCGGCGGGATTGTCTTCGACGACGAGGAGACGCTTGCGGCGCGGCTGTGCGTATTCGCGGATCCGAGATAGCGCAGCATTTAGTTCCTCGGTCGACGTAGGTTTGGTGACAAATGCGAACGCTCCGCGCGAGAGACCGTGATGACGATCCTCGTCAAGCGTCAGCATCTGCACCGGAATATGCCTGGTTTTTGGATCCTGCTTCAGGTGGTTCAGCACGGTCCAGCCAAGCATGTCGGGTAACATCACGTCGAGCGAGATGGCGGTAGGAAGATACTCGCGCGCCAGCGCCAACGCTTCGGTGCCCGTCATAGCAACCAGCACTTTGAAACCCTTGTCCCGTGAGAGGTCGCAAAGCACTCGTGCATAGTGCGGATCATCTTCGACAATGAGCAGAACCGCATCGCCATCCTCGAGCGCATCGCGATCGTCCTCGATGCGCGACTCCTGTTCCACCGCTGCTACGTTGGAGAGGAACATGGGAACGGCAGCTGTTCCGCCGTCCTTCTCGGTCTTGACAATCGTCTGCACCGCAGGACCAACGTAGGTCTGCGGCAGATAAAGTGTGAAGGTGCTTCCTTTGCTTGGCTGGCTCTTCAACTGGATCTCGCCGCCCAGCAGGTTGGCTAGTTCGCGACTGATCGCGAGGCCCAGGCCCGTTCCGCCGTACTTACGGCTTGTGCCTGCATCGGCCTGCTGAAACGCCTCGAAGATGATGCGTTGTTTTTCCGGCGGAATGCCAATACCCGTATCCGACACCTCGAAAGCGATCACCGAGCCCGCTCCGCTCAGAATCGGATGATCGGGTGCCCAGCCGCTCGCCGCTGGCGAGACAGACAGGCGAACTGTTCCCTGCTCAGTGAATTTGAAGGCATTCGAGAGCAGATTCTTCAATACCTGCTGTAAACGCTTCGAGTCCGTAACCAGGCTGCGGCCCATCCGTGGATCGTTGGCAACCTCGAACTGCAGCTTGCGGTTCTCAGCTTCGTGCCGGAACGGCCGCGCCACCGTGTCGAGCAGGGCACCGAAGAAGACTTCCTCGGCCTCGACTGAGACGGTTCCGGATTCAATCTTGGATAGATCGAGAATGTCGCTGATCAGGTTCAGCAGGTCGGTTCCAGCGCCGTGGATAGTGCGAGCGAATTCAACCTGCTTGGCATTGAGGGAGCCGTCAGGGTTTTCGGCGAGTTGCTGCCCGAGCACGAGTATCGAATTGAGGGGCGTGCGCAACTCGTGTGACATGTTGGCGAGAAACTCGGACTTGTATTTTGAGGTGAGGGCCAGTTCACGAGCCTTTTCTTCCAGGGCACGGCGGGCCTGTTCGATCTCCTGGTTCTTGCGTTCCACCTCGTAGTTCTGTTCGGCCAACTGCTGCGCTTTCTGTGCCAGCTGTTCGTTGGTCTGCTGCAGCTCCTTCTGCTGGGTCTGAAGTTCGGCGGCCAGCTGCTGTGACTGCTTCAGCAGGCTCTCCGTTTGCATGGTCGCTTCGATTGAATTGAGCACGATGCCGATTGAAGAAGTGAGCTGCTCGAGGAACGCCAGGTGCGATGCGGTAAATGCGCTGAGGCTGGCCAGCTCGATAACCGCTTTCACGCGATCTTCGAACAGAACCGGTAGGACGATCACATTCTTCGGAACCGCCTCGAACAGCCCCGAGCGGATCGGCGCAGTGGTTCGTGGTAGCTCGCTGATCAACATGCGGCGTTTCTCCGCGGCGCACTGCCCGACCAGCCCCTCACCGTTACGCACTTCCTTCACGTAGCCCTCGGGTATATCGGCAAACGTGGAGAGCAGGACGAGGCTGCTATCGGAGCTCGCCGAATCGCCGCCCATTTGATAGATGACGCCTTGCTGTGCGTTGATTAGCGGCGCCAGTTCGGAGAGCAGCATCCGGCCCACGGTGCCCAGATCGCGCTGGCCCTGCAACATGCCAGTGAAGCGTGCGAGGTTGGTTTTCAACCAGTCCTGCTCGGTGTTGCGGTCCGTGGTCAGGCGCAGGTTGTCGATCATCGTATTGATGTTGTCTTTCAGCTCGGCAACTTCGCCTCGGGCTTCCACCTGGATTGATCGCGTCAGGTCGCCCTTGGTCACGGCGGTGGCCACTTCCGCAATGGCGCGCACCTGGTTGGTCAGGTTGTCGGCCAGCAGGTTCACGTTGCCGACCAGGTCCTTCCAGGTTCCGGCGGCGCCCGGCACGTTGGCCTGTCCGCCAAGACGACCCTCGACTCCGACTTCGCGAGCCACGGTTGTTACCTGGTCTGCGAAGGTCGCCAATGTGTCCGTCATATTGTTGATCGTCTCAGCCAGCGCGGCCACTTCTCCCTTGGCATTCACCGTGAGTTTCTGGTTCAGCGCGCCGTTAGCCACGGCGGTAACAACCTTCACAATGCCGCGTACCTGCTCAGTTAGGTTAGCCGCCATCACATTGACGTTGTCGGTCAAGTCTTTCCATGTACCTGCCACGCCCGGCACCATGGCCTGTCCACCGAGCTTACCGTCGGTGCCCACTTCGCGAGCCACGCGCGTGACTTCAGCGGTGAAGATACCGAGCTGCTGGATCATTCGGTTGACGATGTTCGCCGCGCGCAGGAACTCGCCTTCGAGAGGTCTTCCATCCACGTCCATGCGAACGGTCTGCGTCAGGTTTCCCTGCGCAACGGCGGCAATGGCACGAGTAACTTCGGTGGTGGGCCGCAGCAGATCCTCAATCAGCATGTTGAGGGAGACTTCCATCGCACCCCACGCGCCGCGGCGGCGCTCGAAACGCGTCCGCTCCCGAGTTCGGCCCTCTTTCCCGACAGTCTGGCCGACACGCGTCAGTTCGGCAGCCATCTGCTCGTTGGCA
>DASXLY010000206.1:0-16520 GCA_036495975.1 Occallatibacter sp. | reverse complement strand
CGCTGCGACCTTCATGGTCAGGGGCAGACGCAGATCCTGACGGGCAGCCAAGGTGATCCCATCCAGTTCGGTATCAGCAAGACCATTGTGGGAGGCGCGGAGGCGATATTTGCCAGCTTGAACGTTTTCAAGGACGTAGTTCCCGGAGTCATCCGAGGTAACGGTGCGATCGGTATTCTCATCGAGATTGTGTAGAGCCACCTGCGCACCCGGTATGACAGCGCCGGAGGCGTCCTGCACGGTGCCGCGAATGCTCCCAAATGTAGACTGGCCGAAACACCTGCTTGCACACAGGAGTAGTACAAGGATGGCAATTGCAATTCCTGCGATACCAAACCGATATCGGACTCCGTTGGTGCGTGATATCTGCCGCCTTTTTTCGCGAGATGTCTCAACATCGCGAAGCCACTGCCGCGTCTGTTGGACCCGCAAGAGGGCAATCGCGAGAGTGTGGAGTTCTTCCGCTGAGGTTTGATTAGCATTCATATCTTTCTCCTAACCAGCATGCATGCCGGTTAGTTCTATGGAAACTCGCAACCCACAAGGAAGGCATAAATGATAGTGCCTCCATGGTCTTTGTTATGGACTTGGTGCAACTTTCATATGGCTTTCTTAGGAGGTTCCTTTATATGTTCCCTAGGAGAGGCATAAACACCGTGCCCCATGCACGCACCCGTTCAGCCGCGCTGGTTCTACTCGCCTCTGCCTTCTTGGTTGGCTTTGGCATGGTTGCAAACCAATATCTGAACCTGGCGGCAACGATTTCGGTCTATCTGTTCGTTACGCTGGCGATAGCTGACAAAGCCGGCTTTGCTGAGGCGAGCATTGTTTCGATTGTGGCCGCATTATGCCTGGAGTATTACTTCGCTCCGCCCTTATTCAGTTTTCGTGTGGATCGTCCTGAAAACTGGACTGCCCTCGCTACATTCGAAGGTATTTCCCTAATGGTGAGCCGCCTCTCCCATAAGGCGCGCGGGCATCAAGTCATGCTGGAGAAGCAAAGCATCGAGCAGAAAGCCCTATATGAACTCTGCCGGGACATGCTTCTCCTTGATTGGCAGCAGTCTCCCGGCCAGCAGCTTTGCATTTTGATCAAGAGGATCTTTCCTCTGCGGGGCGTCGCTCTCTTGAACGGATATGAAGGCGCGGTCTCGTGTTTTGGCGAAACGCCGAATGGGGAAACGGCGATCAAAGCAGTTTATTTCAGCGAGCGCAATTATGACGATATCTCGAATAACACTTCGTTTCGTGTGCTGTTCTTTGGGACCCGCGCGGTCGGTGCATTGATGCTCTATGAGCATTCGATCGATTCATTGAGCATCAACTCTATTGCCTCGGTAACTGCGATGGCGATTGAACGAAGCAGATCGCTGGCAGTTGAGATGAATCTAGAGGCAGAACGGCACTCTGAACAATTGCGCGCGGCTTTGCTTGATGGATTGGCCCATGCCTTTAAGACGCCGTTGACTACGATCACGGTGGCAAGTTCCGGATTGTTGGCTGCTGAGGATCTTAGTGTGCGCCAAACCGGCCTTGTAGATCTCATCAACCGGGAAGCCACTCGCCTCAGTCAATTGACAACGCGTCTGCTGCGCACATCGAGATTGGAACCCTCGCAGTTCATATTGCACGAGAAGGTGATCGATATACGGGACTTGATTCAAGGAGTTCTGGATGAGTGCGCATTTCAACTAAACTCCAGGCACGTCGATGTCTCGATAGCGCCGGAGATCACTCTGGTTCGATGTGATCCTCAGTTGCTCACCGCGGCACTCGTCCAAATTCTCGATAATGCTGCCAAGTATGCCCCTCAGGATTCGCTCGTACAAATCTCCGTGGGCTCCCAGGGGCCCCAGATCATCCTTCGCATTCACAATCACGGCTCCTACATACCACCCACAGAACGGAACAGAGTGTTCACGCGCTTTTATCGCAGTCCATCAGTCGAGCATCGTGCTCCCGGCACTGGCCTGGGTCTATCAGTCGCGAAGAAAGCCATAGAGGCACACGGCGGAAAGATCTCCATTGAAAGCGATTCGCAAGCCGGGACAACTTTTGTCATGGCAATACAGGCTATTGCGGAGGAACTCACATGACAGCATTGGGCTCAGTATTGATCGTCGAAGATGACCGCGCATTGCGCCAGAGTTTGCGGGATACCCTTGAGGCAGCGGGATTCTGCCCTAGACAGGCGTCTTCCGGCGAAGAGGCAATCCTTGCGCTGCACCACGGTCAGTTCGAGACAATCCTGCTCGATATCAACATGCCCGGCATAGGCGGAATGGAGGCCTGTCGGCGCATACGCCAAACGTATCCGCTCCTCCCAATTCTTGTGCTTACAGTGCGCGACGAGGAAAAGGATAAGATCGAGGCCCTGGATGCAGGAGCTGACGACTACATCACCAAGCCCTTTCAATTTCTGGAGTTGACCGCACGACTGCGCTCGGCAATTCGCCGCTTCAGAACAAGGACCGATTCCGCGGAGCATCCTGTCACCGTCGGTGTAATCGCACTTGATCCCTCCACTCGCCGGGTCACAAAACGCGGGGAGGAGATCCACGTGACACCGAAAGAGTTTGAACTATTGCACACGCTCATGCGTTACGCTGGTCGCCCGCTGTCGCATCAGCGCTTGTTGGCGCTCGTATGGGGCGCGGAGTATAGCGAAGAGCGGGAATACCTGCGGACATATATCAGTCAGTTGCGACGCAAGTTGGAAGACGACCCCGCTCATCCGGTGTACCTGCTTACGGATAGCTACGTTGGCTACCGTTTCCGCGACCTATAGATGGCAGCTCTAAGACCCAGATTCATACATATAACTCGTGAAGTGAAAGGGTGAGGAATGCATATCTTCTCTTTGTCGATGTTTATGCCTTCCTGACGGGTATTTGCGCTGAATGGTTATACAGTTAGGTTTCCTCACGAAAGCCATGGCGACCTAATCATCGCCGCATCCATTTCGATTTCCGGGCTGTGCCAGACCGTTTCACCGAACTCTCCGCAGTACCCTCGTTCGGAGTTGACAAAATGATCCGCAGACCCACACCTCGGAAGAGTTCTAGGAGCTGTCGACGCATTTCCAGGCTACTGGAATAGGAGTTTTGAAAGAAAGCAGAGGACGAGAAAAGAGTTCGATCGTGTCTGGCTATGCCTTGGGCGAGCTTTCAATATCCGACCGCTGCTGACTGCGCTAGAGGACTACTGCAGTATTACGAGGGGAAGCAGATGATGAGTTGGCACAACGGGCGAAGACGTATCAATTACGGGGAACGAATGTTGTCAAAGCTATCCACGACGATCGGACCGGGACTGTTCTTGCAGTAGAACCGCAAATTGAGGGGAAGAACAAGAATTCGTCTAATTACTTCTGCAGCAGTTCGATCTTGTCTGTAATGCATTCATCTGTGAGTCCGTCGCGTTTGAGGATGTCGGCTGCACGTGCGCAGTCCCACAGATGACTGCAAGTATGAGAATCGATGCAACCTTCTTTCCAATAGAGTCGGAATCCCCGCGACCGAGGACCGCAGATGGGCGGCTGAGAGTATGCGTCCTGCGGGTCCTGGCTTGCCTGCTCTCTATGGTCAGGTGAAAGAGGACCCATAGAAGAAAGACGATACCGAATATCACCGCTCCCGAGAAAATGATTAGACCTAACGATACAGAAGTCATAGCAAGTATCGCCTTCACAGCATAGGCGGATTACACCGCTGAAGCGCGTTGGGAAAGCGAAACAAGTTCATAGCAAAGTCATATGAATCGCTCCGAATCGCATGGTTGCGCTGACTGGTTGGCACACGATCGATTGTCATTTTATACAATGAGAGGGAGGGGTCTTCCGTGTTGAATGTTTTCAGGTTGTTCGCTCGCGGCAGTATCGTGCGCAGAACCCTGGAGGCGACCGTATTTGTCAGCGTGTTGGTTCTTGTACTTGCGCCTTTTCAAGAGCTGGTGAATACAACCACGATCGGCTTCGCGCTTCTTCTCGGAGTTCTATTCACGGCAACCCGTATGGGGAGCAAGCCGGCTCTGGCGGCCTCGGTTGTGGCTATGCTGGGTTATAACTTCTTTTTTCTTCCGCCCATTTTTAAGTTGACCATCTACGATCCGCAGAATTGGGTGGCGCTGGCCGCGTTTTCGGTGACTTCGGTCGTCACCGGACAACTCTCTGCGAAATCTCGGCGGAGGGCAACCGAGGCGGAGGCTTCAAAGCGGGAAATAGAACGGCTTTATCTCGAATTGCAAGGGGCATTTGAAAAAGCGAGTAGCGCGGAGGCCATCAAGCGAAGTGAACAGATGAAATCGGCTTTACTCGATGCCGTCACGCATGATTTGCGCACTCCCCTGACGTCCATACGTGCTGCAGCGACAACGTTGCGCAAGGCTCAACGAATAGGCCAACCGCTCGATTCAGACCTCGCCAAGGAACTCGTTGAGTTGGTGGATGGAGAGAGCTTACACCTTGACCAGATCATCAGCAGTTTCGTGGAACTCGCCAGAATCGAAGCCGGCGATCTCACGCTCACAACCACATGGAGTTCGTTTCAGGATGTCGCTCAGGCTGCGATCGAACGAGCCCAAATGCTACTGACGAAGCATCAAGTGGTCATTGAGATCCCGGATAGTTTGCCGATGATGCATATCGACGTACGTGCGCTGGCAGAGGTCATGTACACGCTGCTTGATAACGCCCGAAAATACTCCCCCGAGTCTTCGACCATCACGCTCAGTGCACGGCGGGTAGTCAGAGAGGTGGAAGTATCGGTCTCAGATCAGGGAAATGGTATCAGCGCGACTGACGTGGAACGGGTCTTCGACAAGTTCTACAGAGGCAAGGACAACCAAAACTCGCGGTTGAATAGCCCTGGAGGGCTCGGTATTGGGCTCTCTATCGCCAAAGCGATCGTAGAGGCGCATAGAGGCTCCATTTGGGTGGCGGACCAGACTCCCCTAAAGGGAGCAACTCTTGTGTTTCGGATACCCATCCGGGAGGAATGTAAGGATGTTGAATCATCAGACACTTAAATCGATGGAACGCCGAAAGGTTCTCATTGTGGACGACGAGCCAACCATTACAAGAGCTCTGCGCGCCAGCTTTCTCGCCAACGGTTATGACATTCGAACGGCTCATGACGGCATTGCGGCACTCAATGTTCTCGAAGATTGGAGACCGGATTTGGTGATTACCGATCTCGCGATGCCGGATATCGACGGAATCGAGCTTTGCCAGCGGGTTCGATCCGCGTCAAGTCTGCCTATCATTCTGCTATCAGTACGAGGCGACGTCGATTCGAAGATCAAAGCTCTTGATGCTGGGGCAGATGACTACGTGACCAAGCCATTCAGTATTGACGAGCTCTTTGCGCGAGTCCGGACCGCGCTTCGCAGGTTGGACCTCGTCCGCAGTGCTGCTTCACAGACAGGGACCAATGATACACAATTGCAAGTGGGCGACTTTACTTTGAACACATTAAACCGTCAGGTCACCGTCCGCGGAGAAGAAATCCGACTCACTCCGAGGGAATATGAGCTTTTACTATTCTTTCTTCGGAATGCTGACCGCGTGTTGACTCACTCGGCTGTAATTAAGTCAATTTGGGGACCGCATAGCACTCACCAGGCAGAATACCTGAGAGTCCTGGTCGCCGCATTGCGAAAGAAGATAGAGCCCGATCCCATGCACCCTCGCTACCTCGTGACCGATCCTTGGGTCGGATATCGGCTGACCCCATCGGAAGAGCCTTCCGAATGAAATACGGTGCCTGCATTATCCGCTTGCTGGCTGAGAAGTGTGCGATGCATCACATGATCACGTCATTGCCGCCAGTACCGTTCGAGCAATATCCACAGCGGTAAAAGGTGTGGCCGTTTCTCAGGCCACAACTACGCAATGAGATCTATACGGGAGAGCAAACCCTCCATTCATGCGCAAGAATGGCTTAGCACAGCTTGGACATTTGCAGTTGATTGCTCGATTCTGAACAAACACCAGTACCCCGCCATAAAGAGATGCGAATGGGAATTCAACGATGCTTCCCCATATCTCACCACACGCTTCCTAGCGGAAGGAACCCTACAGCCAAAACAATTACCAGACATTGCAGGAAATAGAGCCGTTTGCAACGCGTCTCCTGCATACGAACCCATTTACCCTCTAGTGGGTGGTCTTCGTTGAAACATCCAGATCTCGATTCAGTTCGAGAACGTTCACGCGTGGTTCTCCAAGAAAGCCGAATTGGCGTTCCAAAGTGTGTCTCGAAACAAGGTGTCTGACAAACGCTTCGTCAAGATGCCGATCCTGGGAGACGCGTGCAATCTGAAATTCCGCAGCCGCCTTTGTACCTTTTTTATGGGTTGGCTGCTGAGATGTAGCTATCGGTGTTAGGCACCGACGGAGCTTTCATGGATACCTATCGCACTCAGAGACCGCTGCTGGTAAAAGCGACCCAATGTACACAGTCTGGCTCGGCAGCCACCGATCTTCTAGGAAAGCGTCAGGTTCGTCCCGGGGACTGGATTATCGAAGGCGAAAATCAAGAGAGGTACGTCGTAGACGATGCCTTTTTCCAGCGCACTTTTGCACCTATTCCCTGGGAGCCCATTGAGGAAGGACGATATTACGGCTGCTGAACATACATCTATGCGAACGCAGGGCTCGACTAGAGGATGCCCACAACATATATCGGTTGGTGGATGAGTTTTCGCACGACGGCACTCTTCTCCATCGTGCATACGCGGAAATTTGCCAGAACATCCACGGGTTACTGTCGTCGAGTCGGATGCTAACGAATTCCTCGGTTGCACGGCGCTTCATGTTTATGGTCCGCACCTCGCAGAAATTCGCTTGATCGTTGTCCGCTCGGCCATTAGGAGAAACGGGGCTGGCGGTCTGCTTGTCGCGTCTCTCCTCGCTGAAGCTGAACAAAATGGTATCCGGTGCGTATGTCTTTTCACACGTATCCCTACATTTGTTGAGCACTTCCGGTTTCGCGTCACAGAACATAGCTCTCTGCGCGACAAAGTGGCGAAGGACTGTCTACGCTGCACACGGCGGCACGCTTGCGACGAGACGCAGATGGTAATTAGTGAATTGCCGGTTCAGCAATGCGTGAGTGATTCGTTGCCGAGCGTCGTATCCACCAATCTTGACCAACTGCACGTCTCGCCGGTTCGTGATGGGCGCTAACGCGATCACGCTCGCCCTCGCCCTCGAGTCGATCCGCATCAAGGTCAATGCCGCGGCCCCAGCCTTCAACGCTACGGATCTCAACAACTTCCAGGGCACGCGCACAGTCCAACAGACCGCACGTGAGCCCGCGCGCCTCGCGCTCCGCGACGAGAACGATCCGACGCGCACGTTCTCGAACGAGGACGGCCCGCTCCCATGGTGGGGTCGAACTTCGAACATCGGAAACTATTCTGCGATTGCTCCCGAATGACCACGAATTCATAAGTAACCCCAATTTGGAGTAGGGGAAGGTTAGGCGACAATCCACCCGGAACAGGAAAAACGTAGTAGCAGCGGGTGGCTTCACGCTTTCTGCAGCGGCGGCGGCGCCTAAGGTTTCAGAAGAGTCTTCCCGTAGCCAACAGGGATGGCGAAATTCGATCCGCCGAACTCACGCACCATGGCGAAGTTAATTCCTATAACTTTGCCCTCGTTATTGAATAGCGGACCGCCAGAACCGCCCGAAGTGGTTTGGGCGTCATAGACAATCTTGTCAGGCAACACGTCGCCGATATGCCCCTGGGTGGTGATGGGCCTGATCAGGTTGCGGCGGGCGAGTTCTTCCATTACCTGCTTCGGATCACCTTTGGATGCAATCGCAATGGACTGGAGCGTCTCTGCGCCGGCACGAGCCAGAATGGCATCAAGAGCAGTTGGATATCCAAGCAGCACGATGGGCCCCCCGCTGACGACCGAACGACGGCCATCGGCAAGGGCTATCTGCTTGATTCCCAGCTCTGAAACATTTCCTTTCACGACAGCAACGTCTGCGGCGGTGGAAATCTTCTCCGTGCTGACGGCAATGCCGTGTGGAACGCCGGGGAAGTATGCGGTCATCTCAACGATCATTGGCTCAAGACCCTGATCGAGCATTTCCTTCAATTCGTCGTTCTGCCACCAAGGCTCGGCCACGTGATGATTGGTGAGGATTTGTCCGTTGGCAGAGGCGAGAAACCCAGTACCAAAAACGTCCAGGTGTACTTCCGGACCCTTCCCGGTAAGACTCAAGAGTGGGTTGTTGTGTTCGTCGGTTGTTGGGCCGCCACTGCTCGTTACCCCAGCGTAATGCAATCGCGATCCGCCCGCGTGGTCGCGGAAGGCAAGCACAACATGGATGAGGCAGACGCTCGGCTCATAGGACTGGATAATCGTCTGCGCGGCGTTGCCTTCGGTCTCGAGCTTCTTAAGGCGGCTTTCTACTGCGGTCAGTTGACTTTGCAAAGCGGAAGCGTCTTCTGTCTTGCCGATTGCGATTTGCGATCTCAGTTCTTCGGTCTTCTTCTTAAGTTGAAGCTTTTCTGGATCGCTTGCCGGGGATGGACCGCGTTCCCCGTCTGCAAGGGCCCGGCGCGAGCGCTCCATCAATTGTTGCTGCGTCAGCACGCCAGTCTGCAATCGGGTGATCGCAGCATAGACCCGGGTGTTCTCTTGCTGGGTGCGACGGTAGAAGAAGAAAAAGACCAGACCAGCAACAATAAGCACGGCAACACTCGCCAGGCCGCCAATCCGAAGCGTCCGCCGTTCTTCGTTAACCGCCGTCACCACCTGCCGGGTAGCATCTCGATTTTCCTCGGCAATGCGCAGCCGCTCTCGAAACGCGTCCACGATGTGCTTGTTCCGCAGGTGCGAACGCAACCGCGACAGAAATTCGTGTGGATCGAACGGTAGTGACAGCACGTCATCGGCCCCGAGATCCAACCCCCGAGTGCGCTCGGCGAATCCTCCCGGAGACAGCATCACAACGCGTATGCTCTGCGTGTGCTCGGAACCCTTGATTTCCGAAAGAAGGTCACAGCAGTCGGGCTGGGGCGGATCAGCACCCAGGACAACTGCGTCGGGATTAAAGACGAGAACTGCCTTCATCCCATCCCCGTATTCCGTCGAGACCTCATATCCCGCATCGCTCAGCACCGTGACGATGTGTTCCCTGAGAGCCTCGTCAGACTCAACCACCAACAATTTCCCTGCGTTGTCGCTCATAACACCTCTTAATTACTCTGATCCCCTAATCTCTTTTGGCCTGCCCTCCACAAGAGTAGATGTCGTACGAATATCCGAAAACTCGAAGTTGTTTTGGAGCCGTCCTTCCCGGGCGGCATGAATGCCAGGAGTACATCGCCTCCCATGAACGGATCGCGCTACCACACGCTAAGAACCGGGCGACGCACGACGTGATCGATCTTCAAAATGTGTCCTTGTACTCCGAGACCTAATGGTCCGGGACGGGTCCGTCCTACGACAATCAGGTTCGCTGCGACCTGATTCGCGGTATCGTTGATCGCAGTGACGACATTGCCTATCTTTCTGAGGAACGCTGCTGTATGTCCTAACAGCTCACGTGCTTGCGCCAACCACGGCTCTTCTCCGGAAAGGGCCCGCAGATGTGCGGAGGATTTAGCCGAATCTTCTTCTCTGTCGATGACACGTAGGAACGTAACGGTAGCCTGAAAGGTGGCCGCGAGTTATCAACAGTTTGAAGAATTCTATGGTTTTGTGCATCCAACGTCACATCTCGCTCGAAATGTACAGCACAGAGGATGCTGTTCACAGATGAGGGGCGCGCATCGTCCAGGTGCTCTGTTGTCCACACGGAAGCGGTGCATCGCTCGAGGAGCGCAGCTGTCAAGGAGTCATGTAGGATGCGGCCTAGGAGACTCTGATGATTTCGCGGCAACATAATATAGGTCGATCTTCTCCCGCTTGGCAAAATACTCAATCTGCTCCCCTCTACCGCCACTCAGGACCGTGGACCGCGCGATATTCTTACCAAAGTAGTGATCGGAGAAATGCCTCAGATCCGCCGTGCGCTTCGCCATCAAATGGGGGAGCTCATTGTAACGAAACTCGCCCTGTAGTTCTGGTGGGCGCCCAGGCGCATTGACACCTACTACGTGCAGGGTATTCAAAGCGGCACCGAAGCGGTCAACCCATGCCTTCACGTGATGCGCTGCTAACACACGACGGCTAGAAAAATCGACTGGATAAAGAATGTTATATTGCGGCGACATCATACGAAAGTGCCTTTCTGGTTCCAACCCAAACCGTCGCTCGATTCAGTACGACTGGGGATTGCAATAGCGATTGTTCGAGACGATGCTCAGGCCCCTTTAGTCTTGAGCCACAGCAGATAGAAACCGACGATGCTTATCATTCCGAGCAAGGCAATCAAGATCCACGCGGGGACCTCTCGTTTTGCGTTATCGTCAGGCCCGTATTGTGATGGATTTATGCCCGCACTGTTACCAAATCGCGTCAGACTCCAAAAGATCGACTCAATCTCTGCTTCCTGTTTGCGTATGGCTCGAGGTATCTCGGCAACTGGCGAGCGTCTCGAGTTATTCATGGGGCAAACCGCTCGATTCCGCCGCGAGTTGCCTCGCCTTCACGACCGCATTCTCGAGCCAGTCCAACACTACGGGATCCATCATTCTTTCTCCTTGCTCTGCGAGCGTCGCGGCCTTACTCAACTTGTTACAGCCTTGGCAGCTGCGACGTATCCCATCCCCCGCCGACGGCTTTGACGAGAAGGACGCTGGCATCCATGCGTCGCCGCTCAATGTCGATGTCATTGCGCTGATTTGTCAGCAGCACCGTTTGCGCAGTGATGACTTGCAGATAGTTGTCTACCCCTCCCACGTACCGATTGGTGAAGAGCTGCAGTGATTCTTGAGCAGATGACGTGGCCTCTCGCTGTTGTTGCGCCTCGTTTTCCAGAATGCGCAATGCGGCAAGATTGTCTTCTACCTCCTGGAAGGCGGTAAGTGTCGTCTGCCGATAAGAAGCTACGGTACCGTCATAGTTGGCGGTTGCCCCCTCAGAGACAGCGCGGCGGCGGCCGGCATCAAAGATGGTCTGCGACATCTGTGGTCCAACTGCCCACATACGGCTAGGCCAGTCGAACCAATTCGTGATCGAAGTTCCTGCAAATCCGCCGGTGGCGCCAAGTACCAGTGATGGAAAGAATGCAGCACGCGCTATGCCTATCTGGTCGTTCGCTTCTGCGACGCGTCGTTCCCCGGCAGCGATATCGGGTCTGCGCTCCAGGAGACTCGCGGGCAGCCCGACCGGGATGACGGGAAGTTGGAGCACATTGTTTGGTGCGGGCGTTATGTTGAACTCCGCGGGAGGCTTGCCGATCAATGTTGCGATGGCGTGCTCGAATTGCGCGCGCATCACAGTAACGTCGGTATCCTGAACTCGTGCTCCATCAAGCTGTGTTTGCGCCTGAGCCACATCTGACTTGGGAGCGGCGCCACCGTCCAAACGATTCTGCGTCAATTTCAGTGCATCGGTATAAGCCTTCACGGTGTCGTCCAGAAGTTGCTCTTGTACGTCGGCACTGCGCAACTCGAAGTAGTCGACGGCCAGCTCGGCATGCAAGCTTAGATTGGCAGTCTGAAGATCGGCTGCGCTGGCCTGAGCTTCCTCTCGCGACGCGCTCACGGTGCGCCGGACTCTCCCCCATAGGTCGACTTCGTAGGAGAGATCGATGGGCAAGGTGAAGGCGCCGGTGCCATTGTTGGCCTGCGAGGCTGGAAAATAAGGTGAGTTCGGGGACACTCGCTCATTAGTAATACTCGGCGACGTAGAGATCGTCGGAAACTCCGCGGATCGGTTGAAGCGGATCATGGCGCGCGCCTGGCGGAACCGCGCCTCGGAGACCTTCAGGTCCTGGTTAGAGAGGGTTACCTCTTCTTCCAGCGCATTGAGTTGTGGGTCACCGAAGATCTCCCACCACTTGCCGCGAAGCGCTTGATCGCTCGGCTGAGCTGGTTTCCAACTATCACTCCCTTTGAAGGACTCTGGCGGTTGTTCCTTGAATGCTAGAGCCACGGGAGCTGTTGGCTTGACATACTTCGGACCCACCATACATCCGCTGAGAAGCAGGCTGATAAAACAGACAATAGGGAAGGTGTGACGCCGTTTCACTTCGAGCCTCCAGTCTGCGGTGCATTCAGCTGAACTCGATTGCCACTCGCTAGCGAATCCGATGGGTTCACAATGACCTGATCTGTCGGGTGAAGACCACCGACCACTTCAACGGTGGCCCCAAAGTCGCGACCGATCGTGATTGGAACAAGTTCTGCCTGGCCGTTGCGAACCACACCGACGCGCAAACCTTCTGAACGAAAAAGCAAGGTGTTAGCCGGGATGGTGAGTGATTGAGTGGAAGTGTGCGGAGGGTGAGGGATCTTGAAGTGCACAAAGGCATAGGCCCCGGTCTTGATGTGGTCCTGCGCGTTATCGACATCAACTTCGACATTCAGCGTACGCGAGGCATAATCAATCGAATCTGAGTCGCGGACGATCGTGCCCTGGAAGGTTTCGCCGGGAAATTCATCGAGAGTCAGTGCTGCCTTGGCTCCGGTCTGCGCAGCCTGAGAATCAACCTCTGGTACAGCGACATAGACGCGCAGTCTGTTCACCGCAGCCATGTGGAACAGTTTTTGCGGCGCGGCGCCCGTTCCGGCGCTGCCTGCTCCTGCATTGATCAGCGCGCCGATGTCCGTGTTTCGTGCGGTAATAACACCGGCGAAGGGAGCATAGACCTTCTCAAAGGATTGCAATTGCTCCAGCCGGTGAACGTTTGCGGTCGTGGAGTCGACGGACGCTTGCCGCGCGCTAAGATCGCTCACAGCTTGATCGGTCTCCTGCTTGGAGACGGAATTCGTTTTGAGCAGATTTTGCCAGCGCGTTGCGGTAATCTGGGCCAGTTGCTCGTTCGCTTGAGCATTCTTCAGGTCTGCACGAGCCTGCTCCAGTTGCTGATCAACTTCCGGGGTGTCGATGTCCGCGAGCAGTTGGCCCTGCTTCACGTGTGCACCGATATCTACATACCAACGTTTGAGATAGCCGTTGGTACGAGCATAGATGGGCGTATCGTTGAACGCCTGTGTATTGCCGGGCAGCACGATCTCCTGGGAAACAGCACCTGACATTGGCTGAACAACATTGACAGTGGGGACTGCTGCTCGCTCTGTGACAACGCCCAGAGTTCTCTCTGCATGGGCACGCTCGTGAATGCCTGAATAGATGACAATGCCGAGAACAAGGACGCCAGCTCCCAGACCCAAGAACATCCAGCGGGACGATGTCTTGGATGGTACCGGCGCAAGTCGTTCCGTATCCGCTTGGGTAACTTCAGATGAGTTGTTCTCGATGGTGTTCATGTTGTGCCTCCATTCCCATGGGTCGCGATTATGCGTGAATCGGTTCGTTATCCGGGTCTGCGACCGGTTGTGCATCCGGCGAAGTTGTCCGTCCGTGCAGGAGGGCAAACACTGACGGAACAAAGACCAGTGTGGCCACCGTGGCGCAGAGCAAACCTCCAATGACAGCGCGCCCTAGAGGCGCATTTTGCTCGCCTCCATCGCCGAGGCCAAGCGCCATGGGAATCATGCCGATGATCATGGCCAGCGCCGTCATAATGACGGGGCGAAATCGTGTCGTGCCGGCTTCGATTGCGGCGACGATTGAATCTCCATGATGGAGCAGCCTCTCCTTCGCAAAGGACACGACAAGGATGCTATTGGCTGTGGCAACGCCCATGCACATGATGGCGCCCATAAGAGCCGGAACGCTAAGCGTCGTGTGGGTGATAAAGAGAAACAAGACAATGCCTGCGAGCGCCGCGGGCAGAGCAGTAATGATGATGAAAGGGTCGAGCCAGGACTGGAAGTTCACCACGATGAGCAAGTACACCAGAATGATTGCAAAGCCCAGGCCACCGATCAGACCGATGTAGGAGGTGCGCATCGTACCGTACTGGCCGCGGAGGGTCACAAAACTTCCGCGCGGAAGCAACTTTCTATTCGCTTCAACAATGCGGTTCACGTCGCGGCCCACCGCACCAAGATCCCGATCCTGTACCGAAGCGTAGATATCGACCACACGGCGGATGTTGTAGTGGTTGATAGAGGCAAGCTCACTGGTGCGCTGGATGGAAGCAACATCGGTGAGGATCGCCGGCCGCTTCTGGTTCGGACCGCTGATGGGAATATTTTGAAGATCCTGACCAGACTGAATATCGTATTGGGGCGTTTGCGTAACCAGGTTGTAGGAGACGCCGTTCTTCGGGTTGAGAAAGAACGTGGGTGTCACCTGGAAGCTGCCACTGAGCGAGATCAAGACGCTGTTGGCGATGTCGCGTTCAGTAAAGCCTCCCTGTGCAGCCTTTGTACGATCGGCTTCGATGTGGAACTTGGGATAGTCGGATTGCTGCTGGATGCGCGGGTCGGCAACGCCCCGGACATGACTTAGTTCGCTGAGTATTTTGTCGGCCACGCGCTGATTCGCGGCAATGTCAGGACCGTCGATCTGGATGTCGATGGGGGCAGGCAGACCAAAGTTAAGTATCTGGGTCACAATGTCCGCCGGAAGAAAATAGAACGTCGCTCCAGGAAATTCGCGTGGAAGCTCGTCACGCAGAGTGCGCACGTAGTCTGCAGTTCGGTGGTGTTTCTCCTTCAGCGAGACAAGCACGTCTACGTCGGCCGCGCCAGTGAGCCCGGTGTTGTTGTACATGTAGTTGATGTTGCTGCTCGGCAGGCCGATATTGTCGAGAATATTGTCGACTTCAGTCGTCGGAATCGCCTTTCGGATACTGTGCTCTACGAGATCGGTTAACCGGGCGGTCTCTTCGATACGCATTCCGGTTTTGGCCCGCACATGGAGGATGAACTGTCCACTATCTGTATCCGTGAAAAAGTCCTGACCGAGAAATGGAATAAGGGCAAAGGCGCAGAGGCAAGCGATCAGGAAACCCGGAACAAAAGCTTTTCTGGCTGAAACGAGCCGCCCCAGCAGGGAAGAGTAGGCCAGACGAACTTTTTCGAAGAGCCGTTCGAATCCCCGCTGGAAACGGGCAAATGGGCTACGTGACTCTTGACCGCCGTGCTGCTTGGCCTTCAACAGGTACATGGCCAGCGTGGGCACCAGCGTACGGGACAAGATGTATGACGCGATCATTGCAAAGATGACTGCCTCAGCGAGCGGGGCGAAGAGGTATCCGGCCACGCCACCGAGAAAAAACATCGGGAGAAAGACGATACAGATGCACAATGTCGAGACCAAGGCAGGGACAGCAATCTGCGCGGCTCCATCCAGAATGCCTTCGCGGAGCGCCGCGCCCTCTTCAAGATGACGCTCGATATTTTCGATAGTTACAGTAGCGTCGTCGACGAGAATGCCAACGGCGAGGGCGAGGCCGCCCAGCGTCATAATGTTGATGGTTTCATGCAGAAAACTGAGGACTATCACCGAAGTCAGGATGGAGAGCGGAATCGAGATGGCGATGATGACTGTGCTGCGCCAGCTTCCAAGAAAGATCAGGATCATCAGGCCTGTGAGTGCTGCAGCGATGATGGCTTCACGGATGACTCCATTGATGGAACCCCGAACGAAGATCGACTGATCCGAGAGTGGCTGAATCTTAAGCTCAGGTGGAAGGGTCTGGGCTACGTGCGGCAGGAGGTGGCGGATACCCTTGACCACATCGATCGTCGAGGCGTCCCCGGCCTTGAGTACAGTTACGAGCACACCACGTTTTCCATCCTGACGGACGATGTTCGTCTGAGGCGCGAATCCGTCGCTGACGGTTGCAACATCGCGAAGATAGATGACAGCGCTTCCGACTGTTTTGATGGGCAGATCGTTAAGTTCCTGCACGGTTTTCGGATCAGCGTTCAGGTCGACGTCGTATTCGGACTCTCCTATCTTGGCGGTGCCGCCGGGCAAGATCAGGTTCTGGTTGCCGAGCGCATTGAGCACATCGTTCGGCGATACGCCCTTGGCCTGCAGCCTACCCTGGTTGAGATTGACCATCACCTGGCGCGTTTTTCCGCCATAGGGATATGGGACAGAGGCTCCTGGAACGGTGACCAACTGGGTCCTTAAGAAGTTCAGCGCGATGTCATTAAGCTGGGGTTCTGTGAGGTTCTTGCCCGATAGGCCGAGTTGAAGGATGGGCACTGTAGACGCGTTGTAATCAATAATGAGCGGAGGAAGCGAGCCTGGAGGCAATTGGCGCAGAATGGTCTGGGAAACCGCGGTGACCTGCGCATTTGCCCGATCGATACTGGCAGTCGGTTGTAAGTATATTTTGACGATCGCCGTTCCGTTTACCGTCGTGGATTCAATGTGTTCAATGTTGTCGACCGTCGTGGTGAGAATTCGCTCATAAACCGTAGTGATACGCCCCTCTGTCTCTTCCGGATTAAGGCCGGTGTAGGTCCAGGCCACAGCGATCACAGGAATATTGATGTTCGGAAAGATATCCGTCGGCGTCCTCAAA
>DASXLY010000205.1:0-7028 GCA_036495975.1 Occallatibacter sp. | reverse complement strand
TTCTTTGACTACCAGGTGCCGACGGCGGTGCTTACTCTGAAGCAGGGGTTTGGTCGGCTGATTCGGTCGCTGGAAGATCGCGGGGTGCTGGTGCTGCTGGATCCGCGCATCCGCAGACAGCGTTACGGGCAGACGTTCCTGCAGAGCCTGCCGCCGTATCGGATGACGACGACGATTACCGATGTAGAACAGTTCTTTGAGCGCACGCAGGCCTGAAGGTCTCACATTGCGGGATTAGAAATAAAAATGCCTGTTTTTAGGCTAAATTCTTCAAAGGAAAGCAGTTAAGGATTTAACCCCCTCCTCTAAGCTGCTGATATGATTGAGGTTAAGATCTAAAATCGTCATAAATAAAGACTTAACCGGTGCAGCAAGAATTAGGCTCTTCATAAATAAAGGCTTAGCTTGAGGGGATAGAGTCTGGGGTATTCATGATGTCTCTTATCCTGCTCTCGCAACCAAGAGCCCTTAGACCGGCATGCGGCTGCAGCTTCATGATTCGAGGATAGCGAATTCAGGGGTAATACCTTGCAAAAACACGGGGATGAATTTGCCTTGCAGAATCAGAGAGTTAGCGGCCAATGGGAGAGATTGCCGCTTGACAGGTTCTGGGTGACACGCGAAGAGCGAGCCCAGCGTGGGCTCGGGGAGGCAGCCAATCGTTGCGTGCAGGTACGACGGAGATTGGCCGGCGACGGATTCAAATCTCCCGCTGATCCGCTAATTTTTTGGCCACCTAGTCGGTCGGCTGAGCAAGCGCATTCTCGACCCAGGTCACACCTTCTTCTGGGATGTTTGTCATCCTATCCGTTTTCGGTCATGCGTTTCTCGCATTGTCCGTCGACGAAGAAGAAGAAGAGAGAGAAAAAAGGCGCTATTCGACGGTAACGGACTTGGCAAGATTGCGGGGCTGATCGACGTCGCAACCGCGGCGGACAGCGATGTAGTAGGCCAGGAGTTGCAGAGGAACGATCTCGATCATCGGCGAAAGCAATTCGAAAGCAGGCGGAATGTGGATGACTTGCTCCACAAGGTTGCCAATAGTGTTGTCGCCCTCGGTTGCCACGGCGATCACGCGGCCGGAACGAGCAGTGACTTCCTGAATATTCGACAGCGTTTTTTCGTAGCGCAGCTTTGAAGCGGGATCGGATGGGTCGCGGGTGGCGAGAACGACGACGGGGAGGGTCTCGTCGATGAGCGCGTTGGGGCCGTGCTTCATCTCTCCGGCGGGATAGCCTTCGGCATGGATGTAAGAGATCTCCTTGAGTTTGAGGGCGCCTTCGAGAGCGATGGGGAAATGGATGCCGCGCCCGAGGTAGAGGAAATCGCGCGCATTGGAGAAACTTGTGGCCAGATGCTCGCATTGCGCTGATCGGGACTTGAGAACCTCTTCTATTTTGGCGGGGACGCGGCTGAGCTCTTCGATGAGTTGCACGGAGCGGTCGCTGTTGAGGCGTCCGCGAAGCTGGCCGAGCTTAAGGGCCAGCAGGAAGAGCGCCGTGAGTTGCGCCGTGAAAGCCTTGGTGGAGGCGACGCCGATTTCAGGACCAGCGTGAGTGTAGATGGCACCGTGCGCCTCGCGGGCGATCATGGCGCCGACGACGTTGCAGATGGCGACAGTCTTGGAGCCGAGGGATTTCATTTCGCGCTGCGCGGCGAGGGTGTCGGCAGTTTCTCCGGATTGCGTGATGAGCAGGCCGAGGGCGTTGCGGTCGGGGATGGGATTGCGGTAGCGATACTCACTGGCGTAATCGACGTCGACGGGCAGGCGCGCGAGGCGTTCGATCATGTACTTGCCGGCGAGCGCGGCATGCCAGCTGGTGCCACAGGCGGCGATGTTGATGCTGGAAGCGGCGGCTAATTCCTCATCGTCGATTTCCGTTTCGCCGAGGAAGATGCTGCCGGAATCGAGGGAGACGCGGCCGAGAGTGGTGTCGCGAATGGCGCGCGGCTGCTCCCAGATTTCCTTGAGCATGAAGTGCTTGAAGCCGCCCTTTTCCGCCTGGATGGGGTCCCAGTGGATGCGCTGCAGCTCACGCTCGATGGGCTTGCCATTGAAGTCGGTGAGCTTGACGCCGTGGAGAGTGAGGATGGCCATGTCGCCGTCGGCGAGGAAGTAGATGTTGCGGGTGTGATGGAGAATGCCGGGGACATCGGAGGCGACGAAGTACTCCCCTTCTCCGACGCCGATCACGACTGGAGGCCCCGAACGGGCGGCGATGATCTTGTCAGGTTCGGCGGAGGAAAGGATTCCGAGAGCGAAGGCCCCGGTGAGGCGCTTGACAGCGCGGCGGACAGCATCTTCAAGGGCAATCGGCGTGCCGGCGGCCTGAGCATCATTTTGGATCTGCTCGATGAGATGAGCGATGATCTCGGTGTCAGTTTCGGTAACGAACTTGTGGCCCTGCGCGGTCAGCTCGTGCTTCAGCTCGAGGTAGTTTTCGACGATGCCGTTGTGGACGACGACGATGCGGCCGGTGCAGTCGCGGTGGGGATGGGCGTTTTCTTCGGTGGGGCGGCCGTGGGTGGCCCACCGGGTGTGACCGATGCCGAAGGTGCCGTCGAGGGGGTGCTCGCGCAGAACTTCTTCGAGGTTGCCCAGTTTGCCGGGGGCGCGGCAGACCTCGAGCAAGGCAGTGTTGGGACCGCCGACGGCGATTCCGGCCGAGTCGTAGCCGCGGTACTCCAGGCGGCGCAGGCCTTCGATGATGACGGGGACGACTTTCTTACGGCCGACGTATCCGACAATTCCGCACATGTCTGGATTTTATGCGAAGGAGAGGGCGCGATTGGAATCCAGGACCGGAGCGAGTGGTGACTGGCGTTATCAGGTAGATCAGGCCGCTATTCCTCAATGCGATAGGTAAATTCTTCGATCACCGGGTTGGTAAGGACCTCGCGGGCGATGCGCTCGACCTGGGTACGGGCAGCCTGAGGATCGAGACCGTCGGCCAGAGATAAAGCGAAATATTTGCCCTGGCGAACCGCGGCGACGTCCGCAAAGCCGATCTTTCGCAATGCATTGTGGATGGTCTGGCCCTGCGGATCGAGGACCGATGTCTTCAAAGTAACGTAGACGTGCGCCTTCATTATCCGCGATTATAAACTCTGACCATCAAAGAAAAGCTCAAGGCAGTTGGAACCGGGAGCTTGCGGCTTCCGCTGAGGATGCGGGTATCTGTTGCCGTTGGGCAGGAGCTCAGCGGAACATCGGAACGGAATGAATTGTGACCACCTCACTTCAGGACAGCGGTACATCCCGAATCAAAGAGATTGACGGGTGGCGCGCAATAAGCGTCCTGCTGGTGATCTTTCATCATCTGGGAGCTTTCAAGTTCAAGAGCCTGACCTCCTCGGTGCCGATGGCGACAACGATCGCCCATTACGCTGGTCCCCTGGGAGTGGAGACGTTCTTCGTCATCAGCGGGTTTGTGATTTGTAGAATGCTGATGGCGGAAGAGCAGAAGACCGGATGGGTATCACTCAAGGGCTTCTACTTTCGACGTGTTTTCCGCATTCTTCCGGCGCTGTGGCTTTATTTAGTCACATGCGGAGTGCTTCTCGCACTTGGTTGCATCCGTGACCGATGGATCGCATTCTTCTGGGCGAGCCTGTTCCTGTTTGATCTGAGCCGGGTTCCAATGAGCTGGTTTTTCGGGCATACCTGGAGCCTTGCGATCGAAGAGCAGTTCTACATCATCTTCCCGTCGTTGTGGGTTCTAGTGCGCAAGCGGTGGAGGTCGAGAGTCATTCTCGCGCTGTTCGTTCTTTGTGTTTTATGGAACATCGAGGCCGTGGCGACGAGTCCGCACGTGATCCTGGTAGCAAGCGGACCACCGGGGTTCGCCGGTATCTGCTGTGGCGTGCTGATGGCGATTCACGAACAACGGGCCAGGTCGATTGCGAAGCTTGTTCCCGGTGTGGTTGTGGCGCTGGGCGGATGCATGTTGATTCTCCGCCCGATAACGAGTTTTGATTGGCGATCAGCGATCTACGACGGACTCGTGGTTCCTCCGGTGATTGCACTGGTGCTGTTGTTCAGCATGGAACGAGGAGAATTGCTGCGACGTGTTCTGAGGTCCAGGGTCATGCAGGCGATCGGGGTGGCTTCGTATGGGATCTACCTGTGGCAACAGCTTTTCACGGCGCCCAGTGACACATTCGCCAAGGGAGGTACAGTGATCCCGTGGCTTTGGCCTGTGTTAATGCTGATCGTGGCCAGTTCCTACTTCTGGATCGAAAAGCCGGCTATCCGCTTCGGCCAGTTGCTTTCGAAGCGTGCCAAGCAGAATGGCAGTCGGGAGCAACTGAAAGTAGAAGTGCGCCAAGGCGTTGAAGTGAACCAGGAAATTGGCTGATGTTTAGTAACGGACGCGCCTCGATCGCGGAGCAACTTGTTGCTAATCAAGTGACGATGGCTTGAGACTGACGTCGATGGAATCCAGTAGTATGGGACTTGGGGAGGCATGGAGAACAGAGGTGCGTTTCTGCCAGCCCCGCCATTCCGGTCCCTCCCCTCGCGTGCGCCAGGAAGCACACATGAACGCACGGTGCGGATGCATCT
Organism: Occallatibacter sp.; assembly: GCA_036495975.1. Classification (GTDB taxonomy): domain Bacteria; phylum Acidobacteriota; class Terriglobia; order Terriglobales; family Acidobacteriaceae; genus Telmatobacter. The sequence goes on along the minus strand of DASXLY010000205.1, from coordinate 2,464 downwards.
AAAGAAGTACCCATCGCGACCCAGGGACCCATCCCCCAAGAAGAACTAAAGACGAGAGGACATAAAAGAATGGTTAATTATCTGGAACTGCCGATTGGCGATCGGTCCCCCGAAGTGTTCCGAGCGGTGATCGAGATTCCCAAAGACGGGACCAACAAATTTGAGTACGACAAGCAATTGCACGTCTTCAAACTGGACCGGAACCTGCACTCTCCAGTGCATTATCCCGGTGACTACGGGTTTATTCCTTCCACACTGAGCGATGACGGCGACCCGCTGGACGTACTGGTGCTGGTGCCGCATGCGACGTTTCCGGGCTGCGTGCAAGAGGTGCGACCGATCGGCCTGCTGGAGATGCTGGACCAGGGCACGCTGGACGAGAAAGTTCTGGCGGTGGGAAAGAATAATCCGCGCTATACCAATGTTTGGAACTACACCGACATTTATCCGCACATGCTGAAGGAGATCACTCACTTCTTTTCGATTTACAAGGATCTTGAAGGCAAGCGGGTTGAGATCAAGGGGTGGCATGATGCAGCCTACGCGCGTGATCGCGTGATTCGGGCGGCAAAGTTTTTCGAGGAAGGCAAGGCCGCGAAGAACGCTTCGGTCAAACACAAGGTCGCGAAGTAGAAATCCGCCGAAGTACTGAGAGTGAATGGGTCGCGCATCCCCTGCGCGGCCTTTTCGCATTAGTCAGTCGCTGAAGCGGTTGACAGCCTGCGGCGAGCCTGCCGTCCGGCGGTCAGCCAATAAAGAAGGGGCCCAAGCAGCGCGACCGCAACAGAGAAAATGAGTGACGAAACAGGGCTGTGAAGCAGGGTGATTTCTTCTCCGCGGGAGGCATAGAGCGCGTAGGCAATGAGTGTTGCAGGGCCGACTCCCAACGAGCAGGCGAACGCCAGGTTTCCAGCCTTGAAGGGCCGTTTGAGATCGGGTTCGCGTAACCGAAGCACCACGAGAGCGACAAACTCGAGCAGCAGGCTTGAGCCATAGAGGATGAGATCGATGGAGATGAGGCGTTCGAACTTCAGATTGAGCGCCAAGGCCCAGCCGAATCCACAAATGAGCACGCTGACCCAGGGAACGCCGCGGCGATTGCGCCGCGCCACGAAGGCGGGAAGCATGCCATCCTCGGCCATTGCCATTGGCAGTCGGGTATAGCTCATCATGAGAGCGTTGAACATACCCACGCCGCAGATGACTCCGCCGGCCAGCACACCGAGGGCGAGCGATGGGCCGCCGATGGATCGCGCCGCACCCATCCAATCACCGGTGGAGAAACTCTCCACGGACAGACCGGAGAGCGCCATGGCGAGAAGCGGAAGAATGTAGGTGAAGGCCGTGAGAGCGGCGGCGGCCACCATGGCGCGCGGATAATTGCGCTGAGGATTCTCAACCTCCTGCGCGATCGTGGAGGCGTTGTCCCAGCCCATGTAATTCCACATAGCCACGAGAACCGCGGTGGAAAGAGCAGCATCCGAGCCGGTCCGGCTCCAATGAACCATTGGGTGCGCCGTTAGCCCACGCCAAAGGCCGAGAACAACAAAAATGGCAAAGGGCGAAAGCAGCAGGACAAAGAGTCCGATGGAGCCTTCGCCTACCGCGGGCGCGCCGCGGAGATTCCAGAGGCAACATATTAGGACCACAGCAAGAGACCAAACATAGCCGTGCCATCCCGCCGTGAGTGCCGGGGCAGACTTGCCCAGATAGGAAACGAAGATGGCCGGGTAGATGGCCATGTCGAAGATGCTGGCCGAAAGCGAAAGCCAACCCTCCTGGTAGCCCCAGAACGGACCTAGAGCGCGGCGCACCCAGACATAAAAACCGCCCTCATCCGGGAGCGCGCTGGCAAGTTCGCCGATCATAAGCGCAGTGGGGAGCGACCAGACGATGGGCAGAGCCAAAAGAATGATGATGGCGCGGCCGAAACCGGCCCCTCCGAGGATGTCCTCGATCCCGTACGGCCCTCCCGACACCATAAAGTAGGTGGCGGCGATCAGCGGCAGGAAGCGCATCTTCCGCTGGACGGGCTTGAGATTTGAGCGCATTGATGTGACTTTAGCAAAAGTCGAGCGGAAGATTACGGATCCGTCCTGGGATTTTGTCACCGCCGCTCCAGGGAACTGTTCGGAGGGTCCTTGGGCCGAGGGCGCCTAGCTAACGTAGGATGCGCCGATCCGGTGATTCCCCGACTTAGTTCAGCGAAGGTCCAATGTGGTAGGTGTCGGGATCGGGATTGTGCTCAGGTGGGACAAAAGGCGGAGCAGGCCAAGTTCCGCTATAATCCAGTGTGAGACGGAGAGATGGCCGAGCGGCTGAAGGCGGCGGTTTGCTAAACCGTTATAGGGTCAAAAGCTCTATCGGGGGTTCGAATCCCTCTCTCTCCGCCAGCCTGTCAGGAAAATCCCGGTAATACTCGTAAAAAGCTTATATATCAATGGGTTGAGAAGACTCATTAGAG
>DASXLY010000204.1:0-1587 GCA_036495975.1 Occallatibacter sp. | reverse complement strand
CCTATTAAGATTGTGCGAATCGTCGCCCAACAAAGCCTTTCGCACAATCTTAATAGGAGGCGTGCCTTCGCGCATAAATCGGTCGTGAAACTCTTTGAGTGTGAAGGCGCTGCCACGCATCTTTTTATAATCCTCGCGCAGCTTCAGAATTTCGAGCTTGCCCAGCGTGTAATAAAGATACGTCGGATCGGCCGTGCCGCGCTTGGTTTCGCGCTCGCCATTGGTGCGGCTCTGATAGCCTTCGTTGACGAAGAAGTCGACGCCCTGTGCATAGGTCATATTCCCGGTGTGCATTTCGATGCCAACGATGTAGCGGGCGTCGCGAAGCAGCGCGTCCTGCAGTTGACCTACTGAATCTCGCATAATATAGCGGAACTATTTCGGCCTCGCGGCGTTTAATCGTGTATGGGTAATCCGCGAGGCGTAAATCGCGACTTTGTGGCACTGGAGAGGCGCCGCTTCGGAGCGGTGAAGCTGTTCGAAAAGAATCTCAACAACAGCGAGATCGGCCGCCGGCTCAAGGTGAGCAACCAGACGGTCAGTCGGTGGCGGAAGGAATATCAGCAAGGCGGTAACGTCGCGCTGCGGCAGGCGGGCCGAGCGGGACGACTGCCCTGTTTGGATGAGGCTGGCAAGGCCCGCCTGGTGGAGTTGCTGCTGCAGGGTCCCGAACGTCTGGGTTACGAAACGCCGTTGTGGACTTGTCAACGGGTAGCCCACTTGATTGAAGAGAATTTCAAAGTCGATTATCATCCTGGACACGTTTGGCGCATCCTGCGGCAGTTGAACTGGAGCGTGCAGCAACCGGTGGGCCGGGCCCTGGAACGGAACGAGGCCTTGATCGACGAATGGAAGCACAAACGCTGGCCGGAGATTAAAAAAAAGCTCAACAAGAGGGCCGGACGATCGTCTTCATCGACGAAAGCGGTCTGAGCCAACGGCCCCATCGGCGGCGTACCTGGGCACCGCGAGGGCAGACGCCGGTCCTACAGTTCCACTTCAACTGGAAAACTCTATCGGTCATCGCCGGCGTCACCTTCTGGAACTTTTACTTTCAGATCTTCGAACAAACCATCAAGTCCGAGCAGATCATCGAGTTTCTCAAACACCTGCTCCGCTACATCGATGGCGACATCTTACTGATTTGGGACAGGCTCCCAGGCCACCGCAGTCTGCTCACCCAGCAATTCATCCGCGACCAGCAAGGCCGGTTGCAGACGGAGTATCTGCCGCCCTACGCGCCAGAGTTGAATCCGGTGGAGTACATCTGGGCGCACTGCAAGCACCACGAACTGCCCAATGTCTGCGCCAAGAACCTCTGGGACTTGAGCCAAGGTGCGCGCCGCTCGCTAAAGCGGATGCGACGCCGACCGCGGCTGATCACCGCATTCTGGAAGCAGTCTTCTTTATTCGTTTGATTCCGCTATATTATGCGAGATTCAGTAAGTATGCGGTGAGGATTGCGTCAAATCCTGGTAAAGTAAACTAGTATGCGCGAAGTCCGGAAACAGATTGCAGTGCTGATTCTGCTGCTGGCTGCTGTTTTTCCAGTCTTGGCTCAACATGCCCAGCCCGCCCCAGGAGACA
>DASXLY010000203.1:0-1946 GCA_036495975.1 Occallatibacter sp. | reverse complement strand
CATCAGCGAGGGCAGGATGATAACAACTACGAGCATCTGCATCGTTTCAATCCCCAGATTGAAGGCCAGGATGCCAGTGACTCGCTCCCACCGCCCCAAACCCAACCGGTCCAATGTAGCAGCGAAAGCCAAACCGTGGATGAGACCGAAGGAGGCAGCGATCCACGTCTCTCTGCCGGGAAAGATCGGGTAAAGAGCATGCACAGCCGAAACGAGAATAGATGCGGCGATCAGGACCTCGATTGGTCGCTCCGGGACTCGAACAAGGCCCAGCGCTGCGAGGAGGAGCGTGATGGAGTGGCCGATAGTGAATGCTGTCACAATACCTAATATTCGAACCAGGCTTTGACGGACGCCGGCAGGCGGACCCCGACGCCTACCCGAGACGAGAAGCGGAGCAGGAAGCAGCAGGACCAGCAGAAAGAGAAGATGATCGGTTCCCTCCGCGATGTGGCGCATGCCGAGATGGAACATGCTCGAAAACTGAAGCCCGCTCAGCCGTACACCGAGGTTGGCCCAGGGGGTCTGCGACGCCGCTCCCACAGCGCTCATCTGCTGATAATCCAGCTCGTAAACGGACTGCTGCTCGTTGCGCTTCTGGGCCAGAATGTGGATGTTGCGATCCTGCGGGACCACCACGTTCATGAGATAGACGGATGTGTAGTTCAGATGGTGATTTGTAAGGATCAGGGCTCGATTTGTGCCACCGTAGGGCAAGTCCACGGTGTACTCGATGTGGATTTCGCCGAGCCCGTTCCGCATCTGCGCCGGCTGTGGATAGCTCCATGAGATGAGCTGCGGCCGAACGTTCCTTCCATCGATCGTGATCGACAGGTCGCCGATCACACGCTCGGCGTAGGCTCGCCCTTCGCCTTCTGAGAAAACTCCGTCGCGATTGCTGTCGATTGCGACGATCACAGAGGAAGAGACGAGCATCCCGGGGATCAGCCGCATCGACGCCTGAACTCGATTCCCTTCCACGGACAGAATGGTTGCCTGCAGGTACTCATCGATCCGGTGTGCGGATGCGGTTTTTCCAAGAAGAAGAACAAACGCGATGACTGCGGCTGTCGTCTTTCCTCTCATTGCTTCGCCAGCGCACGTCCGTAGTCATTCGTCGGATCGCGATAGATTGTGTGCACGTGGTTGGTGGGCTCATCGTGCTGCGGTGCGTATTCAATGACAACGTGGGGACCCTGAACGCGATAGTACGCAGTGATATTGCTTCCAGCTGAGCCGGTCGTCGGGCCGCTCCATGCAAACCACGTCTCGTTCAACTCCGCTTTCATCTGAGCCATGCGGGAGTCCGCAGAGTTTTTGTTAATGATGTCGGCCCATTCGGCGATCAAATCCAACAGTATGGCCCGCTGCGTAGCGTTCATCTCCGAAACCTTCAAACCTTCGGGAGCGATCTTCTTATCGTCCTGACCAGGCCCCAGCACAAGGTCGGCAACCGTGTATGGAAGAACCGCCTGGCGGCGCTGCTTCTCGTCCAGGGATTGCAACAAGGCGAGCGCTTCGTCGCTCTCCCGTCCGAGAGGACGGATGGTTTTGCCGTTCAACTTGAAAGCGGCTGGTTGCGCGCCCGTGAGCGTCGGCGTGAGCACGCCCTGACTACCCGCAATGGTGCCCTGACTACCCGCAATGGTGATGTTCAACGCCAGATGGTGACCGCCGAACTGAAGCATCCACGGATGGGTAATCGAAGGCGGCCCGAGAAACGAGATGTAGTAAAGATTACTTCCGAACATATCGTCGTTCGAAACGCGCGGGCGTCCAACAGGACTTTCAGTACCACCGGGACCTCCCGAACCGACCGGCCCGCTAAATGGCGGTGGAGGACCGTTCTGGCCTCCCGGCGGTGGGCCCATGGGGGGCCGACCACCACGTCCTCCAGGACCGCGCTTCGATCCATTTACCTTGAAATCATCGTCGGCCTCGCGGAT
>DASXLY010000202.1:0-1949 GCA_036495975.1 Occallatibacter sp. | reverse complement strand
CGTCGAGCCAAGAACCCAGACGCCGGGTGAGTTCATTTCGACGATTGCATCCACGCGCTCCGCAACCGCGAGCGAGAGCACCTCGACAGGCTTCGGGTTCGGAACGGGGTTGCCATCCATTGCCACGATGGTGAACTTGTGGCCGGGCAGCGCGAGGACAACGTTTTCTGTCGCACTGGCGTTCAACAGCCGCATCAGCACGCGTTGCCCTTGTTTTACACGGATCGGTTCTCCGGCGCCCAGCATGTGTGCGCCAATCGTCGCGTATTGATATCCCACATCGGAGCCAGTCGTAAGCGGCATGTTCGACGACTGCTCACGCATTGTCTCGACCATCGGTACGAACGAAGGCCCCCAATGATGAATCGCCAGATTGATCTCTTGATCGTAATGCGCAGGCTGCTCTCTGCCTTCCACCAGCAGGAAGCCAAACTGACCGGTATATGTGCCTACGGAAAGGTTTTCATAGGCCGCCGCGTGCGTATGATACCAGCGGGTGCCTGAGGGCTTTGGAGTGAATGTGTACCGGTGCGTATTGCCGACGGGAATCATCGGCGACCCCTCTTCCATCGCTCCATCATTCAGCGAATCGATGGCGAGGCCATGCCAGTGAACCAGGTCCGGATCCTGGCTCGCATTGGTCACATCAATGGTCACCGGAACACCTTCGCGCAACCGCAAGAGCGGCCCCGGGACCTGCCCGTTATATGCAAGTGTCTTGATTGTGACTCCCGGACCAATCTCCAGCGTACAGGGCTCGATGCGAATCGCATGATCGGCCTTCCCTGCCGGGAGTGCATTGCCTTGTTTCGCCTGCAAAGGTAGCGCGGCATGAAGTGACCTGCTTACCAGCAATGCGCCTGCCGAGGAGATAAAGTTTCTACGATTGATGATTACTGCCCTCCCAGTTTGGAAAACATTTGGCTGAGTAAAATTTTAATTTGATCGTACCGAACCTTTCTAAATCATACGGCGCTCACTATCAACCCAGCGCGGTACGCCCACCACGGTTTGTACCGCGCCCGGAACCGCCTCCGGTACTCAAACCTTTAAGTACAAAGGCCGTCAAACATAATTTTGTTCGAACGAGATCCGCTGAAATAGAAAAGAGAATTCAGGCGTTGAAATAGGAATGGAGACGGAAACGCGAAATTTTAGTTGCACTTAGGTCGTCGCGCGGGATCGCTGCACCTTTGCATCAGCCGGACCTCTCCATGCCGTCGCAACCAGGTACCATGTCGGCCAACTCAATGCCCAATTGGGAATCCAGGAACCACTGCTGCTCCATGAAGGAATCGTCAGCAAAGTGATGGCCACCGCCAGAATGAGCGCCGACCTCAGCCTGATCTGTGCGATTTGCAGACCACGGCGAACGCCCCAGACCGCAGGAAACATAAAGAGGAGCAGGCAAAACCGCGACAGCGATTCCAGACGAAACCTTGCTAGGCAGAATACGCATGGCAGGAAGGACAAAACAGCGCTCACTCGTACGGTCCGCCGCGACACCGACCCCATGACAAAGCCGCCTGTCCAGGACCACCCGATCAGCAACAGGACATTGCACACAAACAAGGTGAACCCAGGGCCTGTCGTCAGCCCAGTCGCCTTGAAAACTGCGGGATGGATGAGCCGTTGATACGTCTGGCTGATAGACAGCGAAAATCCCATCAGAAGAAGGCTGCTCGGAAGCGCCAGGCCGAACGATGCGAGCCATGGACGCCAGCTCTTCCAATGGACCAGTTGCCGACGTGCGACTAAGCCAAGCACATCCCACAGTCCCTGCCATGCGCTTTCGCCTGCTTCTACCAGATCGCCCAGAACCGCTTCCCGTTCCTCATGCTCCAGCAGGTAAGCGGCAACCTCCACGAATGACCACCCGGTACTCGTCATAAGCTGCTCCCATTCCGGTTCGCCACCCATGACGCGCCGCGGCTTACCCGAATGACTGC
>DASXLY010000201.1:0-199711 GCA_036495975.1 Occallatibacter sp. | reverse complement strand
ATCGAGCACTATCTCAACATCGAATCCGCGCCTTGCAATCACGCACTGAAGCAAGGTAAAACAATCACGTCTTCGGCCAATCCCGTTGGCCGGTTTTGAACTGATAACGTATGGCCGGTTTTAAGGTGATAACCGAGGCGTCCAGAAACGCTCGAATGAAAAACGCATCTCAGGCTTCACGCTGTCATGATACCTGAGGCTTGATCATCATGATGATCTGATGATCGCATGATCGCCATTCTCGTCGGCTCTCTCAATCTGGGAGGCTCTATCGAGATGATTCCCAATGCAGTCCAATTAGCCGAACTCGCTATCGATAAACAGGCCCAAACTCTTTGATACCGGTTTCGGCCCGCCGGCAGCTGAACGACTTGCCTGATGATCTCTGGACTCGTATCAACATTGAGTTTTACAAAGACGCCGCTGACGCGGTGTTCAAGGCGTTAGTAGAGTGATCACTTTTCGAGACGCTACATTGCCGACCTAATCATACGGAAAGCGATCCGGTTTGCAGAACCTGCACTGTCGAAACCCAGCAGCAACGGCTTACGGTGCGATCGACAGCCCGGTTGTGATGATTGGTGCGTGACAGTCCGCGCCAGTTCGGATATGAAGCCCCCCGCCGTGTTCGTAATCATCGCAAGGATCCCTCTCGATTGGGGGGCATTGAGTGAGCGGGAGGATTGGGCCCGTAGGGCTTGTTCTTCCGTCATCGTAGTAGAGCCACCAGTCGGTTCCTGCTAACGAGGTTAGACTGGCAAAGCAGGAGCGAGCGTCTGAGTGGGGATCGTTTCCGTCTTGAAGGTTGATTCCCTCATATCGGATTTCAATGTCGGAAATGAGGGGTAGTTCGTCGTAGACTGGCGGCGTGATGTTCCTGACGAGATGGCAAGGGGCCCGGAGATATACTTTTGATTCAGCATCCCATTCATAGTAAAACCGCAGAGCGGTACAGTGCTCGAAGGCGACGTCCTCAATCGAGCCAGACCCAGGTAATACCTGGAGATGGTCGGTGTATAGGGTCCCTAAATAGGCTGGCATAGGCACGGAGAGCTTAAAGAGTCTTTTGCAAACGCTTGTGGGAAGTCTCTCTTTAGCGCGTTCAGATCCATTATCAATTGACAAGATGTAAATGTGCTCAGGATCTTGTTCTGTTTTTGTTTTCAGGGCAGAGTCCAGCTTTGAAGAAGGATTGTGAGTAGCAGACCGCTTACCCGCCGGATAGCTGGATTTGATCGGAGTCGGAAGGGAATACCTAGGTGGGATGCCATCTGCCGTGATTCTGTAGGCGCGTTCCACTTGATCCTGTGTCTTGAATTTCAGCGCGCAAGCATAGAGGTCGGTCTCGGAGTAAGAGTGCCGGAGGAAGAAGACTCCGGCCTCATGGTAGGGACAGTAAGGGACATAAATGTCCACAACACCGTCCTTTAAATTCGAAGCAAAATCGAAGAACATTGGTCCACTGAATGAGATGGAGAGATGGATCTCCGGTCTTTCGACTACGGTCATGGAGTGCCTCCTTGGATGGAATCAATTTCGACCAAATACGGAAAATGCCGCCCAATAATAAGGATGTTCGTATCCTGGGGTGTTGCGGACCAAATGCATTGCCTCAGAAAGAGAGGCAGATGGTGATTCTTGTGAACGGAGTCCAGCGTAGAAATCGGACATGAGAGTCGCGGTTGAGGATGAATCCACCGCCCATCGGCTCGCCACCACTACAGGAACACGCGAAGCCAAGATATCGCGCACGAGACCATCTGAACCGTCGAATAATCCATCGGCGCTGCCGTAAGTATCACAAGCGGAAAGGACCACTAGCTGAGTCTGCCCTTGCAAGAAGGCGTCAAATTGAGACTGTGAAGAAAACTCAGGATAGCCGACCAGTCTCGCACCATCTAAGGTGATCGAGGCGTGACCCGAGAAATGGAAGATTTCTGCAGATGCAATTGCTTCGGCTTGCCGATCGCTGTTTCCTGCCGAGCTGTCGACAATCAGTTTTGGATTCAAGAAAGAGGAAGCAACAGCTCGAGCTTCTTCATCCGCGGCAGGCAATGGGCTCCATCCGGCGGCACGCGGATTTGCAACAATGAATGCAGTACTTTGGGAAGAGATGGCTTTCCATGCCCTTGCGCGGTTGAGGTAGGCCACTCCGGGTGAGAATGAGATCGTCGTGGTATCACCCAAATAAGAGCCATGGCTATTGATCAGCAAGCCAAAAGGGAGCTTCTTCAACGGACCATCGGGTTCAAGGATGATCTGTTTCTGTCCAGCCAACCAAGGCTCAATGGGACGAACAAGCCTTGTATAAAGCTCGGACGAATCTCCTTTGAGGGAATCCAATCTGGAATTCGGATCAGAACATTCTTCGACGAACTTCGAGATGAGAGCTGAGGTCCTCACCATATCGAGAGCAATCCATTGCTCTTTGATCCCTTTGGAGTCCCAGCGCCAAACGGCATAGCCATCCGGAAACGCAACATATATAAGCTGAACGGGCATGCTTGATGGCACCGTAATCGGACTCCTCGTCGCCGAGACGATCGAGTTGGGGTCTGAATCGTTTGTCTTCCATTCGGGCAGCGCATTTGCTTTGAAGTGTTCCCACGCGAATAGAGCCAAGTTTGGGTCTGTGCGCAATTCCAACTCAACAATCGACCGAAATAATCCTTCATGCTTTTGGTTCGATCCCCATCTATCGTCAATGGACTTGATATCGCGAACCTCGACCGCGGCCAATTTCGCGGCGGAATCCAAGTCCTCCTGAGATTCCAAAAGCCTATTCATCTTCAAGTGCAGCAAGCCCCTCGTTTCAAAGTAGGCGAGTTGAAGGGTACTTCCGGGCATGCTATCGAAAGGTCCTTGAAGACGCTTCAGCCGTGCACTGGATTGAGCTAGTTGGTTTCTTTCCATTTCAACCTTCGCAAGTCCGAGCTCCGTTTCGGCTGACAGTGCATCCCTTTCGGGTCCTCGAGTTGAATCCTGCACGAGAGCCTCTGATCGAAGGAATGCAGCTTCGGCGCCCTGCAAGTCACCAATGCGGATCAGCGCTTGTCCTAAATGCGCGTTAGCAACAGCCACCATCAGAGTACGCGAATCGCCATCCACCATAGGAACGGCTTCCCTCAGAATGTCCGCCTGAAGAAACCAACGATCAGAAGGACGATTCAATTCCTCGAGAGCAATGAGAGCGTTATATCCGCTCAAGTTTGGGAGGTTTCCATTCCAATACATGGCCAGCGCTTCGAAAGCACGTCTCCATCCAGCGCTACGTTCGCCGAGCAGCGCATAGAGGCTGGATTGAGCAACCAAGCTACGCGCCGTCAGAATCGGAAAATGATGATGCTTAGATAGGTTTGTAGCTGTTTCGGCGGCGCGTAGGGTGTTAAGGTCGGCAGCCGGTGCGCAATTGGCTATTTCGAGATTAGCTTGGATGGCGATCCAGGGATACTGGCTGAGAAGAGGAGAAGAGGCGAGTTTCTTTGCCAACGTCTCGCAGAGTTGGTCTTGATGCTTGTATTGAGCGGCTAGGATGATCACCAATTGCGATCTAAGGGCGCCAGCTGGAAACTGTGATTTCTCAAACAGAGCTGTCGCCTCATCCGCTTCTTGGGCTGCTGTTTGGGCGTCCGAAGTTTCAAGAATTGCCGTACTGTGAGCGAGTAGTTGAACGGCGTGCTGAAGCGGGAGGGATCTGCTACTTGCCGCTAGGAGGCCAGTTAACCATGCATCACTGTTTCTCGACCTCAGGCTGCCAGCGAGACCGGTAAGTACTAACCGCGCCTGGGAAAAGCGACTGTCTGGTTGATCAGAGAATACAATTGGGAGCCAGTTCTCAATTGCTAGCTCCTGATATTCCTCGATTCGGTCGTCTATCCCACCCAAGGCTGAAACATCGCGGGTTCTATATGCTTCAGCAGCCTTGTCGAGACTTAACAAGGGAACGCTTCGGCGTCTCCGTTCGTCCGCGACTTCCGTTTGGACGTTAGATAGATTTGTGTTTGCGTCTTTGCGCCAAGCAGAGTGCGAATGGTTGGCTAAAAAGGAGTTCCATTCGGTGATCGCATCTTGTTTAAATCCGGCCTTCTGAAGAGCGATTGCATAGTTCCATTCGGCTGTTTCGGTCGCGTCATTCGAGGTGGCCAACGGCCTCAGTAATTGCAAGGCCCTGCCAGGGTCCGGATCGGTCGGAAGAGTCTCCCCTCGCATGATGCAGGCACTCGCAAGGTCGTTCGAGACGGAATTATTGAATGGATCGAGTCGATGCGCCTTTTCGAGGAAGCTGAATGCAGACTGAACTGAGTCCGGCTGACCCTCCAAAAGCAAGGCGCGACCCATCGCCTGAAGCCAGGAAACGTCATCTGGATGCTTCTTCAACTGTTTAGATATCTCTGTTTCGGCCGCTAGGAGGTAAGGTCGCTTCATACGAGCCAGGGTGGAAGCGGTATTGCGTTCCTGACGGAGGGGTTCATAAGGCATTCCGTCAAATCTGACCTCGAGCGTTCGCTGTTCAACGAACGCATATTGGATCAATGATTCGGGGGTGCGTTGCAGCAGATCCCAGCCGAGGAGGAGGATAGCGAGAATAGCGGCCGAAGAAACTGAAAATGCAAAGAGGCGCGACGAAAGTAGGCCCTGCCACCCCGAAAGGTCGATCCAGCGCCTTGCTTTTGTTCGAGTGGTGCTTGCCTCTTTCGCTAGTTGGATAGCAAGCTTCCTATGCCATTCTGGGTGGGAAGATTCAATCTTATCGAGATGAAATCTCTCGTCCGGGGTTTCGTCATCTTCCAAATCCCTGGCGGCCTGTTGCAGCATGAAGCCGCAATGATGGCAGTCAAGGGCATGGCGAAGTAAGGACTCTCGGTCTTCAATCGGCAGACCTGCCGCAACCGATGGCCAGACGTCCGGACCGGGGCAGATGGAAAGCGGTGCTGAATCAAGATGAATTCTGGTTCGATCCAAATTATTCATGAACAGTTCGCGAGATCGGACGGTGCTCCGACAAGACTCACAGATCTCTAGATGTGCTCTTTGACTGAGCAAAGTCGGATCGGCGTCGAGAAAGTCGTCCCGCGATCTGTCGATCCGGATGAGGCGGTCAATCTGGTCGTCGTTCAGATGCTCCGACAAAGTCTCTCTCCTATCTACAACGATTCGGCGGGCATGATTCCTTCATTTTTTGGGGCACTCTCAGAGCCATGGGCAGTGATTGTGGATGTGATCTGCATCCGTAGAGCACGAGTTAATCTGATGATCGTGCTTTCCACGCCCTTCTCCGCAAGCCCAATTTCCGGAAGCGCTGCTATCGAGGCGGCAGAAAGACCGAGGCGGTAGTGCAGCCAGAAAATGGTGGTGTTGCGCTCTTTGTCTGGCCCGAAGTTGCATTTGTCAAGGTGCTCACGAATCTGACTCAGCAGGACAGTTTGCTCCAAGAATCTTCGCGTTCCTGGTTCACCATCGCGTGTGACAACGAGGTCTTGATCCATGTCCACGTGAGGAAGTTGGTTGCCGCGTCTTCGGGTCCGAATTGACTTGAAATGATCACGGGCCGTATTGGCGGCTATTACCTTGATGTAGCCAAGAAATGCGTCGGGATGCTGCTGTACAAACTGGCGCAACAAGCGGAAGTTGTCTGCGCATAGTTTCAGGTAAGTATCCTGGACCAGATCATCAACTGAAGCAGCCGAATGATCGCCGAGGCGTTGGCAAGTCCGTAGAACCACCCTAGCGATCGGCCTATGAAATCGTCGCACGAAGTCCTCCCATGCGCTCGGATCACGCTCCGCGACACACCGAGCCAACAATTCCTGGAGTGGAACCTGATTGAAGCCTGTGTCCATGGGGAAGCTTATGTGCGTGGAATTTTAGCAGTAAATGCACAAGAACTGAGTAGAAATTGCTTTCATATACCCGATTCCTGTCTCCAACGTATGGATTCGCGCTTGAATTTCTTAAGAACACCCGCGAGCACCTGAATTTAGGCGAAGAATGCTGAAGGACTTTTGGGATCTAGATCGTTCATACGTTTAGAGCGCGAAATCGCTGGATGCTTAGTCCCCATTGGACACGAGACAGGCCGATGCATCTGCGAAACCGCGAGCGGTGCAGCAATTCTCCAAAATTTGGCAGCTGTACTCCAAATGCTGCAGGTATACCGAGTGGAGCGGTTCCGTAAGTCGTTCTGGGAGTTACGGTCAGCACATCAACAAGTCGTAACAGCTTGCGATAGGACAGCAGGTAGCCTACATCCCCTGAGGTCGCAGGAATTGCATTTGCAGACGATGTTTCCTCTCATTTTGAGCTTTGGAGGTCTAGGCAATGAAAGTCAATTTGATCTTGAAGAGGTATTCCTGTCACTCGAAACGCGCTGCAACCGCTCTGGCGCTCACGAGGTTGTGGGTCCTCCTCCTTGTCGGGCTCGCGCTAGGTGCCCAAGTCGACCAGGTCCGAGCTGCCGCGAATACAAGTCTCTCTCTTGCGATCGAGGAAGGTTCAGACGCCAACAAGCACGAGGCCGCAGGCGGAAAAAAGAAGAACCAACCTGCGGCAGCAGCACAACCTGCGGCAGCAGCTCAACCTGCAGCACAACCTGCGGCAGCAGCTCAAGCGGGTAAGAAGCAACAGCCCAAGACGACCGACAGCTCAAAGGGATACTTGCAGGAGATCTGCTCGCTGACTTCATGGAAGTGCCGCCAGATAAGCGATGGGGGCATTCACTCAATGCCGCTCTCGGTCGGGAGTTTGGCTACAATCGGACAAGATCTGCCGAACTATTCCCAGGCTGATGGAAAGTACCTCTGCGCACAAGGGAATCTAAGCATTGAGGCGCAACCTAGCAATGACCCCTCAACGCTTCAGAACCAGCTCGGAATCACCTCTGGATTCACTATAGATAAAGTCGGAGCGTTCTTCTACGTCTATTCGGCTGCTCAAAATCCTAAGGCCATAAGCCTAAATCAACTGGAAGAACGGATCCAAGAAGTGGCTGCGGCCTCGGCTGGGTTTTCGTTCGAAGTTGGAATCCCGAATGCCTCCACCCTGGGTAACATTCCAGCCACATTGAGCGCTGCGGCACCAAGCGGACTCACGGTGACTTCAGGCGGCTCAACTTCGATACGAGTTACATCGGATGGATCTGTCACGTGCAGCGCGCTCGCGCAATTTCTGGCCGACGTACGGAAGTTTGCGCTACATACTAAACCCGATACGCCGGTCGCGAGCGTTTTCTATCTTGACCCATCCTCAACTGCAGGTGCTCTCGGGGCCACTGCAATCCCCTTCGCGCAAGGAGGGGCCGCTGCATTGTCGGGCTCACCTGCGGCAGCGAACACTTCGGTCGCCGGAAACGCAAATGGGAACTCTGGTTCTGGCGCCGGATCCGGGAGTGCGGTTAACTCAACGGGGAACAGCGGCACCACTGGTACGGGCGCCAAAACGAAGAAGGGCAGCGCAGGAACGGGAAAGGATAAAGCCGGCGCAAAGACGCAAGTCGCCGGTGTGAATCAGAAGGCCGCGCCAGCCAAACAGACCGGTTCCTCGTCGTCCGCTGTAGAGGCTCCCCAATCAAGCTCCGACGATCCCTCGGATTCTAGTGGCAGCGGAACCACAGATCAAACGAATTCCGATGGAGGTCAGAGCGGTGCCACCACAACAGCTCCCCCTGCACAAACTGCGTTTTCAGTGAATGGACGCGATTTGTATTTCACGCCTCGCACTGTGGGGGATGATGCCTGGATCACGGAACAAAAGCGAGCCCTAGCGCTATTAGATCTCCCACAGCCTCAGGTGTTGGTGAACGCTTGGGTTATGCAGAGCTCCACGACAAATGCGAGTCAATCCGGGCAACTTACAAATCTACTCCATGAAGTAGTGAATCAATACAATGACACTATTCAAAAGTCGCTATATATCGGTTGGAGCAAGCTCAGCAGACTAGCGAACGAAGATAACTTCTTCGACATCGGTTTCTATAATTACATCACTCTTCGGTCCGTATCTGACCCTCGGGACAGCGGGGTCGACAACTCTCCTCGGGCAATCATTCGCGGCGAGGCTGGCAAATCGTCCGCAGCCGACTTTCCTGGCAGCTCACGTGGTGTTTGCGATAGAAACACCTATTGTCTAGGATATTCGACGCTCTTTCGTCCCGCACAACCACGTCTCACGGACATGCTGTTAACGCTAATAGCAGCAAAGAATCCAGCGGGCGCAACGAGTGCTGCAGTTGACGCCATAGAGGGTGGTGACTCTGCACTTTCGTCAACTTGCGGCACCTCAGGAAAGACGAGGAGAGAACGGTCTGAGCACGACAAAGACAGACATGAACACGACGAACTCCAAAAAGAATTGCTTCTCGCTTCAGCAGGGAGCTGGTCGTTATGCAGCTGTCAAGAAGCGGACAAACGGATGCTGCTAGGCAGGTTGGAAGCAAATCGAGGAGATCAAAGACTCCCTCTTGAATGCTTCCGCGCAGCAATGCAGATTATTGGAGCTGAAGAGGACAAGGGAAGTGCCGGTCGAGCAGGTGTACCGGAACTAGGAATTCTGAGAGCCGCCTTGGCTGATTTCTTGTTTAATTACAAACTTAGCCAGCAGTACCCGCACGAATTTGCTCCGTACGACTTGACCTCAAGTGCACAAGCTCTTGACAGTACGTTGTCGCCCATCATCCACGCTTTCAACGAAGATCTCCAGGCATTTCAGTCGTTCGTCAGGGCCCAAGTGATAGTCGGCTCTTCATCTATGAAACTTTCGGGTGACAAAAACGCATTTCTCAACGACGGCATTATTACTGTGCAGACGACGTCAGGTGATATTGCCACGGTAAACACAGGAACACAAAGCTATCTCAACGTGAGCAAGGCGCCGAGCATATCGCAATTGGCGAGCAGCATCATGGGAGCTAATGCCGGAGGCTCCTCGAATCCGATCACTGGAGTCCTCTCGAATCTCTCGGGAAACGAGGCCCAAGTCATAATGGGGGCTCTCGCCGCCTACCAAACCACGACCCTCAACATCGGCCGCCAGCTCAACCTAACTGTGAAACCTCGCAGCCTACTCGGCGCGTCGGCCGCGGAAATGGATGTGCAACTCAATGCCGACCAAGCTCCGAACACGCCGAATTATTGGACGGCCAGCGCTGGACCTGGATCGCAGGCCGATCTTTCCGCGGTGACTCAACACGATGTCACGACTCATGTACGGATTGACTCTATCCGCCTTTTCGATGTCTCTTCGCTGACTGCGATGTTAAGCAAGGGGCGGGATAAATTTCCGCTGTTTCCTCCTTTCGTCGAGATCCCTTACATCGGCACACTCTTAGGTATACCGTTGCCTTCTGCCCGGGAATACCACACCAGCGATGTCGTCATTAGCGCTGTAATCGTACCCACGGCCACAGATATCGCATACAGCTTGCGCTATGCGACGGACAAGATTGTGGTTGGAAATAAGGGTGGCGCTGACACGTGCGATTGGAAATCAGAGATCGAAAGTAGCCAATGCGCTCTTAGGAGAGCAACTTCCCTCTCTGATTTCGGCAGTAAGTCTGTTCGGGAATTCCACCGGCTAAGGCTCCATTGCTTTTTGACGATGGGTGTATCGCCGTTCCCTACAGATCCCGGCAAGTCGACCGGTTCGAACGAAGGCGGAGGAGGGTGCAGCAATCTCAAATTCTCAGACGCACTTCGTGATGCATCCGAATAATAGTTGTTCATGCGCCGTAGTCGCCTTGGTTTTTGGCGATCGGATTCGGTGATTTGACTTGATGATCCGGAGAAACCAGTGGAACCACTGATGGAACTTGCAGATCGAATTACCGCTCACGTTTGGCTGTTCCTGGAGCATCGCCAAGAGGGCGAGAGCCTACTAGACGCAAGCGACAGACTTGCTGAAGCTGCCTCTTCGGACTATGCGGTCCTTCAACCCATGCTCGATCTGGCTGAACTCGCGGATCAAGAAGTCACAGATCCGCGTTATCCCTTGGATTGGGTCCAGAGGAAGCAACCCTCGTTTTGGCGGCTTTGGTTTGCAAAGAAAAACCTGCCCCTTGCAGAAATGGATGACAAGTCTCAGAGGGAAATCCGCCAAATGGCAGGTGACGCCGCGCTCGGGGTATTGGTGTCGCGCATCGAGCAACTTCACGTTTGTTGGAAGGAATCAGCTGCCAAATTCACACTGGACGCCAAGGGCAATCTTTCCGAAGTACCTTCAGGCAATTCGCTTACGAGCTATTGCTCTCGCGCGACAAGCGATGAGCTCTTTGACAATATTGCGCTCTGGCTTGTCGAACTCAATCTTGATCATCGGATAGCACTAGCGAAGGCTTTCGTCCCGCAGAAGACAACGCCTGGAGAGCTTCGGGAGCCGCGTTTTCTCCTGGAGAAGAATCTAGATGGTCGCGCTCGTGTCATTCTTGGTTGGCCCAGAAGACTCCTGCAGGTAGAACGTTTCACGACTGGATGGCGGCGGTATCGCCTCGCAAGGCTTGAGGCAAAGCTGGCTACTCAAGCTCGGTATGCTCACAAAAAGCAATTCACGAAAGACGCTTCACTCCGTTTAGTAGCGGCTCAGTGGCTCCAGAAACCCGATGCAGATCGCCTTATTGTGTTACTAGACAGGGCCAAGTTGCGCTCCCAATGCCGAGCGATGCAAGCCCAAGTTCCTTTTTCAATTGTAATGAGCGATGAATTGGAGGAGATCACTCGATCCCGAGTAAACAGACTATCGACTGCCTGGAGAGTCGGGAATTCTGATATCTCAACGAAACTCAATGAGAAAATGGAAAATCAATGGACAAGCTCCGGAGCCACCATTCCGGACCTGCCGCTCAAACAGGCATTCAAAACCTCTCTTTTGGGTCTTGCATTTTCCGGGGGCGGCATCCGAAGTGCAACCTTCTCGTTGGGGTTGATCCAAGGGATGGCTGATAGAAACATACTACCCTACATTGATCTTATCTCTTCGGTATCCGGTGGAGGGTATATATCGAGTTGGTTGATTGCATGGACCAAACGGAGAGGTAATATCCATTCCGTCCAAGATTCTCTCCGCGGAAACGCTTCCCCGATCGGCTGCACTACCGGTCCAGATGGGTCCATCAGAAACACATCAACCGCCAATTTGTCCGATAGACGAACGGTGCTCCAACAAATCCAAAAGCGAGCTGCCGCTGCTCCCCGCCTAGAGGGTCTCCCGGCCACAAACCAAGATCCACAGGCTGACCATCTCCGGCCTGTGCGGCTGCTTCGTGATTATTCACGATATCTTGCTCCCGAGAGTGGCCTATTTTCTGCAGACACCTGGACAATTGCGGCGACTTGGCTCAGGAATACACTTCTCAATCTCTCGATCTTAATGCTCTTATTCGGCGCCCTACTCATTCTCCCGCGAATAGCAACTATCCTCTTGTATCACGGCCAAGCGCTGGTTAGCGGAGCATGGTCTCCGATGGAAGCGTGGGCATTCTCTACGGCCGGAATTGCCTTTATCGGCGGTACTCCATATTTGTTAATTTGTTTGATTATCGGGGTTCGAAATTTAGACACGTTTGGATGCTATTTCAAACATCCAGACAAACTTTCCCGCGGTGATGATGATAGGGTAGTACTCATTTGGATTGTAATACCGCTTCTAATCGCAGGTTTCGTCGAAGCTGGAACTATATGGGATTTTAGACTTGAAACTAGACCATTCTCTGCGGCATTCGGTTTTTCGTGCATTACGGTCTGCTGTATCGCGATTTTGTGGTCCTTCTCAAAGAACAGGTCATCAACGAGCGATTCAAAGAGTCGGTGGATTGTATCGATATTGATCATCCTGTTTGCCAGTGTCGCGAGCTATTCGCTTATGGTATTTCTCTGCGACATCATCCAACGCTTGGAGATCGACAGCCTTCGAGGCTCGTGGCTGGTTGCAATCTTCGGGCCCTCCTTGATGACAGTTCACGTTGGGTTGACGGTGATTGCTCTGCTCGGACTTGGCGGACGGCTTCTGTCCGACGAACAACGGGAATGGTGGAGTAGACTCGGCGCCTGGATGAGTTTGGCAATTCTGGGTTGGTCCACGTTTTGCATACTTGCCTTTTTCATGCCCCTCTGGATTCAGTTGACGGTCAAGGCGGTCACCGCAGTCGGTATAACGTGGGGCGCCATTACTCTATCCGGACTTAAACTTGCATTCAGCACCAAGTCTGTTTCTCCCTCCGCTGACACATCTCAGGCGATCTGGAGGCGCATAGTGCTTGGAGCAGCGCCCATAGTCTTCGTATTTGGACTGCTCTCAGCTACGTCAGTGCTCGTGTTTTGGTGTGTTGTGGTGCTTGATAGTTCCCTGGCTTCATACTGGCCGACCAGCGCCAATATCGTGTTGGGTGCCTTCTGCTGTTCAAACCTGCCGATGAGTGCATCCCACCAGATTGACTATTACTGGCTATTTCAGAACGGGGAGTCCCTTGCGCCTATTGTATTGGGTTCACTGTTCATGGGTCTTAGTTGGTTCTTGGCATCGAGAGTCGATGTGAACGAATTCTCAATGCACCACTTTTATCGGAACCGCCTGGTGCGTGCGTATCTAGGGGCATCTCGGTTGCGAGCACATCGGGAGCCCAATGCGTTCACCGGGTTTGATTTGGAAGATGACGTAAAACTGCACCGGTTCCAGACAATGGACGAAACGCAAGTTCGGGATCTGGCTACCGACTGTAAATCTTCGTACATTGGCCCCTTTCCGATATTGAATACCGCTCTAAATGTGACAAAGGGCCAGGACCTTGGAATACAGCAGCGCAAAGCCGAGTCCTTCTTTTTTACTCCAATTTGGTCGGGATTTGACTTCATGAAGAAGCAGACTCAAGTCAAACAAACTGCATTGTTGGAGTTTGGCTTCCGACGTACATGTGAGTTCGGCGATGGATCGTGCGGAACCTCGCTCGGGACGGCAATGGCAATTTCCGGAGCTGCGGCTAGCTCTAATGCTGGGTTCCACACATCCCCTCCGCTCGCATTTCTATTGACGGTTTTTGGAGTTCGCTTGGGTTGGTGGGCGGGTAATCCTCGATGGGAAACGTGGGGGAGGGATTCTCCCGGGAACGCGTTGACCTACCTAACGAGTGAACTGGCGGCGAACACGACAACCGATCGGAAGTTTGTCCTTCTCACTGACGGCGGTCATTTCGAGAATATGGGGCTTTACGAACTGATTAGGCGTCATTGTCGATACATTATCTTGAGCGACGCTGAGCAGGACGAGAAGTTCAAACTTGAAGGAATTGGAGGAGCAGTTCGCAAGTGCCGCAATGACTTTGGCGTGGTAATCTCACTGAATCTTGAAGCACTCGAACCTCTGGGTGACCCCGCAAGGAGTCGTTTGCATTACTCCATCGGGTCGATCAAGTACCCTGGCGAAGAAGAATGCGGCGTTCTCTTATACATCAAGGCATCTTTGACCGGAGATGAGACGGTCGACTTGATGGAATTTGGAAGGCGTCACAAGGAATTCCCCCACACCTCGACCGCGAATCAATTCTTTGATGAGTCGCACTTTGAAAGTTATCGCGAACTTGGGCATCACATCGCATCAGGCATCTTCAAAGAAGATTGGCCGGCTAAAAGACTGAGTTCCGATCAAGAACTTGGCAGCGTTCTGGTTCGAATGTTCAAGAGTATCGAGCAAGAATGGGGAAAAGCGATGAAGCAAAAGCAAAAGGGGAAACCTAGTCCTGGCTAGGAGGAGATGTGAAGAGACTTCTCAACTGCTACCTTGCGCTGCCTCTTATCCTATGGGCGATCCGCAGCTTCGACGGCTCCTCTCATCCTTATCGAGTAGGCCGAGTTGCAGCTTGCTCCCGTGGCTCCCTTTTTCAAGGCAGTCAAGCGGAAATCGTCGCCTATGGCCTTGGGGATGCACGTGGGCTCGCCATTCGAAAGATTGAGGCGCAGCCCACGCCGCGACCTCAGAAGCGGCAGCCCGAAGAAGACAACCCTGCCGAGTTCATCTATGTCGCCGGACTGAGCAGACCCGTCTTAGCATTCGACGCGATGAGTGGAAAGTTTGTATTGCCAAAGGGTAAGGACCTGCTAGGTCAAGCCTGTCCAGACGGAGAGTGCCAGGACAACAATGATCGCGATCTTAGCGTAAGCAAAGATGAGGCGCTTATTACGGGGTCTGGATATGCCGGACTAGATCGACGCGCTATTCGAGACAACGAAGTTGGACACAGAATCGACTTGGGAATCGACGGAACGGAGAACCTCTCCGACGCTGTCGGAATTTGGAACAATGGCCGAGTTTCCTTTGTGGTAGTGGACAACTTAGTAGATGCATCTGGATCTCCGATCAAGGTTCACACCGGTTCAGGGGCGCTGTACAGCCTGTGCCTGCCGTCGGCACCAATCCAGCAACGACTTGTGGGAAACAGTACTACCGGAACTCATTCTGGTCACTCGTTTCCCTCATCACGAACCCAGCAGCCCTCTCCGGCAGAGAGTACGGCTGAAAGACAGCCGTGTCCGTCTGGAATGCCGACCGGTCTCTCACCAGTCGGCAAAGACCTCATTCATCCGTCTGGAGTCACGGCAGTGAGCCCAACTGGTCCGGTATATGTCGCCGAGGAGCGGGCCAACAGCGTGTCGTGGGCCGTATTTCAACAAGCCGGCGACGGCTCTTGGAAGAGACTGAAAGACCTAGCCTCAGTCCCGAAGGAAAATCGTCCCCTCGGAATGTTCCTTGGAGCCGCCTATTGGTGCGAGCTGTGGTCCTTGAACAGTGGGCAATCCCGTTATTCGCCGACTGGCAATTGTTCAACAGGTACTGAAAGAACTGCCATGGGCGTCCTGTTTATGGCTGGTCCAGGCGGACTCTTCGCGTTCACACCAGAAGGCGAAAGCGTGGGAAGAATCGATTTCGATGAACCTGTAAACGGAGTTGCAGTATCAACGAACTCGCTCTTTGTCGTTGTAGGGAAAATGCTCTGCAAGATTGACCTACGTGGGTTGAGTGTAAAGGTGGATGATTGGAATCGGTGGAGGACCCAGCCAGAGCCACCGCCAAGGCCATCTGGAGTGCACCGGCGCCCGGGAGGCAAGAAACATGGATCAGGTTCGTCGCGCGTCTTAATCAAAACGCCTTCGCCTACGAGACCGTGTGATTGCAAGGCAAAGTGACTACTGATGTCGATCGTACCGTCCGGTCTCGACAGCCTGAACCGGTGTGGGTAACCAAACGATCGCCAACATGCCTTTGGCTCAATGCGAACCCATTCGGAAAAGGTTCGAGAAACAAAAGCAATTTCTTGCTTATTCCAGGACGCTCCACTAACTTCTCGAGGTAGGTTCGGCCCGACGAAACGCCAACGGCGTTTCCAACTTTCCCACAGCTACGGCTGCTGGCTAAGTTGTAAGATCACCGTGCGGAAAATGGGGGCAGGTCAATCGAGTTCACCGTTTGCCGAGCTGGTCGCTTCTTGTACTTCCAGGCGTTTTATCAGAGCTCCGCAATTCGACTCGCTCAGCGGGCTCGTCGCCCTCTTTAATCTCTTGCTTGTGCTCAGGTTCTTCCTCGAAGAGGCTATCAGGCGTTCCTGGGATGCGAAGGTCTCCGAAGATTCCCTCCCCGGTAAGCCCGTCGAGGAAGGAGGTTATGATTCCTTTTCCTGCGATCATGTTGCTCCTCTGGAACCAAACCACATGAAATCGCAGAGCAGCTCGGTGGTCGAGTTCTCATCAGTCACTAGATTATAAAGGCATTCTGGTGGCAATAACACCGTTGAATAACCAGAGGGAGAAGGCCCACCCGATGTTGCTGAGTGCTGAGTGGGCCATCGATCAGCGAGAAATAGATGGCAACAAACTGCGTCGCCCTCTACTTCTTTTTGTAGTGCTCAGTTTCGGTTGTGCGAGGATGTTGGGTCGCATACTTCGGGGTCACAAACTTGCCGGTGACTGCACTGCGGTTTACTGTTACCTTGGTTGCCATTTGATTGTCCTTTTGCCCCATCCGGGGCGGGGTTGAATGGTGAACTGCTACCTTTCCGGCTGCGCCTTAGACACGCAGCCGTGAGGGGTGGACCTGCCGCATCCTATCGGAGACAAGGAATCCTTACGGGTATCAACCTAGTTAATTGACTGGTTGGAGAGTGAGCGATACGCTCAAGACATCAAGTTTGACCCCATCAGTCCTACCCGGATTGAGCACATTGCCACCGTTGACGCGGTGGCATTTTTGCATACACGACTCCTTAAGATCAGGATGGGGGCAACTGCCCTTTTCGTGTAAGTGACTACTTTGATTCGTTGAAGCGGCGAGGCCCGCTCTGTTTTCGCTACGGATTCTCAGGCCGCCGGGTTCAGCCTCCCGGTCAACTCCGCATAGGTCAACTTCCGACCCACAATGTCCTTCAACGCTGCCTTGAATCCGCTGGCGTCCGTGTGTTCCTTCTTCCTTCTTGCGGAGGTTGAATCTGAAAACCTGCTCATCAACGTACCGATCCAGATGGAACGGCTCGACGCTGATGTGCATTCTCTCGATGATGGCCGCCAGGTAGTCATTAGTTGGCCGAGTTCTCTACCTGCGTACGAAGCCGAGAGCATCAAAGCGTGGCGGGCGATTGTAGAGAAGAAAATTGCGCGATCCGCAACTCAGCCTGAAGAACCGAAAGAGGCCGCCGAGTAGCCGGCCTCACTTTTTCTAAGCAAAGTTTCTCAAATTGAGAAACTTAAGCAGCGCCTCTGGTTATTCAACGGTGTTATTGCCCATGTACACACAGTTGATTCAATAACTTAGAGGGCGTTGTGGAGACGCTAAAGTAGTGAAAACGACAATGGAGTACATGCAATCTGGCCCCATTCTGTCCCCGAAATCCGTCTCACTAGAGCACATGTAAATCGATGCATCTTGTGGTGAGAGAACCAACTGCCCATCCTCTAAATCGCCGGTTCTTACGCCAATCAAAAACTACTATCACTTCTATTGGAATTCGTTCAGTTCTTAACTTCCCATCCTTTGTTCGTCAGAATCATAAGAATTGTTTCCTCCTTTTTCTTCGATCCGCCGTACGCCTCGGCAAATACCTGATCAAGCCCAAATGAGCTCTGAACTTCCGGAAGCTTTGCCCACTCTGGCACGTCATCGAGTTCATATGTGTAAGTCACCTTGACCATGTCGCCGTCTCCCGGATCTGTCCAGTTGACGATCGAATGCACGGCCTTCTTGGCGTAGACGAAATGCATAATGTCGGGGTTCCAAGCCGCCGGCACCGCTAGCTTCCTGCCAAGATCCGTCAATTCAAAACGCCGGCCTGGTCCGTCATTGACCCCTGGCTGTGAAACTGTGACCGGCGACGAGCGCAATAGTCCTGCTTTCTCGAGCGCCGGAAGATTCCTTCCCACGAACTGATCCTGAAGGAAGGCGTTAGAAACATCTGCCGGTAGCTTCTGCTGGATTTCAACGTACAGCGGACTCTTCGAAAGGAAATCGTTGATGGCCTTCTTGAAGTTTGCATCTGAAGCCTTCTTCTGGCCTGCGCAGCCAGGAACGGCGAGCAGAAGCACTGCTAATACAAGACTTACTCTCCTCATTTGATTTGTTCTCCGATCTTTGCCCCGAAGCGTATCAGCTTACCTAGTGGTACTGCTTGACAGATTTGGGCCGAATCGCTTTAATTTCAACTTCTCCCGGTTAGTGCCTCAAATTCAACCCATTTCGAGAGTTCTCTCTGGCTCAGTCTCATTGCATACAGCTCAAATTACGGCTCAATGCTCAATGTTTGGGGCTCTCTTGGGCCAGTTGCATTTTCTCGGACTGCGGTGAGAACTCCTATCAGTTCTTGCAGGGATGGTCCGTGGCTGAATACGGAGTTTGGTCCAGCAGCGAACTGGTCGGTAAAGGGAGATGAATACAATTGCTCCGGCCGCATCCAACCACATTGCGTTAGGTGGTCTACTACGAGATTCACGAAGTCAAGCTGAGTCGCCGTTAGGGTTCTCGTAGCAATAAACCTCGAAAATGCATTCTTCGCGGCGCCCCGGTCCAGGCCAATCAGAGATCGCACGAGGAGACCGAGACCGCCCTCCTGCTCGACTACTTTCTCCAGCTCGTCTTTTGGAGCAACGCCTGCATCGACGAACATCTTCTCTAGAGCGATAAGATCTTCTGGAGTCAAGGGCTCGTTCCAACGCACTTTATGGAGCGCGGGTTGCTCCATGTGCTCACGCAGAAAGGCGAGCGCCTTTTCCCGGAAGCGGGCAGGGTCCACGCCAACTGTAAACACCGGCAGTTGCACTGCGTCCACTGATCGAAGCTCGTCCTCGAAGTGCGTGTAAACCGGCGTGCGTCTCCTCTTATCGATGAACTTGACTAGGGCCCGGAGTCGCTGCCTCACATTCTCCAGCTCAGAAACAGTGACTCCCTGCCAGAACTGCGTCGTCTGGACCTCTTGAATCAGCTCCAGTTGTTCCCCCACCATCGGAATCACCTGCTTCTCTTCCATAGCGCTGGCCAATTCGATAACGGTTCCTTTCAGCTCTTCGAAGCGCGCCTCCACCCGCAGAACCGCCAATTGAAGGTTCAGCATTAGCACATCGAATTGCTTCGCCTCTAAATCCGCATCTGCCACCACGCTCGGAAGCCCCGCCACCTCACGTGTCAACTCTCCCTGTGCCGCAACGTCCAGTTCCTCCCAAGCTGCAGGATCGGAATACTTCTCAACGAGCCGTCTTTTGTCACGGACCAGGAAGTTATCCACAGGCATCGCAGCGACCACTTCTCGCAACCGCGTCGCTGTCTCCTGACGCAACTCTGCCAATGCATCCTCCGGGCGCCTAGTACGATCCAGCTCACCGATCAGCTCTACGCGTAGCCCGAAAATCCGCTCGTTCAATCCAGGAGAAGTTCCAGCTCCCGAGCTCTGCACTGGCTGGCTAAAGAACTCAAGGTTTCCGCATACATCGAAAACGTAGAAGTTCTGCTTGTCTTTGCCGGGGCCATAGAGGTTCTGACACAGCCGTGTGCCGCGCCCCATCATTTGCCAGAATTTCGTCTTCGACCGTATCGGCTTGAAAAAGACTAGATTCACGACCTCGGGTACATCAATGCCGGTATCCAGCATATCGACTGAGATTGCGATGTGCGGCTGCTTCTCGGCGGCAGAGAAGCTATCAATTAGACTCTGGGAATACTCCACTTTGAAATCGATCACGCGGGCGAAGTGCCCGGCGTGGTGGGGATAGTGTTTGTCGAACCTCTGGACGATGAACTCTGCATGCTGGTGGTTTTTTGCGAAGATGATCGTCTTCCCTAGTCTGTCGCCGCCAGCGACTTTGTGCCCCCTCGTCATCAACGCTTCGAGGACCTTATCGACCGTATCCGTGTTAAACAACCACCGGTTGACTGCCTCGGCATTCACCCGGTCGGGAACTTCCCCCTCTTCATTCCAATCCAGCTCGTCCCATTCCTCCTTCTCATCGTCATCCAGATCGTCGTACCTGATCCCTTCGCGCGGAAACTGCATGTTTAGCGCAAATGAAACAGGCGGAACGAGCATCCCGTCTCTGATCGCCGCGTCTAGCGAGTATTCATCCGTCGGCACGCCGTTCTCGAGATCGAACAGCCCATAGGTATTGCGGTCGATTTCATCCTTGGGAGTAGCCGTAAGCCCGATCAGGAAGGAATCAAAGTAACGAAAGATCCCGCCAAACTTCTTGTATACAGACCGGTGCGCCTCATCGATCACGACCAAATCAAAGTATCCGGGCCCAAAACGGCGCTGCCCATTCTTCATCTCATCGATCAGGCCCATCATCGTCTGGTACGTGCAAACATAAGTGCGACCGTTCTCGTCGCGCTCGGAAACCAGATTCACGGGTGAACTGGCCGGCAGATGCTTCTTGAATGCATTCACCGCCTGCTTAACGAGTGCATTGCGGTCAGCAAGAAACAGCACACGCTTCACCCAGTTTGCCCGCTGCAGCACATCGCACAGGCCAATCACCGTACGAGTCTTACCGCTGCCTGTCGCCATCACCAGAAGAGCTTTGCGCTGTTTCCGATCGAACGCATCTGCTATCTTGCGAATCGCCCTCTCCTGATAGAACCGCCCGCAGATGGCCTCGTCGGTCTTTACCTCAATTAGTGGTCGACGCATGGTGCGCCGCTCCACTGCGAGCTTCAGCTCATCGCGCGTGTAAAAGCCCTGCACCGGTCGCGGTGGATACTGTGTGTCGTCCCACAGCCAATGCTCGTAGCCGTTCGTGTAAAAGATCAGAGGGCGCTGGCCGGTCTGATTCTCCAGGCAATCGGCATAGAGTTTTGCCTGTTGCTGTCCGGCAGTTGGATTGCGCCGAGTACGCTTTGCCTCCACGACCGCCAGGGGTTTGCCATCATCGCCCCAGAGCACGTAGTCTGCGTAGCCGACGCCATGGTTATTCGGCATGCCATGGACTTCGTACTCCGTATCCTTGCCAGGCTGGGTCAGCTCCCAGCCCGCCTCCTTCAGCAGTAGATCGATAAAGGCATCACGCGTTTCTGCCTCGTTGTAGTCGTGCGTATCCGGTTGAGCGCGGTTAGCCGCAGTTGCCGCTGCCACCTCGGCGCGCAGAGCCACGATCTCAGCATCCAGCGCTTCCTTATCTCTTAAGAGCACCGCCAGGCTCTCATCTCTCGCTGTTAGAGAAGCCGCCTGTTCCTCCAGCTTCTTCTGAGTCTGCGGCGGTACCGGCGAGGTCTTTGGCAGGAGCGCGTCATTGAATGCGACTTGAGGAGCCGGTCGGGCGCCTCTGCCGTACGTGTGTGCAACCCAGTAGCACACTTGGAAGAGTTCGCGGCATGCCGTCAAACCGTCGTATTGGGTGATGACCTTCTGGGTATGAACTGCTCGGTTGCCGAGATCCTTGATCAGCCTTGTCCGGGTTGCGATCCGGGAACCGCCCAGAGCCTGAAAACTTGGCTCTGCGAGGAGGGCCGCCAAATTGTCCTGGTACGGGAGCGTCAACTTCGATTCGGCCTTATAGAGCCATTGAACTGCCAGCTCCAACGCACGCCGGGCATAAAAGCAGGCAGCACGCGGATCGGGGTAGACCAATGACTCAGCGCGTGAAGCTGCCTCATGCACCTGTGGCCACTCGGATTGCAGAAACGCGAAGTTGCTCATAGGGCCCGTTTAAGATTCGGTAGGTTCGGCCAGTCCAGTTTAGCCACTGCTGTCTGGTCTATGCCCCCATAGCTGGCCAGACGGGATTCAAAGAGCGCATTCATTCGTTCGATCGCTCTGGCCGTCAGTTCCATTTGTGTCTGTTGGCGGAGCGAGGCACGCGGATCGATGGGTTTCTGCGCGCTTTCCGCAGCGCGCCGGCGAGTTGATTCCCAAACGTCGGATCCGAGTTCGTCCATTAGCTCGCAGAGGGAAACTCCATCTCCCAACTCGCCGTCAATAAACTGGGCATCGCGTACCCGGATATAGCATGGCCAGCGCGCTTTCCAAGGGCGGACCGAAATGTCTTCGGGACTGGCGTCGTCCCTACCCGGGCGGTGCTCCAGGGCGATGGCGCGGCCGAACACGCGAATGTCTTCTGGGCCACTTACCAGCCGGCCCATATAGATGACCGCTCCGTCCTGAACGCTACGGGGCCTCTTGCTCGCCGGATACGTGCAGGCCCAGTGGCACCCCGCGCGCTTGACCTCATCCAGGATCAAATGTGAATGCGGTAGGCGATTGTCTGACGCCCCAAAGAATTTCACGAAGCCTTGCCGCGCACGAGCGAAAGCCCTCGCTGGGTCAGATTGCGTTCTCGAATTCATCGGCTTCTCCGAGTCATCGGGGCCGGGTGGATAAGATCGTCCAACGCCTCCGCAGTGATTCGGCCCATTCGCTCAAAAGTGCGGTTCAGCCGGTCATTAAGCCAACCCGCGGCCTCGGGTGTCAACTCAACTTGAGCTTGTTTGGCGTACACCATTCGGAGACTGATATTGCGCTCGCCCGATAGACTGCGGGCCTTACTTCTGGCGAAGGACATCGGTCCCAGTTCGTGCATCAATTCGCCAAGCGATATTCCATCACCGAGTGTCCCGTTAATGAACTCCGTCTGGCTGACCCGAATATAGCGGGACCAGCGCTCCTTCCACTCCCGCGCCAGAATATCTCCAGGCGTCGCATCATCGAGTCCGGGCCGGTATGCGGTAGCAATTCCTCTGCCGTAGATCGAGATGTCGTTCGGCTTGACCATTCGGGCAATGAACATCAAAGCCCCGTTCTTCACATTTCGCGGCGGCTTCGTTGTCGGATACGACAAGGCCCAATGCGAAGCTGAGGAGTTCACCTCATCGAGCACGCTTACGGACAGAGGAGATCGCTCGCTAGCTCGACCGAAGAACTTAACAAAGCACTGCTCGGCGGAATTGGTAGTTGAGGGTGTCACTGTAGCATCGGCAGGGAATCCGAGATCCATCCCTTCATCTTCCAGCCGTTCAGGAGCGGGAGCCCCGGCGGCTCGTGCCATCGCTGCTCTGATCCGCTCGTCCCATTTGTCGATCTTCGCTTCATCAAGATCTTTTCCTGCCCGGACCCAAAGACCATCGAAGTAGGACTGGCAGCTCGCCAGTACGGTCGGATCGTCTGACCAAAAGCCGAACTCATGGTTGCGTGTCAGTGCTTGGTCAGTCAGATTGGCAGACGTCACTATTACCCGTTTTCCAATAACGTAGACCTTCGCATGCAGATTGCGGACTCCGCGAATCTGAGCGCCAGAATTCATCAGATAGCGGAGCGCCGATGTGTCGCATACACCGCCACGAAAGCCGTTTAGATCGAATCGAGTAATTACCTGAATCCGGCTGAAATCCCCATTGCGCAAGAATCGATTCGCGGCTTCTTTCTTGATAAATGGGCAAACAATGTACAACCGCGCCCCGTTACGTTTCGCGTGCACTGCATCATCGATGACCCGATCCCAACCGCGCTCCACGAGCGTGAAGTTCATCATGCACCTCGGTCGTGGTTTCCTTAGCGTCAGAAACCGCACAGCAAACGCACTCGCCACATCCTGGGCAACGCCAGAATTCTATAGACAACCCGATCGGAGTTCCTCCTGAATTGGATAACTTCAGTTTAGTCCGCTAGAATCAGCCCTGCTTGGCCTCAACAGCGGAGAACTCGCGATGTAGCTTTTCCAAGCTTGGCAGCTTATCGCTTGCGACGGAAAGGAATTTAGGTTCGGAAAGCATTTCGTAAGTAACCCCCTTAAAGAGCACTTTTACTTCCATCGCACCTACAATCGTCTCGACTTTGCCAAAGGCTTTCCTCAGTTCCTCGTCCAGCCGCTCCATCACAACAGCATCACGTTGGTTCTGCGGGCAAGCCTTCACCCAATTCTTGGGTGGATTGGCGAGAATTGCGGCCTTGAGTCCTTCAAAGAGCCGCAATCGCTTGGCTTCAATCTCCGCTGCCAGAGTTTCCTCAACCTTCTGCTTGTGCGCTTCGATTCTCGTTTTGAAATCGTCGATTCGTTTGAGGAATTCTTCCTTATGGCTGCGGAGGATCACCTTTCCGTATCCAGGAAGGGATGTCAGGTAGTCATCGTCAATCTTCTGGCGTGCTTTCATCAGGTCCTGCCCGGAAAGGGCGCTGGTCGCGTCAATCAGATTGCAGGTGCTGTTTAGCAGTTCTCGATCCTCCTGGTCGCCGGCC
Organism: Occallatibacter sp.; assembly: GCA_036495975.1. Lineage (GTDB taxonomy): Bacteria > Acidobacteriota > Terriglobia > Terriglobales > Acidobacteriaceae > Telmatobacter. The sequence continues at coordinate 176,037 of DASXLY010000201.1, read as the reverse complement.
AGGCCGAGAAGTTCCGATGGAATGTTGACTTTCTTCTTACCCAATGACATCCCGTTGAGTTCAAGCTCAACGAATTCAAAAAGAGTATTGAATACGCGAATCTTCTGCGTGACGTCGAATTTCAGCGGCGGATCATTACTGAGATCCGCAGCAGCGTCCGCGATTGCCTGTTCGCTTAGAGGATGCGCATGGAGATCGAGAGTCGCGACGTCAATTGTCGATCCGGGCTGGATGGATTCTGAAATTCCAGGAAGATCAAATCGAACGGCGTTCATCCGCTCCCCTGGCTCCCCACCTGCTTCCACCAAACGTGGAGTCGGAGCAAAGATCGTGGTCGTCTCATCGGTCAGCACAATGCCGATCCTGATTCCACCTTGCTCTAGAACTGTAGTTCCCAGTTCGGCGGCCGTGCGGTGCAGAAGCTGAAGAGCAGCTAGGTCTCCATAGCCGAGCCGGCAAATGTCCGGATCAGGATCTAGAACAACTCGGACGGCATCCCTCCCTAATTCCACCCACTTGGAGGCAACGGCCTGAGCAAGCTCTTCGGTCAGGCCAGGTGCCACGACCAGAAGGCGCCTTCGGGCACAGTTGATTTGCCCAAGAATGGAAACATCCGGCTGGCTAACAACAAGGAATGGTGAACTCGGGTTCATATGCAGCTTCGCCTCCACGGCGCAATTGCCATCAGAGTTCTCCTCGGAAGGCGCGGTGCTGTAGGGAAGCGAAGCCTCGGTCAAGCTCACTCAGTGATGCCGTCGCTCGTGCAATCAGCCTATTAATCTCGCGCCGGACCCGCACGAACTTTCGTTGATCATCTAATGCCGGAAGGTACATTTGGATACGAGTCATTCGAGTGAGGCCAAGATCCCTATTCGCAATCCCATGCGTATAACGTTGCGATTGCGCATAGCAGTGGGGGCTATTGAGCGCCGTTTCGAGCCACGTTGGATCGACCTTAGAAGTATCGGGCCTGATAAGCGCGACGTGCACCCAGACGGCAATGGGTTCATTGAAATCAATCGCGACAGCTAGGCCGGTGGTACCTCCCTTGGTATACAAGACGTCCCCATTCTGGGGTCTACATTTCTTCCATTGAACTTCGGCGTCTTCATGCGTGATGTACTTGAGATCATCCCAAACGATGTTGCCTGGCCTAATGTTCCGGGTGGATAGGAATGGGATGCCAGTCTCGCTGTACCGAGGGCTAACGTGCGGCCCATCAGAGACCGAGTGGACAATATCCCCGAGCGTCACGACGGGCAAGCCGCTAGGATTTCGCGCCGGATCGCCGAACATGCAGACAAACCACGACTGCGTCAGGGAGTCGAGCTTTTGGAGGGTGAGGCGGCGCATTTGACGCAGGTGATCGGCCTTGTCCAGAATTGCCGTTATCCGCCGCTGCTCCGCCAACGGAGGAAGCGGGATTGTCATTTCCTGAACTACTCCACGTGTTACATGCTTCAGCCCAACTCCGCCGTGGGCCTGACTGATCAGATGATCTAGCTGGTTGTTGATGGACCTCATAGCCCAGACAGGGTCAATTTTCGTTCGATCAATATCAACCCGGAAAATGTGCTGATTCAATACCCCCTCTGGGCCTTCCCAAATGTGCGCACCAAACGATGTTCCCGGGGTTCCCGACCAAGCCAGCAGCAGGTCTTTCGGCTTCACGATGATTTGCCCCCCGAGCGGGCCAGGCCAATGATTGAAACTCGCACCTCGACCATTCAGGTTCTGAATACGGATAATCGGTAAGCCACTTTGGCTCCAGTCCTGCTCTTTGAACGCACGACCATTAACCAGCGAACAAATTTCGCCGATAGCTACCTTGGGCCACTTCATCTGAGCATCCCCTCCAGCTCTTCAATCCCCTGGAGGATTTCTTTCTCAATCTCTTTCAGGTCCGCCAGAATCTTCTTCGGAGCGATGTGGTTGACCTCTTCGTAGACGACCTCCTTATATCGGTTCAGGCTCAGGTCGTAGTTCTTCCCCGCGATCTCCGTCTTGGGTACACAGAAGCTCTGCGCCGTGCGGGGCCGTTCACATTCGGTGGTCGTGTGGCTGCCCCACCGCGCCAGCACGTCGGGCAGGTTGTTCTTCTGGTGTTCTTCCTCGCTCAGCGCTTCGGCGGGCAGCGGTCCCAGCTTCTCTTCAGGCAGCAACGGTTGGCGCTTGTCGTCGAGCGACCACCCATCGGCTTCGACGTCGTAGAACCACACCGTATCCGTTCCTCCCGAGTCGGTACGTGTGAACAGCAGGACCGCCGTTGAGACGCCGGCATAGGGCCGGAACGCTCCGCTCGGCAGCGAAATCACCGCCTCCAGCTTCTGGTGTTCTACAAGAACTCGGCGCAGTTCGCGATGCGCCAGGCTTGAACCGAAGAGCACCCCGTCTGGCACGATGACGGCAGCCCGTCCGCCGGGCTTCAGCAGTCGCAGGAAGAGCGCCAGGAAGAGCAGCTCGGTCTTCTTCGTCTTCACCACCTGCAGCAAGTCCTTGGCCGTGTTTTCATAATCAAGCGAACCCGCAAACGGCGGATTAGCCAGAACCAGCGTGTACTTCTCGGTCTCACCGGCGTGATCCTGCGCGAGCGAGTCGCGGTAGACCACATTGGGCTGCTCGATTCCGTGCAGAAGCATATTCATGCTGCCGATGCGCAACATTGTTGAATCGAAGTCGAAGCCGTGAAACAGCCCCGAGTGAAAGTGCTCACGCAGATGCCGATCGTGGAAAAGCTTCGGATGGTTCTTTCGAAGTGACTCGGCAACCGCTACTAGAAAGCCTGCTGTACCGCACGCGGGATCGCAAACGACATCTTTGGGCCCCGGCTGGGTGAGTTCGACCATCAAGCGGATGATGTGCCGCGGCGTGCGAAACTGCCCGTTCTGCCCTGCGGAAGCGATCTTCGAGAGCATGTATTCGTACAGATCGCCTTTCGTGTCACGCCCCTCCATCGGAAGCGCTGCGATCAAATCCACGACTTTCGCCAGCAGCGCAGGAGTTGGAATTGTGAACCGCGCATCCTTCATATGGTGCGAGTAGGTGGAATTGTCGCCACCCAGCACACGAAGCCAAGGGAAGACATGGTCGCTAACCACCTTGTACATCTCTCGTGGCTCGAAGTCCTTGAAGCGCGACCACCGGAAGTCGGAGTAATCGCGCTTCCTGTCGTCCTTGCCTTCGGGGAAAATGTGGCGCTCGATCGGCTGTTTGAGCGTCGCAGCCTTCTGCTCTTCGAGAATCTGAAGGTCATCGAGTCGCCTGAGAAACAGCAGGTACGTGATCTGTTCAATGACTTCAAGCGGATTCGAGATTCCACCCGACCAGAACGCATCCCAGATGCGGTCAACCTGATTGCGAAGTTCCCCTGTGATCATGAAATTCCCTCGGCTATTTGCCGTTTGGTCCCACTTGGGGTGGGAGCATGTTGTCGAAGTGAGCCGGGATGAGAATATCTCAACCGACTGTTGCCCATAGGTCTTTTGCGACATCGGCCTGTCGAGCGCGTAACTGATCAATCTCTGCTTGGAGCTGTGTTTCTATTTCCAATGCCATTTTTGCCTGAGAAGCAGTCTGGACATCCGGCACGAAAACAGGCAGATCGAGTAGCATTTTCAAGGGGATCATCGGGATAGTTGCCCCGGTAGTTGCTATCTGGAGAACCTCCTGCCCGAGCTTGGATCTCATCTGCATTGCTATGACGCGAGGGTCGATTTCAACCTGTTTCGACCGGAGGACGATTGCGGATTGTCCCGCAATCCAACCGCCTTCGCCAGCTGGAGGAACGTTAGCGGGGACGATGCCGACTTTCCCCACGCTTCCTTTGACAATTAGAACGATATCCATTGGACGAAGGAACTGCTCAATTCCTTTGTTCGCAATCGCGCGTTCGATGAAGACCGTTCGGCCAGGTGTGGTGATGTAGCCGAATTCAGGGATGTCAGCAGCACCGATCTCACGAGCTTGTACTCCATCGTTCTTACCCAATACAGGAGTGAACGGTCGGACAGTTTTCACGAGTTCCTTCACTTGTGAAAACTTCTCGGTCTCAAGCAACTTAAAAACACGTCGCCGCGAATCGGGTAGCACATACGCATTAACCATCAATACCGAATCGCGCTCCAGCATCTTTTCAACAGAGACAGTCGCAGAATGTCCCGATTGAACATCGCTCGAGCAAAGCTTCAGCAACTCATCGGTATTTGCAAGCCGAGCTTTCGCTTTAGAAATTGGCTCTCGAAAATGCGGTGAATCTGCGTTAACGAAGCGAACGTGGTCGGACGAGCCTGTAATGTCAAGCACCAGTACTGCAAAAGGCACTCGCGTGTTGCCCAGCAATCCGCCGGGCATACTAATCACGCACTCTACCATCTTTTTTTTGATTAGGTCCTCGCGAAGTGCCTTCTCAACTCCATCGCTGAAGAGCACGGTACCCGGCACGGCGACAACAACTTTTCGACTGCTTTGTGCAATCAGGTGACGGACTGCAAGAACGGAACCCGATGAGGTTCGTTCAGCGAAACGACCAAACCAGTCATACTCGACGACGTCGCCAACGACACGTAGACCCAGTGGCGGAAAAGAAACGGCAACATCGAACTTTCGGAGCTTCCCATCCTCGGTGGCGCTTGGACTCTTGATCGGATCTGAGAACTTTACATCGAAGGGGTGCGCCGAGAGAATGCTCACCCAAACTGCCGCGCTGGAAGCCTTTGGAGATTCCAATGTAACTGATTTCGTCAGTTTGGCGGCCCTCGATGCTAACTGTCCAGACCGATCCCAGGGCGTGTACACCGAGTCGCTTTCAGATATATCTGCTAATCGGATCAGGAAAGTTGCCAGTTCGGAGGTCAGTTCGCGCTCAAGACTGTGTACCGACACGATGTCCTCAACGGTGTCAGCAATATCCAGGTCAGACATCAGGCCACTCTCGAGGGCACGAAGCGCGATTTCCATCGTTGGCTTCAGTCCATCTGGAACCCGAAAATCCAGGTCAATGTGTACTCCAAGCCATTTGAGAGCTTCGCGCGTTTTATTCTGATCCTCAAGCAGCTTCGAACTGATGCGCAGATCCTCGGGCATTGCCTGCGACGATGAAAGCTTTGCCCACCCGAGAATGAACAGGCACGTTTCCAGGGCTTCCTGTGGGGAGAGCCCAACAGTTCTTAGGCTATCCAGCATCTGCTGGAGCAACTTGTCTTGCGGCCGATCTTCAGGCATTAGAGCTGGTCTCCCCTGCAGTTGTATGTCGTTATTAAGTTCCCATCCTGCGCGACTACGACGACTCCGCCTTTGTCGAGCACCTTCTTTGCGATCTTCTCCATGTAGCGCACCTTATCAAGTAACGACAGAGCGCCATTGCGGTTCAACACGTACTTGTCTCCACGGATATCTCCAAAACTCAGAGCGAGATCGACCATGTCTTTGCTTACCCCCCGTTGGGACATTCGCTCTCTGAAATGGCGTGTTCTTTTCATTTAGATTCTCCAGAACCAAATTCAGAGTGCACTAGTTTTTTATTTCTGTCAATAAGTAATAAATACTTTTATTAAGTAAATATCATCTATATCTCGGATGTCCATTTTCTGGGTCGTTTGGCATTCCTGAGTGAGCTAGAGAATTGCCTTCATCTCTACCTGCTTCCCGCTTCCACGAACGGACAATCCGACGATCTGCCAAAACGGAACCTTCGGGAGCGCGACGCGCAGGGAAAACTGTCCTAGGCGACCGGCACTTTAGCAGATCGCATGAGTATCGTCCGATCTGGGATCTGAAAGATGGACGATTTTGCGGGGAGTATTCTTACTTGGCCAGCTCATATTCGGCGAGTGGCCGATCGGAAATATTATCGGGGTGACGGGATGTTGAGGAGATGAATTTGGTCATATCCGCCTGAAACGAAAGCAGCTATGAACGGGGGCGCCATTTGATGTCGGCCAGTTTAGGCCAGAATAGCCCAATGCTGGAATGACTCGTCGCGAAACCGACAAAACCGACAAAAACACTCATCGAATTTTGTCAGTTTTGTCAGGCCACAGGAAGACCGCTGGTTGAATTTTCGGTACTCAACCTCGGATGACCGGTTTCCTGGCGAGCGCGGTCCAGAATGCGAGGATTGACCAGGTAGACTTCGGTCGGTCTCCCGGGTCTTCTCAGCCCTAATGCATCCTCTAGTGGATTGTCATCTTCGTATTCACGCACCCAGTTGTGATCTTCTAACACGGCTATTGCTTTCCGGACCTGCTCGGGGCTTGACAGCTCGCGCCACTCATTTCTGTAGATATCTCTGACGGTGAATCTTCCCTCCGAATCTCCAACCATCCCTCTCTCAATCTTGCTCTTGAGAGCCAGCGCCGCACTGTATCCGGGGTCAGTACGGGCTGCGTATACACGGCGTGCATGACCCATCAAATATTCGCACCACCGTTCCGCCCGGATCGCTTGTTCAAGACCGACATGCTCGTGCAGCCCGTCGGCGAGGGAGAACAGCAAAGCAAGTGAAGGCATGAGGCTTCGGTATTTGGAGAAATGGGATTCTAGGGAAGGATGCAAATCTCCTTGCAGAACCTGAGAATTCATGAACCGCGTGAGCCATCCCACAAAGTGGGCTTGAGCTTCATCATCAAACTTCATTTGTCGCGGAGAATCAACATTGATGTTTGCGATTGCTCGATAGGCAGATTCAGCCAATTTGAAAGCAGACGCATCTCGGCGACGATCCTCATACGACCAAGACGGGAGCTTCTCTGGCCATATAAGGAGTTGAAATCGTTGAATCAGACCATCGCTGTCTTCACCTTCCTGCATCGCATTTGCGAAATACTGCCTGAGGCGCGAAGGCTGGATCCCGCCGAAAAGCGATACGCAGCAGCTTTCAACGTAGATAGAGCCTCGACCGATGCGATCGATTGTGAAACTCGAATCTCCATTCCAACATTCGAGATAAAACGAGCGTTCAGATTCACGTCCTTGCTTATCGAGGCTGGTCAACCAGCCCGTCAGTTCATCGCGCAGCACGAAAATACCAGCGCGGTTCTCGCCAAGTAGCTTATGTAGACTCTCTAAAGTTGCATCTGTCGTAAGAAGGCGTCTTCTCGTAGGAGACTTGGGCTCAGGCCGTAGTTCAGGAGCTCCAATCGGCTTGCCACTGTCTTGTTGAGGAGCCTTTTGAGCCCGCTTATACTGCGCGCTCCAAACGGCTTCATCGAGAGTCCATAGCTTCGATTCGCGCTCGAAGTTCTTCAACTCAGATTCGAATTCAGATCGCCACTCCTTCTCTATAGCTAATGCAGGAGCCGTCACTGCTTTGATGACTGGCGATTTCATCATTCCTGCATCGGCCACGACCGCACCCCATAGATTTGGCACTACTTCCCATGAATCATCCAATGCCTTTGGTTGAATCGTTGCGCGGCGGCCGCAAATACCCGCAAGGGTCGCAACGGAAACGACAGCCGGGAAGTCGATCGGAACCTGCATGCGAGATGCGACGTCCTCTGCCATCGGCCGAAGTGCATTCGGAAGCAGACTGGGGTTGAAGTTGGGTGCAGGAGGTAGTTTTGCGGTAAGCTGCTCTGGCTCGAGCCAGGCACGAATGAAAGACGAGGAGCCCATGTTACATCCTATGTTGTTTCTTCAGCTTTGGTTTCGGTCAGGCTTCGAATCGATATGAAGGCCTATTCTCCAATTTGCAGGCCGCTATCCGAATACCCCTTTGGTGGGACTTCTCTAAGACGGGACCTGTTGCGATGCTCTTCCGTCACCAACCTGCCATCGAATGCAGAGGGCCGCAAATACCTTCCTCTGCAGTCGGCCAAATTCACGAACCGCGCGAGTTCTTAGGAATCCCGTTCGTGCCGATGCCTTTGGTAGATATTCCGGACGCCAGACACTCTGAGAAGGATCGCAGAAAAGCCTCTGCCTTGTGAATCCGCTCAGAGGAATGCCGAAGATTCGGCAATGGGCCGGTGGAACATCTGGACTCCCCTGAGGGCGGTGATATACCGCGCAGGATGAAGGTGTGCCTGTCACCCACCAACTCCGGGTATGCGAAACTCTCCCCATGGCGAAACGCTGGTACGACAGGCTGACACGCCCTACCAGTCAGGAAATAACGACGGCGTACAAGGAATGGTTGGGACAAGTTCCCTGGAAGCTGTTCGCAACGTACACATTTACTTGGAGCGTCTCCGATGCTCAAGCCGATGACGTATTCAAGGCATATATCAACGAATTAGAGAAGCTCCTGCGAAGTCCAATTGCTTTCGTGCGCGGAGATGAAAAGCGTAGCGCTGCTTTCGGCCTTTCCGAGAACGGGCGACACTTCCACACGCTTCTCACATCCATCGTCCCCCTTGACCCAAGTATGTTTAAAACGAGGTGGTACCGATATGCCGGCACCGGACATCGGGGAGACTCGGCAGATGTTCGAAAGTACACTCCACAGCTCGATGGGATCGGTTATTGCTTGAAACTTATCGATGAAACCGAGGGCGATTGGACGCTCCGAAACCTCGATTTCTTTATCCCCAATTGGTCGGCTACCGATCCGAACCGCCGTAGTCGTCGCAGGGCTGCCCGTAATGAAGATCGCGAGAATTATTCTTCTTGAGGTCCCTTCCCGGTTCCGCGCCAGGCGGGCTTCCAACGATGCTTGGGTTCCGATCCATCTGAGCGACAGAGTCTTCGTTGCGCTGAGAGACATCGTCCTCAAGGGCATTGTCGGCCGAGACCGATTTCCTGCGTTTGGTAGGACGCGCTGATCTGGCACATTCAGGCTAGGAGACCACCCTGACTTCCCCTAACTATTCGGCTCCCATTCGTTCACACTCACAGATAGGCGAGCTAGGCTTGCCCGTGATTGACGTCAAGGAAGCGGCTAAGCAGCTTTCGGTGTCAAAATCGACCGTCTACCGGCTGAACAGGTTCAATGGGCCGTTCCGGTTCATACTTGAGAGCCGGCGCGTTTACATTGACTTGCGGTCATTCGAGGCGTATCTGGTGGAGAAGACTGGCCCTGAATCTGCATCGATCTTAGCCCCGCCCATTGATTTGCCCGAACAGGTCCGGAACGAGAATGCATCGGTAGAGGCCTATGTCCCCTCGACCAACGAACCGAGGGTCGCCACGGAGGATTCCCGTCCACTCGGTCAGCGCGATCTTGTCGTCATACCGAGATACGTTGGCTTTATCGCAGTTTACGGCTTCTGAGTGGAGCATCGAGGCTGACTCCTACACGGTCCGAATTCGATTATTCCCCTTGGCCACCAGGTTAATCACGTCCTCGGGGCGATACTTCTGGTCAATCCCAAACCATAAACCAAATCTCACCGGCGGCGAAAAGCCGCCGTTTTTCATTCATGGAGGAAGTGATGAACAAGATATCAGCTCGCGCCAATTCAAAAGATCGTCACCAGCATTGCTCGCGTGAAGCCAGCGTGATGCAAGTGCTTTCCACAGCGGGCCCCGAGATCTTTGACGACCCGGAAGTTGAGGACGCTGAGGATGCAGGAAGCGAGGAAGGCGAACCGCCGGCTCTCTTTCGCCCGATCTTGCGATGGATAGAGGAAAGCGAGTAAAGCCATTCAATCAGCGCACAAATCAGCTCGATACCTCTCGCCTGACACATAGCTTTGGTACACGCTCTGCACATGGCAGCATAAAAACAATGATGAAAGCGCTGGATGCTGGCCGGGGACCATGTATCCGACGGAGCCACGATCCAGCGCCTCTGATTAACGAGTTCCATGTTCCAAGCTTTGGTAGATTCCTCACCGCGTGCACTATCTCAGTAGGTGTGCCAGAAAGTCGCCCATGTGCTAGCCGGAACCAATGAAAGGTTCGACGGAGCTTTGACAGGAACTGCATCTGGACCGATCTGATTGGAGACGATGTGCAGGACGCACCAGAGCAACCGCGGCTGCTGACTGCAGCTGACCTTATTGCGATTCTTCAGCTTTCCGAGCCCAAGGTTCGCTGGCTGATCGATACCAAACAAATTCAACCATTTCTGCTGTGCGGCGAGGAGCGCTTCGATGCGCGTGAAGTTGATGCGCTCATTCGCACGTATCGCCAGATTTCAGAAAGGAAGCAGACACTTGCCAACTAGTTGCAAAACACCACTCCATTCCCAAGTGGAAAGCACTCCTTCCCTCGAGCCGCAGACCCTCAGGACGCGTGACGGCTACGTCTCCGGAGAAGCTCGCAGGACGGAGTTCATCCTCGGTCCCACTGGGCGTTTTCGCTCGCTCATCGAGCAATACATGACGACCGTCGCCGTCGAGAACTACCAACCTCGTGACCTCCTCAAGGTTCGCGGGAGCATCGCTATGTTTTTCCGTTATGTGGTTAATGAACTGCATGTCGATGATCCCGACCTCATCAGACCTTCCTCGATTACCTCCTACATCGATCATCGCCGCGATCTTGGATATCGCAGCGTCAACTTCCTCGGCCACTTGGCCAGTTTCTTCGTCTGGCTCACAGGGATTGCACTCTACGACCGTGGGAACCCCGTCATCAATCGATTCCACCGTGAGCGGATGACGGCGTCCAGGAATGGCAACTCGAACGTCAACTGAGGTGGCTCAGCCAAGATCGCCTCGCAGCCTAAGGAATGAACTGAATGCAACCATCGAATCTCCCTACACTTGGCTCGGCCGGCCAATCATCCGGCCTGGCCGAACCTACAACACCGCCGGACCGTGGCCGCTTCTCGGCCACGCACCGGCCTCCGAAGATCTATTTTGACGCAGTTCCCTGTGAAGGACCGGGGTGTAGCAATATTGTTCGGGAAGGATATTACAACCCGCAACGATCACGCTCTTTCTGCAGCACCGCCTGTTCGAATCGCGATGCTATGTCGAAGTATCTCGTCGGGGCATGCCTGCATTGTGGCGGGCAAGTCAATGGCCGCAAGGACCAAGTAGGCCTCAAGAAGTTCTGTTCGAATGAGCACAAAGTGGCGTTTGATACGGAACGCGTTTTTGGTCCGACCGGAGTCTTTCGTCCGCTTATTCAGGATTACCTCAAGAGTGGAGCGCCGAACATGTACCGTTCAGGAACCCTTCCAGCAGTCCAGTCGAGCTTGGGCAGATTCTTTCGGTACGTTGCGACGATAGAGAAGATCTCTCGTCTCGATGAGATTGGTCCGTCTGTTGTATCCAGGTTCATCGCCCACGAACGTGAACGTGGAATGACCAGTGGCAACTTCATTGGACATCTTTCCACCCTGTTCGGGTGGTTGATCGCTGAGCAGCGCTTTAACAAGCCGAGTCCGGTGATCCCGCGAATTCACAGCCAGCGCGGGGCGCCCACCAGTGCCCGTCCCTATTCCGAAAAGGATCTGGCCGCTGTATGGGAGGCACTTGAGACAACCGGCAATCTCCAGTTGATGTTCGCCTTTTCTATCGGTGAGGAGTGTGGCCTGCGGATAGGTGAAGTGTGCAATCTGCGGTTGGCAGATTTTGATCCAGCCGCACAGACGCTCTTTGTCCGGCTGCCCACCAAGAACATGAGAACCCGCACCGTGCCATATCACGACAAGGTGAAGAAGTATCTCAAGCTGTGGCTGGCGAAACGCGATCCGCATTGTTCAACCGATCACGTGCTTCATAATCTGGCTCTTCATCGCCACACCGGGAGCCAGTTCAACGCCTGGTTCAGGAACTCTCTGAAGAGATACCCAGAGCCAGCTTCGGCATTCAAGTTCCACAGGCTTCGGCATAGCTGGGCTTCGCGGCTCATGAATAACGGTATGGAGCTCGCCGTTCTTAAAGAACTGGGCGGTTGGGAGAGTTGGAACAGTATGCAGAAGTACATCCGCATCCTAGATTCAACTATCCGCACGCAGTACGAGAGCGCATATCGCAACCTGCAGGAACGGGCGACCTCGCATGTGGAAGAGATGATCTCTCTCGTCGATTTCGCTCTGATCGCATCCCCGGTCACTCCAAGTCCTTCTCCTGCAAATACATAAAACACATTGCGGAGAATGGATTTTACCGGCAATTCAGCTCATATCAAACGGAAATCATTAAACTTATGAACTCGAAATCATTTCTCAACTATCTCGCTACTCGAACGTCGAGCAAAGAGACTCTGCGCGCATATCGGCAGGATCTTCTCAAATTCGAGTCATTCCTGCGAAGCAAAGGCCTGAAGGCAACACAGGTCAAGCAACGCACAATCGCGGAATACCTGAACCATTTGGTTGAACAGCGTGGCCGGGAGCTTGCGCCTGCCACGATCGCACGCCGCCTCGCGGTCATCTCCGAATATTACGAATTCCTCCGTGCGAACTCGGACGGAAGGGTCGCTAATCCTGTGAAGGCCGTGAAGCGACCGAAGGTCCAGAACGACCTCCCGCGCGCGGTCGACAACAACACACTCGAAAAGCTGATTCAGGGCATTAAGGATGCCCGCGACAAAGCGATCGTCCTCTTGTTCGTGGAGTCGGGCTTGCGTCTTTCCGAGCTGCGCAATCTGAATAAGGACACGATCGTTCCGCACAGGCGCCAGATGCCGAACGGTACCTCTCAGTACTTTGGGAGGGGAGAGGTCATCGGAAAAGGTCGCAAGCGCCGAAACTTCATTGTCGGCCCCGCCGGCCTTCAGGCGTTGGCGCTTTACATCAAGGCTCATCGACTCAAAGACCAGAATCCGGCCTTGTTCCTGTCCTCCCGCCACAAGCGAATCAGCTGCCGCACCATTCAGCACACGGTGGACAAATGGTGCCAGAAGCTCGGCCTTTCTCACGTGCATGCCCATCAGTTGAGGCATTCGTTTGCAACTCGCAACGTGAATGCGGGAATGTCAGCAGCTGTGCTCCAGGAGCTTCTCGGCCACGCGAGCCTCAAAAACTCGCAGAGGTATTTCCGAGTTCAACCAGAGCGCCTGTCTCGCGAATATTTCGCTGCGATGGAATTCATCCGTCAGACCTCACCTTTGTAGCCACCTCACCTCCTTTCGTACTACCCGTTCACCACCTGCAGCAAGGATCAATAATCCCGATCGTATGCGCGAAACGCGCATGCCTTTGGTAGATCTCTGCCGCCTGCCATAACTGGAACGTAGTCCAATCACTCAATCCCACAAGGAGTATCACCAGTGCCCCACTTCCGTTTCTCACCCCGTCACATCGGTCAAATGCGCCGTGTCGATTTCTGTCCCCGCGACTTCAAATTCTCCATCGAGCTCGGTTTCCGGCCACCATTCGATATGCCGATGCCCGGCATCATGTTCAATCTGGACCGCTTCCAGAAAGCCTTGGTCGACGCTCATTTTGCCCAGAATGGACGTCTCCCTAAGTGGCTCGCAAGCCTTGGCTGCGTCGAACCCGTGACCTTCCCCGCAAAATTGACACAGGAGATGCCGAACCTCGGCCTCACGATGGTCGGCATGCCGGATTATGTTCTGCGCAGCAAGGACGGATCTCTTTGCGTCGTAGATTTCAAAACTGCGAAGTTCAAGGGCGCCAATGACCCGTTCATGCCTGTTTATGAGGCACAGCTCTGGGGATATTCGCAGTTGCTTGAGCATAACGATATCGGCGAGGTCCGCAAGGCCGCGCTGGTCTATTTTGCCAACGATCTCGCCGACTACGCCGACGAGCCTTTGGCGCTTCTCACTTCGGATGGCATCCGCGTACCGTTCACGGTCAACATCCATCAGGTGAAGATCGATCTTGATGAGCTTGGCAAGCTCGTCAAGATCTTCAAGTCTTATGTTGATCTTCCTGAGCTCCCGGATGGCATCGAAAACTGCAAGACGTGCACGCGTCTTGAGCGCCTTTTCGAAATTGACCGCACCTTCGCCGGCCGCAAGAAAGTAATCAAGGATCTTTGTAACCGTGATTCGCTCGCACTGGATCGGATTCTCTCGCAGCAGAACGTCTTGAGGCGCGAACGGCTCATCAAGGCTTCGCAGCTGTGGGAACGCGACCTCGATGATGAGCTCACGGACAATCTCGATTACGTGCCGGGCAAGCTCGACCTTTGAGCGCATCTTGCGGCCTTTTCCTTCAGCTTTCGAGCGGGCAGTGCCGAGTTGTACAGCGCTCTCCACTACATCGAACCGGCCCTCTCGACTCTAAACGACCAGTCACATCTATCGCTGCTTGAACACGGGCAGCTCACGGGAGCTGCCCGCGTTCAGCACAAGCAACCAGAAAGGTAAGCAATTTCTCATGAACAACAGCAAGAGGATGAATATGGAAGTAACGAACTCAGATGGACACAACAGCACCGTAACACCACTCCTGTACACCAAGATCGAAGCGGCAGCAATGCTCAGCGTTAGCGTTCGCACAATTGACAACTTGATTGCCTCGAAGGAACTTCCGGTGCGTCGCATTAGGAAGCGGGTGCTTATCCCTCGCACCGTGCTGTTGAACTTCGCCAGGCCCAACTATCGGAAGGCCGCTTAGGGACTCTCGACATGAAAGGCTTGAAAGGTGTTTTCGAGAGGCCAGTCGGATCCAATATCTGGTGGATCCGCTATATTGACGCGTCCGGCAGGGAGCGCAGAGAAAAGGCCGGCAGCAAATCCGTCTCAATTCAGCTCTACCGTAAGCGCAAGCAGCAGGCGCTCGAAGGCAAGAAGCTCCCGGAGAAGCTTCGTGCACGATCAATTCTCTTTGACGAGTTGATTGACGATGCCGTCGAACATTGCGAGCGACAGGTTCCGCCGGGCGAAGACGGCCGATACAGCTGCAAGATCGAGCTCATTCGAGATGGATTGGGCTCCGGCGCCGTGGACGAAATTTCCCCGCAGCAGATCTCGCGCTGGCTCCACAAGCTGAAGCAGAGTCGCGATTGGAGGCCTGCCACCGCAAATCGTTACAAGGCGTTTGTGTCCTTGGCGTTTCGACTTGGAATTGAGAACGGTAAGTGCAATTCCAATCCCGCGAGACAAGTCAAGAGACTTCGTGAGAACAATGAGCGGATAAGATTCCTCTCTGCAGAGGAGGAATCGAAACTCCGCGATGCGATCCACTCAGAATGTGCGGAAAGGATGGTGGAGCTTGACGTTGCTTTGAACACAGGAATGCGCAAAGGAGAACAATACCGATTGAACTGGCGCGACGTCGATTTGGAGTCGAGAAGGATCACGCTCTGGAAAACGAAGAACGGGTCAGTTCGTCACATTCCGTTGAACACATCAGCACTCGTGGCTCTCCGCACTATCCGTGGCAAGTCTGGCGCCCCTGGGCCGGTATTCACGGACAAGAAGGGCTCTGATCCACTGCAGAATCCCCGGTATTGGTGGGATTCGGTTCTCGACCGGGCGGGTATCAAGGACTTCCACTGGCATGATCTACGTCATACCTTTGCGAGTCGATGCATCATGGCGGGAGTGGATTTGCGAACGCTCCAGCAACTCCTGGGCCACAAGACCCTTCAAATGGTAGTTCGCTACAGCCATCTTTCCCAATCGCATGAATTGGCTGCCGTGGAGAAGCTTTGCTCCACGAACCACGCGTGATTTGGTGATCACAGCAATTGTGCGCGAGCTGAAAGACGGCTATCACCTTAGCGGAAGAGATGCCAGCACCGCTCCACGTTATTGAGAGGCTCGCATGGATCTCGGGAGACTCGGGCACTGTGCAGCACGCTCCAGGCCGATTAGACAACTAACCCTCTCGAAATCACGAGGCAACACTCTCATCCTGCCGTCCTTCAAGGCGTTGAAGACGGCCTCCGCTGCTGGGCCGTCTTTCAGCTGGTTCATAACTCTGTCGCTGAAGAGCAGATCGACCGTACACTTCACCTCAAGTTGAGGAAAGCGCTGAAGACATAGTCTGTTCGCCTTTCTCTCGTCAATGTAAGGAATGCCTGAGTTCGTAAGAGCGTAAGCAATCGTCGCAGCTTCTCCGTCATCGAGAGTGTCAACAGCGGGTCCGATTACCAACTCGCTGAAATACTCGAGAGCAGAATCTTCGAGGCGCACGAGCTCAACCCAGCTTGCGCTTATTAGCCGGTTCAGATGTTCGAAGTTCTCTCTGCCTGGACGACGTCCGGCCCGTAACTCATTCAAGACCGTTTCCACAACCCGGATTGGATTTGGTATAGCCTGAGCAATCGCGAGCGCGTGTCGCGTTGCAATCAGGTTGATTACAACGCTAGTATCCAAAACCAGTGGCGGGAGGAGGTCAGACAAGCGGGAATCCCCCTCCATCACTTTGATCGAACTCTTGTTCGCCAAGTATTTCACGCAGCTCAATTCGATCTACATTCAACAGTCGGGCAAGCTGACCTTCGCTCAGCAAATTGCGGCGGTACGCCTCAGACGCCAACAGATTGAGACGAATTGTGGTTGGCCGGTCAGATTCAATCTTGCCGGAGTCGGCAAGGAGGAGATCACCGAGGATCTCTCGGGCTTGTTGATCGGAAATCCCGCCATTAGAAATGAACCAATCCCATGTACCTTTCCGTGCGGAGCCAATTTCCTCCAGACGACGAACAATTGCCTCTCGTGATGTCCCGAAATAATGCGCAAGGATGATTACATGTCTCCGTGTCAGGCGATCTGAACCAGCTGTGACCTCCTGAAACTTCTGCATCATGGACCGAGCTGGCATTAACAACGCAGTTGCAAAAGCATTTGCGTATCGCTCTTCGCGCGTGTTCTCGGATTCCTCCAAATGCAGGATTTCTGGATCGCGTCGGGTGGCTACAAGGTGACCGGTCTCGTGCCCCGCACTGAGAGTGCGACGTTCACGCGGATGATTCGCATTTAACAACATGCAAGGTCCGAGGTTATCGTCGAAGGCGAAAACACCTGAAACTCGACCATCGAAGCGGCGGATGTAAACTCGTACGCCGAGCTCCATTTCAAGTAGTGTGATGATGTCTTTGATTGGGGCCGTCCCGATCCCAAGCCGCTGTCTCATCTCTGCTGCGTCGTGCTCGGCCTGCAGCCTCACGTCACCAGGCAAAAGCGGCCTTTCTGGCGGGTAGTTGCGTACTCTGGGTACTCCAAGCAGGTTCTCAAGCTCAACTTCAGCCTTCGCTAGGTTGGCCAATAGTGATGCGGCTTCGGCAGCTGCAGTGTCTGCTCCAGCTACTCTTCTAAATCGCGGCGCCAGGTCGACATGCACTGCTTCGCGACGTAGTAGGGCATTTACGGATGTCCCAAATAGTCCGGCTAGTCCTTGCAGCTCGTGAATACGTGCAACTCGTTCCCCCTTTTCAATGGCAACGATGGTCGTTCTCGCCACCCCCAAGGCCGTGGCCGCGGCAGCCTGTGTGACGCCTGCGCTTTCACGAGCGATCCGTAAGCGCTCGCCAGTCTCTTCTGGCAGAAGTTGATCAAATAGGGTCATAGTGACGGACTCAACGCCCACTCGGTAATGAAAGACTTCGTCCCAAGAGAGCGAACGAAGCTCTTCCATTCAGAAGCGTGCTGCTCCAGTAGTCGATCAAGATTTGATCGCACTTCTTCCGTTTTCACATGGAGGATGGTGCTCAGTTGGAAGGAGACTAGAGATAGTGTGCTTGCACTCATTTGAGATTGCTTCAGCCCAGCTAAATGGTCGAGATGCAGGGTCCCGGCTATCGCGTACTCTCGCATCGCCCGGGTCTTCTTCTTCGCGTCAAAAAGCACGGCCGCGCCGGCATCGAAGGTCGGCGCAGATAAATTCTCCCATACGTAGTTCTCTCTAGGCTCCGTCAGGCCGGCAGCATGAATACTCATTCGCCGCAACATGCACGCCGCGCAAACGCCACATTGCCTCTTTCGGTGCTGTACGGTTACCTGTCGGCTCTGCTGCCAGCACGACCAAGTTGTAGTCAAAAAGGATCTGTCACCGAATTCTTGAGCGAATTCTGTCAGTGTCTCAGCTTTGGTATTCCATAACCGAGGAAGGCGGAAGGATAGCGGGCGCCCTACGAGGGCTTGGATAAACTTCTCCATTCTGAACGCGAAAAGTGGATGGTTTCGATAATCAGCATATGATTGACCAACGGGTACCAGGGCGGGCCCCAGAATTCCCTGCCCACTCTCTGGGAGGATTACCTCTCCTGCATCAGCAATGCACGCCGCGAGCGCACTGATAAGAGCGAATTTGAAACCGCGACTTCGAGCAGATGATTCGCGAAAAGGATTTGTGCCTGGCTTCACGTGGAAAGGTACAGAAGTGAATGGTCGTCTCTGTGCGGTTTGCCCTTCTCTATCCTGCAATTTCGAGCCGAGCCTCACGAGAACTAGGCGATCACCTAGTCTCTTGTGCTCCATGCCTGCTACAACGCGGGAATCCAGACCGTCGCTATACGGTATCACCGCATCAATGCTTCCTCCAAGGCGGAGGAGTCCTTGCCGCGGAATCTGCGGATCATGCGAATGTCCGGAAAACTCGATGTCCCAGGAATCTCCGGTCAGAAAGCTGAGCATGTTGTGCAGTGATTCAGAGACGGACCTGCTCTCCCAGCGGTCTGGATCGTGAACCGGAACTCTGAGCCTGAAATCGCGTTTCCAGGTATGCGTTGGCCGCCGTTTACTTCTGTCAGCAAACTCCACGGAGGCGGCTATCAACAAGGCGTCATACAGCAGCGGATTCCAACCTGCGAAGAAGAAGGACTCGAGACTCGAGGCGGAAAATTGGACGTTCCGCCCAATTCGGCAAGCGAGCCAACCCCTACGCGGCCGTTTACCATTTTCGACGACATCAACGGCGAGATCTCTGCTGTGTTGAACGTTGTTTCCTGTGTCGCTCATAGCCTCGCTCCATCGTCCAGACCACGCAGCCGGATTTCGGCCTTCTCTGTGTGGCGGGGTTCTAGCTTCAGAATCTCTCTTCCTAGGGCCGCTATTGGTGAAAGAAGAGTTCCCTGTTCAAGCCGAGTCCGAACGTTGACGGCTCTCGGTGTTGCGGTTTTGCGGAGATAGTGTTCTTCAATCTGGCGAGCTCTTCGATTGGCACGATCCGACAGAGCCAACGACATTGCGCTCGCGAGATCGTTGAATTCCAATTCCTTTTCGCATGACAACTGAATGACGTTGTCGAGAAAACTCCCCTCAAGGCCTGGTGCCGCATGTTCCCGTAGATTTTCTAATGCTCGTGCTGAATCCTCCTTGAATAGAGAGCCGACGCTTTGGTCGACGACGGATCGGACTCCTTCGAGTATTTCTTGTCGAAGCTCCAGATTGCAGTCCTGCTTCAGCGCAGGTACCAACACAGAGACCACTTCAGAGGTATCGAACGCAGCATTGTCCGCGCGTTCGGCAACCCGTTTCCATACTAAAGACATGTTTAAGCTTCTATGGGGCCCGTCTGTCATCTCGGCCTCCGAATGTCAGTAATTATCACAAAAACATCTGACAATGTCAAGTATCCAGGCAGGCTGGAATGTCCAAAAGTGGCATTCAATTGTTGAAAAGATTGGGAAGACTTACGGGAACCTTTGCTCCAGAACGCCCAGTTTCGCCGCGCGAACGCAGTAAGTCTTCAATTAACAATATGATACGAGAGATCTACTATCCCCTTACATACACGTTTGGCGGGCTTCCAAGTGGGCCTCTCTTGGTTCGGTTTTGGGCGTATATTAGGTTTGCCTAGCTTTTATTTGGAATATGATCCACCGCGACCAAATTCATGGGGACGTCCGTTTTGACCCACTGGCCGTTGAGCTCCTTAACACCGAGGCGCTGCAGCGATTGGGGCGGGTCTACCAGCTCGGCTATGCCCACTTGGTATTTCGTGGCGGAACCCACACCAGGTTAAGCCACGTCATGGGGGCAAGCCATGTCGCGGGCTGGCTGGTCGATCAACTCCGGCAAAACTACCTCGAGCCAAAAGCGGATGAGCTGCCACCGGGCGCGGTCGGAATTGATAACTTTCTCCCGACGGGTCGCTCTTTCTCGCAGAAAGAGACGGCAAAGCCGGGCTTGGACGCTCGCTGGGAGGTAGTCCGCTATCTCGTCAATTGGGCGGCACTCTTGCATGATGCAGGTCACGTGCCCCTCGGGCATACTCTCGAAGACGAGTTCGAAGGTATCTACAAGAAGCATGACGATTTCGCGTCCCCTCGGATACCCCAAATCTGGCTGACCGGTTCTAACGGGGAACCATCGGAGATACGGAGAGTTTTCAATCGTCCGGAGCTGCTGCCGGATAGTTTCTCGCAGCTGGGCATCGATGGAGAGACCGCTTGGCAAACGGTAATGCTCATATGCCTTCACAAGGAAGGGAAACAGAAGGAGGGAGGACGCGAGAGCTTCAGGCAGGTGCTCTCCAAGTTCGCGAAAGAGAATCCAGCAAACGAGTTCGTCAAATTGCTAGCGACGGCCCTCGGAGCCACCGAAGGCAAAACGTTCTTCCCCTATATGGCGGATATTGTTGGCAACACGATTTGCGCTGACTACTTCGATTACCTCAGACGTGATCCGACTAATGTCGGCCTCGACGTGCTGCGCGACAACAGAGTCGCAACCCGTTTCTTCATAGGCAAAGACGAAAATGGCCTCTTGCGGATGGCTCTGGCTTTGGTGGACAGGCGAGGTAAACCGAGGTTGGACGTTTGCACAAGCGTAGTGGAACTCGTGCGGCAACGATTTAGGTTTGCCGAAATCATTTACTACCATAAGACCAAGGTCGCGGCCTCCGCGATGCTCGCGAAAGTCTTCACCCTCCTCGGCCAGCCGGATGAGGTGGGCCCTTCCAGCCAGATGATAGAGATTGACCAGGTAAGCGACTTGGCACGGGAGGCAATTAAGCCAAAAGGTGCGGCGAAGCTTCGGCGTCAGTATGCCCCCAGCAACCTTCTCAGCCCAGAAATCGGCGACGAGACATTGCTATTCTGGCTCCAGAATCGGGGGTGGGATGCGTTGGCCGAGGCCGAGGCGACCAAAGATGCAGACAAGGCCGCGAATTGCTTACGAGCGCTTTCACTCCTGCAGGGGCTTGTTCGCCGGAAGCTTTACAAGACGCGCTTCACCATCAATGGCAAGGCGTTTAAGGAGCTCTGTCCGGGAAGCGATCAGGATCATGAGGTCGAACGCGGGATCAAGAGGACTCACGATAGATTGCGAAGTGGGGATCGTGTGCGCGGAAACCTCGAAGCGAACATGGCTGCGGCGGCCGGATGGCCGGAAAATAGCGTGTTGCTCTACGTCCCGCCACGCAAGAGCCAAGCGAAGGGAATTGAAACTGGGGCATTGGACCGAGGTCAAGTCATCACACTTGGGGAGCACTCTGCTGTCAAAGAAGACGTCGACAAGCTCAGTAAAGCGTATAAGGACCTTTGGAGAATAATTCTGTTGGTCCACCCAAAGTACGCCGGCGACGATCTCGGTCTTTCCAAGGCAGTTGACGCCCTTGTCCAGGAAATTTGGCCCGAGATTGATCTCGTTGCGCGCTCAGAAGAAATCCGGGAGATTGCCCGGTTTAATTACATACCTGGGCCGGAACGTTACGCTGCTCAGACCTTCCAGAGCCTGATGCTGAAGACAACGGCAAAACCCGACTGGCGACTCTTTCGTGCTGCGAGAACTCAAACGTCCTCGAACGAAATGAGCCCGAGGGAGCACGCGTACCGCGCCGCGCTATCAGTCAAGGTTCAAGCTGGGGGCGGGTCACCCGACTTCATCAGGGAGGAATTCGAGGCTCCGGAATCGCTTTCCGAAAGAATGTCGCAGCTCGAGCCTCAACTAACCCTCGAGGGCCACAGCGGGGATGTTACGCCGGAAACGAGGACGATGGCAGCGCTCGACCGCATCGCTGAGGAGTTGGTAGTAGCACATCAACCGAGCCTCTTTTCCAAGCCGGCGAAGAAATGACCCAGACTGGGGTGAGTGAATTCGATCGAGCAGTGGATATTGCGCGCTTTGATGCTCGCGCGCTCCAGCGGAGTTTCCCGTTCTTCTTCACCGAAACAAGGGTTCCGGTCCTGGATCTTGCAATAGCACTTGGCCTGAGAATTCGCGAGCGTGCTGATCTCGGCCAGCGAGCCCAGCTTGAGCTCGTTAAGGGCGCCGAGGGCACAGAGGCGAATATCGTGCTGCGATCTGGGCTCGACCAGAATGTGCGCCGATTTGCTGTGGCCCACGAAGTCGGACATTATCTGCTGTTGAAGAATCGCGAGCAGTTCGCCTCCGTGTGGGGAATAGAGAGCCGAGAAAGATTCGCGAACACCTTTGCTGGTGAAGTTCTGATTTCTCCAGCCGGTTGGGCCCAAATTAATTCGACCTTTCCTTCAATCTCGGATCCGCTCGAGCTCCTGCGCCTGGCGTCGGCGGTGGGGATCTCGCCACACGCGCTTTTGACGCAAGTGACGGCCCGAAGGCCGCTCATTGCCGGGCTCACAAAGATTTGGCTTAGGGTGAAACACGCTGTTAACGCTGTGACCGGCTCGGAACCTCGGCTGCGAATCATCAGTGCCCACTATGATCGCGAAAGATTCTTCATCCCAGAGAATCAGAGCGTAAACAGTTTCGCTGGCGCGGACATGTGGTTATTTTCCCTTCCTATCGGCGTCTCGTTTCACCAGCAGTCCGCGGTAGCTGTGAAGCTTCGGAGACCACCTGATTCAACACCGAGATTCCTCAGTAGGTCGGTCCAAGCGGAGATTTCTGCAGTTCGCTTGCCGCCGAACACGTACGATAACAATTCGGTTTTTATCGTCCTCGCAGACGTAGGTGGCTCGCTCTGGCAGGCTACCGAGCAGGCGTGAATGTTGGGCGACGGAGCGTAGAGCAAACACCTAGAGTCCTGTTAATGTCTCAGAAGAAGAGCGACTCTGCGGATGTGGGTTGGGAAGAGCCGAGTATGGCCTGTTGCCTTATAGTTGTTGTTCAAACCGGCACCAGAACCGGCACCAGACTAAAATGAGCCCCCGCGGAGACGTCATGTTAACTTCTAAGCAGTTGATATATAATGAGATGTTGACAACTCGGGCCTGTAGCTCAACGGTTAGAGCAGGGGACTCATAATCCCTTGGTTGGGGGTTCGAATCCCTCCGGGCCCACCACTTGAAATGATGGATTCTGATGGCTGCCAGGCTGAGCCAAGATCTCGGGCTTCGCGGGGGGGGGACGGACTTCCACCTCGATATACTCGAGACAGTCTATGGCGACCCGACTCGATTCGATTCTTGCAAGTACACGTTCTGCGGTCGCGGCGGCCAAGGGCCGCGTTTCGCTTGCTGAACTGGAGCGGCAAGCCGGACAGCACGATCCTCGGGGTTGGGCGGCGGGGCTGCGCGAAGGGTCGTCTTCAGGGCCGGCGATCATCGCGGAGATCAAGAAGGCATCACCGTCAAAGGGGCTTATCCGCGAAGACTTTGACGTGAGATGGCTGGCGAAGCGCTATCAGGATGGCGGCGCAGCTGCGCTTTCGGTTCTGACCGATGAGCCTTATTTTCAGGGCAGCCTACGGAATCTCGAGATCGCCTCTGCTGCCGTCTCTCTGCCGTGTTTGCGCAAGGATTTCACCGTCGATGAATACCAGATCGTTGAGGCGCGAGCGCATTGTGCGGATGCAATTCTACTGATCGTCGCGGCTTTGAGTGATTCTGAACTGAAGCGCTTCTCGGATGTTGCACATGGGTGCTCGCTGGACGTCCTGGTCGAGGTGCACACCGGCAGCGAACTGGAACGCGTGCTCGGCGTGCTCGGAAATCCAGGTGCTGACGCGATCGGGGTGAACAATCGCGATCTGAAGACCTTTGAAGTGCGGGTCGAGACCTCACTGGAACTGGTCGAGCGGATTCCATCCTCTGTTGTGCGCGTGGCGGAGAGCGGAATCACGAGTTCGGAGGACATTGAACGCCTGCGGGTTGCTGGATTCGACGCACTTCTGATCGGTGAGAGCCTGATGCGGCAGGCCGATCCGGGTGCGGCACTCGCCGCCCTGCTTGCTCCGTCGAGAGTTTCGCGATGAGTATGTGGGTCAAGATTTGCGGGAACACGTCACTGGAAGATGCGTTGCTGGCGGCGGATGCGGGAGCGGATGCGGTTGGATTTGTATTTGCGCCCAGCCCGCGCCAAGTGACTGCGGATCAGGTTGCGGCCATCGCGCCGAAGCTGCCTTCTTCGATTGAGAAAATTGGCATCTTTGTTGAATCGGGTCTTGATGAAATCACGGCGACAATCCGCAGGTGTGGCCTGACGGGAGTTCAGTTGCACACCAACGCTGGAGCAGACGCGCCCACAAGGCTTCGAGCAAGGTTTGGATCGACTCTGCGTATTTTGCGCGTTCTGCACTATTCGCCGGCACTGGTCCAGGAGACTGTTGGCGTCGCGTGCGACAGCAACGTAGATGCGATGCTGTTGGATTCCCGTACGGCTACTGCGGTGGGTGGCACGGGAATCGCGTTCGACTGGCAATTCGCTGCTGCGGTGCTTTCGAAAAGCGAGGGTTTGAGGCATCGGATTGTCGTAGCTGGAGGTCTGACGCCGCTCAATGTGGCTGAGGCGATCGCCGCTCTTCGTCCGTGGGGAGTGGATGTGGTCTCGGGGGTGGAAGCCGCGCCGGGTCGCAAGGATCCGGAAAAAGTGCGTTCCTTTATCGCCCAGGCCCGCGCTGCCAACCCAGGCTAGGACGCGGGATTCGGCTGCTTGCTGGGTGCCTAGTAAACTGAAATTGATCGTCTCATTCGCAAGCTTGAGCAGGAGGCCGCGATGGCGTCAGTCATTCTTCCAGCAAACCCTTCGGAGTCGCGTGCAGGGCGGTTCGGCGTCTATGGCGGGCGATATGTGCCCGAGACGCTGATGGCTGCGCTGCTCGAACTGGAGCACGAGTACGATCTGGCCAAGGCTGATGCGAAATTCCAGGCGGAACTGGACAATCTGCTGCGCGATTTTGCCGGACGTCCGACGCCGCTTTATTTTGCCAAGCGGCTGACGGAGGAGTTGGGCGGCGCGAAGATTTACTTCAAGCGCGAGGACCTGCTGCACACGGGCGCACACAAGATCAACAATGCCCTCGGCCAGGGTCTGCTGGCGAGGCGCATGGGCAAGAAGCGCATCATCGCCGAGACCGGCGCGGGTCAACATGGTGTGGCGACTGCGACAGTATGTGCATTGCTGGGGATGGAATGCGTAATCTACATGGGCGATGTGGACATGGAACGGCAGGAGCTGAACGTGCTTCGGATGCGTTTGCTCGGGGCCGAGGTTCGGGGCGTTTCGTCGGGATCGAAGACGCTGAAGGATGCAATCAGCGAGGCGATGCGGGACTGGGTGACCAATGTCCGGACGACTCACTATCTGTTGGGCAGTGCGCTGGGGGCGCATCCGTATCCGACGATGGTGCGCGACTTCCATCGCTGTATCAGTCTTGAGATGAAGGAACAGATCCTCGAAAAGGAAGGACGGTTGCCCACGGCGGTGATTGCGTGTGTCGGCGGCGGATCGAATGCGATCGGCGCGTTCTACGAGTTCATCCCGAATCGCGATGTGCGCCTGATCGGCGTTGAGGCGGGTGGGCGTGGAACGGAACTCGGCGAGCATGCGGCACGGTTTCAGGGCGGAGTGCCGGGAGTTCTACAGGGGACATTCTCCTACGTGCTGCAAGACCAAGACGGGCAGATCGCGCAGACACATTCGGTGTCGGCGGGACTCGACTATGCTTCGATTGGGCCGGAGCATGCGGCGCTGCACGATTCGGGACGCGCGGAGTATGTTTCGCAGGACGATGCGGCCACGCTGGAGGCCGTGGTGAAGCTGGCGCGGACGGAAGGAATTCTGCCGGCGCTTGAGAGTGCGCACGCCGTTGCGGAGTGCCTCCGGATCGCCGGGACGTTCAGCCCGCGTGACATACTGATAGTGAACCTCTCTGGTCGCGGCGATAAGGATATGGGGATTCTGGCGAGGGAGTTGAAGCTGTAGGGATGCGGGCTAAAAGGCGTGACTCGGAACCGATGGAACAGTTGGGAAAAGATAGAAGCAGCGAGTTAGCGCCGCTTCGCGGCGTAGCAAGTTAGCAAGTCAGCGATACTTTTCTGGATTTGAGTTTTCTTGTATGGCATTGCAGTTCGATCACAAGCCGGGGCTGGTCGTTTATCTGACGACGGGCGATCCAAGCATCGACGCGACGCGGGCGATCGCGATTGATGCGATAGATGCGGGCGCGGACGTGATTGAGTTGGGTGTGCCGTTCAGCGATCCGCTGGCCGACGGGCCGGTGATTCAGCGCGCCAGTGAACGTGCTGTGGCGAAGCACACGCGAATGGCCGATGTTGTGAAAGTCGCGAGCGAGATTCGTGCTTCGCGGCCGCACGCGGGACTGGTGATCTTCACCTATCTGAATCCGATTCTTCGCTATGGACTGGGGCGGTTTGTAGACGGTGTCGCGGCCGCCGGAGCAGACGGCGTTCTGGTCACCGACATGATTGTGGAGGAAGCCGGCGAATACCTGGCCGAGATGGATCGGGTGGGACTGGCTCCCATTTTTCTCGCGGCGCCGACGAGTCCCGATGAGAGGCTTCAGGCCATCGCGTCGCACTCCAAAGGTTTTGTGTACGCCATTTCGCGGGTCGGAATCACGGGCCAGCAGCAGAGCATGACGGCCGATGCGGCGGCGCTGGTGGCGCGGATCCGGCGATGGACCAAGCTGCCGGTGGCTGTAGGATTCGGCATCTCCAGTGCGGAGCACGTTGCGCAGGTGGCGGAGTTTGCAGATGCTGCAGTGATCGGCAGCGCGATCGTGGAGTTGATCGAGCGATCTACTCCCGAAGTGGCGCCACAAGCCGTCGCTCGATTTATCCGGGGTCTGCGCCAGCCACATGAGGCACTGACCCGGTAGACACTAGAGACGGCTTTCAGTTATCAGTCCTCAGTTGTCAGCGACTTGGCCGGTGGACGCCGGGATCTCGCTCGTGGGTTGAGGAGTCTCGAGCTGAAAGCCGACGGCTGAAGGCTAACTTTGTTTCACGTATCACGAGGATGGAATGACGCTGGAAGAATTGCGCGCTCAAATTGATGTCCTGGACCGCCAGCTCGTAGAACTGCTGAGCGAGCGGGCCCGCGCCGCACTGATGATTGGTCACCTCAAGGTTCAAACCTCGCTGCCGGTGTACGAGCCGGCGCGTGAGAAGGTGATCTATGCCAACGTGCGTGCGGCAAACAAAGGTCCTCTTCCCGACATCGAGCTGACGCATATCTACGAGCGCATTATCGACGTGATGCGGGCTTTGCAGCGGAACGAGTTGGCGTCGGAGAGGAATGCCCTCAAGGGCCAAGGCAGGGGCGCACCGACATCGCAGCGACCAGAATCCGTTGCCGGCGATGCGGGATCCGCGCCCGAGACGGGGAACGAAAAATGATTGTTGCAATGCAGGAGAAGGCTACTGAAGAGCAGATCGACTTCGTGATCGAAGCGATGGTGGACGCGGGCGTCGGCGTTCACCGCACCACTGGCGCAACCCAAACGATCCTGGCGGGAGTTGGGCCCACGGCATCGATTGATCTGACCAAATTCGAGAACCTGCCGGGTGTGCTGCGGGTTCATCGCATCAGTTCGCCATACAAGCTGGCGGGTCGCGGTTTCCGGCCGGAAGGAACCGTGATCGAATTCGCAAACGGAGTGAAGCTCGGCGGCGAGCGGGTTGTGGTCATCGCCGGGCCTTGCTCGATCGAGAGTGAAGAACAGATCTTCGAAACTGCGCAACGTGTTAAGGCCGCAGGAGCCAGTTTCCTTCGCGGAGGAGCTTTCAAACCGCGCAGTTCGCCGTATGCGTTTCAGGGGATGGGGATTCCTGGGCTGAAGCTGATGCACGACGCGGCGCGAGCCCATGGCCTGCTGGTGGTCAGCGAAGTGATGGAGATTTCGCAGATCGAGTCGATGCTGCCTTACGTCGACTGTTTCCAAGTGGGTGCTCGCAACATGCAGAACTTCAACTTGCTGCGCGAGCTGGGCGCGGCCCGAAAGCCGGTTCTGCTGAAGCGCGGCATCGCAGCCACCATCGAGGAACTGCTGCTGTCGAGCGAGTACATCATGTCGGGAGGCAACTACAACGTGGTTCTGTGCGAGCGCGGCATCCGCACGTACGAGACGGCTACACGCAACACGATGGACATCTCCGCGATTCCAGTGGTGAAGAAGCTTTCGCATCTGCCGATCGTCGGAGATCCCTCGCATGGCACCGGGCATCGTGATATGGTGGCGCCGATGGCGCGTGCGGTGGTGGCGGCAGGTGCTGATGGCGTTCTGGTGGAAGTTCATCCCAACGCGGATAAGGCGGCGTCAGACGCAGCGCAGACGCTCTATCCTGATCAATTCGAGAAGCTGATGAATGACCTGCGGGTGATTGCAAAGGCGGTTGGACGCACGATCTGAAGGACGTCAACATGATGGAGCAAGTTGCGATTCTTGGCACGGGGCTGCTGGGCACTTCAGTGGGCCTGGCGCTCCGCGCCGCGGGATTCGAAGGCTCCATTGTTGGATGGAATCGGAGTCGGGGACAGGCGGAGACCGCTCTGGCCTTGGGTGCCATCGATTCGGTCGGCGAAGACGCGATTTCGACGGCCAAGGCATGCGAAGTCGTTGTCCTGTCGGTTCCCATCTTTGCAACGCTCGATCTGATGGAGCAGCTTTCGCCGGTGCTCGGTCCCGATCACCTTGTCACCGATGTCGGCAGTACCAAGTCCAAAATCACTGAAGCAGCAGATCGCCTCTTCAATTCACCGGATCGCGCCGGTTTCCTCCCCGGCCATCCGATGGCAGGCAAGGAACGGGGGGGCGCAGAACTGGGCGATGCCGATCTGTTTCGCGGGGCGGTTTGGCTGTTTACCGATTTTCCGGCGTGGCATAGATCGGCGAAATCCGCTGCGCTCGCCACAAACTGGCGGGAGTGGGTCATAGCCATGGGAGCGAGGTCCATTGATCTCGAGCCCAGGCGCCACGACGAGCTGGTGGCGTGGGTCAGCCATCTTCCGCAGTTCACCGCCACGGCACTCAGCGCGCTGCTTGAAGTTCAAGTTGGTGAAGCGCCGGAGTTGAAGGATGTAGGCGGACGCGCGTTGCGCGAAATGACGCGCCTTGGAGCGAGTCCGTTTTCGATGTGGCGCGATATCGCGCATACCAACACCGATGCGATCGCGAATGCTCTGCAGGTCCTTGAACAGCGGCTGGCGCACATCCGTGAAAACCTGCGCACACCCGGGTTGCGCGAGGAGTTCGAGCAGGCCAATCGCTTCAGAAAAGAACCGTGAGAGGAGAATGGCCGAGGTGGTTTTCTCGCGCCTATAATCGCATTCACCATGCGACTTCTCCTTCGCGACCTGCGCTTCGGTGCGCGCACGCTGGTCAAGACTCCGCTTTTCACGCTGGCCACGGTTCTGACGCTGGCGCTCGGCATTGGTGCGAACACGGCGATCTTCACGGTTACGAATGCCCTTCTGCTTCGGCCGTTTCCGTACCATGATCCAGATCAGCTCGTAAGCATCACCTCGAAGGACAACGCGAAGGATAACGGCGGCACGCTGCTTCGGTACGAACTGGTGCGGGATGTCAACCGGTCGTTTCAGTCCGTCGCGGTGTGGACGAATGACAATCTGAACCTCGCTGGGAAGGACGATCCTATCCAGGTCCCGATTGCCCGCGTATCGCCGTCGTTCTTTCAAGCGCTCGAGGTTCGGCCCCGTCTTGGCCGCATCTTCACACAGGAAGAAGGAACTCCCGCCGGTCGCCCTGTGGTGATTTTGAGCGACGCGATATGGCGCACCCGGTATCACTCTGATCCGCACATTGTGGGTACTGCTGTTGAGCTCGATTCCGTTGCAAACACGGTGGTGGGAGTGCTCGCGCCGGATGTCCGGTTTCCATTCATGCCGCAGGCGGAGATATTTACGCCGCGCTACTTCGAACTCTCGCTGATGCCGGCGCAGCGGCTGCGCCTGGGTGTCGGTTACCTAAGCATCATCGCGCGCCTCCGTGCTGGAGTGAGCGCGGCAGAAGCCAATGACGAACTGGCGGTGCTGAATCAGCGTTATCGCGAGCAGAATCCTACCGCTCCGGACGCGTCGCCCACTACGGTGATGGCGGCTTCGAATCTGCGCGATGAAGTTGTAGGGGACCTGCGTCCCAGGATGGTGATGCTGATCGGAGCTGTGGCCCTGGTGCTGCTGATTGCCTGCGCAAATGTTGCGAGTCTGCTGCTGTCGAGGGCGTTGGCACGGCGGCGCGAGATCGCGACGCGTGCGGCGGTTGGGGCAAGCCGCTCGGCGATTGTGAGGCAACTACTTACGGAGAGCATGCTGCTGGCGCTGATCGCGGGCGCGCTCGGTATCGGCATCGCCCTCGCCGCGACGAGAGCGCTTGCAATGTGGGGAGCATCGCAGGTCCCGCAAGGGTTTGCGGTCGAGATCGATGTGCGCGTGTTGCTGTTCACGCTGGTGATTTCGCTGGCGGCGGGGATAGCATTCGGGATTTTCCCGGCGGTGCAGCTGGCCCGCGTGGATCTCAACGCGACTCTTCGGGATGAAGGACGGGGGGCGTCGATGGGGCGGTCCCGCGCTCAAATGAAGTCGCTGCTGGTGGTCAGCCAGATCGCGCTCTCGCTGGTTCTGCTGATCGTAGCCGGACTGCTGCTGCGCAGTTTCAGCCGCCTGCTGCACGTGGATCCGGGATTCGATGCACAGAACCTGCTGACGATGAATATCTCGCTCTCGACAACCAAGTATGCTAAGCCTCAGCAGCAGATCGCATTTTTTGACGACCTACTGGAGCGGATCTCGCATCAGCCCGGTATTCATTCGGCGGCAGTTTCCGCAGCTCTACCGCTTACTTTTAAACGCGTCACGCCGATCCTGGCGGAGGGACAGGCCGAGGTTCCACTTGCGCAGCGGCCGTTCGTGGATGTTGAAGCCATCAGCCCCCAATGGTTTCAGACCATGCGTGTTCCGCTGCGCGCCGGAAGAGCGTTCACAGTGGCGGACAATGCGACCGCACCGCCAGTGGTGATCGCGAACGAAAGCTTTGCGCGGCAGTTCTGGCCCGGGCAGCAGGCCGTGGGCAAGAAGATCGCGATCGGCCGCAGACCGGAGCCTGCGCTGGTTGTCGGGATTGCGGCAGACGTAAAAAACCGCGGGCTTGAAAAAGATCCCCAGGCCCAGCTTTATCTGCCGTTTCCGCAGCTGCCCTGGAGCGATATGAATCTCCTGGTCCGCACCGATTTGCCTCCGCAGAACGCGATCGGGTCGGTACGCGAACAGATTGGAGCCATTGATGCATCGCAGCCGATTTCAGATGTGCAAACGGCCGCGGAACTGATCGACAGTTCGCGAGCTCAGCCACGTTTCATGATGTTGCTGCTGGGCGGGTTTTCGGCAACGGCGCTGGTACTCGCGGTTGTGGGTATTTATGGAGTCCTCTCGTACTCGGTGGCGCAGCGCAGGCAGGAGTTTGGGATTCGTGTGGCGCTCGGCGCTCATCCAGGGGACATTCTGCATATGGTGATGCGGCAGGGGCTGTGCCTGGCAGTCGCAGGAATTGCGGCTGGGATGTGCGCGGCCCTGCTGTTGAGCAAACTGCTGGAGAGCGCGCTTTACCGCACCAGTTCGCGGGATTTGGCTACGTTCGTTCTCGCGCCCATCGTGTTTCTGGCCGTCGCGGCCCTGGCGAGCTATCTGCCTGCGCGACGCGCTATGAAGGTGGATCCAATTGAAACGCTGAATTGAGAAGAGGGGATGCCGGAAAATTCTTTCAGATCCCTCAGGGGCTGAGCCAGAGCGTAATTCGAGGCATCCGCGGCAAGAGTAAGCTCGTGCCTTGTTACAAGACCGGCGCACGGTCATTGTTTACCGTGGACTCAAGACTGGATAGATGAAACCGGCTCTAGGCTGTCTGCTCGACGACCATCGGATCGCGCACTGGATCGAGAGCTTGGAAGCCCTCGCCCCGCGCTGCTTCGAGCAATTGGGGAGACGCGGAGACAAAGATGATCTCGGTGCCGCGAAACATCTCGCGTGCCACCAGGGCGGCGCCGAGTTG
The DNA here is from genome assembly GCA_036495975.1 of Occallatibacter sp. Lineage (GTDB taxonomy): Bacteria > Acidobacteriota > Terriglobia > Terriglobales > Acidobacteriaceae > Telmatobacter. Next base: position 144,110 of record DASXLY010000201.1, on the reverse strand, counting down.
AAGGGCATCGGTCCAGCGAAGCCTGGTGCGGTCGAGAAGCTGGCGGGCGGCTTCGAGCACCGCTGGATTAAGAGGCTCCTGCACCGTTCGCGCCGCTTCGATGCGCAGGATCTCAAAGGCCGCGATGGCATCCGCGGCGGAGATGTGGCCGGCACGCTCACGCTTGCGAATCGCGGCATAAACCTCGAGCGGAGCGGAGGCGGCGATCAGCTTGCGGTTGTCCTCAACCGTCTCCATCAGCCGAATAAGCGCGTTGGTGCCTGGCTCCTGCACAAAGAGCTTCGCGAAAGCGGTGGATTCGAGAAAATAACAGCTCACAGCTTTCCTCGTTCCTCCTGGATATCCTCGCTGATCGGTTCCCCTTGTACCACGACCGGGTGGAAGCGTTGTGCTTCTTCGGGCACGCCGGCCTCGGCTCGGTTCAGACGAATGGTAGTGGTCGGATAGGCCGGAGTTTTGGGATTTGCGATCTTGCTGGTCAGGACCACGCCGCGCTGAATCGCCTCTGCCAGCACTGCCTGCCGCGGTTCGGGATGCTGATTCCAGCGGAAGGCTTTACGCGGCAAAAACGAGTCGCGGAACCACTTCAGCGCAATAAATGCATGGCCGCCACGCTCCGCCTCAGCCAGGGCCGCGCAGAGTTCCTTTACCCGCGCGTCGAGATCAGAGGGGGAAACAACCTCATCGTCGGTATCGTCGTCGAAGCTTTGCTCTACTGGCACACGGGAGGGGCGATTCTGGCGGGAAGGCGCGGTGTTGTCGTCAAGACGCTCGAAGTAGATGCGAACCTCATCTTCTTCGGGGGACCATGCGTCTGCTGCGGAATTCCGGCGCTTGCTTCGCCCGTTCTCGCTGCAGAGTTCGACGATGGCCTGGTATCCGGGCGGGGCCAGGAAACGCAAAGCGCGCGCTAAGCCTGGATCCTGCGAAAATGCGAGCTCACTCAAGGCCTCTTCAATAATTTCTTCCGCTTCGGGAACAGTCAGATTGCTGATGTCTACGCTGCTTTGCGCAGTCCGATTCGACTTCATTTGAAGGATCTCCGTATAAAGCTTCTCTACCTGTCTGAACTCGCTGCGCTCTAAGAGCTAAGTTCCTCATGGGATGGCGCTTTTTCGGCGGGCAACAGGATCTTATTCTGGCTGTAACGGACCGATTTGTTTTCCGAACAGTTGTAAGGTGATCATGGCGGATTTAATCTTGCCAAAGCAGCGCCAATCAGGCAGCTACTTCCCTTTTGATACCCCACAGGGTCGAGAAAACTTTAACTAAAAAGCACTTCCAGCCTAACCACGCACCAGTGTAAACGATTGTGCAACCGAACCCTACAGGCGTGCAAGAGCTTGGAGGCGACCAGAAAGCGAGAGGTAACCCCAATTTCAAGAAAAGTCGCGGATTTGAAGATATATTTTTGTCCGCTGCATCTTCGTACAATAGAAGACATGCGGCGTTGTTTCCTTGCTATTTTGTTGGGTTTTCTCTTCTGGGAGACCACACCTGTAAGCGGACAGGCTGCTGCGCCAGCCTTCGACCTGATCGGACCGAAGGTCGATGTCCATGTAAAACGAGGCGAAGCGACCCTCCCGATTGGCCAGGTTCCGAATCTGATGCCTGGCGACCGTCTGTGGATCCACCCGGATTTTCCGGAAAGCCAATCGACCCGGTTCATCCTTATCGTGGCTTTTTTGAGGGGCGCCACCAATCCTCCTCCTGCCGAGTGGTTTACGCGGGTTGATACCTGGACCAGGAAGCCTCACGAAGAAGGCATTTTTGTCACCGTTCCGCAAGAAGCACAGCAGGCAATCGTGTTTCTGGCACCTGCGACCGGAGGCGATTTCAGTACCCTGCGGAATGCGGTCAGAGGACGTCCCGGGGTGTTTGTCCGGGCGACCCAGGATCTGCAGGCAGCGAGCCTGGATCGAATGCGTCTTGATGCGTACCTGTCGGACGTGAAGGTTACTTCTCAAACCGATCCAAAACTGCTGAAGGAGCGAGCTCAGAAGGCGGCTGCGGTTCTAGGAATCCGAGTGGACCCGCAGTGTTTTGACAAGCCGACTGATCAGCAGGCCTCCTGCCTTACACAGCACACCGAAGGGATGGTCCTGGACGAAGCCAACGTATCCAATCGGGTCTCGCAGTTGACCAGTGGAAGCAACGCCGACCTGATGAACCAGCTGAGCTATTCGACTCTGGGGGGCGCCGGAGTTTACAGCCCTTATATCGGGGCCATTGTGGACACGGCCAGGATCCTGGCTTCGCTGCATACGGCGCATTTTCAGTACATACCTGCCCTGGCATTGCCGACCGAGGATACGTTGAACCTGCGGCTCAGCGTTCCGCCATCCTTCCGCGACCCCAAGTCTGTGGTGGTTGTAGCGCTGCCGCCGGTTGGGCCGCCAAAGACGCTGCCGCTGCATCCGGCCAATCCATCTGACCAGTTCTGCGCTCAAAAAAGCGAGCTGGTCCTTCCTGCCGAGGGAGCGCCGGTAGTGTATGCGACTCCCGAATTGCACGATCTGAAGCTGCACATCGAATCGAAGTCCGGGCCCGTCGAAGTGCCGTTGAAGGCGGATGCCGCGGAGGGCGGACTGGTGCTTACGAAGGCGATGCCGCCGCTTCCCCCGGGAGAATTGACCGGGGTGGTGAAGGGAAAATGGGGATTCGACGATTGGGAGGGACCAAGGTACCACCTGGTCAGCGCGGCGGCCGGAAAGTGGAACCTGGCCTCTGGCGATCAGCTGGCCCTGGTTGTGGGACGCGACGACACGCTGCATATCTCCGGCGAGAACACACTTTGCGTGGAGAAAATCGAGGCAACAACGAATGGCGCGAAGAGTGTGTCCCTTCAATGGAAGTCGCCAAAGCCGGATGCGCTGGAGTTATCGATCCCGCTGAAGGAAGCAAACCCGGGCCCCGTGGTCATCGATATCTTCGAGTTCGGAATGAGCAAGCCGGACAAGCTCACGCTGATGGCCTACTCTGAGGCAGCATCGCTGGAGAAATTGACGCTGAGCGCAGGCGATGCGGAGGCGGAGCTGACCGGAAATCGGCTGGACGAAGTAGCCAAGGCTTCCCTGGATGGGTTGGCATGGACGCCGGTAGACCTGAAGCGTGTTCAGGACCAGGACCAGCTGAAGATGAAGGCAGACAACGATACGGCCGGCCTGCAGCCCGAAAAGCATTACACCGCCAAGGTGCAGTTGCGCGACGGCAGAGAACTGAAAGTACCAGTCAAAGTGGAGGCGCCACGTCCACAGGTCACGTTGTTGAGCAAGGGGACGCAAGATGAGGAATCGGCTGAACAATCGCCAGTGCGCCTCGGAAGTGCAAATGATCTGCCGGTAGGGAGGAGGCTGGTTTTCTTTCTGAAATCGAAGACGCCTGCCGCTTTCCCGCGCGATGAAAGAGTGGAGGTTGCTGCGACTGACGACAGCTTCCATACAACGCTTTCGTTGAGTGATGGGACATTGATCCTGGAGGATGCCAACACTGCCCTTGCAGTGGTGGAGCCGCTGGCAAAATTCGGATCGTCGGCTTTCGGTCCGGTACAGGCCAGAGCTATTTCAGCCGACGGGGTTGCCGGAGACTGGTTGTCTCTGGGAACACTGGTGCGGCTTCCCGGGTTCAAAGAACTCCATTGCCCGCGGATTGTTGCACGGCCCTGCATGCTGACGGGGACAAATCTGTTTCTCGCGACATCGGTGGCATCTTCGCCGGACTTCGAGAATGCGGTGGATGTGCCTGCCGACTTTACGGGAACGCAACTCACGGTGCCACATACGGCGAACGGGGTTTTGTACCTGAAGCTGCGGGACGATCCTGCAACCGTGCAGACGCTTTCGCTTTCAGTTACGCCGATGCCGCCGGGTTCGGCAACGCCGACCGCGATCAAGCCGGCGCCGCCCAGCGCGCCTGCGGTAGAGCAGCAGAATGCGCAGACGCCTCCGCAATCGAAAACTGATCCATAGGCGCGGATAGCGCCTGGAGCGTGGGTTATTGGAAGTAGGCGCGGTTTTTCTCGGCGAAGTGGCCCTTGTCGGCCGGCAAGTCCGCTTCAGCATAGATCGCGTTGTGAGCGCAGAGGCTGGCGCAGTTTCCGCAGTCAATGCATTCATCGGGATTGATGTAGACCTGCGAAACGGTTGACGCGGCTTCGTCCGATGATTGCGGTGCTATTGCCGCGGTGGCGCATTCTGCAACACAGACAAAGTCCTTGGTGCATGCATCGGTTACAACATAGGCCATGAGAACGGTGCTCCTTGAGGTGGTGCGCTTGAGGCGCTGATTTGAGGATATGGGCGCGCATCGGGGTGCTCCGGTGACTCGAATCACAGGGATGTAGTCGATGAATGGGTCCGAGCGGTTATTAACCGGCGAGAACTTCAGGCTGGCCTACCTGGATGAAAGCATTATGAAAATGAGCCGATGAATATGTTTGGCGCCATGAGCTGCGAGTTGCAGATTTTGATCCTGCTACAGAGCTTCCCTGTGATCCAGAAACCATAACCGGCTTACTTTCAGCGTATTGCTATCGCCTCGCGGGCCGGAACGAGGGGGAGCTTGGTTGTGCCGAGAACGGCGAGGGGCAGATTCTTTGGGGATCGAGGAAAGTAGAAGATCAATCCGCACCGATTATTGGATAACTCATTCGCTAGTTTTTGCGTCTGTACTTTTGTGGCCGGGTTCGTCGGCCCCCGCGGGACAAAGGTTCCGAGGGGGAGGAGTTGCTGGTTGCATTGAGCGAGTTAGCTTTGATCCATAGGGAAATAGAAGAAAAGAGCCATGTTGTACGTGGCGCCCTCTTAAACTGCACTTTCTGCAGGTTTTGTTGCCGTAAGTCAATCTAATCAGAAGCCCTCCTGAGCGTGGATGCGCGCTGTTGACGCATATTTGTCTCCAAGATCGCACTTGTGGGGCACCAAGCTCGAGCGGCACATGTGGAAAAGACCCCACCAAGTGAGGATGGCGAAGCCATGCGCAAGATTGCCGCAGATGCCGCACCGAGTTTGTTGAGACGGTGGTTTGCGGTGTATACGACCAGTCGGCATGAGAAGCGGGTCGCTTGCCATCTGGAACAACGGCAAATCGAGCATTTTCTGCCGGTTTACCGCACGGAGCGCAAATGGAAGGACGGGTCGAGGGTGATGCTGGATCTTCCCCTGTTCCCGGGATATGTCTTTGTCCGGATTTTTGCACACGATCGGGTAGGAGTGCTGGAGGTTCCGGGCGTGATCGCAATGATTGGAACGGGTTCGCGACCCGCACCGCTGCCGGATTTTGAAGTAGAGGCTTTACGTGCAGGGTTGGATCCATCGAGGGCCGAACCGCATCCATTACTATTACTATCAGTAGGACAGCGAGTGCGAATCAAAATAGGCGCACTTGCTGGATTAGAGGGAATTGTACTTAGAAGAAAGAGCGGGTTTCGGGTTGTACTTACGCTCGATCTGCTGATGCAAAGTATTGCGATAGAAGTTGACGGGGACGACGTTGAGCCCGTGGACACGCCATTTCCGCTGACGCTGGAAGCTACAGATAAAGAAATAGAACAGCCGCAGCGAACCCCGCTGTACGAATTTCAAGTGCCTTGATTCCTACCCAGACTCTTCTTCGGTCTCCCTACGAAGGCGCGCACGTTGTAAGGCGCTAAGCGGGACATCGAAGGAAACATATATTGCACGCCCATGCGCAAGCCGTGGCGAACTCATTCTTTTGAGAATTCGCAGGAGGCATGGAAACACACAAAGCGAGGGTATCGCGAATGCAAGGAAGAAATGTTGCTTTAAATATATTGGAAGCCGATGGAGCAAGCATCAGCGCTATTTCACCTATCGGCATACTGCATGAAACTCTTCCGTCGTCAGCATGGAGACGACCGACACCTTATTTGTCTGCGGCAGTGCGTAGGTCGTTCTCATGGCGCTATGCAGTCGTAAAGCGAACGATTGATATTTTGTTATCGAGCGCGCTGATCGTCCTGTTCTTTCCAGTGATGCTGATGGTGGCACTCGCGGTGATCATTACATCCCCGGGGCCAATCTTCTTTACACAGGCGAGGCTGGGGCGTTTCGGTGTGCCGTTCCGGATCATTAAATTCCGCTCGATGTATGCACGGAAGCATAAAGACAACGTGCAGGCGATCAATGAGAATCATCGCCGCAACGATGCTGCCTATCCGCTGAACAAGGATGTGCCGGATCCGCGGATCACGCCGGTGGGTCGCATCATTCGCAAGCTCAGTCTCGACGAGCTTCCCCAATTGCTCAACGTCCTGTTGGGTGACATGTCACTGGTAGGACCGCGGCCGATCGTTGAGGCGGAGGTGCCTCTCTACGGTGAGCACTTCGCCTACTACGATCTGTTTCGGCCAGGGATCACCGGGTTGTGGCAGGTGTCGGGGCGCAGTGATATTGCGTTCGACCGGCGTGCACTCTTTGACCGCGACTATGCGAGTGGATGGAGTTGTTTGCTCGACTTCAAGATCCTGACCTGGACAATTCCCGCGGTGCTCACTATGCGCGGGGCCTACTAGAGCGTTTTTTGCTCCAAACAGGAAGTCGCAAACGCGGCCTTGCGTCAACAAAGAGGGCCGCGCATTGCATACGATGCACATTGCATGGCTGCAGGATTTCAAGACCGGAAGACAAACAGATGAGTAAGAACCTGGGTACGTTTTTGCGGGTATTGATCGCCTTTTCAGTTGCCCTTACTCTCAATTCAGCGAGAGCGCAGACGGAGCCTTCGTCTCAAAATCCCGCCGGCTCGCAGCAGGATACGAGCGCGACCTGTGCAAGCGGGGACATCTCGGCGTGCCAGAACACGCAATCAACACAGGGTTCATCCGGGGAGACGGGGACTTCGCAATGGGGGTTCCCGGCGATCAATGCCGGAACGCCGAACGCGCCGATGTCGGTCTATCGCGATGATGCCGATAGCATCGATCGCAAGAACGAATCGCGGCAGCATCCCACCACTGCGCCTCCCAAGCCGCGATCGCTGACCGAGTTTCAGATGCTGGTTGCCGGCTCCATTGGACGCATCGTACCGGTGTATGGGGCGGACTTGTTTGTGAACGTGCCGGATACCTTTGCACCCGTGCAGCGACTGCCGGTTACGCCGGAGTACGTGATCGGACCGGGAGATGAACTGCTGATCCGCACATGGGGACAGGTGTCACAGAACCTCCATCTAACCGTGGACAGGTCCGGATCAGTCTACGTTCCGCAGGTCGGAGAGTTCCGGGTTGCCGGTTTGCAGTTCCGTCAGCTTCAGGGATTTCTGAAAGCGAGATTCGACCGCGTTTATCGCAACTATGACCTGAACGTGAATCTGGGACAGTTGCGATCGATTCAGGTGTTTGTGACCGGCGAAGCACGGCGCCCGGGGAGTTACACGATCAGCTCTCTCAGCACCCTGGTAAATGCTGTATTTGCATGCGGGGGACCTGGGCCGCAGGGATCTCTGCGCCATATCCGCTTGAGCCGCAACGGCGCGCTGGCTGCAGACTTCGATCTCTACGATCTGCTGCTGCGCGGAGACAAGTCGAAAGATGTCAACCTTGAGACCGGAGATGTCATCTACTTCCCTGCAGTAGGTCCGGAGGTTGCTGTGGTTGGCAGTGTGCGAGCGCCGGCGATCTACGAGTTGCGCGGGCAGGAGAGCATCGCCGCCGCCATTGCGCTTGCGGGCGGGGCCTCCTCGGTTGCGAACACCTCCTCTCTGGAGATTGAGCGCAACGAGAAACAGGCGGACGGCAGTAGTTCGCGGGTCGCAGTGGACGTGGAGATGAACGAGCAATCGCTTGCAACCCCGATGCACAATGCGGACATCGTTCGGGTCCGTGCAGATGCTCCGCGTTTTGCGAAGACGGTGACTCTGCGAGGCAATGTCGCAACTCCGGGGCGATTTGCATGGCATGAGGGGATGCATATCAGCGACCTGATTCCGAACAAGGAATCTCTGCTGACCCCCAACTACTGGCTGCGCCGTGAACAGCTGGGCTTGCCCGTGACCGACTTCCAACCGATGCTTCCGCCGGAGAAGGTGCAGGCGGTACCTCCGCAGCCGGGACAGACGTTCTATCGCCCGGTGGCTCCCGAAGATTCCCAGACAATCAACAGCGGCCTGTTTCCGGGGTTGACGGCCGGCGTGCCGGAAGACACCACAGCGTCGCAGCAAGCGAGTTCCGGGCAATTCCAGTCACTGGCGGCGTCGAGTGACGAGGACGAGTTGGCCAGGGGTGCGCGGAAGGCTGCGCAGACGCCGAATCAGCTCGAGACCCTGGGCAGTGGTCCGCATCTGGTAACGGCACCGCATTTTCAGATCGAGACGCAGGTGGTCAGAACTTCGCCTGATATCGATTGGAGCTACGCGGTTGTCGAGCGGGTCGACAAAAAGACGCTGACGACGCGGCTGATTCCGTTCAACCTGGGCGCCCTGGTCATCGAACACGATGCGAAGTCGGATGTAACGCTCGAGCAGGGGGATGTTATTACCGTTTTTTCGGACGCAGACATTCGCGTGCCGCGAGCTCATCAAACAAAGTATGTGAGGCTTGAAGGCGAGTTTGAGCATGCCGGCGTCTACAGCGTATTGCCCGGTGAGACGCTGCGGCAGTTGGTGATGCGGGCCGGAGGATTGACCTCGCAGGCGTATCTCTATGGGTCGCAATTCAGCCGCGAGAGCACGCGGCGGGAGCAGCAGCAAAGGCTGGACGAATATGTGTCCGCGCTCTCTTATCAGATCGAAATCTCTGCCTCAAACAAGGCCTCGTCGGTGGTGAGCCCACAGGAAGCAGCGACGGTAGGAGCATCCGTGGCCAGCCAGCGGGAACTGGTGAACCGCCTACGCGAGGTGCGCGCGACCGGACGCATTGTGCTGCACATCGAACCGTTTCGTTCAGAGATGACTTCCTTGCCCGATCTTCCTTTGGAAGATGGGGATCGTTTTGTGGTTCCGCCGATTCCCTCCACGGTGGGAATTGTGGGCGCTGTGTACGATCCGAATTCGTTCGTGTATATCGCGCACCGGCACGCGGGAGAGTATCTGCGGAATGCGGGTGGCCCCAACCGGAATGCAGACAGGAAGCAGATATTCATCATTCGTGCAGACGGATCGGTGGTGAGTCGTCAGTATCTCGATCACAACCTCTGGACGGATGACAAATTCAATCGAGAAGTGATTTATCCGGGCGACACGATTGTAGTTCCGGAGCAACTGAACAAGACGACGCTTTTGCGGGGGCTGACCGACTGGTCGGCTGTGTTCTCGCAGTTTGCCCTCGGAGCGGCAGCGATCAACGTGATTCGTTAGCAGCAAACAGGGATATAAGCCGCGCATGGCAAGTCAGGCGGCAATTTGGGATGCCAGTGTTGCGACAGCGCCGAATGGAGTACATAGACGATGGTGAACATGCGAAATGGCGGCACGATCCAGGAAATACCGGAGGAGACTATGGTGCCGCCCATACCACCCGGTGAGGAAGCTGACCTGACGTTTCTGGATGTTCTGATCATCATTACGCAGCGTAAGAAGCTGGTAGGAATGGTGACTGCGATCTGCTTGGGGATTGCATTGGTCCTGGCCTTTGTGCTGCCCCAGTCTTACACCGCAACCGTGATAATCCTTCCGCCACAGGGGAACACGTCGATGAGTTCCATGCTGGCCAGTCAGCTGGCAGGCATGGGCGGCGCGGTCAGTGGGATGGCGGGCTCGATGCTGGGCATGAAGAACATCAACGACATGTATGTCTCGATGCTGAAGAGCCGCACCGTGGAGGATGCGGTGATCCAGCGGTATGGGCTGCAATCGGAGTATCGCAAGGTGTACCTGGGGGAAACCCGCAAAGAGCTGGAACATTACACGAAGATAGACGGGTCGACGAAGGATGGGTTGATCCGGCTGAATTTTTCGGATCGCAATCCCAATCGCGCCGCGGAGATTGCAAATGGCTACGTAGAGCAGTTCCGGACTCTTTCGGAGCAGCTTGCCATTACCGAGGCATCGCAACGGCGAGTGATCTTTGAGAACCAGCTGGAGAAGACCAAGGTCAACCTGGAAAATGCGGATGAGGCGCTGAAGCGCACCCAGCTCTCCACCGGCATGGTGCAGGTGGATGGGCAAGCCAGGGCGATGATCGAGTCGGCGGCCCGGTTGCGCGCGCAGATTGTGGCCAAGGAAGTTCAGATCGAGGCGATGCGTTCTTATGCGGGTGACGAGAATCCCGCTCTCACCCAGGCGCAGACCGAACTCGATGGATTACGGTCGCAATTCAATAAGCTGGTGGGTTCAAATGGCGGCTCGGCCGACGATGTGTTCCTGCCCAAAGGCCAGGTGCCGCAAGCAGGGCTGGAGTATGTTCGCAGGCTGCGCGACGTGAAGTACTATGAGGCGATCTTTGACGTTCTGGCCAAGCAACTTGAACTGGCAAAGCTGGACGAGGCGCGCGAGGGTGCGTTTATCCAGGTTGTGGATCCGGCGGTGCCGCCGGAGCAAAAGTCGTTTCCGAAGCGTGGATTTTTCACGCTTGCCGGTGTCGCACTCGGGTTCACCTTCGGAATCATGCTGGCACTGATGCAGGGTGGATTGGTAAGAATGCAGCACAATCCGGTGACCAAAGACAAGTTGGATCTGTTGAAGCGCTCGCTGTGGAGCGGCGGGCACGAGATCAAGCGGCAACCAGCCAAGGAAGAGGTTGGCGCGCTTCGCCACGCTCGGCCCGAGGCAACCGGATAATGGCGATAGCCTCGCAATGTAAGGAAAGTTGTTTTTCTTGCCACCCATGTTGAACGAGATGACGACCATTTCTCCGCAACCATCCGGCAGCCGTTGGCTCACGGTTCGGAACCTGCTGCGGTACAAGATTCCTCACTACATTGGCCTTGACCGGGCGATTGCGTTTACGGTGCTCGGGCGCGTCGTTCAGGGTCTGGGTAGCGTGGGAAGCGTGCTGCTGATCGTGCACTTTCTTACCGCCGCGGAACAAGGATATTACTACGCGCTTTGGAGCCTGGTGGCGCTGCAGAGCGTGTTCGAGCTAGGATTCTCGTTCGTGATTCTGCAGGTGGCGGCTCACGAGAGAGCGCACCTCGAGTTTCATCAGAACGGCACCATATCGGGGAGCGATGCGGCGCATCTGCGGCTGGCCTCGCTGCTGCAGCGCGCGGTGAAATGGTATACGAGTGCCGCTGTGGTGATGGGGATTGTGCTCCTGCTGGGTGGAATGCGGTTCTTTTCCCTGCATCAGCAGCCGCAGGCTCCAAATATCTGGATTGTGCCGTTGCGCGTCACGGTAATTGCATGCGCCATTACATTCTCCATCGGGCCGGTCCTCTCGTTTCTTGAAGGGTGCGGGCAGGTGGCGCAAGTGGCTCGCATGCGCTTCTTCCAGTCCGCCGTGAGCGTGGCGCTTTCGTGGACCGCGCTGTTGAGCCATCACGGACTGTTTTCGCCTGCGATGGTGTTGCTTGGCCAGGGCTTTGTGGCGAGCATCCTTCTGTATTCGCGGAGGAGGCTGCTGGTTCCGCTGTTGCGAATGCAGGTGGCGCAGAAGGGGATCAGCTGGAAACGCGAGGTATGGCCATTTCAGTGGAAGATTGCGGTGAGCTGGCTGTGCGACTACTTCATCTTTCAGCTGTTCACGCCGGTGCTGTTCGCCTTTCGAGGGCCTGAGGAGGCCGGCCGCATGGGACTCTCCATGAGCATCGTGATGCAGATGAGCGCAATGATGCTGGCATGGATGACGACCAAGGCGGCACCGTTTGGAAGCCTGATCGCAAAGCGGGAGACGCCCGAGCTGGATCGGCTGTTCTTTCGCTCGCTGAGACAATCGCTGTCACTGTTTGCGGGGGCGGCCGGGTTGGTTCTCCTCAGCGTATTTGCGGCGCCATACGTCTTGCCCAGGATCAGCCGGCGCATCGAAGACTGGCCGATCTTCCTGCTGCTGTTGTTGACGGCGCTCAGCAGTCACGTGGTACAAAGCGAAGCAATCTACCTGCGTGCTCACAAATGTGAGCCATTCCTGGTGCAGTCAATTGTGATTGCCATGTGTACGGCCGGGAGCGTAGTGCTGTTCGCGAAGACCTCTGGGGCGTTGGGGGTGTCGTTGGCATATTTTGTTGTACTTGGTGTAGCCGGGGTAATATCTGCCACAGCCATCTTCAGGACGAAACGGAGCCAATGGGCTCAAGCGGAGATTTGACGTATGGAGTCGAACGGTTCCGGGACACAGGGTGTGCGCATCTCGGTGGCGATGTGCACATACAATGGGGCGCGCTACCTTAGAGAACAATTGGAGAGCATCGCGAATCAGGTGCGTCCGCCCTGCGAACTGGTGGTCTGCGATGACCATTCTGTAGACGATACGATCGCGATCCTGAAGCAGTTTCAGGCTAACGCGCCATTCCCAATTCTAGTTATTCAGAACGCACTCAGGCTGGGATCGACAAGGAATTTCGATCAGGCAATCGGGCTGTGCCGGGGTGAATTTATTGTGCTGTGCGACCAGGACGACCGCTGGCTGCCGCAAAAGCTGGAGCGGCTGTCTGACGTACTGACAGAGAATCCATTTCTGGGCGGAGTGTTTTCTGATGCAAACCTGATGGACGGCGACGGGCGACCAGCCGGGACGCGGCTTTTCGCGCGCCACAACTTCACGACTGCGAAGCAGCGAAACTTCATCGCTTCCCCGGCGTCGACCTTGCTGAAGCATGATGTGGTCACCGGAGCGACGCTGATGTTCCGCGCTTCCATCCGGCGTTACTGTTCGCCAATTCCGGCATCGTGGGTGCATGATGGATGGCTGGCCTGGATGATCGCTTTGCATTCGCGGTTGACCCTGATTCCGGAACCGCTGATCGAATATCGGATCCATGCGGGGCAGCAACTCGGGGTCGGCAGCAATGCCTTGAATTCTGAATCCACCGGGAAGACCTCTGAGACGCGAAGGCAGCACTATGCTCGCGTCGCACATCAATTTGAGGATCTCTTACATCGAGTATTGGCCGAAGGCTGGAATGAGCACGACGATCTGATCGTGAAACTCAGGGAGAAGATTGCATTTCTGAAACGGCAATCGACACTGTCGCAGAGCCTTGGGGTTCGCGTGCTGCAGATGATGGGACAATTGCCGAGATATGCGCATTACGGGCGAGGACTCGGCTCCCTCCGCACAGATTTTCTGTTGGGCCGGGAGATGATATGAACGAGCCGCTCCACAGCACCAGTTTCAGCGCCAATCAATCCGCGGAAGTTTCAATGACGCCGGTGGCATTCTGGCCGTCGATCGCAGAGCGATTTGCGAAGCACAAGCTGGTGCATGGAGTTCTGAAGGGACGAGGCGAGCTACCCCTCTATTGCAACCCGTTGGTGTTGTTCTGCCTGAACTGGGTAGCGATGCTGGTTGCACTCAGCTTCCAGATTACTTATGTTTCGTATCCGAACATGGGCATGCCATTGCTTTTGTTCGGCCTCTCACTCGCTTCGTTTCTGTTCGGTTATATTGTTTCGCGAATGCTGTTGCACCGCTGGCCCACCCGATCGGATCCGCTCCCCTATTCGATTGATGTGACGCGGTTATGGCAGACGAATCTGCTGTTTTGCGGCGCATCGTTGATGATCATCATCTTCAACTGGGTCCTCTTAGGTCCGCCTCCGGCCCTAGGAGATCCTACTTCGTATCTAACATACGGACGCTTCAAGCAGGTACTGTTCCCGCTGCTGGTTGTGGTCACGGTGAATTCCACGCTGGATTCGGTGCGCTGGCGAAAGGCGCTGTTTGCGATGTTCGGCATCGTCGGCATGGCGCTCTACATCACGCGTGGACTGCTGATGGTGGGGCTGCTGCAAATGCTGTTCGTCTTCTCACTGAAGACGCAGATGAGTAAACGCAAGCTCTACACCATCGCCGCCGGCTTCCTGGTTTTCGCGGTTGTCGCGATCACGCTGATCGGCAACGCGCGAACCGCGCAGGGCGTCTTCCTCGAATATCTGCAGATCCGGCACAAGTATTTCGACTGGCCGATGGCATATTTGTGGCTAACGTCGTACGTGTCGATCCCGTTTTCGAATCTCTGCTGGCTTTTTGCAAAAGGCAATTATCATGGGCCGACGCTGTCGTTTCTGTATCCGCTGTTGCCATCATTCCTTACACCTGCGGATCCGCATGCGTCGATTCATAACGATTTAAGCATCATAGATGGAGCGAGTACCTACCTGGCAGCATATGTGCTGGATTTCTCGTACTTGGGAGTGTATCTCGCGAACCTGCTGCTGGGCATCGGATGCGGATGGCTTATGGAGCGTTCGCTTCCAAAGCACATCCTGGTCGCCAGCATTTTTCTGACCTGTCTTTCGTTCATCTTCTTCAGCGACATGTTTACGCCGCTTTCGACAATCTTGCAATTTGCGATCCAGAGCGCGGTGCAGAAGAAGTGCTTCCTGTGGGGAAGCGCGCAGGTGGAAAGTATGGTGCCCGAGTGACCGGGATCGAGGCCGTATTTCAGGAAACCCCCGTGCAGCTGAAGGTGACGGCGGTGATCGTGCTGTATCGGTTCGCTCCGAATCAGTCGCCCGCATTTCGCAGCGTCATGGCTTCCCGTGCTTCCCTCAGCGCAGAGATAGGCGAAGTTAATGTGCTCCTCTGGGACAACAGCCCGGCAATGAACGCGAAGGAGGGGTTGCCCGAAGGCGTGCATTACGTTGCCGATGAGAGCAACTCGGGATTGGCGAAGGCTTACAACCATGCGTTGAAATGGGCGATCGAACATGGGTCGGAGTGGCTGTTGACGCTCGATCAGGACACCGCAGTTCCTGAAGATTTCTTCGAGAGGATGACTGCGGCCGCGCGCGCCAGTACGCGCCATGCGGGAATTGGAGCGGTTGTGCCGCAGATCGCGGCGAATGGAAAGCAGCTTTCGCCGAACCGGTTTCAGCTTGGAGCCATTCCTCGATGGTATCGACCGGGGCACACGGGAGTACCGAGAGAGCCGGTGTTTGCGTTCAATTCCGGCGCAATGCTCAAGGTGGCGGCGCTCCAGCAGGCGGGGGGATATGACCCGCGATTCTGGCTCGACGACAGCGATGCAATGATCTTCAGCAAGTTGCACGAGCACGGCAAACGCGTTTATGTGGCAGGCGACATCCAGGTTGAGCACGAATTCTCAATGAAGGACATGCAGCGGAGGATGAGTCCTTCGCGCTACCGAAACGCGCTGCTGGCGGAGACGGCGTTCTGGGATCTGCGGATGAATCGAGCTGCCGGCTGGGAGCGTACGCTACGGCTGATGGGACGGCTGGTTAAGCAGTGGCTGCGCGGTGATTCAGCGGAGCTTCGCGGGATTACGCGCGAGGCGCTGATGCGGCGGCTGTTCACTTCCAGGCGAAGACGGATTGATGAGTGGATGCTGGCAACGGCCGATCGCGTGAGCGCTGAGGCCGGACGGGCAAAGATGGCCGAGGCCCCGAAGATCTCGGCCTGCATGGCTGCATACAACGGCGATGCCTTTGTCGAGGCGCAGCTGCGCTCGATCCTGTCGCAACTGAAAGCGACGGATGAGATAGTCATTGTCGATGATGTGTCGACGGATCAGACGGTCGCACGTATTGCCGAAGTTGGTGATCCGCGAATTCGCCTGCTGCGGCACGAGAAGAACCGCGGGGTCGTGGCGACATTCGAGGACGCGTTGCGATCGGGGACTGGCGGCATTCTGTTCCTTTGTGATGACGATGACTTGTGGGCGCCGACAAAGGTGAATCGTTTTGTCGAACTCTTCAGGGAGCGTTCCGAAGTGGAGATTGTCACCAGCCGCGTGCGGATGATTGATGAGGATGATCGTCCGCTGCCGGATTCACGGATCAATCGCGAGGGCAGGTTTCTGCCGGGCTTCTGGCGAAATCTCTACAAAAACCATTACCAGGGATCGGCGATGGCCATCCGCGCATCGCTGTTGGGACGGGTTCTTCCGTTTCCTGCGCGGAGAAGTTTTCTGCACGATGCATGGATAGGGACGCGCAATGATGTTCTGGGCGGAAAGGCAGCATTCATTGACGAAGAACTGCTGTTCTATCGCCGGCACCTGAACAATGCGAGCCGGACCAAATCGCTCGTACGTCAGATTCAAACGCGCATCGAACTGTTGCTCGCGCACATCCGGTATGGGTTTCACACTACTCAGCGACAGACAGCGGATCTGGGGCGGCAGGCGGAACGCTGAGGGACCAGAACCACTTCGATGGGATCCTGAGCGAATTTGACGATTGCGCTGCCGAAGCGCAGCACTGGAGTGTTTTTGCATGATGGGGCCTGGGGAAGAGAGCATGAAGTCAGAGCGATGGATTGCGCCTGGCCAGATTGCGGTCATTATTCCCACGTTCAATGCGGCCGGCTATTGGCCGGCGTTGTCGCGGGGAATTCGCGCGCAGAGCCTGAAAGCGGATCGGATGATTGTAATTGACTCCTCCTCTGGTGATGGCACGGCGGAAATGGCACGGCAAGACGGATTTGAAGTCGTCGAAATTGCGTCGAGCGAATTCAACCACGGCGGCACGCGCCAGATGGGTGCGGACCATGCGGCGGATGCGAACATCCTGATCTACCTGACGCAGGATTCGGTGCCGCATGGAGCCGAGGCGTTCGCGAGCTTGGTGCGCGCCTTTTCCGATCCGGAGATAGGAGCAGCTTACGGCAGGCAGCTGCCGCGGCAGAATGCGAACCCGATAGAAGCCCACGGCCGGCTCTTCAGCTATTCGGAAGCTTCGATGGTGCGTTCGTGGGAGAGCCGCAAGACGATGGGGTTCAAGTCGATCTTCTTCTCGAATGCATTCGGTGCGTACCGGCGCGAGGCGCTGACGAGTGTGGGTGGCTTCTCACCGGATGTGATTTTCGGCGAGGACACGCTGGTGGTGGCACGCATGCATCGGGCGGGATGGAAGACGGCGTACGCCGCGGATGCGATGGTTCGGCATTCGCACGCATATTCGATCGCCGAGGAATTCCGGAGGTACTTCGACATCGGAGTGCTGCATGCGCGCGAGAGCTGGCTTATTGAGCAATTCGGAAGCGCTTCCGGCGAAGGGCGGCGCTTTGTCATTTCGGAATTGAACTACCTTCTGAGGCACGGTCCGCATCATGTGCCTTCGGCGATGGCGCGCACCATGGCGAAATATGCGGGATACAAAATCGGGCGGCGGGAGAGCCGGATTGCGCCGGGGCTGAAGGTTCATCTCGGGCTTAACCGGCGATTCTGGATTCGCTAAACCGGGCCCCTTCGAATCGGCCTTTACCTTGGCAGTTCGTTGAACCCTCGTCCGCTCAGAATCATAGGCACGCATTTTTCTGCACGCGCCACCTTGGTTTTCGCCTGTTTTGCGCTTGAAATGTGGAGGATGTAGGACTTCCTCCGACCAGGAGTGAGCGCTTCGAACGCCGCCCTGAGAACTGCGTTGTCATCCAGTGTGTCCTGCAGTTCCTCGGGGATCGCGTATTCGGAAGGCTTTTTGAGCGCTAACTTCTTCCCGGACTCCTCCAACGCGAGGGCTTCGTAGAGATAATTCGTCAGGGTCGACCTCAGAGCAGTGATTTCTTTAACCGAAGTGAACTTGATCCATCGCCCCACCTGGGTATGCTCTCCGATCCTTTCGAGGATGTGTTTCGGGTCTTTGAGCAGCGCGCCTTTGAAGAACGAGAATGCGCACGATTCCTTAAGTGGTATGACGATCGCCACGTTCTTCTTGAGGAAGGTGAAGCAGGGTTTGCTCCACTTGAATTCTTCGGTCAGATCGCAGTCGAGCGCGATTTTGCGCAGCTTGTCCGTTTCCTTCTGCCACTTCTTTGCGTAGGGGACCTTCATCGTTTCAGCCTTGTCTGACAGTCCTGAATATACTGCCAGAATTCCGAAGAATCGGCACCAACTGAACTCGTTTCTCGGGAAGTTATTGCTCCGATCCCCCCTTTGATCATCAGCCCGGCTTCACACTGGGATTTCCACCTTCAAGACCAAGCGTAGTTGGCCTGCGCGGTGTGCAGGTTAGCGGAGCTTTGCATGCTCACGATAAGAGAGACGTCTGGTCCGAAGAATGCGCTGTCAGAGCAATGCTGCTCGAATCATTCTGTGCGGAGGGCTTTGACCGGATCGATTCGGGTGGCGCGGCGTGCGGGCAGGAATGCGGCAGCGATCGTCATGAACGCGACCGAGGCGATCGCAACCGAGATAGCCAACGATAATCTAGAGGAGAAACCGTTTCATCTAGGTTGTCAACCGAAGATGTGGATCGATTCGTCACTTAATCCAGGTTGAAACGGATGATGACCAGTTGAGTTTCGTGCTTTCCCAGGTCTCAAAATCGAGACCCTTCGGCTGGCTCATGGCCGCTCTGGGGTATCCCCTTTTCGAGCTAAATATCCTCCCCGACCTGGTCACGTCGTTAAATTTCGTGCCTGGCGAGTTTATTCTCTACGCGGCGGAGTACGGGATTGTGAAGTAGAAGGTGGCACCCTGGTCGATGCTGCCGCGGGCCCAGATCTTGCCCCCGTGTCGGGTGATGATGCGGTAGGCGGTTGCAAGTCCTACGCCGGTACCAGTGAATTCGCTTTGCGAATGGAGACGCTGGAAGGGACGGAAGAGGCGATCGGCATAACGTGGATTGAATCCTGCTCCGTTGTCGCGAACGAAGAAGACGGTCCCGGCCTGCTCTTCGCGGAATCCAAAGCCAATCTCGGGGGATTCCATCTTGGAGGTATATTTCCAGGCATTGCCAAGGAGATTTTCCAGCACCACCTCCATCAGGCCCTCGTCTGCAAACACCTGTGCGCCGCCGGCAATATCGACGTTGACGTGACGATGGTTGTTTTCGGTCTGTAGGCGCGCAGTGATGGTCTCGGCGATGTGGCTAAGGTCGATGGGCGTGCGATGCAGGGGATGGCTGGAGGCGCGGGAGAGATTGAGTAGATCGTCGATGAGCAGCGACATGCGCTTCGAGCCCTCGAGCAGGCGTTCGACGAGCATTCGTGCTTCAGGATTGAGGTTTTCAGAGGCGCCGTGCTCGAGAAGGTAGGCGATGTTGTCGATGTGTTGCAGAGGGCCGCGGAGGTCGTGCGCGACCGAGTAGGAGAAAGCCTCGAGTTCCTTATTGGTTGCGGATAGTTCCGCGGTGCGTTCGTCGACGCGCTGCTCGAGTTCGCTGCGCGTTGCTTCCAGGGCGCGGTCGCGGGCCTGGATCTGATCGAGCATCTCGTTGAACGACTGGACCAGGAAGGAGAGCTCGTCGCTGGAAGGCGGAAGCTTGGCGCGAACCGAATAATCCTTTTCGCGGGTCACGATCTGGGCGGTTCGAGCAAGTCCGGTGAGAGGATCGCTGACGAGGTGGCGGATGGCCGATGTAGAGAGCAGCGCAATGGCAAAGCAGAGCAGGAGCATGCCGGCAGAGATGAGGCTGAAGCGTTCGGCGCGCCGGGCAACATCGCCTGTCTCAGCGAGCAGATAGACCGTGCCGACCCATCCGCCCTGGAATTGAATGCGGGTTCCCAGGAGGATGTTGCGGCCCTTGGTCCAGTAGTGCTGGGTTTCGTTCAGTGCGAGGCGGTCGGTCAGCTCGAATTGAGTCGAGGGCGTGCGGAGGTATCGCGCGAACTCAGTGCTGTCAGGCCGGATGATCACGGCGGCGCGGATCTGGGGAGAATTGCGCAGTGCGGTCAGAGTGTTCTGGGCTGCGACGCGGTCATCGAACATCAGCGCCGTGATGCTGTTGGCGCCAACGATGTTGGCTTCTGTCAAAAGCGCAGTAAGGAGTTCCTGGCGCAGGCTGTAGAGGTCGTAGATGAGGAGCGAGATATAGGCCAGCAACAACGCCATGCCGCTGACCATGAGGGTCACACGCGTGAGCTTGTCGGCGATCGACTGGCTGCTCCAGAAATTCACGGCACGTCCTCTACCTGCGGCTTGCCGATCACGGAGGAGGCGACGCGCAGCAGTTCCGAACTGAGAACAAGGTGGGCACGATTGACCGCATTAAGATTCACGGCAAATCGGACATGGTTTTGGATGAGCGAGAACTGGATCATTCCACCGCGGTCGAGAAAGTCGGATGCGTCGCCGACGGTGAGGGCGTCGGAACCGGTGAGGATGGCAAGATCCTCGCGAAGGCTATCCCCCTCCTTGGGGCTGATGAAGATGATGGCGCATGCCTTGGCGGCGGTGACATCGGGGAGACGGCGAATATGAACGGGAAGATTGTTGACGCTTTCGTGGGCGACAATATCGTCGATGCTGTGTCCGATTGGATCCTGGCCGAGGATGCAGATGTCGAAGGAGGAGCGGGGAGGAGCAGACGGGTTTGAGTGGCGCAGGAATCGGCCGAAGTTGAGGAGGTAAGCTGCCTTCACCTCGCCCTCGCTGGGTGTCGCAAGTGGAACTTGCGCCGGCAGTGCGAGGCACGCCAGACATAGGAATGCAAAGAGGGAGCGAATGCGTCCAGGGCGTTGGAATCGGAATCGTTCGATTGGGGAGCTCTCTGGCATAAGTGGTGTTGCGTTCTCAATTCCCGGTGCTCGAGCAGGCATGGGAGAAAATGCAAGCCCCGGGCCATGAGGCCGGGCCGGCGATGTTTAGCAATCTATCAGATTATTCGAGAGTTGCGGTGGCCGTGTTGGCGTCGGGAGCACCCGCGAAGAGCCTGGAGACTGTTTCGAGCAATTTGGCAGGTTCACCCTTGCGCACAAAGCTGTCCACGAAGGGTGCAATATCCGTGGGAAGCGACCAGAGGTCGGAAAGAAGGACGATTGGCGCGTCGGGAAAGAGGGAGCGGATTTCCTGCGCATACTGAGGAGACGTCTTGATCGAGTTGAGCCGGTAGTCGAGGAGTACGAGACCGATGCATTCGTCGGTCGGAATCTCAGCGCCGCCGAATCTGACGAGTGCGGGAATGGCTTCATACCCCGCCTGCTTCATGAGAAGGCCATAAATCTCAAGGTGCATCGGGTCGTCGTCGACGATAAGCACTTTGGCATGACTGGATTGCATTACGATCTCCAGTAAGGTGAGGGTACAGGATATACAGGAACGGGGATCAGGTCAAAAGGGAAAAGTCGCGGACTCTTTGCGAAGTTTTCCGGTCCACAGCTGTTACCGCAAGATAAGACGATTTAGCGTTGTGGAAGCTCACCCAGGAACATTTCTCGATTCCGATAAGATAAACACGATGAGTTTTCCAATCAAAACCTGTGTTGTTTGCGGAGAGGAATTTGAGTTGAAACCGGGCAAGCCGGGTTTTGCGAACCGGTGCCCAGAATGCAGCGCTCCTGACGCAGAGATGACGACCGGAAAAGGGCACCTGAGCGCCGAAGAGCGCAAGGCTGAGACCGAGGCTAACGCCGAACGGCGCAAGGCAATTCGGGATTTGCTCTATCGCAAGGACCGCTAGCTAAACCATTCCGCCAAATGGGTTTCCGGCGCTCATGCCGTGGTTAGAGCGAACCGCGGGAGCATCATGCTGCCGCCACCCGCGTGATCAGGTCGGATTGTTCCTGGCCGTTCTCGGCACCTATGGTAAAGGCGTCAAGTACACCCGTACCGAGCGCAAAGCGAATCGCTTCGTCCTGCCGCTTGCGCATGGCGCCCTGGCCGAGGATCTTCATCCCTATAATTCCCTTTCCCTGACCACGCATCTGCTTGATGACGCTGATGACGGTCTGAGGGTCTGCGTCCATATGAGCGCCGACCGGGTTGAGACGGACGAGATCGACCTCGACCCATGGCGAAGCCGCCGCCGCGCGCAATGCCTCAATACTGTGGCAGGAGACGCCGTGGGCTCGAATGACGCCCTTCTGTCTGGCCTCGGAGAAGACATCCATGACGCCACGAAAACGGGTGGTCCAATCAGCTTCGGTGACGCAATGGACAAGCAGGATATCGATGTAGTCCGTCTTGAGCTCGCGGCGGTAGCGATCGATGTCGGCCTTGGCTTGCTTGGGATCGCGCGAATCGCACTTGGTCATGATGACCACTTTTTCGCGGGGCAGGTGACTGACGGCCTCCGCCACTTCGGGATGCGAGCCATAGCCGTCGGCGGTGTCGAACAGGGTGAGGCCGCGATCATAACCGGTGCGCAGCAGGCGGGTGAGTTCGCCGCTGCGGGTCTGGTTCGATGAGCCGGCGAACCCGATAGTGCCTGTACCCATGGCGAGACGGCTGGTGCGGATGCCGGTTCTACCGAGGACTACGGTATCTGTGGCTTCGACGCGATGCGGGGCAGCATTGAGCAGGCCGGCGAACGAACTCGGAGCAACGCAGGCAGCGCCTAGGCCGGCCGCCGCATTGGAGAGGAATTTCCGGCGATTCATAGGGACCTCCGGGGAATCCGGCGCGCAGATTGGACGAGGCGAGTGGCGGCCGGTTATCGCTGTGCCGTGGCAAGATTTTACGCCGCGTACCTATGGAAAATCGACAATCTTGCAAAGGTCCGCTCGTGGTCGCACGATATGCGTGTCATCGCGCACATACGACCTTTTCCACGTTTTCTATTATTCAATTCTGCGCGAGCCGAGCTGTGGCTTTCGGAGCCCGATCGCGAGTTGATTTTACGCGGAAGGAAGAGGTCAGCCATGCAAGTCAAAGTCAAACAGATTCGCCGGTTTCAATTCGAGATTCAGGCGGGGTCGCATTCGGTCATCTGCGACCAGCCGGCGGAGAATGGTGGCGACGATGCGGGGATGACGCCCCCGGACTTCCTGCTGGCTTCACTTGGCGCGTGTGCGGAGTTTTATGCGGTGCAGTACCTCAGGACGCGCAAGCTCGATGATAGCGGAGTGGAGGTGACGGTCTCAGCCGAGAAGCTGCTGCATCCGGCGCGGTTGGGGAATTTTCGCGTTCATGTGATGTGTCCGGCGGCACTGAGCACGGAGCAGACGGAAGGGCTTCGGCGGTCGGTTCATCACTGCCTGATTCACAACACGTTGCTTTCAGCGCCGAAGCTCGAGATCGAGTTTGCGGTGGGTGAACTGGTGGTCGGTTGAGGGGCTTCGGACGGCAAGTGGGCCGGGCCGACTTTCTTAGAACTGATCCAAAGTAAGCCTGTGGATGCAAATATACCCGGCAGAGAGGCTGCCGGGTATTTTTCGTGGACATTCGAACGGAAACTCAATTGGAAAACATCGCCCAGGGGCTGAAGCCGCTTCCATCAACCTATTGCGGCACGGCTGCCCCATGCCCTTGTAATGCTCTGACAGATCTTAACGGCGCATGCCCGTGAGGTGATCCATACCGATCTGGTAGCCGCGACGGAAGCCATCGCGATAGGCTTCGCGCTGCTCGGGTGGAAGACGGGGATGTCGATATTCATCACGATTATTTACATTGGGCCGGCGGTGATTATCGTAGTCCTTACGGGCTCCTTCGATGCCATCGCGAAAGCCTTGCCGATGAAGCTCGTCGAATTCGTTTGGAGCTGCGTCCCATGGGCGATCAGGGGCACGCATACGCCAATCCGGAGTGCCTACCAGGTGGCGCATGGCCGAGTCATATCCGCGGCGGAAGCCCTCTTTGTAGGCGGGCCACATTGGTGGAGGAACGTTGGGATGCCGATATTCGTCGCGGTTGTCCACATCGGGACGGCGATGATTGCCAAAGTCTTTCTGAGCGCCATCAATGCCATCATGAAAGCCACGGCGCTGAACGTCGTTCCATGCGTCTGGCGCGCGGTCCCAATCACGATCCTGCGCGAATCCTAAGGGCTGCGGGCCAGCGATTGCCGCGTGCGCACGCGGCGCGAGTGTAAGCAGAAATGCGGCACAGCCAATGAGACCTGTGACGCGAAGCAAATTGAGATTCATCTTGCGAATTCTCCTTTCGTCGTTGGGAACCCCGCCCCTGAGGCCTCCGGACGCAATCCTAATCCGGCGGTCGTCATTCTGCCAATGGAACTGCACGGCATTTCATCCTTTGTTGTTGCGGGAATGGCCAGGCTGGCGAAAATGGGAGTGCCCGGCAGGGGCCGGGCACCGGTCAGGTAAGTGGACCTGGGCTACAAGTGCGGCATGTCGTCGTGATCGTGCCTCATATGTTCCATGGCGCGATGGTAGCCTTCCTTGAAACCTTCGCGGAATGCCTGGCGGTCATGTCCATCAACGGGCGGGCGTTTGTAAACGTCGTGGTCGTCCGCGTCGGCATGGCGATGGTCGGCAAAGTCCCGACGAGCTGCTTCGATGCCTTCGTGAAAACCGCGGCGTTGCGCGTCCTGGTAGGCGTCCGGGGGACGGTCCCAGTCGTGATCGCGATCCTGGTCTTGCGCCGCAACGGGCAGGGGCTGTGCTGACGCGGGCAGCGGCGGTGGAGAAGCTTTAGCCTTGAGTCCACCGGTGGCGGCGACGCAGAGGGCAAGCAGGGAAGGGGCAAGCCATTTTATCTTCATACGTTATGTACCTCCGTGATACGGCAATAAAGATGAGAGAAGGGGTATCGGCGTTGCCCTGTGGAGAGTTGTCTCGCCTTCGGCGGGACATGATCCGTGCAGATTAAACCTCATGGTTTGAATGGATTGGGCCTGCTTGGCCAGAGAATAGGGTCCTTGAAATTTCATGTTTCGCAAGCCAGAGTGTTCGATCCTCGTGCTGCAGCGGGTGTTTCAAAACGATCGAATCGGATCGCCATAAGGGACGACTTCTCGAATGCGGCAATTTGCGCATTCACTTCGGCCAGATGGAGGCCGTGCGCGAAACTCCTTACCGCTTCTGGAGCACAGCTACACCAAAGTCTTTTGCGGGCCGTGCCAGCGCTGCGAACCGACCGCGAACGATCGCTGGCAATAATCGAAAAGTGAGCAACCGGAATATGCAATCAAGCGGTTGCGTAATACCTTCCCCGATCCGTGCACTGTAAGGAAGCCAGCTGTTTTCAGCGCGGCGGAGTGTCCGCGCAAAAGTTGAACTGTGGGGCGTAGTTCCCAAGCTGCAATGGTTTCCCAAGCCACAAAAATCTAATTGACGGGTTTCGTCACATCCCGCACCATTCGGGCAGGTGTATTATAGGCCAACTTTCAGCGAGCGGGCAGTATCTCCCTGTGCGTAAGTAGCACATTATTACGCACCTGCACGAACGCGCAGAGCCGAATTTCGAGCAAGGGGAGGCTGGCGAATGGCAGGTTTCGGCGATTCATTCAAGCAGGTATTCAGGAGGCTTGTCAGGGCTCCTCTGTTTACGGCAATTACCCTCATTACCCTGGCGGTCGGCATTGGGGCCAACACCGTCGTGTTCAGCGTGGTGGAAGGCGTGCTTTTGAAGCCGCTAAGCTATCCCCACGCGGAGCAACTGGTCGGGGTCTGGTACCACCTGGAAGGTATTCCCATCGACAAACTACCGATGGCGCCATTCCTCTATTTCATCGAGCGCGAGCAGGGCAATACATTTCAGGATATCGGCGTGTACTCCTACGACGGGTTGAACGTGACCGGCGTGGGCGAGCCCGAACACGTGCTGGGCTTCGATGTTACGGATGGCACGCTACCACTTCTGGGAGCCAGGCCAGTGCTCGGCCGGTTGTTTACCAAGCGCGACGACACAGCGGGCGCGCCACAAACTGTGGTTCTTTCGTACGGATACTGGCGCAAGAAATTCGGAGCCAGCCCGTCGGTGATTGGCCGGTCAATCACCATTGACGGAAAAACACGCGAAATCATCGGCGTACTGCCGAAGGATTTTCATTTCCTCGACAGCGAGGACGCGGCTCTCTATGTGCCGTTGCAGTGGGACCGCAGCAAAACCAAGCTGGGCAACTTCAGTTATCAAGGCATTGCCCGTCTGAAGCCTGGAGTCACACTGGCACAGGTAAAGGCGGATATGACCCGCCTTCTTCCCGTTGCGGTGCGGAGTTTTCCCGCTCCTGACGGATTTCCTCTCAGTCTGTTTGAAAAAATTCAGATGCAGCCAGTTCCACGACCTTTGAAACAGGACGTGATCGGCGATGTGGGCAACGTTCTGTGGGTGTTGATGGGCTCCATTGGAGTGGTGCTCTTGGTCGCCTGTGCGAATGTGGCCAACCTGCTGCTGGTGCGCGTGGAAGGACGCCGCCAGGAAATGGCGATTCGCACCGCGCTGGGCGCCAGCCGGTGGCGGGTTATGGCGGGACTGTTGTATGAGAGCCTGATTCTGGGATTCGCGGGAAGCGTGATCGGACTGGCTATCGCGTACGGGGGATTGCGTGCCTTGATCGCTCTGAAGCCGACCGGCCTGCCACGCCTGAATGAGATTGGCATCGACGGTCCGGTACTGCTCTTCACCCTTGGCCTCGCACTGTTTGTGAGCGTGGTCATCGGCCTGATTCCGGTGATCAAGTACGCCGGGGTGGCCCTTCACAAGGAACTGCGTGAAGGCGGACGAGCCTTGAGCCAGGGGCGGGAGAAACACCGCGCCCGCAAGTCGCTAGTTGTGGTGCAGGTGGCCCTGGCCCTTGTCCTGTTGATCTGTTCCGGTTTGATGATTCACACCTTCCGGGCGTTGATGCACGTGTCGCCGGGGTTCGCGGACCCGCAGTCGGTGCAGACATTTCATCTGTACATTCCGGAGTCGCGCGTTTCCGATAACCAGCGTATTCAGGTGGTACGTCGGGAGCAGGCAATCGCGGACAAACTCGC
Organism: Occallatibacter sp.; assembly: GCA_036495975.1. Taxonomy (GTDB): domain Bacteria; phylum Acidobacteriota; class Terriglobia; order Terriglobales; family Acidobacteriaceae; genus Telmatobacter. Next base: position 117,493 of record DASXLY010000201.1, on the reverse strand, counting down.
CAGCATTCCCGGTGTCTCCGCAGTCAGTTTTGGCACAAACATTCCCTTTCAGGGGTACGGTTCCAACGACCCGGTCTTCATAAAGGACCGCGTTTACAGGCCTGGCGAACTCCCGCCCATCCGTCGCTTCAAATTCATCGCGCCCGGATTTCTCGGCACCATGGGAACGCCGATGGTAGCCGGCCGCGATATCACCTGGACGGATACCTACGAGAAGAGACCGGTGGCCCTCGTCTCAGAAAACCTGGCGAAGGAGTTCTGGCAGAGTCCAGCCGCTGCTCTTGGCCATCAGATCCGCGTGGGGAATATCGACGACTGGCGTGAAGTCATCGGCGTAGTCAGAGACATGCACGATGATGGCGTCAACAACCCAGCGCCCCCATCGGTCTATTGGCCGGTCTTTCGGGATCGTTTCGAGGGCCAGCCGGAACAGGTGGAGCGGAATGTCGGGTTCGTGATTCGCTCCCGCCGCGCGGGCTCCGCGTCCTTCATGAGTGAGGTGCAAAGGGCAGTCTGGTCGGTCGATTCCGATCTCGCGCTGGCAGATGCCTCCACGCTCGGCGCCCTCTACACGAAGTCCTTGGCGCGGACCTCATTCACGCTGGTCATGCTGTGCGTGGCCGGAAGCATGGCCCTGCTGCTGGGCATCGTTGGAATCTATGGTGTGATCTCGTATGCGGTTGCGCAGCGGACACGGGAGATCGGGATTCGGATGGCGCTGGGTGCCGAGCGGCAGGTTCTGACCGGGATGTTTGTGCGCCAGGGTCTGTGGCTCACCGGGATCGGCGTAGCGATCGGGCTGGTGATGGCGTTCCTTTCCGTGCGGCTGATCACCGCCCTGCTGTTTAGCGTAAGCCCTCTGGATCCTTGGTCGTACAGCATCGCCACGCTGTGCGTGACCGGGATTGCGTGGATTGCGTGTTACCTGCCGTCGCGGCGCGCAGCAGTGGTGAACCCTGTGGACGCGCTGCGGTCCGAGTAGCAAACCACGCGGTCGGTTAGCGATTTAGGGGCTGGAAACCTCGCTCAGGGTAACTAGGTGTCCCTCTACTACGGTCGGGGTGACCATCGCTTTTGCGGCCGCCGGTGAGTGGCCACTGAAACCAAAGTCAGGTTACGGATTGGAGTCGAGGATCGCGGAGACAGGGTCGAGATGGACGTCGGGTGACCTATGATGATCGGGAAGCCCCATGAATCAGGTCGGGAGAAGGACGGGTTTGTCGCTCGCGGCATGCGCTTGCGCGATGATGCTGGCACTGTCTCCGGCGGGGGCTTCTTCCCAATCGCAAACCACGAAGAAGAAAGCCGCACCGAAACCGGAGCCGACGGCGGCTGAACTGTTCGAGTACATTCGTGGCGCGCTGCTGGCGTACAGCCCGGATGACCGCGTCAATGACAATCTTGAGGTATCGATCGATCCAACCAATGCGGTTCTCACGATCAAGCAGCCAGACGGGCATTGCGATATTTTCCTGAGTGCTCTCGATGCCAATACGATTAGCTGGGACGTGTACGATGCAACCGACTCCGCGCAGACGCGGGCTCCATTGGCCCGCCTGACGATTGTTTCAGCGGCGGGGAAAAAGGCGCGCACCTGTTACGACACGGACAATAATGTCGATCCGGCGATTCCCTCCACGCGCGTTCGGATCCTGTTTTCGTGGGACAAGATTCCCGAGAGCTCTGGACTGCAGACCAAGATGACGAAGGCTATGAAGAAGCTGATCAAGCAGAGCGGTGGCTACGCGGAGAAGGACATCTTTAAATAGCGCTTCCTCGTTCCTGAAGCAATCTTCTGTCAGTGGTCACACGAAAATCGTGGATACGCATCGAGCCAGCCGCAGCGAGATTTATCCGTTTGACGTTGACTTTGTTCGTATCAATCAATAAATCAATGCAATTGCTGCCGCTTCTCCATCGGCGAATCACTGACTGCTGTGACTGCGGATTTCTCAGCAGATCCCTACCACCCACCCGCTGGTACAGGCAGGTGGCCCGCGAAAAAGCAGTCGGGGCCGCCTACCTATCGTGTTCTCCTGTTGCGAGCTTTATCTTTACTAGGTTTATCCTTCGCGACGGGCGCTGTCGGCATCTCTTGCCAGATCTCGCAGCGTTTCGAAAAACGCCGGTGACTGTCCTTTGAAGAGTCCCATCGCGGTGAGGAAAGCTACTACACCCATAGCCACTCCGCGAGTCTCGGTCGGACGGATGACCGAGCAGGGCGGAAGCTTCCGGCTGATGAATGGGCACGGCTCCGGCATGATGAGGTTGGTTGTAAAGGTCTCCCCGCCGAATGGTGCTGAGTTCAGATCGGGGAAGGTGACATCCACGCCAGTCATCGGGTCTTTCGCAGTTAATGGCGGCGCATTTCCGGCTTTGTCCGACCAGGTCTGGAAGTGCATGGTTTCGGTGGGACCGATGCTGATCAGAATCCGCAAGACCTCTACACTTGTCGCCCTTTGCGCCATTGAGGGATACAGGCTGTTACCGCCTTGCTCAATGGTCGGAAAATGAAAGCCGGCGGTATTGGCAATTGCCTGCAGAAAATTGGCGTCCATGGTGTCAGCGTCAGTGCGCGGTATGGCTGTGTGCTCGCCCACTGCCAGGGTTGGGATCGCCTGCGGGAAAGTGAAGTTTGGATCGAGATCGGGATTGTGACTGTCGCTGCGGTAACGGGTCCACCAACTGGTGTCGAGGGTTAATTGCATCAGGTTGGTCAACCGCGGCTTGCCGCTGGATCCGCTGGCCTTGCTCCCTTCGAGGGTCCGGAATTGCTCGAGGCTTACTCCCTGTTCTCCCTTCGATTTCAGGTATGCGTTTAGAAAGTTCTGGTGGGTAAACTCGTCGTCTGTATTGTCATGAATGTACTGGGCCATATCGGAGTCGAGCACTGCTAGGGCTGCCGTATATGCGGAATTGCCCGATCCACCAGGGACTTCCTTATCCTGCACCCCGCCAAGTTCGTTGTACTGTACCCAGAAATCTGTTTCGAGAATCTCGGCGGCAGCCGCAAACCTGAGCATCGCTGCATCGCCGCGGTTTAGCCTGCCGCCGTGCTGTTTGTCGTCATCTTCAGCCAGCAGAGCCGACCCCAGCAGCCCCGTACCCGCTGCCGCACCCACGCCGAGGCCTGTCTTCAAGAATGAGCGTCGATCGAGTTCTGCTTTCATACTGGTCCAAGCTGGTTCCATATATAAACCTCCATCGCAGCAGCTTGAACTCAGTACATCGAGACAGGTGTCACGCCGATGTAATCTGATGGTCATTCATTCTGAGGCTCTGCTGTTTGGATGGGAATTTGCGCAAAGGGAAGCTTGCGGTTGAAGTCTCGCTGATGGGAAGCAGGGAAATTTCAAGGTCGGCCGCAATTCAAAGGAACCGCAGTCGTGGACTCGGTATTCCACCTCTTCGCCCGACCGAGGGTTCCGTCCGCGCGGCGGACTCCACCCTGGGCTACTCTCCCGCTTCCATCCGGAAACATTGTGGAGGCACCCAAATTGAATGCTGTCGGTGCCTTGTTGCAGGGATCAGCGTTTGTATCGGCTGAGGATCGGCTGGAGACACGACCGCCTCCCTGGGAATGGGGAGGCGGATTCGTCAGAGTTCCGGCTGGCTCAGTCCTTGGACTGCTTCAGTCAGCGACGGCGGGAGCAGCGGCTGCGTGTTCCGCTGTTTCCTCGGCCGCATCGGCGCCAACGTGGACGTGGACGTGCGCGGTGACTTCGCGATGCAGCTTGACGGAGATGGTGAAATCGCCCAGGCTCTTGATCGGCTCAGTGAGCTGAACCTTACGACGATCGATGTCAAAGCCCTTTCCGGCGAGCTCGCCGGCGATGTCGGCCGAGGTGACGGAGCCGAAGAGCTGGCCGTTTTCGCCCGACTTGCGCGTGAAGGTGAGGGCGACCGGTTCTAGCTTGGCAACCAATTCCTGCGCCTGAACTTTTTCTTCGGCGGAGCGGCGCACGGCGGCGGCCTTCATCTGTTCAATGACGGCTTTGTTGGCCAGGGTCGCCTGCAGGGCCAGCTTGCGCGGCAGCAGAAAATTACGTCCGTAACCATCGGCCACTTTCACAACATCGCCGCGGTGGCCAAGGTTGGCTACGTCTTCTTTCAGGATTACTTCCATTTGAAACTCTCCAGATTTTACGGGCAGCAGGCGTCCTGCCATCCGTCCATTGTGTTAGACACAGGCGGCTCACATTGAGTTGCGCCGCGCCAGATTCTATCGCGACTCTGCGCGGACGTCGCCTGCGAAATTGTTAACAGCGCTACCACTAAAGCGTCATTGGTAACCAGACGCTGGGGCGCTGTGCAAGTTAGTGCCTGGTTGCAAACGGCAGCAGGGCGATGTTGCGAGCCTGCTTGATGGCCCGGGTCAGGCGGCGCTGGTGCGTGGTGCAAACGCCAGTGAGACGACGGGGCACGATCTTGCCGCGCTCAGCTACAAAGCCTTGCAGCAGACGGACATCCCGATAGGGAATGGCGTCGATCTTTTCAGTGCAGAACTTGCAGACCTTCTTGCGACGGAAGAACTTGCCGCGGCCGCCGGGTCCACCGGGCCCGCCCGGGCGTCCTCCCGGACGTCCACCGGGCCCGCCCGGACCACTGCTGGGACCACCCGATGACGGGCCTTGTGCTGCTGGTGCGCTCGCTTCGGGCGCCTTTACTGTCTCGTCAGACATTTCGTTTCCTCTTCTTCTCCGTATGCTTTCCGCATCCGATTTAATAGACGCAGAAAGGCTGTTTCCATGTCACCGCATTTCACAGCGGCGGAAATCCACGTGGCCTAGGCGCTTGCTGAAACGGCCTCGCTGGGCGGCTCGGCCGGCGAGGCTACCGCGGGTGCTGCCGGTGCCGCTGGTGAGTGGGTAGGGGTTTCCGCGCTGATCTTGCGTTTCGTGCCACGAAGTGCCCTGACCTTCGCCAGGCGCTTCTCTTCCTCGTCTATGCGCACGGTGATGAACTTGATCACCGGTTCAGAGACGCGGAGACGGCGCTCGAGTTCGAGCACAACGGCGCCGCCGGCCTCGACGGTCATCAGGATGTAATTGCCGTCGTTGAACTTGCGCACCAGGTAGGCGAGCTTGCGCTTGCCCATCTTTTCAACGTTCTTGACCACGCCGCCACCATTGGTGACGCTAGTGGTAAAGCCCGCGATCAGCTTGTCGACGTCTTCATCGGCCGCATCCGGCCGAACAATGAACATTACTTCATACAAACGAGACATCCGTTTTCCTTTCGCCGCCCGCGCGGCAGTGATCAGTTGTCAGTGAACAGTGATCAGGAAAAGCTACCGATCCTGTTCCTGAATCTCTTGCTGCCGCAAATTGCCAGTCATAAGCCGTTTCTCCATGACCACTGAGCACTGACCACAGATCACTGCTCCTTGCGGTTAAACTCGTTCATTGCTGGGCCCGGTCCTTCCTGGATGATGCGGCGGGTGGCGGTTGCCACCTTGTCGAGCACCTCATCCAGTGTGGCCAGGTCCGCCTTGCGCATCGGGGAGAGCAGGTAATCTCTGCCGGGCCGTTTGCCGCCGAGCTCTTTGGCTTCGGAAGGCAGGTCGGGTCCAACTCCGATTCGCAAACGCAGCCACTCCTGGCTGCCGAGAGCGTTGGTTACGCTGCGGGCTCCGTTGTGTCCTGCCGGCGAACCGCGCTCCCGGATCTTGAATGTTCCCAGCACCAGATCCAACTCGTCGTAAATTACGAGAAGGTCTCGTGCCGGGTTCACCTCGAATTCGTCAATCAGAGCGGCGACAGCTAGGCCGCTCAGATTCATAAATGTCTCCGGCTTGGCCAGGACCACTTCGCGCCCTGCTAGTCGGCAGGTTGCGGTGACGGCCCGGCATCGCCGGTTCTGAACCACAACGCCCTCTTGTTCGGCGATGCGGTCAATTGCCATGAACCCCGCGTTATGCGGCGTCCATAAATACCCGAGTCCGGGATTGCCGAGTCCCACCACCAAAAAACGTTGAGAGTTGGGCGCACGCCGGATTTCGTTCTCAATCGCCTCGGCCAATGCTTACTTCTTTGCCGGGGCGGCAGCTTCCGCAGCCGGTTCGGTCTTGCCCTTCTTGGCCACTTCGGGTTCGGTCGGTGCAGCGGCGGCGTCGCCGGTTGCAGCAACTTCGCCTTCGGCGGGAGCGGCAACCACTTCCTCGCGAATGGTGACAACGTGCGCCACGGTCGCGTCTTCCTGGGTCAGGTACTTGATCTTGTCGGAGTGCGGCAGATCACTTACCCGCAGCACACCGTGCATTGCCAGTCCGGTGACGTCGACGTCGATGTGGTTGGGGATATCGGCCGGAAGGCACTCGATTTCGACTTCACGCAGGACCTGGTCGAGGATGCCGCCCTCAGTCTTGACGCCGATGGGGATACCGAGCAACTTGACACGCACGCTGACCTGCAAGCGCTTGTCGAGCGCGATGCGCTTCATGTCGATGTGAATCAGGTTGTCCTTGATGGGCTCGCGCTGCCAGTCAACGATCATGGCCTTGGCCGAAGGAACACCTTCGACCTGCACATCGAAGATGGAGTTGTGCCCGGTCTCAGAGAAGAGGATCCGCGTGATCTGTTTCGGATCGACTTCAACGGCAACGGCGTCGTGGCCTGCACCATAGAGGACAGCAGGAATCTTGCCCGCGGCACGCACACGGCGCGCGGCATTTTTGTTGAACTTGCCCGTTCTGGGCTTGGCTATAACAGTTTCAGGCATCGCTTTCTCTCGTTTCTCAATTCGGGCACGGAAGTACAGCTTTCAGCTATCAGCCGTCAGCTTTCAGCTCGCTATTGTCGCTACGAACTGAATTGCTCCGCTCCCTTTGTGAAGAAGCCAGCTGTCAGTTATCAGTTCTCGGTTGAGAACCTGAAGATCAGAAACTGACTTCCAACTCCGGTTAATGTCTAGTCGTCCCGAAAGAACTGACGACTGAAAACTGATAACTGCAGAACTCAGCTAAACAATGTACTGACGCTGGTCTCCAGGTGAATGTTCTCGATGGCTGCGCCGAGCAGGCCGGCAATCGAAAGCACTTTGATCTTGGGCAACTTCTGTGCCGCTTCGCGCAGCGGAATGGTGTCAGTGACGACCACCTGCTCCAGCCGCGAAGCTGCAATCCGTTCAATGGCCGGGCCCGAAAGCACGGCATGGCTGGCGCATGCATGCACACTCAATGCGCCGTTGTTGTAAAGCGCGTCTACCGTTTTCACCAGCGTGCCGGCAGTGTCGATGATGTCGTCGATGATGAGGCAGGTCTTGCCCTTCACATCGCCCACCACGTTCATCACTTCGGCCACGTTGATGTCGGTCCGGCGCTTGTCGACGATTGCGAGCGGCGCTCCCATCTTCTGCGCGAAGTGCCGCGCGCGTTCCACACCACCGGCATCCGGCGAAACCACGATGAGGTTGGGAAGATTGAGCTCGCGGAAGTAGCTGACCAGCACCGGACTCGAGAACATGTGATCCACCGGGATATTGAAGAATCCCTGGATCTGTGCAGCATGCAGATCGACAAACAGTGCGCGATTGGCGCCCGCGGTGGTAAGCAGATCGGCGATGAGTTTGGCGCTGATGGCGACACGAGGACGATCCTTGCGATCCTGGCGCGCGTATCCGTAATACGGCACGACCGCGGTGATGCGGGCGGCCGAAGCACGCTTGAGCGCGTCAATGATCACCAGCAGTTCCATCAGGTGTTGGTCGACCGGATAGCAGGTGGGCTGCACCACGAACACATCCACGCCGCGCACGTTGTCGAGAAGCTGGAAATAAACTTCGCCATCGGCAAAGCGCTGCAGTTTGGCCTCGCCCACCTTGACGCCGATGTGACGGGCGATCTCCTCAGAGAGCGGGCGGTTGGCCGTGCCACTGAAGAGCTTGAAGCGGCGGTCCTCGCTGAGATTGCGCGTGCGCTTGCGCTCTGGTGCGGCCTTAGTGTCCTTTGCCTTGGCGTCCGGCGGCTGGCTCGAGCTGGGCTGTTGCCTGGGAACGCCGTCCTCATTGGCGCCAGTTGAACCCGGTTGTTGCTTGTCTTCCAACGTTGCTGTCGTCGATTCCACTTCCATCTCCAATACCTCCAAGCTGGTTGGCTTTGGCTGCATTCTAGTTTTGCGGCGCGCAGAGGTCTGGCTGGGCGACTAGGATTCGAACCTAGACAAATGCCTCCAAAGGGCATTGTCCTACCATTAGACGATCGCCCAACTACGCACATGATTGCCGCGCTGATTGAGATCCGTTGGCGAGTTTCTCGCGTGCCGAGGCGGCCTGTCAATCTGCTATTGCACCAGCATTTCTTCCCAGTACTTCGATCGCGGCAGGGTGCGAGTGATTTGGCTCTCGACGCCTGCCGCAGTCAGCCGTTGCTGGGCTGCCTGCGCAGCTCTCTGGGTCAGATACAACCCGAAGAGCGCTGAACCAGACCCTGACAGCGAGGCATAAAGGGCTGCCTCCGGAGTGCCGGTGGCCGCAAGAAGACGCTTGATTTCTGCAAGGGAGGGATGCTGGGGGAAGACAACTCGTTCGAAGTCGTTCTCAATCCAGCTCATGATCCCGGTGCGGACAAGCGCGGACTCTTGGGGTCCGGCGAGGTCCCCGCCTGCGGAGGGGACACCGGAGGAGCCTGCATGCTTTGCCTTGGGGATTTCTCCCGCGAAGGCGCTGACATAGGCGCGGCTCAACTCGTTTAGTTTATCGGTACTTGCGTTGGTGGTCAAACCCTCGGCGGCGCAGAGGGCGTCCCAGTCGCGGAAGGCCTGGGGGGTGGAGACGCCGATGGCCGGGGTGGCGATGATAATCCAGATGGGTTCGAGGTCCGGGAGCGGATAGACTTCCTGGCCGCGATCTAGGCCGAGGGTGGTACCACCTATCAGAAACAAAGGGACATCGGAGCCGACCTGGGCGGCGAGTTTCAGCCGGTCGGAAAGCCAATTGCGCTTGAGATGTCCCTCCCTGGCCTCAAAATCGAGACCTGGGGCACCCAGATTTCTGGTTATTTCTGATTCCAATCCGATGAGGGCTGCGACGGCGTTGGCGGAACCTGCGCCGAGCCCACCTTGGATCGGCAGCCGTTTCTCGATGTGAATCGAGACTTCGGCCTTTCCATCCAGTGCTTCCAAGGCGAGAGCTACCATCTTCCAGGCGGTGTTTCGATTATCCGTGGGAACGCGCGGGTCATTCGAGGTCAGGCGGATTGAGTTGGCCACAGCCGGGCTAGCCGAAACCGTGACAAGGTCGTGCAATTCCAGAGTCTGATAGACAGTGACAAGGGAATGAAAGCAATCCGGACGCGCCGCACCAATGTACAGGCCGAGGTTGATCTTGGCGTGCGAGCGGATAGTGGTGGGCATACCGGTCCATTGTAGAGCCGGTCCCGTTGGTGAGTCGCCGTTTGGGATCTGCAACGTCTGGGAACCGAGCTCCAAGAAATGCTCGTAGAATTGGTGCGTTCGTCCGTGGTTGGGATTCGTGTCACGGTCCGTATTGACGAATCGCGGAAGGAGGACGCCATGTCCGCTCCGGGCAAGACCGCGACCGGTTCTGCCGTGGCATTTGGCTGCTTGCTCCTGCTCTGCGGGGGCGCGATCAAGTGCAGCGCCCAGGTATCCCCTGACCAGGCATCAAAGGCGGCGATTTTTTCGACGCCGCTCGAACTCATTCACGAAAAGCCCTACGTTTCGGTCACGGTGAACGGGCGCGGGCCGTTTCGATTCCTTGTCGATACGGGAACCGGCGGCGAGGCGCTAGTGTCGCCGGAACTGGCCGATGAGTTGGCGCTGCCGGTGGTCGGTCATGCCCGGTTGGTTGACCCGAGCGGCCAGGGCGAGCAGCGGTCTGATATTCGCGAAATCCGGTCGCTCCAGATCGGCGGTGCGGAATTCAACGGGATCAAGGCGATTCGCCATCGGCTGTACGGCGAAGGAGTGAATTGTCAGGGCGTGCTTGGATTCACGCTGTTCAAGAATTACCTGCTTACGCTGGACTTCCCGGGCCACCGCCTGGTGCTGGCTGTGGGAGCGATCGACCCGGACGGGGGAGACTCGGTGCTTCCCTTTCGTATGCCTGATGGCGTACCGATCATGCCGCTACGGATCGCCGGACAGCGATTGGAGGCCCAGATTGACTCCGGCGGCACCGGCCTGAGTCTGCCGGAAACGGTTGCGGCAAAGCTGAAGTTCCAGGCTACGCCGGTGGCATTCAGCAATGGAGAATCGCTGGCAACCCGATTCCAAATCAAGGCAGCGCGACTGCGGCCGGATGTGCGGTTCGGTGGCTATGCCTTTAAGCAGGCCTTCGTGGAGATCAACCCGGCGTTTCCACTGGTGAATTTCGGTTCGACGCCGCTCCAGCGTTTTGTCGTTACCTTCGACCAGCGAAGATTGCTGGTGCGCTTTGAATCGACCCAGAAGATGCTGCATCTGGATGCGTCGCCAACGACCATGCAATTGCTGAATGAGCCAAAGAGGGAAACCTCGGACCGCGGCCTGGTGCCGGTGGGGTGAGAGGACCGGGCACAGGGAGCAGAGAACTAGTCCGGAGAGGACTGCTCAGTGTTCCTTTTCCAACTCAACGACCATGACTTCGATGGGTTCCTTGCCTGCGTTCACGTCGGCGTGCTGCGTATTGGGAGAGTTCGCGGGGAGCCAGTAGGCATGGCCGGTTTCCCAGGGATGATCTTCCGAGGTTCCGGTGTTTTCCACAATCTTCATGGAGCCGCCTTTCAGAGCAATGATGACGCGGGGATGATCGTGACGGTGCATCGTGAGAGGGGCGTTTGGATACACGACTGACTTCCAGACCTTTACGTCTTCGTTTTCGAACTGTGGGAAGCGCTGTGTCGTGGCTTGCTGTTTCGGACGCATTACAACGACGGTCGCTGAACAGGCAACCAAGCCTACAACCGCATGACTCACGAACCTTTTCATTCAATCCCTCCGGTGGTGGGAGTCTAGCAAATTCTGTTGCGGATTCTGTTGGAGGTGTATAGGCTAGCTCGCATTCTCAATCCCTGAATCTATCGGAGCATCATGAAACGTCGTTCCTTTCTCAAGAGCGCAGCTATTCTTCCCCTTGCTGGAATCGATCCCAGTGCATTTGCGGGCGCGCCGGGGGTTCGCGTCGGCGAAGAGCCCAAGTTGATTCTCGCGGGCGAGGACAGGCTGGGTGAGACGCACTCGCGAGGGTACAGTTCCATCCTGTTCAAGGTTCTTCCCCGCGAGACGAGTAACGGGTTGTTCGTAATAGAACACATGAACCTAGTCAACGGCGGGCCACCACTGCACAAACACCCGAACCAGGAGGAGTACTTCTACGTGATCGGAGGTGAGGTGCGCTTCGCGCTTGGGGAACAGAGGCTGCATCTCCGCGCCGGCGATTCGATTCTAGGGCCGCGCGGAATCCCGCACACGTTTGCCGCCGTGGAAGGTAAGCCAAGCCATATGCTGATCGCGTTTTCGCCGGCGGGAAAGATGGAGCAGTTCCTGCGCGATACGGCGGTGCCTAATCCGCCGACGCAGGACGCTGCGTTCTGGCGGCGATACGAGGTAGAACTGTTGGGTCCGTCTCCTTTTGCTGGCTGAGCCGGGGATCCAGCAATAGAATTTGATGGAACAAGCGTTGGCATTACACCGTAGAAACGGAAAGAGGCTACACTTGTTCCTCAGGAATGACCGTGCCTAAAAGCACGGGAAAGGCGACCTACAGAATGAAGAATGTTATCCGTGGCATGTTGATGGTTGCGGCGATGGCCAGTGCGGTCACAATGAGCGCGCAGACGGCCGATCAAGCACAGACGGCGACCAAGGCAGAGACAGCCGATGAGATTGTGAGCAAACACATTGCGGCGATCGGAGGCAAGGACGCAATCAGCCAGATCAAAACAATCACCACAGAAAGCTCGGTCCAGGTGATGGGCAATGAAGCCCCGAGCACGACGGTGATCGCTGACGGTGTCGGCTATAAGAGCGAAACGGAGTTCAATGGGCAGAAGATCATCCAGTGCTACACCGGCAAGGGTGGGTGGATGGTGAATCCGATGGCGGGCGCGGCTGATCCTGCCCCCATGCCGGATGACCAATACAAGGCGAACAAAGCAAATATCTATGTTGGCGGCGCGCTCTACGACTACGCAGCCAAGGGCAGCAAGATCGAGTTGGTGGGAAAAGACGCCGATGGCTACAAGATCAAGCTCACGACTAAGGACAATGTCGAATCCACTTACCTCATCGATCCGGCGACATTTTTTGTGAAATCCATGACGATGAAAGGGGACATGCAAGGGCAGGAAGTGGAGATCACGACGAAGCTGTCCGATTACCGAAAAACGGAAGTCGGTTTCATGATTCCCTATGCAATCGACATCGACTTTGGACAATTCGCGTTGAGCATCGCAGTGAAGAAGGTGGAACTGAACAAGCCAGTCGATCCCTCTGTGTTTGAAATGCCAAAGCCGGCGGAAACTCCGAAACCAGCTGCGTAGAACAATCGGGTGCCGCAGTTTTTTCAGGCCGTGGCTGTGGCGCTCGATACCTGTTGCCTGGCTGCGCGCAGGGAAGCGACAGCGTCGCCTGTCGGCTTGAATTCCATTGCCAGTACATGTCGATAATTGAGGGCGGCGAGTCTGCGATAGATGTTGGCGTAGTTGATTTCCCCGGTGCCAGGCTCGTGCCGGCCGGGGACATCAGCCACATGAATCAAGCCGATCACGTCGATGTACTTTTCGAGCTTCTCAATGAGGTTGCCCTCGGCGATCTGCTCATGGAACAGGTCATAGAGAAACTGCACCTGCGGGTGATTCACCGCGCGAACGATCTCGACGGCTTCGGTAGCGGATTGCAGGAAGTAGTGCGGGTTTTCTTCGGGGTCGATGCACTCGAGGAGCAGGCGCACGGGCTGTCCGGCAATCTGGCGGCCTTCGATGAGAGATGCGGCGTGTTTCAGTCCTTCCACGCAGCTCGCGTGTTGGGCCTCGCGGGACAAGCCCGGGACGATATTGCCAGAGAGAACGATCATGGCGGGACATTCGAGTCTTTCCATGGGGGCGAGGGCCTGCTTCAGTTCCGACAGAAAGGCTTCGCGCACGGCCGAGTTCGCAATACCGTTATGCAGCCCCGCGCTTGCGTCGAAATGAATGCCGAGTTGCTTGCGCGCTCTATTGGCGCGGTCGAAGTCGACGTCTGACCATTTCGCATATTCACCCACCAGTTCTACGTTGGCGTAGCCGGCCTCGGCGACCTTGGCGAGGCGCTGCTCAAATGGCAGGTCGGTCCAGACGGTCCACAGCATTATGGAGAGTGGGAAGGGGACGGTGGTTGTCGAGGGTTCGGGTGCGGACTCGGCGTGCAGGACAGTTGTAGCGAATGCTGCGGATGCGATGCTTTGTGCGAATTGGCGGCGGTTAATGTTTCGCATGCAAGTCCTTCAGCGGTTAAAGAGCGTGCGTGTGAGCCGGGTTCGACTTTGAACAGAAGCAGCAAGTTTGCGCCGCGTCACGGTTGAGCAAGTTAGCGAGGGAGCAGGTTTTTGCCGGAGCGGCGCAAAGCCTGCCAGTCTTTTTCGGTCTGGTCAGCATACAAGGAACCGAAGCCGGCAAGAGCTTCGGCGAAGGTCTCGCCATTTCCAAGATAGCCAGAGATCACGAGTGGGTCACCGGAGCGGGCGTGGCCGCGCGCCAGGAGTTCGCCGCAAACCTCTCCGAAGGCCGCAAGGCCGCTGCCGGCAAGGTCGATCAGATCGATGGACCCCTTGTGATCATTGAGCTGACGGACGAGGAAATGGCGCGTTCCAATATGCGTCCAGCCAAGAAAGGGATCGGACTGCAACTGCATCGCGCGCTGTCCTACGACCACCCGCTGGCCGTTATTCGGCCACACATGGCTATTATTGGGCAGATACGGTGCATAGCAGGAATGCGCCTCTTCCTTGATTTGAAGAAAGAGCGGATCTTCGGGGCCGTTGCCTTCGAAATAGATGCAGTAGTCGCGCAGGCCAACAGAGCCAGTCCCAACAACTTTGAAGGCCACATCGATGGGGCGGTAGAGCGAGAGCAGGTGCTGGCGCTGAGATTCCAGCATCTCGCGATAGGGTCCCAGCGCGTCGAGGGCTTTTTCCGCTTGCGAACCGGTGATGCGAGTGAGGTTGGGCTTGATCTCTTTGAAGCGGCGAGAATCAGGTTTGCCGTGTACGGGCTCGGTGAGCTGTTCGAGGGTGTGGAGGGGGGTGGCGCGTTCGGCCTTGAACAGGGCCTGGTGTACCGGCTGTACATCGCCCAGACGATGGACCTGGAAGCGACCGACCTCGAGGAGAGGCATATTGGCGAATTGCCGCATCTGCTCGGAGTAGCGGAGAACGCAGTGCCGGACAGCGTCGCGCGACGCGGATTCCTTGTGATGGGATTCGCGCCCAGCCAGAACCAGCGATGCTGCCATGCGCTTCAGATCCCACTCGAAAGGGCCGCGGATGGTTTCATCGAAGTCGTTGATGTCGAAGACGAGGCGCCCGTCGGGAGCGGCGAACGCACCGAGGTTGCGCACGTGGGCGTCGCCGCAGAGCTGTGCCTCGATGCCGCTGTTGGGCAGAATCGATAAATCGGCAGCCATGACCGGTGCGGCGCCACGGAAATAGGAGAATGGCGACAGCGCCATAAGCTGATGCTTGATTTTCAGAAGAGCTGGAACCCGGCCTCGTTCCGCGCGTTCCAGCAGGGAGACTGGCGATGCGATTCTTGACTTGATATCAAGCTGATCGTTCTGCTGTCGACCCAATTGCTTGCGCCGCGACTGGCCAAATTTCCGTCGTTGTTCTGGCGTTACCCAGTTCATGAAAGTGAGACTCCGTTTTGCTATTTGCAAGCATAGTCGCTGAGGGTGCGATTTCAAGCCTGGGATCCTGCGCCGAGTCACGCGATCCCTCGGTTACACTGGATTTCCGGCACAGCATCCACCCCACACCCATCGCTCAGCGATCGTGCCTGCCCGGAGGGATTCCCATTGAAGTCGCTTATTGCCTGGCTCTCGACGGCTTCCGTCGCTGCGTTGTTGCTCGCGTCTGTCTCATTCGCACAAGAAAATCCGAAGCCGCTAACTGTGGAAGGAATCTTCGCTCACGGCGGAATGCTGGGTTCTCCCCCGCGTGGATTGGCCTGGTCTCCGGATGGAGAGCACCTTACCTACCTGGACGGCGGCGAGCTGATCGATCTTGATCCGGGAGTGAAGAAACCGCACGTGCTGGTTAGTCATGAAAAGCTCTCGACACTTGCGGCAGGAAGCAATCTTTCAGAGCAGGACCGCGATCATCGCGAACGGTACGGCATGGCGAGTTATATGTGGGCTCCGGATTCGAAGCACCTGATGTTCGACTCGGACGGCCGGTTGTGGATATACGACCTCAAGAACGGCACGGGCGTTCAGATTGGTTATGCAGGCGAAGGCTCCGGTGACGATCCAAAATTCTCCCCGAGCGGGGAATTCGTTTCGTTCATTCACAATCACGGGTTGGCGATCGTACCGCTGCGTGCCGCAGGCACTCCGACCGTAATGGTGGCGCAGTCGCCCAATGCCTGGACCCTGAACGGCGAAGTCGATTGGGTGTACGAGGAAGAGCTGGATACACGCAGCAACTATTTCTGGTCGCCTGATTCGAGGAACCTGGCATTTCTGCAGATGATTGAAGACGGTGTTCCCAAATATCCCATCACTGACTGGATTCCAATGCATTCCGTAGTGGATGAGCAGCGGTATCCACAACCGGGAGATCCAAATCCTGATGTGCGTATCGGCGTGGTAAGCGCAAAAGGGGGCAGAATCTCATGGGTGCATGTTCCGATCGAGCAGGGGCAGGACTATGTTCCTCGTTTCGGATGGGTCGATCGCAGAACAGTATGGATCGAGACGCTGAGCAGGGACGAGAAGCACCGCACGATTTACTTTGCCGATCCGGGTACCGGGGTCGCCCACAGCGTGCTTGAGTTTTCCGACGAGAAGTTTCTCAACGAGAACTACGACGTGAACGTGGCCGATGGATGGATCGTACTGACCAGTTGGGGCGACGGCCACAACCATATCTATCTGTATCGGTACGACGTGGGTAAGCCAGATTCCACCAATGCGACACTCGTGAAGCAATTAACGAAGGGTGATTTTGAAGTCGGCGATGTGTACCGGGTCGATTCCGCACGAAAGGAAGTCTATTACGCTTCGAACGAAAACTCGCCGCTCGACCAGCAGGTGTGGAAAGTGTCGTTCGATGGCGAACGCACCCAGTTGACGACGGCTCGGGGTTCCCACGAGGCAGATTTTTCGCCGGTGGGCGGGAGCTTTACCGACAAGTTCTCTTCACGCATGGATCCTCCTACGCTGGAACTGTGCGGAGCCAGCGCGAATTGCACGGCATTCTGGACCTCACACGCAATCCCCGATGATGCGCTCCGAAATCCGGCGCAGCTCGAGGTGAAGGCGCATGACGGGACCACGCTCTATGCGACGCTTCTTCTGCCCGAGAAGAGCGAGGGCGCCGCTTCGATTCCGCTTATCGTGAATCCCTATGGCGGGCCAGCCGTGCAAACGGTGGCGAATCATTGGAGCGATGCCCTGCTCTTCGATGAGTTGTTGACGCAGCATGGCTTTGCCGTACTGCACGCTGACAATCGCGGCATGGCGATGCGGGGTCGCGATTTTGCGCAGTCGGCCTATCATAACCTTGGTCCTGTACAGCTCGAGGACCAGTTGGCCGTGATCGACGCGGTGCTGGCGAAGTATCCGCAACTCGACTCGAAGCGTCTGGGCTGGTGGGGATGGAGTTGGGGCGGAACATTCACGCTGTATGCGATGACGCACTCCGACCGGTTCCGCGCAGGCGTTGCGGTCGCGCCGGTGACCGACTGGCGCAGCTATGACTCGATCTATACCGAGCGATATATGAGCCGGCCTGTCGACTTTCCGGAGGGGTACAAAGATTTTTCCGTGGTAAATTCTGCGGCCAATCTGAAGGGACATCTCCTGCTGGTGCACGGGACGGGCGACGATAACGTTCATTTCGAAAACACGGTGCAATTCATCCAGAAGTTGATCGATGCGCAGATTCCTTATGATCTGCAAATCTATCCGCGGAAGACGCATTCCATTTCCGGCGCCGAAGCGCGCACCCATTTGTATACACGCATTCTGGCGCACTTCGAGCAATACCTGAAACCGCCGACGCAATGAGATGAAGCACAGCGTGGATGCTGCGGCGGCCGCAGAACTGGAACAGCCCGAATTGATATTGATGGATCCGGAAGCGCATCGTGTTCGAAACCAGGTGGCGGCACTTCTCGACGAGGATTTTCAGAAATTCGGCGCATCGGGGTGGGTGTAGACAGGGGGGCCACGCTAGAGCTGTTGGCACAAGAGACCTACCCGCCCGCTAGCAGTGGAAGACTTTCTTGCTACGCACTCGGAGACAACATTGTCCTCATAACGTATCGAGCAGTGCGAGTTAGCGAGAAGGGCGAGCGTGTCGCTACGCTGCGAAGCTCGATCCGGGCGAAGGAATCAGGGACGTGGAAGATACGATTCCACCAGGGAACACATGCCAGCTAATCAGAGGGTAGGCGACGGTATCAGAGCTCGTGCCGATTGAACAGCTCATCTTTCTCGCGACTCGGGCAATTGGTGCACTCGAGGCAGCAAACGAGAAGAACAGCGACTCCCAATGTGATCAGGATGGCGAGCACGCTCGCGTAGGACGCGATCAAATGGAGAAAGTTATGCATACGCTACGGCAGCCGGTGCACCTATCCAACCCCGCCTTCCGATAGAACACCGATCACAGCAAAAAGGCTCGGGAGTTGCGAGCCTCCGGCTGCCCAAGTCTATCACTGAATAGGATGAAGATATCCTATTCGGATGTTGCAAATGAGGCGAATAGAGGGCGAATATAGTGCAATGATTGCGGGCGACGAACTCCATCCTGACTCGGAACCCGAGCCTGCAGATTGGCCGGAAGGAACGGTATCGGAAAGCGTTGCCGCCGATCCCCGTCCGGTTTTGAAAGCGCCCTGTCTCAACTGGCTCTTCGTCGATCTGAACTCCTATTTTGCGTCGGTCGAACAGCAGGATCGGCCGGAACTGCGGGGCAAGCCGGTGGGGGTGGTCCCTATGCTGGCGGACACAACCTGCTGTATTGCTGCGAGTTATGAGGCAAAAGCGCATGGTGTACGGACCGGCACAATCGTGGCAGATGCGAAGAAAATGTGCCCCAACATCGTCCTGGTGGAGGGCCGTCACGAGGTCTATGTGGACTATCATCATCGAATCGTCGAGGCGGTAGAAAACTGTCTGCCGGTCACGGCGGTGATGTCGATCGATGAGATGGCTTGCAGGCTCATCGGCCGGGAACGGCCTCTGCTGGCGGCGCTGGAGCTGGGGCGGAAGGTGAAGGCGACAATCCAGGAGCGGGTTGGGCCTATGCTGCGCAGCTCGGTCGGGCTGGCGACGAGCCGGTATCTCGCCAAGGTGGCCGGCGACATGGAGAAGCCGGACGGGCTGGTGGCGCTGACGCTCGATGTACTGCCGGAGGCGCTGCGCAGGTTGACGTTGCGCGATCTGCCGGGCATCGGGGCGCAGACTGAAAAGCGGCTGAATGAAAAAGGGATCCACTCGATGGATGACCTGATGAATCTGGATTGCGAACAGACGGGCCAAATATGGGGATCGGTGTGGGGAGAGCGGCTTTGGCATTGGCTCAGAGGCGAGGACTTCGAAATGTCGGAGACCGACCACTTGAAGTCGATCAGCCACTCGCATGTGCTGGCGCCGGAATTGCGGACCGCGGAGAAAGCCTGGGCGGTGGCGCACAAACTGCTGCACAAGGCGGCGATGCGGCTGCGATCGCACAAGCTGTGGGCCGGATCCATCAGCCTTGCCGTGGGGTTCTCGGTGCCCCGGGGAATGAACGCACCGGTGAGCCGCTTCGGAGTTCCGACGCGCGGATGGCATCATGAGATCCGGTTGAGCGAGTGCCAGGATAACCAGACGCTGATCGGGGCGTTGCTCCGACTGTGGAACGATAAGCCCAAGGGCAAGGGTTACGACGAACCGTACTTCATCGGTGTGAGCCTGAACGGGCTGGTGCCGGACCGTCTGCACTCGCTGAACTTGTTTGACTCGCTCGACAACGCGAAGAGCCTGGCGAAGCTGCAGGAGGCGATGGACGCGCTCAACCACAAATACGGGATCAGCACCCTGGCTCCGGCGACGATGCTGGCGGCATACAAGGCAGCGCCGACGCGGATCGCGTTTCACAATATTCCGGATCTGTTCTGAGAGCGGATTCTGATTTTGTTGTCTGGTCACTCCATGCTCTGGTCCGAATCCAGCAGCCGGCATCCGTTCTGCGGATAGCTGGACACTGGTCGATTTCACAGCTTGAACCCAGTTGCAGGTGGCCGCTGTCGGTTCACCTCAACAACTTTTCCGTGAAGTTTTCGGAATAAAACTCTGACTAAGCGGTTACCACTTCAGACTGCCCAAGACGTGACGGCACATGAGTGCCTGCTCGTTCAGTGCACGTTATTTTCAGTCGAGGTGTGATGGATGCTGCGAAGGATTCAATGTCTTGTGCTTCTCGTTTTCCTACCCCATATGGCGCGCGCGCAAGCGGCCAAAGGTTACACGCAATCCAACCTGATTTCAAACGGATCTGTGAACGCTCAGCAAACGGACACTCAACTGGTCAATCCGTGGGGAGTTGCTATCGGACATCAGACACCGTTCTGGATCAACGCTGCAGGAAGCGGACTCTCCGAAGTGTACGATGCGGGCGCCAATAAGCAATTCTCAGTCAAGATTCCCTCGGCCGGCGGCCCCAACAAAAACGGATCCCCAACCGGAATCGTCTTTAACTCGTCGACCACAGATTTCGCCCTTCCCAGCGGCGGGGCATCTCTGTTCATTTTCGACGCGCTGGATGGAACAATCTCGGCGTGGAACACAAATGTGACCGATGCCAAGCTTGTGGTTGACAACTCAGCTACGGGAGCGGCCTACACCGGGCTCGCGATTATCAATAACGGAACGGCGAACTATTTGCTGGCGGCAGACTTGACCGGAAACAAGATCGATGTGTTCGATTCGAAGTTCGCACCGGCAACTCTGAGCGGAAACTTTACCGATCCTTCTATTCCCGCAGGGTTCGCACCGTTCAACGTACATGTGATCAAGAACCAGGTCTTCGTAATGTATGGCCAGCAAAACGCTAATGGAGTCTCCGCCTTTCCGCCAATGGCAGGCACCGGCTACGTTAGCGTGTTCGATAACACCGGGAAGTTCGTTGCACGCGCGATTTCCGGCGGCCATCTGGACGCGCCCTGGGGACTCGCCCTGGCGCCGGCTTCCTTCGGCGAGTTCGGTGGCGACCTCCTTGTAGGCAACTTCGGCGACGGTACGATTAGCGCTTATGATCCGACCAGTTTTGTTCTAAAGGGCCAATTGAATGACCTACAGGGGCACCAATTCAAAACCAGAGTCTCTGGGAGATCACTTTTGGCGCCGATGGAACCGGCGATCCGAATACGCTCTATTTCGCAGCTGGACTCAGCCAGGAAAGAGGCGGCTTGTTCGGGGCGATCACGGCAGCAGCACCTCCGGGCACGGGAGATTTCACAGTCAACCTGGCCCAAACTGCAGTCACCGTCAAGCAGGGCGGATCCGCAACAGTGCAGGTCAACGTTCTTCCTGCAAACGGATTTGCCTTGCCGGTGAACTTCACAGTCTCAGGCCTTCCAACGGGAGCGACATTCCAATTCTCTCCAACGTCGGTAACACCCACTGCCGGCGCAACTGCGAACACGACCCTCAATATCACCACAGGTACGTACACCGCGCCCCCGCCAAATCCGTACGAGGTGTCGGGTCTGCGTCGCGGACCGGGAGTCGAGTCGCTCGCAGCCGGAGCGTTGGTTCCTTTCGGTTTTCTGGCCCTGCTTCCTGCGCTTCGGAAGCGGAAGAGGTCTCTCAAGGCCATCGTCCTGGGTGGCGGCGCCATGCCGCTGTTACTTGTTGCCCTCTCCCTGAGTGCGTGCGGAGGATCAAAGGGCGGGGTCACTAATCCGAATCCCACCCCGGTTGGAACCTCAACGGTAACCATCACGGCGGCGTCAGGATCGTTGATACACACAACAACTCTGACTCTTACGGTTCAATGAACTCGAGCGATCGAATTGTGCATCCGCCGAATGCGCAGGAGAAATGGATTTACTTTCACCACCCGCGATCCATTTGTGTCTTAATTAAAGGATTCGCTCGCTGAATCAGACAGATCCGGGTGGCAGCATCGTTCATGGAGGCCTGTTTACGGAACTTCGTCTCGTGCGCCGACGTCTAGTTGAGGGGGAGGCATCGGTGTGTCTAAGTTCGCGTTCCTGTTAGTGCTCGCGATGTTTGTCCTACCAGCATTCGCCTCCAGTCTCGTTACCGTGGCGGAATTGGAGCAGAAGCTGGCCGCTGATCGGGGCAAACCCGATGCGGAAGTTGCGCAGCATCTATCCGACTTCGAGCTCAGAGAACGGTTGAGCGAAACAAATCTGGCACGATTGGAATCGAAATCACCGGGAGCCAGGACTTCGCAGGAACTGAGGATTCTAGCCGATGAATCGGCATTCTTGTCGCTGCCCTCGGCAGAGATTCCCGCCATCCCTTCGCCGGATATGGCAACGCAGCGACAAATCATGGGACGGGTGGTCAGCTACGTAAGCAAGACCATCCACCAGTTGCCGAATTTTTCCGCGACCAGAGTAACGACTCACTTCGAGGAGACTCCGCAGATTCAAACGGAAGGGCACGCCAGTCAGTATCTTGCTCTGCATGAGACGGGCGCCTTCAAGGCCACCGTGCTGTACCGCGACGGACAGGAGGTTGTGGACACTGGGAAAGTGAACTCCAAAAACTCGAAGCAGCAAGCGAAGGGGCTCAGAGACTGGGGGGAATTCGGTCCGATTCTCAGCACGGTGTTTCTGGACGCCGCTCGGAGCGATCTGCGATGGAGCCACTGGGAAAAGATTGCGACAAGTACGCAGGCAGTTTTCCAATACGCCGTAGCACCATCTAATTCTCACTACCGTGTCAACTATTGCTGCGTGCCCGGTACCGAAGCGGGGGGCGATCCGATGGCACCTTTTGACCACATCGCCGGCTATCACGGCGAGATTACCGTTGACCCACAACGGGGATCGATCTTGCGGTTGACGGTTGAGGCAGACCTGAAGCCAACTGATCCCGTCTCGAAGGCCAACATTATGGTCGAATACGGTCCGGTCGAGATTGGAGGCCAATCCTACATCTGCGCATCGAGGAGTGTGGCTTCCTCCACGGCACTCTCAATAAACAATCTGAACGGCGACTTCGATAACGTTGCGATTCCCGGCCCTCCACAGAAGCTCCTGAACGACATTGCCTTCGAGCAGTACCACATGTTTCGGTCGGACATGCGCATGGTGAGCGGGGATGAAGCAAATCAGCAGGAGCATCCGTCGACGCCGTCACCACCCCCCACCGCGGATGAAGCAACAAAAGCACCCTCTGTGTCACAAGAACCAGAGCATGCCGAAGCGGTTCCGCCTTCCAGTCCAAGCCAGTCGGCTCCTCCAACCGAAACGCCAGTCGTAGCACCTGCGGTGGGCCCGCCTTCCGAACCGCGACGCAGTGTGCCGTCCACGGACACCAGACACTCGCCCATCGATCAAGCGCCTGCCTTCAGGACAACAAGCCGTGAGGTCGTAGTGGACGTGGTTGTGACCAAAGGTAACGGCGAGCCCGTGCATGGCCTCGCCAGGCAAGGCTTCGAAATCTTCGAAAACGGGAAGCCGCAACCGATCGATTTCTTCGACGAGCACACACAACACACTCGCACCCAGAGTGCGCCAACCGAGATGCCCGACCTGCCACCCGATATGCAAACGAATGTTCCACCCGCCCCGCCGAGCGACGCTGTCAATGTCCTGCTCATTGACACGTTGAACACAGCAACGCAGGATCAGGCCTATGTTCGCCGGCAGATCGTGGACTTCCTTTCCAGAATGCAGCCGGGAACGCGCATCGCGATCTTCGTTCTTGGTGCGCAATTGCGCTGCCTCCAGGGTTTCACGTCCGATTCCTCCGCCCTGCTGGCCGCACTCCACGATCCGCGAAACGGCTTGCATGGCGAGAAAAACACATTCCTGAAAACCAGCGGCGATCGCGCCAACGACGCCGCGGATCTCGCCACACTGCAAGCCATGCAGACCTCGCCCGCCGCGATTGAAGCGCTTCGGAGTGCGCTGGAAGATGCCGGAGCACACGACTTCGCCGTCCGGACTTCCATGACCTTCGACGCGCTTGTCTACCTCGGGCACTATCTCGCCGGCATACCGGGTCGCAAGAACCTCATCTGGTTTGCGGGCTCCTTCCCCCTTGTCATCTTTCCAACGGCCGACCAGTTTGCGCGCATGGAGCAGAATCCCAAACTCCCCGGGTACGTGGACCGTGTCAAAACCGCCGCCGATCTCTTCACCGTCTCGCAGACTGCGGTGTACCCGATCAGCGTGGAAGGCATGATGACGGAACATATCGCCGAAGCGGACTTCGGCGGCCCGGGCGCAGGGGCAGGACCGGGGCACGTTGGCACCCAGACCTCCGATCCGATGTCCCCGTTCAACGCGGGCGCAAGTGAGAGAGCATCGACCCTCATCGCCATGGAGCAGCTCGCGGCTTCTTCAGGTGGCAAGGCGTACTACAACAGCAACGATCTCAATGCGGCAATGCGGCGCGCGATCGATGATGGCGCCAACTACTACACCATCGGTTATGCACCGGCCGAGAAGAAAATGGATGGAAGCTTCCGGCAGATCGAGGTCAGGTTGGCTCATGGTAAGTTCAAGCTGGCTTACCGGCACGGCTATAACGCAGACGACGCCTCGACTTCCAATGCAAAGTCCAGCGTCGATCCGCTTTCAGGGCTCCTTCAGCTCGGACTTCCGGGTGCCACTGGCGTGCTGTATGGGGTGAGTGCCGAACCTTCGGCGACGCAGCCGTCGCCTGGTGAAACCTACGCCGGCCAGAACCCCAACCTCAAAGGTCCAGTCACCCGCTACGCGGTGAATTTCGTTATTCGAAGCCAGGACCTCGCACTAAAATCCGGCCCGCAAGGTGGCAGGAGGGGTAAATTCCTGCTCGGCCTGAAGGCATATGACCGCGACGGCAACGCCCAGAACTGGGAAGGCGATGTGGAGAGCTTGGAGATCAAGCCGGATGAGTTCGATTCGATTCGGAAGAGTGGGATTCCCGCGCATCTGAATATCGACATACCAACTGCCACTGAAATCCACCTCGTCACCGCTGTGTACGACTTGGACAGCGGCGAAGCCGGAACCCAGGAGATACGCTTGCATCTTGCCCAGGCGCCCGGAAGCCAGTCCCCGTCGAGCGCGATCAATCACCCTTGATTGAATGTCGATGAGCCATTTGCGTTAAAAGCGAGTGACCGATCGCCAATGCAATCAACCATGACGGTGGACAGGTGCTTCCCTTGTTTACCCTCTTCCCTGAACTTTTTCTCGCCCAGAGCGTACCTTTTGCATCCCCATCCGCGTTCTCCTGCGGATTAAGAAGGTAGAAGCGAAACCCATGGCGCAGAAATGGCTCGCGGATTTCGAAAAGCTGGTGGATGAGCACCAGTCCATGGTGTTTTCGCTGGCATGGCGCATGACCGGCGACCGTGGGCTGGCCGAAGAGGTTGCGCAGGACGTTTTTCTGGAGCTGGATCGGCATATGGAGAAGATCGAAGGCCCCGAACACGCATTGAACTGGCTGCGGCGAGTAGCGATGAACCGCTCGGCGGATGCGATGCGGCGCCGGAGGGTGCGGGGGGTCGATCTGTGGATCGAAATTGACGAGAATCATGGCGCACCGGCGGAGGAGCGCTCGTCGCCGCTGGCCACGAGGATCGAAAGCCTGCTGTCCACGCTGCCGGAGCCGCAAAGGGCAGCGCTGGTGCTGCGCTACCAAGAGGATCTGACACCGGAAGAGATTGCCGTAACGGTCGATGCACCGGTGGCTACGGTGAAGAGCAATTTGCAGCGCGGACTGAAGCTGCTGCGAGCCAAGGCAACAACGCATTTGAAGGAGTACATCCGTGGAATTGGAACGGCCTGATCAGCCCGAGCAAAGTGACGCGTTTGAGCGCGAACTGCGGCAGGCATTGGAGCGCAAGCCCGCTCCGCCAAGCCTGAAGCGGCGTATCCTGCAGCGTCGTGATTCGCGGAGAACAGAGAAGCTGCATGTCCGGACAGTGTGGTGGCAGCGGTTGGCTGCTTCGGTACTGATCGTGGGTGTGATTGCAGGCGGGTATAGCTGGCGACAGATAGAAGATCGGCGCAAGGGCGAAGAGGCAAAGCAGCAGGTGCTGACTGCATTGCGAATTACGAATCGCGCCTTGAACGATATGAATCGGCGGCTCGCGGATCACAACCGCGATGAAAAGTAAGGCTTTCGTGCTTTCCCACCCATCGGTCAGGAAACGGCCGATGGATGGGGCACCCGAGGGAGTGGCCCGGGAGCACATGAGGGGATCAGCAGTGAAGGAGAGATCGATGAAGAATGGGATTGTGGGTCTGGTTCTAGGAGTGGCAGCGCTGGTGATTCCGGCCGTGGCGCAGAATTCGCTGCCATTGCCGTCCCCGGTGGAAAAGGAACTGGCCGCCCGCGCTTCGAATGTCACGGAAGTGACATTGGGCAAGAACATGCTGGGCTTTGCCGCGAAGTTCATGAACGGCAAGGACGGCGACGAAATGGCGACGCGGCATTTGATTGAAGGTCTCGACGGAATCTACGTGCGGGATTACGAGTTTGACAAGGAAGGCCAGTATTCGATGGTCGACGTCGACAAGCTGCGCCAGTACTTCGAAACCGCCGAGTGGCAGCCAATCGTGCGCGAGCGCGACAAGAAGAGCGGCGAAACCACCGACGTGATGGTGAAGCTGGTGAATGGCGAGACGCACGGCATGTTCATTCTTGACGCGGAGCCGAGAGAACTGAGCATCGTTCTCATTCTGGGGCCAGTGAAGATGGAAGATCTCCACAAGCTTTCGGGCCTCGGCGGCCTGGGCGTGCTTGGTGATATCGAGGCTGACTCGCACGGCAACGCCAGCAAGAACAAGGACAAGGACAAGACCAAGGACAAGGGCAAAAAGGACGGTGACCAATGAGGCGCTTTATCCTGTTTCCAATTTGCTTTGTATTGCTGGCCGTTCCGGTTGTGGTGCTGGCGAGCGGTGCGCAGGGTGGGTTCAACAGCGTGGTGAACACAATCGAGACGCGGTACCACGTCCATGCACAGCGGATTCCCTTCCTTGGCTTCATCAGCTTTGTCTCCCACAAAGCTTCGGGCGATGACGCGGTGGGCAGCCTTCACGTTGCGGAGATTGACGATTTTCACGGCAATGTGGATGGTGATGAACTGAACAATCTGGTCACAGAGAAGCTGGGCATGGGTTGGGAGCGCGTAATCCGGGAGACCAGCCGCAAGAGCAATAACCAGACGTTGATCTTCATGCATACCGAGGGCCGAAGGATGGGCTTGTTCATCGTTGATCTGGATGGCGGGGAGATGGACGTTGTGCAGGTCTCGGTCGATCCGAATCACCTGAATGAGAGCATCGGGAAGTACGAGCACCATAGCCACGATGGGGATTCAGATAAGGGGGATCGCGATGGCGAATCCGACTGAGGGAAGAGTTCAGAGTTCATCGGATCCTCCCGATCGAGATCCCGATTACACCGTCGACGTTCCGGGTGCGAACGTAGCCTGAAGTAACTGCGTGGTCCATCCATGACCACCCCAGCAAGCAAAGATGACTTGCCCTGGGGCCCCGGTTTGCAGTCGGGGGGCCACTCCTAATGATGGCAGGTGCTAATCAGGGTTTTGCGGCGCTGGGATTACAGCGCCGCGAGAGCATCGGCCTGGGAGGGAAAGAGGCCTGCGTACTTGGTGATGCCTACCATGGTGAAGACCTTGGTGAAGTGCGGCGAGAGACCAAACGCGTAGACCTTCTGGCCGGAGTTCGCGGCCTCGATCAGCATCTGGATAACGAGGGCGATGCCACTCGAATTGATGTAATCCACCTTGGTGAAGTCGAGCAGGACGAGCTTCGCAGTCTCCTTAGGCAGCGCCTGGTAGCTGCCGAGCACGGCTTCTTTCGAGGTGCTGGCGATATCGCCCTCGAACCGGAGGGCGGTCACGGGGTGTCCTGCTGGGGATGTCAACTGATCAACGCGCGCTTTGGTTTCACTCTGCACGATCTCGTATCTCCGTTTAATTCTTTCTTGTGTTAGTCCGCGGATGCATTCACATCAAGACGAATGACCAGTCTGACATAGCTGCTCTTCCCATTGGAGCCCTTTACCCATTCGGCTTCATCGACCAGGGCCTGGATGAGGAACATCCCCATGCCGCGAGGGTCTTCTTCGCCGTGGATCTTCTTATCGATGTCTGGCCTGGGGGGTACCGTCTTCAGGCCCTGGCCGTCGTCAATCACTTTTACCTCAAGGGCGTTAACGCCTGCTGAAAGGACTACGCCTACTGAGAGGTCATCGTTCAATTTATTGCCGTGTTCGATTGCATTGATGCAGGCCTCAGCGACGGCAGTCTTCAAATCTTCAACGCGATCCTCGCGGAAACCCATCAGCTTAGCCACTGCCGCTGCGGTGCTCATGGCAACTTTCTCGTAGCCGAGCTGCGAAGGCAGCCGCACCTCCACCGAAGTGGATTTCAACTTGCTCATTCCGGCATCTCCGTACCCTGCGCACACCGGCAGAGGGCCAGTGCGGTCATGTCGTCACTTTGAGGTCCGCCCTCGGCAAAGTCATCAATTGTCGTCCACAATGCATCGAGAATAACATCGGCGCGTTCGCCGGGGCACTTGGAAAATTGCTCCATAAGTCGTTCGGGGCCAAACTCTTCGTCGCCCCGGAACACCTCCGTCAGGCCGTCCGTATAGAAGAGAAGTCTTGTACCTGGAGTAAATGAGGACTGCTCGCTGGAGTAGTGCATGCCGGGCAAGAGGCCGAGCGGCGTGCCGGCCGCGTCAAATTGGCGGGCAGAGCCGTCGGGCATCATCAGGAAGCCAGGATTGTGGCCGGCGTTGACCACCTCAATCTTGCCAAGTTCGGGATGCAGGCGCAGGAAGATGGCGGTGACATAGCGGCGACGGGCCTCCTCGCCTTCGCGCCAGTGATGCTCGTTCATGCGGGTGGCCAACTCATCGAGGGGCAGCCCGGTGATGGCAATGGCACGGAAGGCAGCGCGAAAGCTGGTAGACATCATGGCCGAGGCCAGGCCTTTGCCGGCGACGTCGGCCACGGCCATCAGAAGGCTCCCGTCGGGCTGTTCGACGATATCGAGATAGTCGCCGCCGACCTCGTAGCAGGTGACAGATTTAAAGGCGAGCGAGTAGCCGGCGATCTCGGGCAAGGTCTGGGGCAGCAGCGAGCGCTGGATGTTGCGGGCGGCGTCGAGATCCTGCTGGACGCGGGCCCATTGCAGGTTTCGCTCGTGGTTTCGGGCATTCTCAAGCGCGACGGCGGCCTGCAGCGCCAGTCCCTCGATGAAGTCCGACTCGTACAGGGAAAGCTCGCGACCCTCGGGAGGGACGACCACGAGCTCTGCCATGCGCTTGCCCTCGCGGTCAGGCAGCAGGTAAATCGGGAGAGCCGTGCGATCTTCGGCTTGGGCGGCTAGGTCCGGAACTTCCCCGTAACTGAGACCGGTTCCTGGGAAGGCCGCACCGGCCATCTCCAGCTCTCGCACTACGATGCGCAGCACCGAGGCGAGCACCTCGTCTTCGCGAATGGTGGAGTGAACCTGGCGCGACGCCTCGAGAAGTGCCTGCAGCCGGGCGACCTGCTGCTGAAGATCGATGATTTCGCCGTTTCCGGGCAGATGAATACCTGCGGCCATGTTTTTTACCTTAAATCGTGCAGGGACTCCCAATGTAACACGCGCAATGGCCACGGAGTCCATTCCTTTCCTAAGGTTAGTGGTCTCAGGTTCTAAGGACGGCCATGACCTGACAGGAAGAACTCAGGAAGCGGCATCGGAGTGATCGTTCTTCGCCTGGGGCAGGAGGATTTCGACAAGAAGGCCCTTGGGAGGGGCGTTCCGCGCAAGGATTGAGCCGCCGTGAGTCCGGATGACGCGTTCGGCAATGGCCAGGCCCAGGCCTGCGCCGCCAGACTGCCGGTCGCGGGCTTCAGCTACGCGATAGAACGGGCGAAAGATGTTGGTGAGCTCGGACTCGTGCAGGCCGGTGCCGTGGTCGCGAATCTCGATTCGCACCTGGTTTTTTTCTGGCCGCTGGCCGGAAGCGAGGATCTCGACCTGGGTCCCCGGGTCGGTGTAGTGGATCGCGTTGCGGACCACGTTTTCAATCGCGCTATGCAGAAGTTCAGGATTTCCGCGGACGAGGGGTTTGCCTTCAACGGTGAGTCTGACGCGGTCTTCCGGCGATTGCAGTTCGAAGTTGGCGTTGTGGACGACCTGGGACAGGAGTTCCGCGAGATCGACTTCCGTCATTGGCACTTGCTGCGCGGAGATGTCGAGTTTGGCGATGGTGAGCAGCCGGCCGATCATCTCGTTGAGGAGTGCGGTGTCCTGTTCCGCCTGATCGAATGCCGGATCATTGCCTTTTCGCTGACGGGCGAGATCAAGCGCAACATTCAGCCGGGCGAGAGGGGATCGCAGTTCATGGGAGACGTCGGAGATGAGCTGGCGCTGGCGCGAGACTAGATCTTCAATGCGGGCGGCCATGGCGTCGAAATCGCGCATCAGATCCCCGAGCTCGTCTCTACGCGCAGTAACGGTGTTGCTCGCACGCGCACTCAAATCGCCTGACGCCAGCCGCTGTGCTGCTTCGCGAAGGCGAAGAATGGGCACAGCGAGATAGCGCGTGAGAAGGTAGCAGACAAATCCGGAGACGAGGAGGGCCACGCTCCACTGCAGTGCGAATGCGAAGCGATTGATGCCAACAGCTGCCCGCGGTCCTGCAGGAAGTTCGGTGGCAAAGATGTAGCTTCGGCCGTTGCTACCTTGCAGGATCAACGCCACGCGAGCGAGCCCGAACTTTATCCCGAACACGGAGGTCTTCGAAGTAGTTACGCTTAAGGCCATCTTCTGAAAGCTCTCGCAGTTGCTGCCTGCTATTACATGACCTGATGTATCGAAAAGGCAGGCCCACAAATAGGTCTGTTGCTCGATTTGGGCGAGATACGCCGAAGCTGCGGCTGGGCCGTTACGCTCTAGCGTCTCGATGGCGATGGTTCCCGAGTATCGCGCTGAATCCGCGAGGGAAGAATGCCATTGTGCCGGGACACCGTGCGGCTGAAGGAAGAAAGTCAGGACAAGGGCGATTCCAGTGACGATCGCCGTGATCCAGAACCACAGGAATATTTTGAGCAGGAGACTGCGCAGGGTCAGCTTCATTTCGCCTCGGGTCGTGCAACGAAGAGATAACCGCTGCCACGGACGGATTTAATTCTCTGGCCACGTTCTGGGGAGCCGAGCTTTTTGCGAATGTTGCTGACGTGCACATCGATGACTCTGTCGAAAGGGCCGAGCCTTCGGCCCAGCACGGATTCGGTGAGTTGTTCGCGGGTGAGGACATGGCCAGCGTTACGAAGAAGAGTTTCGAGCAATGTGAATTCGACGCTGGTGAGATCCAAGGCTGCGTCGTTCAACCAGGCCTCGCGAGCCTGCGGATCGAGGCGAAGATCGCCGACAATCAGCGGGCCCTCCGCGGTGGCGGTGTGCGAACTGCGCCGCAGGATGGCGCGTATGCGCGCGATGAGTTCGCGAGGGTTGAACGGCTTCGGGACGTAGTCATCGGCGCCGATTTCGAGGCCGAGGATTTTGTCGATGTCTTCTCCGCGCGCGGTGAGGATCAATACGGGAACGGGAGATTTCGCACGGAGCCGGCGCAAAACATCGAGGCCTCCCATGCCGGGCAACATCAGATCGAGCACCACCAGAGCATGCTCCATGGAGAGGGCACGCTCCAAGCCGCGTATGCCGTCGTTGACAGCTTCGAGCGTGAAGCCCTCCGTGCCGAGGCGTTCTGTTAGCAGCCTGCATAGCTGAACATCATCGTCGACGATGAGAACGCGATCCATGTAACAAACATGCAACCTAGGATTTGATGGTAGTCCAACGCCAGCCAGCGATGTGGGGATTTACAAATCTTTACTTTGCTTTGCCAATCTTTATCGCACGCGCTTCGTGCCACTGCTGCAATGAGTAAGTGGATGACAAAGTGACCACCGTAGCGGCCGAGATCGAAGTGAGTCGATCGCACGAAGTGTCAAGGAGGAGAGTATGAAGCGCATTACTTCGATTATGGCTGAATCGCTGGTTGCGGTCCTGATTGCAGGCGGAGGATTCACGAACAAGCTGACAGCACAGAACGAGCCAGGAGCGATCTTCAGCGTTCCATTTTCGTTCACGGCAGACGGATATGTGGTGGCGGCCGGAACATACGAAGTGAATCTGGTCTCGAGTCAGTACCTGATGTCGATCCGGAACGTGGACACCGGAGAGAAGCAGATCTTCACCGTGCGACCCGAGCAACAGCCCGCGGTCGCGGCACGAGGACTGCTGGTCTTTCATCGTTGCGGGCAACGCAAGGATCTGACTGAATTTCATCTCCCCGGAAGCAAACTGTACAGCGCGGCGATTTCCCCGCGACACGGGAGGAACTCTGAAGTTGAAAGTTGTTCATCTGCCGAGTCGATGACGGTAGCCGCGCGATGAAGAACGCGGTTGGATTCCGCCGCGCGGAACTTCGGCAGGCGATCATTACGGATTGCCTGCCGCAACGCGGATGTCCGGCGGCTCAAAAATCTTCTTCGAGGATCCGCGACGGCCGACGTTGACCATGGCGTGTCCGATCTGCCGGGTTGTCAGTATGTGATTGGGAAAGGTCCGTCGCAGCAAGGGAAAGAGCGGGCGGGAAACGGCGTAGAACTTCCTATAGAGTGGAGTTCGAGACTGGATTCCATCCATAGGCTCAATGAAGCCGGGACGGAACATGTAGGCGTCCATCGTGAGTTTCAAGAGAGCGTTCTCAGTGCGGCCTTTGACGCGAGCCCACATCGCGCGGCCTTTCTCCGTGCTGTCAGTACCGGAACCTGAAACATAGATGAACTTCATGGCCGGGTTGAGCCGGCTTAGAGGTTCGGCGGCTGCCATGGTGTATGTGTACGTGATGCGCGTATAGTCGGCTTCGTTGATTCCGGTGGATGAGATTCCGAGGCAGTAAAAACAGGCGTCGAAGCCGGAGAGGCTTTCTTCCATGGCCGAGTAGTCTGCGAAATCATGGTGGACAATTTCGCGGAGCTTGCCATCGAGGATTCCGCTTGGCGCGCGGCTGAGCAGGACGATGAGTTCGACCCCGCGATCGCGGAGACACTCGAGAAGGACTCCGCCGCCGATCATTCCCGTTGCGCCAAAGATCAGAACTTTCATGAGATAGATCTCCTCGCGCCGTTTTCAAGCATATCTGATACAGCCTCGCGTGTAGCGCTCCCGCTCGGTTGACACTGGTTTCGATTCGGTCTAGAGTCTTCCCCTAAGGGAATTATGGAAAGCATTCACGATTCGGGAGATCTGATTCCGGGAACCTTGGAAATGTTGATTCTGAGGGCGCTATTGCGCGGTCCGCAGCATGGTTATGCGGTGGCAGAGTGGATACAAATCACATCGCAACAGGTTTTGAAAGTGGAAGAGGGGGCGCTTTATCCGGCGCTTCATCGCATGGAACTTCGTGGCCTGCTCAAGGCCAAATGGGGCGCCTCAGAGAACAACCGACGCGCAAAGTTCTATGAGTTGACTGCCGAGGGACACAAGCAACTGCAGACCGAATCGCGGCGCTGGGCGTGTTTGTCCTCAGCGGTTGCATTCGTAATGCAGGCATCCTGAAGCCATTCGCGAGGATTTGGCGATGACCCAGCGACTGAACGAGTTTCTTCTTCGGCTCAAAGCTCTCTTTCTGAAGCAACGGCTGGACCGCGAAATGGCCGATGAACTTGCCTTCCACCAGGCGATGCTGAAAGACAAACTGGTTCGGCAGGGAGTATCGCGCAACGACGCGGATGAGGTGACGGGCCGGCGGTTTGGCAACGCCACTCGCTGGCACGAGCGGCTGCGGGAACTATGGCAGTTTCGCTGGCTTGAGAACTTCAAGCGGGATGTCGGTTTCTCGATTCGCGTTCTTCGCAAATCACCCGGTTTCACAACAGTAGCGATTCTGACTCTCGCGTTGGGCGTGGGCGCCAACACGACGGTGTTTTCGATTATCAACGGTCTGCTGCTGCGACCGTTACCGGTGCCACAGAGCAATCAACTTGTCGTTTTGGGAATGTGGAGAGATTCCAAAACCCCGGAGTACGGTTTTTCGCTACCGCTGTTTCGTGCACTAGAGAACAGGCACGAGTCGCTCTCCGAGGTATTCGCGACCTTTTCTAATGAAGCTGAAATCAAAGGAGACAACGGAACGGAGCGCGCTCGGCTGCAAATGGTAAGTGGCGATTTCTTTAGCGCTCTTGAAACCTCGCCTATGCTAGGCCGAACCCTCACGCGCGCAGATGATATCAAAGGTGGCAATCCAGCTGGATTAGCGGCAGTCATCAGCGAAGGATTCTGGCAGCGGTGGTTCAACCGCGCGCCGAACGTGGTCGGTCAGAAGCTGCGGATCGACAATACATTGTTTACCGTGGTCGGCGTAATGCCTAAGCGGTTTATAGGAGCCGATCCCCTGGAACGACCGGAGATTTTTGTTCCCCTTGCTGCCGAGCCGGCGATGGATGGCGATCGAAATCTGACCGTAGCAGGTGTGCATGCCTGGTGGCTGACTGTAATGGCGCGTCTACAGCCGGGCGTCTCTGTCGAGCACGCAAATGCCGAGGTGTCGGCGGCAAGCTCTTCAGTTCTACATCAAATCAATGCCGAGGGATCCTGGTTTTCGGACAGGGAGCGCGAGCACTTCCATTTTCTCGCAGAGCCCGGGTCGGCAGGATTCACATACATCCGGCTGCTCTTCCGGAAGCCTCTGCTCGCAGTGTTCGCGATGTGCGGGGGAGTGCTGCTGCTCGCGTGCCTGAATCTTGCAAGCCTGCTTATGGCGCGAGGAGCGGCGAGGCAACGGGAACTGGCTACCCGGCTCTCAATGGGGGCGACGCGACGCAGGCTGATGCAGCAGCTCCTGGTGGAGAGCCTCTTGATTTCGCTGACAGGGACCGTTGCCGGTTTAGCCTTCGCTCCTTCCATTGGCGCTTCGCTCTCGGCTCTGCTGCTCGGCGAACAGGGGGAAGCGAATGTGGATACGCGGCTTGATATTCGTCTCTTCGCGTTCGCCGCACTGGTTTCGATTGTTGCGACTTTGCTGGTTGGCTTAGTGCCGGCACTGCAGGCAACTTCGAAAGGTCTGAACGATCAGATCAAGCAGGGGCAGCACACCACGCAGGCCCATGAACGCCAGCCGATTCTTCCGCGCATGATGATGGCTTTGGAGGTGGGGCTTGCGTTGATGCTGGTGGTGGGCGCGGGCTTGCTTACTTCAAGTCTCGTCCGGCTATACCGCTCCGGAGCAGGATTCGATGCTCGAGGAGTCGAGAATATCGCCGTCAACATGGACCATCAGGCACTTCGAGGGGAAGCCCTGATGCAGTTCTACCGAGAGGCCGGCGATTCGTTGATGCGTGAGCCCGGCGTTAAGACAGTGAGTTGGGAATGGATCGTTCCTCTCGCGCACATGACGTGGGACGAGACCTTCTCGGGTCCTGGGGGCAAAGAGGAGGATATCTATCAGAACACGATCGGGCCAGACTACTTTAAGGCGATGCGCATTCCTTTTTTTGGTGGACGCGAATTCCGCTGGGACGATCGCTCAGGGAGCGATCAGAAGATCATTGTGAATCGTGCTGCCGCAGATCTGCTTCTCCCTGGCCTGAGTCCAATTGGACAGACCATTACCAAGAAGAGCGACGGCAAGGCAGTTTCTTACGAAGTTATCGGAGTTGTAGGCAACGCGAAGTACGAGGATATGCGATCGCCGGCGCCACCGACGATTTATCACGCGATGAGCCAGGGTGATAAGGATCAGACTCCGTCGTTTAATGCAGTCGTGCGTTTCGAGGGATCGCCGTCATCGCTGGCTGCGGCAGTCCACGCCATTCTGCAAAAGATGAACCCAGATATTCCGGCGCCGAAAATCTCATCCTTGTCGGAGATGGTGGACGACTCACTTAGCGCAGAGAGGACCTTGGCATTGTTGTCGGTCTTCTTTGCGTTTTGCGCCCTGATGGTGACGGCAATCGGGCTGTACGGAACGCTTGCCTACGCTACGGCGCGACGCACCAGCGAGATTGGTATCCGGATGGCCTGGGGGCCAAACGGGCGCAAGTGGTGCGAATGGTGTTTCTCCAAAATTCCGCAGTGGCATTTGCCGGGACAGCTGGCGGACTTGCCTCTGCCCTGCTTGCCTCGCGAGCTCTGGCGAGTTTCCTCTACGGGACTTCCACGCGTGATCCGTGGATATTTGCCGCCTCGATCGCGCTGCTCGCATCGATTGCGAGCACCGCATCGCTATTGCTGGCTCTTCGGGCGGCAAGAATCGATCCAATCCGAGCTATGCGCTGCGAGTAAGTATTGTTCAAGGTAACCTACAAATTAGTAACACTATAAGTAACCGTAACATGGCACAGTTAGATTAAAAGTAACTTTCTTTTGTAACTTGCAGTAATTAGCTCCAATGTGGGACTAGCTTAGCGCGTATGTGTCATTCCGAAAGTACTGCGACTGCACTAGTTTTTGAGAGACGCTCGGATTCCCCCTTAACCGATAGCGTTCGACGGCAGTAATGGAGAAAACCATGAAGATACTGCGCGACGAAAGCGGTTATGTGCTGGTGCTTGGAAGACCGCAGTTTGCTGGTGTTGGCGAGATTGCCGAAAAAGACCAGGAACTTCAACCATCCGCGAAGGCCCTGGCAGAGCCGCAGAAGGCTAGCTGCGCACTGCCACATTGCTGTTTCTACTGCTCTTGGTGTGGGGAGCCGATTCTGTTGCCGCACGACCGGATAGGAACGCCGTTCGGCAATCCGGATGCGCGAAAAATCGATGTCCGGTCAGTTGCCACGGTGTGTCATAAATGCAGGCACATCGGGAACTACACGATGTTTCGCGGCTGTCGCGGATTCGACACCCGGCACAAGATTGTGCACGCGCTGGGCAACGGAACAACGACTTTGCTGAACTGGTTGCAATGCGACGAGAAGACGTGCACGGCACGGGTGCCTCTATTTGTGAGGCTTGAGCAGGATCCAGTGGAGGGAGACACAGAGGTGACGGAATGGTTGTGGGATGAACTGACCTGCGCCTACGGTCATCGGATCAAACCCATCCCGCTGGATCCAACCCTTCATCTTCCGTTTCGAACCCGGTGAGGTGGTTTCGAAGGGGCTAATTCCAATTGATGACGGAGTGTGAGAGAATCCAGCAATCTCCGGTTCCCCTCAATGCCAGATTCAAAGGAATAGCGCATGCCCCAAGCCGCTGCCGTCTCTCTTCTTACCCTTGATGTCGAACGCAATGACAATGTTTTCACGGTGAAGTGTCACGGGAAACTGGTGATGGGGGTGTGCGATGTTCTTACCGGCAAGGTCCGCGAGTTGATTCCGCGATCGAAACGGATCGTGCTCGATTTGACGGATCTGCAGCTGATGGACAGCCTGGGCCTGGGAACGATTGTGCGCCTCTACGTTTCGGCGAAGGCCGGCGGAAGCTGCCTCGTGCTGGTGAATGTGGGGCCGCGGATTCGGCAATTGCTAGGGATCACGAACCTGCTGTCGGTGCTGACGGATATGTGCGAGCAGGGCGTGAATATCCGGTTCTAGCGCTTCATCGTGCTTTTAAAAGCAAAACGAGATCCTTCGCTCGCCTACCCCACAAAGGCGAGAGTTTGTGGATCCCCAAAACCGCTCCGCCCAGGGTGATACCCACTGAGAGCGGCTGGTTTATCCTGCGGGGAGATGCCCGCACAGCGCAAGACTCTCTCGATCGCGATGATCGCTATGAACGAGGAGGCGAATTTGGCTCGCACGCTGGAGAGCGTGAAGTGGGCCGATGAGATCGTCGTGGTGGACTCGGGATCGCGCGATCGCACGCTTGAGATTGCGCAATCGCTTGGAGCGAAGACCAGTTACCACGTATTTGGCGGGCACGGCGAACAGAAGAATGTCGCGCTCGATTTGTGCACCAGTAATTGGATCCTACTGCTGGACGCGGACGAGGTGCTGACGCCTGAGTTGCAAACGGAGATTCGTGGTCTGCTGGCAGCCGAACCGCAGTTTGACGCGTACTGGATTCCGCGGCTGAACCTGTACTTCGGCAAGTGGATTCGGCATGGCGGGTTTTATCCGGATCGCAAGCTGAGGCTGTTCAAGCGCGGTGCGGCGCGGCTGAGCGAAGGGGTGGGGCCGCATTCTACGCCGCAGTTCAGCGGGCCCAAGGGAAAGCTGCAGAGCGACATGTTGCACTATGCCTATCCAACGATGGGGATCTACCTCGAGCACATGGACCGCTACAGCACTGAGATTGCCCAGCTGCTGTATGCACGTGGCAAAGACAGCCGGTTGCTGGGCGCGTTCGTATGGAACACGGTGCTGAATCCAGCGGCGACATTTCTTTACAACTATTTTTTTCGATTGGGATTTCTGGATGGACGCGAGGGGCTGATTCTGCACATCAACCACTCGGTCTACATCCATTGGAAGTTCATCAAGGCGTGGCGGCTGGGACAGGGGAAAGACTAGTTGTCAGTTTTCAGTTCTCAATGGCGGACAACGAGGCACCTGAACTGAAAACTGACAACTGTTAACTGTTCTTAGATGTGGCAGCTGGCCTGGCCGCGTTTTTCGAGGTATTTCTGGTGATATTCCTCGGCGCGCCAAAAGGTTTGCGCAGGCTCGACTTTTGTGACAATTCGCCTGGGGACGAACCGGCCGGATTCGGTGAGCTGGGCAATCTTGGCTTTTGCCTGCTGTTCCTGCTCGGGCGTGTGGAAGAAGATGGCGGAGCGGTACTGCGTGCCCCAGTCGGGACCTTGGCGGTTGGGCGTGGTGGGATCGTGCAAGTCGAAGAAGGCGTCGAGGATCTTCTCGTAGCTGATCTTCTCGTTGTCGAAGTCGAGCTCTACGACCTCGGCATGGCCGGTCTGGTCGGTGCAGACGTCTTTGTAGGTGGGGCGTTCGAGCTTGCCGCCCTCGTAGCCTACCGCCGTGGCGGTTACGCCCGGGATGGCGGCAAAGGCAGCTTCAACTCCCCAGAAACAGCCTGCTCCAAATGTTGCTTTTTCGATACTCATACTGTTTTTGATGCTTTGCCGGAAGTTTGGTTACGGAATCTGGTCTTGCGTCTCACGCCCGTAATCTCTTGGAAGGCCACAACTAGCACATGCGCGAGAACGCCATACACCATTCCTCATTTCGACGTAAGTAAACCCATGGCCACATCGGGGGCAGGGCCAGCGGACGAAGCGAATGAAAAAGAATGCATAGGCAAGAACGGCAGCCACGAGAAACACTGCACTGCGTTTACCGCCTAGAACTGGGGCGGTGCACAGAAAACAGAGAATGAAGGTAAGCGAAGGTACCCAAGAGAGAAGCCATCTCTGCCTGTATTCGGTCCAGGCTTTCGGGTATTCGGAAATCGGCAACAAGCTCTTCAACGGATTCGTGTTTTGGAGTTCCAATCAGGCCATCAGCAGCGACTTAGTATCACTTCTCTACGTGCGATTTGAGGCGCGCGAGGGTCTGGTCCCACTGCTTGGAGACGGAGGCCAGGTATTCCTGCAGGCCTTCGATCGGAGCTGAGTCGAACTGGAAGATGCGTTCGCGGCCGGCGTGAGAGCTGCGGACGATGCCGGCACGTTCGAGGACGCCGAGGTGCTTGGTGATGGCCTGGCGAGTAACCTTCGAGTCGTCGGCAAGCTGCGAAATGGAGCTGGGCTGGCCGGAGCAGAGCCTGGCGACCAGGGCTAGACGGGTTTTGTCGCCGAGCGCGGCAAAAATACGCGCCCGGGCCTTGGGCTTGGCGGTGATGCGCTTACGGATTTTGCGTGACATGGCTCTCGATGTTCTTCATCTGTTCGGTCCAGCCGCCGTCGTTCCTGCGGAAAGCCTCGGGGCGCCAGTCAGCCGGAATGTTGTCGAAGCCGGACTCAGTAAGTATGAGCAGTGTACCGCCGCGAACCGGGTCCCCTGGAATTGGCTGGAGACGGAATTCGACGAGTGTTTTTGGGGCACTGGGGTAGTCGGCGGGCTTGTCGGTCTTCTCGAAGGATTTAGCGTGGGGCCAGCTAAAGGAGAAGAGGCTCTCGGGTTCCATCTTTTCGATTAACGCTTCCCAGGTGACGTGTTCGTAGCTGGGATAGGTAATCTGGCCGCGTGAAACCTGGCCGGGTATAAATGGGCCTTCTAGCCTCACCTTGAACCACCGGCCGAACTCGCGATAGTCGGTGATGGCGCGCCACACCCGGGAAACCGGCGCCCTGAGCTCGATCCGTTTCTCAATTCTGTTCGTATCCATAAAAGCAATCTCAAGGTTGCAGGATAAGACAGATTGTTAAGATAAGCAACCATGCGGTTGCGTGTCTTAAGGGATCAGGATCAGGGACGGCGTTTTCCTCCGCCGGGTTTGCCGCCGGGTCTTGAGCCTGGACGACGGCCGCCACCGGAGCGCACGTTTCCACGATTCGGGCTCAACTTTCTGGCGCGACCGCCGGGGCCTTCGCGTTTGAACCCGCCGGGACGAGGTCCGGAAGGTGGGCGATTAGGACGCTCCTTGGCCGGAGGGCTGACTCTCACACCCGGTTTAGGGCGGTCGGAGCGGGGGTGTTCGCCGCGATCGCGGTCAAAGCGGGGCCGTTGCACCGAATCCTGTCTCCTGTCGCGATCAGATTGTGGCCGCTGTTTTCGGGTAAAGGACGGAGCAGAGGGACCTCGGCCAGAGCTTGGGCGCGGTCCACCACGCGGTGGGAATGAACGGCGTTCCGGGCGGTCTTGCGAGCTGAAGTCCTCATCGGCGGGTCGTATCTCGAGCCGCTTCTTGCCGCTGAAACCGCCCGGCCCAGAGGTAGGCTTCCCGTCAAGGCGCTGCGGGCCGCGAGCGGTTGGGGGCGCTGCGCGAAATTCGCCGGGTTGGCGACGATCGCTGCGACCGGATCGATTGGGGGGTGGGCCACGGCGCTCCGACCTTGCGTCACGCTCCGATCTCACACCACGTTCCGGTGATGCGTCGCGGTCAAATCGAGGCGGAGCAGATCCGTGTGCGGGCTTGTTTTTCCATGCGGGCCTGTTGCCGCCCTCGCGAGTTGGGAATTGGGCAAAGCGCGCGCGATTATCGCGGGTTCCATCAAACGGCCGTTCTGTGGCATCAGGGCGCGGTGGCCGCTGCGTGCGTCCGCCTTCAAAGCGGGCGCCGGGCCGAAAATCGCCGCGGGGTGGGGTGCGGAACTGGCCGCGCGGCGGACCACTCCCGGGGCCGCGGCCGGAACTGCGAACCGGACCGCGACTTGCGCCACGATTGGGAGGTCGACTCGGACCTGACGCTGGGCGGCGTTCGGGAGGGCGGGATGGGCTGCGATCCCTTCTTGCTTCGTCACCACGTTTCGGATTCCAGTGTGGCTTCAGGGTCGGCAACTGCGCTTCGGCTGCTGCGCCGCGCTTGTGAGCGTTCCGCGTTTTTGGTTTGCGATACTTGCCCTCCGCGGCCTTGCGCAGATCTTCGACTTCCTCGGGTGCCAGTTCACGAAGTTTTCCGGGTTCGAGGTCAAGCACAAGCGGGCCGTAGCCGACACGGCGGATTTTTTCGACGCGGTGGCCGATCTCCTCGAACATCTTGCGCAACTCGCGATTGCGGCCTTCGATGATGACAACTTCGTACCAGGGATTATCGCCGTGCCGGACCTTGCGGACATTGGCTGGCGCGGTCTGCACCCGTCCGGAGCCGGGCTTGACGCGGTCAATCGAGACTCCTTCGCGGAGGCGTTCGATCTCCGTTTCAGTGGGATGGCCACTGACTTTGACCAGGTACGTCTTCTCCACGCCGGAGGCAGCGCGGGTAAGCTTGTTGGCTAGTTCTCCGTCGTTGGTGACGAGCAGAAGTCCCTCGCTCATGTAGTCGAGGCGGCCCACGGGGTAGAGGCGCTCGCGCATCTTGGCGAAGAACTGCATGATGGTCGGTCGACCTTCGGGATCGCTGACGGTGGTGACGAAGCCCTTGGGTTTGTTGAGCATGTAGTAGCGCTGGCGTTCGGAACCCTGCAGGAGCTTGCCGTCAACGCGAATGTGGTCACGAGCGGGGTCGGCCTTGGTGCCGAGTTCTGTGACAACCTTTCCGTTTAGCTGCACGCGGCCTTGCGTAATCAGTTCTTCAGCGTGCCGGCGGCTGGCAATACCGGCTTGGGCAAGGATCTTCTGAAGTCGCTCGACCTTTGCCGTGGGCTGCGGAGTTGGCTCGGGGGTTTCCTCTCCACTTTCAGCCGGCTCCAGGGCTTTAACAGCCGCTTCGAGTTCTACTCCACCGGCCTGCTCGAATGTGTCGCTGGCTGCGGCGGCAGAGGCGGCCTCGGCTTCAAGGGCGTCATTCTCGGGTCCTTTGGGTTCCGGCCGAGTAAGCTCGGAATCCGGTTCTGGCTGATCGGAACTGCGGCGCGCGTCGTCGCTCATGGGGAAATCTCGGTTCTACCTGCGGCATTTCCGGTGGTCCGGCAGGTTCGGCGATCGCAGAAAACCGGCCTTATTCAGCCAGTCTCGTCGCGTGGTTGAATTCGCTTGCAGGCTCCGAAGCCTGGAGAGTTTCGCCGGAGGGCGGAGGCGAATCGTTGTTAGGCTCTTCGGGTGCGTTCTCGTCGAGTTCAGGCCCTGCATCGCCTTCTGCGTCGTACGCATCGGCCGCGACAGGGTCGGTAATTGGCATCGGTTCGGCTTCTTCGAGCTCGCTGGCCATCTTCTCGAACTCATCCATCGAGGGAAGTTCGGCGACGTCTTTGAGGCCGAAACGCATCAGGAATTCCCTGGTGGTCTTGTAGAGGATGGGGCGGCCGATGACCTGCTTGCGTCCAGCCGTGGTGATGAGCTTGCGGGCCAGCAAAGAGCCGAAGACGCCGGAGGAATCTACGCCGCGGATTTCGTTGACTTCGGGTGCGGTGACCGGTTGTTTGTAAGCGATCACTGCGAGGGTTTCGAGCGCCGGCAGAGAAAGCTTTAGAGCCGGCTTCAGACTCTTGATGAACATGCGAACGGCGTCGTGGCACTCGGGCTTGGTTGCCATGCGATAGCCGCCGGCGATTTCGCGGATCTCGATGCCGCGCTCGTCGTCGGCGTATTCGACGATCAGTTCATCGATGATCTGGCGAAGGATTGATTTGATTTCGCGATCACGATGGCGGGCGATGCGCTTCGCTTCGGCTTCAGGATCGAGCGGAGAGCCTTCCTGCGCCGATGAGCCGGCTTGGTGCTGTTCGGCGGGTTCGGGCGTTTCCTCAGCATTTTCTGCAATCTGCGCCTCGGCTGCATCAGGATGCACGGCATCGGCCTGTTCCGTTGTCTGCTGGTCCGTAGTCGGGACAGGTTCCTCGTCGGCGACGGGAAGCACCGCGAATCCGGGTTGCTCCAGCAGAGTGCCGTCTTCGGTGCGCAGGTCAAGATACTCCAAACCCTCGGCAACCAGGGGCTGCGAGGGGTCAACCGCGGTGGCAGCCGAATCGACCGCGGCTTTTTGTGCATCGGCGGCTTCCTCGGTCGCCTTCCAGTCAAGGGCGTCCGCGCCGAACAGGGTAGCAAGCTGGCCGAGGGTGACCGGTTCTTCCGAGGCGTAAATGACAGCTTCCAGTTTAGATTTCAGGCTCATACAGCAATCAGTACCTTCTGTATGGTACTGGACCAGGCGGAGGAATGGGTCCACAGAGAAATCAGCAAAAGAAAGGGCGTCCATTTGTGGACGCCCTTCAATTCACAAACTCAACCAAGGCAACTTGCAGAGGAATTCATCTCGCCAATTGGCGGAACAGGTAGAAGAGCGTACCTGAGAGGAGAGCCGCCACCGGAAGTGTGAACACCCATGCTGCGGCGATGTTGCGCAGGGTCGACATCTGGAGACCGCTACGGTTGGCAGCCATGGTGCCGGCCACGCCCGAACTGAGTACATGCGTGGTACTTACAGGCAGTCCGAAGTTATCGGCGGCGGAGATGGTGGCCATGGCGACGAGTTCGGCGCAGGCACCCTGGGCATAGGTCAGATGTTCCTTGCCGATCTTCTCGCCGACGGTGACGACAATGCGCTTCCAGCCAACCATGGTGCCGCATCCCAGTGCGAGGGCGACGGCGACTTTAACCCATCCCGGAATGAACTTGGTGGCCTTGTCGACGCGGGATTTGTATGCCGTAAGAGTGGAGCTCTCCTGAGCAGTGAAGGCCGGGTTGTGATTCTTCTGCATCAGGCGAAGGGCTTCGCTAGCGACGTACATGTCGTTGCGGACATTGGTCTGCTGGTTGGCCGGGACCGACTTGAATTCCTTGTAGAGCGCGACCTCGTGGCTTAGGTCCTCGACCAGTTCGCGAAGCGCGAGGATAGTGTCGGGCTGCAGCTGCTTGGTGCGGATGTAGTCAGTAACGGTGGCGCGGGCGTCGGCCCCGAGGATACCGTGCTTGTCGACGTGGGCGTCGAGGATCTTGCCGGCGCTATCGGATGCGACGATGAATTGCGCCACATCGTTTCTGGTGACGGCGTGGTTGAGAGCGTAGGCCGTGGGCACCGTCCCGATCAGGATGAGCATGATGAGTCCCATGCCCTTCTGCCCGTCGTTGGAGCCGTGCGAGAAGCTCACGCCAGAGCAGGTAAGGATCAGCAATCCACGAATGGGCCACGGCGGAGGGGTATTGTCTTTGGGAGCTTTGTAGAGCGCTGGATATTTGATGAACGCCTTGGAAAGCAACATCAGAAGTGCCGCGGCTGTGAAACCGATAATCGGTGAGATGAGCAGGACTTTGAAAACCT
This sequence comes from Occallatibacter sp., assembly GCA_036495975.1. GTDB lineage: Bacteria > Acidobacteriota > Terriglobia > Terriglobales > Acidobacteriaceae > Telmatobacter. Next base: position 73,382 of record DASXLY010000201.1, on the reverse strand, counting down.
TGGTGGCCTGTTCCCAATCGACGCCCGAGGTGCCGCTGTGGACGCTCATGAGTTGATTGGCTACGCCGACGCCAATGATCGATCCAACCATGGTGTGCGAGCTGGAGGCGGGAAGACCAAACCACCAGGTGCCGAGATTCCAGAGAATGGCGGCAATCAGGAGTGCGAAGACCATGGCGAAACCGGCGCCGGAACTGACTTGGAGAATCAACTCGACGGGTAACAGTGTGATGACGCTGAAAGCCACTGCACCGGAAGACACCAGCACGCCGCAAAGATTGCACAGACCCGACCACACGACGGCGATATTTGGATCGAGCGAGTGAGTGTAGATGACTGTGGCGACGGCATTGGCAGTGTCGTGAAATCCGTTTACGAATTCGAACCCCAGCGCAATCAGCAGAGCCACCCCGAGCAGTACGTAGGGCCAGACGCTGATGATGGTAGTGCCCTGGAGATCGCCGGCGATGTTAAAGCCGATGTAAACCAGTCCACCAAGGAGCGCGACGACGACGATTGCTCCTGTAATCCAACTGGGAAACGCGTGCTTTTTGCGATCGAGAATGGACCCCGCTAATGCGGGGGAAGTGGCAGTGGTAGCCAGGTCAGCCATCGAAGAAACTCCGGGTTGCAAAAGGAATCGGTCTGGACGCCGGGGGGCCGCATTGGCCAGACGCAGCAAGGAATATCCGAGCTGGATGAATGGCAGATGAACGGAAGATGAATTTGCTGGGGAGAGCAAATGAAACGGCTGCACCGAAGCGCAGCCGTCAGCAATTCTGCATCAGGATTTAGGCAATGTGGCGGAAGAGCCAATAAAGCGAGCCGGAAAGGAACGCCGCAGCAGGAAGTGTGAAGACCCATCCCGCAGCAATGTTTCGGACCGTCTTAAAACGGAGGCCATTGCCGTTCGCGGTCATGGTTCCGGCTACACCGGAACTAAGGATGTGCGTGGTGCTCACCGGGAGCCCAAATTTATCGGCCGCGAAGATGGTCCCCATGGCAATCAGACCCGCACTGGCGCCTTGCGCATAGGTAAGATGGTCTTTGCCAATGCGTTCGCCGACGGTGACGACGACGCGCTTCCAGCCGACCATGGTGCCAAGGCCGAGAGCAAGCGCGACGGCAACCTTTACCCATGTGGGAATGAACTTGGTGGCGTTGTCGACCTTGTCCTTGTAATTGTTCAGGGCAGCCCGTTCCTCTCGATCCAAGGCTGGGTCATTGGCCTTGAGCATTAGCCGGAGCGCTTCGCTGGCGACGTACATGTCATTGCGGACATTGGCTTGCTCATTCGCAGGGAGAGCCTTGAATGCTTTGTAGAGCGTGACCTCGTGATTGATCTCTTCGACGAGTCCACGAAGAGCCATGACAGTATCTGGCTCCATCTCTTTGGTGCGGATGTAGTTGGTGACCGTAGTGCGCGCATCCGTTTTGAGATGGCCACTGGAGTCGACGTGCCGTGTGAGAATCCGGTCGGCCCGCTCCGAAGTGGTAATGAAATCCTGCATCTGCGTCGGGCTGACAGCGTGATTCAGCGCGTACGCGGTAGGGACCGTCCCGATAAGAATGAGCATGATAAGCCCCATGCCCTTCTGACCGTCATTGGAACCATGGAAGAAGCTGACGCCGGTGCAGGTGAGCACCATGAGGGCGCGGATGGGGAACGGTGGCGGGACGTTGTGCTTTGGCGCTTCGTAGAGCTCGGGGAATTTCGCCACCTGCTTGGCCAGCAGGATCAGCATTCCGGCAAAAACAAAACCGATGACCGGGGAGATCAGGAGGGCCTTCAGGACTCTCATGGCCTGTTCCCAGTCGACGCCGGAGGTGCCGGTGTGCGGCATGAGCAATTGATTGGCGATGCCAACGCCGATGATGGAGCCCACCATCGTATGCGAACTGGATGCGGGAAGACCCAGCCACCAGGTGCCGAGGTTCCACAGAATCGCCGCGATGAGCAGGGCGAAGACCATCGAAAAGCCAGCGCCGGAACTGACCTGCAGAATCAACTCAACTGGAAGCAACGTTATGACGGCGAAAGCAACCGTACCGGAAGAGAGCAGAACACCGGCGAGGTTACAGATCCCCGACCAGACGACAGCGATATTCGGCTCCAGCGAGTGCGTGTAGATTACGGTGGCGACGGCGTTGGCGGTGTCGTGGAAGCCGTTAACGAACTCGAAGCCCAAGGCGATGAAGAGAGCCAGAGCCAACATGGCGTACGGCGCGTAGCTGGTGATAGATGCCGCGTCCAGATCGCGAGCAACATGGAAGATGATGTAGACGACGCCGGCCCCCAACGCAGCAAGGAATGAGAAAATGCCCACCTTGCTCGGCGAGCGCTTCAGTTTGCGGTCGAGGAGTGTTGTTCCGGGTAGAGCAGTTGCGACCGTGGCTGCCATCAGATCTCTCCGGTTGCGGCCAACGGATTCCGACGCGGCGCAACGATGGCCATCGCGGAATCAGAAGTAGATTTTGAAGGGAATAAGGGATTGCTCGATCCAGGATCGCAGCAGGAGGGACAATCAAAAAAGGATTGCATAAAACCCCAACAACCGTATTCGTGCCACAGTTGTTTGATGCGCGGCTCCTTGCATCAGGTGCCACACAATTGATTCTACATGATCTATCGGGCGAGCAGCGGCGAAACCTTAGCGAAATGGCGTTTGGGGTGGAAGTTCAACTCTTTTCGATTCAGTTGGTTAAATATCGTTTCATTTTTGAGATACGTGCTGTGCATGCTGCTGATTTGCACAGGTTTTGAGCCATGATCATGAGTCTTGCAATAGACGCAGCAATTTGGGGCAAACTCGGCGAGAGTGATGCATAAAAAAAGAGCAACCGAAATATTGCATAAATTCTCTTCCTGGAATTATGCAACCAGAAGGTTGTCTATCTCCATTCGTCGGTGGCGTTGGTCAGACCGTCATTCACGACGGTATCGAAACCGCTGCTCTTTTTGATGAATATTTCAGAAAAGGCGTGATCCTGGCGGAGGAGAATGGCCTGGAGCCGGACCAGTTCCAGCAACGCCAGGAACATCGCAACGAGTGCTCGCGACGACTTGGTGTGGCTGAGGAGTTTACGCAGGGCGAGGGGCCTGTCTTCCATGCTCAGGCGCCGGGTGAGGAACTGAATCATCTGGCCGACGGTAACCGCATCGTCCTGCAGGTTGAAGGTGGGACGCTTGCTGGCGCGGTCGAGAATGTCGCGGAAAATGCGAACCAGGTCGACGGTATCGGCAGCGATTTCTGGTTCGGCCGCGACGTCGTCCTTGAACTCGCGGAGGCCGGGATTCGTCCACGAGGCTGCTTCGAGTACCTGCTTCTGCTGAAGCATCTGGGCAGCATTCTTGAATCGTTCGTGCTCGAGCAGGCGCTCGACAAGTTCGCGGCGTGGATCTTCGCCCTCTTCCTCGGGGCCGGCAGACATACGCGGCAGCAGCATCTTGCTCTTGATGTGGATCAGAAGCGACGCCGTGTAGATGAAATCTCCAGCCACGTCGACGTCTGTCGATTTGAGCTGGTCGACATAGACGAGGAACTGGGCCGTGATCTTCGCGATGGGGATGTCGTAGATGTCGATGTCCTGCTTGCGGATCAAGTCGAGCAGCAGGTCAAGTGGCCCGTCGTATACCAGGCCGACAGTGACGGAGAAGGGCGATTGTTCGGCAGCTTCTTGTTCGGGCTTCTTCGATTTGATCTGCGCGCCCTTGGCGAATTTTTCCTCGGGTACGGGCTTCGAAGTGAGCACCAGCCGAGGCGCGGAGTTTACACCAGGCTCTTTGGTCGGAGCGGGAGAATCTGGCTCAGGTTCCGAACCGGGCTGCGGATCGTTCACGGGGGTGCGACGACCTGGCTCCGGATCGCGGACTGGCGGCGCGGGGTGCTTTATAGGATCAACAGGCTCGATCTCCGGATTTTGCTTGGATTCGGTCAAATGGAAATCTCTACTTGGGGAATCTCTTTCTTTTGAGCCTATCTTGCGCCTGGACAGAAAGGCGTGAGCTGCATGGCAGCGCGGACCTCGGTCATGGTCTGCTCAGCCCGAGCCCGGGCACGATCGGAACCATGCTTGAGGATATCCTCAACGTCGCCGGGAGTGAATCGGGCGCGGCGTTCCTGGATCGGTTTCAGGATCTGCACGAGGGCGTCCGCTGCCCAGCCCTTGCACTCGATGCATCCGATACTGGCCGTCCGGCAGCCTTCGTAGACCTTGGCGAGGGTTTCCGGAGTGGAGAAGACCTTGTGCAAATCGCCGACCGGGCACTTGTCGGGGTCGCCGGGATCTTTGCGACGTATGCGCGCGGGATCGGTGACCATGGTCTTCAGCTTCTGGCGGACCACTGGCTCGGGATCGTTGATCTCAATCGTATTGCCGTAACTTTTGGACATCTTGCGGCCATCGGTGCCAGGCAGCTTCGGCGATGGGGTGAGCAGAACGTCGGGCTCCGGGAGAACTTCCCGGCCATCAAGCTTGTAAAGGTTGTTAAAGCGACGGGCGACCTCGCGGGTCAGCTCGACGTGGGCCACCTGATCCTGGCCTACGGGAACGTATTGCGCCTGATAGATGAGGATATCGGCAGCCTGCAGCAGCGGATAGCCCAGAAAGCCGTAGGTGGAGAGGTCTTTGCCGGTGAGGTTTTCCTGCTGCTCCTTGTAGGTGGGCACTCGCTCTAGCCAGCTGAGCGGGGTAATCATGCCCAGGAGCAGGGCCAGTTCGGCGTGCTGCAGAACCTGGCTTTGCAGAAAGAGCACGCTGCGCTCGGGATCGAGGCCGGCGGCCAGGTAGTCGAGCGCGGCTTCGATGGTGTTGGGCGCGACCTGCGAGGGGTCTACGTAGTCGGTGGTGAGAGCGTGCCAATCGACGATGAAAAAGTAGCACTCGTACTGGCCGCTCTCCTGAAGCTTGACCCAGTTGGCAAGGGCTCCCATGTAATTGCCAAGATGCAGCTTGCCAGTGGGGCGCATGCCGCTCAAAACGCGCGGACGGAAGGATGGAGTTGGTTCAGACATTCTGTTTTCTATTCCGGAATAATTGCCGGGATCATCACCTGTTTTGATCAGAAACGTCAAAAGTAGGGCTCGTCCCCATTGTAGCGGCTGAGGTTTGGAATCAGCCTTTCGTCAACACGAGACCCACTATAGAGAAAGCTGGTGCAAGAAACAGGTTCATCACGTAGCCGCCGACGAAGAACATCAGCATCCAGCTTATCCACATGGGGATGCGGTCGTAGGACTGGACTGCGTTGTAGGGCAGGACGTTGCGCAACAGATGACTGCCGTCGAGCGGCGGAATGGGGAGCAGATTGAAGATTAGCAGTGCCAGGTTGATTTGAACGGCTGCGATTCCCAGCAGCACAATAGCCTGAACCGTCGAATTCACGCCGGGCAGCAGCAGGCCATTCATGGTGTAGCTCACGATAGCCCGTCCATGCGGGACGAAGTGGTTGATAAAGAGCAGCACAAGAACGGCGACTAAGGCGAGCAGCAGATTCGAAGCCGGGCCCGCCAGCGTGGTCAGATTGTCATCGCGCCGGATCTTGGTGAAGTTGCGAGTGATCACCGGGGTGGGTTTCGCCCATCCGATCAGCGCTCCGCTGAACAGAGTGAATCCGACCAGCGGCCCGAAGATGATGATGGCCGGTATGATGAGCGTTCCTACAAGGTCGATGTGATTGATGGGATTGAGTGTTACGCGGCCTTGCAGGCGCGCCGTGTGATCTCCGAGCCGGGATGCCACCCAAGCATGCGAGCACTCGTGGAAGCTGAGTGAAAAGATCAGCAGAACAAACTCGAATACCTTGATTGCAAAGACAGCTGACTGCAAACAGATTCTCCCTGAATCGGAAAGCTCAGGGTAGCATGTCTGCCGTATCTACAACTTGTAAGCTGGGTAGTGGCCGATGACTTCACCGGCGCCGATGTTGGAGCCACCCATGATGATCTCGTGACTGCCAATCCGGGCGCCGTCCCCGATGGTGGTGGGTTGCAGCTTCACTTCCTCCTCACGGCCTTTGGTTGAGTAGCTGTGGGAGAAAATGCGCGCGAAAGAGCCGATGATGGCGTTTTTGCCGATCTTGATTCCGCCGCGGTCGTGCAGCAGGACGCCCTGGTGGATGACTGCGCCATCGGCGACGGACAACTTGTAGCCATAAGTCAGGTCCACGCCGTGGTGAATCTTGACGCCATTCCCCATGTGGTCAAAGATGTGACGCGCCAGCATGCAGCGGAAGCGCAATCCCAGCCAGAGATTCAGGCCGATGGGCGAGCGATCGAACATTTTCCAGAACCAGATCAAGGGCTTGCGGATAGCGAACTCCGCCGGGTCGGCATCTCCGAAGTATTCCGCTTCCACGGTGGCGTTCTCGGGGTCGAGAGAGTAGCCGAGCACGTTGGCCGGGAGTTCGCTGGAGAGCGTCACGTTGGGCTTTGCGCCGTGGGGCCTGCCGAGGTAAAGCTGGTAGAGCTGATCGCGGACGATCTCAGCGCGGCGTTCGGGGGAGCGGTGGCGATAGAACTCCTCGTCGAGGAAACGGACCCAGCGGCGAAACACCTCTTCGGCTTCGGCAGAGGGATGAGGCTGCCCCTTTTGGCTGGGCTGGTTGACGGGGACTGGCTGCGGCTTGGGATCGGTTGCCATAGCTGTATGGACGATAAACCAAGCGGCTGGGATGCGCGAGGGCCAACCGGGCAGAGACGCCGTGAGGGACCGCGTGGCGAGCAGCGTTATCCTAGAAGGTCCATTCCCACCTATTTCGCCGAAGGGCGAAATGGATGGGATACAGTCTGACCACGACGGGAATTGAGCTATGTCTGAAGAAACCGCTCCAAGTGTCGTAACCACTGAAACCGCCAAGCCTGCTGCGCCGGTTACGACGATCGCCACTCTTGGCAAACATGAGGGCCAGTCCGTGCAGATCCACGGATGGCTCTACAATTCGCGCGAGAGCGGCAAGCTCCTGTTCCCGATCTTTCGGGATGGCACCGGGACAGTGCAGGGGGTAGCGCATGTGAAGAGCGTTCCCGCGGAGGTGTTCGACGCGCTCAAGAACCTGACCCAGGAATCATCGGTGATCGTGACCGGCAAGGTGCGAGCGGACAAGAGGGCGCCGGGCGGCTATGAGCTGGATGTCGAGGACATTCAGGTGATCCAGCGGGTGCCGGAGTCGGATCCATATCCGATTACGTTGAAGGAGCACGGGGTCGATTTTCTTATGGAGCGCCGGCACCTGTGGGTGCGGTCGCCGCGGCAGTCAGCGATTTTGCGCATTCGTGCGGAGATCATGCGCGCGGCAGCTGAATACTTCGACTCGAACGGGTTCATCCGCACTGATCCGCCGATCCTGACGCCGGCGGCGTGCGAGGGTACTTCGACGTTGTTTCCGGTGGATTATTTTGGCGATCCTGCGTTTCTAACGCAATCGGGGCAGTTGTACATCGAGTCGACGGCGCTGGCTTTAGGGAGGGTGTACAGTTTCGGGCCAACATTCCGCGCCGAGAAGTCGAAGACGCGGCGGCACCTGACGGAGTTCTGGATGATCGAGCCGGAGGTTGCCTTCTGCGATCTCGATGGGCTGATGGAGCTGGCAGAGAACTTCATTTCGCACATTGTGCAGAGCGTGGTGAAGAATCGCGCGCCGGAACTCGAGGTGATTGGGCGCGATGTGGAGAAGCTGAAGAAGATTGTGCCGCCGTTCCCGCGCTTGCGCTACGACGAGGCAGCGAAGATGCTGAATGAGGCGCACGCCAAGGGACAGCTGGAGCAGCCATTTGAATATGGGAACGATTTTGGCTCACCGGATGAAACGTGGTTAAGTTCGCAGTATGACCGGCCGGTGATGGTGCACCGGTATCCGGCGGCGGTAAAGGCGTTCTACATGGAGCCGGACCCCAAGGACGCGAACTTTGCGTTGTGCGTAGATGTGCTGGCGCCGGAGGGATACGGTGAGGTCATCGGTGGTTCGCAGCGTGTCTCGAGCTACGAGTTGCTGAAGAGCCGAATCGAAGCGCACAATCTGCCGCTTGAGGCATTCCAGTGGTATCTGGATCTTCGGCGATATGGCTCGGTGCCGCATGCGGGATTTGGGATGGGGATCGAGCGCTTGGTCGCCTGGGTGTGCGCCCTCGATCATGTACGCGAGACGATTCCGTTTGCGAGGACGCTGCACCGGATCTACCCGTAGAAAGGATCCTGTCGGACCGACCGGGATGGGACTGGCATGCGGGAGGTCCATCTGCGAGTATTCCCTCATGCTTCGGTCCGCCCGTGTTTTCCTGCTCTGCTGCTTGCCGGTTGTCGGCCTCGCGCAGCAGGCTGCGACCGCGCCCTCCGCCGAGGTTGCCAGACTTCACGAAGTTTTTGCGCATCCACCGGACGACTGCAAGATCATGATGCGCTGGTGGTGGTTTGGTCCTTCCGCTACAAAGCCGGAACTGAAGCGCGAACTGGAGCAGATGAAGGCGGCCGGAATTGGCGGCGTCGAGATCGCCACGCTTTATCCGCTGGCGCTTGATGAGCCTCAAAGCGGATTTCACAACTACGCATTTGCGTCCGATGAGCATATCGATAACCTGAGGTTTGCTGCGGAGCAAGCGCGCCGGCTCGGGATGCGGGTGGATATTACGCTAGGCAGCGGATGGCCATTCGGCGGCCGAGCTATACCAGTGACCCAGGCCGCGGGGAAGCTGCGCGTGGAGCGGGTTAACGTGGCCCCGGGCAGCGCGTCTGCACCGGTACCGGCAATGGAGGCGGGCGAAAAACTTCTCGCCGCTTTTATGGTTCCGGGAGCGGATCGCCCGCTTGACTACCGGCAGGTACATCAACTTCCGATGCCGGTCGGTCCTCGCGTGGAGATTCCAGGTGCGTCCGATTCCGAGCGCACTGTGGTGTTCTTCGTATCGAGCCGTACGGGGATGATGGTGAAGCGGGCGGCAGTGGGTGCGACCGGGTTTGTCCTCGATCACTATGACAGCGTGGCCATTCGAAATCATCTCGAAAACATAGGCGACCGGCTGCTGTCGGCGTTTGGCGATCATCCGCCATACGCGGTGTTCAGTGACAGCCTGGAGGACTACGGATCGGACTGGACGCCGGCTCTGCTTCAGGAATTCGAGCGGCGGCGCGGCTACGATCTGACGCCGATGTTGCCGGCCCTGGTGGGAGATATCGGACCCGAGACAGCGGCGGTGCGCCACGATTGGGGCAGAACACTGACGGAGCTGGCCGATGAAAACTACCTCGAGCCCATTCATGTATGGGCACATAAACATTCCACGCTTTTTCGATCACAGACCTACGGGTTTCCGCCGGTGACATTGTCGAGCAATCGATTTGAGGATCTGCCGGAAGGTGAAGGCAAGGCAACCCTTCGAATGTGGCGTGCATTTTCCGACACACGATGGGCTGCATCTGCGGGACACCTGTTTGGCCATCCGGTGATCTCCTCGGAGACATGGACCTGGTTACACTCGCCCGCGTTTCGCGCGACGCCGCTGGACATGAAGGCTGAAGCCGATCTGCATTTTCTGCAGGGAATCAATCAGCTGGTGGGCCATGGCTGGCCCTATTCGCCGCCCGAGGCCGGCGAGCCTGGATGGCGCATGTACGCGGCCGGAGCTTTGAATGCGCACAATCCCTGGTGGATGGTCATGCCCGATCTGGCGGCCTACCTGCAGCGAGCCAGCTTCGCATTGAGACAGGGCAAGCCGGCAAACGATATCGCCATCTTTCTTCCCGAGGATGATGTGTGGGCGTCATTCAAAGCGCGATCCCAGGGACGCAAGTCGGCGACTGGAGAATTCGACGAGACTGGCTCCAACATAACGATGGATGAGTCGATGCCCGAGTTTCTGGGGGACCAGGTCGTCGAACAGGTCCTCGATGCCGGGTTCAATTTCGATTTCATCGATGCCGGCACGATCGACACGCTTGGCATTCCGTACAAGGTACTGATCCTTCCCGATGTGCATCGCATCGATCCGGCGACATACGAAAAAATTGTCAAGTTTGCCAATGCGGGAGTCATCGTAATTGCAACCAGGAGGCTGCCCGATACTGCGCCCGGATATCGGGAGGCTACGGCAATCACTGCACGGGTGAAGCAGATTTCGACGTCGCTGTTTGGCGGCCAGATGGCGAAGGCACACTTTGTGGAGGATGAAGGATCGTTGGGGGCAATGCTGGCGTCGACGTTGAATCCTGATTTCGCGGCAGAGCCGGCGACACCGGATATCGGCTTTATTCATCGACACCTCGAATACGGCGACCTCTATTTTGTTGCTAACACCAGTAACCAGGAACGGGAGATTCACGCGAAGTTTCGGGCCGCGCGGAGGTTTGGCGAACAGTGGGATCCGTTTACTGGCAAGACGGAGGGCCTTCCCGATCCGAAGCGAATCGTGCTTGATTTGCAGCCCTATGAGTCGCGCCTGATCTACTTTTCCGACGTTCCACTGTCACCGGTTGAGAGGGATTTCAAAGTACAAAGCAGGATCGACATATCAAGGGACTGGAGAATCACTATAGGCAACACAACGGTGCGCCTCGAGAGCCTTGGCTCATGGACAGACGTGGAGAGACTCCGGTATTTTTCCGGGGTTGTCAGTTACGACAAGACAATCAGCATCGATGAATCTGCCCTGCAGCCGGGGCGTTCAGTCTTCCTCGACTTCGGCGATGGTACGCCCGTCGCTCTGCCCGAGCCATTGCTGCGTTTCAATATGCGTGCGTATCTCGAGAGCCCCGTGCGAGAAGCGGCGCGAGTCTACGTGAACGATCATCCCGCCGGCTATGTGTGGCATCCGCCATTTCGATTGGATATTGTGAAATTCCTGAAGCCGGGCGCGAACACGATCCGGATTCTGGTCGGCAACACTGCCATTAATGAGCTGGCCGGTGCCGATCTGCCGGATTACCGGCTGCTCTATAACCGGTATGGCGTCGAGTTTGTACCCCAGGACATGCAGAATTTGAAGCCGCTCCCCTCGGGGATTCTCGGAACGGTCTCACTGATTGAGAGTAGAGCGGAGCGCTGAGAGCCCTTGGCGTCAAAGAAAAACCGCGACGCCCGAAAGCGTCGCGGTTTTTCTTTGAGGCCGATGTTAGAAGTTCAGGCGCAGGCCCATCTGAAGCTGACGCACGTTGTAAGCGAAGTTGCTGTTATCCGTGCTGGTGATGGACTGGTACGGCGTGCTGGTGAACGGGGTGAACTTGTTAACGTGGTTAGTCGTGTCCTCGGTGATCTGATAAGCCGTCGTTCCGAGGCCGGTAACGTTCTGGTGGTTGGTCAGGTTGAAGGCCTCGGTGAAGAATTCGAGGCTGTACCTTTCTCTGACCACAACTTTCTTGGAGACGCGCAGGTCAAGTCCCCAGGTTTTGGGATACTGGAACGCATTGCGGTCGAAGTTGGGCAAACGGTTGGCGCCACCTGTTCCGTTGAAGGATGAGGTAGTGATGATCGATTGCTGAGTGGTCGAGCCGGTGGGATACATCTTCGCGTTGGATGAGCCAGAGCTGATGCCTGGAGAATAAGGCAAACCGCTCTGCGTCGAAAATCCCGGAGCGATCGAGAAGCCATTCAGCAGGTACCCCAGCGGACTGGAAAAATGCCATGGCGAGTTGCCAACCGCAGCGATGACCAGCCGGTTGGGTACGTTCTGGTTGGAGTTGCCATAGTCGAGCTTGAGGTTATTGGGGTCGAGCAACGATGTGACCGACGCGGAGGTCTGGTTGTTTTCTCCAAAGTCCATCGCGTGCGACCAGGTGTAGTTGCCGGTGAGAGAAATGCCATGCGAAAGGCGGTGGTTGAAGCTGGCGACCAACGCTTCGTAGTTCGAATTGACACCGCTGAAGATGTCGGTAATGGAGCTGTAGTTCGGGTTGGGACGATGCGTGGCGCTGCCGGCGACGTAGAAGTACGCGTTGGTCGTGATTGCGGAGCCATCGGCCATCGGTCCGGTGTGGCTTGGATCGGAGACGACGAAGGTGACCGGTGTCGGCGACGGAAGATTGACGTCGACGAAGTCGGGCAGGCGGCGCCCCCACGATCCCAGCCAGGAGATGCTGAGGACGTCATTTTTGCCGAATTGCTGTTCGAGTGTCAGATCCGCCATATGAATCTCGGGAACCTTGAAGTTGCGGTCGAGATAGTAGGCGGTTGGAATTGCAGCAAGGCAGCTCGCGGATACGATCTGCGGGAACTGCGGTGCACACGTGGCGCCGGGATTGATGGTGGGGTTGATCTGACCCGCAGTCACACCGGAACCGATGATGGACTGATAGAGCGTGGAATTGATTGCGCGGGCGAAGAACATTCCGTAGCCACCACGCAGGATGGTTTTGCCTCCGCCGTACACGTCATAAGCAAACCCGATGCGCGGAGCAAAGTCGGCCTTGCTGTTGTTGTAGATTGAGGTTGTCTGCGGCAGGGCGGAGTTCGGCAACTGCTGGTTGGGGAATTTCTCATGCTCCCAGCGAAGGCCGAGAGTGAGGCTCAAGCGCCGGTTGACCTTCCACTCATCCTGTGCAAAGAACGCGTAATCGCCAGTGGTGAATTCGAGGCCCGGTGCACCGACACCCTGGCTGAAGTTGGAGTAGTTTTCCGCCACTTTGCCGGACACGGGATTCTGCGAGAGGTAGAGGTCCGACACGTAATTTCCAAGAGCCTGGTTACCGCTGTAGAAGAACTGCCCGTACTGGTTGTAGAGGTTGGAGAGATTGTCATCGGTGTGGATGTAGTCTTCTCCAAATTTCACGGTATGGTTGCCACGGACCCAGACAACTGTGTCCGCTAACTGCCAGCGGCGCTCATCCGGGTAGGAGGCGCGTTCGAGGAACTGCGGCATACCGAACTGGAAGAACCCGCTCAGATTGACGTTCGGCGGCAGACCGAGTGGATTGGTGTAAGACGGCGTGTTGACCAGGTTCGCGTTCTCGTAAGAGGTGGGTGTCTGGTTGAATTCGAATTCGGAAATCGCGCCCGTACATGAAGCGGGCCTCATTGCTCAGCGTGTTGGTGATGAAGCTGTCGAGTTTGCCGACGATCCAGTTGTCGCGAACGTAATCGTTGCCCCAACTGCGTGCGCCGTAAGCGACGGCGGGTGCGGTTTGAATACCTGCCGGCGAGCTCCAGCGCATCTGGTTGGCTTCAACGGCCAGGTGGTTTTTTTCGTTAATCTGCCAATCAAGCTTCGGGAAGTAGATGACCTGCTTGCCGATGCGGGGCACGGTTCCCAATACTCCGGTCAGGGCATTAATTCCATCGCCGTAGATGGTGAATGCGCTGGCATAGGCCAGGCCGGTGTTCTTCGCGATTTGGCAGACGTTCGCGTCCTGGTAATTAGGAGCCGCAGCCCCTGATCCGCCGCAGGTTTTGCCGACGGGGAGCGTCGAATCAGCCGCCGTGTAGAAGTTGGCATTTGCGCTGGTGCCGGTGATGGTGGCAGCTCCGGGAAAATCGTGATAGAAGCGGTCGGCGGCGAGAAAGAAGAAGACTTTGTTCTTTAGGATGGGGCCGCCCACGCCAAAGCCGTATTGACGGCGGAGGTCAGTCGGTTTGAACGGAACGGATGTATAGCCGCCGGTGCCTGTCGGTACTGGGTGCTGCACATAGTAGTTCTGAGCTGCCCATGCGCTGTCGCGGTCGAGGTAATAGCCCTCTCCGTGCAGGGCATTGGTTCCGCTCTTAGTGACGGAGTTCACGATGCCACCGGCGGACCGGCCGTATTCGACCGAGTAGTTCGAGGTATTCACCTGGAACTCCTGGACGGCAGCCTTGATTGTGGAGTAGCCGGCGCGGGTGCGGCCGCGTTCTTCAGAGAAGTAGGCCTGGTTATCGTCGGTGCCATCGATGGTGACGTTGTTGAGCAGGGTGCTTTGGCCGCGGAAGCTCAGAAGGCCGAATCCGTTCGAGTCGTTGACTACGCCGGGTGTTAGCAGAGCGAAGGCAGACCAGCGGTAGTTGTTCTGCGGCATGTCGTGAAGAGCGATCTGGTCTACCACCCCGGCAAAATCGGGTGAAGTGGTATTCACGAGCGGCGCCTCGCCAGTTACTTCGACCGTTTGCGAGGAACTGCCCACACTCAGGCGCGCTTCCACATCCGTGAGCACGCCTACCTGTACGGTAACGCCCTTGGAGTCATAGGTCTGAAATCCGGGTGCGCCGATTGTCACGTGGTAAGAGCCGGGCTGGAGGTGAATCACGCGGAAATAGCCTGTGGCATCCGTCGTGGCCTTCTGTTCGGCGTTGGTTCCGGTGTTGGTGACAGAGATTTGCGCATTGGCGACAACAGCTCCGGTGCTATCGAGTACGGTGCCGCCAACGGCGCCGTCGACAGCAGACTGAGCAAGAGCTGCTGATGCAAAGCTGAATAAGAAAAGAATTGCTGCGAAGAGCGGACCACGGCTCCTCTGAATGAAACTCGTCATACTTCCTCCACAGAGAGTTTTGTTGAACACGCGATCGAGGCCAACTGACTGCTTCTCAACTGCGAACTGCCTTGGCCGTCATCGGTTGCCGTCACGCTGACGGCACCACTCCAACTCGATCGAGCCTGTCTTCACATCTCTCCCGTGGCTCGGAGTTTTGAACCTTGAGAATTCGTGTCGAATTTGAAAGACAGGTCTACCTATAAGTATCTCTGAGAAATGTGAACGAGAGATGACGGTTTGGTCAGATTTTGAGGTCTGCAAAATGTGGAGAACTGGCCGTCGATCCAAAGTCAGTGAGCACATCTTTCTCACCCGATATGCAATCAAAACGGGATAGGCAAATTGGTCGAGGAGACTGAATCGATGACGCTCACGGCGATTGAAATCAATAAGATGAAGTACGCGCAGCCCTCAACGGAGGGCGTGCTGCCGGTGATTCTCGAGCGCTGGAGCCCTCGCGCCTTCGCCGACCGCGAGGTGAGCCAGGCGGACCTGAAAACCATCTTCGAGGCCGGGCGGTGGGCTCCCTCCTCGTATAACGAACAGCCTTGGCGTTTTCTCGTGGGATACCGTAACTCAGCGACTTACAAGAAGATACTGGAGGCTCTGGTTCCCCTCAATCAGGAATGGGCGAGGAGTGCGCCCGTGCTGATTCTGGGTGTGGCAAAGACGCGCTTCAGCAACAATGACTCGCCCAACAACTACGCTGCGCACGACCTGGGGGCGGCCATGAGTCTGATGGCACTGCAGGCGACCGCACTGGGGCTTTCGGCTCATCAAATGGCCGGCTTCGATTGGATGAAGGCGCGCGAAGCATTTGAAATTCCAGAGGCTTACATCATGGGTTCGGTGATGGCGCTTGGCTATCACGGCGAATTGACCGATCTGGCGGAGAAGTTTCAGGCCCAGGAGCAATCGCCCCGCAGCCGCAAACCATTGAGCGAGATCGTTTTCTCCGGCTGGGATCACCCAGCCGACCTGGGTTGAGGGAGCCGGGGCGCCTTCTCAGTTAATACCTTCGTTTCCCCGCGCATCGGGATTCGCCCGTAGAGTGGAAGTCTGAGGTCTGGTTTGGCCACTGCTTCTTCATCGCGACGGCGCGCTCCGACCCGGCGACCGGCTCACCGGTATAAGCCCATCAAGCTTGGCAAGAGGGTGTGGATCGTTCGCGGGTGCGCTGCAGCTGTCCTGGCTATCGTGTTGCTGGTGATCTGGGCGGTGGCAGCCGGGCGGCTTGCACCGCGATCGAACACCGCGCGCGACCACTTTGATGCAATTCTTGTGCTGGGTACGCCGGCGGATTCCGACGGGAATCCGACGCCGGAAGAACTGGCCCGGGTGACCGAGGGTGTCCGCGAATATGAGCGCGGCATCGCCCCACGGCTCATCTTCACCGGCGGCGCTGCGCACAACCGCTTCGTGGAGGCGGAGGTGATGGCCAACGTGGCGGCAGCACAAGGCATTCCGCCTTCCGCGATCTTTGTGGAAACGCAGGCGAAGGACACGATTCAGAACGCGTGCTTTTCAGAGCGCCTGATGAAGACGCATGGCTGGCGATCGGCCGAGATTGTCTCGAGCGCTTATCACCTGCCGCGTGCGGGCCTCATCTTCAGCCGTTCGTCGCTCGAATGGCGCACGCATGCCGCGCAGCCGGTGGAACCCGGTGATTCGGGTTCGACTGAAGTTGCTGCGCTCGAGACGGCGAAGACCGTCCGCTACCTGGTATACGCAAGCTGGGCGGAGCGCTGCGAACCATAATCGCACGGAAATCGATTGTTGGGTGAGGTGCATCCGCTCGCCATGGATGCTGGAGCGCGTCTAAATGCCAGCACCGCCAATTGTCCCGAAAAGGTATGGTCCTGTAAGCTTTTGTTGATGCGTCTTCCAGTAAGTTTTTCTTTATTTTCAGCAGTCCTGTTGGCCGGTCTGCTTGCCTCAGTTCCGCGCGCTCATGGCCAGGTTCAGCCCTCGGTGCAGAGCTCCGGTTCGCAGACCACGGGCAACGGCACGTATATCGCAGTCGATCCGCTGGCCAATGTGCATTACGACAACAAGTGGGATGTATCGGTCGGCATGGCCTATGACCACATGAAGGCCGGCCCGACGCTGTTGCAGGGATCGAACCTCGGCGGCCTGGACCTCGACGGCTCCTACTGGTTCAGCCGGCATTGGGCAGTGGAAGGCAGCGGCCGCGGCTACCTGGGAACCAGCGGAGCGGCGCCAAACACCTTCGTAAACAGTCAGGGCCAGGCGGAGAGTATCCAGGGGCCATTCGTAGCCCAGTACTTCTTCGTCGGGGGACCGGAGTGGCTCGGGCCGCACAATAAGCATGGCGCACTGACTGCTCATGCGATGTTCGGCGGGGTCTACGGGAAATTTGAACAGGATCTGCGCGGACAGCCTCCGTCCCTGGTGGGCTTTTACAACAACCAGGTCGCTCCGGCGGCAATCATTGGCGGACACATCGACCTGAACCGCTCGGCACAATGGGTGTTTCGGATTACCCCGGACGCAGTGATTACGAGATACGGGATCAATTACGGGGCGAAGGATACGCAGACTGACGTGAACTTCGCGATTTCAGTAGGCGTCGAGTACCGCTTCAAGTCGAAGCGCAGGTAACAGCGAACGCTCGACAAGCAGAACGTTTAGGGCCGGAGCCGGGATTGCGGACTCCGGCCGTTCCTTTTTGGGTATCGAGAAAACGGCGTAAAACGGACAGGCTGCACGTGTTATCTGTGTGTGGTATTCTTCGCCGTTCAGATGCGAATTGAGGAAGTTCGCATCTGAACAAATTGCCGTACCGGAAAACGGCATATCGGTATCGCGCTGAGGGGCTTCCGGAAAGACAACGCGACAAGGCAGGTTTCTACGGACATGAAAGACACTCTGGGTGTTTTACTTGCGGGCGGGGCCGGCGAACGGCTTTTTCCGCTTACCCGTGACCGCGCCAAACCCGCCGTTCCTTTTGGCGGTCATTACCGGATTATTGACGTCACGCTCTCAAACTGCATCAACTCCGGCCTGCGCCGGGTATACGTCCTCACCCAATACAAGGCGCTCTCGCTGAACCGTCATATCCGCGAAGGCTGGACGGGCATTGTGGGGCAGGAACTGGGCGAGTTCTTCGAATTGCTGCCGCCGATGCAGCGTACCGGAACGAACTGGTACATGGGAACGGCCGACGCGGTGTATCAGAATATCTACTCGATCGGCAGCGAACAGCCCAAGCACATGATCATCCTCTCGGGCGATCACATCTACAAAATGGATTACAGCCGGATGCTCGAGTACCACCGGGAACAGCACGCCGAGTGCACGCTGGCCACGCTCCCCATTCCGCCGGACGAAGTGTCGCGCTTCGGCGTTGTTGATGTTGCGGCCAACGGTGAGTTGCAGGGATTTCTGGAGAAGCCGGCATCGACGACCTTCCGGTCGCCCTTCAATCCCGACAAGGTGGAGGCGTCGATGGGCGTCTACATCTTCAATACGGAAGCCTTGCTTAAAGCGCTGATCGCCGACGCGGAAGATCCGAACTCGAAGCACGACTTCGGCCACAACATCCTGCCCAATATGCTGGGCAAGAAAAAGATGATGGCCTACAGCTTCGTCGATGAGAACAAGCAGACGGCGCTTTACTGGCGCGACGTGGGAACGCTGGACTCGTATTACGAAGCGAACATGGATCTCTGCTCGGTGTCGCCGGTATTCAACCTTTATGACAAAAGCTGGCCGATCCGGACGCGGGTAAGGCAGTATCCGCCGGCGAAGTTTGTTTTCGGCGAGCCGGGACGTACGGGAAGCGCAGTCAACTCGATCATCACGGCCGGCGTGATCATTTCGGGAGCTTCGGTATCGAACTCGGTGCTGTCGCAGGATGTGCGCGTGAATTCGTATTCCGAGGTCGACTCGAGCATCATCTTCTCGCATGTGCAGATCGGGCGGCATTGCCGCATCCGGCGCGCGATTATCGACCGCGATGTGCACATTCCGGAGGGAACGGTGATTGGTTACGATCCGGTGGAGGATAAGCGGCGATACTTCGTGACGCCTTCGGGACTGACGATCGTGACGCGCGATGCATCGCTGTTTGAGAACCCGGTGGAGCCGGAGTTCGGAGACCGGTACTAGCCATCGAATTCGTTCAAACCGAGTCGCGGTTTTCCAGGGAACCGCTGGCGTCGGCAAAAGACTGTCTTGCTGTCTTCGGCACGATTGTGAATGAAACGGCATAGTGTTGAGCCCCTGCTCAATGTCCGTTTTCGGACGCGTGCTGTTTCTCCGGACACTTACGCCGCCTTGCCTCTGATCTAAGCCCTTTCTTTTCAATCCAACATATTGGCACGTTAGCTGCTCTGTTACAGACCGTAGCGGAACGCCCGGCGTGTCTCAGTGCGCTCTGTCCTGTGATCCGTTGGAGGGCTTCCAGCGCAGACACCTGAGGGGTGACAGGCATGCAGACTCTTGTTCAGAACATCCGGTTCAGTTTGCGTATGCTGACCCGAAACCCCGGACTGACGATCACGGTTTTGCTCACGTTGGCGATCGGCATCGGCGCGAACACGGCCATCTTCACCGTCGATTATGCGACGCTCCTGGCCCCGCTGCCTTATCCAGAACCCAATCAGCTGGTGATGGTCTGGTCAAAAATCCAGACTTATCACAATGGAGTCGCCGCGGGAGACTTCCTCGATTGGAAGCAGCAGAACACGGTCTTCCAGGACCTTTGCGCCTGGTCGGGCGCGAGCTTCAACCTGGCCACCAAAGACAAGCCGGAGTACGTGAACGGCGTTCGAGAGACCTACAGCATGCCGCAAATGATGGGTGAGCCGCTCCTGCTGGGTCGCTACTTCCTGCCGGAAGAGGGCGTAGCGGGCAAAGATCACGTGGTGATCCTCACCCACAAGCTGTGGGTCAAACTCGGCGCCAATCCCAACATTATTGGCACCACGCTGCGCATGGACAACGCCCCTTACACGGTCGTGGGAGTGCAGCGTCCCGGCATCTTCGATCGACAGAATCAGGATCTTACGGTTCCCCTGGTCTTCAAACCGGAACAGGTCAATCACGACTTCCACTGGCTTCTCGTCATGGGCCGTCTTAAACCGGGCGTGACTCTCAAGCAGGCGCAGCAGAACATGGACGCGGTCACTGCTCACATTGCCCAGGTGTATCCCAAGAGCGACACGGGTTGGGGCTCCTACGTTGAGGGGCTTAAGAACGACTTCCTGCCCAAGGAACGCATCAAAATGCTCTGGCTGCTGCTGGGTGCGGTCGGGTTCGTGTTGCTCATCGCGTGCGTGAACGTCGCCAATCTGCTGCTGGCGCGGGGTATGGCGCGGCAAAAGGAACTGGCCGTTCGCAGCGCGCTCGGTGCAACCCGCAGCACGGTCTTCACCCAGCTTCTTACGGAAAGTCTGATTCTCGCTCTGGCTGGCGGCGCGCTGGGGGTGGGCTTCGGTTATGCGATGCTGCAGGGACTCATCGCAGCCATGCCGCGCAACACACTGCCCAGCGAGGCTGATTTGCGCCTCAATGTTCCCATCCTGCTCTTCACGCTGATCGCTACCTCGATTGCTGGTCTTCTGGCCGGCTCCGCTCCGGCCTGGTATGCCTCTCGCGTCGATCCTGCCGAGACACTCAAAGAAGGCGGACGCGCAGGCACCGGCGCGGGAAAGCATTTCGTGAGGCGCATCCTCGTCATCGGCGAGTTCGCGCTTGCGCTTGCCTTGCTGGCGGGCGCCGGTCTCACTATCCACAGCTTCTGGAATCTGGCTCACGTCGATCTCGGCATCAAGACAGACCACGTCCTCACTTTCTTTTTACCGGTGCCGGAAAGCCGCTCCAAAGATCCGCAGGTAATCTCCGCCTACTTCCGCGATATCCTCGCGCACATTGCCGCTGTTCCGGGCGTGCAACACACGGTGGCAATGACCGGCCAGCCGCCCTATGGACCGGGTTTTGGAATGCCGTTCATGCTCGAAGGCGGACAGACGTATGCGGATCCATCGCAACGCCCGGGCACACGGTTCGGCATGGTGACGCCCGATTACTTCAACACCTACGGCATTCAGCTCATCTCGGGACGCAACTTTACCGATCAGGACACCGCAGCGACCGTCAAAGTGGCCCTGGTCAACCAGGACTTCGTGCACAAATACCTGAAGGGCAAAGACCCGCTGCGCCAGCGGGTGCTGGTTGAAGAACTGATTCCCGGCGTTACCAAGTTGGGCGGATATATCCCATGGCAGATCGTCGGAACCTATCACAACGTTCACACCGCGGATCAGCGCGACGAAAACCCTGAGATGCTGATCCCCTTCTACCAGATCCCCTGGCCACAAGCGGGCTTTGCGGTGCGCACGGCTGAGAACCCGTCGGCGATGCTGACCAGCATCTCCGCCGCGGTGCACCAAGTCGATTCCAGTGTTGCCCTTGCCGAGCCTAAGACGCTCGACGACATCGTCGACGAATCCATGTCTGACCAGCGTTTCACGCTGATCCTCTTCACCAGCTTTGCCGCGGTCGCGTTATTCCTTGCCGCGCTCGGCATCTATGGCGTGATGTCGTTCTCGGTGGCCCAGCGCGCGCATGAAATCGCCCTGCGCATGGCTCTGGGAGCCACGCGCAACCGGGTCGTGAGCCTTGTGATTCGTGATGGCGTAATGCTCGCCGCCATCGGACTTGGACTCGGCCTGGCCGGCGCGTATTTCATCGGCCGTGCCATGCAAAGCCTGCTGTTCGGCGTACAGGCGCTCGATTTTGCGGCCTTTCTCTCAGTGGCTGCCGTTCTGCTGGTTGCCGCGATCGTGGCCTGCTTCCTGCCCGCAAGACGAGCGGCATCCCTTTCGCCTATGCGTGTTCTCCGCACCGAATAGCGCCGAGATGTGATCCCGCTTTCCGTTCCAAGTTGCGGTCCCATAGACGACAAGAGGCGAACGAAAAGAGGGCGGCCGCCGAAATGCGCGAGAACGGGGGACCCCGCGTTTCCGAAATCGTGTCTGGATACCCGTTTATTTTTTTCCGTGTTTTTGAGGTAAATTCCTGATTCCGTGCAACTTACCTTCGGAAGAGGGCCTCGTAAATAGTTGAAAACAAGGGACTTAAGATCTAAAATCGTCAAAACTAACGACTTAGCAGCAAATTGTGACGGAAGGATGCCATTCCGCGCTGATTGCGAGGTCCAACGAACCCCATATTCGTCGCGTACGGGCCGCCCAAACCGTCAACATTCACTTTTTTTGCTATCTGATACAAGTCTAAGGAATTGGAAGAAATAACTTGCAAAGTTCGAGGGAAAAATATCCCCCACGGAATGAGGTAGATGGCCTGGATTTGGGGAGGGTCGGGTATTGACAAGTCAGAAGATTATATACTTGACGCAAGGCGAGAATTGCCCTATTCTTTCTTTAGTGGTTGCTTCTTGGGCTTCGGTTTAGCTGCATCCTTCTCATTCTTGATATGTTCCACGATTTCAGGATGGAAGAGATGGTTAACAGCTTCTTCGGTGGTCATGTGCCGAGGATGTTTGAAGGAAGATGAGGGCTTAGGCATGAAAAACTCCGTTAATCTGTGCACACTGATTGAACAGTTTGGTAGTGAAAACAAGTGCCGCGAGTACCTTGAAGCGCTGCGCTGGCCTGACGTGATTATGTGCCCGCGTTGCAAGTCTGACAACATCTCGAAGATCGTAAAGCGCAATCAGTTCGATTGCGACAAGTGCCGCTATCAGTTCTCCGTCACCGCTGGAACGATCTTCAATGACTCGCATCTGCCTTTGTGGAAATGGTTCCTCTGTGTGTATCTTCTCTGCGAGTCGAAGAAGGGAATGAGCGCGAATCAACTCAAGCGCGTTCTGGGCACGTCGTACAAGACGGCATGGTACTTGTGCCATCGTGTTCGTGCGGCGATGAAGCAAGTCAACCCTGAGCCGCTGGACGGCATTGTGGAGATGGACGAGACGCTGGTCGGCGGAAAGACCAGAGGCCGTCACTGGAAGTCGCAGAACAACAACAAGACCATCGTGGTCGGCATCAAGCAACGCAACGGCGATCTCAGATTCTTCAAAGCGGAAGATGTGAAGTCGGGGACTCTGGCGAAGTACATCAAGGAAAACATCTCGCAAGATGTTCACGTCATCATGACGGATGAGTTTCCCTCTTATCCGCCCGCGATTGCTAAGGCAGGAATGGAAGACACCTGCCACCTCACGGTCAACCATCACGATGGCGTTTACGTTGACGGCGATATCACGGCGAACGGAATCGAATCCGCGTTTTCTTTGTTGAAGCGCGGGATCATTGGATCGGGGCACAAGGTTTCGGTAAAGCATCTTCCTGCTTACCTTGATGAGATGACTTTCAGGTTCAACAATCGCACCAACCCATATTTGTTCCGCGATACGCTGATGAAGCTAATTGGAGCGCCCGTATTGGAATACAAGAAACTCACTGCCGCTTAGGCGGAGCGATGCTATGGCATAAAGATACTTGCTGCCCCTGTCTCTTCTTATCAATACGGACGCAGTAGGTG
Source organism: Occallatibacter sp. (assembly GCA_036495975.1). Classification (GTDB taxonomy): domain Bacteria; phylum Acidobacteriota; class Terriglobia; order Terriglobales; family Acidobacteriaceae; genus Telmatobacter. The sequence continues at coordinate 50,420 of DASXLY010000201.1, read as the reverse complement.
GCGGGTTTCAAACGATCAGATGCATCCTCAAACACTCCTGCAATATAGACGCCAGAATTACCGTCAAGTTTTCGTATCGTATCCTCGCTCATTACGAACGAATATTGATCGTCACCATCTTGCATCTCCACTTTTGAAGGAACGTCGATTTTAAGTTTTGGCAGATCGTGCATAGCCTTTGCCACACATGCCCACATGTCATTTTCTAACGACGATGTGGCTTGGATGTCCATGTCGTCGGGCAGTGTTTCAATCCACTTCTGACAATAGTGGCCAATCGTAGTGACAGTTTCATCTCGCTCATTGATGAACTTTATGTCCAAAACTAAAGGCTTCCCGGCTGTATAGGTCGGATACTTAGACCGGTTATTCTGACGATCGGTCTGGGATCTATCCTCAGCTTTAATGGTTCAGGATGGGAGGCGATAGTCGGAGTCGGAAGATTTTTAAGCTCATTATGAAACGCATCTTTTATCTGCTCGCCTAAATTCTGAACGGGCGGCGGCTGGTTTTTCGCATAATTTTTCAAACACCATTTCACGTACCAATTAGCCCCAAATGCGGCCACCGAAGCGAAAGTCAACACGAAAACAACTCTCGGAAGAATATTCAATTTTTGGACTGGTTCCGAATGTCCAAGCCAAAGGACCGTTATCAACCATGCGAAAAAGACCGAGACGGAAATGATTATTGTGATGGCTCCAGATATCACAAAGCCCACCAATAATAGCGCCAACAAAACAGCAAATGCTGGGTGGGTGGACGTACCGTAGAAAAAGCGCAGAATCCCGCCGATAAACCTAGTTGCAATCGGGTGATTAGCATGCAGATTCTGGTGAATGGTGTGATTCCATCCCATAAACCGCCGCCAAGCTGATCTAGTGACCTCCATACCGCGATGCAATTGTTTGAATATCCATAACCACTTTTCCTCGACTTCAGAATCCATACCCACACCTCTTCCCATTCCCAACGCTTACCTGCGTCAAGGGAATACATACCGCCCAAAACTGCTACTTGGGTCGGTAGGGAACCTGATATGTAGTATCGATTCATGGCCTACCTTGTGTCAAAGATATAATCTTCACAAGTCATTCCCACCAATCCGGGCGCGCCCTTCATGGTGAAGACCGCTCATGTACGCAGAGACAAATCGGACTTTTGTCTCAGCAGCACCATGAAACATTCACGACAAGGCTGAATGGAGATTGCAATGCGAACCAGCGTTGTTGGAGCCGTCGCGCTCTTCTTCCTCTTTCCAAGCGTTCAATCAGCGACCCCTCTGCAACCTCCAGCGATCAGTCCCGTGAACTTCGAGGCCCCAGCTTTCGCGTACCGGAGCCTGGATGGCAAGACGCACCAGTTGAGTGAATTGCGGTTACACTTCGACGGCCGGCGCGGATTTGCTGATGAGGTTTCGGATGAGTTTTGAGGGAGCGGGAATCTCGACGAGAATTCCTTTTTTCTTGAGACTGGCGATGCGTTGCGGGTCGCGGATGGCGATGTAGGTTTCGAAGAACCGTTTCACCTCTTCAAGGCTGCGATCGCGTGCCACGATGCTGAGCAGACTGCGCAGATGAAACCATTCGCGGGCAGGCGGGCGCTGGCGGAACTTGGACGCGAAGTACCGGTAGTCGAGCATGTCGAAGTGGAGTATGTTGCCGGTGCGCAGGCTGCGCGGCCGCTCAAGCCAGGGTTTCCAGCCGTGAGTCGCGAATTCGAAGTTTGCGGCACGGGTGGTACGGATGAACGATTTGTGGCTGGCGTAGGCGAGGTAGTAGGTACCGGGGATTCTGCGGTTGGTGGCGGGATCGCGCATCATGCGCTGCAGGGCGCCCGCAAAGCGGAGTTCGTAGAAGAGCCAGTCGTACCAGGCGATGAGTTTGGGCGATCGGGTGGCGCGAAGCAGAGCAGCACGGGAGTAGCGCCACACGGCTTCCGTTTTGGGAAAGCGATCGAGGAAGTAGATGCAGTCGAGGAAGGGATTCTCTGACTCGGCCGAAGTTGGGACCGATTCCAGGTTGGGCAGCAGGAGCTGGTCGATGTTGTCGGGGATACGTTCGAGGTACCGCGGAATGTGATTGTCGAGGGACTGCTCATCGCGATTCATCAGGATAAGTTCATCGACGTCGATGTTCACCAGCCACTCGATTCCGTTCTTTGCGGCGTCGAGGGCGGCGTAGTAGGTGTTGGCGATTTTGCGTACGTCGAGGTCGGGCTCCCAGGCGGGAAGAATGTGGGCCAGCCAGGCAGGCGGGTTTGTGAGTTCTTCCGGCCGGAAGGATTTGCGAGCGATGACCTGGGGATATCTACTGACCAGGTCGGGTCCGTTGTCGGTGGTGTTGTCCCAGAAGAGGTAGATCGGGGAGCAACCGGCGGCGAGATGGTATTCGATGGCAGACCGCAACAAGCGCGACTCGTTTTTTACGGTAAAGGCGAGAGCGACTGTTCCGGGACGCACGCGAACCTCGAATCCTGGGCTGGGTTCAGATTACTAGGGGACGCGGACCTCGGGATTCGTTGCTTTCCCAACTCAGCGCGCAATGAGCCTTCAGGATGGATGGGGAGCCTGAGCCATCCCCAGTCCGGGTAAAGGCCCTCCGAGTCCCGTCCGGCTATTTGCGATTCTCAATGTGCGTCCAGGGGGCATAATTCCTGTGATTTTGGTTGGATCCCAGGAGGCGTTGAATGTCGGTGGAGGTCTGGGCAATGGTTGGTGTGGGGATCGCCGTGCTGGTTGCGGGGCTGATCCTTGCCCGGGAGCGATTTGGGGCGGCTCAAGGCGGTGGCAAGATTATCGTGCTGGGGCCGGTCTTCGAGGCGGTGGCGCTTGCGGTTTTCGCGATGGAGCACTTCACTGCTGCGCACACTCTTGCGACGATTGTGCCCCGATGGTTGCCCTGGCCGCTGTTCTGGACCTACTTTTTTGGCGTGGCGCTGCTGGCGGCCGCCATCAGCTTCATTCTCTGGCGGTGGGTGCGGTGGTCGGGAGTGCTGCTGGCGCTGTTCTTTCTGATCATCGTGGCCACGATCGACTTGCCGAATCTTCCAAAAAATGTGCATGAGCGGCTGTTCTGGACACTCAGCGTGCGCGAGACCGCGTTTGCTTGTGGAGCGATGGTGCTGGCGGGAAGTGTGTGGCCGCGCGGAAGCTGGGCCGGCGCCGCACTGATACGGGCTGGCCGCACAATCCTCGCTCCCATCTTTGTGTTTTATGCGATCGAGCACTTTCTCTTTCCAAAGTATGTGCCGGGCGTTCCGCTGGAGAAGCTGATACCGGCGGGATTTCCGGCGCCCACGCTGCTCTCGTATTTCGTCGGTATCGTGCTGCTGCTTGCCGGAGTCGGGCTGCTCATCCCGCGCGCGACCGGTATTGCGGCAGCCGGCTCCGGGACGGTGCTTCTGGTGCTGACCGCACTGTTCTACCTGCCAATCTTCCTGATGGAGTTTCACACTCCGTTGGCGGTGGAAGGAATCAACTACGTGGGCGACACGCTGCTGTTCGCGGCGACGGCTCTGCTGGCGGGGTTCGATGGGGTTGGAGAAGTGGCTATGAAGAAATTGCCAGGCGAGGATCGTGTCTCAGCTCTCGAAGTTGAGTCCTGGCGCACCCAGACGAGTTGAGTTGTTTCCTTTCTACAGACAAGCGGGAGCCAGCCGACATGGAGATTCGCAAGCTCACATCCAATTTTGGTGTTTACGCATACGCCGGTGGCGCAATCTTCCTCGGCGTTCTGGGGCTGGCCTCGGGCGATTTCGCCACGACATGGCAGCGCGTGGGGCCGAATGTGCCTTTTCGCGAAGCGCTCGCCTATCTCACTGCGGCGATCGAACTTGTCGCGGGACTGGCGCTGTTGTGGCGGCGAACGGCCCGTGCCGGTGCGTTGACGCTCACCATCGTCTATTCCGTCTTTACGCTGGTGTGGGCGCCAAAGTGTCTCGAGAACTTTCGCAACTTCGATCCGCTAGGCAACTTCTTTGAGGAGTTCTCGCTGGTGGTTGCCGGGGCCGTCCTCTTCGCTTCGTTCTCGCCCAGCGATTCGGCGATATCGCGCCGCGAATCTTTCTTCGCCCGCCTCTACGGACTTTCCGCAATCTCTTTCGGTGTCGGACACGTTTACTACATGCCTGGCCTGCTGACCTGGATCCCGAAGTGGATTCCGCCATCCCAGATGTTCTGGGCCTATGTGACCACCATCGGATTCTTTCTGGCAGCCGCAGCAATCCTTTCGGGCATCATGGCTCCGCTGGCCTCGCGCCTGGTTACTGCTGAGATCATCGGCTTTGAGATCCTGGTGTGGATTCCCAAGCTTGTCGCCGGACCACACGATCATTCCAACTGGGCGGGGAATGCGATCTGCGTTGCTCTTGCCGGAGCGCCATGGGTGGTTTCCGATTCGATCTGCAGGAACGCAAAACGAGCGGCTACCCGCACTGAGTCAGCCGCCGAGGTTGGCGCGACCGCCTGAAGGCTCGCGGGGCCTTCGATGCGGCGCGAAATTCACTCCTGGCGAAGAGCCTGAATCGGATCGAGTGTCGCAGCTTTGCGTGCCGGCAGGTAGCAGGCCAGCAAGGTCAACGCGGCGAGGAGCAGGGGTGCGCCGAAGATCAGGCGCGGATCGCCGGTGCCGATTGTGAAGGCGTCGCCAAATTCCGTGGTCAATGAGGAGAGGATGCGGGCAAGGGCGGTTGCGCCGAGAAATCCAACGATTGAGCCGAAGAGGATGAGGGCGATGCTTTCGCGAAGGACGAGGCGAAGCACCTGCGATTTTCGAGCGCCGAGCACCATGCGGATGCCGATCTCCTTGCGGCGCTGGGCGACGGCGTAGGCAGTGACGCCCGACAGTCCAATGGCGGAGAGCACGAGGCCGAAGAGACCGATTCCGCCGAACATGCGGAGAGCGGAGCGAATGTCATGGCGAGAGAGGTCGAGATATTCGGCAAGCGTCTGGGCATTGAAGGGTGTGAGACTGGGGTCGAGCGATGCGATTCGATCGCGCGTGATATTCAGGGCTTCGGCGGCGGAACTGCTGCGGGCGATGATGGTGATTCCGCCGGCGGGAGGCTGAAGGAAATCACGCTGCGTGAGCGGGAGATAGGCGCTCGGCTGGATCATGCCGGAAGCATCTTTGGTGTCGGGTACAACTCCGACGACCTCGTATGCCTGTTTGAGATCGTGAAGCCGCTTGCCGGTGGCGGCGCCGTCGGGGAAGAGCGAGTGCGCGGCCTTGCGGTTGAGAACCAGCGGCGTAAGGGCGGTGACGTTGGGGTTGAGCATGTCGCGCTGCTCAAATTCGCGACCCGCCAGCACCGATTGGCCGAGGGTAGAAAAATATCCGGGGCCGATGGTCATTTCGCTGACCGATTGTTGAATACGTGAGCCATCGACGTTGAGCGGAACCTCATTTTCCTCGTCGGTGAGGAAGGGCGGCTGTGCGGCGAAGGCGAAGTAGAAGATTCTGCCGGAGTCCAGGAGATGCTGATCGAGCTTGATGAAGAATTGACGGGACTGATCGGGTGTGAATCCGTCGCGCACGGGATCGAGGGAGAGAAAGCCCATGGTGTTCTGGCTAAAGGAGGTGTTGACGCTGCCTCCACTGAGGAGGCCGAGGACGAGAAAGCCGGTGACGAGGAGCAGCATGAGCGAGCCGGCAACCTGTCCGCCGATGGCCAGGTTTCGGAAACCGAAGCGGCGGTATCCGGAGAGCTGAAGTGCCGCTCCCTCTTTAAGCGAAGGAGCGACGTTGGTTCGGGTGGCCTGGAAGGCGGGAACGAGGCTGAATCCGACGCCGCAAATGATGGAGAGCAGGAAGGCGAAGAACGCCGCATGCCAATCGACAGGCAGGTCGGGCGAGATGGGAGCGCTCGCGGGCTCGGGTACCTCCGCATTCAGCAACCAGAAGGCATACGCGAGGATGAATCCGAGTGCGCCGCCGATCGAGGAAAGCAGGACTCCTTCGGTGAGCATCTGACGGATGAGGCGGAAACGACTTGCGCCCACACCGAGACGGATGGCGAGTTCCTTGCGGCGGTTTGCGCAGCGCGCAAGCAGCATGGTGGCGAGATTGAGACACGCAATCGCGGTGATGATGATCATGAGCGCGGAATAGAATCCGGTGACCAATGCGTGCGCCTCGCGCGGCATGAGAACACGGGTGCCGGCGGTGAGCAACGAAACGCGCTTGCCATGGTCGGTTTGCGGAGGGGCTGAAGGGTCGTTCTTATCGAGTCGACGGGTGATGCCGTCGAGCGCGGCTTCGGCCTGGTCGATGGGGAGACCGGGCTGGAGACAGATGAGCGCCTGGAACTCGCGGGCGAAGGGCTGGTGGAGGATGTCGTTGGCGAGTTCGGGAGCGAGTGATACGGGTGAGGTTGTAGGAACGAAGAGCTCGGCCGGATTGACCAGGAGGGCGCCATCGAATTTTTTCGGAGTGATGCCGATGATGGTTGCGAGTTGACCATTGACGCGAATGGATTCGCCGATGGCATCGGGATCGGTGTTGAGGCGGCTCCTCCAGAAGCGATCGCTGATGACCACGACCGGCATGCTACCGGACTTGTCGATTTGTGGATCGAAAACGCGGCCGCGTTGCGCGGTGAGGCCCAGCACGGAGAAGTAGTCGGGTGAGACGATCTGGCCGTAGACACGTTCGGGCTTGATGCTGGTGTGCTGGGGAACGCCGACATTGAACTGCACGTTGTTTCGGACCGCGGCGACTCCAACGAAGAGATTGTGCTGGTCGCGGAACTGCTCGACGTAGGAATAGGAGACAAGCTTGTCGGGGGCGACGAGACGGGAGGCGTTGGCGACGGGGATGTGCCGCGCGATCACGGCCCATCCAGAGCTGTAGATCTCGGTAGTGAGGCCGATGCCGAGTCCCATGGAGAGGATTCCGACGAGCGCGAAGGCAGGAGATTTGACCAGAGCGCGGATGGCGTAGCGCAGATCCTGTCGCATCTCGGCGAAGTATTCGATGGGCAGGCGCAGAGCCAAGTCGAATAGAAGGCGGAGAAAACCGGCAATGCCTTTGCGGCGGGCGAGCTGGCGCATGGTCTCTTCGCCAGAGAGCAGCATGTCGTCGCCGAAAGCCATTTTGAACTCATGCGGAAAGGCTTGCGCGAGTCGCCGGTAAATTCTCCAGGAGCGGTTCATTCAGTGGCCACCTTTCGAGTGGAGCGGATAGCGCGGACGAGGCCTTGCAGACGATCGCATTCGGCGTCGAGGGCCTGGCGGCCGATGGCGGTGAGGCGATAGTAGCGGCGGCGGGCGTCGTCTTCTTCGGGTGCGGGGCGAACGTTGGATTCTTCGATGAGTCCGACTTCGATGAGGCGCTTGATGGCGCCGTAGAGGGTTGCCGGCCAAAGGCGGACTTTGCCGGTGGTTTGTTCGAGGACGGTTTGCATGATGCCGTAACCGTGCTGTTCGCCGGCGGCCAGGGAGAGGAGGATATGGAACCAGTTGGTTTTGAGGGGGAGGAAGTCGTGGACATCCTGGTTGGTCATGGTGCATATATATATGCATTAATATAGATACTAGTCAAGAGCGGAATTCGAGGGATGCGGGGTTCGGAATGACAGCTGCCAAGCAATTGTTGTGCCGTGGTGGGAACCGGGCAACAAAATGATGCGTATAGGGCTCCATGGCATGCGCGGGTACATTAAGCTGGAGCGTGGCAGGAATGGTGGCGCCGACGGTGCCATCCCGGCGCAAAGGTCATCCCCTGAATCCGTTTGGGGGGACCCGGAGCAAGCTGGATGAGACGCCACGTACGCCAGCAAGCCGCCACGGTCAGGAATCGAAGAGAATGATGCCGCCGGACGCCCGCGTCACAAGCGGGGAGGTGAGACAGCTGGAGATCGACTGGTCCGAAGTCGTCCGCCGCTGCATGGCTGGAGATTCTGGAGCATGGGCCGAGCTGGTTCGGAACCACCACCGGCGTGTCTACGCGCTGTGTTATCGGTTCACGGGGAATCCCGCTGACGCGGAAGATCTTACGCAGGATGTCTTCTTAAAGATTTATTCCAACCTAACAAGTTTTGATATGGCACGTGGCAGCCTGCAGGTGTGGATCACGACCATGACCCGGAACCTGCTGGTGGATAACTTCCGCCGCACCCGCAATCAACGGGCCACGGACTCTCTGGACGCCGGGTGGGACGAAACTGACGAGTTGCGGCCGATAGACCGGCTGCAGGCTCGGGGCGCGAGTCCGCACGAAAAGGCGGCCCAGAAGGAACTGGCCAAGATGGTTCAGGGGGCGTTGGCGAAGGTGTCTGTGGAGCTGCGCGAAGCCGTTATTCTAAGGGACTTACAAGATATGGATTACAAAGAGATCGCCCAGGTGCTGGGCATACCGGAAGGGACGGTTAAATCCCGCATCAGCAGGGGTCGAGCGGAACTTGCGAGGCTTCTGGAACGTAATAAGCGGGAGGTGATGTGATGGCAGACCGCGGAAACATTCCGAATTCTCCGGCATGCGGGCTTTGGGAGACTCTCCTGGCCGACGCGCTGGACGGGCTGTTGCGGCCGGAGGACGAAGTCACCTTCTCCTCGCATATGGCTGTCTGCTCAGCATGCACCGCATTGTTTGAGGAAGCCCGGCAAGGACGGGAGTGGCTGGAGTTTCTAAGCCCGGAACCAGAGGTCCCGGAGGGTCTGCTGGATAAGATTCTGGCGCAGACCGGGCCGGGACGCACCTCCGAGTACAAGCTGGCGACTGCCGGGAACGTTGTGCCAATGGCGATTCCGGCGTGGCAGAAGCCGGGACTGATGGGAAGGATTCGGCGATTTGCCGAGCCGCGACTGCTGATGACCGCGGCGATGGCGTTCTTCTCGATCGCGCTGACGCTGAACATGACGGGCGTCAAGCTGACGGGTCTCAAGTTTTCAGATCTGCGACCGACGGCGGTTCGTTCGTTCATGGAGCGGCGGCTGACGATGGCGTCGACGCCGATCATTCGCTACTACGATCACCTGCGGCTGGTGTACGAGGTTGAATCGCGCATGAAAGAGATGCGCCGCAACAGCCAGCTCCAGCAGCAACAGCGACAGGCTCAGCCGGCGGTGCCGGGGGAGTCAAAACAAAACCCTAATCGGAAAGACGGCGGGTCCCGCGTCGATCCTCCCCAGCAATCTGGGGCTCCGGCACTGAGGGACTCAGATTACCTGGAAACTTCCGCTACGCTTCAAAATTTGCCCGCGCATCCTGGCGGCTCCGAAGTGGCAAGACGGGAAGGGAGCACAGTATGGACTGCGTAAATCATCAAGGAGTGGCAGCGACGGCATACTGCCAAAATTGCGGGAAACCGATGTGCGCGACCTGCGCGCGCAATGCGGGGAACGGGCAGATTCTTTGCGAGCCTTGTCTGGTCGCGTGGCAGAATGCGCAGCAACCGTTTATGGCGGGCCCCAGCGGCCCGAATCCATCGGCTGCGGCTGTGCTCGGGATTATTCCGGGCGTGGGCGCGATGTACAACGGGCAGTATTTCAAGGGACTGATCCACGTGGTGATTTTTGTCGTGATCATCAGCATCACGACGCACTACGGGCTTTTCGGATTGTTTATTCCGGCGTGGATTCTGTACCAGTCGTTTGAGGCGTTTCACACCGCAAAGGCGATCCGCGAAGGGACGCCGTTGCCGGATCCACTGGGCTTGAACGAAGTGGGCAACTGGATGAACCTGGGCGGTCCACAACATCGGCCCGGGCAGCCGGGAGTTGCGGGTCAGCCTGGAGTGGGGGGGCAAGCGGGAACGGCGCCGCCGGGTGGGGGTGCGACGGGATATCAGCAGACGCCGTACACGCAGTACCAGGCGTGGTATACGCAACCGCCAGCTGGATATGTGGATCCAGCGGTGCCGCCCGAGCCGCCGGTGCCTCCGGTCTTCTGGCGGCGCAAGGAGCCGATCGGCGCGGTGATCCTGATTGGGTTCGGGTTGATTCTGCTGCTGAACCAGATGGGACTTCTGGCCGAGCACCTGTTCAAGTACCTGTGGCCGCTCATCTTTATCGCGCTGGGAGTGTGGCTGATTTTCCGGCGGCTTGAAGACTCGAAGGGAGGCCAGTAATGAATCGCTATATATTGATCCGCCGATTAAGGTGGCCGGCCATTTTGCTCCTTCTGGGCACGATTCTGCTGTTACATGAAGCTGACCTGGTCGATTTCTGGAGTTTGTTCTTTCCGCTGCTTCTGATTCTGATCGGTGTGCTGAAGCTTGCGGAGCGCGCGGCGCTGGCGGCGGCAGGGGACGAGGTGTATACGAACACCCAATATCCGTACGGCACCGCGAATCCAGCGGCAGCGGGATCTGCGCAGCCGCAGCCGGGCACGTCGATTGTTCCGGCGGGGGCGCAGGACTACACCAAGGGTCCTGAGGGAGGTCAGTCATGAGCAGCGTACCTCCGAATATTCCTCCGGGCGGTGGATATGATCCGCGGACGCAGTGGCGGGTGTATCGCGAACAGCAGAGAGTCGCGTGGCGCGCGCAGCGCGATGCATGGCGAGCGCAGCAGTACGCCTACAAGGCGAAGTACCAGCATGCATACGGACCGCGCGTTCCATCGGTGGTAGGTCCGCTGATCCTGGTGGCGATCGGCGTGGTGTGGCTGTTGATTTACTCCGGGCACATCAGTTCGGTGGATTTCTGGACCTGGTACGGCAAGTGGTGGCCGATGATGCTGATTGCCGCAGGTCTGGCGATGTTGGCGGAGTGGGCGCTGGATTTGAAGCGCGAAACGCCGGTGCGACGCGGCACGGGGTTTGTGGGGGTTCTGATTTTGCTGGCGCTGATCGGATTCGCTGCGTCGGGGTGGACCCGAGGTTACTGGGGACCGTGGAGAGGCGAGTGGGGAGACCACAACGACGACTTCTTCAACTTGTTCGGCATGCCCCAGCATGACATGGATCAGCAGGTGCTGAATGTGCAGGTTCCGGCGGATGCGACGGTGCAAGTGGAGAATCCGCGTGGCGACGTAAGCATTACGGCTGGTGATACGTCGACCGTTGTGGTGCAGGCGCACGAGGTGGCGTACTCGGGTTCGGACGAAGAAGCGAAGAAGATTTTTGACTCGGAACAGGCGCATGCGACAGTGAGCGGGAGCGCGGTGATTGTGAAGTCCGACGGCAACAAGAACGGCCGCCTGAACCTGACGGTGACGGTGCCGAAGAACGCGCACGTGACCGTGCACTCAGGACACGGCGATGTGACTGCCGCGAACCTGAACGGCGGGCTGGACATCAATTCGAATCACGGCGACGTGCATCTGAGCGTGATCAAAGGATCGGTAGGGGTGCACTTCGCGACGGAGCGGGGAGATTTTTCGGCGCACCAAATCGATGGAGATCTGACCGCGGATGGAAACTGCAACGATATGACCCTGTCGGAGATTACCGGCAAGGTCACGATTAACGGGGAGCTTTTCGGCGATGTGCACATGGAAAACGTGAACGGGCTGGTGCACGTGCACACTTCTGTGACGGACTTGGACGTGGCGTCGCTCCCGGGCGATCTGACGTTGAACTCGGACAATCTGCGGGTGACCCAGGCCAAGGGCCAGGTGCGGGTAAAGACGCATTCCAAGGATGTGGACCTGACCCAGTTGTACGGCGATAGTTACGTGGAAGATCGCGACGGACGCATCGCGGTGGAGACGGCAGGCAACTACGCAGTCGAAGCACGGAATCTGAAGGGCGATGTGGAATTAACGCTGCCGCCGAATGCGTCGGCTACAGTGACTGGCAATACGCGGAATGGCGATATTGTTACAGACTTCCCGCTGTCGGTGAATGGGGATGAGAGCAAGACCGTGAGCGGGAAGGTTGGTGCGGGTGGGCCGAAGGTGACCTTGACGGCCGACAACGGCGATATTCATATCAAGCGTAACGATGAAAATCCGCCTCCTCCTCCAACGGTTTCAGCAGCGCCTGCACTGCCGAATGCGCCGCATCTGAAGGCTCCGAAGGTGCCGCCGGCGCCGCCGGTAACGCAGTAGAGGCAGTGATCAGTGATCAGTTGTCAGTGATCAGACAAAAACACAAGAAGGCGCGGAACGTTGGGTTCCGCGCCTTCGATGTTTTTGGGGATGCTTGCCTCAAGTGAGAGCAAATCGCTATTCGGTTCTCAGGGCCTGCATGGGGTCGAGGCGGGAGGCGCGCCACGCGGGGAGCATGCAGGCGAGAGTTGCGACGGCAAGCAGGAGCGCTGCCACCTCGGTGAAAACGGTGGGGTCGAGAGGCTGAGTTTGATATAGGAGAGAGCTGATTAGTCGCGTAGCGGCCGCACTGGCGACGAGTCCGATGCAGAGGCCGATGAGAGCGGGTCGCAGGCCATCGAAGAGAACCGTGCCGAGCAGTTGTTCGCGACGTGCGCCGAGGGCGATGCGAATACCGATTTCGGATGTCCTTTGAGTGACGAGGTAAGTGAGCACCCCGTACAGGCCGGCGGCGGCGAGGATCAGCGCGATGATGGCAAATGCCAAAACCAGGAGCGAATCAAACTGTGAATCGACAGTGGATTTGCCGATGGTGTCGCGAAGAGTTCCCACATTGGAAACCGGGAGATCGGGGTCCATGCTGCCGATAATTCTCTGCACGGGCATGGCGAACGCTCCCACATTCTGCGAGGAGCGCAGGATGACGGTGGCGCCGGAGTATCCACTGCCGTAGATCGGCCAATAGAGCATGGGGTGGGGAGGTTCAGTGACATTCCAGCGAGTATCGCCGACCACTCCAATGACCTCAGATACCTGGCCGTTGATCTGAATTTTCAGGTGCTTGCCAATCGGGTCTTCGCCAGGGAAGCAGAGCTCAGCCGCGCTCTGACTGATCACGGCAACCCTGACATGCTCTGAACGTTCGTCGGAGGTGAAAATACGTCCACGCAGGAGTGGGATCTGAATGGCTGCGAAGTAGCCGGGGTCAGCTCCGCGCACCTGCAGATCAAGGCCGGTACCCTTGGGAAGAGGAGAATGCTCGACGACGTTCGCCAGTTGATCGCCACCCCAGCCCTGACCGGGAGCTGCACTCACGAGGCCAGCGGATTGCACACCGGGAAGAGCGCGTACGCGGGCAAGTAGACTTTCGAAGAACTGCGCCTGCTGAATTTCATTTTTGTAGCGGACATCGGGCAGACTGAAGTGCATGGTGAGGACGTTCTCAACCGGCACGCCAAGATCGGTGGAGCGCAGGCGCTGATAGCTTTTCAACAACAGGCCGGCTCCCACGAGAAGCACGACGGTGAGGGAGACCTCGATGACGAGCAAGGACCTGCGCAGTCCGGCGCGGGCGCGGCTGTTGCTGAGGGTGCGCGAGGCTTCCTGGAGAGAACCGAGAACATCGCTGACGTTGGAACTGAATGCGCTGATGAGGCCGGCGAAGAGGGCGGTGGCGAAGATCGCGAGGCCGGCGAAAGCGATCTCTGCGCCGCCGATACGGATGGCTTCGATGCGGTTCATGTCCTGTCGGGCGTGGACGAGCCACTGGAGCGCGCCGTCAGCCAGCAGCAGGCCGAGGGCACCGCCGAGCGCGGAGAGAAGTAGGCTTTCGAGAATGCGGTCGCGCATGAGGCGGATCCATCCACCACCCAGGGCGATGCGAATGGCGAGATCCTTGCGGCGCGCTGCGATGCGGGCGATGAGAAGACTGGCGACATTGATGGAGGCGATGAAAAGGACGCATCCAGTGGCGGCGAGCAGGACGTAGAGTGGCGTCTTGTAATTGTGGACCTCGTCATCGAGCATGGTGCGGCCGATTACCGCGTCGTGGACGGCGGGACCGGGATGCGCGATCTTAATTTGTTTTTGCACTGCATTGAGGCGGCCGACGAGTGCCTGCACCGTGGTGCCTGACTGGAGGCGGGCGACGACGATGGTTTCGTGATCCTCAAAAGTTTCCATCATATCGGGAGGCATTTCGTGGGCGATGGGAGTCCACACCTGGTCTGTGTTGCCGCCGAATGCGCCGGAGTAAACGAAGGATGCGGGCATGACGCCGATGACGGTGTAGGGTCGGGCATCGAGCCAGATCTTTTTACCAATAATTGCCGGATCACCGCTATAGCGGCGCTGCCAGAATGGTGCAGAGAGAATGACCGAAGCCTCGGCAGTTGGTGTGTCATCGGCGGGCGTGAAGGACCTACCCAGCGCGGGATTGACCCCGAGAACCGAAAAGAAGTTCCACGAGCACATCGCAGCATCGATTTTTTCGGGGAGATTTCCGCCCTGGGCAGAGACGTTGTAGTCCTGGAATGGCGAGATCATTGCCATCTCGGCCGCGGACTGGGATGCGCGCTGCCACTCAAAGAAAGTTCCGGTGTCGACCGGAAGATAGCTGAAAGGATTGCTGCCGTTGGATTCGTGCTCGTAGATGGAGACGAGTTGGCCGGGATCGCGGAACGGGAGAGGGTTGAGAAGGATGCGATGCACCAGCGTAAAGAGCGCAACATTTGCGCCGATGCCGAGGGCGATGATGAGGATCGCGATCCCTGTAAAGCCGGGAGTGCGGACGAGAGTCCGGATGATGTAGCGCAGATCCTGGGACAGCGAATCGAACCAACCGCCGCTCCAGGTTGCACGAGTGTGTTCGCGCAGGAGTGCGGGATTGCCGAATTGACGAAGAGCGGCGTAGCGGGCTTCGGCTGGAGACATGCCGGCGGAGCGGTTTTCAGCGATCTGACGGTCGAGGTGGAACTGGAGTTCGTTGTCGAGGTGCACGGAGGCGCGCTGGCGATGGAACAGGGAAGAAAGAGTCATTCGAATTCGGTCGAGCAGGCGCACGAAGACCTCCGGGCTATTCAGTTCTAAGGGCTTGAACGGGATCGAGGCGCGAGGCGCGCCACGCAGGGATAAGACAGGCAATGACGGCGACGAGGAGCAAAGTGACGGCAACTGCAGCGAACACGGCTGGATCGAGGGCTGGCGTCTGATAAAGCATCGAGCGGAGCAATCGTACGGCTCCGGTGCTGATGAAAAGTCCGACGGCGAGGCCGAGAACCGCAGGCCACATTCCGTCAACCAGCATGAGGCGAAGCACCTGTTCGCGCTGCGCGCCAAGAGCAATGCGAATCCCAATCTCGCTGGTTCTCTGCGCCGCGATATAGGAAAGAACGCCGAAGAGTCCGGCGGCCGCAAGAATGAGTGACAGTGCTGCAAACGCGAGGAGTAAGGTCGCATCGAAGCTGGCGTCGAGCGTGGACTTGCCCAGCAACTGATCCATGGTGAGCACATCGGAGACAACCAGGTCGGGATCCATTGCAGAGACGATGCGCTGAATAGGCAGGGCGAATTGTTCTGTGTCCTGGTTGGAGCGGATCACGATGGTACCGAAGGGCCGATTGCCGCCTTTGAGCGAGTAATAGATCATCGGCAAGGGGTTTTCCCCGATTTCGAAGCGGGTTGTGCCAACGACTCCGACGATCACATATCTCTTTTTCTCCGTCTGGATATGTTTGCCGATTGGTTCCTCTCCGGGGAGGAAGGTGTTGACGAACAACTGGTCAACGGCAATTTCGTCGGCGTCATTCAACCTAAGCGACGGGTTGAATATGCGTCCGCGGAGGATGGGAATGCCGATCGCCTCGAAGTATCCGGGATCGGCGGTGCGGTCGAGCGCGAACAGCCCTTTGCCCTGGGACAGAGGAGGATGTTCAACGATGCTGAAGGTGTTGTCACCCAAATAGCCTTGCCCTGGGACTCCGTCGACGAACCCGGCGGCTACGATGCCGGGCAGGGCGCGGACACGATCGAGAAACGTGTCGAAGAAGTTGACACGCGCGGCGGGTCCATATCGGGCATCGGGAAGTCCAGTGTGAAGCGTGAGCACATTTTTCGTGAGACAGCCCATGTCAGTAGAACGAAGACGTTGATAGCTCTTGAGCAGGAGACCCGCGCCGATCAGCAGAACCACGGTCAGACTGACTTCGAGCGAGAGGAGAATGCGGCGGAGGCTTGCCTTTGCGCGCCCGGAGCTGAGCGCGCGGGATGACTCCTGCAACATGTTGAGGTTGGTCTTTGATCGAGCGCTGAATGCCGCGATGAGCCCCGAAATCAGTGCGCAGAGGGCGATCACGGCAACAGTGAATGTGGCCACGACCCCGTCGAAGTGGATGTTTTCGATGCGGGTCAAGTCCTGACGTGTGTGGACGAGCCATACCAACGCAACTTTTGAGAGAGCGATGCCGATGGCTCCGCCGAAGAGGGAGAGAAGCAGGCTCTCCATCAGGCGTTCCCGCATCAGGCGCATCCAACCGCCTCCGAGCGCAGTCCGGATAGCAAGGTCCTTCTGCCGTGCGGCGGCGCGTGCGACAAGAAGGTTGGCGACGTTGAGGCAGGCAATCATGAGGACGCATGCGGTGGCGCCCAACAGAATAAAGAGCGGTTGCCTCATGTTGCCCACGATGTGATCGAGCAGGGGCCGGCTGTTGGCGGCTGTGAAGATAAACGAATCGCTGAGATTCGCATTGTGGATACGAAGCGAGATCAGACTGAGATCGGCCACAGCCTGAGCTTGCGTGACGCCGGCCTTCAGGCGACCAATCACCCGAAACATGTGATTACTCAACGCAGTCATCTGTTCCTCCGGTCTTTCGTGGGAGACCGGAAGCCATAACTGGACGGAGGGGTTGGGGAAATCGAACCAGGCCGGCATCACGCCGATGACGGTGAACGGACGGGAATCAATGTAGACGGTGCGGTTCAGAATTCCAGGGTCTGCACCGAATCTCCTTTGCCATAGCGACCAGCTGAGCAGGATTTTGCCGTCGGAGGAGGGGCTGTCTTCCGATTGAGTGAAATTGCGTCCGAACACGGGCTGCACGCCGAGCGTGGGCAGCAGATCCCAGGAAAACTCGGCACTGTTGAGTTTCTCCGGGAGGTGGCCAGCCGATCCAGAGAGTGCGACACGGCTGTCAATCGCAAGCGCCATGCTGGTGAATGTGTGATTCTGCTTCTTCCATTCGGAATAGATTCCCCCAGCGACGACGTTGAACCCCGGCGCATCTTCACTGTGCATCTTGGCTTCATAGAGCATCACAAGGTTGCCAGGGTCCTGGAATGGAAGCGGCTTGAGGATGACGCCGCGCACGATCGTAAAGAGGGCGACATTCGCACATATGCCGAGCGCCATCACAGCAATTGCAACCGAGGTGAAGGCGGGGGTGCGACGAAGAGCGCGAAACGAATGGCGCAGGTCTCGCAGTAAGGATTCGAGTCCGTTCCAGCTCCAGGTGGAGCGAGCCTGATCGCGGAGAAGTGCGGGATTACCGAAGGCGCGCAGGGCAGCATGACGGGCTTCCTGGGGCGACAGGCCGGCGGCGAGGTTTTCGGCGATCTGGCGGTCAAGGTGGAAGCGGAGTTCGTCGTCAAGACGCGTGGAGGCGCGACCGCGCCGGAACAACGAGAGAAGGGCCATCCGGATTCGTTCGAGAAGGCGCAAGTGAGGTCTCCTGGTTATTCCGTTCTCAGGGCCTGCATGGGGTCGAGACGAGAGGCGCGCCACGCAGGGAGCATGCAGGCGATCACTGCGACGAAGAACAGGGCAATCGCGACCGCGGCAAACACTACGGGATCGATGGGGTCGGTGTGATAGAGCATGGACTTGATCAGATCGACGGTCGCTGCACTACCTGCAAGTCCGAAAGCGAGGCCAATGAGCGCGGGGCGCAGGCCGTCGGCAAGAACTTTTTTGAGGACTTGAGTTCGCTGTGCTCCAAGGGCAATCCGTATGCCGATTTCGCTGGTCCGCTGCGCGACGATGAAGGAAAGAACGCCGAAGAGTCCAACTGCGGCGAGCGCGAGGGAGATAGCGGCGAAGGCCGTGACCAGTGTCGCGTCGAAGCTGTTGTCGACGATGTTGTTGTCGATAACCTGGTCCATGGTGAGGACGTCGGAGACGGGCAGGTCGCGGTCCATCTGCGAGACGAGGCGTTGAATGGGAATGGCGAAGCGCCTGACATCAGATGTAGACCGGACGACGAGTGTCGCTCCGCTCACGTCGTCGACCGCGTAAATGGGGAAGTACATCATGGGGGGAACGGGATCGCCAATCGCGGTCCGCGTGTCGCCGACCACGGCGACGATTTCGAAGGTGCGTTCACCCAGGGTCCGCAGATGCTTGCCGATGGGGTCTTCACCGGGGAAGAATTGGCGCGCGAGAGTGTCGTTGATGATGACCTGGGTGGCGTGGCCGGGCTGCTGGTCGCTGGTAAAGGTGTGGCCGCGGAGAATCGGAATTCCGATGGCGTTGAAGTAGCCGGGGTCGGACCATCGATGGCTTGCGTCCTGCATTTTTCCCTGAGGGAGAGGAGGATGTTCAACAACGACGAAGCCGTTATCGCCGCCGTAACCGTCACCCGGGACCACGGGGACGATGAAAGCGGCAGCCGTAATGCCGGGAATGTTCTGTACCTGAGTGAGCAGGGATTGGAGGAAGTTGTTGATCTTCGCGGGTTGTTTGTAGCGTGCCTGCGGCAGGTTAATGTCGAGTTTGAGGACGTTCTGGGTGAGGCAGCCGAGCTCGGTCGAGCGTAACCGCGAGTAACTCTTGATGAGCAGGCCGGCGCCGATGAGGAGGACGACGGTAAGCGAGACTTCGATGGTGAGTAATGTCGCGCGGAGGCGAGTGCGAGCGCGGCCGGCGCTCTGCCCGCGCGAGGACTCCTGCAGCGCGGAGAGGGGTTGATCGCTGCGCATTGAGAATGCGGAGAGGATGCCTGCAAACGCCGCGAATACGAGAACAAGAGCTACGGCGAAGGCGACAACGAACCAATCGATGGTGATGGACTCGGAGCGAGCCATCTCATGGCGGGCAGTGATGAACCACTGCAACGCAGCGATGGCCAGAAGGAATCCGACGGTGCCGCCGGCGAGGGAGAGCAGAAGGCTCTCGATGAGGTGCTGGCGAACGAGGCGCATGCGCCCTCCGCCCATAGCGCTGCGAATCGCGAGTTCCTTGCGGCGGGCCGCGGCGCGCGCGACGAGGAGATTGGCGACGTTGAGACAGGCGATGAGAAGGAGACAGCCAGTGGCGCCGAGAAGGATATAGAGCGATGTTTCGACGTTGCGAACCATCGAATCGAGAAGTGGTTTGATCTGCGCGGCGATGCTGACGAAGGGATCGGAAAGATTGGCATCGTGGATGTGCCGAGTAAGGATGGAGAGCTCGTTGACGGCCTGGGCTGGTAAGACACCCGGTTTCAGCCGGGCGATCACGTGGAAGTCATGATCGTCGATCGCCTTCATGAGGTTGGGCGGCTCGTTGTAATGGATCGGCGTCCAAAGTTGAGCAGCCGCGTTGGGAAGTGCGAACCACGATGGCATGACGCCGATGATGGTGTAGGGCCGGGTGTCAAGAAGGATGGTCTGGTTGAGGACGTTGGGGTTCCCGCCGAAACGGCGCTTCCAGAGGCCCCAACTCAGGATGACGGTTGGATTCGCCGAGGGTTGATCATCCGCCGCGGTGAAGTTGCGGCCAAGAGCGGGCTGGATGCCGAGGGTAGGAAGTAAATTTGCAGAGAAGACGGCCGCGCGAATTTTTTCGGGCAACTGTCCGCCATCGCCGGATAGGTTGTAACCGGCATCTCCCATGATGGCCATATCGGTGAAGCTGTGATTGAGTCTTTTCCATTCGGAGTAGATGCCGGCTGCATTGCTGTTCAATGGGAATTTGCCGTCGGCACTGGACTCGTAAAGGCGGACCAGACGCCCGGGATCGGCGAATGGCAGTGGTTTGAGCAGAACGGCACGAACGACGGTAAAGAGCGCAACATTGGCTCCGATACCGAGAGCAATAACCACAATGGCGATGGCGGCGAATCCGGGAGTGCGGCGGAGAGTGCGAAAGCCGTATTTGATATCGCGGAGGAGAGATTCAAGCCAGTTCCAACTCCAGCTCGCGCGGGTTTTGTCGCGGAGAAGCGCGGGATTACCGAAGGTGCGAAGCGCGGCGTACCGGGCTTCCTGGGGAGACATGCCGGCGGCGAGGTTTTCGGCGATCTGGCGGTCAAGGTGGAAGTGGAGTTCGTCGTCAAGACGCGTGGATTCGCGTCGGCGGAAGAGCATCAGGAGTCGGATTCGAAGTTGATCGAGCCAGCGCATAACAAAGTTCTCAGTGATCAGTTTTCAGTCGTTCATGAAGCCTGGCGTCATCAGGCTTCGCTGACGACGAGATTGATGGCGGCGGAGAGGCGGTTCCAGTTCGCCGTTTCCTTTTCAAGCTGGGCGCGACCGGCAGTGGTGAGGGAGTAGAACTTGGCCTGACGTCCGGTTTCGCTTTCGGCCCACTTGGCCTTGATCCAGCCCTGTTGCTCCAGGCGGTGCAAAGCGGGGTAGAGCGAGCCTTGCTGGACTTGCAGGACCTCGTTGGATAACTGCTGGATTCGCTTCGCAATAGCCCATCCGTGCATGGCTTCGGGGAGCAAGGTTTTGAGTATCAGGAGATCGAGGGTGCCTTGCACCAGATCGCTTGGTTTTCCCATGCCTAGATTATCTACAACGAGTGTTGTAGATAGTCAAGGTGTTGGTGACGAGTTCGTCGACCCGATCAAAGGGCTGCATGGGGACGCGTGGACCCAGGAAATTGCTTTGCAGAGGGCCCCCACCGTTGTTGGGGACTCGGGCGGGGAGAGAACCAGCCAAACCTAGAACAACCAAAGACGTTCTGGGCGAGTCTATTCTGGTGGCCGGGTTCCGTTGTATGCTGCAACGGCGGGGGGAGTGGTGACGATGCATGCGCCGATCCGAGTAGTCACGGTGGAACGGGAATACGGGTCACGAGGTGGAGAGTTTGCCCATGATCTGGCGGAGCGGTTGGGCTGGCGATTGCTGGATTCCGAACTGGTGTGTGCGGCGGCGAAACGGGCGGGTGTGACCCCGGAGCTGGCGGCGAAGTTCGACGAGCGGCTGGATCCCTGGTATTACCGCTACGGAAAGGTGTTCTGGCATGATACGGCCTACCAGATGACCGGGCTGTCGGACGACCAGGTCTTCGATTCGGAGCGAATGCTGACGCTGATTCGCGAAGAGATCATGGCCGCGGCGAAGCAGGGAAATTGCGTCCTGGTTGGCCGGGGCGCGGCGTGTGCCCTGGCGTGTCATCCGGGATGCTTTCATGTGTTCGTTTACGCCACCCTGAAGGCCAAACGCGACTGGTTTTCGCAGGCGTTTCCGAAGCAGGCGCAGGTAGCGGAGCAGAGACTCGCCGAACACGACAAGCGGCGGGCAGCGGTGATTCGCAAGTTCTACCAGCAGGAGTGGTGCGCGCGCGGGCTGTATCACATGCTGTTGAACTCGGCGATGGGGACGGACGCAATGATTGCATCAGTGAGCGGAGCGACCGGATTGGAGATTGCGCAGCCGGTTGCGGCGGGCACAACGATTGGGCCGACGGGCGCTCCCTGTTAGATCCTCAGCTTAGACGCATGACTATGGAGAAGTCAGAAGCTGCGCAAGAGAAAATCCCGTGCGGTTTCGAGTACGTGCGCCCTGGCGGCTGGATCCGGCAGTATGCGGGCGATCGAGATAGCTCCGATCATGGTTGAAAAGATGGCGAGGAACGCGTGTTCTTTGTCCGTTGTCCGACGGCCCGGCATATAGGGAAGCATTCGAGCCTTGTAATTGGACACCTCTCCGAGGATGCGCTTGTTCATTGCTTTGTCGGTGCGCGCCAGTTCGGGAGCGAGGGCCGCCAGAGGGCATCCGCATTCGGCGTGGTCGCAATGTTCAGGGCTTAGATAGGTCTTCACAATCGATTTCCACGCGGTGGCGCGCGGGGACTGTTCGGCGGCGCGGCCGAGGTGGTTCGCTGTATCGCAGAAGGCCTTGCGCAGCGACTCCAAGAGTAATTCTTCCTTGCTCCCGAAATGCTTGTAAAAGCCTCCGTGGGTGAGGCCTGCATCCTGCATGACGGCTGAAACGGCCGCGCCTGTCATGCCTTCGGCGCGTACGCGTTGGGAGGCATCTTGCACAATTTTATGGCGGACTTCAATTTTGTGTTCGGGTCGGTAACGCATGGCTTCATTATAGGATGCCCGCCATCATCCCACGCCAATGCGCGCACCGGCAGGGTTTAGATAATAAAAATGAATCAATTAGATGATAGGTATAATCCTATGCGGAAGAACGACGAAATCGAAATCTGACGGGAGGTCGAAACATGTCGCCGCAAACGATTTTTCAACTGCAACTCGTTCTGGGTTACGTCGCGTGCCTGCTTTTCTTCAGTGCGTACGGGATGCCATGGCTCAGGTCTATGGAACCGGTCAAGGCTCAGCGTGTGATCGCCACCGTCCACAGCTTTCGTTTTTTCGGGCTTGTTTTTCTTCTTCCCGGCGTGGTCGGCCCCAATTTACCCACCAACTTCGCGACGTTTGCTGCCTATGGCGATTTTGCGACTGGAATACTGGCGATCCTGGCTTTGCTCACATTCCGGATACGACCGCTCTTCTGGCTTTTTGTCGTCAGCTTCAACATCGTGGGAACGGTCGATATCCTCGTGGACTATTACCACGCTATACAGGCCGGTCTTCCCCTGGTCGCGGGCCAGTTAGGCGCCACGTACGTGATCCCGATCATCTATGTACCTATGCTGATGATCACGCACTTCGTCGCTTTTTATCTTCTATTGCGCGGACATTCCAAGGCTGCTCCGTCACTGGCGGAAAGTGTGGTCAGGCCGTAGGCCGGATTGTGCGAGGGCTCATTTGCCGGATGGGTAAGCCTGGGTGAGTCGCTTGTCGCAAGCCGAGTTTGAAATGAGTTAATACTCGATGCGGGGGACGCGTGCGCCAATGCGCGTGAAGACTTCCCATGGAATGGTGTTGGTGGCACGGGCGTGATCGAAGGCGGTGATGGTTTCGCCTCCTTGTTGACCGAGGAGAACGACTTCGTCGCCGGGCTCGACGCCGGGTATTTCTGTTACATCCATGACGGATTGATCCATGCTGATGCGGCCGACCAACGGCGCACGTTGTCCCCGGACAAGTACGCTGAAGTGATTACCGAGCTTGCGGTCGAGGCCGTCGGCATATCCGGTGGGGATGAGCGCGACGCGCATAGGTTCCGTAGCGACAAAGGTCCCGTTATAGCCAATCACGGTGCCGGGTTGGATGGAGCGCACACTGACGACGCGGGATTTCCAACTGAGAACGGGATGGAGTCGACGGCGGGCCTGACCGAGGCAGATAGGCTCCACCGAGTCGAAAGCCGGATCAAACTCGGGAGCAATACCGTAGAGGGCCAATCCGGGGCGTATTAGGAGATTCATGTCGTAACGCGCGGCGAGTGCGGCCAGGCGTTCTGTTGCGCCGGCAAGCAGCGCCGCGGAGTTGCCGATGTTGAGGATACCGGCGTGAAGGCCTGCGGCCTGGATGCGGTCGAGGGCATCATTCATCCGCGCAAGCTGGTCGGTGGTGACGGACTCATCTGCTTCGTCGGCGGCGAACAGGTGAGTCATCAGCGCTTCGAGGCGCAAGGGCGAGTCTCGATGAAAGCGGTCAAGAATTGGACCGAGTGATTCAGGTGCAACACCCTGGCGGCTCATCCCCGTGTCGATTTCGAGATGCACGGAGAGGGAGCGAACATCGTGGGCACGCGCTTCGGCTTCAAGTTCATCAAATTGCCAATGGTCCCAAACAACCGGGGTGAGTTTGTGGTGAATCACGTGCACCGCCTGGCCGGGGAATGCGCCACTCATAATAAGGATGCGAGTGTCGGGACAAACGTGGTGCGCCTCGATCCCTTCCTCCACACTGGTGACGCCGATCCATGGGGCACCGGCGCGTACTGCCGCAGGTGCGCAAAGGCGGAGCGAGTGGCCGTATGCATCGGATTTGACGACGGCCAGCAAATCGACACCAGGACCTGCAGTGGCGGATAGAAAGCGGTAGTTCTCTTCGAGGGTGCGGGTGCAGATTTCGACCCAGCAGGGGCGGGTTGGCATGTGGTGATCCAAGTATCAGTCTACGGTGCCTCGATGGTGGCTGTACCGTTTCCGGGAATGCGGGCAAAAGCAACGAAGGTCTTTCCCGTTCATCGCGCTCAGGCTTCGGTCAAAATGACAGTCCTGAGTGGTTGGTTAATCGTAGTGAACAGAGACACCGCTACTCCGAAAGCTGGGCAAGCTGCTTCTGGGTGGGTGGCGGGGTGAAGAGACTTACAACTATCAGCGCGCCGAGCGCGACGAAGAGCGCGGGGAAGATGGCGTCACGATCGGCGATGATGTGCGGAAATAATCCTTTGACCGCCGGGAGATCCCATGTGAGCGTGACGACGGTGCCGCCGGCGATGGCTGCGACGGCTCCCCACGCGGTGACGCGTTTGGAGTAGAAGGCGGCGAGGACGACGGGAGTGAGAGCCGCGGAGTAGATGGTGTAGGCCCAGAGCATTTTCTGAAGAATGCTTTCGGCGTAGATGGCCTGGTAGAGAGCCCAGCAACCGAGGAGCACAACAGCCAGTCGCGAGATGATGAGGACGCGCTTGTGAGATGCATCCGGAGCGATGTAGCGAACGAAGACGTCGTTGACGAGATTGGTTGCGGGCGAGAACAGATAGTTTGACGCCGTGGAGATGACCTTGGCGAAGACTGCTCCGAGGAGGACGGCGCCGAGGACGGCGGGTAGTCCATGACGCGCGGTGTAGGGGATGATTTCGCGCGGATGCAGGGATACTTCGCCGGTCGGATAAAGAGCGCGGCCGAAGACCGCAATGGCGACGATCAGAGTTTCGAGAATGAGCGTGCCGATGATCCAGCCGACGACGGAGTAGCGGGCATCCTTCTCACTCTTTGCTGAAAAGAATTTCTGATACATGACCTGGTTGCCGAGCATAAGCAGCATGGTGGGCACAAGGAATTCGAGAGCGCGGATGAAACCCATGGTCTGCGACTGTTCAACTCCAGCCGGAGAGATGCGGTAATTCCCAAAGAGCTGGAAGTATTGCGGAGGCAGGGAGGAATGGAGGCCACTCCAGCCACCGGCCTGATGGAGCAGGTAGGGCGTAGCGATGACGCAAATGACGGTGACCAGAGAGCCGATCGCAACATCCATGTAGGCGACCGAGGACATGCCGGCGAGTGCGGTGGTGACGATGACAAAGAAGGCGATGAGGTAGGTGCCGAACTCCGAAGAGACGGTGTCAGGGAAGATGAGATGTAGCACATCGCCGCCGCCTTTGAATTGATAGCTGGTGATTCCAACATAAGCGAAGAGGATGGCGAAGGTACCGAGGACGCGGGCGGTCTGGTTATAGCGGGCCTCGAGCAGGTCGGGCAAGGTGAACTGGGCGAATTTGCGGGCGCGCGGGGCGATGAAATAGATGAGCAGGAGCCCGAGCCATCCTCCGGCGGGCTGCCAAAGGGCGGCGAAGCCGTTCTTGTAGGCGTTTTCTGCACCAGCAAAGAGCGAACCGGCGCCGATCCACGAGGTGAGCAGGGTGAGGACGAGTACGCTGGCCGGAAGCGAGCGACCAGCGACAAGATAGTCGGCCTTGGTTTTGACACGGGTGCTGCGATAGATGGCCACCGCGAAAAGGACGATCACGATGATGGCCAGAACAGCAACGTAAAGGTGGGACATTCCGCGGCCGCTCCTTGGGAAGATGTGCGCTGGTTGCTTGTTGCGGTTCCGGCTCGGACCAGCCGGTTATTGCATCTGGCACGTGAGACAGGGTTCCGCGGTCTAAGCAGTGGATCTGCGCGTTTCGCGGGGATTCCTGAAGTGTAACGGATGACGCAGGGTGGGGTCCTGCGAGGGTTGGCTCGGTTGAGCGTGGACTCCCCGGGGCGAGCAGATTTGACCCTGGTATGGGCGATTGCTAAACTAGGAATGCGGGGTGGAGCAGCCCGGTAGCTCGTTGGGCTCATAACCCAAAGGTCGCTGGTTCAAATCCAGCCCCCGCAACCATTTACGGACTTCAACCCTAAAGTCCAACCCTAGGAAACCGGGCGCCCGAAGGCGCCCGGTTCGTTCTTTTGGAGTGTTTAGCGCTGCGATCTGCGGAGTAGGATTCGTTCTCAGTTCGAACTGCTAAAGGCGCCGCATCACTTACGAGGGGCTGCGAACTGAAGGTAAAGCAACAGTGCACGACAGATTAGACCACGCGGCTAGGCAAATGTCCGATATGGCTGTTACACGTCAACTTGCCGATTCTGGAATGATGAGCCTAAGCGAACGCCGAGAGTAGCCGAATTGCCGTCAGAGTGTCTCATGCCGTCCTAGTCTTTCCAGATGTTCGCCCCTATCTGACCGCAGTTACAGAAACAGTCGAATGCTGCGGAATTGGAGCGACCGAAAACGTCTGAGGAGCGAGAACCGCGTTGAGGTCCGGATTGTAGTAGTCAACCAGTTTTGCCGGCGCTGCTTTCGCTCGGATGGAATAGCGTGGGGTGAAACGGAAGCTGAAGTTGTCGCCCTCGGCGCTCGACGACCAAAGGTAAAAGACTATCCGGTCTGGCTGCAGCTCATAGCGGCTGATCACCCATGAATCAAGCAACTTCCCGAGCGAAGCGCGATCGACATCTGCGCCAGGCGGCAGGCCCACCTCCGCAAGCATCATCCCGTAACCTTGTGATCCGAAGCGGCGTGTGCTTACCGTGCAAGTGATTGCCTGGCCGACTCTGGCATTCGCGGCGTCGCAGGCATAGCCGAAGTCGAATCCGAAGCTCTTGCCGGGAACGGTCACCTCTGTTTTCGAAATAGCCTCCTGAGCCCACGGCACATAGAGCAATGCCGAAACCTGTGCGTTCGCAAACGTCGCATCGGACGTTCCAGTGAATTCGAGGGTATTTGTTCCAGCATGGACGAAAGATGAAAGGTCAAAACTGCGTGGCGCGTCAAGAAGTCGGGAGTCCACTTTGAGTGCTCCAGCCTCCGCTTCGTTTAGCGGTTTGCCGTTCACGGTGAGTGCGAAGCTGCCAGTTGCCGGACCTTGAAGCTGGCGAATGGCAACCGGCAAGAGAGCTTTGAGCACCCGCACGGTTGCCTGCCCGCTCATCCACACTCCATATTGATCGCGGTTTTGAAGCAGATAAAGCAGTACATCGTTCTCAAGCGGTTCGTCGTCCTTTGCCCCTTCTGTCTGCAACGAAGTCAAAGCGAGGGCAGTCGTTTCGAGCCTTCCAGCCGAACCCCATCCATAGAACGGAGAATAGCCGTCGAACTCCCAGTGCGCACCATCCTTTGCCCGCTCGACAACCTTGATCAGTTCATCGCGGGCGCGCGCCTTGGCTGAAGAGTCACCTGTTTCAGCGGCGAGCAGCAGTCTCAAGGCATTGGAATAAGGATCATGTAAGGCCAGCACGGACGTCGCAGAATAGGCGGCGGCTTTAAGAACTGCCTGACTCACGCGCGCTGGCAAGCCGGCAGGCGCGGAGGCTGTAAAGTCCTTCGTTCGAATTACTGTCTCGAGCGCAAATGCAATGTAAAGGGTGTCGCGCGCGGAAGCCGCTCCGTAGCGCTGCTTCCAGGAGCCATCGGCACTCTGTTGCGTTAGAAGCCACTGGACCGCTCCCTCAATTCGGGAACGATCAACTGAGGTAAAGGGCTGGGCTTCAGTCAGGAACCCGATGCCATAGGCCGTCAGCGCGGCATCTCCGGTTGTATCGTTGCCACCCCAGTAGGTGAGCCCGCCACCGGAATTGAAGTATCCGAGCAGCCTGTCATATCCCAGCTCAAGGAAGGCCTGCGCCTTGTCCTTTTCCGCCGAATCGGTGTTCGTTGCTTTTGCCAGCTCCAGATAGAGCAAACTCGTATAGGCTGCGGAGATCGTCTGTTCGGCGCAGCCATAAGGTCGCTCGAGCACCGCTTTCATTGCGTGGACCACGTTCGAGCCAAGATTCGGATATAGAAGCAGCGATGCATGCACCGAACCCGCGAGGGTGTTTGACGGCAGCTCGAATCGAAGTGTGTTTGTGCCGTTTCCATGAAGCAATGCCGAGGCTGTTATCGTGCGTGGCTCTCCATCGGGGTGAACCTTGACCATCTTTTCGACAGCATCGCCGTCATGTGCATTGGCGGCGGTAATCCGCAGCGGGCCCGCGTCCACGGTGCCCGCGGCTCCTAAACCTACTAACACTGGGCTCGACCCATTTGCCTCGATCGTTGCCTGAGTTCTTGGTGGAGTTGAAAGCCTGAACCAGTCCGCAGGCTTTACCGTGACAGGAAGCGCGATGGCATGCGATGTGTAGTTCCGCAGGTTAACCGGAAGCACTATGTCGTCCCCGACCGTCAGCACCTGCGGAGCGTCGAGGTCAACAAAGAACGGCTGGAAGGTTTTAAATGTGCGATCGACCTCGGTCAACCGGCCATCTACTGTTGAGCCCACGGCATGCAGTCTCCATGTCGTCAAGCTGTCGGGCAAGGCAAAACTGAAAGCTGCGTGCCCGGAGGCGGTCGTTTCAAGCGAGGGCGCCCAGTAGGCAGTCTCCTGAAAGACATGACGCAGCCGCGGTGTCATCGTCTGTTCGGTAATGGTGGCGCTACCGTTGGGGCTTGTCACGTGCGATTTCTTACCCAGGACTCCTGGAGCAAGCGAAACGACCGACGCACTCATCGTTGTCAGAGATGAAAGAGCGTCCGCGGAGACCGTAACCGTCTCCGCGGCTGTGCCAACCCGCAGCGTTACATCCACCCGGGTCAGCGCCGAAGAGGAAACATGAACATCGGTCAACGAGAAGCCCTGGAATCCCTTCGCATCAACGCGGACTTTGTAGAATCCTGGGGCGAGATCGGAAATGACATAGCTGCCGTCATCCTTGGTCGTACCATCCACTGTGCTATTGCCATCGACACTCTCGACTCGGACAGCTGCGTTCGGGATAACAGCGCCCGTCACATCTGTTACCGTTCCGCCAATAGCGCCTGTATTCCCTTGAAACAGTCCCGAGTCAACCGCAACCGGCTTGAGGTCGCTCCCACTTTGCTGCGAGACGGTGTGCGCGAACCGCGCGACTTCGTCCACATCGCCGTAAGAAGCGCCCTTCTCGTCGGTACGCAGTATCTGAATCACCTGGGCAAGCAGAGTGACCTTTGCGGTCCCTCCCTGAATTGAATCTCCAGCCTTGACTCTGTCGATTCGGGCATAGGAGAACTCACGATTGGTCTTCAGTGCGAATGGCCGCCCGAATGGATCGCGAAGGCTGCTGAAGTCGACCCCGGTCGCAGCGAACGCCTGTCTTGCTTGAACTTCTGTTTCTGGAAACGCATGACCGCCTGCGGCCCATTGCTCGAGCGCAGCGTGCAATTTCGCCTCGGTGCGGCCGAAGTAGTCGATTCCATTGCTCTGCCAAACGGTGTCACCGTTGTTACTTTGAACCTGGATGAAATACGACCGCCGCACAACATCGATGGCATAGATATACCGTTTACCTATCCGGTCGAGAGTGTGCTGTTCAGCAGAGTCAAGATCGAGGCCCGCGTTCCGGGCTAGGACCTTCAGTCGATCCGGGGATCTGGGCAGCGGTTCTCCCGATTGTGCTGTCTGGCTCAGGACCGCATTGAGCCGTGCGCCAGGAACAGCAAAGACGTTTCGCTCTACCAGGTTGAGTGCAAAATCATCTTCGGTTCCGAATTTTTTGTCAGGCCCCGCGCTCCGGAGCGTGAGGATATCAGTATGCCAGCCTTGACCGGTCTCCACCTTGTAGAGCACATTCCACGGATCGACAAGTAATCCGCTATTCAACTTTGCGTTCGCCGCAATCTGCTCAAGCGCATCGAGTGTTCCCGGCAAATTCAGGGGAACTGCCGCCACAATCGAATCTCCAAGCGGCTTCACTTTCAATTCCATCTGATGCTGGTACTCGTTACGCACGGAGCTGTCATCATTCGATTCGATTGCCAGTGGTTCCGAACTCGAATTCAAGAGCACAGCTTCCGCAGCCAAGTCGAGATCCTCGTCAATTGGCTTCGACGTGTCTGTTTTATCCAGGCTTTCGCGAGTCACGTCGCCCACGGCTGCGCTCTCCAGGAACCACCACCCGCGACCCAACCAGCGATCATTCGCTTCAGCTTCGGTCTTGGCGCGCTCTTCAACGGCCGTGTCGAAAACCGAAACGCCGAAGACACCCGCAGTAGCTCCCTTGTTGGCACTCCGAAGCGACAGCTCAGCATTCACCTTCGCACCGGGTGAATAGGAGACCGAAAGTCCTTTGATGTCCGCGTTCAGCGATCGATCTTCAGGATAGAGAACCGAGCGCGTACTGCCATCTGCGCCACCGTACCAGCGATTTTCATGTCTTGCGCCACGGAGGTCGTAGCCTCTGAGCGTAATGAGGTCATGGAAGGATGGACTTCCGGGAATCGAGAATGGCTGCTCCATGCCGCTTACCCGCATCTGCCAGTGCCCGACCACTCCTGCATCCGAAAGTACGTCTATATCGACGTCGGTACCGGGCTTCGCGTGCACCGTGCCCTCGATAGGCTCCCCCGGCCGCAGCAGCGTATGAGTCAATGAGAGCCAGACGTTGTCACTGCTGCTTGTCCATAACTGATCGTCGAAATGCGAAACTCGGCCTTCAGCGTCCCGCGCAGTGATGCGGAGCCTTGGCCGGTCCTCCTCTTCGTGGGTTGCGAGGGATGGAAAGTGCAGCGTGACCTTGGCGAGTCCATATCGATTGGTCTTTGCTGTCATCGCCCTTGATGCTCTCGATTGTGCGTCCATCCAATCGAGCACCACCCGACAAGGCGCGGGTGTTCCGTCTGCAAAGGAGGTTGAAATCAAGTACTCTCCTTCGCGCGCGTCGGATCCGATCGGATTTAGATAAATGTGGACAGCTTCACGGCTCAGGCGCACGGCGAAATTGCGAGGCTCCGTTTGTCCCGTTGTTTCATCCGTCACCATCGCCCGGTACTTTACGTCGCGGTAACGTTCCCATGTGTCGCTCTTCAACTGCTCGAACTCGTCGTCAACCTTCAGAGTGAGCGTTGCATCGCCATTCGCATCAAGTTGTGCTTTGGACTCTATAACTTTCGGTTCGTCGTATCGGCCTGTCTTCGGATTCCATTCTGCGTCGTCAGCGCGCACCAGGCGCACACTGCCAGAGGCGACCGGCTTGCCGAAGAGATATCTCACGTGGATTTTTACTTGCGGCTGCTCGCCAGAGAGATAAAAGCTGCGATCCGGGGTGGCGATTACGCTGAATTCCGGCAATTCGTAGCGCTGAATGCGTACATCCTGCGTAATCTCGCCACCACTGCCGGTCATGTTGTCCAGATCGAACTTTACTTCGTAATCGCCGGTTGCAGTCTGCTCTGAAGTCTTCCAGTCGTAAGCAGCGATCCCGAAGCGGTTCGTCTTCAGTGCGGCTTTGACAAGGATCTTATTATCGGGGTCCGATACGGTCAGCGTGACAGGTTCATCGGCGGCTGCGCGACCTCCATCTCTGAAGGTCAACGCGCGAAGACGGACTGCTTCTCCGGGCCGGTGAAGCGGCTTATCCATCTCAACGTGTGCGCTTCCGAGGTCCCTTACTTGCACATCGCCGTTAACAGAATCTCGCACCAGGGCTCCAGCCAAACCCATTAGCGTGCCCTCTACGGAGAGGTCCAGCGAGTCACCGGGTTCACCCAGAGGCGCGAAAGTCAGAATCGCTTCCCCCTTGCGTCCGGTCGTCGCCAAACGCGTGAAGCTCTTCTTCGTGGAATTGTCTTCGTCGTAGGAGAGTGTTGCTTTCACGTTCACCCCGGTCAGAGCCTTGCCAGTAACCGGATTCACAGCAATGACCCGTGCGCTCAGAGGGTGCCCTTGCGTGATCATCTTGGGGTAAGCCAGCCGCAGTTCCATGAGATTCGTCGTGATTGCCCCAACCGAGAGCACACCGAGGGAAGATCGCTTTCCGTTTTGCTCGACACGATATCCGACGCGGTACCAACCAATGTCGTCCTCGCGAATGCCCCGTGAGTCCTTTGGCCAGGGAAGTGTTGCAGAAGCCGACCTGCGATCTTGGCTCAAAGTGGAGAATGTTTCTCCGCTTCGCACATCCTTGGGTGAGGCTAGCCATACAACGACTCTGATTCCCGGATCGGCCGCTGCGCTTAGCGGCAGCGTCAACCGAATGGTCTCCTTTTCGAACGTAGCTTTGGCTCCCGCCTCAACTACGTGCAACTCAGCAGTTGCATTCCCGGCAATCCGGCCCGGCTCGTCTCCCGGGATCTGGGCGAATGAACCCGAGGCAAACTGCAGAATTGAAACAAGAAACGCCAGACGCGCGATCATGGTTGCCCATCCTAGCACATCAAGAATCTTGTTAGATCGAGCCGGACCCAAGTCGAATTGGAGCGTTTACTTGATCGATAGACGTAAGAGAACTAGGTAGGTGCGCAATGGTTCTGTTGAGCGATGTTCAGCAATATCGCCGGCGCTGCAGGCATAGAGAAATGCCTTATCCTGTGACAGAATCAATCACGGAGTTAAATATCCCAAGGCAGCGGCGCCATGACCACAGCCGCAAGGAGGAAATGAATGAGAAAACGTACCCCGTCGTCAGTTCCCCCCGCGATCCCCGCTTTCTAACCCTTCGCTCGCTTCAGACCCCTCAAGGTCGTTCCCGCACAAAACTCTTCATCATCGAAGGCACCCGTCACCTTGCCCGTGCCGTCGAGCACTGTGCTCCAATCGAATCAATCTTTCTCGACCCTTCAGTTCTGTCAAATCCATTTGGCCAGAAACTCGGGCGTCGGCTGCGCCAGCACGGCGTTCCCGGCCTTCGTCTTTCGCGCGAACTCTACCGGGATCTGACGCTCGCGACCGAACCACAAGGAATAGGCGCGGTTCTTAAGCAGAGGTGGTTCCCTTTGGAACAAATCCGCGCGACGCAAGATTCATTTTGGCTCGCGGTTGAATCGATTGAGTCGCCCGGAAACCTGGGCACAATTATTCGGACTGCTGAGGCGGCTGGGGTGAGCGGAGTCTTCATCCTCAACCCGAACTGCGATGTACGATCCAGCGACGATTCGGGCTACGATGGGATCGCTCTTCTCGCAAAAGTTGGTGCGATGCTCTGTGCCGGAATTCAAGTGCTGGGCAAGATCCAGCGGTGTATCAATTGTTGCTTCTTCGCCATCTGGGCTGATGGACTACAAAGCACTTGCATACCGATTTCCCACTGCTCTTATAGTGGGCAGCGAGAAGCAAGGACTTTCCGAGCAGCTGCTTGAGACAGCCAATTTCGTGGTTCGCATTCCCATGCGTGGAGGCTGCGATTCGCTAAATGCGGCGGTCGCGGCAGGTGTTCTATTGTTCGAGATAGCGGGCCAACGGAGTCAGCACCGAACTTAGCGCTTCAGTCGTGGTCGGTTGAGGTGCTCCATCGCAAAATTGCGCCCTGGGACAACTGAGCGAGCTCTCCTGCGCCCAAGTGGTGATGGGTT
Organism: Occallatibacter sp.; assembly: GCA_036495975.1. Lineage (GTDB taxonomy): Bacteria > Acidobacteriota > Terriglobia > Terriglobales > Acidobacteriaceae > Telmatobacter. The sequence continues at coordinate 17,069 of DASXLY010000201.1, read as the reverse complement.
GGATTGAATTCGTCTATTTGGCAGACGCGAGCTCTGCTCTTGGGGTCCCACCTTGACAGCCCTGATTTCGCCGCAGAATAAAGCCAATTGCCATCGCTGAAGAATCTTCCCGCAGGGCCGGCAAAGGTTGTGACTTCGCGAGCCCACTGCCAGTCGCTTCGCCACTCAGGGCTGGCGGGACCAGTTGAGGTGATGTCGAAAATACGCGCTCCGTCCACAATCTTGTTGTCATCGTCTCCGATGCCGCCGATGGCAACTGTGTCTTCGTTCAGCCAAGCAATGCCATGATCCCAGTACCAGGTGCGAGCGCAAACATCTCTCTTCGTCGCGCCATCCTCTGACTCCCAGATATTCTCCGACAGCCATGTTTCAACGCTCCAAACGGCCGGAATTCCCACTGGATGCCACACCCAGCCATCGTCAAGTATTCGAGTTCCATTCGGACTCAGGTATAAAGCCCCATGGAAATAATCGAGGTAGTGCTGTGGTCGTTGCTCACCACTTTGGTACGATGTTGGACCTCGTTCGCTCAAGAGTTTCCCGGTTGAAGCGTCTGAAACGTCGAGCCGGTTCCACGCGGTTCGATGAATGACGATCACGTTTCCCTGCCAGGAGGCAAACGCGAAAGAAAGCGGCACCGTTTCAGGAAAGTGATCTCCGCCGTCCAAATTGAGGGTAATTCTCCCAGATCGTAGGTCAATGACTCGGCCATTCTGGCCATAGTCGTTCACGACGGCAGCAAATTCGCCATTATGCGAAACGTGAAGGCGTCGCGTGAGAGTGTGTCCCCCAAAAGGCTCTCGAGCCGATTCCGATGGCAGTTCAATCCGCGTGATCGATTCCGACCGGCCGCTGTGTGCGTCAAAACGCAGGAGCCCACCGCCCTCCGCCAACATCAGCCAAATGCTCTCGCTTTCCTGGTTGACTGGAGCGATATCGACGATGGTGGTGCCAATGTTCGGAATCTCTGTTCTGATGACCATTCAGCATGCTCCGGGTGCCCGGTATCAGATTATCCTTGCCACGTATGCTGTCATCTGTCTGCTACCGCTTCAGTTACTTCGCGAAACTCTGAACGATGAAAGTGATCCGCTTAGCAAGATCCGCAGGTAATCGAGATTCGACTCTATGCGTTAGGACACGCAATTCGGCAGGTTCACCGACAGAAGGTTGAACGAACGTGCGGTTGAATTGGCTCTCCCAAACTGCCAACCGTTCGAGAGCACATTCAGCCAGCTCCCGATTATCTGAGGCGGCGGAATCCAGGTAGAGCCGCAGTTGAACCCACTTGCCGGCACGCCAGATCTGCCGCAGAACTGCTAGTTGAGACTGCGGATCAGGGTTTTGTTTCGCCGCGGCCGATATTGCCCCTGGAGAAACCAATTTCCTCAGCAGGAGCACAGATGTAGCTTCGCGGGCAACGGAGCGGCTATCCGAAGAGATTTTCTCAAGGAGCTTCTCTTCGATTTGTTCAACTTTCAGGACACCCAAGCCGTAAACGGCAGCACTCCGCACGCGCGCAGAGCGGTGATTGAGTAGTTCGAGCAACTGCCGACCATCCTCGCGTGAACCGGTTTCGGCTACTCCGCGAACTGCAATCTCCGTTCTTTTGCTGTTTCCTCCCGTCAAGGCTTCGCGATAAATCTCGACCGGAGCGATACCAAACCGCTCCATACACAATGCCTGACATGCGCGTCGTATCCCTGTGCATCGATCGAACAAGAACTTGGATATTTCCTCAGACGAGACTTCGGTTCGAGCCAATGAATCGAACGCTCTCTGGCGAATCGGAGGGTATGCGTCACTTGCCGCGCGCCTCGTCCAGCCAATCTCGTCGCCCGGCCACAGAGTGGAGCCCGAAGCAAAAGCCCACCTCCGAATAGCTACGTCAGATTCAACAAGCGCGCGGTCAAGAACGCTCTTTACATTGAGCGCGGGATTGCTTGCGGCAATTGGATAGCATGCTCGCCGGACAGCGCGTTGGTTTGAGTCAAGACCGGCGTTCACCTGCTCAGCGCAGGCAGGACGCTTCAGAAGTTCGCTGACCCATTCGCGATATGCCGGACGGAAGCGAGTTTGCTCTGACAACCGTTCAAGCAGACCTAGGCACCGGACGAACATGCCGCCATATTGCGGCTGCAATTTGTCGATTAGCTCCAAGTCGGCGGCGCGTCGCACAGCTTCCACCCAGTCAACCAGGCGCACTAGCAGAAATGGAATTACCGTTTCGGACGAATGTTTGCCCAGGGAGTGAATTACCTCGGCACGTACATACCCGCTCCGGTGAGCAGACATGAGTGCGAGGAGAATGAGATCGTCGGGGTCGCACCCTTTCAGCTTCTTCACTGACGGCTTCAGTCCGTACCAATCCTCGACATGGGCCCATGCCGTCCGCAAAGCTTCATCGAGTACGGGAAGTTGCTCCAGCGGCAATCGCTCGAAGAGGCGACGGATCGCAGATCGTGCCTCGGCCTGAACATCGCGATTCGGAGCAAAAGCATACGAAATCAAATCCGGGATTGCATGAGCTTCGCCACTGTCGCCGATGGATCGGATCCTCGAAACCGTGTCCAACTCACCCCGCCATCGAGCCTGAATGTCGGGCCAGGCCACAAGTGGATAGACGAGTTCTTTGGTTGCAGCCGAGAGCCCTCTCAGTTGTAAATCACGCATAGGAGGACCACTCTGGTTTCGACTTAATTCTGTGTATGCGCAGTCCCGCAGCAAGCCCGTCATCTATGCTCGCTGTGGGATCACCGAGACGGCCACGAACAAACGCGGCTGCCAGTTCGCTGAAATAGCGCTCCATGCTTGCCTAAAGAATACAGGTTGAGAATTTCAGTCAAAGGCTTTGGGGGTGTCTTTACAGGTTTGCAGCGGAAAGCGGCCTTTCAATCAACGCTCTGCCGCACTCCTCAAGGTGCACAACTTCCCCGAGCGAAATTCCACGTAGCATCGCAGGCACCCAGCCCATTTCGTGTTCCGACAGACCCACGTAAAATGCTCCGGTCCGGCGGCGTTCGCGTCGGCGGCTCGTCGTCGGTGTAGAAGCAATCGGTAGATACACCATTATTGAACCGCGCTTCTGTGCCTCGGACTGACCGCTGAACCATACGAAGACAGCCTCCTTATCCACGTCCACGATTCGCCTGGTAAGCGCCAGCATGCTCGCGCACTCGATATGCAACGGCGGCCTGGCGACGGTCTCGTCGTAGTCCGGACCGGCAAAGACCCGCTCTGCAACCACTCGGTGTGGGACAAACGGCGGCACGTGCAGTGTGACCTTATGAATGCCGGCGTAGAAGTGTTTTCCGACGGAGAGTTTCCCCGCGAAGCGCATCCATTTCGGCCCAAACCAGTTGTCAATGCGAATAACGTACAGACGCGCCGGCTCGTAATCGCGAGCAACACCAACGACAAGCACCTGCACCTTCTTCATGAACTCGGCTGAGTCTCCTTGCAGCGTCGAAGTGAATTCTGTGACACCATCGAACATAGTTCGCTCCTGTACCCCAGGTCCCTTGCATCTCGGGACCCGGAGTCCTCGGTTAATCGAGAAACGCAATCTGCGGAGCGTGCTTCGCAAATCGTTCCCGGTTCATGAACACGCGATGCCAGCACCATAGATCAATCGTCTTGTGATCCCGGTGCCGGACCTCTCCACGCGCGTAAACTTCGGCGTCGCGAACCATGCGCCGCCACATGAAGCTACGTGCTTTGACGTTGGCTTCGGTGAGCTTCTTGTATTCAAACAGGCCGACGCCTGCCGGATACTCTCGGCTCACCATTACCACTTCACCACCACGCCTCATCAGCTCTTCACACATATGAGGCTTGCTTCGGCCGCCGCGACTGAGCGGTTCGTTGCGCAGAACCACGGCATTCTTGTCGTTCACGCCGGGTTCGGGAACAAAGAACCACTCACCCTGCCGGATCGCCTTGCGTCCCTCAATCTCAGTGGGGCGCAGGCTGGCGATCGCCGTCCGGACATCGCGAACGCCGTCGCCAGGCACGGCTGAAGCAAACAGGCGACCATCATCGCGCCCAAGCAGGAACTTGAGTTTGTCGCTTCCTTGACGAACCATGAGCACCAGATGACGCGAACGGGGCTGCACGTCGAGAATTTCCAACTGAGCCCGTTCATGACACCAGAGCACAAACAGTTCACCGGAGCGGTCCCTGCGTACGTCAATTGCAACCATCGCCCCTTGACTACGGCCGGGGCCACGCACAAAAACGCGCGCACCCAAGTGGGCGAAATGCCGACACAGATACTCCTGGGTCGTCATACGTTCCCTTCTAAATTGTTTGCGGGTTGCCGTTATGCGCGGCAGAGGTAGGCAGAAATAGAGCCGTCCTGCGCCGTGCCATTCACACAGTCATGCAATCGCTGGTTAATTCGCATGGACGTCTCCTTTCCTTGAACAAAGTAGCATGGTTTCGATTGCGGAGCAACGAATTACCGAAAGGATGTTGAATGAAATCTCGAATGCGAGGATAATCGTAGAGCGAATCGGTAGCTTCACAAACCGATTTACGACTCGACGAAGACCGGAGGAGACTATGTCGCCGATTGCAAATAGTCCGAAGCCGTCGAGCCTGCTCGTCGCCGCCTAATCCAGCCGGCCGGGCTGGCTCCCAATTTCAACCCATGAGTTGAAGCCGCACTTCCGCAAATGCGGGGGACGGTAAGTCGCGCTTATGCGCGGCAAGGGAGAAGTTTGTGAAGTGGCATAAGCGTCGTAATCGAGCGGCGGAGTCCGTTGATCCGGAGTTCGCCGAGGCACTTCTGGGCAACAGTTCAGAAAGATCATCATCCGACCGTAAGGTACTGCGGAAAACACAGCAGTTCTGTCGTCAGGTCCAACGCGCCCTGAACCTGGCGCTCGCAAGCAGTGAATCGCAATTGCAGGGCTGCGAAATCTTTGTCGAAGAGGTATCTCCGGCTCCAGATTGCGGGCATCTGTTGGTACACGTTGTAATTTCCGAAGGTCGTCTCATCTCGGAGGCCATGACGTGGCTCCGTCAGAATCATCCACGGCTTCGCACCGAAGTCGCCATGAGCATTGCTCGGAAGCGGGCTCCGGAGTTGGCGTTCGTACCGGCTTTCACAGGAGGCGAGAATGACTGATCCATTGTTGCCTCCAATCAGAATGTGGCTGACCGCTCCTCTGGGCCATGAAGTCGCGGAGGCACTGGGGCGCCTCCAGCGCGCTCCAGATGTCCAGCGGATTGCCGTTATGCCAGACGTTCATCTGGCTAACGACGTCTGCGTGGGAGTAGTGCTGGCAACCTCGCGACTGATCTACCCGCAGGCAGTGGGCGGTGACATCGGCTGCGGAATGCTTGCTGTTGCAACGAACTCCACTGCGGTGCGTTTGCGTGACCCCAAAGCGGCTGGCCTAATTCTGGCTGAACTTGCCAAGGCAATCCCAAGCCGGCGTCGAAACCGACAGGCTGCCGTTTCACCGCCTAGAGACCTGGATCCCATTGTATTGAGCAGTTCCAAGCTGGAGTCGATCCGGCGAAGCGAGGGCGTGCTGGAGTTCGCAACTTTGGGCAGCGGGAACCACTTTCTCGAACTTCAGGCTGACGAAGAAGACCAACTCTGGCTGATGATTCACAGTGGCTCCCGAGCACTCGGCCAGGCAATCCGTAACCATCACCTTTCAAGTGCACAGTTAGTCGATGGCCGTTTTCGTGCGCTGGAAGCTGAATCCGAGCAGGGAGCGGTGTATTTGCATGACCTCGACTGGGCTCGCCGGTATGCTGCGGCTTCAAGACGAGCCATGGCCGCAGAGGCGGAAAAGGTGACTCAGGATGTGATTGGTGCCCGATTAGTTTGGGAGACTTCCATCACAACCGATCACAACCACGTCGCTCTGGAGCAGCATGGCGCCAGCAAATTCTGGGTCCACCGGAAAGGCGCCATGATGCTACAGGCTGGTGAACTCGGGGTATTGCCAGGTTCCATGGGGACGCCCAGCTTCCATGTCGAAGGCCGCGGATGTGAGGAAGCCCTCAATTCCAGCGCCCATGGCGCTGGGAGAGCGATGAGCCGGTCCGAGGCGGCGAGGAAGGTCAGCCGCGCAGAACTGCAACGCCAAATGAAGGGCGTCTGGTTCGACTGGCGTCTCGCCGATTCAATCCGCGATGAAGCTCCATCGGCGTACAAGGACATTCGTGCTGTTCTGAAGGATCAACACGATCTTGTCAGAGTCAGGCGCACTCTTCGGCCGCTTTTGAACTACAAAGGCACGTGACCGACGACTACTGATGCTGGGCGGGCATTCAATCATGTCTGCCCAGTGGTCCGTTTAATATGAGAGCCAGCAAGCACCGAGGGTGTCCCGATGAAAACCAAATCCGAAGGCTTGTTTGAAAGGTTTCTGGCCACCAACAATCTATCGTTCGAAAAGATTGAGGCGGACAACACGCCCAGGCCGGATTACCGCGTCTCTGTCAGTGGTGGCGAGATCATCTTCGAGTTGAAGGAACTGGCGGAGGACGGGCCTTTCGGCGTGATCAAAGACCTGACCTTCCCCCACAGCGAGTTGCCTGGCGTGCTTCGACGTGCGGCGCATCGACGTCTCAACCGACCCCCTAATCGTGCCTTAGACGTGTCGAGTGAACTTGGGCAGGCGCGCATCGATCACCGATTTCAGAGCCGCGGATCTACCGGCTCGCTCTCCAACGCGAGAACACCAAACACACATTCATGAGTGCGGCGAAGCGGCTCCTTGCGAACGAAACGTTCAAGAGCTTCGACGCCCAAGGCAAACTCCCTGCTCGCGAGGGAGCGCTTGGCGCCCAAACCACGAGAACGCAGGCGCCCAAGGTTGTCCGGCATGAGATATTCCGGTCCGTAAATGATGCGCAGATACTCGGGTCCGCGGCACTTGACCGCGGGCTGAGCGTACCCGCGCCGGCCCTTGCTGATAAAGTCGAGAGGCTTTACCACCATGCCTTCACCGCCGGCCGACGTCAGAGTCTGCCACCACTCGGTTGCCAGATCGCAGCTGGTGGTGTCGTTCACATCCACAATTTTGAACGGCGTAGCCAGAAGCAACTTCTCATCCTGCGCACAGAGCGTGGTTAGCTTCTCCATGTGCCAGCCATGTTGCTTGTCCGTGTGCAAGGAGCCCTCCGTCGCTAGCAGGTGGAAGGGCGCGAGCTTCAGATCCTCGATGGATCTGACAGGCCAGCAATAATGCCGGTATGCTTCACGATACTTCGCCAGCGACTCAAGACGCGCTTCAGTTCGCTTGGCCAGATCCTGCAAAGCGTCGATTTTCGTGGTTGCCTCAGCCAGCAAAGCAATGGCGCTATTGAGTACCTGAGTTCCGGCAGCACCCACCGACGCATATTGCGAAGTCAGCAGTTCCTGCGCCTTCACCGACCAGGGCATCAACTCGCAATCGAGGCACATCCAGTCTGTGCCAAGCTCATCCCAAAGCCCGCTATGATCCGCCGCGTCCCGAATGCGTCCGAGAAACTCGCACTCCAAAGCAATGTCGCTGAAGAAGCGACGGCCGGTGCGCGTATACACAACTCCCAGCGCGGGCTCGATAACGCCAAAGCGCTTTAGAGAAACCGCCTTCTCCCGGCAAACAATCACCACGGCTCGCGAACCCATGTGCTTCTGTTCGCAGATCACCCCTGGCACGCCTTCATGGCGATAGTAGGCGAAGGCTTCCTGCGGGTGCTCGAGCAGGCCGGGCAGCTTCGATGTCTCTGACGGAGACATGGTCGGCGGCAGATAGATCAACCATTTCGGATCGACTGCGAACCGGCTCATTACCTCGAGAGCCGCTATTGCGTTCTCCTCGCGGATTGTGATGCGCGGCAAAATGCGCGTATCGATCAGCCGCTTGCCGATTACGTCATCAATGTCGAGCACGTCATCTGCTGCGTGCTGAGCCGCGCGAGGCGCGAGCTCCTCGTTCGGCAGGAAAGGCTTGCGGGATTCATAGTACGTGGCCCTTGCTGGAATCGAAACGATCTCGCGTTCTGGATAGCGCAACGCCGTCAGTTTGCCCCCAAATACGCAGCCTGTGTCGATGTTGACTGTACCGTTCAGCCAAAGTGGTTCGGGGACCGGCGTATGACCATAGACCACCAGCGCCTTGCCACGGTAGTCCGCCGACCAGTTGTAGCGAACTGGCAGGCCGAAGTCGTCGGTCTCTCCGATCGTCTCGCCATATAGCGCAAAGTCACGCACCTTGGCCGAGCCGCGACCCTGCATTGATTCCTTCATTCCGGCGTGCGCTACAACAAGCTTGCCGTCGTCGAAGACGTAGTGACTCACCAGGTCATCAAGAAACTTCAGCGCCAGCGCCCGGAACTCTGGGGATTGTTTTTCAAGTTGCTGAAGGGATTCCGCCAGGCCGTGCGTGAGTTGCACGTCACGGCCTTTGAGAGCCTTCACAAGCTTGATGTCGTGATTCCCTGGAACACAAAACGCCTGCCCGGCTTCAACCATGGTCATCGCCAGGCGCAGCACATCCGGCGTAGACGGCCCTCGATCCACTAGATCGCCAACGAAGACCAGCTTCCTGCCATCGGGAGGCACCACTGAAAAAGCTGCGTCCTGCCGCTCAACCTGGTAGTCCAGCGTGGCCATGAGTTCCAGCAACTCATCGAGACAGCCATGGACGTCGCCAACGATATCGAATGGACCGTGGACGTCCCGGCGGTTGTTCCACAGCGGCTGCCGCTCTATTGTGACTAATTCTACTTCTTCAGGCGACGAGAGTTTAAAGACATAGCGGAATCCCTCGCGCTCCAATCCGCGAAGGGAGCGGCGCATCTGCTGAGCCTGATTCCGGATCACATGAGGCCCGAACTGACGATCGGGGCGACTTGTATTGCGCTCCTGACATAGCTTCTCAGGAAGATCGAACACAACTGCTACCGGCAGTACGTGGTATTCACGCGCCAGTTCGACAAGTGATTTGCGTGCTTCCGGCTGGACGTTTGTCGCATCGATTACGGTAAGCCTGCCGCGGCCAAGCCGCTTTCGCACGATCGTGTGCAGAAGGTCAAAGGCATCATTTGTCGCTGCCTGTTCGTTCTCGTTGTCGGAGACCAGCCCACGGCACTCATCTGATGACACAACTTCGGTGGGCAGAAAGAGCTTTCTACCGAAAGACGACTTGCCGGATCCGGAAGGACCGATCAGGACAACCAACGACAACTCAGGAATTGAAATCTTCATCTTGTCAGTTCTTTCAGGAGCGCGGATCACAACTTTCGAATGGAGCGCAGGCGGAGGCGCACTAGCAGGTCATTCAGTGCCACCTTCGCAGAGTTCTCGGAGGGCAAATACGTCTTTTCGCCGGCTTCCATCAATCGCTTTTCCCATTCAGTGAATTGCCGTTCGAAATACTCCATCTCGTCTGAACCCAAAACCTGCTGTTCCACGCCGCCGGTTTTGCGAGCAATGAGATCCGGAATGAATGGAACTCGAAAGTGATCGTTTAGTACGTACAGATTCGCTTCGACTTCGCCCGTTTCCATAAGGTGAATCCCCGTCAGCAGCACGCGAAACACATACAAAAGCGGCTTGACGCGATGGGGTTCTTCCTTCAGGAATAACTTCCATTGATTGGCAGCGAATCCCAGATAATGGTGAACGTGAAAACGCGTGATGCATCCGCGAGCGATGCTTTTGAGTTCCTCATGCTCAGGACTCGTCAGCACGATGATTGGCGAATACAACTGTTCCAGCACGTAGCCATTTGCTTTCAACAAGAGCCCGAAGAATTTGCGGATATCATGCGAGACGATATCGAGCTCAACACCTTCCTTGCTCGATAGCTCGACCGTATCCTCCACGGGCAATAAGCCGATCACGCTCTCCGCCGGCAGTATATGTGCCCCGCGGAGATCCCAATCCGAATCGATCGACGGGAACCCGTAGAGATGCGCACCGCTCACTGTAGCGAACAGGAGCGGATAGGGATGTCCCTGGACTGCCGTCCTCACTTCGTCAGGAATCAATGCGCACATCGACCATTCTCCTACGCGCCCAAATCAGCAACTTGTTCGCTTCAACGTAATCCGGTGATTCGGGTAACGATGTCCTCCGGAATGTCTCTTCAAATTCTCGGTGTAACGCGAGGCGCCAGCGGTTTACATCCTCCCATGACTCGGCCCCGTCCCGGATGGCGAGGAGTGCCGACCGATGCTCCGCCACCTTGACCGGCACGTGCCCGGCGGCAAGAATTGCGATTCCTTGCAGCAGGAGGCGGATCAGATGCATCGCGTGTTTCCAGTTGATCTGCTGCTTGGTGCGAAGGTCTTGCTCCAACTTCTTGAACTGCGACATCACGTACCCGTTGTAGGTTTGGTAGACCAGCTTCGAAAGAAAGATGCTCCGCTTTTCGAGCAGTGCGTCCCCTACCTCGGATGTCCGCACAACGAGGGGCGTGAAAAGGCACTCCAGGATATTTGGGTTCGCCTTGAGCGCCAGTACGACGAACTTCTGCAACTCCCAATAGCACTCTTCGGAATCGCGATATTCCAGCTGCTCCGGTACGCCATAGAGGGACCATTGAAGATCGGCCGGAGGAAGATAGACCCCCCGCCGATCCGTGTCGGACCCCTCATGATCGAGCCCATAAGCGCGCGACCCTACGATGCACTCGTAAATGATGTATTCACGCAAATCACGTTCGAATACCACCTGCGACGGATTGGCCAGCGGGCCCATTTTAACTTGCTTCAGAATCGAGAATTCCTGCCGTCGGAGACTCAGCTCACCGCCATCAGCGCAGCGCACGCGATAGGAGTGATTGCCATCTTGCGGCGGTTGAATAATCTCCGCGATCGTTCCCTTTGGATAGTCATCTGTCGATCCGGATTCTGGTTTTCCGGCTCGCAGCACGACTTGCGTTCCCACGGGAACGATCAGGCTGGTCGAGATTGCGCGGGCTTCATTCACGTACGAAGATTCCCATCTGTGTCGGCGCACCAACTGCCTCATCGACCGGACCGATCGGTCGAATGCGAACGGCGTATCCGTAACAACTGGCCATGCGATTTGCCCAAGTCTCGAATTCGCTCCGCGTCCACTCAAAACGATGGTCGCGATGCCGGAGTTGTCCCGCCGGCAGAGTCGGGAACAGGGCGTTGTATTCCATGTTTGGCGTCGTCACAATCACGTGTTCCGGTTTCGCGAACTCAAACAACACACGCTCAAAGGCTGCCAGCCGCGGCGCATCCAGGTGCTCAATCACTTCCACAACAGCTGCGGCGTCGTATCCTTCGAGCCTCTTGTCGCGATACATCAGCGAACCCTGAATCAGTTCGACGCGAGCGCGTTGCTTCTCACCCATCTGATTCAACTTCAACTTATCGCTAGCGATCTCGATGGACCGCCAGGATACATCCATTCCGAGGATGTGCTCGAACTGCGAATCGCCCAGCAAAAGTCGAAGGAGTTTGCCTTCGCCGCAACCAAGATCGACAACCCGCTTTGCACCAGATCCGCGAAGAACCGACAGCACCGTTCCCAGGCGCTGCTCGTGCAAGCCGAGCGGACGCTCGACCTTTTCCTCCTCTTCATCGCCACGCGTTGAGGTAGTTTCATCCTCGGGCGGCGCATCCTCTGCCAGACGCTCCATTGCGGCACGCGTCAAACTCCGCTGACGCTTGAGATAGCGCGCAACGATCAGTTCCTTCTCCGGATGTGTCCCGAGCCATCCCTCTCCCCGCTTCAGGAGCTTCTCGATCTCGTCCTCGCCCACCCAATAGTGTTTCTCGTTGTCAAGAACTGGAATCAGCACGTAAAGATGCGTGAGAAGCTTCTGCAAAGTCGTCGTTGCCCTAATCTCTAAAGCCACATAGGGCGACTCTCCCCATTCTGGGAATCGATCGTCCAAGGGCAAGCGGGCGATCTCGAGGGAATACCCAAGGGGCTCAAAGAGCCTGCGAACCAAGTCTTCTCCGCCCCGCGCGGCAATCACGGGTAGCTTCGCCACAAGCGGAATTGATGTCTCCGCCAGTTGCTGGCGCTCCTTGCTCTTGCCGTTCAATGCCGTAGTGAAGAGCCTGCCCATGGCGACACTCATGAAAGAATTCGCGCCATAGGGCCGGTCGTTTACGTACTGCTCGAGTTGTCCGCCTTCTCCGGCCGGACCGCGACGGCCTCGCACTAGGCCAACCGGATCCACTTCGAGCAGAATCGCCGCCGTGCAACGCGATTCGTCGGCCTCGGGATAGAAGACGTGCGCTTTGCCGAAGGAAAGCTCTTCCGTCTGAACCCGCACGGGGTTCTTGTGAAGCAGGTAGCCGAGGTCCGTCGCAGGACGGTGCGTTGTAGTAACCGTGAGAAGCATTGTTCTCCAGTGTAGGCGAACTGAGGCGCCTTCTTGGGTTCGGTGAGTCGATGGTTCAACAGAGTCGAAGATTATAGATACGCCGGCCTGGATCGGTTCGCGTCGATCCAGGCTCGATTCAATCCTTGTATGGATCGAACTCGTTCGCTCCGGCCATGGCGACTCCGACCGGAGTAAGACGATGCAGGATACGGACAGTGTCGCCGACAGACTCAAGCACCTCATCGAGACGCTTGTAGCAGTCGGGCGATTCGTCTAATCCCGCGCCGCGCAGTTCGATCCCCGCACGATCGACCCATGCGCGCATCATCTCCGGCGTAACCTTGCCCGCACGCTTGACCTCTCCGGTCTTGCGGTCGACAACGCCTGCCGCTTCGCGGCGGCCCAATGCACGACCCGCTCCGTGCACGGTGGAGTAGAGCGAGTAGCGGGCATGCTCGTTCTCAACACCTTCGAGAATGACCGACTGCTCACCCATCGTGCCGCCCACAAATCCGCGCTGTCCGGGAAAGGCCGGCGTTGCGCCCTTGCGCACAACCCAAAACTGCTCACCATTGTGCTCTTCGCGCCAGGCGTAGTTGTGATGGTTGTGCACCTCTTCAACGATAGGCGCTCCCAGGATCTCCGCCACACGGCCGCAGACCCAGTCACGACCTGCATAGGCGTACTCACCAGCCAAACGCATGGCCTCGAGATAATCGGCTCCAAGATCGCTATGCGTTGGGAGAACGCAAGGCTCCACGTCCATCCCATCAGAAGCGCCGGAGGCCTTCAAGAAATGCGTGGCTGTCTTGTGGCCCAGGCCGCGCGAGCCAAAGTGCACACCAATCCACACGCGATCCTCTTCGTCCGTGAACAGATCAACGTAGTGATTGCCGCTTCCCACGGTGCCGAGCTGGTTGCGCGCCAATTCCTTGAGTGATGCTATTGGCTTCAGCTTCCATGCCACATCATCGAACAGAGCGTGGTCTACCCTCTCGTTGTTCTTGCGGCCAACGCCGAAGCTGATGATCGACCACACGTCATCCATGATCATGGCAATGCGCGCACGCAACTCTGCGCCGGGCATATCGACACGGACGGCCTTGTTGCCGCAGCCGATGTCGTAGCCAACACCGGTAGGGCTGATCGCATTCTTGTATGCCACAACACCGCCGGTCGGCACACCGTAGCCAACGTGGTTGTCGGGCATCAGCGCAACCTTGTCGGCAGTGCGAGCACAGACACGAATCTGGTTCAAAGTGCGGTCATCGACCTGACCGAACACAGGAATCTGATTATCGAAAATCTCCATGCGTATCACGAGAGTGTTCCTCACTTGTCTCTGTCGCAAATGCATTCGCATTACAACAACAGTTTTTTCAGACACAACGAAAAAGCCCCCGACCATCAGGCCAGGGGCTCTAAAGTCTGCTTGGGAAAACGCGCTACGCGCTTGTCCAATCGAGGCCTGGCATGAACACAACCTCACCTTGCGAATACGGCCGGAGGACCTTCGCTTCGTGATGTGTCGTTAATGGAACTCGATTCAGCATGATTGTCATCATGCCCTACTTCTCAAAAAGAAGCAACACGAATTGAAGTTGAATGGGCTACTTACTTTGGGTAATTACCAGAAAGTCAGTTGCGCTGAACTTAGAAGTGAGGTATTCTCGTCTTCGTGAAGAACCTATTCAAGTCGTATCTGTCCGAAAGCCTCAGCGATTTGCTGGGTACGGAGGGGTGCGGCTGATTTAGGCAAAGTTCTTAAAGACGGCCAAGCCCCTCGAGAAATCGAGGGGCTTTTGCATTATGGGCTTCTGGCGGAAAAGGCAGACGCGGCAGCCTCAAAAGCTGTGTCATCTTCAGGGTTCGAGTCCCTGGGAGCCCACCATTGGTGTCGACAGGTGCGGTGCTCGGAACCTGAACGCTGGAAGTGTAACTAAGTTGTGGCGAGTTAATAAGTAATGGGGATGTGGTGGAAATGGGAGACACGCTGGTCTTAGAAACCAGTGCCTTCGCGCGTGAGAGTTCAAATCTCTCCATCCCCACCAAGATTTCAAGGAGACGTGGCCGAGTGGTCTAAGGCACCGCACTGCTAACGCGGAGTGCCCTCGAAAGGCACCATCCGTTCGAATCGGATCGTCTCCGCCAGCATTGCATGCAGCAGTCGCTCGCTGTTCGCTCGCAGAGACGATGTGGCGGCGTAAGAGTTTGTTGAGTCGGTAGGATGAGCGGAATGGGATCGCACCTCGTTGGAGGCGAGGCTCACGAGAGCGATGCGTGTGCAGGTTCAAGTCCTGCTCCTACCGCCAAGAATCGGGGTCCCAGGCGACAGGTCTTCGTCGCTGGGGTGGGGTAGCGTTGGGCATTTGGAAAGCCCATCCCGTTCGAAGCGGGACGTACCTTCGGGGCTTGCGCGTTCGACTCGCGCCGCTACCGCCAATACAAGCACAAGTATTTTTAGGGCAGAGAGGATGAATCAAATGATGCCGAGTATCAAGCAGATTGTGAAGGACAACATGGCCAGGTTCTCTTTCTATCGCACGGGGAACATGTTCTACACCGTCGATGTGGAAGGGCAGAGGTACCAGTTTCCGGTCTCGCTTGAAGACATCGGCGGAGCGACGTTGACGGCTGAATTCAAGGCGATCACTCTGATGCGATATATCCGCAAGGCGCTAGCGGACGGAACGTTTGTGCGAGGGACGTAACTGGATTATTGACCATCTTCGCCATCACTGTAGGAGAGGTTCCGCAAGTGGCAAGCCGATCCCGTTTGAAGCGGGACGTGCCTTTGGGACTTGCGCGTTCGACTCGCGCCCTCTCCGCCAAATGTGGGTGTGTTGGGGCGACTGGCTTGCCCTACCGGGCCGTAACCCCGGAGCTCTTCAGAGCATTGAAGGTTCGAATCCTTCCACACCCACCAAAACTTTATACACGCGCGGCTGTAGCTTAAAAGGCGAAAGCTCTCGATTGTCGATCGAGCAGATGCCGGTTCGACTCCGGTCGGCCGCGCCAACAATTCATCACGCCGTCGGCTAACGGTTAGGCCAGCGTCCCTTCAAGGCGCGAATGCCAGTTCGACTCTGGTCGGCGTGACCAAACTTCAATGATGGTGTGCGAAGTTCCGCGTCCACGCTGTGCGCAATTGTTCGAGATAGCAGTACCCAAGATCCGTGGGTGACTAATAGGTGTAGCGTTTGCATTTGACTTTTCAAACTAAGTCGGGGTAAAGTACAAACGTAATGATGCTCCGAGTCAATCACGGATTTATACCAACCGCGTGGGCGCAACCGACGCGACAGGGTATTACCGTTTTCTGGCCGGACTAGCGAGATAAGCTCCATTGCAGGAGACTCGAGCCCCCGGCCTTCAACAAGGTCGGGGGCTTTTAGTTTCTGGGCAACATTGCGCGGTATCTCAACTGGCAGAGAACCTGACTGTTAATCAGGGTCATGCGGGTTCGACTCCCGCCTGCGCAGCCAACATTAGTGGCGAGTGGTGTAACTGGGAACACGCCGCGCTCTGATCGCGGAAAGTCAAGGTTCGAAGCCTTGCTCGCCAGCCAGTTAGTAGCTATGTCAGTGGAGTAACTGACATGGATAAGTGGAGTGTGTCTAAGCGAAGGGAAGAGAAGAATGTTCCGGGATCGTCTAATGGCAGGACAGTGGTCTTTGGAACCACGGATGGTTTGGGTTCGAATCCCCCTCCCGGAGCCAGAAGATGAGCGGCTGTAGTCGAGCGGAAAGACGCTGCGTCGCCAGCGCGGAGATCGCCGGTTCAACTCCGGCCAGCCGCTCCATGATTGTGATTCAGGAGTACGTGTTTGCTGGCGTGGCAGAGAGGTAATGCACCTCATTCGTAACGAGGACGAAGCCGGTTCGATTCCGGCCGCCAGCTCCAGGACACAAGAGAGGCTATATGACGAGTGCAATGACGATGCCGGTATTAGTGCTCAATGCGAGCTATGAGCCCGTGAACATTACGCGGGCACGCCGCGCCCTCGTGTTGCTCATCAAGGGTGTTGCTGTCACCGAAGAGACGCACGATCGGTATGTGCATGTCGGGTTGCAACTGCCTTGTGTCATTCGCCTTCGCCAGTATCGGCGTTTGCCGCTGCGGATCCAGACGCTCTCGAGGAAGAACATCCTCATTCGGGACGGACACATTTGCCAGTATTGCGGCGAGAAGTTCTTGAGCAGCGAATTGGAACTGGAGCATGTGATTCCGCGCGCTCGAGGCGGACTGAGCACATGGGAGAACCTGGTAGCCGCGTGTCGAGACTGCAACGGGCGCAAGGCGGATCGGACTCCGACGGAAGCAGGCATGAAGTTGCTCCGTCAGCCTCGCCGCGTGACGATTCACACCTCTCGTGCTTTCATGCGCCAAACGGGAATCGGCGAGGAGAAGTGGAGGAAGTATCTGTACTACTGAATTCGGGCCGGCATAGCTCAATGCCAGAGTGTCGCCTCGGTATGGCGAAGGATGCGGGTTAAAGCCCTGCTGCCGGCTCCAACAAGATTGCACCTGTAGCTCAAGTGGAAGAGCGGCTGACCTGTAATCAGCAGAATGGGTTTTCGAGTAGCCCCGGGTGCTCCAACTGTGGCCGTGCCGACTATCGGAACGTCGGGCATGACTGTGACTCATGTCTCTTGTGGGTTCAACTCCCACCGGCCACCCTGATTTCAAGAAAGGAGAACTGCCATGCATTAGGCGTCCAAAGGAACGCTATTCATGAGCAGATCC
>DASXLY010000200.1:0-2773 GCA_036495975.1 Occallatibacter sp. | reverse complement strand
TGTGCCATCAATACGGAAGCTGCGTTTCCAGCCTTGCTCTGCCGCTGTCACAGGGTGCATGTCGGAGATAAGAACCCATCCCCCAGGCTGAACGATGCGAGCACACTCGAGAGCGAATGCCGGTAGATCCTTGACGTAGCTCAGCAGGAAGGAAGCCATTACCAGGGTGTAGGAGGCGTCTTTGCCTGGCAACGCCGAACTGTGGCCATGTTCGAGCTTTGTTGTGGAAAGGACCTTTTCGCGAGCTTGCTTCAGCATGCCCCTGGAGCAATCGATGCCCATGAGGGATGCTGGGTGAAGCGTTTCCAGGTGCGTAAGCCAGCGGCCGGTCCCACACCCGACATCCAAAACATTGCCGCCGCGAAGGGGTGGCAGGAGCGGCGCCGTTCCACGCCCCTCCAACAGCAGCAAGGGATTGGACCGTGCATCGTAGACCTGCGCCCAGCGACTGAAGACACCGGCGTCGGGTTGAATCGCCGAAGCGGCCGTAACTTCGGTGAGCGTCTTCACAGGCTCTCCCGCTTCGGCTTGCGCAGAGCGATGAACTGGTTGGCGAGATGAAGCTCGAAGGGAAAGCTATAGATATGCAGGGCATAGCGCCACAGGCTGAGAACTTGCAGGAATCTGCGGCTCCAGCGCGGAGCACGAATATCTTGAACCGTGGGCCACCGTGAACCGACGACGATCTCAAAGTTGTCGATGAGCTTCTTGGTCCGACGCCTGAGCCAGGGAGCGTTGGTATCGATGCGCAGAGTAAAGTTCATCCACTCCTTTGCCGCCCACCCGGCCGGCGAATCCGGAAACGGAACATCGACCTTGCCGTACATCTCACCGCCGGCATCGTGCGGCTGGGGCGTGGGAGTGTAGTGCTGGATGATGATCTCCGAATCCGGGTTGATTTGTTTGATCCGGCGGATGAATCGCATCGTCTCGCGTGTGTCGCGGTCAGGATCGTTGGGATTGCCAATGACAAACGAGAACTCGGGAATGATGCCGAACTGACGGGTCCTCCGGGCAATTTCGAGGGTCTGTTGTGTGGTGATGCCCTTTTGCATCTCCTCGAGCACCCAGTCGGAACCCGATTCGGCTCCAAAGAAGATCATTGCGCACCCGGCCCGTTTGATTGCGGCAAAGGTTTCGTCCGAGTACCGGGACATGATGTCGACGCGTGCTTCGCACCACCAGCGAAGATTCAAATGTGCCATGCGATTGCAGAGCTCCCGCGCCTGGTCCTCGCGCAGGAAGA
Source organism: Occallatibacter sp. (assembly GCA_036495975.1). Lineage (GTDB taxonomy): Bacteria > Acidobacteriota > Terriglobia > Terriglobales > Acidobacteriaceae > Telmatobacter. The sequence goes on along the minus strand of DASXLY010000200.1, from coordinate 1,527 downwards.
AGTTCATATCGTAGAACTGAACCGAGTCAGCGCCATAGCGTTCGACCAGATGAGTCAGGATGGCGACCGTTCTTTCCGGGGACTCCATCTTCTCCTTATTGCCGTATGCTGCGTGAACACCACAGAAGCTGCAATTGAAAGGACAGCCGATGCTCGCATGGTGAACGGCTGTGCGCTTGCCAAAGAAAGACGGACGTAGATATTTTTCGACCGGAAGACGGTGAAACGGAGACCACGGGAATTCATCCGGTCCTTTCATCGGCCGTTCCCCATTGTCGTGGCGCAGGCCAAACATGTCCTTGTACGAAAGGCCCTTTATCGAGTCGAGCGAGCGCCTTCCGCGAAGCGCATCGAGAAGTTCGAGAAGGGTATCTTCGCCCTGTCCGCGAGCGACAAAATCCACATAGCGGGCGTTGAGCGCAGCATCCGGATAGATGGATGCGAAATAGCCGCCCCAGCAGATGGGGACTTTCGGATGAAGACGGCGAACCTCACGGGAGGTTTCCATTGCCGCCACCATCTGCGGACCCGGCATTGCTGAGACGCCCACCAATTCGACCTTGTGCCGATCGATGAGCTCAAGAATGCGAGCGGTCGGATTCTCTTCGAGGTTCCCGTCGACGATCTCGTATTCTTCTCGTCCTTCCAGCACCGCGGCGAGGGCCAGGACGGCAAGAGGCAGTCTGCGATTGCGAGGCCGCGTAGCGCGCGGATGATAGAGGATGATCATGCTCGAACACGGGCCTCATAGATCCGGAATTGCGACGGAGGACGGTGACCAAGGAGCTTTGCAAGGGGCGCACGGAGAGCCCAGCGAATCCCATAAAACGGGCTTATATGACTCCATTCCAGGCCGAACGCGTTTCCTAATCGCTGTAAACGAGCCGGCGTGAGGTATTCGAGGCTCGCGATCGAGTCAGACGCGAACCCGTAGGTTTCAAGGAAGCGTGCGTGCTTCTCCTCAACCATTCTTCTGCCGCTTTCTTCCTTTGCGTACCACGGCGTATCTGCGATCACGACGCGGCCGCCTGGGCGTGTGCACCGCACAGCTTCTGCAAGGGTTCGCTCGTAGTTCACAGAGTAGTGAAACGACGCGTTGAAGATGACTATGTCGAAGACGGACGACGGGAATGGCAGCCGATCGAGTTCTGCCTGGACGCGAGGGAACACCGGCTCGACGGCTGTCTTGTAGTGGGTAGCTGCTCCAAGCCCATCCCGATCATTCGTCAAGAGATCGACGGCGATAGGAAGATGCCCCTGAAGGGCCAACCGGTAACTCATCCAGCCGTTGCCTGCACCCAGATCCAGGATGCGGAGGGGACGTTTCTTGAGCTCCGCCAGTGGCGCCAGAATGCGCTGCTGGATCGTGCGGAAGGTGCGTGCTCGTATCCTCCACTGGTCGCTATTGCCGCCAGAGATATCTTTGAACGGCAGGCTGAGGTAGTACTCCGGCTGGGTACTGCCGCGCCCTTCGGCCGCACGGATGAACTCATACTCTGCGATGAACTTCCGGAAGTGATTGATTCG
>DASXLY010000199.1:0-3029 GCA_036495975.1 Occallatibacter sp. | reverse complement strand
GGCGGTTGCGCTTGCTGAGGCCGGGTTGCACGTTCTCGTTCACTATGGTCGCTCTGTGCGCGAAGCGGAATCTCTCGTGGCCGAGATCAAAACAAAAGGCGGCCGCGCAGATGCAATTTCGGTGGATCTAGGAACTCCGGACGGCGCTTCGCTGCTCGCCAAACAGGTGCGTTCCATCGTCGGCGATCGATTGGATGTGCTTGTGCTCAACGCCGGAATCAGCAAGGGGGCACGCATTGCGGATTACACGGTAGAGGATTTTGACAACCTCTTTGCGACAAACGTCCGAGGCCCGTTCTTCCTGGTGCAGCAACTCGTCCCGGTTCTTGGTGAGGGCTCAAATATCGTTGTTATCTCGTCTCTTGGTGCCCGTATGGTCGTGGGCAAGCCCGGTTTAGAAAACCCTTCGATTCTTGCTTACGCCTCTACCAAAGGCGCACTTGAGACTCTGGTCAAAAACTGGGCCGCTATTCTCGGGCCGAGCGGCATACGCGTCAACGCTGTCGCTCCAGGCGTCATCGACACGGATATATCGAATTTCACGAAGACAGAAGCGGGACGCGAGATTGCGCTGGGAATGCAGGCGCTGAAGCGAATCGGCAAGCCCGAAGATGTTGCCGACGTAGTCGCCTTTGTGGCGTCCGATGCAGCGCGCTGGATCACTGGTGCAAGTATTCCCGTCGATGGCGGTTCGAAGCTTTGACTGACAATGTGAGGAACGCAAATGAATAACACTTCGAGCAAAGGCAAAGAGATCAAAAATTCCTGGTCCCGATCATCCCATCACAATTTCACCCGCTGAGGACAAGGTCCGCGTAAGCGTCGTTTGAAAGATAGTTGCTGAATCGACGCGAGCACTTCGGCTGGAGGAGAAAGGATACCCTGCCGTCTACTACTTACCACGTAACGATGCGGATATGTCGTTGCTCGTTCGGACCACGCATTACACCTACTGTCCGTACAAGGGCGATTGCATTTACTACAGCATTCCCATTGGCGGAGCGAAATCGGAGGATGCCGTTTGGACCTACGAAAACCCTTATGCGGCCGTCGCCGACATTCAGGAGTAACTGGCATTTTATCCATCGCGTGTCGATGCAATTGAAGTGGTGTCCTGAGGGTACTGCTCATGCGCCTGCGCCCCCGGGAGAACCCATGAAAAATGCAAGACAGATTCTGGAAGAGTTCACAGCCTCGTCGTTCCGGGACCCGAAGAAGGCTGCGGAAATGTTTGCCGAGGACGGTGCTTTCGAGATGCCCTATCTGGACAGCCTCGGCTTTCCATGGCGCTGTGCAGGCCGCGAGAAGATCGAAGGATTTTTCAAGTTCGTCCGCGATCTCTATCCACACATAAATCTTCACGATCTGAAGGTTGTCTGCGAGACGCCTGACGTGGTGGTCGGCGAGTATGAATTCACCACCAAATCAAGCAGGACCGGTCGAGTGATTCATCAACTCTTTGTGGGCCGGCTCGAAGTTGAAAACGGGCAGATCAAGCCGCTTCGCGAGTCGATCAATCTGGTGGAACTGGGATTGGCCATCTATACAAATGGCCTGGCTGACTACAAGGCGCCTACAGAGCGCCAGATCTAAGGGCCTGTCAGGAAATTAGTAGAACGAGTTGTGATGATTATGTTTTATACTTGTGGTCGTGGCGGACCACAAGGACATCCAACAGCGGTTCCGTTCTTTGTCGGCCTTCCTGGACGAGCGGATGCGCCGTCTGGTGGCGGCCGCGGAGAGCGAGGCCTTCGGATACGGAGGAGTCTCGGCGGTGGCGCGGGCGACGGGCGTATCCCGCCGGGCCATAACCGAAGGGCTGAAAGAGCTCAAACAGCGAAAGGTGGCGCGGCAGTCTCGATCGCTCCAATCGCGTATCCGGCGGAAGGGCGCCGGTCGGAAGAGGACCGTCGAGAAGGACGTGACTCTGTTAGAGGATCTGGATCGGCTAGTAGATCCGGTGACTCGCGGAGACCCCGAATCTCCCTTGCGTTGGACGTGCAAGAGCGTGCGCAGATTGGCGGAAGAACTCCAGCACGAAGGCCACGCCGTCAGCTATCAGACGGTGGCTGAACTGCTGCACGCGCTGGACTACAGTCTGCAGGCCAACCAGAAGACGCTGGAGGGGAGCCAGCATGCGGATCGCGATGAGCAGTTTGGATACATCAACCGTAAGGCCCAGCGTTATCTGAAGCAGGGAGAGCCGGTGATTTCGGTGGACACCAAAAAGAAAGAGTTGGTGGGCGACTTCAAGAATGCCGGGCGGGAGTGGGAGCTAAAGGGCCAGCCCGAGGAAGTCCGAGTCCACGATTTCGAAATCCGCGAACCCGACAAAGGGAAGGTGGCTCCGTATGGGGTCTACGACTTGGGGCGGAACGTCGGCTGGGTGAGCGTGGGTGGGGATCACGACACGGCAGCGTTTGCGGTCGAGAGCATTCGCCGCTGGTGGCGATGGATGGGCAGGCAGAACTATCCACAAGCCAAACGACTGTTGATTACCGCCGATTCCGGCGGCAGCAACGGCGCCCGCGTGAGGTTGTGGAAGTGGGAACTGCAGCAACTGGCCACCGAAACCGGGCTGGAGATTTCCGTTTGCCACTTCCCGCCAGGCACCAGCAAATGGAACAAGATTGAACATCGGCTATTCTCATTCATCAGTCAGAACTGGCGCGGTAAGCCGCTGATCAGTCACGAAGTCATAATCGACCTGATTGCGGCGACCACCACGGCGACCGGCCTGACAGTCAAAAGTAAGCTGGACACCAACATCTACCCCGCCGGCCTCAAGGTTTCCGACCAGCAGATGGCTGAGCTTCAACTCAAGCGAGACAGGTTCCATGGCGATTGGAACTACAGTCTGCTGCCCAACAATTGACACGCTTATTTCCTGACAATCCCTTAGTGCGCGCGACCGCCTGCGGTTTCGCATCGGCAGGAGGCTCAGGCACACAGGTCAGTAACGCCTTAGCGAGGGTGTCCAAGTATGCGAAGAGTGCTTGTTGCGCTCGGCCAAGCCGGAACACTTCCTT
>DASXLY010000198.1:0-7177 GCA_036495975.1 Occallatibacter sp. | reverse complement strand
CCAGACTCCCGACCGCATTCCGGCGGAGGATATGGCGGCGAAGATCGAAGGGATGGTAAAGCCAATCTTTCTCAGCGCGTCCGTATAGCTTTCGCCACGAATACCTCTCTGAGTAGCAACAAATGCTAGAGGCAGTCAAGGTTCACTTGCTGCCCACAGGGCAATGCGCCCACCGACGAATCGCAAAGAGGCTCGGCCCCTTCCAGGAGCAGCACAATGAGAATGCGCTGGTCTACGTTCGGGCTCGAGAAGGGTCATTGCATATGCAAGACCCTCTCCGCGTGCTCCGCTTAGTTTTCAATCCAATATTTCTGAAATCCGATATAGGCAGCGGGCACCGAAGCAAGGATCTTCCGACGTAGCTCGAGCATGTCCACCGAGCCGGTGGTGCTGAAGAGCACATCGCCCCCGGGAGCCAGCAGCACGGTGTAAGGCACAGCTGACTCCCAGTGCGGATCGAAGGCTTTCTGCATCGCAGCGGTGTCGTCGGAGGCGAAGAGCAGGTTACGGCTGGTGGCGTGTTTGCGCTCAAGAAACTTTTGGACGCTATCCTTCTCATCGGGCGCATTAGCTGAGACGGTCACCAGGTTGAACCCACGGTCGCCGTACATCCGCAGCGTATCCTGCATCTCAGCAAACTCCGCGACACAGGAACCGCACCAAGTGGCCCAGAAGCTGACCAGCGTGTAATTGTCACCAGCATTGGCGCGGAGTGTCTTGAGGCCTGCGGCATCCACCATGTCAAGCGGGACGGGCTGCGCATTCAGCTTGCGTTCTGCTTCCTCGCGAAGAGCTTCCTTCTCATGCCACTTGGTGGAGCAGCCGAAGGCGGACGTATGGTCGACCGGCACGGGTTTGTCGGCGATCAGGGCGTCGAGCGCGTTGCGCACATCCTGGACGGTAACCTTTTCGATGCGGAAGTTGTCGTCGAAGCGCCCTTCGTAGCGAAGAAGGCGGCTTTTGTCGAAGATGAATACGTGCGGTGTAGCCTGCGGGCCATAGGCGCGTGTGACTGATTGAGTTGCGCCATCGTACAGGTAGGGATAATGCAGGTGCTTCCAGGCAACGCGGATCTTCATCTCAGCAAGGGTGTCACTCGTGTCTGAGGAATCGAGTTCATCGATAGTCAGAGCCTTCGGATCGTTGCCCTGGATAGCCACAACGGCAACGCCACGCGAGCCATAATCTTTGTAGAGCTTCTCGATGCGCTGTTCATACACCTGCGCAACCGGGCAATGATCACAGGTAAAGACGACTACGAGTACCGGGCTTGCGGCATAATCGCTGAGCTTGTGGATCTTGCCGTCAACGCCGGGAAGAGTGAAGGAAGGCGCGGCCGATCCGAGAGCGAGAATAGGGTGCGATTGGGCAAAGAGAGGCGCAGCCAGCATTAACAACAAAACGGAGGGCAACAGTTTTCGCATGACATTCCTCTCGTGCAAACGCCTGGTCCGGTACAGGATCGGCGGGTCAATTGCCAGACACAAGCGAGCCGCTAGATCGTTTATAACGTTTTATTACAAAGTCTGGCGCGTCGGCAAGGACAGACTCTGCCGCGAGAGAAACTTACAGCACCGGCTGCGGGAGAAGGACGGAAGGGATAGCTTCCAGGGCAAGCGAGATGCCGCCCCAGAGCACAGCGCGGTTTCTGGGCGGGCTGGGCACGATTCTGGTGACCGCAAACTCTCCGCCTTTCAGATGTTTCTGGACAAACTCAATCAACACCGGATGGCTGCCGATCTCTCCGCTCAACAGGATCAGGCCGGGATTCAAGATGAGCGACAGGTTCACGATGATGTCGGCAACGATTGCAGAACGCTGCCGGACGATTTTGACGGCACACGGATCGCCTGCCTGGGCCAGATTCAGAACTCCCACCACCTCGATGTCTTTTTTGCCCGTACGGCGCGAAGACCGGGCACATGCTTTGCGCCAGCTCTTCAGGATTCCGGGGCCTGTCAGCACAGTTTCCAACTCGCCGAACTGATGGATTGTGGGCTTGCGGCGGGAGATCGAGGGGAGGTGCAGGTAGGCAATTTCTCCGGCAGACCAATCGGCACCGTGATGAATTCTTCCTCCGAGAAAGATGCCGGCGCCGACGTTGGCGCTGATATTGATGAAGACAAAGTCTCTGATCTGTTGTGCTAGGCCGCAATGGTATTCGCCCTGCGCGGCAAGGTTCATATCATTCTCAACGATTACAAGGCATCCCGCGATCTTGCTGAGCATGGCTCGAAGGGGAACCGAGCGCCAGCCCTCAAGGGTGCTGATCGAAAGCACGCTGCCCTCATCGACATTCGTGATGGCGGGGACGCCGACAACAAGCGCCAGCAGCTTGTCCCGGCTTCTCGTGTGTTTGTGCAGGAGCCGCTTCAACTCGTCGCCAATCAGGGCGCACACCGCTTCCGGGGTGGTCTTTCGCTTTGCGAGCGAAATTTCTTCCCGATCGAGATCGCTGCCGTTCAGATCGGTCAGAAGGAAGGAAATGCTTTTCGCGGTGATTTCGACGGCGAGCAGACAGCCTCGTTCCGCTTTGAAGCGAATCATGTCGGGCGGTCGTCCGCCGTTGGACGAGCCCTCGCCGAGCGGCTCAACCAGGTCCGCAATAAGGAGGTCTTTCACAACGTTGGTGACCGTGGGCGCGCTAAGCCCCGAGGCGCGTACCAGATCGGCCCGCGAGCAGGAGCCGCATTCGCGAAGCAACTTGAGAATACCGAGGGCATTGGTATGGCGGAGGACAGAAGGCCGGCCGATTGGGATGGGTCTTTTCTTCACGGTTCTCCGGCAAGTATATGCGCCGCGCGATGAGCTCAGCGAGCACGTTCGTTCACGCTGAACCGACGCGACCCGGGACGGCACGGTTTCTTAAACTGGAAAGAACCTCTTGCTTCCAGGCTCTGCCGAGAATGATACTAAATAAACATTACGAAGTCGGAAGAATTGAAAATCGGGTCTTCGGATGAATAGCGATTATGGAAGAAGTGAAGAAGAAAGAACCGCGCTGGATCGGAGGCATCGAGCCTCCAGCCGCGCTGCTCACCGCAACCGGCACCGAGATCCTGGAAATCGAATGCCGAGAACAGCCGGACCGGCTTCGCGACCTGATTCGGGCGTATCGAAGCGATGCGGAGATCCGCGCCGAACTTGTACAACTGCGGCAACTCGCACGTCGACAGGGACCAGTGCTCTTCATCGGAATGGGCGCCTCGTATTGCAGTTCCTTCAGCGCATCGGTTCTTCTGGAGAGCCACGGAAGACTATCGTTCTCCGTAGATGCTGGAGAGTGGTTGCACTATGGTCAACCAGCCTGGAACGATGCTGCGGTGTCGGTGCTTCTGACTGCGTCGGGAGAAAGCGCCGAGCTGGTCGAGCTATTCAAAACAGGCAAGAACGAGCCGCTGGGTCTGATTTGTAACAACATCAACAGCACCTGCTGGCGCCAGGCCGAAAACCGGCTACCGGTTCTGGCTGGCCCCGAATACGGCAACGCAACCAAGACCTATACCAACACCGCTGCTGCTTCAATCGTTCTAGCATCGGAGATGCTGAAACTCCCCTGGCACGAAGACGCCGAGCGCGCAGTCGAAGTCTATGCGGGCTCGTTGGATCGCATTTTCGCCGGGCGCCGCGCATTGGAGGAATTCTGCCGAGGTGCGACTAACATTGAGATCGTCGGCCGGGGCGCGGCTTATGGAGGGGCTGTGATGAGCGCGCTGTGCATTCGGGAGATGAGTGGTTTTCGCGCGACGGCCCACTCGGGAGCCGGCTTCAAGCACGGGCCGAACCTGGATGTGGATGGTACGCACGTGGCCATCATCTTCGCCATCGGGCGCGCGGCCTCGCTGGGATTCAAGCTCAGCGACGAATGTATACGGCGTGGGGGAAAAGTCGTTTTGGTATCTGCGGAGGACCGCGTGCCTGCGGAGAGGCTCTTCCCGGTTCACGTGGATGCGGTACCCGAGCCATGGGAAGGCATCAGCACTTTACTGGTCCCGCAAGCACTCACGCTGGCAATGGCGGAAAGAAACGGCTGCCGGTTGCCGCCACGTTTCCATTATGGCCCGATGGAACAGTAGCCCCACGGAACAGTAGGAGGATGAGCCCTTTGAGCCGCGATCCCAGTCCCATCAATCGGAACGTCACGGAGACGCGGGTGAACCGAGGCTTCCTGTGGCGAGTCTCGTTCATTGCAGGACTGGGCGGCATTCTCTACGGTTTCGACATGGGAGTGATTGCCGGAGCGATGGTCTTTGTGCGGGACTGGTTCACTCTTTCCACCCGTCTGGAGGAGGTGGTGGTGAGTGTGGTGCTGGTAGGCGCCATGCTCGGAGCGATCGCCGGCGGCAGCATCACAGATCGAATTGGAAGGCGGGCCACGCTGTTATGGGGCGGCGCGATTTTTCTCGCCGGTTCGATGCTCGCGTTCTGGTCACCCAATGTCACAACGCTGATCGTGGCTCGGGGGTTACTCGGGATTGCCATTGGTTTCACTTCAGTTACCGCGCCGGTGTACATCTCGGAGCTGGCGCCACCTCAATCGCGGGGCCGGCTGATTGGGCTTTATCAGTTCGCCCTTACGATCGGGATCGTGCTGGCCGATCTCGCTGGATACTGGCTGGCCGCAGAGCATGCCTGGCGATTGATGTTCGGACTCGGCGCTGTACCAGCGGCGTTGTTGCTTGTACTCGTCGTCACCCTTCCTGAAAGTCCGCGATGGCTGTTTGCGCAAAACCGAATGGCCGAGGTGCAGCGGGTGCTCACGAGCTACACCGATGAGGCGGGCGCGCAATCGCTCATCGCGGAAATTCGCGCGGCCCTTGCAATTCCGGTAGAGCAGCGCTGGCGGGAACTGTGGAGCCCGGCCGTTCGCACCTCCCTCTTGATAGCGGTGGGGTTCACCGTGCTCCAGCAGGCTACCGGAATCAACACGATCATTTACTACGGGCCGCGGATTTTTGCCCTGGCGGGCATCACATCGAACCGGAACGCGATCTTCGCAACCCTGCTGGTTGCGGTGACGAACATGCTGGCCACCATCATTGCGCTTGTGCTGGTGGATCGCGTGGGACGCAAGCCGCTGCTGTATGGAGGCCTGGGCGGAATGACGATATGCCTGGTTCTGTTGGCGTATTCATTCCATTCCCCGGCCGCATTCGGAGTGGCGCCCGGGGTGGTCGCCACCGTTTGCCTGATGGTTTACATCACCTGTTTTGCGTTCAGTATGGGCCCCATCGCGTGGATCCTCGTGTCGGAGGTTTTTCCCCTACGCGTACGCGGGCGCGGAGTGGCCGCAGCATCTCTCGGCTCGGGTGCGTCGAATTTTCTGGTCTCGATGACTTTTCTTTCGCTGATCAAAGCCGCGGGATCTTCGATGACGTTCTTGATCTATGCGGCATTCTGCGTGCTCACTGTGCTGTTTGTGCGCTTCATTGTCCCGGAGACCCGGGGACGTGAACTAGAGACCATCAGCTCCGAAGCCAATGCGGCGAAGCCCCGAGTCACTGAACAGGGGACGTTCGATCATGTCTGATTATGTGATCGGAGTCGACGTCGGCGGAACGAATCTGCGGCTGGCTCTGGCTGATATGTCCGGCAACATCGCGGCGAAGTGGTTTGCCTCGACCGTGGGTATGCGCGATCCCGAGAAGGTGATCCGCCTCATACTCGATGGTGTGAAGAGCGTCTTGTCGCAGGTTCAGGCGTCGCCGAGTGCGCTCCGGTCGATTGCTATTGGTGTGCCAGGCGTTACCGATGTCGAAAACGGAATCGTGGTGGCCACCTCATATTTGATGGGCTGGCAAAACGTGCCCCTGCGCGCGCTCGTGGAAAGAGAACTCAACATAGCGGCGACTATAGATAATGACGTAAATTTTGCAGCGCTTGGAGAATGCTGGACTGGCATCGCAAGGGGTGTGCGAGACTTCGTCTTCCTCGCGATCGGAACCGGTATCGGAGCAGGTATCGTGCTCGACGGTCGACTCTATCGCGGAAGCTGCTGGGCGGCCGGCGAAGTCGGCTACATGCTGGTGCCCGGGATAACGGATGGACTGGGGAAGCGCAACGAACCGGGCCCGCTCGAGAACATGATTGGCGGAGAGGGCATCCGGACGCAATGGCAGAGACGATGGAGTTCGGAACGGACTTCGCTGCCAAGAGATCTGAATGCCACCGAGATATTCGACCATGCGCTGAATGGCGATTCCGGGGCACAGACGATCCTTCGACAATCGGCCACCATGCTCGCGCAAGCCATCTACAACATCTCTCTGGTCCTGAACTGTCCGCTTTTTGTGCTGGGCGGCAGCGTCGGCACGCATCCCGAGCTCTGTGTTGCGACCAAGGAGATACTCAAGCAGTGGGACCTGCGAGGAACTCCGCAACTGAATGTCAGTTCTCTGGGAGCGGACGCCCAGCTGCAGGGCGCCGTTCGAGCCGCATTGGATTTGGTGGACGTCGACCGATAACCAACTGGGCGACGATGCTCTTCAATGCAAGAGTGATCGGCTAACAATTGTCGAGTCGGTAACCCACGAGGAGTGAGATGTCGTTAGCACATAATATGTCCGGTGTTTTTAGCAAGTGAAGTGTCCGCATTTCGGGCGGCAAGGATGGAACCATGCGCGAGTGCATGGGGATCATCTATCCGAGGACCGCGGCGGAGCGGGCGATGAAGTTGCAGGAAGTTTTATTACGTGCCACGGCTGGGAAGATCAAGTGGTGGCAGGCGGCGGAGTTGATGGGGGTCAGCGAGCGTCAGATGCGGCGCTGGCGGAAGCGGCTTGAAGAGCAGGGCCCGAAGGGATTGCTGGACCGGCGGCGAGGTACACCGAGCCATCGTCGCATCGCGAAGAAGCAGGCCGAAGAGGTTCTCGGCCTGTACCGGGACAAGTACTTCGATCTGAACCTGCGGCATTTCCATGAGAAGCTTCGCGAAGACCATCAGATCGGGTTGAGCTACACGTGGGTCAAGCAGGCCTTGCAGCAGGCCGGCCTGGTGAAGCGCAAGGCCAGGCGCGGGGTGCACCGCAAGCGGCGCGAGCGGCGTCCTCTGCCAGGGATGATGTTGCACATCGACGGCAGCGATCACCAGTGGTTTCAGGATGAGCGCCGGCACGACCTGATCGTGATCCTGGACGACGCCACCAGCGAGATCTACTACGCGCAACTGGCAACTCAG
>DASXLY010000197.1:0-13560 GCA_036495975.1 Occallatibacter sp. | reverse complement strand
ACCGGTATCCTGAGCGCAGCCAAGTGACGGACTTGCGGTGCTTTGTCGCCGGCAGCAGGCCACGGTGGATAGAGCTTATTGAGGACGAGATTAAAACGTACTGTTCATTTCTGCTCTCGGTCGGGTGTCGAATAAGATCGCATGATGGTAGCCAGGTCTCGCTTCATGAGCGACACGCGTCCCCGAACGTCTCCGAGCATTGCGATTCTGTCGGTAAGCTGATCGATTGTCAGCTTGACTTTTGGATCGCCGCTCGCAGTAAGAGCCGCTATTTGCTGGCTGCGCATTGCCGGATTGGTCGCGCTCAGCCGGCCGGCCTTTTCCCACTCCGCCATTAGTTGCTCCAGACGAGTGCCCCGGCTGGGGTCTTCTCCCGTTGGCGAGCTTTGCAAATACCGCAGCACCGTCGCGGGATAATACGTGTTCTCAACTCGAGCACCACCCAATAGAGGCGCAAGCATGTTTCGAGTTCCCTCGACCCTGACACTTGGACCCTTTTGGGCACGAGCAGCCAAGAGGGAGAGTATCGTTGAGGCGGCCCCGCTGCCGATTCCGATTGCATCCCCCACGTCCTGCGTCTTACTACCGAGGCTGCTGAATTGTGTTGCGCTAACTCCTGCGCCCAATCCCGAACCGGTGAGCAGAGCCGCAGTGGTCAGGCGGTTCACAGTCTTGTCGCGACGGCTCTGAAGAGCAGTTCTGATGGATCCCAACTCACTTTGTTCGTTCGCGAGTTCCGCAAGTACGCTGTCGACATCCAGAAACGACACTTGAACTAACTCGAGAAGCTCCTGACGAGCAGACAACTCCGCGAGGGTTGGGGGCACGTCCGTAGGCCGTTGCGATTGCAGAGCCAAGAGCCGCTGCAATGCGGAATCCAGCCCAACGATGTGTGCTGTTTCGTCCGCATCAGGATTCGGAAAGGCAGAAGCGGACAATGTGTGTGGCCCTGGACCCGCTTTGGCAATGGCGACCGGAGAAACATTTACAGGGGCGGGTGGATGAATGGATTGACCATTTACATTCGCGGTCCAAAGCAATGAGATTCCCACCATCCACCCGATCTCATGTATGCCTCTCAGGACGTGTTTAGCGATCACGGTCGTTTCTCCAAGAAACAGTCGAGCTTCGCGCACAAGACGATTCGATCTGCTCTCTCGACAGAGTTCGAACAACGATTGAATGTGCTTCCAGACTGTGGACTCTGCTTCCACCATCTGCGTGTTCTTCTCCGTGAAGTCTGACTCGATCGCTTACGATCATGATCACAGTGGCTGTTGTCTCAATCATGGTTTCTAGACCTCCAAGGTGACTAGGCCGCATTTGCTCGACTTCGTTATCTTGCCTTTAGGTGCTGGTTACAAAAGGACTATTTCACCGATCGGACGGGGCACCTCGGCTGACGATTCCAAAGCCATCATCGCGTGCGCTCGCTGTGACAGGACCTCAGATTGTTCCGGTGCAACAAGGTGCGCAAGGACAGCCTCCCATGAAAAAGTCGTGATTTGGCGGCCGCCGTGGAAATGCCGAGAGCATCAGCTATCTCCCGTATTGAATACTCCTGGGCGCGTTGAAGCTCCAGCGCAGTTCGGAGACAGGGGCGCAACCGTCGAATTGCTCCTCTAAGGAGTTCCGATCTCTCATGTCTTGCATAGAGATGCTCGGGATCTTCCCTGACGTCACGCATTTCCCATTTATCAGCGGATCCGCCATAATCGTCGCCAGCGTCGATCGACTGGTCGTTCTTTGTGCGTCTTCTTCTTAAGATCATGAGCGACTGGTTGATTGCAATCCTGGTGACCCATGACGAAAAACTGGATCTGCCTTCAAAACTATTGAGATGGGTAAACACCTTAAGAAAGGAGTCCTGGAGTGCATCCTCTGCATCTTCCCGGTTTCTGGTGATCCGGTAGGTCGTTCGCAGGATTGCGCGGAAATGACGGTCTCTGAGTTCTTCGAACGCATTCGTATTTCCGTCTTTTGCGGCCGCGACCAACCACTCGTCGCTCATCTCCACTAAACTGTGGCTGATTACGGCTCCGTTGTTTGGCAGTATTGGTTGAGTCATTCGGATTGTCCATTCTCGCGGGATAAACACTGCGATCGCTTCTTGGGTGCGTCTGGGTTTAATAGGTATCGGTTAAATGCAAGCCTCGTTGTTCTACGGCAAGAATGCTCCTCGTTGTGCGAGAAGATAGGCAGCGCGTCCAGTGGGGAGCCTCTCCGTTTCCGATGAGAGCACCCTGAGCGGGCTGCCACTGTATTCTGCGTAGACATACTCCAGATGTTGCTCACCGTCATAAACCACGGAAAGGAATTCTACGGACTTGACTGCGCCCGGAATCATTCCGCCGAACCAACGAGGGTCGGGGCGTTGTGTCCACGTGACCAAAGACACTACGGCGCCAACGGGATAGTTTCCCTCCGCTCCGCGCCGCGCATGGGCAACCGTCCGGTCGTTGCCAAACACGGTGTAGAGTGTACCGGCCCGGCGACTAACCGCTGACGTAACTACATTCCAACGCAGCGGGTTGTAGGGAAGCTCACCTGACAACACCGATGCATCATTGAATTTGCCCGGGGAGTTGCGCGATCCCGAACAGCCCGTAAGACATAAAACGATAACTCCAGCGAGAACCAGAGTTGCTTTCACATTGCACCTCACTGTTGACCCATCATTGGCATGGTGAAGACATAGTCGTTGTAGCGCACTGGCGTGTGACAGTCGATACATGCATTCTTCAGGTCTGCGGTCTTTGCATCGGGAGTGAGATTGGGCCCGAGCCACCGTCCCCAGCCCCAACCAGCAGTCGACCGGTACTTTTTGCTATTGCGTGTCATCATCTCGACTTGAACGAAATCACTTGCGCGAGCAAGCCCCGTTCCGTCGCCCTCCTCGTGCCAGGTAGCCTTTGCAAGGATGGCCCCATCGGGCCAGGGAGTGATGTGTTTGTCGGCTATCGCTCTGACCGCCACGTTATTGCCGAAAACAATTCGGATGGTGTTGTTGTCCTGACGCTCGGTTATGCCAATCTGCTTCCAGAACTTGTACTCGGGATTGAAAGATACGCCCCCCACGGTGTCATGCACTTCGCGCCGAGAAGCATCGCCCTTAGGCCAAGACTCATGCCCGCTTGCTGCCGAATGAGCATCGTTCGACGTAGATGGATCAGGCGGAGCCTGCGCCGCTACATATCTACGCAGAGTATCCAATTGCTCCGGTGTCATCGATGACCCAGGATGAACCCGACGATAACTTTCCAGCGGCATCGCGCCCAGCTGAATTTGATTCACTGCGTCGAAGAGCAGGAGCCGCTGATCGGAAACTGGGAGCTTTGCTATTTCTGAGAAGTTAAGGTGCTTTCTCGCTCGTCTCACATCGTTAGCGACAATCCAGGAGACAGGCGCAATCCTGTCAAACCATTTAAGGTCAGCCTCGTTTGAGTGACAGTTATTACAGGAGCGCTTCAGGATATCTCTGACTGCAGGCGGCGCCTGAATCTCGGCAGTTACCGGCGGATTGTCCAGCTTCGGACGTATCGACTGCAGTACCGCAATTGCCACGGTCGTGCAGCCGCAGACCCAGATGGTCACAATCGTCGGTCGAGTCCAACGCGTTGACATGAATGCCTCCGACTCCGCTCGTGTTGAATACGAAAAGCTCATCCCGGTGTTGCCCCCGTCGCTCTGCAAACTCCCTTACGCCGACGGAAGGTCGCATTGTCACCTTTAGGTCTGCTCAAATGTCCGGAGATGTGTTCACCAGACGCCATAACTGCGCCTTTCCGCAGGCCATCAAGGCAATAACAACGACCGGGTATTCGCGGATCTGAATGCCTCGCCGATCGATTTAATGAGAGTGATCCAATCGCAAGCTTCTCCCCTGAGTGAAGGCTGAATGTTGAGAATTGTCACTTGCCCCTCCCGGCGCCAAGGCTAATAGTCTGTTCTTCATCAGACTCAGCGTGAATGCTGTCCCCTCTAGATTCGACTCATCGAGAGAAACGCTACCACCGTGCTCCTCAGCTATTCGACGAGCCAAGGTGAGCCCCAGGCCTGTTCCGTTAGGCTTTCCTGCGGTCACGAACGGATCGAACAGCGTCCTGCTGACGCATGCTGGTATACCGGGCCCATTGTCTTGGATTGTGACGTAGATGCGTTCATCGACTTCCGTAACGTCGACCTTGACTTCGGGAACATTAATAGAGCATGTCGCAGCCTGGCAGGCGTTGAGCAACAGGTTATAGATGGCACCTTCAAGATCCCTCGCATCAATGTCAGCCTCTGCCGGCGGGAACGGGCCGACTGTGATCGACACGTCATAAGCGCCTGGATGCATCTTCGCGGCCGCAACCGCTTTCTCAACAACCCAGGAAACACGCTCATGGACAAGCGGGGTTTTCCGTCCGCTACTGCTGAATTGCAGCAGCGAGTCAATTCGCTCTGTCATCGCGAGGACAGCTTCATGAATATCGAGCACCATGTCTGCCCGCGCGCTCGCACATATATCGTCGCTCTCGAGGAATTCGGCGTTGGCATAGATCGCCGAGAGCAAGTGGCGCATATCGTGGGATATCGAGCAAACCATCCTGCCGATTACTGACATCCTCTCTGCCTCTATCCGCTCCTCCGGTTCCTTTCGCAGATCCAGACCAACCCGCTTATCGAACATGAGGATATTGCCGCGGTCCGGGGTCTTTTGTTTCGAGGTGTTCTCGGCTTTGCACGCCTCGACAGATGATTTGGTGAGGGTGATCGAATCGGAAGACGCACCTCTTGGTGACGATTGAATATCGAAAAATTCCACGTTGTCCTCCCAGTTTCAACAAAGGGATGTACTGTTTGCTGAGGCGTTGTGAAAAAAGTCGGAAAGCTTGGCCACAGCAAGGTCCACATACTCGGGCTTGTCGTAGAGATCAACATGACTCGCACCATCGATCCACATTAGCTCCTTCGGTTCTTTGGCACGTTCGAATGCTTCGATGCCCATCCATTTAGTGACAGCTTTCGAGCCGAGGATAAACAACAGTGGACGAGGCGAGACCAAGTCAATGAACCGAAAGGCGTCGAAAATGGCCATCTTATCGACGCTGTTCCAGGTCATTGCCTTCATAGAGCGCGGATGCTGCGCACGAGAGGTGCGGTAATACTCCCACCCTTCAAAGAGGTGCTGCCCTCCTGTTCGTGCTTCCCCTTCACTCCCAGGAAAAAGTGGAAATCTTTGCACTCCTTCACCTAGGGCTTCAGCAGTGCGGGCCTTTGCTGCAGCATCCAACAAGTTCTCAAAAACGGCGGGGGCTTGATTGCCGTCCGCTCCGCGACGGAACTGCAACGCCATATCCACGCCGCTCACGGTGGCAACGGCCTCAATCCTGTGATCGGAGACTGTCGCAGCGATTGAATACCCACCAGACGCGCAGATTCCAAGTAAGGCCGTATGCTCGCTGTCAACATCGGGGCGTGTTTCCAGATAGGAGACCGCGGCTTTGATGTCCTCGACGCGTTGCGCTGGGTCTTCGAGCCCTCTGGGCTCACCTCCGCTCTCGCCCTGATAAGCGCAGTCAAAAGCAAGTGCGATGAAACCCGCCTCTGCCAAGCGGTTTGCATAGAGGCTTGCGGTCTGCTCCTTCACGCCACTTCCTGGATGACTGACCACGATGGCAGGGAGGCGCCTGGCCTTCTCGGAATCTGGTGAGTGAAGACTACCTGCGATTTGAATGTTGCCGCTGGTTACAAACTTCACATCGGTCTTCATGACATCTCCCGATTGTGTTGTTGCGGTGCGGATGAGATCGCAGTAGCCCGATAGTGCTGTAAAGGTCACGCGCATCGCAGAACTCATGAGCTACTTCGAGACCGCACGTGCCGCACTCTCAATTACATTTGCAACTTCCTTGGGGTGCGATACATAAACGCAATGACTGGCGCCTGCGACTTCGACCATGTGGCTGTGGGCTCGCTTGGCGTACCAGCGTTCAAGGTTAGGGTTGATGGTTCGATCGCTTCCCGCCACTAGCATCCAACTCGGTTTGGTTCTCCAGGCAGCCGTAGTGATCGTCGCTGAGAAATTGCTCGCAAAGTTGAGAACCTGCGAGCGCGCCATGAAAGCGGCCTGCTCCGCAGAAAGATCGGCTGCAAAGTACTCATGAAACTGCGCAGGATCGAGGTACGTGAAACCATCTGCCGTCTTTTTCAGCGCGCCAGACTTCGCGAGGTCACTCGGAAAGCGCTTCCCGTCGTCTCCTTCGTTTTCCCCGGCGTCTGGCATGTGCGCTGCAACGTAAACCAATCCGGCAACTGATGGATCCCTGCCTGCTTCCGTAATCACGGATCCCCCATAGCTGTGGGCGACAAGGATGCTCGGTCCGTCTTGCAGTGCGAGGATCCGCTTCACAGCGGTCACATCATCCTGGAAGGAAGTCTCCGGCTCTTGGACCATACTGACGTTGAAGCCATCTTTGACAAGAATGTTGTAGACGCCTTTCCAACCTGAACCGTCCGCCCACGCACCGTGGACGAGGACGATATTCTTCGCTTGGTGATTCTGAGCGTGTAACTGCGGTGTGCTCGAGAATGCGGCAGAACAAAACATCGTGGCGAATACTGCACATCTATTGACCATACCCATCTCCGAAGTCCTTTTCTCCACTGATGTAATTTCCATTTCAATCATTCCTGAACTGTGCCGTCTTTCTCCTGCGTTTGCGCATTTAGATATGCAGGCATCATGCCAATCGCTAAGATATTGAAAAGAGACAGTGTCACCATCAGACTCATGCTTCAGGCGCAGCAAAATGACGAGCGTTCGGCAGAACTTGCTGAATCCAAAAACTGACCAGCAACAGATGGACTCACCTTTAGGGGTGCGCTGGTCTAGTCAGGGCAGGAAAGAGAATGTGATGGCAGGAGTTCATCGGAAAGGAACGGCCGCCGCAATTAGACGGATTGACGCTCCCTGTACTTGTTGATTCCGAAGCGCCTGATTTTCGATTCAAGCGTCTGACGCGGAATCCCAAGTTTTGTGGCCGCGCCTGAAGGTCCGGAAATGCGGCCATGGCAGTCAGCCAGTGCAGCCTCGATCAGCTCAGCTTCACGATCTGAGAGCGCCGAGAGCCCTTCGCGCGGTTGCCGAGACTCTGCCGATCCGCGATTAAGCCAGCTCTCGTCAACGAAGAATGCGTCCGTTTCACTCAGGATGACCGCCCGTTCGACCACGTTCTGCAATTCGCGGATATTGCCCGGCCAGTTGTAGGACATTAACAGCTCCAGCGTTTGCTTACAGATTTGTCGGATCTTCTTGCCGGCCGCCTTAGCGTAACGCCCTACGAAATATTCGACGAGTAATGGAATATCGGCCGCTCGCTCGCGGAGCGCTGGAACCGTAATAGGAACGACATTGAGTCTGTAGAAAAGATCCTGGCGAAAGGTTCCATCGGTGACGGCGGCGGCCAGGTCTCGATTTGTCGCAGCTATTAAACGAACGTTTACAGAAATCGGATTATTGCTTCCCACGCGCTCAAACTCGCGCTCCTGCAGCACACGCAGGAGCGCGATCTGCGTCTCCATCGGTAGATCGCCGATTTCATCAAGGAAGAGTGTCCCGCCGTCTGCGGATTCAAACCTTCCCACACGTCTCTGCAGGGCGCCCGTGAAGGCCCCTTTCTCGTGCCCGAAAAGCTCGGAGGCAATCAGTGATTGAGGGATAGCGGCGCAGTTCACGCGGACGAAGGCCCTCGCTGCGCGGTTCGATCTCCGATGGAGGGCTCGGGCAATCAATTCTTTGCCCGTTCCGGTTTCGCCGAGGACGAGAACGGTTGAATCCGTCGGCGCGACTTTTGCAACTTGCTTCATCACCTGTCGCATGGGTTCGCAGGAACCGACAATTTCCTCGAACATCGAGAAGCGATCGATTTCTTCGCGCAGCGCAACGTTCTCGTTTTGTAGGCGCTGCTCCGCCATCTTGCGATCCTCTATATCTGTTCCCGTTGCATACCAGCGCACGAGCCGTCCCTGTTCGTCGCGGAACGGATTGTAACGAACGAGGTACCAACGATACTTGCCGTCTCTTCCGAGAATCTGACGTTCAGTCTCAAACGGAACGCCCTCTAAGAGGGCGTTTCGCCATACTTCTCCGAACCTCTCGATGTCCTCAGGATGAAAGATGCGAAGGTGGGAACTTTCCGCCTGCATCTCCTCAATCGACAAACCGATATATTCGAGTCCTACTCGATTTACATAGATCGGTCGACCGTCGGGATTCAGAACGACGATGATATGCGGGATAGCATCGGTAATCCGGCGAAGTTCGTGCTCATCTTGTCGATTCTTCTCCTCCGCCTGCTTACGCTCGGTGATATCCATATTGGTCCCGACAAATTCCACGACGTCGCCCAACTCGTTCAAGACAGGATGCCCGGTAGTATGAATGTGCTTAATAACTCCATCGGGAAGAACGATGCGGTAGTCCGCGGCATAGTTTGTTTTCTGAATTCTGGATCTTTCGAAGAGCTCCAGCATGTGCTTCTGGTCCTCAGGATGACTCCTGCTAAACCACAATTCAAAGATCGACTTATTCTCATCAGGCTCAACGCCGTATGTTCGAAACATTTGCGGTGAGGCTGTGACTTTACCGGATGCAAGATCAAGTGTCCAGCTACCTGTTTGGCTTATCCTCTGCGCCTCAAGCAAATACGCTTCACTGCGTCGCAGTTTCTCCTCTGCGCGTTTCCGGTCCTCTATGTCGGTGTTTATCCCGAACCATTGGACGATGTTGCCGGATTCATCGCGCAATGGGTTCGCGCGGAACAGAAACCATCGATACTCGCCGTCGAAGCGACGCAGTCGCGCTTCGGCTTCTCCTGTCTTACCAGAAGCCATAATGGATTTCCATGTACCAGCCAAACTGGAGAGGTCGCTCGGATGAACCGCAACCGTCCAGCCCCAATTCTTCACCTTTTCTGCGGAGAGACCCACATATTCAAGGTAATGCTGGTTGAAGAATTCGGCCGAGCCGTCTGGATTCGCCGACCATACCAGCGCAGGAATTGTGCTAATGATCAAGTTAAGACTATGTTCGCTCCCCCGCAGTGCCTCATTACGCCGCTCGATTTCTTGCAAAGCTTTCTCGAGTGCCGTCTCAGTCTGTACCTGTTCCGTGACGTCCGTGACAGCCCCAACGAATTCAAGGTTCCCAGAAGACGTCGTTAACGCCCGGGCTAAAACGTGGAGGTGTTTGACTGAACCGTCCGGCATCAACAAACGATGTTCAAGATCAAAATCTGCTTTTGTCTCAATCACTCGGTCGAGGGTATGCTGTACGAGAGCTCTGTCATCGGGATGAATTCGCCGCAGTGCCATCTCCAACTTGGGCTTGACCGCCCGATCATGCCCAAAGATGTTGTAGGTTTCCGCCGACCAGTGGAGTTCTCCGCTGGCAACACTCCAGCCAAAACTGCCGGTGTGGCTTAAGCTCTGCGCTACGGCCAGGAAAGCCTCGTTCCCAGAAGGATCTGTTCCAAAAGGTGTCCTCGTCGCCACGGATGCAGCGGCCGGACTCGGCGCGACCTGCGAGCATGGAGTTTCAAGCGTCAAGATGGTCATGTTGATCCCCGCGTAAAGTCATTCCATTGTTGACGATACCTGCACGGAAATTGCGAACTGGGTCGAGGGATCTGTTCTTCCTCAGGCTCATCGTGAAGATGGTTCTCGGCGGATTCGATTCTTTGAGACGGACGCTACCACCGTGTCCATTCGCTATTCGACGAGCCAGGGTGAGCCCCAGGCCTATTCCATTGGGTTTTCCGGCGGTCACGAACGGATCAAACAATGTCGTCCGGATGGAGGCAGGTACACCGGGACCATTGTCCGAGATGCTTACGCAGATCTGTTCATCGGCTTCCGTGACGTGGACTTTCACCTCGGGCGTGTGAGTCGAGCATGCTGCGGCCTGGCAGGCATTGAGCAGCAAGTTATAGAGGGCACTCTCAAGATTCCTTGCATCCATATCTGCTTCCGCCGGCGGGAAGTTATCGACTGTGATGGACACGTCCCGGCCGTCTGGATGCATCTTCACTGCCGCAATGGCTTTCTCTACAATCGAGGAAACGCACTCAGGGACAAGCGGATTGTTCCGTCCACTACTACCGAATTGAAGTAGCGAATCGATACGCTCGGTCATCGCTAGCACTGCTTCCTGAATTTCGAGCAGCAGATCAGCCCGCGTGCTTGCACTTCTATCGTGGCGCTCAAGAAATTCGGCGTTCGCATAGATTGCCGAAAGCAAGTGACGCATATCGTGGGAAATCGAGTATGCCATCATGCCAATTACTGACATCCGCTCTGCCTCCATCAGTCGGTCTTGTACGCGCCGTTGCAACTCATTTCGCAGATCCGGACCAATGCCACTATCGAAAGTGATGGTGTTGCCACGGTCCAGAGCCTCTGGGATCAAAGACGTGTCGGGCTTGCGAACATCGATGAATGATTTTGTAAGTGCCATCGAATCGGAATGTTCGTCTCTTGCTGACGATTGTATTTTCAGAAGTTTCACGTCGTCCCTCCGGTGTTTGGGGATTCTGCCAGAGCAAGAGCGCCAGGGATACCTAAAGCGGCTTGGGAAGTCCCGTGAAGGGCTGCGCCTGATCTCGATTTATGTGGGTTTGCTTTTTGAGCCACGACCGCATGCTGAACCCGTAAACGCAGATGCAAAACAGGTTCGCAGGAATAAAGCCGAGCTGCGACGTTTGCAATCCAATTGCACAAACGATCAAGCTGTTGATGATTGCGACTAGGAGTCCAGTCCACGATTTTCGTGCGAGCAATATGGTTGCCAGGATGGTGAGGACACAAGAGAGATAATCCAAATGGAACATTGCGAAAACCGAGCCTCCAATTGAAGCTTCACCTGATTCAAAGGATTGGTGATTCGTGGCCGGCCCTCTGATCCGCCTTCCGCGCTCGATCCTGTTGAAGTGACTATGAAGTAAAGTGCGGATGATTGCATCCCCCGAAGGAAGGGATTTTCAACGCCCGTGACTGGTGCACATCTGATACCACTATTTAGGGGGACTTGATGCCCAAGCGTGCACAACTGTTGCGTTCGAGCAAGTCTTCCTGGGAATCATCGATGAGGTGGACACCCGTCCTAAGGAATGATGATTTCGCGACGACCGAAGAGGCGCCCATCAAGTGAATAGGCACCCGGGCCAAGCAAGATAAGCGCGGCGGATATCGCGGCTAGGTTGAAGGCAGCTAACGTACTGAGGTAGTTGCTCGCTCCAGTCATCAAAAATGACGAAGCGCAGGCAGTGAGATAACCACATGTTGCCGCAGTGCTCGCAATAGGCGTAAGAAAGCCGGCAAGCATCGACGCTCCAACAGCGATCGCGAGCGATCCAACAACCCAAACGCTAGTTGCGTGACTGCTCGATCCATCGAGCGCGCCGACAGCGCTCCAGATGATGTTCAGTGCAAGAGTAAGTCGCAGAAAGATAAGCCCGATTCCTGGCCAACCCTCCGGGAAGCTGGAAAAGAGTCTCCGCAGGCAATGCCTCCTGGGCATAAAGATATGCCAGAAAGAGGCTATCTTCATTCACCGCGAATGGAACCCCCAGAAAGAGTGCTTTTTCTGTGCCACTTGCCGAATCTCAGGAAACTGGGAAGTGTCGGTGGAGCTAAAGATGTATGAGCCCGCGTCTAATTCCGATAGCGACGGCCTCGGTACGATCGCTTGCACCGAGTTTCTCCATGATGTGCTTGATGTGTCCCTTGACTGTTTCCTCAGAGATAAAAAGAAGAGTTGCAATGTCGCTGTTTCGCTTTCCTCCGGCGAGCTTCTGAAGGACCTCAACTTCTCGCTTGCTCAACGTTTCATCCCCAAGATGCTCCGCCAGCTGAGCTGCGACCTCGGGAGGAATGTGTTTCTTCCCGGCATGCACCTTCCGGATCATATCTACAAGCTGTTTCCGGGGCATGCTTTTGAGCATGTAGCCTTGCGCTCCCGCCTCCAGCGCGCGCTGAATCTCAGCATCTCCTTCAAACGTCGTAAGCATGATCACACGGGCGTCCGCGAATTCCGTCCGAATCGCCAGCAATGCATCGATGCCCCCCATATCCGGCATCCGAACATCCATCAGTGTCACGTCGGGCCGATGTTCGCGAAATCCCTGAATGGCTTCGTGTCCAGTCGATGCTTCGGCAACCAATTGCATGTCGGGCTCATTTCTGATGACAGCCGCAATGCCTTCCCGCATGAGGGGATGGTCGTCCACGCAGAAAACTCGAATCCTTTGGGCAGTGTTCATCTATGCACGCTTCCCGTTGTCATCCTTCGGCATCTTACGTCTCTTTCGGCTGAGCCAATGGAACCACTGCGGTATAGGGCTATTCGAACTTTTTTCGAATGCGATCGATCCTGGAACCGTCAGGTCCACTTCAGTTCCCGCTCCAGTCCGGCTCCGGAGTCTTAGACTAGCCCCAATTCTTTTGGAGCGCTCTCTGATGCCGACCAGTCCCCAGTGACCTTCACGGCCTGAATCCAGCACGTGAGGATCGATTCCAATTCCGTCGTCGCGCACCAGCACCCTAAGATGTCTGCTCGCATATTCTACTTCTACCTCGATTCGGTTCGCACTTGCATGCATAAAAGCGTTCACCAGGGCCTCGCGGCCAATCCGGTAGACTTCATCGCGGATTATTGGCCGCAAAGGACGTTTAACACTGTCGACAATCACACGGAAGTCGGTTTTATTGTCGAGAGGAAACTCCTGTCGCAGTCGCGAGAAAGCCGTCTCCAAGCTTTGATTATCTGTTTCCGTTGTGCGCAGCCCCCGGAGTGCATTTCTGCCTTCTTCGGTGACCGTACCCATTAATTGCAGAACTCGTTTCAAGAGAGGCTTCGTGGGAGAATCCTCTGGGAGTTGGTCTTCTGCCACATCAAGCTGGAGAGTGGCGCTCAGAACGCCCTGCAACAGCGTGTCATGCAGTTCCTGAGCAATCCGCGTACGCTCGCCGAGCCGTTCCTGGAAACCAACATTCAATTGTTTCGTTAATTGGTGAATTCGCAAACGGTAAATGGCCAGGATCACCAGGCAACACCCGGCAAGACAGGCCATTCGAAACCACCACGTTTGCCAGAACGCGGGTTCGATGACGAACGGAACAGACGTCTCCGGGCCATTCCAAAGGCCGAGACTATTGGAAGCAACAATGCGAAAAAGATACGTGCCAGGGCCCAGATTTTTATAGACAACCTGCCTTGACGCCACGGTGTCGCTCCAACCTTGATCGGAACCATCGAGCTTATAGCGGAAACGTATGCGTTCCGGGACGGACAAGTTAGTACTCCCGTAGTTCAAGGTAATACCCTGAATTTTGGAGGGAATCTTGATGGGATTCTGCGCATTCAGCTGAAGTCCACCAGCGGAGATAGATTCGATTCGGACCGTCGCTGGAACCGAATTCTCGGCGGTGACGATCGGATTGGCCATGGACAAACCCGACTTCAGTGAGATCCAGATGCGACCTTGAGGATCTGCAACAGCGGTGCGATCGCGACCCACG
>DASXLY010000196.1:0-4010 GCA_036495975.1 Occallatibacter sp. | reverse complement strand
GCATCGATCTTTTTCCTGGTTCCACTCGCCAGTCGCGTGGCGGAAGGTGCTGCTGATTGGCAGCGGATAAATCGGATTTGGGACCGGAGAAATCGAGTGCGCATAGCCGCTCTGGCCACAGCAGCTGTCCTGCTCACATACCTCGTAGCCCGCTGAGGGGGCTGATCCAGATCAGTACCGGGAAACGCCGTTGTCGACGGGAACGCTGGTGGATTCACGCATAATCGCCAAACCGCGTTTCCAGACTCGGCAGTTCTGGAAACGCGAGTTGCCCTGAATGCGCCAGTTGAGATTCTGCATCCTTGAGGGTCGCCGTGCTTGAGCTAAGCATCGTGTCAATCGAGCCCACCCCGTACTGCAGTTGACGACTTTCAATGTCCGAAGAATCCAAGGGTCTCAAGGCATTTGAGACCGCGTAGTTCGCTTTCGGACACGAGGGTCCGTTTTTGAACACCTCCGAGGGAGAGACGAGATCCGAAACACGGGAAAATTCCGCACTTAGATCGGTAAAATATGGCATCTGGAATGCAACTCTCCACTCCGTGCAGAAGCGCTCAATTTCTACCGACCGAGCAGATTTCTATGAATCTTACAAGGGGGTCTTTGTGGCTCGCTCTGCAAGTCATCTTTGCCGCGCTTTTTGTGCCATTCTAGTCACGCTTTCACCTGTTTCTATCCTGTGTGCGCAACAAACGCTTCCGCAGCAGTGGGTCGCCGGTGTCGACTTCTTCGGCAACCATCGCTACCAGCTGCTGTTCCTCGCCTCGCGGGCCGGCCGATTGGAAGGCACCTTCGGTCAGAACGCGCTCACCGGCGCACTCAATGGGAGTCAACTCCGCTTCACATCCAAAGACCAAAGAGGCCAACTCTACGAGGTGACTGCACAGCTTGCTGGCGATACTTTGACGGGAGAACTCACCATCACGGATACCGCAAAACCACCGGTTGTGGGCAAGCACGTTTTCTCTGCGCATGCCATCTTGAAGCGCCCCGATGGTCCGCCCCGAACCATCGATTTCCAGCCCACTTCCTACTCCAATCAATTCTCGGCCGATGTCCCGGCAGTGCTCACCATCTGGCCCGGCGACACCATCCACACCACCACTGTGGATTCCGGCGGCGTCGACGAACACGGGATTACCCGAGCCCTCTTCGGCAACCCACAAACCGGCCCTTTCTACGTCGGTCCTGCTAAACCCGGTGATGTTCTTGCGGTGCATATCAAGCGCCTGCGGCTGAACCGCGACTATGCAGACAGCCTCGACGCTATTGCTTCGCGCATTAAAGACCCAAATCTCGCCGTACAGGCCAAAGACCTCGGTCGCAATCTCCGCTGGCATCTCGATCTGAAACGCAATGTCGCTAGCCCCGCCAATGCCAGCGAAAACTTGAAGAATTTTTCCGTGCCTCTGCGTCCTATGCTTGGCTGCGTAGCTGTCGCGCCCGACTTTGGATTTGCGCCATTCTCCACCGGCGACGCCGGCCGCTACGGTGGAAACATGGACTACAACGATGTCGTTGAGGGATCGACCGTCTACCTTGAAGTCACGCAACCGGGTGCGTTGCTCTATATAGGAGATGGGCACGCTGCAATGGGCGATGGAGAAACGACTGAATGGGCCCTTGAAACCTCCATGGAGGTTGAGTTTTCCGTCGACGTCATCCCCGGCAAATTCATTTCTACCCCACGTGTCGAGACTGCCTCCCACATCGCCGCAGTCGGTCTCGCCGGCTCCATAGACGATGCCACCAAAATGGCCACATCGGGAATGGTCCAGTGGCTCTCGCAGGATTACCACCTCACTCCGTCAGAGAGCGCGCAGGTCCTGGGTAGTATGGCTGAATACACCATTTCTGAGGTCCCTGACCGCAATGCAGGCGTTGTCCTCCGCCTACGCAAGGATCTGCTACAGGGGCTTGGCCCCGCACTTGGGTCTTCATCGACGGCGGTGGCGCAGGAACCTCCCGTACCAAGTGAATGCAGTACTGCGCCTGCGGAGCTGCAGGCAGAGAAAAACGTCGTGCTCGATTTCTACCGGCCCGGCATAACCCTGCGGCAGCTCATCGCGTTGATTGACCCCAGCTACGTTCAGCACAATCCGCTCGCCTTGAAGTTTGCACAGGAGAAGCACATCAATGACTATGAAGAGTTCAAGCAGCTCTTTAGCGCGGTTGCTGCTTCGGCCAACACCGACAGCAAGAATATTCTCGATGCTCCGGCCAGGCGCGGCGGCAGAGCACCGCATGTCGTGATCCTGACTGCCGATTGCGACCTGGTGACAGCAATCGTGCAGTATACGCGTCCTGATCCAACCGCACCGCCGGGGACAACTTACGAACGCTTCGCCTTCGACACGTTCCGGGTACGCGGAGGGAAGTTGGTCGAGCATTGGGACGATGAGGAAATCACGCCGGAATCGGTGGAGGCAACGAGGAAGCGGGAACAGCAATCACCACATCCATAAACTGCCAGCAGAGGCCTGTCACCTGTGGTACAAGATCATTGATTACGTACGCTACCAACAACGGTGCTTGAATAGCCAGATGCACTTAGGGCAACCCCCAGGCTCGTCTGTATCAATCGGGTGTGAGTCACGCCAATTGGAGCATCATCACCAATGCGCGTTTCCAGACGGTGCGGTTCTGGAAACGTGCATTGGCCTGTTCTCATCAGTCGAGAGTTGACTTCAGTAGCTCGTGATCCATCCACTCAGAATCTGGCTCGCATAGCGGTTAAGCGCATCGCTTGCTCGGCAAGCCCCGGCGAGAGTCGCGCTAGCAAATCAAGGGCACGGTAATCGAATCCAATCAAGATTCGGCTGGGGTTGGCGAGCAGCCTGTCGAGCACTGCGCAAGCAACGCGATCTGGCGAAACTCCGCGAGTCTCAAGAAACCTGTCCTCCCGCTCGCGTCGTTCCTGCGAATCGGAGATTCCACTATGAACCAAGGTTGTGTGCATCGGACCGGGATACAGAACGGAAACGCCCACGCCGTGGCCGGCCAGTTCCAGCCGTAGCGACTCGGAAAAGGCACGGATGGCCGCCTTTGAGGATGCGTATGCAGTCTTTCCTGGGTATCCTAGCCACGCAAAACAGCTCGAAACGTTGAGAATCTGCCCTTCTGCGTGTTCCCGGAGAAAGGGAAGAAACACTCGGCAACCGTGCACAACTCCAAGGAAATTTACCCGAACGATCCGTTCAAAATCCGCACCGCTGATGGTGGAAAAGTCGGCTGAGGCCGATAGCGCTGCGTTATTCACGAGCAGATGCGCGGTTCCATGGGCTTTTTCGATCTCGATCGCAACACGCTCAAGATCCTGCTGGGAACCCACATCGGCTCTATGATCGGTTACGGCAATTCCACGTCCCGTCAATTCCTGGGCGACGTTTTCCAGCGCGGAAGAATCGACATCGATGAGGGCAAGATTACATTTCCGCGCCGCCAGCCCTCCTGCCAGCGCCCTTCCGAGGCCATTTGCCGCACCTGTGACGACGGCGACCCGACCTTCATATCCTGGCAACATGATTTTGTATAGCACGCGGACATCAATTTCAGCGAGCAGTGCAGAGCCATGCTGGCACTGGCCAAAGATGCGCGGATACTGAGTGCAGGAATCGCGATTCCGAGTGCGGACAGCGACAGTTCATTTGCGCCGAAGGCCTTTATCGCATTCAGAAGAAAAGTCACTCTTTACTGGTCGCGCGAAAGGTTCTATTTCTCGGGCAGCACCGCGATCAGACCGATGCGAAGGAGCGCCACCAAGATCAGCCGCAGAGCGCGGGAGCAACCCTCACACGCACGAGAAACCGCTTTCCGGCCACCTGCCGAGAATTATGATCCTCTTGAATAGGTCAACGAGCGCTTTACCCTGATGTCAACAATTGAGATATAAGTGAAAACGAAGAAATCCGCCTCATACCTGTTGACATTCTGCCTATTGCGAGATCATTCTATAGGCGGACAACCAACAGGAGAGCAGACGTGCCAGAAAGCAAATCAGATGTCCTACA
>DASXLY010000195.1:0-3314 GCA_036495975.1 Occallatibacter sp. | reverse complement strand
CTTATGATTCCCGCGACCGAATCTGCAGCTTCGCCGCCGGAATCTGCGTCCGCACTCGCAACCCCTTTAGGAACAAGTTTTGCGAGACCAAAGTCGAGCACTTTCGCCTGCCGGCGCTTGGTCACGAAAATATTCGCAGGTTTGATGTCGCGGTGGACTATTCCTTCGGCGTGCGCCGCATCCAAAGCTTCCGCTATCTGGATCCCAAATTTCAGCAGTTCTTCGAGAGGAAGCGACTTTCCATGAATGTAACTACGCAGCGTTTGGCCGTCCATGAACTCCATCGCAATGAACGCTCGGCCGTCCTGCTCGCCGATATCATAAATCGTGCAAATGCCAGGATGATTTAGAGCGGATGCGGCTCGCGCCTCGCGTCGAAACCGCTCCAGTGCTTGGAAATTATGGGCAACGTCATCTGGTAGGAACTTCAGCGCGACAAAGCGGCCAAGCCTCGTGTCTTCCGCCTTGTACACCACACCCATGCCGCCGCCACCGAGTTTTTCAACGATGCGGTAGTGGGAGACGGTCTTGCCGAGGAACGCGTCGGAGTCCGCCATTTGGCGACATCTTAGGTTGTGGTCTAAGGGCAAGTCAACGAAGAGGCGGATTTTAGCAAGCCGAAGTCACAGTGATACTTGGATCAAGTCCTTCTAGGTAACGCTGATTCCGTCCATGCGGATTGAAGCTGTGAAGAAACCCTCTGAACTTCCATCTTGCAAAAAAAGAAGTCTGCCGTAAGCTCGCGGCATGAGCCAAGAAAATCCGATCAGCAAGCAGCCTCTGATTCGCCACGTGAACCGACAGCAGATGAGTTGGCGGACCGTGGATGTAGAACACCTCATCAGCGAAGACCATCCGGCGAGAGCCATTTGGACATTGGTAGGGCGCCTAAACCTGAGCGCCTTTTATCAAGCCATCGAGAGCAGCATGGAGGAAGGGGGGCGGCCGGCGATTGATCCGCAACTGCTGATCAGTTTGTGGGTGTACGCCTATAGCCAGGGGATTGGTTCGGCGCGCGAAGTGGCCCGGCGCTGTGCGTACGATCCGGCGTTCCAGTGGCTGACGGGATGGGAGGAAGTGAACTATCACACGCTGGCGGATTTCCGAGTGGAGAAGCAGCAAGAACTCGATGAACTGTTCACGCAGGTGCTGGCGGCGCTGAGCCAGGAAGGACTGATCACGCTAGAGCAAGTGATGCAAGATGGCACCAAGATCAAGGCGCAGGCGAGCAGTAGGAGTTATTGCCAGGAGGAAACGATTCGCGAACATCTGGAGCGGGCGCGACGACGCGTAGCGGAGATGGGCGATCCACGGAACGAGGAGAGCAGTCCGAAAACCAAGCAAGCCCAAGTACGCGCACGACGCCAGCAGCAAGAGCGGCTAGAGAGTGCGTTGGAAGAGTTGCAGAAGTGGCAGGCGCGCAAGAGCGGAGAAAAAGCCAAGAAGGAAACGCGAGTGAGCACCAGCGATCCGCAAGCCAGGGCCATGCATCAGCCCGATGGTGGATTAGCGCTCAGTTACAACGCGCAGATTTCTACCGATGCGGCGCAAGGCCTGATTGTGGGAGTGGCGGTAACTCAGGAGCCTAACGACAGCGGGCAGTTATTGCCAGCGGTGGATCGCCTAGAACAGCGGCTGGAGAAAAGGCCGCAACAGATGGTGGCCGATAGCGGCTACAGCACGCGAGAGAATATCGAGAAGATGGCCGGGCGAGAGATCGATTTTCTAGGGACCATGCGGTATGAAAATGTCCCGCGTGGAGCCAACCTGCCGAACCGGTTCCCACCGAGCGCGTTTCCTTATCTGCCAGAGAAGAACCATTGTGTTTGCCCGCAGGGCAAAGTCCTGCATCCGGCGGGACAACGCAAGAGGAGAGCAGGAGTGATTTAGCACCTCTACGAAGCGCGGCGGGAGGATTGCCGAGCCTGTCCTCGCAAACCGGAGTGTTGCCCAGACAACCAAAAGCGCGGCCGTTCGGTGGCGCACCCCGAAGAAAGTCCGGTGGTGATAGCGTTTCGCAAGAAGATGGCTAGCGAAGAAGCCCGCAAACAATATCGTCGTCGGGGAAGAATCGTGGAGTTTTGCCACGCCTGGATCAAGAGCAAACTGAGTTTGCGGCAATTCCATGTACGGGGCTTGAAGAAAGTGCAGATGGAAATGCTGTGGGCTTGCCTCACCTACAACCTGCAGCATTGGATCCGATTGAGCAAGCTCCGCACAACAACAGCGATCACCTGAGATAGTAAGAGAAGAGCGAGTAGACCGAGACACTCGTTCGAAGCAGAAAGCCAACAATCCGGGAAGCTCACCCTAAATTTTCGGTCCAACTCTCAATCGAGGTTTCTTCACAGCTTCATTCCAAACGGACGGTAACGGCGTTTTATCAAGCATGTGGTTACAAGAACCCAGATGGACACTGAGGGAAACGCCCCGAAAGGACGAAGCCCCGAGTTCCAGGCGAACGAACTACTGGAGGTGATCGACAAGCATGATGTCGCTGTGGGCGTCATCGACTTGCGGGAACAGGATGTATCGACCGTCGGGCGAAACGGACAGGCCAAGGAAAGACCCACTATTAATTGTTAGGACTGGGCTTACCTGTTTTGTTGCAAAATTGAAATGGTTAAGTGTCCTGTAAGCGTCGGCCGCGAAGAAATAGACCCCGTCTCGAGCGACGGTCCAGTTCATAAAGTGCGAGAGTGGGGGCATGCCTTCCACTCGGAATTCCGTGCCGGTGGGATTGAGAGAAGCCATCCATAGCGTCCAGCTTGAGCCGCTGCGTAGAGCAAAATACACGGACTGTCCGTCGAAGGATTCCTCGGGGCCGAAACCACGAGCAGAGGTCAAAACTTGAGCGCGACCACCTTCCGGCGCAACCCGATAGATCCTTTCCCCGACAGAGTCGTCGCCCCCACCCATAAAGTAGATCCACTTGCCATTGCGCGACCAGCAAGGCATGGACGCCTCCTCAGTAGCCGTGGATAATTTTCGCGGTACGCGCTCGGCGATGTCGACGATGTACAAGTCCGCGTGAGCCCCGCCATCACGGGACGGAGTGCGAGCGTCGAAAACGACTTTGCTGCCGTCAGGAGACCAACTCGGAGTTCCGGCATTCTCGACATTTGAGAGTCGAACAACGTTCATGCCGTCGGAATCGCTCATCCATATCTCACCGGGGCCTCCACGGGTGGAACAAAAGGCGATGCGCCTCCCATCTGGAGAGTATTGCGGACATCCCTGATCGCGGCTGGTAGAGATCAATTTGACCGACCTATTTTGGGGGCGCTGTAAGTCCCCTCGCCAAATATTGTAAT
>DASXLY010000194.1:0-45338 GCA_036495975.1 Occallatibacter sp. | reverse complement strand
CCTGTGGGTGTTGAAAAACTCAGTACGAGCTAGCTGATTTCGGCGAAGTCTGGATGGCAATGGGAGCTGTTTGGCAGCATAGTTTGACCATGCTGCTGTTGATGGCCATTGTCGGAGGACTAACGCTCATGATGGGTAGACACGATCGCTCGGAATCACTGTTTTACTATTTCCGGCTGGAAGATCATGTTTCAGAAAACCATCTGTTACGGCTGATCGATCAGCACATTGACTTGGGCTTCGTTCGCGAGCGTCTGAAGGACAGCTATAGCGATACGGGGCGTCCGTCGATTGATCCAGAGCTTTTGCTACGCATTCTGCTGATTGGCTATTTGTACGGCATCAGCAGTGAGCGCAAGCTTGTTGAGGAACTGCGGATGCACTTGGCCTGGCGCTGGTTCACCGGTCTCGGTTTCGATCAGGAAGTTCCGCATCACTCCACGTTTTCGAAGAATCGCCACGGTCGTTTTCAGGAATCGAAGCTGTTCGAGCAACTCTTCGAACGAATCGTTGCCCAGTGCCTGGAAGTAGGCCTGGTATGCGGAGACAAGTTATCGGTTGATGGCACCTTCGTTGAAGCCAATGCCTGCAAGGAGAGCCGCATCCCAAGAGAACAGCTGGCACAAGCCGCCCAGGTCAATCGAACAGTTCGCGAATATCTTGCTGAACTGGAAACGGAGAACCCAGTGGAGGAGCCGACACATAGCCAGGACAAGGTCTCCACCACAGATCCGGACTCTACCTATGCGACCAAAGGCGGCACGCCGGCACGCATGGGCTATTACGACAACTATCTGGTTGATAACCACAGCTGCATCATCGTGGGCGTACGAGCGACGGGCGCCCGCCTGAGTGAGGAGTCTCGAGCCGCAGAGGAGATGATCGCGCGCTTCGCTCAATGGCAAGGTGAGAAACCGCAGTCCATCGCAGCTGATGCAAGCTATGGCAATGGCCAGTTCTTGCAGTGGTTGATGGACCGGGAGATTACCCCGTACATGCCCACCAGGGATGCTGTCGGCCGAACGAGGAGTCCCTTCTATGGTCCGGAATCCTTTACCTTCTTACCGGAGAGCAACAGCTACATCTGCCCTGCAGGCCAGCAACTGAACTACGGCGGACGTAACGAGGGGAACCGCACGTTCGGCTATATAGGAACGCGCAAGAAGTGCGGTCCGTGCCAACAGAGATCGCAGTGCACGACTGGACCGTTCCGGTATCTTGCCATCCACATGAACGAGGCAGCCCGGCAGCGAGCGCGAGTTCTCTGGCCTACAGAGGAGTTCAAATACGCACAGCGACAACGGAAAAAGGTCGAAGCGCTCTTCGCGGAACTGAAGAGCCACATCGGACTTCGTCGGCTCCGCCTACGTAGGTTGAAGTTCGTTCGAGAACAGTTCTTCCTGGCAGCCACTGCCCAGAACATCAAGCGACTGGTCCGGTTCTTGAGCCAGCCAACAACGGCTCCGGAACCCGCCACCGCGTAAGCCCCCGGCAGGAGCGGAACCGCCTAAGCCAGCTGCAAGGTTCCAACCTCAGAACGCACAAAACCGACGCCGGCTTTTTCAACACCCACGCCTGTTTTCAACAACCGAGCCAAAGCCCGATGATGTGACTTCAGCGGCCGTCGTCAATGACGGTTTGCGTAAGCATTTCCATCTTCAGTTATTCGATCTCTCTATTTCCTTCAATTCATCGATCTCCCGCTGAAGGTCGTGCTGTTGCTGAATCCTTACAAAAGCGACGCCAAGAAACGAGATGCCCAGCAGGGTGAGATACGGGATTGCATTGCGGAAAAATCCATGGGGGCCGACGATTGCAAACAGGAGCGCGCCTATGAGGCCGAAGCCAAGCATAACTGGGCCGAAGGACCACAGCAAAAATCGGCTGGAAAGGCCGAGTTGCCGTTCAACCTCTTGGCGATAAGACTGCAGACTTGTATCCAAGGAGACATCCGACGGTTCTGAGCTCGGTACGCTTCCGCGATAGACAAAGTACTGCGCGACAAGTGTCCAGCAGATGGTCAGTACAAATAGCGCGCACATGAATGCACCGTGAATTCGGATGATGCCCAAAATAGAAAGCCCTACGACAACCAACGACACGCCAATGCTGTTGAGGAGTTCACGGTGAGTCTTTGTGTGCAACCGCTGTGTCTTGCGATGAATCACTCTCTGCGTCATTTTGGATGGCTCCGTCAGCTGACTCTTCCATAGGGTTTTTGGGTCATTGTGTAAGGAATCATTGGGCATGGTCGCCTCCTTCTTGAAACTGCCGCGCTAGAATTTTCTTGATGCGGTGGATCTTCATTGCTACGTTCGCGGGAGAGAGGCCAGTCACGTTTCCGATCGATGCGGCGTCGGTGTCTTCGAGGTAAAGGAGGATGATCTCCCGGTCTAATGGTTTAAGCCGATGAATCAGCGCTTCCAGGCGCTCCAGATTCCTGCGTTGATCAAGGGACTGTGTCCGATCTTCGCTGGAAATGCTCTCAAGCTGCTCTAGATTCACGAGACGTGAAAATATCCTGCGTTCCCGAAGGATGTGCGACGCGCCCACATTGTGGGCGACACGATAAATCCACGTCCGCAGTGAACAGCGGGTGTCATATCGCTGAAAACTGCGCCATAATTGAAAATGAATGTCCTGCCCCAGGTCCCGCCGTTTTTCTGGGTCGGCCTCATAAGCCCTCACCAGTCTGTTGAGAGCATCGCCGTATTGATCGATGGCGTCAGCGTAGAGGATGTCCTGATCTGCTGTGATGGCCGAGATTGACTGAGTTTCCTTCACACTTTAGGTAGTCGCTCGCAAGGGACGTTTCTAACAAACTTAGATGAAAAACTGACTTCCAATCTTTTCATTGGATGCTGTGGGCGGGGTCGGGCTGCTATGTGAGCATGGCTGCCTCACGAGTGAGCTGCATGGCGTTAAGTGGCGTAGCGGTTTACCGGCATCGCCGAGCGAAGAGCAGGCCACGGAAATGACAGAGTATGGAAAGCATGGAAAGCCATGAAGCCGGCTTCCCACCCTTCCCACACTCTTTGGAAATCCCTTCAGGATTCCCACATTTCCACGGCCTCGACGACTGGATGTGTGTCTTTACACTTCCCCTCAAGTCAAACCGTCGCCACCGCAAGGGGCTTGTAACGGATGTCTCAGGTCCACAGCGTAACGCATGTCCCGGTACACTCAGCTGGTGCCCCAGGTCCCTCGCATTTGGGGACCTGGGATTGGACCTTACGTGTACGAAGAACCAGAGGTGCCCCATCCATCAAGCACTCTTTGGGTGGGAATCACAAACTCCGGCAACACCGAAAGACGCCGCCAAACTAAGAACCAAGAACTAAGAACTGACCCCTGACCACTACGTATTCACCGCCCGTGCCTCGCCCAGTACTAACTTCACCGTCATCTGCCGTCGTCCGCGGAAGACCGTCACGCTAACCGTATCGCCAGCCTGGTGTTTGTCCATGATCACGCTGATATCCTGCGGATCCGTAACTTGTTGTCCATCGATGGCCACGATTAGATCGCCGCCTAACATGATCGGCTGATTGCCCACCCAGGCCTGCTCATTGCCGCCATGCAGCCCTGCGCGCTCGGCCGCTCCGCCCGGAATCACCTTCTGGATCAGCACTCCATAATCCGCCGCCAGCCCAATCTGTTCGGCCAGATCCGGCCCGATCGCATAGGATCCGATCCCCAGCGAAGGACGCCGCACCTGCCCGTATCGTGTCAGGTCTGACAGCACCGCTTTGGCAGTGTTGATGGGAATCGCAAATCCGATGCCCGAACTCTGCTCCGCGCCGTTCGAAGCAATCATGGTGTTGATGCCGATCACCTCGCCGCGCGAGTTTAACAACGGTCCGCCGGAGTTGCCCGGATTAATCGCCGCATCGGTCTGAATGGCGTCCTCAATGGGCGCGCCGTCCCCATTGCGAATCGACCGGATCGAGCTGATGATGCCCTGCGTCATCGTTCCGCTCAGGCCGAAGGGATTGCCGATCGCGTACACCTTTTCGCCCACCGCAATCTGGCTCGAATCGGCCAGAGTAACCGGTTGTAGATCCGGCGCATCGATCTTCAGCAGCGCCAGATCATGGACCTTATCAGTACCCACAACGGTCGCTTTGAAGCTGCGCTTGTTGCTGAGCTTCACTTCAATGCCACGGTTTGCACCCTCAACTACGTGGAAGTTAGTCAGCACGTGTCCGGACTTGTCGAGGATGAATCCCGAACCCTGGCCCTCTTGCGGCACCGTTCCATAGAAGAAGTTGTAGATGACCGCCCGCGAGGTGATGTTCACCACCGAGGGCAAGACCCGCCGGTAGACGGAGATGTTGTTCTGCTCCTCAGCATCAAATGCGGGTGCAGCATGTGCTTCCGTCAACTCCAGCGGCGAACTAGAACCGCGCGCAGCGGTCATCGTAAGCGGATTCAAACCCGTCGGGAAATGGGTGGTTACGAACCAGAACCCACCCACTAGCAGGAAGATCAGGACAAACTGGCGCAGTTTCATAGCGGTTCTAAACCTTCACAACCTTTCAATACAGTTACGAAACCCGAACCGGCTGGTTCCCAGCCATAGTGCAGGTTGCAACTCATTGTTTCACCTACTATTTTAATGACCGGAAAGGCAGGTTTAAGTTGCTCTCTTCCCGAAGTCGCGGCCAAAGGCTCTCAACCTGGGATCGCAGAGCACCAAGATCGCCAGTGTTTTCAAGTATGTAGTCCGCTCGGCCAATCTTCTCACGGTCCGGGATCTGGTGCTCCAGCCGGGAACGCGCATCGGTCTCGGCTTTCTCCCGGTTTTCATCGCGACCGACGCGGGCAACGTACCGGGCGATCTTCTCCTCGTCGGGAGCGGTCACCAGGACAATTCGATCGATGCGCCTGCGCAAATCAGCATAGGCCGCCATCGTTTCACCGCCTTCTCGGGCATCGCGCTCGACCTCGAAGATCAACGCCGAAACAACCACCGCAACTGCCGCAGGGTCGCGTGTGAAGAGCTGATCCATCCATTCGCGCTGCGCTTCAATCACCGCAGGATGAATGATCGCGTTCAGCTCTTTGACTCGGCCGTCCTTGAAGGCCAACTCGGCAAGACGCGCACGATTTAACCGGCCCTCAACTGTAAGAACGTCCGCCCCGAACTTCCGCACAATTGCATCGAATGCGGACTGTCCAGGCTCCATCAACCTGCGCCCGAGCTCGTCGGATTCGATCACCTGCGCGCCGAGTTCGCGCAGCATCGCCGCAACGGTGCTTTTGCCGCTGCCCAGGCCGCCCGTGAGCCCCACGCGCAACATGGCTACAGTCCTCGCCGCATCTTGGCCGCGCGTACCGTGTTGGCCATCAGCATGGCGATGGTCAGCGGACCAACGCCGCCCGGCACCGGCGTGTACGCTCCGGCCAGTTCGAAGGCTTTCGGATGCACATCGCCGACGATTGTCGACCCGCGCTTTGCAAACGTCGCTTCACGCTTTGCATCCCCCGCGAAGAAACGGTCGAACTCCTCGCGTGTGGTGATGCGATTGATACCGACGTCAATGACGGTGGCGCCGGGCTTCACCATCTCCGGTGTGATAAATCCTGGCCGCCCAATCGCGGCCACGAGAATATCAGCCCCGCGAGTCACGGCGCCAAGATCCCGTGTCTTCGAGTGGCAGATGGTCACGGTGGCGTTGTCATGCAGCAGCAGCATTGCCACAGGCTTGCCGACAATATCGCTGCGTCCAACCACCACGGCATGTTGTCCGCTGATCGGCAGGTTGCTGCGCTTGAGGATCTCGATGATGCCGGCCGGCGTGCATGGAGCCAGCGCTGCCCGTCCGGCCTGTAGTTTGCCGGCATTCACGGGATGAAAGCCGTCCACGTCCTTGGCCGGATCAACCGAGTCGAGCAGGGCTTTGGTATCGACCTGCTTCGGCAGCGGAAGCTGGATGAGGATCCCATCGATATCATCGCGGTCGTTGAGGCCGCGCACCAGGTCCAGCATCTCTTCGGTGGTGACGGTGTCAGGCGGCGAAATCAGGTCGCTGTAAAGGCCCAATTCAGCGCACGTCTGCACCTTGCTGCGTACGTAAATCTCCGAGGCAGGCACCTGGCCCACTAGAACGGCAGCCAAACCGGGCCGGATTCCCTTCGCGCTCAGGGCGCGAACGTCTTCTGCCACTTCCTGCTTGATGGCTGCTGCGATCGCAGGGCCGTCGAGGACTCTTCCCATTCCTGTCTCCCCTCCAATCGTATCGCCTTCGGCCGACGCAGGAGGGGCCATCCACACAGGCGCCCTCTAGCGAAACACGGTCGGCTCCGCAGCCCGCTTCAGTTCTCCACGCAATTTCACCTTGCTGATGTGAACGTCATAAGCGGTTCCGGGCAATAGCGACTCGAGCACGAACGTCTCAGCACCGCTTGACCGAAGCTCGCGATAACGATAGACGCCTACGTCGCCGATACTGGTTTCGGTGCCGGTCGCGGGAGTGTCAAGGAATCGCTGCGCATCAGCGATGCCGGGCGTTGAGTGTGTTGTGCCCTCCACCAGGCTTTCCGCAGCGTAGGAGCGCACGAGTTTGGTCCAGTAACGTGCAAGCAGGTCGGGGTCAGAGAAGATGTCGGCCCACACAATCTCGCCGCGTACCGCAACCACCACGCCCACTGCATGTTCTTCCCGTAGTTTCTCGAGGACCTGCTCGCGCGCCTTCATCACCGGCGCGGCTGCCTCATCCACCTTGGCGCTCACGGAGCTGTGTTGCATCGCGCGAGCATAACTTGTGGTTCCGAGGCTGGATGGGCTGGGAGTGTTCACCGCCACTCCCCCCGACGACGGCGCGGGTGCCTGCATCGCCGCGGCAATGGAGCCATGAACAGAGTTCCACACTTCCTGCTGATCCTTCGCGACCATTGCCTTCGCGCGGACCGACGGTTGCACCATCAGACTCATCGCTGACGATTTTGCAGAGGCTCCAAACACTGGACTTGCTTCGGTCCAGCGACCTGGTTCTATGCAGAACACATTCAAGTCGATCGGATCGCCGCCCGCTGGCACGATGCGGTCTTTTGCTATCACGCGGTCCTGCTTGCCGCCGGTAACAATCTCTCCGGCCAGCAGGAGAAGGGGCTTGTCAGAGTTATTGACCAGCACCAGCGTATTGACCTGGTCTCCCCGGCCATATTGCGGCTGGGGCGGCATTGGGCGAAGGACCCCATCGTTGATCTGCCCTTGGGCAGGACGAGGACGCACCAGTCCCCGGACGCGCCCGGCCTCGGTGACTTCGACCGCGCCGCTCTTGATGCCTTCATCGAGTGTGAGAAAAGGAGATGCCGGCGTCTTGCCGGACTCGACCACCGGAAAGAGCAGCAGGTTGCCGCTTTCGATCGGGGCCAGAACGCGATACGCGGTGCGCGGCGCCGCGACCGGTCCCGCAGCATGCACCCCGTTTGTGTGCTGCAACGCAATCCATCCTGTGAAGACAACTCCCAGAGACAGCAGGGTTAACAATCCCGACTCGACTCGATGGCTCATACCTACCCTCCGCCGGCAGCACGACACCGGTTACATCCCTTGAACGGGGCAGTCCAAGTTCCTTGCAGGGAATTTTTGGCGTATCTTCTTGACGTGGACGCAGCGCCTATCCAGCCCGCGGATGACGTGTTGCCGGAGGCTTCAGCCCCGCCGGCAATGGTGCCTCCTTCTCTGCTGGATGAGCTTTGGCGCGAGTGCGGGGCAGGGCAATGGGGGCTGGAGCGAGAGGAGTTCGAGCGCATTATTTTGCTTGCCGGCGTCGGCCAGAGCTTCGGCCTCGAGTCTGGTGCGACCGCGACCCCCGAGCAGCAGGCTGCGTTTTTCAGGAGCGTTAAGCTTGCAGATATCGTGCTCGCAAAGGCGTGCGCCGCGGGGAACGAGCGCGCCTGGGAGCATTTCATGGCTCTCTACAGTCAGCCGTTGACGCGTGCGGCTATCGCCATCAGCAGCAGCCAAACCGTTGGCAAGGACCTGGCGGATGCTTTCTATGCAGAGCTTTATGGATTGACCACGCGAGACGGAAAGCGCAAATGTCCGCTCGAATCTTATCGGGGCCGCGGATCGCTGTTGGGCTGGTTGCGGACCACACTGGCGCAGCGGTTTGTCGATCACTACCGGCGGACATACCGCGAAGAGTCCCTCGAAGAGCAGACGCTGGATGCGCCGGCGCCTGATTCCATGGCGCAGCCCGAGCCGACGACGCTGTCAATCCTGAGCGAGGCAGTCGAGTTGGCCTTGCGCAGTCAGCCGGCAGAAGAGCGCTTTCTGCTGGCTGCCTATTACGTTGACGGACGAACCCTCGCCGAGATTGGATCATTGTTGCGTGCTCACGAAGCAACCATAAGCCGAAGGCTTCGCCGCACGACCGATGCGGTCCGCAAGCAGTTGCTGAGAAACCTTGAGAAGAGCGGAATGAGCCGCAGGGCTGCGGAAGATGCGCTGGGTACCGATCCGCGAGACGTAGATTTAAAGATGGACCTGAAAAAACTACTGCAAAATCCCGATGCTGACCCGTTCTCAAAACGGGCTTTCATGAATGCGGCAGCTGAGGAAACGCTTGCGAGTGCTTTGCTCTCAGATCCGAGAGAAACGCTCAGCAAACCAGGAGATGCGCTGTCGGAGAAGGCGAAGAACCCAGAATGAACCCGAACATCCAATCCGGAATGCATCCCGATGCGGACACGCTGACCGCGTTTGCAGAGCAGTTGCTGCCGGCGAACGAGCGCGAGCAGATCCTGGCGCACGCGGCCGAGTGCAGTCGATGCCGGGAGGTAATCTTTCTTGCGCAACAAGCCGCAGCAGGCGAGCCAGTGACGGCAGCGCTGCCGAGTTCCACGCCCGAGAAGATGCGTACCTGGTGGTTAGGCGGATCGCGATGGGCTTGGATCCCGGTGGGCGCGCTCGCGGGCTTGATCGGGGTTGCAGTCGTGCTGCACTTCCAGACTCCGGAGACAGGGATGCAGCTGGCGAAGAATAAGTCATCGGGTGAGGCCATTCAGCAGACCCCAGCGCAGCCGTCTTCGCCTAGCCTGGCAACTAACAATCCGCAATCCAAAGGAACGCAAGCCAAGGTTCTTCAGGAAAACAAGCCCGAACCTGTTCGCGATGATCGGCGCGCTCGGCAGAACGAAGAGGTCCTCGATCAGAAGCGAGCCACAGCAAAACAGAAAGATATGGTCTTGGGCTCAGCGGCACCGCCGATCGCGTTATCCCCCGGCGTTGTGGCCGGATCGATCCACGGCGTCGTAACAGCGCGTGCGCAATCCACTCCTTATGACGGGCCAACGGCCAACCAACTCCAGCAAAATGCGATGCAGCAGAACGCAACCCAGCAGAATGTTCAGCCGCAGCAGAACGTGCTTCAGTCGGCGCAGCGCTTTGATCGGAAGCCAGCCGAGAATCGAATAGCCGCAAACCAGTCTCCTGCGCCGGCGTCAGAAACGGTCACGGTGCAGGCGGAGGCAGCTAAAGCAACGCCTCCAGCAGCACCATCCCCCGCGCCTCCCCCGCAACTTTCCGATGAGCTAACGCGAGCTCGTGAGTTTGAGATCTCTCCAGCCGCAACTGCTCAACTCAAAAAAGCCGCGAAGATTGCCCTGCCCGGTGGTGCCCAGCCGCTTTCGGTGGCATTCGCTGCAGATCGAACCATCGCAATCGATACGTCAGGGGCGCTCTTCCTGAGCGAAGACCAGGGAAAGCATTGGCATCCCGTTGCAACCCAATGGACGGGGCGCGCCGTGCTGGTTCGCAATCTTCAGCAAAGTAAGGACAAGGCGGGGTACTTCAAGGCAGGCCCGGCAGTGCGCTTCGAACTGGTCAATGACAAGTTGCAGTCCTGGAAGAGCCCTGACGGCAGTACCTGGACGGCAGAGACAACACCCAACAAATGATGGAACTCTATGCGCCTACGACGTTGTTGTCCGGCGTCATTGGCATGTGGCGAAGGCGTGCGCCGGTTGCGGCAAAGATCGCATTCCCAACTGCGGGCGCCAGTCCGACAATGCCGGTCTCGCCGGCACCAGCCGACGGCAGGTCCTTGCGGTCAAGCAGCACGATTTCGATCTCGGGAGTATCGCTGAAGCGCGGCAAACGATACTTTGAAAAAACCGGATTCTGGATGCGACCATTGCCAAAGAGGATCCTCTCAAAGAGCGCTCCGCCAATCGCCTGAACCAGTGCTCCCTCGATCTGATTCCGCAGTCCGTCAGGGTTAATGATCGCTCCACACTCCCAGGCCTGGACCACGCGGCGAATCTTTACCTGCTTTGTGGAAGGATCGACGACGACCTCGGCGCATGTAGCGACGAATCCGCCCTTATCCGTCCCGCAAGCGATGCCAAACCCGTGATCGGGTGACGCCTTCGCGCTTCCCCAACGGAACTTGTCAGCCGCAGCTTCCAGTACCGCCTTCAGCCGTGGATTGCCGATGTTCTTCATCCGAAAAGCCAGCGGTTCAACGCCTGCTGCATGGGCTGTCGCATCCATGTGCGATTCACGAGCGAAGTGATTCGCGGTGGCGGCGAGCCCACGATACGAACCCTGGCGCAGCGGAGACTTCGCAGGATGAAACTGGATGAGCTGGTTCTCGACTTCATAGGGAGTACCAATCGCGGCTGGGCCGGAATTGTAGTTGTGGTATTCCCACGCCACCAGAGTCCCATCACGGTGCGCACCAGCCTTGATTTCGATGAGCCCGGCAGGTCGCAGATAGGCCCAGGTGAATTCCTCCTCCCGGGTCCACACCACCTTTACCGGCTTTCCCGCAGCTTTGGAAAGTCGTGCCGCCTCAATCGCAGCTTCTCCGGTGTGCTTGCCTCCGTAGCCGCTACCCATGTCGGGCTGGATCACGCGGACCTGCTGCGGCGACAGATGATATGCCTGCATCAATTCGTCTCGTACACCGAAGGGGCGTTGCGTGCCGGTCCAGACCGTGAGCTTGCCGCTATTCCATTCAGCCACGGCAGCTCGCGGTTCCAGCGGCGCATGCGCGATGTACTCGACGGTGTACTGTGCCTCGAGTTTCACCTCTGCATTTGCATATGCCTGATCGACCGACCCTGACTGGTGCTCCGGTCCGGATCCGCGGCCCTCAGGAGTGTTCTTCAGGTATTCGAATAGACCCTGGTTTCCCTGTTGATCGGGAACATTCCACTTTGCCTGGATCGCTGCGACTCCCTGCTGGGCGCTGAATGCATTGTCCGCCACTACGCCCGTAAAATCGCCATCACGAACGACCTGTACGCCGGGAATCTTTTCTGCCGGCTTGGTATCGATCGACTGCAGGGTAGCATTAAATCCCTGCGGCCGTAATACCGCGCCGAACAGCATTCCAGGGCGAACGGTGTCGGAAGGGAACTCATGTTTACCGGTCACGAAATCGCGGCCATTTGCCTTGGGAACCGGCGTTCCGGCGATCTTCCATTCCGTTGCGGGCGTTAACGGAGGATCGCCTTCCACCGTCTTGACGAGAGCTTCGCCGCGGGTCAGTTCCCCGTAGCTCAGCGACTTGGAGCCGTCGGACGTTCGTATTCTTCCCTCGTCGGCAATCAGTTTTGAGGCATCTGTGCTCAAGCGCTGAGCGGCCATCTCTACCAACATCTCGCGTC
The DNA here is from genome assembly GCA_036495975.1 of Occallatibacter sp. Taxonomy (GTDB): domain Bacteria; phylum Acidobacteriota; class Terriglobia; order Terriglobales; family Acidobacteriaceae; genus Telmatobacter. The sequence goes on along the minus strand of DASXLY010000194.1, from coordinate 33,713 downwards.
CCGCGACCGCCATATTGCGAAGTTGGGGCGACATGGTTGGCGTCGTGCGGCTTCCGAATGTGCCCATATCCCAAGGGACAAGGTCGGTATCGCCCATGATCATGGTGATGGAATCGAACGAAACCCGCAGTTCTTCAGCGACGGCCTGCGCCAGCGATGTGCGAATGTTCTGCCCAACTTCAACTTTACCGGTGAAGACCTTCACTCGCCCGTCCGCGTCGATGTGCAGCCACGCGTTGATGTCTTTGGGCAGTTCATGACCGCCGAAACTCCTTCCGGACTCCTGCGACCACGCCAGCTTCGGAGTCAGGCAAATCAGAAGTCCGCCACCCAGCACCATGAGAAAATCGCGGCGATCGAGTTGCGGCTTGGTCGGCGCTTCAGTATGCGATGCGTTTTCGGGATCAATGAGGATCGGGGTTTCGAGACTCATCGTCCACCCCCGGAAGCCGCCTGACCCGATGCGCGTTTGATCGCAGCGAGGATGCGCGGATATGTCCCACAACGGCAGACGTTACCGTTCATCGCACCAAGAATCTGCTCGTGGTTCGGAGAGTGGTTATCGCGCAGCAGCGCGGTCGCGCTCATGACCATGCCCGATGTGCAGTAGCCGCACTGGAACGCACCCTCGTCGAGAAACGCCTGTTGCACGGGAGTGAGCCTGCCGCCATGCTCCAGGCCTTCGATGGTCATGATCTTTGTGCCGGCCGCGGCCACGGCGGGAATCGAGCATGACCGCGTGGGCGCTCCGTCCATCAGCACTGTGCAGGCGCCGCACTGGCCTTCGCCGCAACCATACTTTGTTCCAGTCAGATTCAGGTGATTGCGCAAGACCGACAATAGAGTTTCATCGGCGGGGGCAACGACATCGTTTTTTTTGCCGTTGATGTTGAGAAGGAATTTGCTCATGGCGAGCGCACCTCAGCGCCGGGCGGGCTGGCACGGCATTAAGGATAGCGCACAGCAGAGGCCACAGACTAGAGGCCGGAGAACAGTCGTAAATCAGCGTCTGTTCCCGGCTTTGCCGCGCTTGCTCTTCGCCGCTGCGGAGTGATACTTGCGGCGGATTTCTTCAAGGTCTACCGTTGGTTGAGGTACCTGGACCTTCATGGATTCCATAGTTGCGACGATGATCTCAGAGACGGCAAGGTCGCGAAACCACTTGTGGTCTGCAGGAATCACGAACCAGGGCGATTCTTCCGTGTTGCAACGAGCAAGCGCGTCTTCGTAAGCGCGCATGTAGTCGTCCCAGTACTCGCGTTCCGTATAATCTGCTTCGCTGATCTTCCATTGTTTTGCAGGATCGTCTAGGCGTTGCTCAAAACGCTCTAGCTGTTCTTCCTTGCTGATGTGCAGGAAGAACTTGAGAATACGTGTGCCGTTTTCTGTGTGGCGGCGTTCGAAATCGTTGATTTCGTCGTAGCGCTTTGACCAGATCTCCTTGGGCACAAGATTGTGCACGCGAACGATGAGCACATCTTCATAGTGGGAGCGGTTGAAGATGGCCACCTCGCCCTTCTTGGGCATCTGGGCCTCGATCCGCCACAGAAAATCGTGCGCAAGTTCTTCCTGGCTGGGTTCTTTGAAATTTGCAACGTGACAGCCTTCGGCATTCATGGAACCGATAACATCGTTGATGATGCCGTCTTTGCCGCCCGCGTCGAGCGCCTGGAGGCAAATGAGGATTGAGCGTTTGCGCTCGGCGAACAGGAGCTGCTGTAAGTCGCCCATCTTATCGCGAAGCTTGGAGACCTTCCCTTCAGCAGCGTTCTTATCTTCATCCCACTTGTAGCTCGGGTCGAACTCCTGGAGGTGAACGCGTTCGCCGGGCGCGATGCGGAACCGGTCGATATAGCGTTTGCCCTTCATTGCTTCTCCATCGCCGGAGTATACTCGCCGCGCCGGGCCGCCCGTGCACACTGCGCGCGATGCAACAGTGCTTTCTGCGCCGCCGGAATCTTAGAATCCTCTCCATGCCAAATGTCCATTGCGGGCGATTGTATTGCTCGTGCAAACGAGTAGGTCAGCGCCCAGGGAAGGCGGCCCTTGAAGCGTGAGTTCATGGCGCTCAGACGGGCGCAGGCCTGCTCGCCCGTTTGGCCGCCGGACAGGAAAGCGACGCCTGGCACTGCCGCGGGGACAGTTCGCAAAAGCGTGTGCACCGTGATGTCGGCGATCTCCTCATCGGAATTTTGCTGTGGGCACTTCACTCCCGGCACCACCATGTTGGGTTTCAGAATCATCCCTTCGAGGATCACGCGCTGAGATACAAGCTGACCAAACACTGTATGTAGCGTTTCTTCCGTCACCTTGGCGCAACGATCCAGAGTATGGTCGCCATCCATCAATACCTCCGGCTCGACGATGGGAACAACTCCGGCTTCCTGGCACAGCGCAGCATACTGCGCAAGAAGGAGCGCGTTCGCCCCCATGCAGCCCAGGCTGGGAATGCCCTCACCAATGGTGATGACCGCACGCCACTTCGCGAACCGCGCTCCCAATTTCACGTACTCACCAAGCCGCTCCCGAAGTCCGTCCATCCCTGAGGTGAGCTTCTCGCCAGGATGCGCCGCCATCGGTTTGGCGCCGGCGTCAACCTTGATGCCGGGGATAATCCCTCGCTGCTCGAGCGCCTTGGCAAATGGAATGCCGCTCCGGGTTTGCTGGCGGATCGTTTCGTCTACCAGAATTGCGCCATTGAGGCAGTCGCCCAACCCCGCCGTCGTCACGATCATTTCGCGATACGCGCGCCGGGTTTCTTCGTTCTGGGGAATGCCGGCAGCGGCAAAGCGCTTATTCGCGGTGGGTGTGCTCTCATCCATTGCAAGCAGGCCCTTATCGCCAGCCATCATTGCCCTGGCTGTTTCGTTCAGCTTGTGCGCATCCATCTCTAACCGTCCTTTCAAGGAATCCCCGACAGGCAAATGCTAGGCCGATCACTGATGTTCATTCAACGGTTCTGATGCGGCAGACATTGCCGGGGTGTGCATTTGTTTTGCCTAACGCTCCGGCAAGACGCTATTGTGTCAAAAAAGCCGAACGCGAGAACAACTTAGCGCGTCAAAGTCAATGAGGAGCGAACCCGAATGAAGCTGGTGCTGAGCCTCTGGCTGGTAGTGTGTGGAGTTGCAAGCGCCCAGCTTTCGCCCGTTCCCCCTCCGTCCACAGCGCTGCCCGCTCACCCATTTTTCATTACCAAGACCTGGTTCGTCGGCGGCGTTGGAGACTGGGATTACCTGGCCATCGATCCATCCGCCAACCAACTCTTCATCGCCCATGGCACCCAGGTCCAGGTCGTCGATGTCGAATCCGGGACTCTGGCCGGAGTCGTCTCTCACATGCGCGAGGCACACGCCATCGTGCTCGACAGCCAGGGCGCGTACGGCTACGTGAGCGATGGTCCAGCAGACATGGTTCGCGTTTTCGACCGGCGCAATTTTCAGCTCGTCGCGAGCATTCCTACTGGGCCCTCTCCGCGTTCGATGGCCTTGGACCCGGCAAGTGGCTTGCTGTTTGTAGTGGGTGCACTGCAGATCAGTGGCAATCAATTGGTCGGCGGAAACCAGCCTCCCGTTCCCCGCCGCAACCAGCCTTCTCGCGAACCCAATGCACAAGCGTCGTCGGCACATGGTCCCGAATCCACGGTGACCGTAATTGATGTCGAGCGAAGGATTCAACTCGCACAAGTCATTCTGCCTGGAGTGCTCGGCTTTGCACAGGGGGATGGCAACGGCCAAATCTACATTACGGTGAACGATCGCAACCAGATTCTCCGCCTTGACGCGCAAGGTGTTGGTTCAGCCGTGCATCGGCTCATCGACGCCCAGGCTGCGGCGCAGAAGAAACGGGCAGCAGCATCTCCGCAGCGCAGGACCTCGGACAATCCTCTTCAATTGGACCTGAGCGGCCAGATTCCACCAGACGCGGCCGACGCCTCTCCGCACTCGATTTCGCTAGACTCAGCCTGTGAGCGCCCTCGTGCGCTTGCTGTCGATACAGCTCACGAGCGGCTTTTCGCAGCCTGCAGCAACTACAGAATGGTGGCAATGGATGCTCAATCCGGCCACGTAGTCGCACAACTACCCATCGGACCGGGGCCCGACGCGATTGGCTACGATCCCAACCGGGGACTCATCTTCACGGCCAACGGGGCGGGGGATGGAAGTCTTACGATCATCCGCCAGGATGTCACCGATACCTACTCCGTGGTGCAGACACTGCCCACACGTCAAAACGCCCGGACCTTAGCCATCAATCCATCCACTGGCGAAGTCTATCTCGCCGCGGATATCTACGGCGCAGTGCTCAACAACGTGAACGGCGCATCGATCAAAATGAAAGCCGTCGATGGCAGTTTCCAAGTGCTCGTCATAGGGAATTGATCGGGCATCATCAAAATCACTTGTGGCCGACCGTTGTCCTTTCCGGTTCAACTCCCGGTCGAATTTTTGTGCTGCTAAGTTCAGCCTCTGCCGACGCGTAACTACTTAAGTTTCATTGGCTTGGGTGAGGCACGCCGATCTCCTTTCCTTCTCGACCGCCACCCGCTCGGTCGCACTTCAGCGGAGTGAACTAGATCACATCCCTTCGCCTTGCCTCCGTCCTAGAATTGCGGAGGTTACGGACGGGTTAATGCCACACGATGGGAGTGCATCCTGCGCTTCCTGGCTGAGCGTGCAAGGGTTTAAGTTCCCGGACCTAAAACCGAGGACTCGGGAGCTGCAATGGCGAAGCTGGAAGAACGCATAAAAGCCAAGAGCATGCAGGAGCGGATCGCCGACCTGCGCGCCCGGCGTGCCGAACTGGAATTGGCCGGTGGCCGCGATCGGATTGAGAAGCAGCACGCATCCGGCAAGCTCACCGCGCGTGAACGCATTGCTTCGCTCACAGACAAGGGTAGTTTCGAAGAGATCGGTGTCTTCGCGCTGCATCGCGCCACCTATTTCGGCATGGCAGGTAAGGAGTTGCCTGCTGACGGTGTAATCACTGGTCCGGCGACGATCGATGGCCGACTGGTGCATCTGGCGAGCCAGGATTTCACCGTGCTTGGTGGCGCCGCGGGCGAGGTCCATTGCAGCAAGATTGTCGAGATGATGATCATGTCTCTCAAGACCGGCACGCCCTTCATCTTCATCAACGACTCAGGAGGCGCTCGCGTCCAGGAGGGCATAGACAGTCTCGACGGCTATGCCCGCGTCTTCTATCGGAATGTTCAGCTCTCCGGCACGGTACCGCAAATCGCCGTGATCTGCGGACCGTGTGCCGGGGGGGCCGCCTACAGCCCAGCCCTGACCGATTTTGTAATCCAGACTCGCCAGGCAAGAATGTTCATCACCGGACCGCAGGTCATCAAGCAGGTGACCGGCGAAGACGTGAGTGCTGAAGAACTGGGTGGCCCACAGTCACAGATGAACCGGTCGGGAGTGGTTCACCTCATTGCGCAGGATGATAAGGAGGCCCTGCAACTGTGCCGGCGTCTCCTGAGCTTCATGCCATCGAACAACCTCGAAGATCCACCCCGCATGCCCTTCAATTCGCGCATCAAGTCCGATTCGGACATGAACGGCATCATTCCCGTGGACCCCAAAATGGCGTACGACGTTCGCGGCATCGTCACCCGCGTTGTCGATTATGCCGACTTCCTTGAAATTCAGCCAGGCTTTGCGCCCAACATCGTCATCGGATTCGGTCGCCTGCAGGGGCGGCCGGTCGGCGTGATCGCGAACCAGCCGAGCGTGATGGCCGGAGTGCTCGATATCAACGCCTCCGACAAAGCGGCTCGTTTCGTTCGATTCTGCAATGCATTCAATATTCCGCTGCTCACGTTCGTGGATGTCCCGGGATTCTTGCCGGGCGTTGAGCAGGAACGCGGCGGCATCATTCGCCACGGAGCCAAGCTGCTCTTCGCTTACTCGGCGGCCACGGTTCCAAAAATAACCGTGGTGTTGCGCAAAGCATATGGTGGGGCCTACATCGCGATGTGCTCCAAGGGACTGGGCGCAGATCGTGTCGTGGCGTGGCCAACAGCGGAGATCGCGGTGATGGGCGCGGAAGGTGCCGCGGAGATTGTCTTCCGCCACGAAATCGAGGCCTCGCATGACCAGGCGACGCGACGCCAGGAACTCGTCGAGGAATATCGCGAGACGTTCGCCAACCCCTATGTTGCCGCGGGGCGACGCATGGTGGACGAGATCATTGAACCAGCCGAAACGCGCCGCTATTTGGCGCTCGCGCTGGAGTCACTGCACGGCAAGAGAGAATTGCGTCCGCAAAAAAAGCATGGACTGATTCCTCTATAAGGATCGAATCGTGACATTACACGCAGCAGATTTGGCTTTGATGGCGCTTGTGGTTGGCGCTGTATGTGCTCTTTGTTATGCGCTCCTGGTACATAGGTTGCGGAGAATCACGGCCGAGCGCGATCTGAAGATTGCAGATCAACTGGGCGCGCTGGATTCCGCCATTCAGGCATTGGAGACACGTCTTGCCGAATATCGTGCGATTGAGTCGGCCGCGGGGACAGAGGCCACGACTGGTGAGCAGGAGCAGGCTGAGCCAGAAGGCGAATCGGTTTCCGGCGAGATCAAGGCCGTGATTGCCGCCGCGGCGAGTGCGGTGCTCCGAAAGAATGCGGCCATCAAGTCCATTCGTTCCGTGCCGACCCCCTGGTCGCAACAGGGCCGTGTGCTGGTCCAGGGGTCACATAACCTTCGCACACGCCAGTGAGACGGAAAGGCAGGAAGATGGATTGAAGCTTCGGATTACCATCGACGGCAAGGTCTACGAGGCCGAAGTCGAAATTCTCGAGACGGATGACAGTGCCCCGGAATATCCCTCGTACCCTGCTGCGCCGCCCCCGTTTGTTCCCGCCGCCATGCCGGAGCCGGTGATCGGAGCGGCTCAATCGCCCGATACAACCAATGGCAAAAACGAATGCCGCAGCCCGGTCACCGGCATGGTGATCAAAGTCAACGTGGAGGCGGGTCAAACCGTACAGCCCGAGGAAGTGGTCGCAGTGCTTGAGTCCATGAAGATGGAGATGCAGGTCACTGCCCCGCGCATGGGAGTAGTGAAAAGCGTACTGGTCGCACCGGGCTCCTCCGTCAAAGTAAACCAGCTGCTGGTGGAGCTCCCACTAATGATTGGTCCGAATGCAAGCGGATTTTGCACCGAAGAACCAGAGACCATGCCTGCCTTTGGGGCCGGCGCAATCCCGGGAATCCTGTTCGTCGACCACGTGGCCATCGCCGTTAGGCAGGGAGAACTGGACGGACAGGTTCGCGCTTACAAGATGCTAGGCTTTCGCGAAATTCATCGCGAAGAGGTGCATGGTTCAGACCAGGTTCGCGAAGCGCTGCTCCAGGTTGGCGACGGCCCCAACCTCATTCAATTACTCGAGCCGCTCAGTCCCGATTCGCCCGTACAAAAAATGATCGACAAGAATGGCGGACGCGGCGGGCTGGCGCACATTGCTTTTCGCGTCAAAGATGCTCGGCACGCATTCGATGCCATGAAGGCCAACGGCTTCCGCATCATCGACGCTGATCCCCGGAAGGGCTCGCGCGGCACCACGGTTTTCTTTGTTCATCCGAAATCGACAGAGGAGAGCCCCTTCGGCATCCTCATCGAGATCGTGGAAGCACCCGAGGGAAGGTAAAGATGGCAACGGAGACCTTGCTGGCGATGTTTCCGCCCGTGCCTGCGGAACAGTGGGAACGGACGATCCGCGAGACGGTAGCGGGCCCCGACTATGCTGCGAAGTTGATCTGGCACCCGGAAGAAGGTCTCGCTGTCAGGCCATACTACCGGGCCGACGATCTGGCCGGACTGTCGTTCCTTGATGCAGGACCTGGAGAATTCCCCTTCGTCCGCGGAACGCGTTGCCAGGGCGGTTGGCGCATTTGCGAAAAGATCGATCTGGTCGATCCTGAAGAGGCGAATCAACGTGCAATCGAAGCCATAGCCGCGGGCGCGGAAGAAGTTGCCTATGCTCGCGCGCGAATCGAGAGTGAGTCTGACATTGCCCTGCTTCTTGCGAATCTCAATGAGATCCCTGTCCATATCGGAAACGCAAATCAACAGACAATTCGATTGTTGCTCGAACGGCTGAAAAACCATCCGCACCTGGCCGGTCTCTCGACGGATATAAACCCGCTGGCGGATATCGAGTTCTCGGCCGAAACTCTGCACGATCATGTGCCCGATCTCAGGCCATTCCTTATCGATGCCGAATCGTTTCAGGAGAATGGCGCGGGAGCAATTGAAGAAATCGGCTTTGCACTATCCGCCGCAGTGGACTTTCTCGGTGAGATGCAGGATCGCAATTTCGAGATCGATCGCGTTGCAGACGCGGTACGTTTTCGATTTGCCGTGGGACCGGAGTTCTTCATCCAGATCGCGAAGCTGCGGGCCTTCCGCATGGTTTGGGCTCAGGCAGCGGAAAGCTTTGGCTGCCGGCAGGAACATGCCAAGGCGGTGATCCACGCGTCTCCCTCGCATTGGGACAAGACCCTCTATGATGCGCACATCAATGTATTGCGCTCCACCACGGAAGCTCTCTCTGCGGTTCTGGGTGGTGCCGACTCCATCTCCATTGCTCCGTTTGACGAGTGCTCCAGGCCAGCCGACGACAGCAGCCGGCGTCTTGCCCGGAACACCCAGATCATTCTGAAGCACGAGGCGCTGCTCGATCGGGTTGCTGACCCGGTGGGTGGATCGTACCTGGTCGAAGTCTTGACCAATGCGATTGCGACCAAAGCGTGGAAGCTCTTCCAGGAGCTTGAGAATGCCGGCGGGTACCGGAAAGCCAAGGACGCGGGAATCATCACTCCCGTGCTGGCTCGACGTGCAAAGGTGCGTGAGGATGCGGTCGCGACTCGAAGGCGCGTGCTTACAGGAACGAATCGATTCGCAAACGTTGCCGAAAAATCCGCGGATTTGATGAGTGCGCCGCGGAAGGATGCAAGTCCGCGTGTAGCGGAGCGATTTGAAGACCTTCGACGCCGGACCGAGCGTCATTCCACGATTCATGGCCGCGCGCCCGTGATCTTGCTGGCCGAGATCGGCGACCCCAAGATGCGCAGCGCTCGGTCGCAGTTCGCTGCTGACTTCCTGGCGTGCGCCGGGCTCGCGACTGAAGCTCATCACTTCGAGAACCTCGGGCAGATTGCCGGCTGCGGAGCCGACCTGGTCGCGCTGTGCAGTTCGGATGCCGAGTACCTTGGGATCGCTCAGAACCTCATGCCCGCCCTGCACCAGCAGGGAAGCCAAACCAAGGTCATCGTCGCAGGGAATCCGGACACCGTGGAGGAGTTGCGAAATCTGGGCATCATCGAGTTCATACACTTGCGCAGCAACGCGATCGAAGCGCTTACTGCGATTCAGCAGCAACTAGCGATGAAGGATTAGTTATGCGGCCGGATTTTACAAAGATTGGGTTCAAGCCGAGTACCGCGCACACAACATTGCCGGTCGCGGAGGACTGGTTTTCGTCCGAACATATCGCGATCAAGTCCTGGTATTCACGCGAGGATATTGCCGGGCTCGAGCATCTAGACTACGCAGCAGGTATCCCGCCGTTTCTGCGCGGCCCCTACAGCACCATGTACGTCAAGCAACCGTGGACGATCCGGCAGTACGCGGGATTCTCAACTGCGGAAGAATCGAATGCGTTCTACCGCCGGAACCTGGCTGCCGGTCAGAAGGGACTCTCGGTCGCGTTCGACCTTGCCACGCATCGTGGCTACGATTCTGACCACGAGCGCGTGCGAGGGGATGTCGGCAAAGCCGGTGTGGCCATCGATTCGATTCTCGATATGAGAATTCTCTTCGACCAGATCCCGCTGGATCGCATGTCAGTCTCGATGACCATGAACGGAGCTGTACTGCCGATCATGGCCTTCTATATCGTTACTGCCGAAGAGCAGGGTGTCGCTCCAGAAGAATTGAGCGGAACGATCCAGAATGACATCCTCAAGGAATTCATGGTGCGGAATACCTACATCTACCCACCTGCGAATTCCATGCGCATCGTAGGCGACATTTTCCGTTACTGCGCCACCCGTATGCCGAAATTCAACTGCATCAGCGTGAGCGGTTATCACATGCAGGAGGCGGGAGCCACGGCCGACATCGAGCTGGCCTACACCCTTGCCGATGGACTCGAGTATCTGCGAACCGGCGTGAAAGCCGGCCTGAATATCGACGACTTCGCACCGCGCATATCGTTCTTCTGGGGCATTGGCATGAACTATTTCATGGAAATTGCCAAGCTCCGCGCTGCCCGCGTCCTCTGGGCGAGGATCGTCCAGCAATTCGGAGCAAAAAATCCGAAGTCGCTGGCTCTCCGCGCGCACAGCCAGACATCGGGCTGGAGTCTGGCAGCCCAGGACCCCTACAACAATATCGTTCGCACCTCTGTGGAAGCGCTTGCAGCAGCGCTCGGCCACACCCAATCGCTGCACACGAATGCCCTGGACGAGGCCTTGGCGTTGCCAACTGAGTTCTCTGCTCGCATTGCACGAAATACGCAGATTCACCTCCAGCAGGAGACCGCCATTACTCGCGTCATCGATCCCTGGGGCGGGTCCTACTATGTCGAGCGCCTTACCGATGAACTGATGCAGGCCGCATGGAATCTGATCGAAGAGGTAGAAGCTCTCGGTGGCATGACCAAGGCAATCGAAGCCGGCATTCCCAAGATGCGCATTGAAGAGGCGGCAGCGCGGCGCCAGGCGAGCATCGATGCAGGCAAAGATGTCATCGTCGGTGTCAATGCCTTCCGCACGTCCAACGAGCCGCAGATCCCCGTCCTCAACATTGATGATGCGGCTGTGCGGGCTTCGCAAATAGCGCGCTTGCAGAAATTGAAGCGCGATCGCGATTCAAAATTAGTCGCGGCCGCTCTCGTGCGTCTCGAGAATTGCGCTGCGTCAGCAAACGGCAACCTGCTGGAGTGCGCCGTCGATGCCGCGCGTGCTCGGGCCACATTAGGCGAGATCTCCTTTGCCTTGGAAAAAGTATTCGGGCGCTATGAGGCCGTCACTCATACCATTTCGGGGGTCTACTCACTCAGCAGCGCGAAAAACGCGGACTTCCGTAGAGCCCGCGAAATGACGATCGACTTCGAGCGGCACGAGGGCCGGAGACCCCGAATCTTGGTCGCAAAGATGGGCCAGGATGGACACGACCGCGGCGCAAAGGTGATTGCCACTGCGCTTGCCGACATCGGTTTTGACGTGGATATCGGGCCGCTGTTCCAGACGCCGCGCGAAGTCGCCAGGTTTGCAGTGGAAAGTGATGTGCACCTGGTCGGCGTCTCTTCCTTGGCCGCGGGACACAAAACACTCGTTCCAGAACTGATTGAGGAATTGCGCAGCCTCAGTCACGACGAGATCGCCGTCGTGGTCGGGGGAGTGATTCCCCCGCAGGACTATGCGTTCCTCTACGACGCTGGCGTCGCCGGAATTTATGGACCAGGAACGCCAATTCCCATGGCGGCACAAGATCTGATGCACATCCTCACTGCAAACCGCGTGGAGAAAACTGATTGACGGATGCGAACAAGACCGCGCTCCATATTCAACCGGGTTGTGCTGTTCCGGAACCCGCTGCGAGACGGAGACGCGAAGCGAAGCAGCGTCAGGATATTTCTCCGGCACGCCTGATCGAGGGAATCCGCACCGGTGATCGCTCAGTGCTTGCGAAGGCCATCACCCTGGTCGAAAGTTCGCGCCCTGAGGATCGGAAGATTGCCGAATTGATTATCGAGAATTGTCAGTCTGCGAACGTGAATTCGATCCGCGTGGGAATCACCGGTGCGCCAGGAGCAGGCAAAAGTACCTTGATTGAGGCATTGGGCAAATACCTGATTAAGGAACGCCGCGAGAACGTTGCTGTCCTGGCTATCGATCCCAGCAGCCAGCTGAGCGGCGGAAGTATCCTCGGAGACAAGACGCGGATGACATTTCTCTCGTCGAGTGAGATGGCCTTTGTTCGTCCCACTCCATCGCGCGGCGTGCATGGCGGCGTGGCCCGGCACACGCGGGATGCAATCCTGTTGTGCGAGGCAGCAGGGTTTCGGAACATCCTTATCGAGACCGTCGGAGTTGGCCAGTCGGAAGCGGCCGTACGCGATATGGTCGATTTCTTTTTGCTCGTAACCATGCCCGGTGCGGGCGACGAATTGCAGGGCATCAAGCGGGGCGTCATGGAAATCGTCGACCTTGTGGCCGTGAACAAGGCCGACGGCGATCGTCTTCAAGCGGCTGAGTTAGCGCGTACCGAAGCCGAAAACGCTTTGCATTTCATGCCGGTTCCAGCTTCAGGATGGAAGCCCCGCGTCCTGGCCTGCTCTGCCCAAACCGGACATGGTGTGGCAGACCTCTGGTTATGCGTCCTGAATTATGTAGAACTGACCGGAGCGAATGGCTCCTTCCAAGAGGAACGATGCAAACAGGCGCGCCACTCAATGCACGAAATCCTCGAGCAGGAATTGACCGACTGGTTGCGCGCCGATCCAGTCTTGCAAGAGCGGATATCTGTGCTTGAGCAAGAGGTTGCTGCTGGACGCGTCACGGCAAGCTGCGCCGTTCGTGAACTGATCGTCTTATTCGCAAAAAGAGCGAGCGAATTGACCTGACCTCACGGGTATCCCAATAACTCAAAGGGGATTCTTAATCCGCAACCGCGAGTTCTCTTTCGGCTTCGGGGAAAACCTTGCGACTTGTGGTGACGCGAGTATCGTCGGTCCCGGTCTTTTTCAATGGAACGGTCGGAGCCTCGGACATCTCCAGATTCCGAAACGACGCCGGAATACGTGCAGGAACAAACGCTATGCGAAATGTCCTCGCGATTAGTCCCAGGTCTGTCCAAATCGTCGCCCGCCGCATGTAGCGGGTATCGATTCGCTCCTTGAGCGGCTTGATCCGCTGATGATAGAAGTTTTCCAGTTGAACCGGATTGACGTGCTTAAGGATCTCTTCTTCAGAACGGAACGCAATCGTCGCTGCACCGGTTATTCCGGGCCGGTAGCGAAGGCTTAGCCGCTCCGCATATTGCGGTAGTTTCGGTCTTGGCCCAACCAAACTCATATCTCCGCGCAGCACGTTATAAAACTGCGGCAGTTCATCCAGCTTGAACTTCCGCAGCCACCGCCCCAATCCCGTAATGCGCGCATCCCCGTCCTTCGTCAGGGTCGGCCCCGCCTTCTTCCCCGGAACAGACATGCTGCGAAACTTGTAGATCGTAAAAATTCGGCCTTTCATGCCAATGCGTTTCTGGGTAAAAATAGCCGGACCTTCAGAGGAGAGCCGGATCAGAAACGCGATGATACCCATCGGGATCGCAAAGATCGAAAGAACAAAAATGGCGATGGTGATGTCCAGAAGGCGCTTGGAAGACGATAGGCTCCACCGGCCCCGAACCGTCGCTGGTTCATAGAGTGCGAGAGTTGAAGAACACCTGGGGCGATGAAGTTTACGAGAAGGCAACGAAATAAACCGATTGGTACCTCTTGGTTTTTTGGAGGAACCCGAAATATACATGAAGCCTCGCCTGAACAAATAAGTTCAACGACAAGTGGACTTGGCACACTGCCATCGCAAACCCCCGAAACCGGGTTCTTTTTGTCCCCAATTCAGCGATAGCAGCCCCTGCATTGGTGCGCTCTAAAAGTCGAGATCGCACTTGCAGGACGACGTTCACACGTGCATGGGTGGCGGATGAAAAGCACACGTAAACACCACCCGCCAGTTCAATTCAACTGGATGTCAGCAATATGCGTCCTTGCTTTGCACACTACTTCTGTAGACATCCAGAGGCCCGATCTCAACGCCTCCACATCTTGTCGGTTAACCAGAGACCAGGGGGAGTAAAACTTGAAGCTTTGTTCTACAAAGAATATCAAAGGTTGACGTTCAGTAACCAGCGATTTCTTGATGTTGGTAACCAGCCCTTATAACAATCAACACTTGACATTCGTCTAAGTCCTTCTGGGACTTAGGGAAACGATTTAGGCTCAACGGGCAGGTTTTATTAAATGACAGATAATACTTTGTGACCGAAGTCACATTGCGCGATCGTCTGTTGGCATGCTCTTGGACGGCGCTTTTGGGGCGGAGATTACAGCATAAGGATGAGCCCAAATTGTTCGTAGGCAGAAGAGACGATATCGCCAAACAGGAGTTAGCGGCGATCCTACTTTATTACGCTGATCGCTGCGGCTCCCAAGGCGAATTGCGAGAACATCTGAGACCAATCCAAAATGCCGCGCAGGGCGGAAGGCTTGACAGTTTTTTCCGGCACAATAATCGTGTCGCCTGGATAAATCCGTAAATTCTCGAAGTTACTTCCCCACGCGCTTCGTGAAGCGCCGTAGCCAACAACTTCGCCGTCAGCCCGAATTACAAAAGCTCGCTTATGGTCAGCGTCTTTGGTTAACCCGCCCGCCTTCTTGAGATAAGTGCTAACTCTCCTGTCTTGCACATATAGAAAGGAATTCTGGTCGTTCACTGCTCCCACTACGTTCACCGTCGCGGGGATCGATGGAACAATGAAACGATCGCCCGCTTCGAGGCCAAGATCGGGAACTTGGCCGGTCCCGCTGCTCGATGGTCTGAATTCGAGAACAATCCGGCCGGAGGCGCGAATCTGTCGCAGCCGCCCCAGCAACTCTCGCTCGCTCGCTTGTGCCGCTGGCCCGCCTGCAAGTTCCTGAGCAGAACCTACCGAAGAAGATGAAAGAGCCAGATTGCTCCGCTGGATTCGCAGGTCGAGGCTTTGAACGTACTCGTCCATCCTGGCCTGCTGCATCACCCGAGTTGACTCGCGCGTGAAATCCGCCCCATAAAGATATGCATTTGAGGTCAAGCCGCCCGCGCGTTCCACCAGTTGTCGCAGAGTCTCTTCCGGCTTGACGGTGTAAAGGCCCGCATGTACGAATTCCCCTTCAAGCCTCACTACCTTCGTCTGCTCGGCAATTGGAAGTCGAATGTCCGCTTCAGAGAAAACCGTGACGACATCTCCCGGTTGTAGTTCGAGGTCCTGCGACGTGTCGTGTTCCAGAACGAGCTTGCCGAGATCAAATGAAAGCAAGACTGTTTTGAGCGTCGAAGAATCAAGCCTCAGGACATCCGCGTAGTCCCAGTCAATCTCGGGGGCGGGAATGGAAACATCCGTGCGCCCAGTATTGCCAGATGTTTGGCTATAGGTCTGCTGAGCCGCAAGTGAACTGCTTGCCGCACGTTGTTGCGCATTGAGCGGCTGAGTCGTCTGGGTCGCCTGCCCCTGGTTAGGCGGAACCCCAAACTGGCCTTGCTGCATTTGATCCGGCTGTGGCTGCGCGTACTGATCCTGCTGCGCCTGGAGCCGATTTTGATTCTGAGTGTAGGGATTGAAGGAATCCATTGTTCCAGTGGGCCGGGGGATCGAGATCGGCTGGTTATCGACCGGCTGCTTCAGATTGCCGAATCCCGAAATCGGCTCAAACTCCGCCGTCGGCAACCCCAGTTGGGTTCGCTTCCACCAGTAATTGCGCGTGATAAGAGATTCCTTGTCCGGAATCAAATCGCTGATCCGCATCCCCGCATGCCATGCAAAGCGGCCGGGGTTCGCAATGTTTCCACGAAGAGTTACCGTTTGCGCATACTTGGGCACAATTGAGAAGACCCGAACCAGGTCCCCTTCCGCCAGCGAAGTCGCCAGCCCTGTCGAGTCGTAGGCCACTTCCATCGCGTGCCGTTCGTTATGTCCTTCAATCCTTTCAATCGAAACACGCGCCTGCGAGGCAACGGCGGACACGCCACCGGCGTCGGCAATCGCTTCAGCCAGGGATTCATTCGTCTTCAACTCGTAAATCGCCGGGTCGTGCACACTTCCCACAACAGCGGCTTGCGGGCCGACCGGCGGAATGAAGATCACGTCGCCGGCCAGCAACGTCACGTCTTTTGATTTATCCCCATGAACCAGGAACGAGTACAGATCAAAATCCGCAATTTGTTCGCTCCCGCGACGCAACTGAATGTGTCGGAGAGAGCCTTCGACGGAAGGTCCGCCGCTGGCAAACAGCGCGTCGATCAGGGTGCTGAGCGAACTGACCGTGTACACCCCCGGCCTTCGCGCCTCACCCGAGACATAAATCTGGATTGCCCGCACCCGACCCACGTCCACAAGAAGATCGAAGTTCTTATACACCCGGCCGATGGCCTGGCGCAGACGATCCGTGAGTTGTGAGTAGGGCATGCCCGCCACATGTACGGGTCCGACTTGCGACACCGGTATGTACACTTCACCGGCTCGATCCACTTGCACATTGGCCTGGAAATTGACTTGTCCCCAGATGCGCAGCCGCAACTCATCGCCCGGTCCGATCACATAATCGGGCGGGACAGGCGTCATATCCAGTGGCGCGAACGTCGAGGGCACCGAGCGAAACAAATTCGCTCCGAAAATGGGCAAAATCTGGCTTGTCGTCGAGGCAATGAATTTCTGAAATTCCGTCAATGGCTCCGGCGGAAGAGGTATCTGCTGACTCCTCCCCTGGGCCATCTGTTGACGAGCCTGTGATTCCGCATCCGAATAGGTCCGAGTAAGTCCCCCAGGCTGATCTGAACTGAGCCCCAGGTTGGGAGTGTTTGTTTGCGGAGTCCCAACAGGAAATCCAGCGTTTCGACCGCTCGAATTCGGGCACTGGCTAGATCCCGCCTGAAGCGGGTCGGAGCAATCCACCGGGCTTTGGGTGCCATCAAGCTGGCTGCCGGGAAGCTGCTGGCTGAATACCTCGCTGCCAAAGCACAACAAAGCAAGAATCAAAAGAGGCGATTTGACCATGCGTAAGTACGACACAAACCTGCTGCCGTCGGAGCCACGGGTGCGGGCTCCGCTCTGGCTGCCAGAGGGCCAGGATTTCATATTTCAGCAGTTTAACATGAGGTACTGTTTACTTTCGTACCCAGAAAGTAAGAGGGGTACAACGCTGATATCCACCCGCAGCCGATTGTGGAGAACACCCGTCCGCATATTCTCTCGGCTCTTCTGGCTCTGGAGAAAGTAGCCGGACCTCCGATGCTTTAGTGCTTCTCTTCGACACCCGGCAGAAGATAAGTACTGACCGCGTGAAAAAGAGACGGAGAGACCCGGGAGGCCAGCTTTTCCGCCTCAGTTCCGTCGGGACGACCTTGCTCCTCATCGTTTTGAATCAGGATCGAAGGGATGCCAAATGCTTCGGCTAACTGTACGTCGGAGTGGGAATCCCCGATCAGCAGACTGTTGTCTTTGTTGGCCGTTGGAAAGTCTCGAAATGCCTGGTCCAGGAGGCCGGTCTTGGGCTTCCTGCAATCGCACTGGCCTTCCCCATGTGGGCAAACATAAAAGCCATCGATATGAGCGCCTGCCCGGGCTAGCTCTTCCTGCAACCGGGCGTGGAGTGCGTCCACCTCGTCAAGCGTATAAAGATCCCGATCCACCCCGCGCTGGTTTGTCACCACAATCACTCGCATGCCCGCTCGGTTTAGCAGTGCAATCGCATCATCGGCCTTCGCGAGCAGGTGAAATTGGTTCCATTGCCAGATATACTGCGATTCGGGAGCTTTACGATTAATCACGCCATCGCGATCCAGGAACACGTATTGAATGCCCGGAAAAGCTGCGTTCGTCGATTGCGTCATCGGAAATCCCAGTCTCAAATCATAACGCGTCGATGACTGATGCGCGGAGAGATAGCCCTTGAACTTGACCCCGCTTTTCGAACAGTCAATCAAAGAGCACCTGAAAACCATTCAGGCTCTCGAGCAGACGATCCCTCAATTGCAGCGAATTGCTGAGAAGATGAGCCGGTGCCTTCTCGACGGCCACAAAATCCTGTGGTGCGGGAATGGCGGCAGCGCGGCGGATTCCCAGCACATGGCAGCCGAACTTGTCGGTCGCTTCCTCAAAGAGCGCCGGGCATTGCCATCGATTGCCCTGACCACCAACACGTCCATACTGACGGCTATCGGGAACGACTATGGTTACGATCGCGTCTTCGAGCGGCAAATTGAAGCACTCTGTGCCCCCGGCGATGTCGTCATCGGAATCTCCACCTCCGGAAACAGCAAGAACGTGTGCAATGCACTGAATGCCGCGAAGAAAATTGGTGCATTCACTGTCGCATTCGGTGGACAGAACGGTGGAACGATGGCGGAGATCGCCGATGAAACCCTGAGAATCCCATCCACCGCAACCCCACGCATCCAGGAAGGCCATACCCTCTGCGCACACATGATCTGCGATTACGTCGAGCAGTACATTTGCCAGGCGAATGCAGATCAGCACAAAGGCGCTTCGCATTAGTCTGCAGGGGAAATTGACGGATCCCAACTCCGAATCCTGGTTCCCATTGCGCGTGATTCAGATATCCATCTGACCCAGGCGTCAATTTAGCGATTGATTCGTTTCGTGCTCAGGATCACTGCTCTGGTAGTCGCGCTCACGCGTTTGACCCGAAGCCTGCTTCATCGCATTCAGGTATTGCTCCGCGATTTCGCCCGGCTGGAATTCGGTTTCAACGCATCTGCGCGCGTTTAATCCTGCGTTCAGTCGCGCTTGCGGATCCCGATAGTAGCAGAGAACTGCATCCGCAAGGGCTCTCGGGTTCTCCGATTCTACGCAGATACCGCAGTTCGTTCGCTCCAACAGCTTCCAAGTCTCGCTTCCAGGGTCGACAGCCGCAATTGCGGGTCTTCCGGCAGCCATGATCGTAAACACCTTGCTCGGCACGGATTCAGCGGTGAAGCCACGCCGAAGAGGCACGAGGCACACGTCCGCCGCCCCATACATTGCCGGCAAATCTTCCCTCGGTTGAAACGGCAGGAAGCGCACATTCTTGAGGCCAAGTTCCCCAAGGTAAGTCTGGGCTTGGCTACAACTTGCCCCGTTACCGACCATCAGAAATTCGATGCTCGGCACATGATCGAGTAGTTTTGCCGCATCAAGAACTGTTTCAAGCCCTTGAGAGAACCCCATATTTCCGGCGAACATCACCACGAATTTGTCGTTCAGGCCTTGGTTCCTGCTGAATTCGTTCTCCTTTGGCTGCGGAGTAATGAAGTCGACATCCACAAAATTTGAAATCACCGAGATCTTCTCATCCGGGACGCCTTTTGCAAGGAGATTGCGCCGAAACCCATCCGAGATCACTGTGATGCCCGCTGACCGGCGATAAACATAGCGCTCCATCCGTTCAAGCCGTTGGATTGCTGTTGGGCTCTTCAGAACTCCAGCTCTTACGGCCACATCGGGCCAAATATCCTGTACGTTGTACACGAACGGAATCCCACGCAAGCGGCCGATCAAGTCTGCAATCACGCCATTACTCAAAGGCGGCGACGGAACCAGCATCACATCTTGCTTCGACAGCGTTGCACCACGCAGCAGGGCAAGCAGGCTGAAACTCGCGTAACTCATAAGACGTTGTGCGACGTTATCCTTCTTCTGCGCAACGTGGGTATACACCCGGTAAACCTGCATCGCGTCAGCGCGTTCGCTGCAGACGAGCTTTCCTGCATATTCCGGCCACACCCGGTTGGAATCGTAGTGTGGAATCGAAGACAGCACCGTGACTTGGTGCCCCTTTGCCACGAACTCGTCGGCAAGCTTGCTCATAATTGCCGCGTTGGCGCCGACGTCGGGACGGAAGTATGTCGTGAGGAGCAGTATGCGCATCAAAAACTGTCCCTGATAGGGGCGAGGAAGCCGAGTTCACCCTCATCTATAAACGCGTCATCGCAATCCGAGGGTCTGAAACCAACTTCAAGTCCGCTGACACACCTCGACGAACCCGCTGCTCGCGGCTTGTCTGTTCCGGTCAAGTAGATGGTTTGCACTGTGTCGGCACTGCCATTATATCGTTGCGTCGAACTTAAGGTCGAGGCGAGCCGGCAGCCTCACTTTCCGCTCAACGCAGTATTAGGCGCAATTCAGGAACCTGCGATTGATAGAAGAAATTGTCTCGAAACGACTTCCGGCAATTCGCCGCGTAAGAGGGAATATTCCTCTGTATATCTTCAAGGGCGCTCAAGATAGCGTCAGTTTGCTCCGCGTCTACGAAACGTCCATTCTCCCCATCCCGGACATACTCAGGAAACGAGCCGGCTGCACTCGCCAGCACCGGCGTGCCAAACATCATCGCCTTGGGGAGTACACCGCTCTGGGTCGATCGCCGGTAGACATTCCACACACAGAAGCTTTCCGCATAGCATCGATTCATTTCGTCGTTGGTGAGCGGCCTTCCGCATCGAATTTCGATTCTGTCCCGACTCTGTTGAAAGCGGGCATCCTTCTCCAGGCTCGGGGGCAGCGCGTTGCGCGATGCGATCAGAAATCGCAAATCCGCTCCGCGTTCAAGCGCGCCAAGCATGAACCCAAGATACTGATCGAAGCCATGAGACCGGCAAAGAGTTCCGAGAAAACTGAAGTAGCGCTTGCCGTGCACAAGGTCAGAAAGTTCCACCTGGACATCATCGTCGTATATCTGTGGGAAGTAGACGTAGTTGCTGTTATAACGAGCGTCCGCCTGCTCATACATGCGCATGCCGAAGCGCGACTCGAGGATCACGGTTGCAGAAAGCTTGAGAACGGGCACCGTGAGCCGATGGGCAGCGATGGCCTTCGCCGTACCAATAATCCCCTCACTCCAGAAATATTGACCCGACATATGCCACGGTTCGTGATAGACGTAGACGATCTTCACATTGTCGCGATGAAGCGCCATCGCCAGTTCAGGATTGCCCGTGGATGCATTCAGAAAGATCGCATGACTCCACGCTGTCGCAGAAGATCTCTCGTAGGAGTGGCACATGGGAGCGACCTGCGTCAGCTCCGAGAAACGCTCGTATTCCCGGTCCAGCAGGAATTGCGGTTCCAGTCCAAGCTCACGAACTGCCTTGGCAAATGCGATCAGATGTTGGAGGAAGGCCGGATTAAAACGCAGTGACACAATGGCGACAGTTTTTCTCACGATAGCTCCGGCCTTGGCTGCGGGGATGTGTCAGCCGGTGTTGCCGGAATTAATCTGCGCAAGGTTCGCATGAGATTGCACATCGACGGCCAGATGAAAATCAAAAAAATGAGCTGTGCAATGAGATAAGAGAACACATCTTGCGTACGCGAACGAGGAAGATAGAAACAAATAAGGCCCGCCAACAAACGCGCTGAGAATAGACGTTGTTTCAGGAACTGGCGGTTGGTCGCGCGCACTAAAACGGCAAGTATTATGCCTGCGATCAGGGCGGTTACGAACGAAGGCGTATAGTAGTAGATCTCGCTGAGCCACCCAAAGATCGAAACACCGTTGGAAAGGTTGGCGTCCGATGGATTGATGCACCACGACATTTGAACGTTGAACGAGAAGATTGTTTTCGGGAATAAAAATCCCGGCAGAAACTTCTTCAGGAATTCCAAAACAAAGTTGTACCAAGGCGCGGTCCCGCAATTGGCCTTCAGCATCGCGAAGAGATTGAAGTAGGGTGCGAGAATTCCCTCTACCAAAGGATTTCGGGGATTGACGGCAAAATCTCCGCGGAACACGCTGGCGGCGAAAAAAATGCCTAAAGCTAGACCGCCCGCCGCGAATAGGCGGCGCCAGTCCGAACTTCTACCCAAGGCAATCGCCATCACCGCCATCATGAGGTCGCCCCTGCCCGCTCCAGTGTTGTAAAAGACAGCAATTAAAGCAGTCCCCCACAGTATCCAGCGGCCAGTGCGCCCCGTGTTGGATGCCGTGTCGATCAGCGCGAGTGGAAGCAATCCAAGAATATTGCCAAGCAGTGCGGCAACTCCACCGCCTTGTGATACGGTTTGGGTAATTTGCTCAATGAGTCGCTCCGCCGCCGCCCCATGAAATAAGAACATGTTGATTGCCAGCAGTTGGCGACCGAAAATCGCATCCCATGTCACCCAGATTAGGGTAAAACCAGCTAACACTATGCAGGTTGTTAGGGAGACCTGTCTCGGAGGAAGGCTGGGAACGGTCGTATCCCTGCGCGTAACCCACCAAACTGGAAGAACTGTGACAAACGTGTAGAGAATTGCGCTAGGACCTGCAATAAAGGAAGCGGGAAGACCCCAGAACAGGAGTCCCCAGACAAGGAAGTATCCGAGCGGAACGCGGCTCATATCGTGTGCAACTCCCGCAGCCTTCGCTCGGATTCTTCGACATAGGCTCGGGCTGCCGAGGCGCCTCGAGAACTCGCCGAACGAACAACCTCCACCGCGAGTCTCCCGAGACCTTGAGGGTCCACCGGCCAGTCGGTATATACGATCTGGCCCAGAAATGCACGGTACAGACTCGAATCCACCCCCCACTGCGTCGTGATCAGAGTCCGCCCCGCAACCAGCGCCTCAATCGACTTTATCTTGACGCCGGTGGTCGGACCAACCGGGTTCAGAGCGGCGCCGATCTGCCGGTAGTACTCCATGGTGGATGGAACACGGCCCATGACGCGCGCCCCTCCTTGCTCGAGCGATCGCAGTAGCGAGGGATCGACGGTCCTGCAAATCCCTCCGGCGACCACCAGTTCAATTCCAGCCTGCCTGAGACACTCCAGGAACTGCGGCTGCGCCAGAAGACGCATGATCTCTTCATTTACATAGCTCGGGGCGCCCATGAATCCTATACGCGGCGGCCGCTCCTGTTCTGCAATTTCCAGAAGCTCCCGATGATCGGGCGGAACAAAGTTCATCACGGCGGCCCGAACTCCATAGAGCTTCTCAAACTCCTGCGCATCGGATTCGGAAACCGCCACGCACCGCGCGCCCGAATGAAAGACCGCATTTTCGTCTTTCGTAGTCATCGTGATCCATCGGCGGGCCCCCACGCGCTCGTGCCGATCGGCCATAATGTCCCCCAGGTCCATGATCACCTTATTGCCCGCGCGATCCAGCCGTAAAAGCCGATGCCCCCAGGGGTAATAGCAGACAATCACGCTGTAGCGGTCGATCCAGGAACCGGGCAACGGAGTTCGAAGCGGGAAGTAGAAACGGTCAACCCAGCGCAGTTTGTTGCATAACACGGCGCCACCGCCGTACCAGAGAGTTGTATTCAGATACGCCAGAAGCGGGTAAATGCCTCGAAGCACCTTTACTCGGATACCCTTTGCATCCAGCCAGCTTTGCGCTCTCGCGGTCGGCGCCGCGAGTGAAAGGAAATCCACCGAATCACCATATATCGAACAAAGGGCCGCGAGGAGTTGATCTTGTTGCTGATCCATTCCGTTCCAGGTCCTCATATCATTCGGTGAAATAAAAAGCGCGCGAGTCAGCTTCAGGAATCCTTTCCGATCGCGGTGGCGTGGCCACACCCACCTTGTTCAACGACTACGACTTTGAAAACCGCCTCCTAAGTTCCAAGGCTACAACGCGCGGCATGGAACTCAATCCGACGTGTCGAAGGGCAACCCCAAAACGCTTGTTGTAGCCTTGCTCCCACCACCCATCGCAATACGGCGAAAAAGTCGCCGCTTTGGTGCGACGAAAGAAGGCTGTCGTCCTGACGACGCGATCCAATGTGTACATATCATCCCGCCGAAGAACATCCAGCATGTTCGCCACGCTTGGAATCTGAATGTCGTCAATCACCAACCATCCGCCGGCCTTGATGTGTGGGTAAAAGTAGAAATACTCCAGGTCAGGAAATGGATACCCGTGCGGCCCATCCAAAAATACCAAGTCAAACTCACGGTCGAAGTGGAAGGCAGGAAGCGTCTGCTGAGTGCTGCCGATAACGAACTCACAAACGCCTTTTCTTAGAAGCGGGCTGGTTCTCACCCTGTTCAGGGAATGATTTTCCGGATCTTCTCCCGGAGGCACATCTATGGTGAACACTACGTGTCGTTTCGACGCATGGGATAACGCAAGTGTGCTCTTTCCAGACCCGGTTTCCGCTGTATTTTCAGCCCCGTTGGCGCATCGGAAAAGATAGTCAATTACTGCAACATTAAGAGAACCATTCGCATGCCATGTCTTCGGCAGGCCGTGAATGGATTCAAGAATCTCGGGTTCAGCCACGTAAAACTCCTTTTCAACAATGAGTAAGCCAGTGAAGACATGGTCCTAATTCGGAGTGGAGCGCATATCCACTGACCGCCTCGGTCCCAAATCGCCTCTGTCGTTTCCACGCATCATCAGTTGCCGGCGCATCAGCTTAGGAATGCTGTCAATCCACATTGGGAAGGCAATGTCATTACTCACTTTTCTTCGGGTGAGGACCGCCAGCATATGGAAAAATGCCGGGATCCTCATGAAACGCAGCCACAGCAGGTCCTGAAAGCGTGCAAACCCACTCGGTCTCTGGTTGGATCCGAAGGCCGCGCATGCCTTGATCGCACTTTCCTTCAGAGCCGCCGCGCTAACCCGCGAAATTCTTCCCGGCTGGTCGCGATCGCCGGCCTGGATACGAGGAATCTTCAGAAATTTATGTTCCTTGCCAATTTGGAGCCAGTACACAAAATCAATTGCGCCCTTCGCGGTGGGTTCGAGCCGATACTTATCCGTGATTGAGCGGCGCAGAAAAACCGTGGGCTGGGAGAGCATGTAGCCGCGAAGCGCTCGATCGTATTCAAAAGCTGGATAACACATAATCATCTGAAGTCCGCTGTTTTCCGAAATCAGTGCCACTTCTCCAAACACCGCATCAACATCGGAATGGCGCTGAAAAGCGGCAACCGAGGATCCGATCACCTTTCTGTCGAAGTAGACATCATCGGAATTCAGCCAGCCAACAATCTCGCCACGCACACGATCGAATCCCTTGTTAATTGCGTCAGCGTGCCCTCGATCCGGTTCAGAGACCCATTCAAAGCTGTAACCTGGCCCATGATCTCTCTTCTCCCAATCTCTGATCAGATCTATGCTCCCGTCTGTCGATCCGCCGTCGATAACGATCTGGTAAATAGGCCGATGTCTCTGCAGTTCCACAGACCGTAACGTCTCCTCAAGGAACTGGCCTTGGTTAAAGGACGGAGTTACGATGCTGACGAGCGGATTCGATACCATTTCCTAACCGGTCCAATCAAATGAAACGTAGATAGCCGCAATCTTCGAGCAGATCATATCGCAGGTCCCGATTGCGGGTGCCGATCACCTTTGCTGGAACTCCGGCCACCACGGTGTAGGGTGCGACATCTTTCGTTACCACTGCGCCGGCCGCCACCACCGCGCCCTCTCCAATAGTCACCCCGGGAAGGATCGTAGTTCGAAAGCTAAGCCACGCATAATTCTCAATGCGTACCGGTGCTCCCTTATAACCAAAATTCGTGGACTGATAATCATGCTGGCCGGTCCA
Source organism: Occallatibacter sp. (assembly GCA_036495975.1). Taxonomy (GTDB): domain Bacteria; phylum Acidobacteriota; class Terriglobia; order Terriglobales; family Acidobacteriaceae; genus Telmatobacter. Next base: position 8,398 of record DASXLY010000194.1, on the reverse strand, counting down.
GATTGCAACGTTCGTTGAGATGTTTACATTCTTCCCAATCGTTAGCCCCTCACGAGCGTCCAGAATGGCATGGTCGCCTACCACGGCACTCTCTTCGATAGTTAAGTTCGAAGGCGCCAAAACCCAGAACCCGTGATACAGAAGGCTCTTCGACGCAATCTTGGCGCCGCAAAGCCTCAGGCCGGTCTTCCGCAGAAAATGCGAAGGGACGTAAGCAAGCAAAGTGAGTCCAAGTTGAAAGGCTGACCTCACATAGGCTTTGGAAGTCTTTATCAGAGAATTTCCCCCATTCGCAGCATGCGAAGCCGGTTTCTTCACGGTTCCTTCTGTGTTCACGCGGTCGTCTCCTCGCGTCTGTCATCCAAATCGTGACACACCGCCGAGGTTTCTTGGAGCGGGCTAGCGTGCCACAAACGTCGCAAGCGGACAAATGTATACGTGCCGCCGGAAAGGTAAAGAACCCCTCCACAAATGAAGTATCCGACAACAATCCCCGTCGCACCCCATAGTTTGCCCATCAACACGGTGCTGAGTGCGGTCAGGACCCCCGTCAGAACCGCCAGAACGAGGAACGGCTCTCGTTTGTGCGCGCGAAGATAAAGCGCTTCGCTTAGGACGAGATGGTTGAGAAAAATCGCGAACATCAGAAGTGCGAAAACCGGAAGCGGCAACATGCGGGCACTGATGCGAGGAAAATGTTGCCCGATAAAAAACAAGCTCATAAGGACGATTGCCTCGCCTGACAACAGAAGCGCACCCGATTGAATCAGAGTCCGGAAGAACACCCGGTCGAGCGTTCTGAAATCGCGTCGTGCAATCATGTTGCCGAAAGGGGATGCCTTGGTATTGATCCAGGCCAGTGCAACAGCGGCAAGGGCATTCGCGATGTTGAGTGACATGCCCATCCGTCCGGCCTCCGCCGCGCCACGATACGAGAACAATACCGGGCTGAACAACGGGTAGATGAAATAGGAGGCAATGCAGCTGACTGCAATCTTCCACTGAAAGGGCCAAATCTCAGTTCGCCAGCTCACCCCGTGCACCGGCGACTTGAGCCGCATCAGCGGCAAGAGCATCTTTCGTTTCGAATATAGGAAGGCGAAACCGGCTGCAGCCTGACCGAAGATAATCCCCGCTGGCGCAAACAGCCCGTGATGCGCCGTAAGGGCCAGCCACGCGAAGGTGGTTCCACATACGGCTTGAGTGAACCGCATTCGCGCGACCTGCGGGACAAAGCCGCATCCCTCCAGAAATGAGAACACTGGATCCATTTGGAAGGTCCAGACTGCACATACAATCACACAGATCCAAGGCCACTTCCAGGCAACTGGAGCGGAGGCTTGTTCGTGCGTCGAAAAGAAATGCATTCCAGTGACAATCAGCCCGGCCGCCATCAGAATTGCAGCGACTGAATACCACCGAACAGACTTCTGCAGCACAGAGGCGAGACGAAAGTGGGCACCGAGGTCTCCCCGAATCTCCCCGCTTGGTTCAATCTGGAGTTGCGAAGACTCGTGTGCAGCAAGCTGCAGAATCACAAAGGAGAAGCCAAGTTCAAAAACAATCTGGAGGGCAACGAGGCTCGAAAAGGTGTAATAGTAGCCCTGCTCGGCGGGGCTCAGGAAACGCGCAATTAGGAGGACATTCAGGGCTCCGGAGAAAATGCTCCAACTTCGCGCCAGCACGTTGAAGCCTACCGCCCGGTCGATCCCGAGCAGATGCCTCGCCTGCTTAAGAGTTCTGGGAATCACTGCAAAGTCCCCATAAATGAATTTCCAGATTCTCGCGGAACCCCTCAGATCGTCTCTTCACTTAATTCATTTCCACCAGGCCGCCGACACGCAAACGAAGGCTAAACGTGGCCCCTTCTGTGGATTGAAAAAGCCGCGCGGAGCCTCATAAATCGAGCAGAGTCTTGAGTGTTCTCCTCGATGCGTTGCATCGAGGCTTGAATGAGCGCCACCAATATTCCAACTAGGAAGCCGACAAGTGTCGCAACCAATACGATCATGCTCCGTTTCGGAAACGACTTCTTGTCCGGAGCAACCGCCGCGTCGACAACCTGTATTACTGCTCCCTGCTTCGCTTCGTCGAGCTTGGCAGCTTCGAATTGCCGGGCCAGAATTTCGAAGATCGTTTCGTAGTATTTCACGTCGCGAAGTTTGCGGATGTATTCCAGCCCGGCGCTCGGGACCTTTCCCTTGGGAACCAGCAGACCAGAATCGACACCCTCTTCCGAACCCCCAAGTTTCCCCAGCTGCGCGCGCAAGCTCTCCAGTTCCTGCTCTGCCTGCACCAATTGCGCGTTTTCGCTCGTCGCAAACGTGCGCAACGACTCAATCTGAACTTCCTTGGCTGCAATCTGTGCGCGTAGTGAAGCCGCGGATTCAATCAGCGCCCGCGCCTGGCTGTCGAGCTGGATTAGCCCCGTTTGCTGCTCTGTCTGTTTAAGGCTCTCTTCCGCATTGGCCAGGTTGTTTTTGGCCTGTTCGAGCTGCTGTTCAAAGAAGAGCCGGCGCTGCGAAGCCTCCGTGATTGCCAGGTGCTCCGAGAGCCTTCGGAACTGATCCACATAATTGTTTGCTAATTCGGCGGCGTGGTTTGGGTCCCGAGCCTCAACGGAGATGTGAATCAGACCATCCTTGCTGCTCCCATCCACGGTTACATGTCGCTCGAGTGCTTTGCGGGCATCCGAAAGGTAGCGTTCGTGGTATTCCTGCATCAGGCTGAACTTCTGGATCATCGCGTCTTCGACGGTCCGGCTTCTCAGCATTCCCACAAACATGTCGTTCGCGTTCTTAATACCAAGGCCGCCGGCCAGAGACGCCAGTCCACCGAGACCTCCGAGTTGGGATGCCAACGCGCCGCTGAGAGATGAGCTCTGTTGAGGAGGAAGCACAGTCACGGTCGCGGTGTACCACTTCGGCAGAAGGAAGGAGACAATTATCGAGACGATAGCAAACAGTACTGTGGTCCAAACAACCACTTTTTTCCGCTCAGCGACTACGGTTAGAAGCTCAAGCAGAGTTATCTCGTCATCCGCTGTCTGGCCATTTCCAATGCTATGACTTTCCGTTACTGAATCCGAAGCGGTTTTGTACTCGCTCGATGAGGTTTGGGTGGCCATTGACTCCTGCCGGGTTTGAATCTGGGGCTCGTCTCATTCTACAGGCAATGCAGATCAAATGCTTTCTCTACAGGCATCGCCGAACCACCTGCCGTAACTCCCTCAAGTCCACACACCTCCCGCACGGGCGTGACTACCTGCGCGGAGAGTTTCGAATGACTCAATCTAGAGTGGATCGCGCAGGCCACCACCTGACGTCGCGAATCCATGACCCCACCCAGCCTGGTAAGCGCAAACTTATCTGCGAGGCTGGATCTGGACCTGGGCTTTAGGTCTGGCGGAGAGCGGGGGGAAACTTGTGTTGCCCCCAAAAGGCCGCATAAACATCGGCTTAGCTCGGATTTAACCCGGAATCGGAAGGGTTAAGGCGGAAACAGAAAATAGGCCTCCCTGATCCGCTTACGCGACGATCGACGCTAAAGGCTGGCGACGAGGCCCGGCGATCATCACCCGCAACTGCAAACTCAAGGCCGACACCATGCTCCACCACGGCGTGGAGGTCCACTACCCGAAGGGCTGCTTCCAGACTCGCACGTAGAGGACAATCGCCCGACCTATATCGATCTCGTCGACGATCCCACCGATGCGCTCAGCCGCTTACGGGCTGAAGGGGCCAAGCGGGCCCTTCGCCTTGCCGCCGCGCGGGCCTGGATCGCCCTCATCCCCGAGACAGAGGACCGCAAGACCCTCAAGAAGTTCGCGACGGACTTTGTCGCGATGCACCGAGACCTGCCCCACCGGTCTGATCATTCAGTCGACGGGAGGATTACGAGCGATTTTCTCGCCGAGGCGAGGGCCCAGTATCCGGAGCAGGTCACGGAACAGGACGTTATCCGGTGGCACGCCTCGGATCGGAGATGTACCCTTTCGCGTGAAGGCGCTCCATCGTCCCCCAGTCTTGTCCGTTCCAGGCCCGTTTCCCGATCGGGTCCTTAAAGGTAGTCAGCCACAGCAGAGCAAGAGTAATTTCATCCACTTTATCCTGATCGTAGTCCCGGCTGGAGGCCTCTATTGAACCGCCCGATCTCCTTGTTCAAACTGCAATTCATCTTGATCCTGGTTTTCGTTGCTCTCGCTTACGCTGCATCATTGCCGGCGTCGAGTGCCCGCCATACCGCCCGCGAAGTGTTGATCGTCTACAACGCCGATAGCCCGATCTCAACGGCGATCGCGAAGACATACGCGAGCAAGCGCGGGGTAACGAAATCTGTCGCAATTCATTGCGCTGACTCTGCAGTGAGCACTGCCTATGAAACGATTACGCTGGCTGACTACGAACGAAAGATAGCCGATCCGGTTCGGAAGATTCTTGCGCGGCATCCAGAGATCAACTTCCTTGTCTTGATCAAGGGCGTGCCGATTCGCATCGATGGCGGAGAGACCGGTTCGCGCGATGAGCACACAACCGGAAATCTGCATCCATCGGTCGACAGCTATCTTGCGGCGCTGGACTATCGGTTCATCAAGGGCGCAGTCAAGATCAGTATTCACGGCTCGGGCGCCGATGGATTCGGGTGGTTGAACCGCTACTGGAATCAGAACGTCCCGTTCAGTCATGCCGCATTTGGCGGCTATCTGGTCACGCGCCTTGATGGCTACACGCAGGCGGATGCGGAGGCGCTGGTAATGCGGTCGCTGACCTCTGAGACCGGGATCATCAAAGATGTCCATGGCGACGAAGTTCTGCTCGATGTGCAGCCCCTCTTCAAATACAAGAATGCGGATGTGGCTCGCCAGCCTTTGCCTGTGTCGGGCCCGATTTTAGACGAGTCGGATTATGGTTCCTGGAATGCGGATATGGTGAAGGCCGGGGATCTCCTCATCTCTCGACGAATCCCGACGGAGCTTGATAAGAACGAAAACTTCGTTGGCGATCGCTCCAATCTGATGGGATATTTTTCCTGGGGCAGCAATGATGCCAGCTACAACGAGAAGGCATATGAATCGCTGCGCTTCGCGCCGGGATCGATCGGAGACACCGCGGTATCCACTAGTGCGCGGACGTTTCTGCCGACCGCAGGAGGACAGTCCCTGATCGCGGATCTCGTTGCGCATGGAATCACCGGAGTGAAGGGATACACGGATGAACCGCTTCTACAGGCAATTGCATCGCCCTCGGTCGCGATGGAGCGATATACCTCGGGATTCACGCTGGCGGAGAGCTTCTACGCGGCCTCGCGATTTGTTGGCTGGGAAGATATCGTGATCGGCGATCCGCTCTGCAGGGCGCCTGTGTGGATGCGCGAGAGCGCGAAATAACTGGGGAAGAGTTCAATACTTAACTTCCACCCGTCCCGGAGCGGACCAATCGGGACTTTGCGCCTGGTTCGTCGGATGTCTGTTTCGCCAAACTGGAAACAAAGCAGAAAATGGGGTTATTCCCGCGGTTGAGCACAACTCTTTCCGGAACACCTACCAACCTCCGGTTGACCAATGATATAAACACTCATCCAAGTAACCCCACACCAGATACCGGCTGACTAGATGGCTAAACAGATATCCGATGTACTGCGCGCCGCCCCGACGCCGGCAACTCTGGCAAATCTGTTCATCACAAGACGCAACGCTTTTGCATGGCTTGCACTGCTTCTGGTTGTGTTGGCAATCCTGCGTTCGGCCGTTGCAATCCGCCTCGACGGCTTCGGCGTGCATCCCGCGAGAATCTATCCGAGGTCAACCCACTGCGAGACCCTCACATGGAGTGAGTTCTTTGGATAAATTGCCGGGGCGATTGCTGGTCAATTTCTTGGATCACTTCCGGATTGGGGACCGCAGGACCAGAACCCGTAAAATCTCACCTAAGTAAAATCTCCCCTAAACTGATGCAATGTCACTCAAGCGACGCATTGCAGCCGCTGCCGCAATGTTCATTGGCACTCTTTGGACGGTTTGGCGTGACGGTCACATATTCGCGTTGGAAGTCGTCATCGCTGGGTGTTGTATTGTGGCCGTACTTTGCACCAATAGAACCCGCGTATCGTGGTTCTTGTGGGGAACCGGATTCGGTGCGCTAGTGGGGTCCGTCATTGCTCACATGAGCCACTGATCGATTATTTCCGGTTTGAGGACCACACATCAAGAATCAGAGAATCTGGCTCGTGGAAACCGGCTAACATTGCAGACATGGACGAGTTCCGGCCCTCGGCTTCTGCGGCAACTGGCGATGAGCATTACCGCGATGAATGGAGTTTCTTCTACGCGGAGAGGCGACGTCTTCTGATCCGTCTGTTCTGGTTTGCTGGTGGGCTTGCTGTTTCCGCGTTGCTGCTCGTCGCTACGCTGGGTGATCACTATCCGCCGCTTGTCCTGCGGAACGCAATCGCCGTTTCGTTCGGTCTGTTTCTCATCGCGTTCCTCTGCCAGTGGTTCTTCTTCCTGTGGGAAATGGCAAACTGGCCCTGTCCAAAATGTGCGAAGCGTTTCTTCTTTTCGGCTTTTGCATTCGATCCGTTTTTTACCCGTCGGTGCAGACATTGCGGGTTGCTTCGGCTGAAAAATGCGGGAGTCAAGAATTTGAAGCGCGAGGAACGACAGCCGGAGTTGCAGTAACGGGCGAGTGACCGTCTACTCGTACATAACCGGCAGGTTATATACGGATTGCGGACCACACTCCCAGAATCATCCGACACCCTAGGCCACCTCGACCGCTGTAAGTCACGTCCGCTTAGGCGGTATCAGGTTGTAGAATCCGATCGGGCAGGAGACATCATGCGATTTCTTTGCCACCTCGTTCTTGTAGCGGTTTGTATTCCTTCTGTGGCGCACCTTCGTGCGCAAGCCTTCGATGGCGGAGTGACTGAAACCCTCCAGAGCATCTACATCCCTCCGCTAGTTGGTGCCCCATTCAGCGCGATCGTGCACACTGAGTGGACCCGACCCCTTCCGGGCGGCGGCTCATATACGATGGTCAACCAGCGCAGCGTCGCACGCGACGGCCACGGCCGCATCTACGAAGAACGCTGGCTGCTCGTGCCCAAAGATTCCGGGGTAGAGTCCCGCATGAACGTCATTCAGATCGCCGATCCAAACCAACACACGCTCTACAACTGCTTCGTGTTCGAGCGCCGCTGCACCCTCCTCAAGTTTGCTGAGCAGGCTCTGACCAGCTACCAACCGCTCGTGGTCCCAACTGGCCCGATCGACAACAACAAGGGCTTTACGACTCACCTAGACCTAGGTATTCGCAGCATCGCTGGCTTCGACACAAGCGGAACACGGGAAACCACAACCCTGCTTCCGGGCGCCGTTGGTAACGATCGCGTCTTCGTTACCACGCGTGAGTTCTGGCAAGCGCCTCAAATTGGTGTCAACGTTCTCTCCATTGTCGACGGCCCGCAAACCGGAAAGCAGAGCTTCACCGTCTCTGACGTCAGCCTCACCGAGCCTGACCCGCAGCTTTTTGAGCTGCCCGAGGGCTACGAGATACTCGACCGCCGTCAGCCAGGACACGCCCCGAATAAAGAACATAGATAGACCCAACTAAGCAATCCAAGCCTAAATCTCTGACTCTGTTTTGGGTAGGAGTGGGCACAGACGTCCAAAAACGGTCGCGATCTCCTCAGCGCGTCCTACGTAACGTTGCGGAGAAGCCTTTCCTGCAGTAGCATCCAGAAACCTCTAGGGGATACGAATCAAGGTGAGTGCGGATTTTTAGGAGGGCATTTGAGCCAGCAGCCCCAGAAGAAGGACCCGCTAACCATCCAGTTCCTGCGCTGGCTATTCCCCGATAGCAAACGCCGCCGAGCCCCACGGGGTACCGTGCCGGGGCTGGTCGCGTTTTACTTTACCGGCGGTGCTCCTCGCCCATTTGAAGTTGGGAAGATCAGTGCGAGTGGGCTATATCTACTGACTAAGGAGCGCTGGGCACCTGAAACCCGGATCCAAATGACGCTGCAAAGGACCGGCGCTGTAGGGAAGAATTCCTCGGATTCGATTCATGTGTCGGCAGAAGTTGTCAGCTTCGGTCCGGACGGTGTGGGGTTTCGGTTCGTCCTCCCAGAATCCGAAACCTTGAAAGGCCACGAATATTTGCCGGGAGAAGAGACGAACAGGAAAGCTCTTGGACACTTTCTGGGGCGTCTGAAGCTCTCCTAGCCCTGCCGGTGGGATTGTTCCGGTTGGATCACCGTTTACTCGTACATAACCGGCGGGTTATATACGGATTGGGAACCACTCCCCCGGAATATGATCAGGGGTGAGTAGAAGTAGTTGAGGACAGATCACGCTTAGGGTGGACCAATGGCTCGTCCGTTTACACCAGAGGGGCTGAGA
>DASXLY010000193.1:0-2444 GCA_036495975.1 Occallatibacter sp. | reverse complement strand
CCTGATCTGTTTGAAAGACTGGAGTTCATCCTTGAGGCCGCCGACCGAGCCGAACTTCACCGACGACGCCGGCAACGCTGGCCATACCTCATTCGCAGCTCTAGCCACTCTACAAATTAAGGAACAAGGCAGTCGAATTCTACTAATTGGCCACCCAATATGTCGTATTTGCTACCAGTTTCTACTCATTAAGGAAAATCTACAATTGGAAAAGGAACTCTCGGTGGAACGATTAGGTTAGCTCCGATTTCTGACGAAACGACCATCACCTCATTTTTTTTAGCGTCCTCCAATAATTAGGCTTAAACTTGTGCTCCGGACTAAGGCGCGTCGGTCACCCGCTGCGTACGTCAACAGAAAATAATTGCCTCCGATTAACCCTGTAACCATTTGCGTAATTGGAAATTCAGGTGTGATTAACCATGTCCTCAATACCAAATCTCAGTGGTCTTAGCGCGGATAGAGAGATGTGGCCGATCCTTACGGAGGCGGAGATAGATCGTGCGCGGCCGTACGGACGAGTACGTCGAACAGAGCTTGGTGAGATTCTGTACCGCCCTGGAGAAGTGGGAAGGCCGTGCTTCATGCTCTTATCAGGCGTCCTGGAGATCGTTCAGCCAAGTGTCCACGGCGAGCGACTGGTCGCGCACATGATTGCAGGAATGTTCACCGGCGAGGCGGGCTCGATCGCAGGACAGCGAACTGTGGTACAGGGCCGAGTGATAGAAGCGGGTGAAATCCTCGAGGTTCGGCCCGACGAGTTGCGCACTCTTGTGGCGCGCGATGCTGGGCTGAGTGAGATCCTTTTGCGCGCATTTATGCTGCGCAGGCTTATGCTGATCAACCGACAGTTGGGCAATGTCGGTGTCATCGGCTCACGGCATTCTGCAGACACGCTGCGTATCCGGGAATTTCTTGGCCGAAATGGCCATCCATTTACGTATATCGATTTAGACTCGGACGATACTTCTCAGAACCTTCTCGACCGTTTTTCCATCTCTGCCTCCGAAATCCCGATTGTGATTGGCAACGGGACAATGGTTTTACGCAATCCGTCTACTTCACAACTGGCAGACGCGCTCGGACTGAACGACAACATACACAGCGGCCTGCTGCATGATCTCGTTATTGTAGGAGCTGGTCCGGCGGGCCTGGCAGCAGCGGTGTATGGGGCTTCGGAAGGACTGGATACTCTCCTGGTTGAAAGCCACGCACCTGGCGGACAAGCGGGCTCGAGTTCAAAGATTGAGAACTATCTAGGATTTCCAACCGGGGTCTCCGGTCAGGATCTTGCTACGAGCGCTACCAGGCAGGCACAGAAGTTTGGGGCGAAGATGGCGTTGGCACGCGCGATTATTCAGCTTCGGAGCCAACGTCGTCCCTACGAACTCGTGAGGGAGGATGGAACTGTCTTCTTCGCACGGACCATTGTGATTGCGACTGGCGCCCGCTACAACAAGCCAACCGCAGTCGACCTGGACCGCTTTACGGGTCGCGGGATCCATTACGGTGCGACCTACATTGAGGCTCAACTATGCGAGGGAGAAGAGGTAATTGTGGTGGGCGGCGGCAACTCAGCCGGTCAAGCTGCGGTCTTCCTCTCGCAGACAGCACGCAAGGTCTACATGCTTGTGAGGGCGAGCGACCTGGCCGAATCGATGTCGCGGTACCTCATTCAACGCATTTCCGGCAATCCCTCGATCGAATTACTCTGCAACTCCGAACTATGCTGTCTTGAGGGCGAGAACCGCCTCGAAGAGGTCAGTTGGATCAACAAGCTGAACGGGCAGGTGCGTTCAGTGCCGGCCCATCACCTCTTCATCATGGCCGGCGCCTCCCCGAATACTGACTGGCTGCGGGGCAGCGTCGCTCTTGATGAGAAGGGCTTTATTCTCACCGGACGCGATCTGCCCGTGGCGATTGACCCGAATCGGAATCCTCCATGGCCGCTTTCGCGCTCGCCTTTCATGCTGGAAAGCAGCCTGCCAGGAGTGTTTGCTGTCGGCGATGTCCGGGCTGGAAGCGTCAAGAGGGTGGCTTCAGCGGTTGGCGAAGGATCTACTTCCGTGAGTTTGGTGCATCGAGCCCTCGCGGAGCTTTAGTAGACCGGATAGGCTCACCGAAAACGGAGAGACTGGGCTTTCACTTGGACGAGTAGGCTCCTAACATACCGCGAACGATGACGAAAGCTCGCTCGTCATCGTTCGCCAATCATTTCCCGTTAAATCGTGCGATCGTAGAGCTGCTGCTGGTAACCCTTGACCCATTCTTCTGACGAAGGAGGAAAGATATTGAGGAACTTCCCCTCGCGAGAAGGGATCACTTCCACCATCTTTGCGATCATGTCCTTTGGATCGAGTCTTCCTTCGGGTACGCCCAGCAGGCTGTCGACCACTTTCTTGAAGGCATCGCGCTTGATAAAGTTCACGTCATCATTGAGCCAG
>DASXLY010000192.1:0-40960 GCA_036495975.1 Occallatibacter sp. | reverse complement strand
CAGGAACGTCTGCCCGTAACGCTGTCTGCGGATGCGCGGATCCAGCAGCACCAGCACCCCGCGATCTTCCAGCGACCGAATCAGCCGACCAAACCCCTGCTTCAGAGTAAGCACCGCCGTCGGCACCTGGTAGTCAAAGAAGTCAATGAGGCATACCGAGATCGCCGCTCGGCGTCGATTTTTCGTCTTTCTTCGCGGCGCGTGAGCCGATCCGACGCGATTCTACGTTTTCCAGATTAGAAGCGGTTCGGGAACGAACGGGCTCATGCCTTTCTCGGTCAGGCAACTTCCCCTCGCTGAATCCGAAGACCTGAAAACCATAGTTCCCCGCAACTGCAAAGGAGTGGACCATGTCCATGCGTTTCGTGAGTCTCGCGTCCTGCCTTTCCGCCCTCTGCTCAATGATGCTGACCGCCGCGGCAGATGATTTGCACTTCAAGAAGAACATTTCAGTGGAAGGCAACACCATTTCGAATTCAGAAACCTGGGTGAAGGGAGCGCGCGAACGCACGGTCACGGGTTCGCCGGCAGGAGAGGTTGTGACATTGCGTCAATGCGATCTCAAACGCACGGTTACTCTCAACCAGCAGAGCCAGTCTTACCTGGTAATCAAGGACCCTCAAGATGAGTCCGCAAGCAAGGCGGCCGCTCTGATGTCAGGCGGGCCAGCGCCGGCCCCAGGTGGCTCCATCATTCAGACAGTCACAGTCACTGATACCGGAGAACGAAAGCAAATATCCGGGTATACTGCCCGACACCTGAGAACCAAAGTCGTTGTGGAGTCCTCTTCAGACGCGTGCTCGAAAACCAATCAGAACTATGAAATTGACGGCTGGTATGCTGACCTGGCCAAGGAGCCACTCAGTTGCGGCCAGACCTTGCCGCCCGTGAAGCAAAGCACGAATTGCGCGGATCAGGTCATCGTTCGCCGCAAAGGTTCCGGTAAGCTCGGCTATCCGCTGCACGAGACCATAGCCCTCCAGAACGAAGGCGGAAGCCCTACAAAAATCGAAGTCACCACTTCCGAGATCACGAAGCAATCCGCACAACCTGAGCTGTTCGACATCCCAACGGCGTATCACGAGGTTCATTCCGAAGCCGAACTCTACGTTTCATCCCTCCCCCAAACAGCTTCGACTGGTTTGCCTCAGCAGTCACCGCCAAATTCATTCGCTCCTTCCAGCGCAGCAAATGCGCAAGCGATGGCTGCGTCGATGCCTGCTGGCATGAATGCACGCGGTGGGATGGCGGCAATGATGCAAAGCATGGGTGGCGGAAAGTTTCCCGGTGCTCCAGCAATGCAGGGTGCTCCTGCGGGCGCACCGGTTCCTCTGCCTCAAGCGCTTGGGCCCAAAGCGCCCGGGAAGATCCGGATTGGCGTTGCCCCGGCACAAGCGCAGATGGGGCAGGGAAATACGTCGCAAGAGGACTATGGAACTCCAGTCCGCAATGCAATCATCCTGATGATGAACGGGCCCGCCATCGAAATCAGCGCACTCGACGCGCGCATTCCGGTTCAATTGCAGGCGGAGGCTCAACAAAAGGAATGTGACTACATCCTGGTCTCGCTGGTCGCCGTCAAGCGCAATGCCGCAAGCGGCTTCAGCAAGTTTATGAAAGCCGGCAGCATGGCTGCCAATTTCACGCCCATCGGGATGATGGCTCACAGCATGAGCAGCGTAACCGGAATGGTCGCTACCCAGGCGGCAACCAGCGCGATGCAGACTGCTGCCATGAGCACCCAGCAACAGGCAGTAAGCCAATTGTCGGGGTTCAACGGTCAGATCAAATCGAAAGATGAGGTCACCGTACAGTACCAGCTCATTCCCGCGGGACAGACCCAGCCAAAACTCGACAACACGCTCAAGGGCAAATCCAAAACAGATGGTGAGGATGTGTTGACGCCCCTCATCCAGCAAGCTGCTACCACGATTCTCACCCAAGTCACCAGCAAGTAGGTCCAGTCGGCATCCTGCGATTGCGATGGAGAACGGCATGCGCGGTTACGATCTCAAGTTCACACTTACTCTCGCGGGATGTGTTGCCTTGGGGCTCGCGCCGGTTCTGGCCGCGGGGCAGAAAAGCTCCTCATGCCCGCTCACAGAAGAGCAGTCAAAGCAGGCAGTCGCAGCCTGGGTGAGAATTGCCAACTTCATGACCCATGAACAGCGGTGCGTAAACTGCCACGGAGGAGTCAACCCTTTCATCAAGGGTACCGGTCTCGATCCCGGCGACCCTTTGGCGCCTCCGTCGCAGATCTCCCACTTCACATTAGTACTGCGAGAAGGTGGGAAACCGCAGGCTCAACAGGCTTCGATTCCAAGTGAGTGCCGCGACTGTCACAACCACATGGTTCGCAGGAGGGACGGTTCGCTCTCCATCTGGATGACTGCCCCATCGTTTCTTACCTTCGTGGATGTTGACACCACCACGTTGTGCAGGCGAATCAAGAAAAGATTCCACAACGCCGGAGAGTTCATGGAGGAACTCAACGACGACGAGGGAAACAACAATGCCGTCCGCACAGCCTTCCAGGGGGATCGGGGACTAGATCCCGACCAGTTTTTGGATCCGGGAGGTCCGACGTATGTGCGCCCGGCACCACCCTCCATCACACACGATCAGTTTATGAGGCTCGGTCAGGACTGGATCGATGCGATGGGCGGAAAGTTTCAAGGAGACGAGAGCTGCGGGTGCGAGCTCACGCATTCTCAATGGAGCGGCCAGATCCACTACGTCCTCGAAAACACGGGAGACGAAGGACATGAGAAGGGACCTGGCTGGTCCTCTGACTGGTCGGGCAAATCGATCACCACGATCACCATTACATTGACGAATGGCGTTGGGACTGCACGTTACTCGGTGCAGGGCAGCCAGCTGCACGCCAACTGGCACGCGGGGAAGCCGGAATGGAAGATTCTCCCAACTACTTCCAGTTCCAGAATCGAGACATCCGGGCAAGGGACATTTCCGGCGATGGCTGACGTGGTGCTATCCCAGGGCACATACCAGGTCTTTGAGCAACTGCAACTGTCGGGCCAGGCGGGACGATCTCTCTCCGGCAATCCCATCATCGGCAAACAACACATCGAGAACTGCGACCGGGACGGCTGCAAGGGGGCAGACACTGCTGATGTTTACGCTCCACCATTGCCGCCGCTCGCGCCACTAAACGGAAAAGTGCAGGACCCGAACCACGTTTTCGGCACCATGAGTTCGAAAAAAGACGGCCTCGGGCAGTCCCATCAAGGCGTGAGTATCGAAACCATGACCGTGGATCTTTGGCGGTCCGGCAGCACGAAGTGAAACAGGAACGCGACGAGGATACCGGCGTGAAGACACGATTGATCAGACTTACGTTGTTACGGTTCACCATGACACTGCTCACGCTGGCCCCGGCTCTCTCAGCCGCTGCCCAGCAGGGCGAACACAAACGCTTCACCAACGACGACGTGGTCAGCATGGTGCAGATGCGGCTGTCGGAAGAGGTCATTGTCGCGAAGATTCGCGCGATGAATGGGACCGATCCGGATTCGTTGGGCTTCGATACCAGCGTGCAGGGCCTGCAAGCCCTGAAAGCAGCGAACGTGCCGGACGGAGTGATTCGCGTGATGATCAATCCAAGTCCACAAGCGACCGTAGTTGCACCAGCGGCGCCGATGACTCTGGATCCCAACTTGCCGCCACCCGAGGTAGGTGTTTACTGGAGAGATGAGAGCCGTTTTGTCCTGATCGAAGGGCAGGTGCTTAGCAATACCAAAATCGGCGGCAAAGCTGGCAGTATGTTCAGCTACGGCCTTCGTGGGCTTCACTGGGATGCAACCTTGTCGGGCCCAACGTCCAGCCACATTGTTCGAGATCACCGACCGGTGTTCTACCTCTATGTTCCGGACGGAGGAAGCTCATCGGATTATGCCCTCTTGAAACTGAACAAAAAAGGCAATCGCCGCGAGTTTCAGATTGGCAGCCTCGGGGGCAGGCTGGGTGGGGGCAAGTCAGGCCTCAAATCGGATAAGGAGGTTTCATTCGAAGCGGCGCATGTCGGAATCCGTACATACAAGGTCACGCTAAGCGAAGATCTGAAACCCGGAGAGTACGCCTTCTTTATGGCGACCGGACAGCAGGTGAACGGCACACAAGGACGTGGCACCGGAGGCGCGGCCACCGGACGAATCTACGACTTCAGGCTGCCGGAATAAGCGCACCTAAGTTCATCTGGACAAATTTGCCGCGGGATCCACGCGTGTACGCAGCCTAAGGAGATGCCCCACGCAGAATCCGGTCCTCCAGAATAACTTCAGCGAGCGCAGCATGTACTGCTGCGCCCGCTGGAATGTTGACGACCACCTCCAACAACTCGATGCCCGAATTGGCGACGATGTGCTTGAACCGCACGCAGGCAGAATCGACAAACCTCAAATCTGCCGGCTCGACATCGAACTTACTTCGGACTTGGCGCTGGCTGACTTTCACTGGTCGGCGGCACAATTCCTTTGAGTCGGAGATAGGTCACCATGTTCCCATAGTGCTCATCGGTGTGCGCCGTGTTCAGCGACAACAAGGTGATCTTCGCCAGGTTGAAGTTGAAGAACTTCACCATTTGACTCCCCTTCTCGTCAGTCATGCCGTCGAACACCTTGTCGCAGTACGCAACCGCGTCTTTCACTGCGGCAACAAGATCGGCCTTGGAAGTCTTGGTCTTCTCGATGTTCTTCATCGGATTCGCTTCACCAGCTGCCTGCGAACAGAACATGTAGTTGGCATCGGCTACGTGGCCAACCAGTTGACCAAAACTGCGAACCTCCGGGGTTGGCTTGAACGAGTAATTCTCTTCAGGCATCTTCTCGGCCCCGCGGACTACTGCACTGCTCAAAAACGAATAGAGCCCTTTTTCGCTAACGGTAATCGGATTTGCGGGCGGAGTTGCCGGCGCTGGCGGCTTGTCCTGGCCGAGTCCAGCAACGGGAACAACCAACATTGCAGCCAACAATAAGCAGAGTCTTTTGTTCACAAGGAACCTCCGGTGAAATCATGTCACATCTCGATCATGTCCGGACAGGATTTCGGGTTCCAACCGGGAAAGCTCACCCCTTCCATGAAAATCGTTATCGCAAACCCTAACTGCTCGAATCACAAAGAACAATGGGGGAACGAGTTATTCGGCTGCTTCGCCCTGTCCTAGATCCTCTTCGACAGTCACTGGTCCGTGTCAGTTTGAATGCCGAAAAAAGGGCTGTCGCACTTCGAGGAGATGCGACAGCCCGTCAAGTCCTGCTTACTACGCTTGGTTTGCCTTATTCACCGTTCTCGTTGCTCTGTGCCGGATGCAGCACGCGATAGCTCGCGCCGCCGTGCGACCACACCAGAAGAAGGATGTCCTTGCCCGCCGGAACCGCATGAACGCCATCGGCAAATTGCTGTGCATTCTCAATCGGCTTGCGATTCACTTCCTCGATCACGTCGCCCGGTGCAAGACCAGCATCCTCCGCAGGGCTCGCCGGACGCACACTCGCTACCGCTGCACCATGCACGTTCGAAGGAATATTGAGCTGCTGGCGCGCGTCCTGCGTCAGGTTGTCCACAGCCAGTCCGAGTTTGCCCCGCTGCTGCGACCCCGAACCGCCGTTCTCCGCAACCTGCTTCTCGCCTTTGTATTCCCCTACCTTCACCGACAGCGTCTCGGGCTTGCCATTGCGCAGAATGCCCAGCTTGATGTCGGTCCCGGGAGCTGTCTGGCTCACTACCACCTGCAATTGGCTTCCGTTCTTGATCCGTGTTCCATTCAGTTCACGAAGCACATCGCCGCTCTTCAATCCGGCCTCGCCTGCAGGCGAATCCTGTGTAACCTGGCTCACGATCGCTCCCGTTGCATCCGGCAGGTTGAAGAAGTTCGAATTGTCCGGTGTCACGTCGTTCATGCTGATGCCGAGATAGCCGTGATGCACCGTGCCGCTCTTGATGATCGATTCGGCAGACGCACGCACGATCTGCGTCGGAATTGCGAATCCCGCGCCTGCAAACGAACCGTTGTTGGTAATGATGAAGGTGTTGATGCCTACCAATTCCCCGTGCGCGTCCACCAGCGGTCCGCCCGAGTTGCCGGGGTTGATCGCCGCATCCGTCTGGATATAGTCACCCGGTTTCCGCGCATCATCCGAGTACGGGTTGGGCCTATCCAGCGCGCTCACGATTCCACGCGTGACTGAAAACTGGAAGTATCCGAACGGGCTCCCGAATGCCAGTACCGTTTGTCCGGGACGCAGCTTAGTGGAGTCACCCCACGCAATCGTCGTCAGGTTGTTCGCGTTGATCTTGATCACCGCGAGGTCGTTCAGCTTGTCCACGCCCACCAGCTTCGCCGGGAACACCCGCCGATCGTTCAACGTCACGCGGATCTGCGTCGCTCCGTTGACCACGTGATTATTGGTGAGGACGTATCCGTCGGGCGAGATGATGATGCCGCTGCCGATTCCGTGCTCTATCTGCGGCTGCTGCGGGCCGCCGCCGCCGCCAAAAAAGAACCGCCGGAACTCAGGCGGAATCGCGTTCGGCGGAATTCCATTGCCTTTGCCATTCCCATTGCCGCCGTCCTGGTCGTCGCCGCCATCGTCGTTATCCGCTTCCTGGGCCGACATCCGCGATGTCACCGCAACATTGACCACCGCCGGTGTCACGCGCGCTGCCACCGCTTCCACTGCGTTGTCCAGCGCTACCAGCGACGACACACTGCTGTCGTCCATCGGTGCACTACCACTGAGTGCCGCCGCGCTGCCGGCAGCCGCATGTGCTGTGTGGCCGATCAGAAAACCAAAGCCCAGCAGAACAGCTGCAGCCGCGGCGGCTGGAGCACCGAACCTCCTCGCTCTTGCCACTAATGAATTAGTTGATACTGACATGTCTGTTTCTCCGTCGCAAATTGAAGTTGAAGTTAAAGTTGAATTACGAACCAGCCCCCGCGTATCGTCCCCGCCATGGGCTGAGCAGAATTGGACACCGGATTTGCCGGCACTACCCGCAGGATCAGCTGCGTGACCGTGTAACTGCTCCGTGCCTGGCTCCGGCTCTTCACCTTGTCTTGTCCGCCCGTCTTGACCGCATTTCCGTTCCCCTGCATCGTCGCAGCAGACGCATCTGCGTCGTAATCAGCCACCTGTTCTGATTCATTCGCCGGGCTGATCGTCCGAACTTCTTCCCATGCGGAAAGCACGATCCACTGCTGCTCCGTACCCGAATTCACGCGATCGCCTGCCGCATCCGCTTTGGCCACTTGCTGCGAAATCTCAGAAGCGCCGGTCACTGGCGAAGCCGCTTTCGCCCCAACATGCCTTGGCGCCTTCATCGCGTTCGCATGAGAAATCTCCGGCAGAATCGCCTTGGTCGCTTCCGCGTGATACCCGGGAGGCAACATCACCTTCGAATCGGCAGCTTCGTGCGCGAGCAACTCCGTCATTTGCCGCTCCCGTGCGGAACTCATCTCCAGCGGCTTCTGTTCCGGAACAAACGCAACCAGTTCTGGCGCTCGCGCCATCTCCACAGTCACCGCCAGCAGCGCGCACCCAACCGCAGCCAGCAGCGTGGCCGCTGCCCCGTTGCTCATCCGACGCTTCCGCAGCAGAATTCCGTGCACCCGATGCACCAATTCCGAGCGATTGTGCCACGCACCCAGACTCAGCGCTTCAGCCCGCCGTTCCATTCCCCGCTCGGCAAGGTTCGCCAGGCAAGCAGCGTACGCACGCGGTGCGTTGGTGATTCGTACTACGCCTTCATCGCACGCCATCTCGCGCTCACCACACAGGCGGTGCTCCATCCACGCCAGCGCCGGATTCAAGGGGAACGCCACCAGCACGATCTTCTGCACTAGGTTCGTCCAGTCATCGCGCCGCCGCAGATGTTCGGCCTCGTGTAGCACAATCTGCTCCAACTCGCCCGCCGTCAACCGATCGATGAGCCAGCTCGGAATCAGAATGCGGGGAGCGAAAAATCCGATCACACTCGGCCGATCCAATTTCTCTGTCGTGCAGATCGCCACCTGTTCGCCGCGTACGTTCTTCAAGGCAGCCAGAAGATTCTCGCTCACCGCAACTGGCGTCGCGGTCTTCCACAACCGCCGCAGCCGGAAAGAGTGCACCAGCAGATTTGCTCCGCGAATTGCCGAAGCTGCCACCCAGAGCCCCGCGATCGCCAATCCCCAACGCGCATCAATCTGCCACAGCGCGTGTGCCTTCGCCGTCATTTCCGCGGTTGCCGGGGCTGCGCTCTCGGTGCCTAAATGAATCAACGGCAAAAGCGGCAACCCCGCCGCAACCCCAAATCCCGCAGCCCACACCGCAAACCGGTGCGCCGCCGATATCCTGGGCAACATGCGCAGAAGAATTTCGAGTCCGCACACGATGACTGCACCCTGCCAGATCGAGGCGATCAGCGTGGCTCCCGTTTGCTGCGCGAACCCGTACCCCACCGGACGAATCCAGGCCCATGCGGCCGGAACCGTCATTGCGAAATCGCCAATCAACGAAGCCAGGTGCATCCTTAAACCTCTTCCACCTCGTCCGATGCTGCCGGCAGCTCGTCCGGTGCAGCCTCCCGGATCACCGCCTTTAAGCGTTCCAGTTCATCGCTTGAAATCTCACCATCCCCCAGCAGTGTTAACAACAACTGCTCTCGGGAGTTGCCAAAAAAACGACTCAGGATGTGCTTTACCTCGCTGCGGCTCGCGTCCTGCTCGGCAACCACTGGCCGATAGATAAACGCGCGACCCTCTTGACGATGCTCCACGTAGCCCTTCTGCTCCAGGATCCGGATCGTTGTCAGCACCGAGTTATAGGCCAGGGGTTCATCATCCGGCATAGCCGCAACCAAATCGTTCACCGCCGATTCCCCCCGCAGCCAGAGGATCTTCATCAGTCTCAGCTCGGCTTCGGTCAACGTATTGGATCTCTTCGGAGGCATTCTCTAACTCATTGATTCCACATGTTCGACGAATTTTTGATTCCGTCCCACACCCTCATAGACGCGTCAACTAAAGGATTAGTTACTATTTCAGCGACGAATTCTCAACCCCCTCGCTGCCTTTCCACTTCTTCCGCTATATTGGTTGCGGCGCGCTGGTCTGCCCTGATCCCTTACGGCGCATCTCACGTAACTGGCTGAATTTTCCCCAGGAGGAGCTTCATGCCCGCCCTCTCCGAGAACGAAATCCACTCTCGTCTTGTCTCTATTCCCGACTGGCAGATCGACTCCGGCGAACTGGTCCGCACCTTCCTCTTCAAGGACTTCCGAGCCTCCCTGGCATTCGTGAATAGGGTAGGCGACCTCGCCGAAAATGTCGGCCACCATCCCGACATCGACATCCGCTACAACAAGGTCCGACTCGCCCTCGTCACTCACGACGCCGGCGGGATCACGCAGAAAGACTTCGACCTGGCCGCCGCCGCCGACAAACTCTGCTAGATTCCACCCAACTCGGGTGTCATCCCGAACGAAACGGCTTTCTTGAGCGAAGTGAAGGACCTGCTCTTACAAATGGCCTGCAAGACCACGAATCTGCCTTCCCGCCTCGGATTATCAGCCGTCTTGAGCTTTCTGTTTTTCTTCTATCCGGCAAACACGCTGTTCGCTCAATCAACCCCACTCCCGCCCATGCCCGCCGACGCGAACCCCGCGTTCGAAGTTGCCACCATTAAGCCCAGTGACACTTCCGCGCCGCACGGCACCTTCATCCGGCATAACGGCCGCCGCATCATCGCCTACAACATCTCGCTCGGTCTGCTCATCACCTACGCTTACAGCCTCCACGCGAAGCAAATCGTTAATGGTTCTCCAACCCTTCTCACCTCGCACTTCGATATCGATGGCGTTCCCGATATCGATGGCCATCCCAACATCAACCAGACCCGCCTGATGTTCCAGAAGCTGCTTGTCTCCCGTTTCAAGCTTGCGTTCCACTACGAATCCCGCGAGCTTCCCGTCTATGCAATTCAGCTGGCGAAAAACGGATCCAAGCTTACCCCGACCACTCGCAAAGCAGGTGACAGCACCGAGTTCACGCACACCTGCGAGGCTGTCCTTACCGTCCGAAACTACTCGGTGGCCGACGTCGCCAAAGGCATGCAGGAAGTCTTCCTCGACAAGCCCGTCGTCGATCAAACCGGTCTACATGATCGTTATGACTTCGACCTGAAGTGGACCCCCGACGATTCTCAGATATATTGTCCAGCCGATCCGGCGCGCGCCCGCGACGATCCCAATGCGCCTCCCGGTCTTTACACCGCAATCCAGGAGCAACTCGGCCTCAAGATCGTCCTCACCAAGGCTCCCATTCAGGTCATGGTCATCGATCATGCCGAAACTCCCTCGGAGAACTAAGCAACTCCGCGCTTCTGTTCGCTCCCGAACACTCCTTCTCGCAGCCGGACACCGCTTGACTCCGCCGCGTAGTCAAATTCCTGAATTTGCTCCCCTTTTCTATTGGCTGTATGGCCGTCAACATGCTGTATCTCCATCCGTCGCGGAGGTCGCGCCGTGCCCAGATTCCTTCAAGACCTGAAATTTGCCGTCCGGCATCTGCTCAAGAGTCCAGGATTCACCTCGATTGCCATCCTCATCATGGCCCTCGGCATCGGCGCCAACACCGCCATCTTCAGCGTGGTTCACGCTGTTCTGCTTGAGCCTCTGCCCTTCCAGGATCCCGACCGCCTCGTGCAGGTCTGGCACATCCCTCCGCAGTCAAGCTTCCCCGGCATGACCCGCTTTGCCGTCTCTGCCGCCAACTTCCTCGATTGGCAGAAACAGAATGACATTTTCAGCGAGATGGCCCTCGCTAGCGGTGGTGGATTCGAAATTACCGGGCAAGGGAAGTCCGAAACCATTCCTGCCGCCACCGTGACCTACAACTTCTTTTCCGTCCTTGGCGTGCAGCCTATCTATGGTCGAGGGTTTCTTCCTCAAGAAGATCAGCCCGGCCGGAACCACGAAATCGTCCTCACGTTCAAGCTCTGGCAGTCCCACTTCGGTTCCGATCCCCATATCGTTGGCAGAACCGTCACCCTCGACGGCTCCCCCTACGTCATCGTCGGCGTGATGGGGCCAAAGATGACCAGTCCCGATTTTGCAGAGGCGTGGGTTCCGCTCGGCCTCACGGCAGAACAGGCCGCAGTCCGTGGCGAACACCACTTCTTCACCGTCGCGCGCCTTAAGCCCGGCGTTTCCATCGCCCAGGCTCAGGCCGAGATGAACACCATTTCACAGCGCCTTGAGCAGGCTTTCCCTGCCGACGACAAAGGCTGGGGCGCATCGGTTGTCTCCATGCGCGATGAACTCGTCGGCGACGTGCGCCCTGCCTTGCTCATGATGCTCGGAGCAGTTGCCTTCGTGCTTCTCATCGCCTGCGCCAATGTTGCCAATCTCATCTTTGCCCGCGTCTTCAGCCGTCGCAAAGAAGTCGCGATCCGCTCCGCTCTTGGCGCCACCCGCCGCAGGATCATTCAGCCGCTGCTGACCGAGTCCGTCATCGTCTCCTTGTGCGGAGGAGCGTTCGGCCTTGTTCTCGCTCACTATGGCATCGAGTTGCTCCTCAAGTTTTTCGCCGACAAACTGCCCCGCATGGCCGATATTGGGCTCAGCACGCCGATCCTGCTCTTCACCCTCGCCATCTCCGTCACTACCGGCCTCCTCGCCGGCCTGCTGCCTGCCCTCAGCATGATCAAGGACGATGTGAACGAATCCCTCAAGCAGGGTCTCGGCCATCTCGATGCCGACTCCGGCAGCAGCGTCACGCGTTCCGCACTCGTCTCCGTCGAGGTTGCGCTCTCCATCGTCCTCCTCATCGGTGCCGGCCTCATGTTGCGCAGCCTGTGGAGTCTCCAGGCAATCGATCCAGGATTCAATCCGCACAATGTGCTTACCCTTGCGCTTGAAATTTCGCAACACCAATTCGATTCGCCGTCCCAGCAATCACAGTTTCTCGGTGAAGCCCTTCGTCGCGTACGCACGCTTCCGGGCGTCGAAGCCGCTGGCGCTGTTGATGATCTTCCACTCGCCGGCGGATCCAACCAGCCCGTAGCCGTGGAAGGCCAACCAGTTGTCCCCATGTCTGAACAACCCGAAGTCTCCGTTCGCGTCGTCACCCCCGGCTATATGCAGGCGATGCACATTCCGCTGCTCGAAGGCCGCGATATCCAGGAAAGCGATGCAGCCGACTCTGCTCCAGTCGCAGTTATCAGCAAGGCCATGGCTAATCAGTTCTGGCCCAACCAGAGCCCCATCGGCCACCAGCTCAAACTCACCTTCTTTCCCGACAAGGAACGTACGGTAGTAGGCGTGGTCGGCGATGTGAAACAGCAAGGCCTCGACAGTGCCGCCGGCATCGCCACGCTCTACTGGCCACTAACGCAAGTCGGCGCTTCGGCTCAGGGCCCTTGGCGTCCCTTTGGACTGTCGATGGTTGTGCGCACCAGCACCGTACCCCAGGCCCTCGCCACTCCAGTTACAAATGCAATCGCGCAGGCTAATGGCGCCATTCCCGTGGATAACGTCATTCCTCTCGACGACTTCCTCGGCAGCACGCTCACGCAGCGCAGCTTCAACATGCAACTGCTCGCCATCTTCGGAGCGCTCGCTCTGATCCTTTGCTCCATCGGCATCTATAGCGTCCTCGCCTACTCGGTGAAGCGCCGCATGCGCGAAATAGGCCTGCGCCTCGCCTTCGGCGCTTCCTGGCGCGACATCGCCGCTTTGGTGATCGCGCAGGGAATGAAGCCCACCCTCATCGGCATCGCCATCGGACTCGCCGCCGCTCTCGCCCTTGGCCGAGTCGCCGCCAGCCTCGTCTACGGCGTAAGCGCGCGCGACCTCGCCACCTTTGCGTCGGCCACGGTGCTCATCGCACTGATCTCCTTTGCCGCGAGTCTCATCCCCGCACTCCGGGCTACACGCGTCGATCCCTTGAAGGTCCTTCACGAGGAGTGAACTTCGCCCCCTGTTCGCCGATGCGATTGACCTCACATCCCC
The DNA here is from genome assembly GCA_036495975.1 of Occallatibacter sp. GTDB lineage: Bacteria > Acidobacteriota > Terriglobia > Terriglobales > Acidobacteriaceae > Telmatobacter. The sequence continues at coordinate 27,952 of DASXLY010000192.1, read as the reverse complement.
GGCCCCGTATAGTAGACCCAATGAGTCTTTGCTGTTCCATGCCGGTCGCTTGTTGCGCATGTTGTTGTGCGCCGCGCCGGACTATGGGATAAGCTTCCACCACTAGACTCACCCGGATTCCCATATCCCGCGCCGCAGCCTTTCTGCAGCCGCGGGTTTTTTATTGCCCTCATAACCTTCGGAGAAACATGACAACCGCCGTCGACCCTACCTTAGGAAGCATCGACCAGCACCGCGACACCCCGATTTCGCCCGACCTCCTGGGCGAACAGCGCCTGAACCACATCCAGCTCCTCGAGGCCGAGAGCATCCATATCTTCCGCGAAGTCGCCGCCGAGTTCCAGAACCCGGTGATGCTCTACTCCATCGGCAAAGACTCATCCGTCATGCTGCGCCTCGCGCAGAAAGCCTTCTATCCCGCGCCCATTCCGTTTCCGCTGCTCCATGTAGATACCGGCTACAAGTTCCGCGAGATGCTCGAATTCCGCGATCGCTACACTGCCGAGCTCGGCCTCAAGCTCATCGTCTGGCGCAACGAAGAAGCCCTCGCCGACGGTGCCAACCCAATCAAGCTCGGTACTCAGCGCTGCTGCGGCCTGCTCAAAACTCAGGCTCTCCTCGACGGTCTTCGCGCGCATGGCTTCGATGCCGCCTTCGGTGGCGCGCGTCGCGACGAAGAAAAATCCCGCGCCAAGGAGCGCATCTTCTCCTTTCGGGACTCCGCTGGGCAATGGGATCCCAAAAATCAGCGTCCCGAACTGTGGTCGCTCTTCAACGGCCGCATCGGGCCCGGCGAAAGCATCCGCGTCTTCCCGCTTTCCAACTGGACCGAACTCGACATCTGGCACTACATCCATCTTGAGAAGATCCCCATCGTTCCGCTCTACTTTGCCAAGCCCCGCCGGATGCTCGTCCGCGCCGACTCCCTCATCCCCCTCGAACAGCCCTTCATCCAGGGCCTCCCTGGGGAAGAGCAGTGGGTCACCTGCCGCCTGCGCTCGCTCGGCTGCAGCCCATGTACCGGTGCGATCCGATCCGAGGCCGACACCGTGCCAAAAATCATCGAGGAACTCATGGCCGTCCGCAATTCCGAGCGCGCCAACCGCATCATCGACCACGATCAGGACGGCTCCATGGAACTGAAAAAACGCGAGGGCTACTTCTGATGGCCACTGCAGAACAAGACATCTTCCAGATCGAAGACCCGGAACTTGAGTTGCCGCCCATCGAGCAACGCCTCGAATCCGAACTCGCCAAGGACATTCTCCGCTTCTCCACCGCCGGCAGCGTAGACGATGGCAAATCCACGCTCATCGGCCGTCTCCTCTATGACTCGCGCAACGTCTACGACGACCACATCCGCTCCGTCACTCGCAACTCCGCCATCGACTTTGCTCAACTCACTGATGGCCTTCGTGCTGAACGAGAGCAGGGAATTACGATCGATGTCGCCTACCGCTATTTCTCCACTCCGAAACGCAAATTCATCATCGCCGACACACCCGGCCACGAGCAGTACACGCGCAACATGGCAACCGGCGCCTCGACGGCCGACGTCGCCATCGTCCTCGTCGATGCCCGCAAAGGCATCCTCAACCAGACCCGTCGCCACTCCTGCATCGCCTCGCTTTTGGGAATTCCGATCGTCATCGCGGCCATCAACAAAATGGATCTCGTCGACTTCTCGGCTGAAGTCTTTGAACGCCACAGCCGCGATCTGCAGGCCCTCGCGCGCCACCTCGAAATTCCGCAGTTGATCCCTGTTCCCGTAAGCGCTCTTGACGGCGACAACGTCGTCCATCGCAGCACCCGTATGCCGTTCTACTCTGGGCCAAGCATTCTCGAGCTGCTCGAGACCCTCCCCCTCGCACTTGAACGTATTCAGGCAACTTTCCGATTGCCCATCCAGCGTGTCATCCGGCCTCATCAGGACTTCCGTGGCTTCGCCGGCCAGATCACCGCTGGTGACATCCATCCAGGAGACGAAGTTCTCGCCCTCCCCAGCGGTCGCCGCACCCGCGTTCGCTCCATTACCACTTGGGACGGCGAACTCGCCCGTGCTCACGCTCCGCAGTCGGTCGTCCTCACCCTCGAAGACGAAATCGACCTCAGTCGCGGGGACGTGATCGCATCCGTAACGGCACCGCCTCGCAAGACCACAAGTTTTGAAGCCACTGTTGTCTGGATGCACTCAAAACCGCTGGTGCCCGGCTCGACCTTCTTCCTCAAGCACGCCAGCCAGACCGTGCGCGCCACCATCGGCGAACTCACTTCGCGTATCGATGTCGAACACCTGGCCCAGAACTCGGCGACCCAGCTTAGTCTCAACGACATCGGCCAGGTCACCATCGAAACGAGCCGCCCGGTTCTTGCCGACCTCTACCGCGAGAGCCGCGCCACCGGCAGCTTCATCCTCATTGACCCGGCCGACAACACCACCGCGGGCGCTGGCATGATCCGCGAGGTTCGTGACCGCTCCGAATCCGTCCAGAAACCTGCAACCATAGGATTGCTCAAAGTCGGCAATCGCCCGTTCCTCGCTGCTCAGCTCGAACAAGCGCTTCTGGCCTCCGGCGCCCTGGTGCTTCGAACCCGTTCTGCCGAAATCGCCAGGCTTCTTGCGTTCGCCCGGCTTGGCGCCTTCGTGATCCTTGAATCCGATGACCCGCGCCCAATCACACTCCTTCGCGCGGATTCCAGCGCCACGCACGGGCAGTTCGCGCCGGAGTTCGAGAAAGCCCGTCCCGACGAGTTCCTCGCCGAAATCGACCGCCTCATATCCCAACCCTCAGGAGACAACGACAATGACAACGGCCTCGGCATCTGACGCGCTCGCCCTTACCGCTGCAAGTTTCCTGCGCAGGCACTTGCAAGATGCGCGACGTGCCTGCATCACCTCGAGCTTCCAGGCCGAGGATGTCGCCGTGCTCCACATGGCACTGCAAATCCAGCCGCGCATCCCCGTTCTATTTCTTGAGACCGGCTATCACTTTCCTGAAACGCTCGCCTACCGTGATCGCATCGCGTCCGAATGGAATCTGAACCTCATCAACGTCGAGCCCAATCAGTCCGTAGCCGAGCAGGAATCGCAGTTCGGCATCCTCTACCAAAAGGCTCCCGACCGCTGCTGCGGCCTCCGCAAAGTCGAGCCGCTGTTTCGCGCTTTAAGCGAATACACCACCTGGGTGACCGGCCTTCGCCGTCAGCAATCGAAGTCCCGCGCCAACCTGCAGCCGCATGAGTTCTTCACGCTGCCGTCAGGCCACATCCTCGCCAAGCTCAGTCCGCTCGCCGAGTGGACCACGCGCGACGTCTGGCACTATGCCGAACAGCATTCCATCCCGCTCCTTCCACTATACGAACAGGGCTACACGTCCATCGGATGCGCTCCGTGTACCAGCTTGCCTTTTGACGCTAGTGATCCGCGATCGGGCCGCTGGTCCGGCCGCAAACTTGAGTGCGGCATTCACGTGCAAGCTCATTGATGCACCTTCACTGAACCGGAGATCGCCATGGAACTCGTTCTCGGATTCTTGATCGCCGTGCTCATCGCCATCACTGGCGTAGGTGCAGGTTCGCTTATTGCACCGTTGCTTATCCTTTTCCTGCACGTTCCCGTTGCTGAAGCCGTCGGTACAGCGCTAGCTTACTCAGCGGCCGTCAAACTCGTTGTTGTTCCCGCGCAAATCTGGCGCCGCCAGATCGCATGGCGCACGCTCGGCATCATCCTCGCTACCGGAATTCCGGGCGTTGCTCTGGGTTCGCTCCTCTTTCAACGCGTTGCTCACCAGCAAGCGAACAATCTCTGGCTCTATCTCGCCCTCGGCGTCATGATTGCGGTCTCATCGGCATGGCACATCTATCGCCACTTCCGGCCAGCGGTCGAATCGCTGCAGCGGACCAACTCGCCCGGCTGGCTTGCACTCCTCATGTTCCCCATCGGCGCTGAGGTCGGCTTCTCCTCGTCTGGCGCCGGAGCACTCGGCACGCTCGCCCTTCTCGGACTAACACCCCTCGACGCCCGACGCATCGTCGGAACCGATCTTGCCTTTGGCCTCTGCCTCTCGCTAGTCGGCGGAACGCTGCATCTGAGCAGCGCCGGCCTCGACTCTACGCTCCTCATCAACCTCATCGTCGGCGGAGTCCTCGGTGCACTGGTCGGGACAGGCCTCTCTTCGCGCATCCCCGTCCGAACCATGCGACTCGCTTTGTCGCTGTGGCTCTTCGTCATGGGCCTTCAACTCTGTTGGCACGCGCTGGCCTAGAGTTCTCTTCCCTGCAGCACTGCTCACGGCTTCGATTCGGAGTCAGCTTTGCCCGTCTGCATATCAACCGGAACAGAAACATGCGTGTGGGCAATCAGCCATTTGCCGTTGACCTTTTTGAAGCAATCGGTCACGCGCACCGCGACATCCACTTTCTTCCCGCTCTTGATGGTCCCAACCAAATGATCATCCCCTTGACGCATGTATGCTTTTAGCACAATCTAAGTGGCATGAGGTCAGCGATCAATCTGTATTCCCTTGCGCGAAAGTTTCCTACCGAGAAGCATGCCCTTGAGCATCTGATTCTGACGCGTTGGCCGAAGGGGGTTCACTGTCTGGCCTGTAATCACAGCAAATGTTGGGCGATCGTATCGAAGAACAAGACCGGTGGAGCACGCCACTTATTTCAATGTGTGGCCTGTAAGTTCCAATTCAGCCCTCTGGCTGGCACTTTGTTTCACGATTCCCATCTGCCCCTGAGCAAGTGGTTTGCCGCCATCTCGCTGATGTGTGATGCCAAGAAAGGGATCTCAGCCAGCCAGCTCGAGCGACACCTCGGAGTCACTTATAAGACGGCTTGGTATGTAGCCCACCGGATTCGCGAAGGCATGAGGGAAGCTCGAGATCTTCAGTTAGGCGACAAGGGCACAGCGGTGGAGATCGATGAGGCCTATATCGGAGGCCAGCTGCGCCACAAGGGCTCGAAGTGGCCAAAGCCGCCAAAACCATGGTGATAGGCTTGGCCGAACGCGACGGCAGGATTCATCTTCAGTCCATGTCCCACCGTCGATTCGAGTCCATCAAACCGGTGTTGGATGCCAAGCTTGCAGAGGACACCAAAGAGGTCATCACCGATGGCAATCCCACCTACAAGCGGCTCATTGACAAGCAGAAGCATGCGCGAGGCAATCATGGCCGGGAGTTGAAAGAGCGGGACTGGACGACAACGCAGACCGTGGAGAATGCCTTTTCTCTCTTCAAGCGGGCCATCGTCGGCAACTACCACAAACTCAGTCCCTGGCATCTGGATCGCTACATGCGGGAGTTCTGCTGGAGATACAATCGCCGCCGGTTGCAGGCGTCCATCTTCGATCTGGCCCTGACCAGCATGGTTAACCGGGTTCCGTTGCCCTACAAAACCTTAGTCGCCTTCTAACCCTTCGATCTGCCGGCTTGCTTATTCTTCCGCTCGGCTTTGCGCCGGGCGCGTATCCTCGCACTGATTTCCTCTTTCGAGAGAGGCTTAGTCGTCAGCATCGCTCTCAGAACTCTATCGAATTCCTTCGTCTCCGCGGTCTTCCCCTTCATCAGTTCATCCTAATCGCTTGTCAACATGCGTCATCGGGATGATCATTCCCAACCATATGATGGATGTAATGGGCGTAGGCGATATCTCCGCCTGCCGTCACATCCATCTCGCTGATCTCAACCTTCAGTGGACCAGAAAACTGGTTGAAAAGGTCCTGCCAGTCTTTGCGGTAGGCCTGTGGCCCTTTGAACTGCCGAGGCGGATGCACGTCAAAAACGACAAGGCTGTCGTCCGGAATGCAGAGTTGCATGATCGCGTTCACGTCCTTCGCTCGGAACGCAGTCGTAAACCGCTCTTCCAATGCTGTGAGATCTTCTACGTCCTGTGTTTTGGTATTCATCGATTTCGTGTCCCCGGAGTTGGCGTTGGCGCCGGTCGGAGTCTGATGGCATCCGGCCAGGCCGATCGCGAGCAGAACGGGAGCAAGAAGCAAAGTCGAATTTATGATGGGCCTCAAGCCCCAGGTATCTGGAATCGGCTATCCCTGCCCGATCCACCCTGGACGATATACTGCATGGGGCTGCGAAACCAGGGTCGCTGTATTGCGAAACCAGGGTCGCTGTATTTTGATGCCCAATCGTCCGGTTTTGCCGTAGCGTCACTTTTTGATGCAAGTGAGAATCCATCTTGACGCGTGAACTCTACACGGCACGTCTCCTTAAGAAGACGCTCATCTCCGAATCTGCCGACTGTTATCACCTCGATTTTGCGCTGGAAGAACTCGAATCGTTCCCCTTTATCTCTGGCCAATTCATTTCCGCCGTTGCTTCTGATCCCAACGGCAAACAGCAGACTCGCGCCTATTCCATCGCCTCTGCCACCAATGCAAACCACTTCGAGCTCTGCGTCAATCGCGTCTCCCAGGGATTCTTCTCAAACCATCTTGTCGATCTCACTGATCTGCCCCCCGGCGAGGCTATTCAGGTGCACGGCCCCCACGGGCACTTCATTCTGAAGCAGCCCATCACCGACTCCATCCTCATCTCCACCGGGACCGGGATCGCCCCGATGCGCGCCTACGCCCAATGGCTCTTTCCTGAAATCGGGTCCGATGCCGGCCTGGACCGCAGCGAGGGCAAAAATATCTGGATGGTCTTCGGCACCCGATACGAAAGCGAGCTCTACTACCGCGACGAGTTCGAAGCCCTTGCGGCACGCAAATCCAACTTCCACTACCTGCCCACATTGAGCCGGGCCGATGAAAGCTGGAGGGGCCTTCGCGGCTATGTGCAGGAACACGTGGCGGGCATTATCGAAGAACGTGCCACTCGCCTTGGCCAGCCGCTCCCCGCACCTCCGCCTGATCCCACCATCCCGCCTGCCGAACTCAAATTCGACATCTACGCCTACATATGCGGCCTCAACAACATGGTCGCGAGCGTTCGCGAAAAGCTGGCGGGCTTCGGCTGGCACCGCAAGCAGATCGTCTTCGAGCGCTACGACTGAACCATACGTGTGTCATCCTGAGCGCAGCGAAGCAGCGGTTTTTCTCAGGTGTCATCCTGAACTACTTTGGATTCGTCCGAAACTTGGGTGTCATCCTGAATGGAGGGCTTTCTTCAGCGGAACGATGGACCTGCTTTTTGCTTCCATACTCATTGGGTTGCCCCATCCATGTCGCGGCATCACTGCGACATCGGTGGGAAAGCAACGAACCAAGTCGTCAACTCCGGTTCTGAACGAATTCTCAGCCCAGGGGATGCAATGCCGAACGCGATTCTCTCAGCCAGTCGATCACCTGCCGCACAGAACCAATCCCGTGCGCTCCTCGCAATCCTGGCCCTCTATCTCGTCGGCCGCATCATTGAAGTCCTCCCCTTCAGCACCCCATCCACCTCCGTCGTCGCTCTCGAAATCCTCTCTGCATTCGCTTTCGCACTTATCCACGGCGCATATTACTACCGCCTCCGCGGAATCCTCGTCTTCATCGCTATCTGTCTTGTCGTCGGCAACACCATCGAGAACATCGGCGTTGTCACCGGTTTCCCGTTCGGTCATTACAAATTTCTCCAGCTAATGGGCCCGAAACTTCTCCACGTCCCCATCCTGCTCGGACTCGCCTACATCGGCATGGCCTACGTCTCGTGGACGCTCGCCTGCCTCATCCTCGGCGCAACGCGTCCCACCCTCACCGGTGCTCATCTCATCGCGGTCCCACTTCTGGCCAGCTTCATCATGACCGCGTGGGACTTCGCACAGGACCCTGTCTGGAGCACGCTCCTCCACGCATGGCGCTGGCGCGATGGCGGCCGTTGGTTCGGCGTGCCATTCAGCAACTTTGCCGGATGGCTGCTCACCGTCTTCCTCATTTACTTCGCGTTTGCGCTCTACCTGCGCCGCAAACCATCCTCGACGCCCGCGCCTGAATCGGCACACGGACGCACCGCGGTCCTGCTCTACGCCTTCTGCGCGATTGGCAACGTCCTCCAGCTACTCCGACCGCAACCTGCCGACGCGGTCGCCGACGCCACCGGCACAATCTGGCACACCGCTGCCATCCTGCGCGCCTCCGCGCTCGTCTCTCTTTTCATCATGGGATCTTTTGCGCTTCTCGCCGAAATCAAGGCGCAGAAGCTCCGTGTCTCGGTCGGCAATTGAACCGCAGACGCTTTGTCACGACTGATATTGAGGATTCGGCGTTACCCTTGTGCTATGATTTCGATCGCGCTGCTGCTATTGACGATGCCGGCACTCGCTCAAGCACCGCAAACTCCTCGCAGCGTTATCACCTGCGGTGTACGGGACGCGCAAACAACTTCTCTCAGAAGCAGCGCCGATTACACCGCAACGTTGCAAATGCACAGCGAAGATGACCACGGCAAGAACACCCATCTCTGCCAGGCGGAGTACGTGCTTCAAATCATTCAGCCTGATGGCACGCACTCTCGCATCGACAATCTCGCTTACCCATCTGGATTCTTCTCTAGCGACGATGAGTGGGACCGGCCTCTCGTGTTTCGTGTCGAAGGGTTTTCGCGCGATGGCACGCACGTATTCGTATTCATCTCAGAGGGAGGCTCGGACGGATTCATTGATGCCGAGGAATTCGATCTGAAAACTCGCAGGCGCGTGAAAGAAGAAGGCGCAGATCGCTTCTTTCTTCATAGACTCGGCGACTCATGCGCTGCCAGCCTGGGAATCAGCGGAACATCGGCCGACGGGCACATCATTTTGCAAACCCGGCAAATCGACGGTTGCCCCCGCGCCGAGTCGTGGGAGCTTGGCCCCGATCGGCACGTCCAGCGGGCCGGCATACAGGGGACCATCCCCGATGTGCCGCCGCGTCTTGCATCCGGCACGAAGATCGCAGCACTCGATCGCGGCAGGCCTGTCCAGTCTCAAACGCCTAAAGATTGAACAATTCTCGCAGCCGCTTCGTCTGCGCGCGGCTCACCGGAATTTCCGTCTGCTTCTTGTCATTCATCCGCAGCTGATATGTCGACTTGAACCAGGGCACCACTTCGCGGATCTGGTTGATATTCACCACGAAGCTGCGATGTGCCCGCCAAAACACCGCTGGATCGAGCTGCTCCAGCAGTTCTTCAATGGTCCGGCATTTCGATTGCCCTTCAAACTGCTGCGTCACCACCCGGATGACGCCCTCATCGATCTCGGCGAAGCAGATCTCGGCCTGGTCCACCAGCAAAAGCCTGCTCCCCGCCTGGACAATCAACTTCGCCGGCTGTGCTCCACGTCCCTGGCCTTGCGAATTCTTCAGCAGCTGCAGCAGAGCGTCCAGTTGCGATTCGATCGGCGACTCTCCACCATTGCTTGTCGCAGCGCCGCCGCCCGTCATCCTTGCACGCACCCGCTCCAGCGCCTTTTCCACGCGGCCGCGATTGAACGGTTTCAGCAGGTAATCCACGGCGTTCACATCAAACGCCCGCACCGCATATTGATCGTAGGCCGTGGCAAACACAAATTGCGGCAGGTTCCGGCTCTCGCTGTTCTTCAGCTTGCGATGCCGCTCCATCACCCGCTGAATCACGGCAAACCCGTCCAGCCCCGGCATCTGCACATCCAGAAACACGAGGTCCGGATGGTGTTCCTCGATCAGTTCCACGGCCTCGATGCCGTTTGTTCCCTGCGCCACGACGTCCACATCCGGCTCTGACTCGAGCAGATACGCAAGCTCGTCGCGAGCTAGCTGTTCATCGTCAATGATGAGCGCAGAGATCGTCATACCGGAGGCACTTCAGCTAGAAAGCCGAAGCTTGATTGTAGGGAGTCGAACGACCTCGGTCAATCGAGGCTCGACCCTTAGCAGCTTGACCCTGATCGGAATTGTGAGCGATACCCGGACCCAACCGAACCTTCGGAATGTATCTGAAAAATATATGGACGAAACTATGCTTACCCTGAAGCTTTCCTGATCCCTGATCTGCTACTCCCTACTCCCTACTCCCTGTAGTCTCAGCCGCGCCGGCATCTGATCCCGGTCCAGTTCGTGTCCGCATCGCGTGCAGTATTGATCCGTAGCCCGCACCGTGCGGAAGCAGTTGCCGCAATTGGCCGTCAGCTGGTAGTTGCATTGCGGACAGAAGTGGAAGTCGCTCTGCACATGCGTCCCGCATGCCGGGCATTTCGAAACCAGCGGCGCTCGCAGCAGGAAGTACAGCACCGCGCCGATTCCGCCGGGCATCACGAAGCAGAGCAGCATCCAGAAGCGCGCACTCATCGCGCGCCGTGGCGCGTCCTTGCTTACGTACCCCACCATCAGGAAATACAGCGAGGCCAGCAGACCCCACGAAAGGTTCAGGTAGATGCGCAGCCCAAGGGGGGGGATGTGATGCTGCGTCTGGGGAAACACCAGCCAGAAGTAGTACTCCACCAGCACGAAGACCGCTGCGGCCAGCACGATCGACCATAACGGTACCAGCCGTGTGTCTTCGTTCGGGTTGATCTGTTCAGGTTCGCGCATAGTCACTCGCCCTCGATCCGAGGGGTTCTCCCGCAATCAGGCACGGTCAAATGCTATTGAATGGACGCACGCTCTTGCGCCGAAGTTGCGCAGATTCCGGTCAACTCGCTCCCGTCGTGATTATGCGGGTAAGTATAGCCCTGATTTCTTCATGATTTGCGGCGGAGCCAGCCCGCAAGTAACGCCGAACCGAGCAGCGCGGTTACTGAGAAGAAGCCCCACACCGCCAGTTCACTCACCAGGCTCGTCAGGTGCTCTTCCTCAATCAGCGTTTCGGCGATCCACCAGATGGGCGGTGCAACCACGAACAGCACCACCAGTGTCGCTGCCAGGGCCCATGCGCGGATCTTCTTTCGTCCCGCCTCTTGCTCCTGCATTAATCCCGCCGAAGCCATCACTACGCGACGCGTCCGGTCAGCTGTGGCGCGGTCGCGATCGCCGCTCAGTCCCGCCATTGCTTCCGCCAGATCACTGCTCGTGACGCGGCCACCTTCCTGGGCCACTCCGACGGCCGGCCCGGGTGTGGTCACACGGCCTCCCGGCGAAGTAGTATCTGGTTCCGTTCCAGCATCTGGTTCGGTCCCAGCATCTGCGTTTGCTCCAGTCGCGGCTTGATCGACGCCATGCCACGGTATAGCCGCGATTTCACCGTCGACAGCGGCGCCCGCGTCACCTTGGCAATCTCTTCCAGCGACAACTCCTCGTGAAACCTCAGAACCAGCACCTCGCGATAAAGCGTATCAAGCTCCAGCAGCGCCGCCGCAATCTGTTCCCTGTCCTCTACATTCGACATGCGGTCAAACGGTCCAGGCCCGTGATCGGCAACCTCAAAGGCCATCGGCCGGTCATCGTCCCCGCCTGCCTCAAACAACTCATCCAGGCTCGACATCGTGCGTTTCCGCCGCTGATCGATCACCAGGTTGCGGGCGATAGTAAACAACCACGTCTCAAACCGCGCCTTGCCGTTGAATTGACCGCCGCGCGTCAACACCCGCATCCAGACCTCCTGGAAGAGGTCTTCAGCCATCTCGCGATTCCCGGTCAAAAACAGCAGGTAGCGCAGCAACCGATGCTGATAGCGCACGATCAGCTGATCTAGCAATCCCGGATCTTGGCGCTTAAGTCCTTCCGCAACAGCAAGATTCTCTTGTCGAACCTGCTCGTCAACCACGGAGACAGCGCCCGGGGCAAACAACGATCGTATGGCCGCAACTGTACTCATCTCGTTCAATTAGACGATAAAAGCGTTGCCCATGGTCGCATCAAAATCGCATTTTCACCGAAAATACAGCGATTTACCGCCCGCTGCTCTCGATGCCAGTTTCCATGTAAGCCCGTTTTGGAGTGCCTTTAGGGGATTCAAGTCGAACTTTGGAAAAGATCGATCAGCCTGTTCGTAAAGGAGTGGTTTGGCCCACGCCTAACCCAGGAGGCCTTTTGGAGTCCACTCCTTCAGCGATCGCAAGGCCGCGTCCTGATCCGATGCCAGCAAATCAACGATTCGCGGCAATCTACCCAGAAGGTCTCGATGGGTGTCTCGACACGCCTCATCAATCTTGTGAGAGAGGCTCTCCCGACCCGCCCCGAGAGTCTTTTGTATTTCGTCGTCATTCATACCGTTCGCCTTGCACGCCATAAAAAACAGGCCTTGGTAAAGGAACAAGTCGCGCTGAAGTACCTCGGATGCGCCGGCACATGCCTCTAGAAGCTTGATCAGCGTTTCTCGATCGATTTCCATGGTTGCGGAATCATACCTGCCCATCTCATAAAGAATTCATAATAGTGGTAGAGCCATCGCCGTCCTGAACCATGTTTCCAATCAACCTTGGCTCCGACTTCGCTCTCAAGCATTCCAACAAACAAGCGTTCGCCGGTTTTTCCTTCATCCAAGTCGATTGGTCAAAATTCAAGAAGTCCGAAGCCTTTCTCCGACCTGAATGGACATCCCCACTCCCGCACTTTCGTACCAGTAAAAGGGATGTTTACCTCCAGAAAGATGTTTCGCTCGGCCCACCCGCTCGGTATGCTCCCCGAAGATAACCGCACAACAGCTGACCTCCTGAGACGCACTGAATCTTGTTTTCCCCAAAACAAGGAGATTTCTTGCAGGCGCGACACGAAAGTCCTTCTGTCTTCAGACAACTGCTCATCCTGTTAACGTCATTTGGCGCCGCCGTGCTGATCACGAGCTGCTCCAGCATTACCGTTGGCAACGGCAGCAGTTTCACCGCTATTTCCGCGTCGGTCAGCACGCTGCGCGTCAACCAGACGACGCAGTTGGCCACGCATACCCAATTCGATGGAACCGGACTCACCTTCTTTGTCAATGGCATTCCCGGTGGCAATTCTCAAGTAGGCACCATCAGCAGCTCCGGTTTGTACACCGCTCCGGCCATCGTCCCAACTCCCAACTCGGTCACTATCACCAGCGCCTCTGCCGCGCATCCGAATTTCCCTCCAGGATCGGCGCCGATGGCCATCTGGAACCCAATCCCCGTTCTGAACACCATTGACCCATCTGGGTTCTCCGAAGGAACGACACAGATCAATGTCGCTGGGTCGCATTTCGTCTATGGCGCGCAGGTTATGTGGAATGGCAAAGCAGTTGAGACCACCTACGTCTCCAACACCCAGCTGATCGCCGTCATCCCCGCCCCCAACCAGGGCACTTATCCACTGCTGGTCCGCAACCCCGACCCCGGTTCCGCCAATTCGACGACCCTTTCGGTGCGGGTCAAGCCGGGACAGCCCAAGCTGATGATCCAGCCCTATAACAGCACCGATGTGCGCGTAAACAATATGCTCAACCTTCCCCTCACCGTCACCGGAACCATCAACACCGGAGTGACCCTTCAGGTGAACGGCGTTGCGGGCGGAAACTTAGTCGTCGGCACGGCAGTTTCAAATTCTGACGGAAGCATCTCCTACCATGCACCCGCGGTTGTCCCCACGCCTAACAACGTTGTCCAGCTCACCGTCACCAGCGTCGATGATCCCACCATCTCGATCAACCAGAACATCTCGGTGCTGAACCCGATCCCCATTCTGACCTCGGCATCGCCGATGACCATGAATCCCGGACCTCCCGCCACCACCGTTGTTCTCACCGGACAGAGCTTCATCAATGGCGCGCAGGTGCTGATGAACGGAGCGGCGGTACCAACCACGTTCAACAGCGGAACCCAACTCACCGCCAACGTGAGCCCCACCGAGCCGGGAAATCTCGATCTTCAGGTGCTCAATCCCAGCCCCGGACCCGCCACTTCTGCTGACCTGGTCGCGACAGTGAATGGAACTCCGCCGGTTCCGATCATTTCGCCGGAAGACGCCTCGCGCTTCCTCGATCAGGCCACCTTCGGCGCATCCGATGCCGACATCCACCACCTCTCGCTGATCGGCTACCAGTCATGGCTGAACGAGCAGTTTGTGCTCCCGCAGACGACGATGGAGCCCGGGGTCGAGCAAGCGTTGATCGTCAATGCGCAACCACCCTGTGCCTCGGCAGACGTCAAGTGCAACGGCGCGCTCTTCGAACAAAACAACCAGGCGCAGGAATATGTCGAGAACGCTTTCTGGCAGCAGAGCCTCGGCGCACCAGACCAACTCCGCCAGCGCGTCGCATATTCGCTGCACGAGATGCTGGTCATCTCGATGGCCTCCACTGACGTCCAGAACATGCCGCGCGGGGCAGCGCATTACTACGACATGCTCGGCGCCGATGCCTTTGGAAATTTCCGCCAGCTGCTCGAAGACGTAACCCTCAACCCAATGATGGGCAACTGGCTTGCGATGCTGGGCAACGACAAGGGCAATGCCAATACCGATCCAGACGAAAATTACGCCCGCGAAGTCATGCAGCTCTTCACCATCGGCCTCTACCAGCTCAACGATGACGGCTCGCAGAAACTGGATGGATCGGGTCAGCCGATCCCCACATACTCGAATGTCGACGTCCAGGGACTCGCGAAAGTCTTTACCGGATTCAGCTGGAACGTGCCCGGCGATACCTCCGACAATGCCTGGTCAAACTGCTGCATCTATGCCGGCCCAGGTCATGGCGAAGATCTGCTGCAGATGCAGAGCTATCCCACTCACCACTCCACCGTGGAGAAGGACTTCCTCGGCGTAACCATTGCGCCAGGCTCTTCGAATCCGACCGGTGACCTGAAGATTGCGCTCGATACGCTCTTCAACCATCCCAACCTGCCCGCGTTCTTCTCGAAGCAGATGATCCAGCACCTGGTAACGAGTAGCCCGAGCCCCGCATACGTCAGCCGCGTGGCCGCCGTGTTCAAAGACAACGGCCAGGGTGTGCGCGGCGACCTGAAGGCGGTAGTGACCGCGATCCTCATGGACCCCGAGGCACGCGACACCGCAACAGACGTCAGCAATCCGAAATTCGGCAAAGTTCGCGAGGCCTTGCTTCGCTACACTCACTGGGCTCGCGCCTTCACAGCTCAATCGCGAACCGGCGGCTATTGGCTTGGCAGTACCGAGGATCCGATCTGGGGCCTCGGACAGATGACCCTCCGCTCGCCCACGGTCTTCAACTGGTTTGCCCCAGGATACGTACCTCCGGGAACCAGTATTGAGCAGGCCGGGATGGTGGCGCCGGAGATGCAGATGACCAACGTGAGCTCCGTCGTAGGCTATCTCAACTTCCTCCAGACCGCAGTCGGCTCGGACGCAACCAATGGCTTCGACGTCTTCTCGAGTTACAGCGCAGAGATGAACCTCGCCGCCAACCCGGGCGCATTGGTCGACCGCGTCAATCTGCTGCTCATGGCAGGCGAGATGGACAGCAATCTTTATAGCCAGATTCTGAGTGCAGTAAGCGCAATTCCGATTCCGTCAGGCGATCAGAACGCAATCAACTCCGCTCTGGGGGCCCGCGTGAGAACGGCAATCTTCCTCACCATGGCTTCGCCGTCCTACTGCGCTCAATTCTAGGGAGACGACATTATGTGCAAGTTAGACCATTCACGACGCCAGTTTTTGCGCACCGCCTCACTCACCTCAATGGCCGGCTTCTATGCCAGTCCGTTTCTCCTCGGACTGAACTCCCTCGCCGCGATGGCCCAGGGAAGCGGAATGAGCGATTATCGTGCTCTCGTTTGCGTCTTCCTGCAGGGCGGCAACGACGGCCACGGCACGGTCATCGCCACCGATCCCACCTCGTTCAACGCATTCACGCAGGCTCGCTCAGGTGCACCCGGCTTGGCCTATCCGCTCAGCGAACTCCTGCCAATCGTCCCGAAGACGTCGCAGAACGGCCGAACGTTTGGTCTGAATCCCAACCTCACAGGTTTGCAGAATCTCTTCAACGCGGGCCGCGCGGCCGTCGTCGCCAACACCGGAACCCTGATTGCGCCCGCCACCAAGGGCCAGATCAATTCCAACTCCATTCCCCTTCCATCTTCACTGTTCTCGCACTTCGATCAGACGGCAGCCTGGCAGGCAATCGCTTCCAATGGCGGCAGTGCGGAACACGTCGGCTGGGGCGGCGCAGTCGCGGACCTCATCGAAAGCATGAACGTGAACTCGAATTCGATGTTCACCTGCATCTCCACTGCAGGCATCGCCCTCTTCCTCGCTGGGGAATCTTCTTTCCAACTCAATGTCACTTCTGCCGGCCCGATCCCGATCTACGGAACCGCGCAACCCCTGTTTGGCAACACCGCCGGATCGAGCGCTCTGCAATCCATCCTCACGGCCGATGAATCCAATCTCTTCGCGAAGGAATATGAAGTCGTAGTCAATCGCTCCCAGCAGGCCCAGCAACTCCTCGCCACGGCGATGGCTCCTGCCGGCGTTGGCGGCATCCCCAATCCTCCGCAGTATCTTGACCCGATGACCAAGGTGCTCACCGACAATCAGCTCGCGATCTCGCTGCAAACCGTCGCACGCATCATCGCCGGGCGCGCCGCTTTGGGCGTGAATCGTCAGATCTTCTATGTGCAACTCGGCAGTTTCGACACCCATGATGGGCAGGCAACGCAGCATGCGCGTCTCTTGACTCAGCTTGGTCAGGCCCTGGAGTATTTCGATACGCAGATGGTTGCCGCTGGACTTGGCAACCAGGTGACCACCTTCACCGCGTCCGACTTCGGACGCACCCTCACTTCCAACAGCGACGGCACCGACCACGGCTGGGGCAGCCATCACTTCGTCGTGGGCGGCTCCATCGCAGGGCAGGACATGTACGGCCAATACCCGGTCGTCGGCGTTAACCAGGCCAACGATCTCGGCGCAGGCCGGCTTATTCCAACCACGTCGGTTGATCAGTACGCCGGCACCCTGGCGCGCTGGTTCGGCCTCTCCGATGGACAGATCAAAACTGTCTTCCCGAACTTCGCCAACTTCGGCAGCAGCCCCTACCTGGGCTTCCTCGGTTAGGATTCGCCCAGCTGCCGACGGCGCATCGCAGCAGAAAAACACGCACTTGCATCTCTATGCAATGCGCTTTTGTGCGGGAGCCTGATTCGAGACCTTGGCGGGTTCAGAACTGGGCTCATCGGGACCAAAGAGTTCCCGGAAATCCTCGACGAACGAAATAGCGATCACAATGGCGGAACCCGCCAACCCGATAAAGAAGAGGGCCGTTAGCACATGTATCAAAAACGTGCCGAAACTATGCATGTGCGCAGTATCGTGGCCAGCGCGTCTTCAAAGGCTAAGGAGAGCGTAAGAAATTCATAAGCGGAAGCGGACGTATTTGACCGCCGCTGGACGTGGCCTTAACTCAAAATTGCATGACATTCAAATGACGCATGTCACCCTTCGCGCGGTCCTATACTGCCCCAACACCAAATCTCAATTGCATATAGGAAGCAATTATGAAAGCCATGTCGATGGGGCACAAATTCAATGCGCTTTATCAGCACGTTTTTGTGCATTTTCGCAAAAAGAGAATGAGGACATTCTTCGTCCTCTTCACTCCCTCGTCAAAAGAACGGGTGGTGGACATTGGTGGCATTGCGGAGACGTGGCAGTCGGAATCAGAAGTTCACAGGCCATTTTCAGTCACGCTTGTGAACAATCTTGTGTATGGGGGTGTTGTGTCAGATCGCTTCAGATCGATTGAAGCCGATGCCACGGCTATGCCCTTTCCCGATGATTCTTTTGATATTGGTTTCTCAAATTCGGTGATCGAACACTTGAAGACCTGGGAACAGCAACAGGCATTCGCGCGGGAAGCAAGAAGAGTAGCTCGGAAGCTCTGGATCCAAACGCCTGCCCGCAGTTTTCCCATCGAAGCCCATTTGTGGGCCCCGTTCATTCAGTACTTGCCGAGAAGTCTCCAGCATCGAATTGTTCGATGGACGCCTCGCGGCCTGCTGAATCCTGAAATCGTGCACGAGATTGTCAATGAGGTTCGCTTGCTCACTTATCGAGAAATTGCCGACTTGTTCCCCGATTGCCATATCTTGCGGGAGCGCTTTCTTGGCCTTACCAAGAGCTACATCGCGGTTCGATTTTGAGCGGCAGAGAAAAGCCCGGCTTTTAGACCAACAAAACATCAGAGATTCAAGTAGATCTACAAAGCCATTGTGCGCCTTTTGGGGATAATAGGTTGCAAACGGAGCCGAAGTTTTTTGATGACTGAAATGAGCGAGTTAGGGCAAAAGGACTGGTTGGCGCACTTGACACTTCTCTTCAAAGGCTGCGGCTTATGCCTGGGAGCTTACGCCGATGATGCTTATCCATCCCATCGTGGCTGCCCTTAGAACGTTTGTCAGGCTTCGAGAATTCTTGTGATCGCCGCGGTGCGACGCTCCCACTCCTCGGTTTCAGCGGCGAGCGCTTTGCGGCCTTTGGCTGTGAGGCCGTAATACTTGGCACGACGATTGTTCTCGGTCGCGCGCCACTCCGACTTCACGTTGCCGGCACGTTCCATACGGCTTAGAGCCGGTAGCAACGATCCCGCATTCACGCGAAAAACGCCACCGCTGATCTGCTCGATGCGGAGTGCCACTCCGTAGCCATGCATCGGCTCGAGAGCCAGTGTCTTCAGAATCAGCATCTCCAGGGTGCCCTGTACCAGGTCAGTCGGTTCCGATGCTTCGTTCCGGTCCATCGCCATCTCAATCCGCTCCCCTAGACAGTCCAGAGCAATAGGATACGATGTTCCTCAGATTCTCAGGAGGTATTTTCACCCCCGGACTGGAATCACGATCAATTTCGGGATTGATCGTGCCTCGTCTGAAACGTGAGAATCATGGAAACCGCAATCCCAGGCGGCAGACTCAAGACTCATGAAGACGGATGCAAGCAAAACCTTTCGTGCCAATCTCGAGGCCACTGGCACGTCGCTGCGATGGGTGATTGTGCGCATTCCCGTCGACCTGAAGAAGGCGTGGCCCATGTGGAAGAGTCGCCGCGTTTTTGGCGAGATCAACGGTTTTCCGTTCAGAACAGCGCTGATTCCGGGCACAAAAGGACAGGGCCAGGTGCTCATCGTCAATAAGAAGATGCAGGCAGGCGCGCAGGTGCGAGCAGGCCAACGGGCGTTGATCAAGCTGACACCCGATCTTGGCGAAGTGATCATCGAAGTGCCGGCTGAGTTCGCGAAGCTTCTCAAGGCCGATCGCGATTTGAGACGGTTCTTCGATCGCATGAGCCCATCGATGCGGAAGGGTTTCACTAATTTCATTGCCGACGCTAAGACTCCGGAGACTCGCCGCAAGCGCGCCGAGGCGATGGCCGAAAGCCTGATGCTGGCGATGGAGGGCGAAATCGAGCCGCCGCCGATTCTGCGCGCCGCATTCCAGCATCAGCCCGAGGCCCGTCGCGGATGGGACCTGATGACGCCGACACAGCGTAAGAATCACCTGCTCGGCATCTTCTATCCGCAGACAGTGGAAGGCCGCGAACGCCGTTCAGCCAGGGCCATCGAAAGCTGCCTGGCGGTGGCGCGACGACGAGGCCGGGAATAACTCGGCCCATCTACACTAGAGCTATGGAAGTTCTCTATGGCGTGCACCCGGTGGCCGAAGCTCTGCGTGCGGGTCAACGCCGTTTCGATCACGTTCTGGTTGCCGCCGAGCGCCACGACGACCGGCTCACCCATCTTGTGGCCGAATGCCGTCAAGCCGGCGTGCGGGTGCGCCAGGAACCGCGCGAGCAACTGACGCAGCTTGCCGGGACGAACATGCACCAGGGGGTGGTCGCGCTGGTCCACCCCAAGGAACTGCTTTCGATTGAAGACCTCTTCGAAGCACCCGCTCCCTCCAAACCGCGCCTGCTCCTTGCTTTAGACGGTGTTGAGGATCCTCAGAACCTGGGCGCGCTGCTGCGCGTTGCCGACGGCGCAGGTGTGGATGGCGTAATCGTTACGGAACGACGCTCGGCGCCATTGAGTCCCGTGGCCGTCAAGGCCAGTGCCGGAGCGGTCGAACATCTTCGAATTGCGCGCGTTGTAAATCTCGTGCGAGCTCTTGAAGAGTTGAAGCAGCAGAACATCTGGGTGATCGGCCTCGACGAACGCGGTGAAACTGATTACGACCGCTTCGACCTGACCGGCAATTGCGTTCTCGTCCTGGGCCGCGAAGGTGCAGGTCTGCACGATCTGGTGCGCCGCACCTGCGACCATTTGTTGCGCATCCCAATGGCAGGAGGAGTGAGTTCCTTGAACGTCTCCGCCGCCGGCGCCGTGGTGCTGTACGAGGCTTACCGTCAACGTCGCGCCAAAGAACAAGGCACGGTTGGCCCCGCCGCCGCCGGCACGTCTAAGAAGAAGCAGAAAGGTTTAGGTTCATGAAGTTGTTTCCCGCCCGGGCGCTGGCCGTCTTATCCATCGCCGCAATCCTGGCCATTCTTCCCTGCACGGCACAGGCCCCGGCGAGCCAGCCAGCCGATCAGCAGAATCAGCCTGAAGCCGCGCAGCCATCGGGCAAGGTGCTCTTCCATCGCTCGCTGGATGCCAATGGCAACACGGTAGATAAGACTGGGCCTGCGGCCAGGCCGGCGGCAAAAACCGCCGCAGTTGCCCCGGTGTCGGACGCCGATCGCCAGGCAATTGCCGTGACGGGTCTTGATCTTGACATCCGTCTGAACACTGGCGCCCAGCAGCTGGCGGCGCGTGGCACCGTGACTGTTCGTAACGCCGGCAAGAGTCCGATTTCAAGTATTCCCTTGCAGCTCTCATCTTCGCTGAACTGGGAGCGCATCCACCTTGACGGTCATGACGTGCCCCTAGCGGTGGCTACGATCAATTCAGATTCCGACCACACCGGGCAGTTTCATGAGGCGGTGGTGCCGCTTGCTGCGCCACTCAGCCCTGGCGCAAGCCTGCAACTCGAGGTTTTCTATTCGGGCACAATCGCACCTACGGCGCGGAGGCTGGTTTCTGTAGGCACTCCCGAGGATTCCGCCGCCCATTCCGACTGGGATGAAATCAGCCCGGAGTTCACGGGACTGCGTGGATTCGGCAACGTTGCCTGGTACCCCGTGGCAAGCACTCCCGTGATGATCGGCGACGGCGCCCGGCTCTTTGACGAGATCGGCCGCCAGAAGCTGCTCACCACAGGCACCAGCTTTCGGCTGCGTCTGACCGTGGAGTTCCCGCACAATCAGCCGCCCACGGTTGCGGTCGTCAACGGACACAAGATTCCGCTCAAAGTCTCAGACCCCAACGCTTCCGATCCCGACGTTCCCGGCATCGCCACAGCGGAGACCGGCCCAACCCAGCTTGGCTTCGAGTCGCCCAGTCTTTTTGTCACAACCCAGAACGCGCATGCCGGCTCCCATATGACCGCATATACGGTCACGGCAGATGAGTCAGCAGTAAAGAGTTGGCTTGCGGCGGCCGCGAACGTTTCACCGATGATCGAGCGCTGGCTGGGTCAGAATCCTCCTGCCCAGTTGACCATCCTTGATCTTCCCGATCCCGAGGACACTCCGTGGGAATCGGGGACGCTGCTCGCCATTCCGGTGCAAGATGGCCCGCCCGATCAGATTGCGTCGCTTCTCTCTCACTCTTTAACCCACGGTTGGATGTCTCCGGCCCCATTCTGGCTCGACGAGGGTACTGCGAATTTCATGGGAACACTCTGGGATGACCATGAACACCATCGGGATCAGGCGCTGGCCACGCTCGAGGCCGGTCGACAGGCGCTTGCACTCGCAGAACCGCCAAGCCCGGGGGAAGGAGCAGGGCAGCCCCTCGGTTACGCCACGTCGCCCGTGTACTACCGCACCAAGGCCGCCTACATCCTGTGGATGCTGCGCGACGTTGTCGGCGACGATGCCCTGGGCGCCGCCCTTCGCGCATCGAACGCGGCGGCGGCCAATAAGGCTGATCCCTTGCAGGCATTTCAAACCGCGCTTAAGACAGCAGCCCCGCGCCAGAATTTGAGCTGGCTCTTCGCTGATTGGATCGATGCAGATCATGGTCTTCCCGACCTGACTATCGACAAGACCTTTCCCAACGCCGTTCAGTCGGGAAACTGGTTGGTCTCGGTTACGGTTTCAAACTCCGGGTACGCGGCAGCGCAGGTACCCGTGACAGTTCGGTCGGCAACCAACGCCACAACGGAACAGGTTCTGGTGCCGGGGCGCGGCACGGTTACATCACGCCTCCTGGTACAGGGCGCTCCCACCGAGGTGCAGGTAAACGACGGCACTACGCCGGAGACGCAGGCCAGTGTTCACGTCATGCGTCTGGATCAACAGCCGGCTGCACAAGCTTCGTCAGTGCAACAGCAGCCGTAAAAGTGTCACCGTCGGTCGTTTCGACTGCCTGGCGGCCCCCTCAACCCAAAGTCTGATGCGCGAGTGCTCTGTTGGTCCATTAGGATAAGCAGACCATGGAGGGCGTTCCCCAAAACCGAACCCAGCGGCAAATGGGAGTGTGGGCGGCCACTGCCGTCGTAACCGGCGAAGCTATCTCGCTGGGGATATTTCTGACCCCGGCTGCCATGGCGCGCTCGCTGGGTTCCCCTGCCCTTCTGGCGGCGGTGTGGTGTGGCATGGCGCTGCTGACGCTCGCCGGTGCTCTCTGCTTTACCGAACTGGCGATCCGCAATCCATACGACGGTGGCGAGTATGTCTATCTGCGGCGGGGATTGGGCCGGCGCGTCGCGTTTCTCTATGGATGGATGGCCGCGGTGGTGATGTATCCCGGCGTGTCAGCGGCCCTGGCGGTAGGAACTGTTCCTTATGTCCAGGCGCTCATGCCGATTCCGGGACCGCTTGCAACCGCCCTGCCCGCTCTCATTCTTCTCGCCCTTGGCGCTCTCAATTATCTGGGGACGCGACTCAGCACTGTTGTGATGACCATTCTGAATTGGTTTAAAGTGCCTGTGCTGGGCGCTCTGGTTGGATGGGCGTTGGTCTCGGGGCATGCGCGGATGGAAAACATCGCGCCCTTTACGCTTCGTCGGCCTGGCTCGGACCCGCTCTTCGACGCGATTGCCGGCGCGACCATCAGCGCGTTCTTCTGTTTCGGCGGATGGTGGGAAGCAGGCAAGATCGCGGGCGAGGTGCGGAATCCTTCCCGCAACCTGCCCGTTGCATTTTCCGGCGGAGTGCTCATCGTCACGACAATCTATCTGCTCCTCAGCTTTGCCTTTGTTGCCGTGGTACCGCTGCAGCAGATCCAATCGAACACAGCGTTCGTGGCGCTCTTCGGGCAGGCGCTGTTCGGATCTGCGGGAGCACGGGTGCTGGCAACCTGCGTCGTGCTCTGCGTGCTCGGCGGCCTGATGGTGATGAGCATGGCCGTGCCTCGCGTTACCTATGCGCTGGCGCGGGCGGAGGCGGGAAACGCCACACAAGGTCCTCTGGCCGCATTTGCGCAATCGCATCCGCGCTTTGGCACACCGGCGAATGCTGTCATCCTGCAGACGGGAATGGCGCTGCTGGTCTTGACCCTGGGGGCATTCGACCGCATTCTCGCCTTCATCATTTTTTCGGCGGTGGTTTTTCTCGCGCTGACAGCCGCCACGCTCTTCCGCACCATCACGCCGGTTCAACGCTGGTGGTATCCCGTGGCGCCTATTGTCTTCATTGCAGGCAGCGGAGCACTTGCCACAATGCTTCTGCTTCATAATCCGGGCGCCGCGCTGCTGGGCGCAGGCGTTGTGCTGTGCGGTTTGCCGGTGCGCTGGCTGCTGACACGCGGCAGTAATGCGGCAACTTCGGTTGCGGTCGATTCAGTTTCCTCGTAAAGACCGCTTTGCGTGGAGCTGTTGTCGGTGAATTGGGATTCTGAACTACGAACTACGAACTGCGAACTCAGAACTGGAGCTCCTGATATGCCCCACATCAATCTTCCCGAAGATCTGCCCGGCATCAGTGCGGGGTTTGCTTTTCGCCCTGAAACTGCCAAGCCGATGCGCGAGCTGGCACATGTCCTGCTGCACGAACCCAATTCGTTGTCACCAGGCGAACGCGAGCTGATCGCGACCTATGTCTCCTCGCGGAACTGCACCACGTTCTGCGCGCTCAGCCATGGTGCCGCCGCTGCCAGCCACCTTGGCAATCCGGCTGTTGTGGAACTGGTAAAAACCGACTTCCTGCATGCGCCGATCAGTCTGAAGCTCAAGGCTCTCCTCGTGATCGCCGGCAAGGTCCGGGAGGACGGCAAGCTGGTTAGCGAATCGGATGTGCTGGCCGCACGTACGCTGGGCGCAAACGATATGGAGATTCACGACACGGTGCTCATCGCCGCCGCATTTTCGATGTACAACCGGTATGTGGATGGGCTTGCGACGATGCAGCCGACCGACCCCAGCATGTACGAGCAGATGGGCAAACACCTGGCAGAGAATGGATACCTGACATCTTCGGTGCGTCGGCCGCTCGAAGTCTAGATCTCGAAATCAGTCTTCGTTCTTATCCGCGTTCCGTGCTTTGACCTTGAACCAGATCGGCGTGCCCTTGAATCCAAAGGCATCGCGAATCTGGTTTTCGAGGAAGCGCTCGAATGCGAAGTGCAGTTTGATGTCACGGTCGGTGAAGAGCACGAATGTGGGCGGGGCGACGGCGGCCTGGGTCATATAAAAGATGCGGATACGCTTGGCCATTGGCACCGGGGCGCGCTGGAAATCAATCTTCTCGAGGAAGCGATTCATCTGCCCCGTCGTGACACGCTTGCGACGCTCCGCCGCGACCGACTTCACTTCCTTCAGCAGCCGGCTCATTCCTTTTCCCTCTTTCGCCGAGAGAAAGAGCACCGGTGCGTAATCGAGATACTTCAAGGCTCGCCGCAACTGCTTCTCGAAAATGTCGCGGTCGGCGGGCGGCTTGCCGTCGGTGCGCCCGGTGGTGACGGCGTCCCACTTGTTCACGATGAGGATGACGCTGCGGCCGCTCTCGTGCGCGTAGCCCCCGATGGTAGCGTCGCTGGCGGTTACGCCTTCCGTGGCGTCAATGATGAGCAGTGCCACGTCAGCAGCTTCGAGATGCCGGCGGGCCATGACCACCGAAAGCTTCTCGGCCATGAGGTTCGTCTTGCCCTTGCGACGGATGCCGGCCGTATCGACGAAGCGATAGGTACTGCCCTCGTAGTCCACCGTTTCGTCCACCGCGTCGCGCGTGGTTCCGGCGATGGGCGAGACGATGGCGCGTGACGTTCCGGTGAGGGCATTGAGCAGCGTGGATTTGCCTACGTTGGGGCGACCGATGATGGCGACGGCGGTTTCATGCTGTTCGAATTCGCCATGCGTACGATGGATCTGCGCGGCTTTTTCTTCAGGGGCTAAAGCCTCTTCTTCTTCCGCGGAGGAGATGTACGGGCTAGAGCCCGTACCCTTCACTGTTTCTCCTTTTGTCTTCTCAGGAGTGCGATCGAGATTCTCGCTCTGTTCGGGAATGACAGAAACCACCGCGTCGAGCAGCTCGCCAATCCCGAGCCCGTGTTCGGCGCTGATCGAGTAGACCTCGCGAATGCCGAGGCTGCGGAAGTTCTCCGCGACCAGAGCCATCGCCTCGCCTTCGACCTTGTTTACGGCGAGAAAAACCGGACGGGCACCGCGCATCAATAGCCGGACGAGATCGTAGTCGGGTCGCGCAAGCTCAGTGCGCGCATCCACCACCATGATGATCGCCTGCGCCTCGTCGAGCGCCACCTTGGCCTGGTTGTAAATCTCTGTCGGAATGAGTTCCGGGTCGTCGGGGATGATGCCGCCCGTGTCGACCAGCCGGAAACGTCGGCCTGCCCAGTCGAATTCACCATAGATGCGGTCTCGGGTAATGCCGGGCTCATCGCCAACGATGGATCTTCTGCTCCTGGTCAGCCGGTTAAAAAGCGTGGACTTTCCCACGTTGGGTCGGCCCACGATGGCGATCACGGGTAGTGTCTCGGCACCGGGCCGGCTGGGGATTACCGATCTGCGATAGGTGGGCAACGCGTTCTCCGGTGGATCAAGCGGTTCTTTCAGTGTAGCTTCCGGCAGCCTCCCAAACTTCATTTCGAGAAGGGACGTCTCGATTTGGGGCTCTCACTCGAAACGGCAGCCCTTCGCGCAGGACTCGCAATCAGAGTTGGACCTATGATGGAGGAAGCACCCTGCGCCAATGGCCTCCCTGCAAACCACAACTCGTACGCTGCCCACGCTCCACGAGTTCTTTGCTCCCGGGGGCGTGCTGGCGCAATCGCCATTGCCGTATGAGTACCGGCCCGGCCAGCTGGAGATGGCCAAAGCCGTGGAACGGGCGCTGGCGGAGCATCGACACCTGATCGTCGAGGCCGGCACGGGCACCGGCAAGACGCTGGCCTACCTGCTCCCCGCCCTGCGGACCGGCCAGCGCGTGATTGTTTCTACCGGCACGAAAGCGCTGCAGGACCAGCTCTACTTCCGCGATGTGCCGTTTCTCGAGTCGCTGCTTGGCAACCTGCGCGTTTGTTACATGAAGGGCCGGGCCAATTATCTTTGCCGCCACAAACTCGTCGCCTTACGCGATCAGCCGATTCTGTCGGGGCTCGAAGAAATCGACCAATACCGCCAGATCGCAGAGTGGGAACGGACCACTGAAACCGGCGACCGGTCTGAGCTGTCGGAGCTTCCTGAATCGAGCGCGCTGTGGCACAAGCTCGATGCTCGCAGCGAAGCATGCCTGGGGAGCACCTGCCCGGATTACCGGCGCTGCTTCATCACCGAGATGCGCCGTCGCGCGCTCGAGTCCGACATCATAATCGTCAATCACCATTTGTTCTTCGCTGACCTCGCGGTGAAGCGGGAAGCTACCGGAGCGCCGGACGCGGGCATTCTGCCTGAAGCCGCCGCCGTGATCTTCGACGAGGCACACGAACTGGAGGAGGTGGCTTCGAGCTACTTCGGCCTCTCGGTTTCAAACGTGCGGTTCGAAGAACTGGCGCGTGACACGGACGTGCTGCTGCGCGGCAAACCCGGATCGGAGAAAATGCCCGCGGCAATGCAACAGCTACGCGACCGGGCCCGCATGTTCTTCTCGAGCCTCCCCGCAAATGGAGACGGACGCCAGCCCTTCGACAATCGCGAGGAATTTCTAGAGTCTTCAGGAGACCTGTATTTGTCATTGCGCAACACGCTTCGTTTGCTCGAGTCGGAGATGGAGTTGCTCACCGACATTGACGAAGCGCCCGGCCTGCGCAAACGCGTGGCACGGCTGCGGAGTGAGCTCGAGTTTCTGCTCGAATCGAATTCCAGCAACATGGTCTATTGGCTCGAGCGTAGAGCCGTGGGGAGTCTCGACCGGAATGCGCCGGGGGCACGCGGCGGGATGCGGGCGCAGAACCGGCATACGTTTCTGCAGGCCACCCCGATCGATGTTTCGGAGTTGCTGCACGAACTGGTATTCGAGACGATTCCTACCGCGGTGCTGACTTCGGCCACACTTACCGTGCAGGGCGGTTTCGAGCACATCCGCAAGCGGCTGGGAATGACGGAGGCACGTGAGCTGGTCGTTCCATCGCATTTTCGATATGGTGAACAGGCGCTGCTCTACCTTCCGCCGCAGATGCCAGACCCGCGCGATCCCGAGTTTCCCGAGGCTGCGGCCAACTGCATCCGGCGCGTGCTGGAGCTCTCGAAGGGCCGCGCGTTCTGCCTGTTTACGAGCTACGCGCAGATGCGCGACTTGTATGAGCGGCTGCTGCCGGTGCTGGACTACCCGATCCTGCTGCACGGGACCGCACCGCGCAAGGCGCTGCTGGAGGAGTTTCGCGCGACGCCGAATGCCGTGCTCTTCGGGACTTCGAGCTTCTGGCAGGGCGTGGACGTTCAAGGTGAGGCCCTTAGCTGCGTGATTGTCGATCGCCTGCCGTTCGCCGTGCCCAATGACCCGGTGGTGCAGGCGCGGATGAAGGCGATTGAAGAAGCGGGCGGAAAACCGTTCTTTGACTACCAGGTGCCGACGGCGGTGCTTACTCTGAAGCAGGGGTTTGGTCGGCTGATTCGGTCGCTGGAAGATCGCGGGGTGCTGGTGCTGCTGGATCCGCGCATCCGCAGACAGCGTTACGGGCAGACGTTCCTG
>DASXLY010000191.1:0-1606 GCA_036495975.1 Occallatibacter sp. | reverse complement strand
GCGCGATTCCGTACAAGATTCAGCAGTAAGTCCAGAAGAACCCGTCTACTCCCTATGTACCGAACGATACATATTTGACAGCGCTCCAAGAAATGCCTATATTGCACCGATCGATACATAATTAGCCGGCGCTCTTGCCGGTCCTTGCGAGCAACGGTGAGGAGTGCATAGTCATGGGTAAATTGAGCGGGAAAGTGGCTGTCATCACGGGTGGATCGAGCGGCATGGCGTTGGCGAGCGCCAAGCGGTTCGTTGAGGAAGGGGCCTATGTTTTCATCACGGGCCGGAGACAGGAGACGCTCGACCAGGCCGTCAAGCTGATTGGCCGGAACGTGACCGGCGTGCGCGGCGACGCGGCCAATCTCGACGACCTCGACCGGCTCTACGAGAAGGTGAGATCCGAAAAGGGCAAGATCGACGTCCTGTACGCAAGCGCCGGCATGGGCGAAGCCGTCACACTGGGCGAGATTACCGAGCAGCACTTCGATGCGGCCTTCGGCCTGAATACGCGCGGCACGCTGTTTACCGGTTCAGAAGGCGTTGCCGCTGTTCAAGGATGGTGGATCGATCTTCATGACCGGGTCAGTTGCTTCGGTGAAAGGTTTTCCTGGTTACGGCGTGTATGCAGCTAGCAAGGCGGCGTTGCGCTCATTCGCGCGCACTTGGCTCAACGAACTGAAGGGCAGGAATATCCGGGTGAACGTGCTGAGCCCGGGGCCGATCGCCACACCGATGCAGGACCAAGTTCTCACCGGGGAGGCGAAGCGGATGTTCGAATCCCTGATCCCGCGGGGAAAGATGGGTCGTCCTGAGGAAATTGCGGCGGCCGCGGTGTTTCTTGCTTCAGACGATTCGAGCTTCGTGAATGGGGTGGACTTGGCTGTCGATGGCGGCTTCTCGGCCATCTGAATTCGCGCCGACGCCTCGCGCGGGCGGGAGTAGATGAGAGTTTCCCAGGGGCCTGGCTGCTTAGGAGATTTCGATGAACGCTTCAACGCGATCTGAGTTGATTCGATTCGCACGAATTGACGGGGACTCTAGTGTGATCGATGTTTGGCCAGGCAGTGGAGACTGGACGCGCCGGTTTTCTGACATCGTCGGTCCCAAGGGACGGGTCTACGGTTTCGTCCCGGCGGAGATCGCTCATTTCAAGAGCGATCCGGTCGGCCACATGCGGGCGCTGGCGAAGGAGCCGGGACGAGAGAATGTGCAGGTCCTCTCAGCGGACCTTGTGGCGCTGCCGGAGAGCTCGCAACCAGCGGATGTCGTGTGGCTGCACCTGTTCTACCACGATCTCCATACCGCCCTTATCCAGGCCAGAGGCGCAACCCCAGCCGGCTTCAATCGAGCCGTCTATGAGCGACTCAAGCCTGGTGGGTTTTATGTCATTGTTGACCACGTTGCCGCCTCTGGGACGGGCACAAGTCGTGCCGAGTCGCTGCATCGGATAGAGCCTGCGGCTGTTCGCGAGGAGGTGGAAACGGCAGGCTTTGTGCTGGACGCGGAAAGCACCGCGCTGGCAAACAAGGACGATCCGCACTCCATCAAGGTGTTCGATCCTTCGGTCAAGGGCGAGACAGATCGCTTCGCCTATCGGTTTTTGAAG
>DASXLY010000190.1:0-1525 GCA_036495975.1 Occallatibacter sp. | reverse complement strand
CCCGCGGTGATCGATTCGAGCCCTTCGCGTCCCCTGTCAGATTGTGAGGACGACCCTACCGAAGGGGCGGCCCTCAACGAGGTAACGCAGAGCATCTGCCGCCTCAGCCAGCGGGAACGTCTTTGCCACGATGGGCTTGACCGCACCGGATTGAAGCAAGGGAACAATGACGCTCCATGCGGTGGTCCATACCTCCGCAGGTTGTGCGAACAGGGAGAAGCTCTTCATACTGGCGCGCTTCCAGATCAGATCGGTGACGTCGATGGTTGTCTTGCGGCCTGCGGAGTAGCCCAACGTAGTCAGGCTTCCCCCAATTGCGAGTGTGCCAAGCGCCTCGCTTAAGATTTCCCCGCCGATTGCGTCAATCACCATGTCGACGCCGTGACCATCCGTGATCCGGCGAGCACCGTCGCTAAGATTCTCCACAGACAGGTCGATCACCTCATCGAAACCCAGAGAGCGTGCTTGTTGTGCCTTCGCATGATTAGTCGTCGTTGATATCGCGTGTTTCGCCCCTTGCGCCTTCGCTAACTGAGTGACTGCGTTTCCGACTGACCCTCCAATCGCGGGCGACAGCACCGTCTTGCCTTTCGCAAATCCTGCGAAGCTCAGTGCCATTTGAGCGGTGAGATAAGCAACGGGAACTCCAGCAGCCGAAATATCCTCGACGTTGTCGGGAATCAAGCAAAGGTTCTCGTTTCGGACAGCAAGCCACTCACTGTAGGTTCCATTCTCTGAAACGCCGTACGGCCCCGTAAACATCACACGTGAACCGGCAGGAAAGGCCGTCCCCCCTCCGTCCTCTACTACGCCCGCTCCCTCGTTCCCCAGGACCAGTGGCGCTATCGCTCGTGGGTATCCCCCCGACAGAATGGTGTGGTCCAGTGGCGTGACCCCGGCCGCTGTGATTCTTACCAGCACTCGTCCATCCGAGACCGCCGGTTTTGGAATGTCCACTAGCTTCAAATCCTTGTAACCGCTGAATCCTTCTGCCCTCATTGCTCGCATAACTATTTCGGATCGCATATCTAAACTCCTTTTTTGAAGCAACATCCCACGACTTTTCCCAAGGATCAGAATCTTGATTCGCTGTAGTGCGCGAAGTTCAAAACTACGGCGTAGTCGACGGTGTTCGTCTTTTTTCGCCGGTTTGCATATTCTCTTCGCCTTGGCTTTGTCGTGGCTCCGGCTTCAATGCATCGTTCATGTATTGCACCGGAATCCACCGATAGTGATCACCTTCTTTTCGCACGTGCCCGACTCCCGGAAATGACACATGGTTGAAAGCGAGCAGGCATCGGTTTTTGGCAGCGTCCGCGAAAATTTTCTTGCGCTGTTCAGCGGCCTTTACGGGATCGGAATCAAACCTGATGCAAACGGAGGGGTCATCAAACTGTACGGCATCGACGTGCACAAGATCGCTGCTGAACAGCAACGTTTCTCCAGCATTTTGGAGAACGTAGAGCGAATGGCCAGGAGTGTGTCCGTAAGCCGGCTGAGATCGAAAGCCCGGAAAAAACTCCGT
>DASXLY010000189.1:0-3887 GCA_036495975.1 Occallatibacter sp. | reverse complement strand
TTTCGTATTTAGTGTCTTTGCCCGGTGGACACGCATTCCCCGTGATTCGAACTCCGATACGACCTCCTTTCAACCAGCCAACTTTTCATCTGTGCATCTTCACTATGAAAGGCCGCGAGACCGTCGTCCGTGTCGATTGCGCATATTCCCAGTCTAAGGCCTCGACCCATCCGCAACCAAGCCCAGACGTTTTTCGAAGTGAGCCTAATGCTTAACGAGTTCAACCTGAGCCTCAACAGAATTGACGGTATTATCGACATCGCTGAATTTGGCGAAATTCACACTGCCCTCCGGCCGTCCCTTTCCTTTATTCTCAACCACTTCAAGATGGCTCTCTGCGTGCATTCCTAAAGAGTGCAAGTGCATCGCAAAGCAGGAGCGAAGTTGCCTGCGGACACAGAAACCTATCATCGAAGCGGATCGAATGTTGCTGAGCTATGCGTAGCCACTTTCTGAAGGAACTAAGGTGACTCTCCCAAAATTGCAGAAATCGATTCTTTCCCTGAAGAGCTGGTTGTTTACGCCCGCGACTAAATCGGACAGATTTGCCCGTGCGGTTGACGTACGTGCAGACGCCCTAGTCATTGATCTGGAAGACGCGGTCGCGCCATCCGCAAAGAAAGAGGCACGCGAAACAGCGCTTCGTTATCTCGCAGAGGTTCCGGCGGATCACCTTCCTTATGCGCTACGAATCAATTCCCCGAACACAAGGTTTGGGCTCGATGACCTGCAGGCGCTACTAAGTTCATCGGCAGATCCCGATTATCTAGTTTTGCCGAAATGCGGATCGTCGGCGCTCATTGGCCTGGTAGGAAACTTGTTGCGAGAGGCCGGCAAGACGGCGCAAATTATCGCGCTCATCGAGAGTGCCAGGGGAGTGGCGGCTCTCGATGAGATCACCGGCGGTGAAGCCAAGCCGGCTGCCTTGCTCTTCGGCGCAGCAGACATGGCTGCGGATCTCGGGGCCAAGACAGCGTGGGAGCCATTGCTTTGGGTGAGGTCACGCATTGTTCAGGCGGCGGCATCCGCCGGGATCGCGGCTCTCGATTCACCCTATTTCGATATTGGGAACACCGAGGGCCTCAGGCAGGAGACCGAAGCCGCCGCAACCTTGGGCTTTCTCAGCAAATGCGCAATCCACCCGGCGCAAATTGCAACCATCAACGAGGTCTTAACCCCAAGCGAGCAACAAGTGGCCCAAGCACGCCAGATCCTTGTCGTGAACCAAAAGGGTGTAGGTTCTGTCGCCAACCAGATGGTGGACGAGGCGGTTGCCCGCACGGCGAGGCTAGTTCTTGAACGGGCTGGAATCGCTGTTAAGAACTAAGTCTCGCCATCTCGAACACATTAACGAAAGAAACGAAATGTGGAACATAAGCAAAGGACGTGGAGAAGACATTATTGCTTGCCCTATGCGTTGAAGGGCGGAATATCGTTTATCGCTTTCCAGTCTTGGATTCAAGGACCGCATGATCATGATCTCGCGTTGTTCACATTGCTCAGGCTCGCAAGAGGTGCATCTCCTTGGCCTTTGCCGTGAACTCGTCTCGAAAGACAGGATTCGCCAGTTCTATCAATGATCGACGGATGCATGCATCCGAACGCAACAGCTCTGTCCTGCAAGTTCCTCGGAGTCATCTACTACACCCTCAAAAATAACTGGGTGTTCGCCGACTTCCTCGACTTCGTCCTCGCCTCCTGAAAACAGGCCCCAACAAACAAATGAGTAGACAGCCGTTCATGGGAGATAACTATGGATACAAATTTTTCCGCTTATAAGGCAGTCGGTGAACGACGCTATCGCGAAATATCGGGACTTTATTGGGAAGACTTTGTGGAAGGAAATGTCTTCGAACACCGCCCGGGCCGCACTGTTCTTGAGACTGATAACACGTGGTTCACGCTTCTGACGATGAACACACAGCAGCTTCACTTCGATGCTGCATATGCCGCGCAGACAGAATGGAAGAAGCCGCTCGTTGACTCAACCTTCACGCTTGCGCTCGTGACGGGGATGAGTGTGCGCACGGTCAGCGCCAAGGTAGTGGCGAATCTCGGTTGGGACAAAGTGAAGGCCACCCGTCCGGTATTCGCCGGAGACACGCTTTACGCAGAGAGCACGGTCCTCTCGAAGCGTGAGTCGAAGAGCCGCCCCACCCAGGGGATCGTTACTGTCCAGACCCGCGGCATCAACCAGGACGGCGTCGAGGTGATCAGCTTCGAGCGCACGATGCTTGTTTACCGGCGCGGCCACTCGCCGGAGGAAGCGGCCAAGTACTGATTTGATTCAAGCGTATGCCGAAGGAGGCGACACCATGGATATCTGCTCACTTTACAGGTCGAAAATCACAACACCGGAGGAGGCCGCAGAGCGGATCGCCTCGGGATCGAAACTAGCGATCGGGATGGCGATGGCCGAGCCACCGGCGCTTCTGAATGCTCTTGCAAACCGGGCAGCGGCGGGCGGCGTAGACGCGTTGAGAGCTTATTACTACGAGTCCACCAGCATTCTGACAGATACGATCCTCCGCTACGACGTGGTCGATCGAATTCATTCGTATTGCATGTTCGTCACGGCGGCGGAGCGAGCCGTCATCAAGAGAGCCGCCGCGGATGACGGACGAAAGGTTGTCAATTATGTCCCAAGCAACTTCCATGAGGCCCCTCGGCTGATGACCGAGGAGATTGGGATCGACGTACTGCTGATCGTCGTGTCGCCGATGGATAAGCACGGGTACTTCAGCCTCGGAACCGGAAACGACTATTCGAGCAAAGTCGCCCGCACCGCGAAGTTGGTCATCGTCGAAGTGAATGAGAACATGCCGCGCGTCTCTGGGACTGGTGCTGACCTTCATATCTCGGAGATCGATGCAATCGTGGAGCATCATGTGCCTCTGCTCGAGCTTCCGACGCGGCCGGCCGCACAGGAGGACGCCGCGATTGGGCACATCATCTCGGCGTTGGTCCCCGATGGCGCCTGTCTGCAGATGGGCGTTGGAGCCCTCCCGAACCTGGTCTGTTCTGAACTCAAGGCCCACAAGGACCTCGGGATTCACACCGAAGCGCTAAATCCGGGTCTCGTCGACCTCATCAAGTCGGGTGCCGTCACCAACAGCCGCAAAGCCCTCAATACCGGCAAGACGATCTTTACGTTCGCCTTGGGCCAGAAATGGATGTACGAATACATGGACGGTAATCCGTCGATCGAGAGCCAGCCGGTTGACTACACCAACGATCCTCGAGTTATCGCGCAGAACGACAACGTAGTCTCGATCAATGCAACGCTACAGATCGATCTGACCGGAGCCTGCAACTCCGAACACATGCTGGGCCACCAGTACAGCGCCACGGGCGGTCAACTCGACTTTGTGCGCGGCGCGTACGCCTCAAAGGGTGGCAAGTCCATCATCACTGCCCGCTCGACTGCTGCGAAAGGCGCCGTTTCGCGCATCGTCGCACGCCTGGACGGTCCCGTGACTACGCCGCGGACCGATACCCATATCGTTGTCACCGAGTTCGGCTGGGCCAACCTCAAGGGCAAATCATCGCCGGAGCGCGCACACGCGCTGATCGAACTTGCGCATCCGGACTTCCGCGACGCCCTGACCGCGTCCGCGAAGGAACTCCACTTGATTTGAGATCGGTGAGTCGCGGAGCGAAAAGTGATCTCCCCACAACGAGAAAAGGAAAAAGCCATGACCGATATCATTACACAAGACAAATTCGCTGAAATTCGTGAGGGTGTCCGTACCGTTTGCAACCAGTTCGGAAATCCGTATTTCCAGAAAGTCACCCGAGAGCACCTCTACCCTGAGGAGTTCGTGACGGCACTTACCAAGGCCCGGTGGCTGTCCGCTCTGATCCCCAAAGAGTACGGTGGCCTTGGT
>DASXLY010000188.1:0-2448 GCA_036495975.1 Occallatibacter sp. | reverse complement strand
TGACGTATTCGCGATGGTGCGGCGCTTCTTCAAAGCGCACTAGAAACAAAACAGCAACGGCAAGAATTGCCGCCACACCAATCCCAACGCGTCTCTGACGCTCTTTCTTCTTCTTTTGCTTAAGATCAGGCCGCGCAATATCCATCGGAGGAGCATAGTGCACCTGGCATACCAAAGAAGTGCGCCAGAAAGTTGTTGAAATGAGACGGCTTGAATCGCGTAAAACGTGAACTACTGGACTTGCGATGACCATTTTCCAATTCAGACTGCTCGATACCGGACGGTCCGATCGACGGTCATTTGACGCCTTCAGGGCAATTGCGCTCATCCAGCCGAGATGGAGGTCAAATTGAGAGTCTCGGTCGGATTGTCGCCGAACCTTCCCTTACTGGTTTTCGGGTTATGTCCGGGTTGCCGGTGGCTCACTCTGAATGCCCAAAGAGTCGCATCTTTTTCGAGAGCGGACTATCGGTCAACCGCAAGATGCGCCACCTCGCCACGCGAGACTCCACGCAGCATCGCTGGCTCCCAGTTCATTTCTCGCTGGGAGAAGCCGATGTAAAACGCTCCGGTCCGCCCACGTCCATCTCGGTGGCTCGGCGACGGTTCGGAAGCCACCGGTAGATACACCATGATCGAACCACGCCTCTGCGTCTCTGATTGGCTACTGAAACATACAAACGCAGCTTGCTTGTCAACGTCCGCGATTCGCCTCTGAAGCGCGTCGCTGCTTGCGCATTCGATATGCAGCGGCGGCCTGACAATCTCATCGTAGTTCGGAGCCACAAATACGCGTTCTGCAATGACGCGGTGTGGAACAAAAGGTGGTACGTGCAGAGTCACTTTATGAACGCCGATAGCAGCGCCTTTCCCGGCAGTGAACTTCCCAGCAAAGTGCATCCATTTCGGCCCAAACCAATTGTCGATGCGAATGACGTACAGCCGCTGTGGTTCGTAGTCACGAGCGATAGTGGCGACAATCGCTTGGACCTTTCGCATGAAAGGATGTTGACCGCATCCGAAGCCATGCTGGAAGTATGCAGCCTGTGCCGCCAACAGTCCATCTCGCCGATCTGGGAGGATTGTTGGTATATTGTCGCGACCCGGAAATAACTCAAGAGTAAACACTTGAGACCGAGACGACCGCTTCCAAGATAGATACCGGGAAACGCGCTAGCAACCAGCATTTGTTTTGGATCGATTCTCAATTGGGGCATTATCGCCAATGCGTGATTCGAGGATAACCGGTCCCGAACCGTGGTTTTGCGCCGCTATCAATAGGTGAACTTTGTCACTTGACTCCGTCCTCGTTGCACCTATACTCAATTCCCTTTTGCCCATCTGTTACCAGATCTCTTGAGATCTCTCACTGCCACTTTATGATTACCCGGATGCCAACTTATGCTCCAAATCACAAAGCACCTTACTCCCGCGGTCCGGATCCAGAAGGCCCGGACCGCACTCCTTCTCGATCATCCTTTCTTCGGTTCACTGCTCTTCCGTCTGCGTGGGCGGGCCACGGGTTCGATTCCGACCATGGCCACGGATGGGGTTTCTCTGTTCTACAATCCGGAATTTGTCGAGACGCTGAACGCGGCAGAACTTGCCGGCGTTCTGGCGCATGAGGTGATGCACCCGGCACTTCAGCATCACACGCGTCGCGCAGACCGTGATCGGGAACGCTGGAATATGGCCTGCGACTATGCCATCAACCCTTTACTTCTGGATGCTGGACTCACGCTGCCGAAAGACGTTCTCATCGACCATCGCTTTCGCGGCATGAGCGCGGAACGCATCTACAACCTGATCGAAAAGCAGCAAGATCAGGACGGCTCAAACGGTGAACGACAGAACCAGGATGGTTCTTCCGACGGGGATGGCGGAAAACAAGCCGACAATCCGAATGCAGATAGTGAGCCGACCGCTCCGACAACTCCGGGTGGCTTTGGCCAAGTGCTTGACGCCCCCGACCCCGAAGGAGACGACGGCGATACCGTGGCTGAACAGGCGCGGGAATGGAAGATAGCCGTTGAGCAGGCAGAGAACGTCGCCAAACTTGCAGGTAAGCTGCCCTCCGGCGTTGCTCGTAGCCTCGAACAATCCGAGGCGGCAAGTGTGGACTGGCGGGAGCTGCTGCGCCGCGCCTGGTCAGAGACCATTCCGTCTGAGTACACCTGGATGCCACCCAACCGGAGACACATCTGGGCTGGTCTCTATCTTCCGGGCGTCGCCTCTGAAGGCGCGGGCGAGATCGCCATCGCCGTCGATTGCTCAGGTTCGATCAACGCTCGCCAGTTGGGTCTCTTCGAGGCGGAGATTCGCTCGATTCTCGAAGGACAACGACCGAGCCGGGTGCATGTTCTCTACTTCGATACTGAGGTTCATAAAGCCGATGTCTATCAAGCCGGACAGCCGATCGCACTTACCCCTGTTGGTGGAGGAGGAACG
>DASXLY010000187.1:0-13069 GCA_036495975.1 Occallatibacter sp. | reverse complement strand
TGCCCGTTTAGGCTTCTCCATACCTCTTCCCTTCTCCGGCCAGCGAGGCATTACCCCCGCCTTCGGATACAGCGCCCCTCATCCGGGCGCCGGAGGGACTTTAACCCTCCTGAACAACGCGCTGCTCAGCGCACACTACGGATCTTGCCGACTTGTTTCAAGAACGCAGCCAGTTTTCCGCTTTGAGGTCGCGAACTCGGGTGAACTCCCGGGTTGTTGTCACTGACTAGGGTACTGCCCAGGGAAAGCGATGTCTTCTTTTCGGCACCGTAACGCAACTCCGCAGCCACTACAATCGACCTCGCGACCTGGCCTCGGCTACCTTACGAACGTGCGAAGCAATCTGACCGTGAGGGTTACGGACAAGTTCAGACACCCCTTACCAAAAATGGTGCAACTTCCCGCTTGGCGGTAATACACTCGAAGCCGCTGAGGAAGGTGAGCGATGCGTCGTGTGTTCAACGCGGTAATGCGAATGATAAGCAGCCTGATCGGTGTCTTGATGGTTCTGATGGGAAGCATCTGGATCCTGCAGGGACTGAATCTGGCATGGGGATCTCTCAGCCGTAGCTTCATGCAAGGCGACCAACATTGGGCATTCTATGGCGCAATCCTTCTCATTGTTGGAGTGTGTGAGATCGTTTGGAGTAATACTCGGCAATTGAGTTGAGCATCCGATCGCGTTCCTTGAATGGGGAGCACACCCTCTGGTGCTGCGCGGACACGTTCTATCTCTGATCGATTCCGAGCCTATCATTCGCCAACTGCCTACTTTACTTCCCAATCTTTGGCAATTCCGGTGCGCTCGATACAACGCAAAAACTCCAACGGCCCCTCATTGCCCGGTTCATGAAGAATCCGATTCGCCTCAGGATGAAGGAGCACTTCGCCATCTTCCGTAATGTGCATCGGTGAATCGCCGACCTTCTTTTTTACCTCTAGAAGAATCTGCAATAACTGCCGCCCTGACTCTTGCCAATCGCGATCTTCGTTAACAAGACACAGAAACCCGCCCCCCAATGACATCCCCTGTACCCCCCTTACGCATATACTACTTTCCCCAAGCCCATCGAATGGAACTGAGCACAATTCTGACAGGTGAATCCTCCCAATTCGGGGTGACCGCCAATCCAAAAAGCGCTCGATTCTCGGGTTACCAGCGGGTTGGACAACACGTCCCGAGCACTTCGCTGCCTGCCGGTGTCTAAGGAAATAGCGCAGCTTAACTCACGATGGACAAATGCTGAACCAGCGGACCCTCGATGTTGCAAGAAGAGCAAACGGTTCCTTTCCAACCAATCGGTTACGATGGCCATGTTCCGTGGTTCGTAAACTTATTCGTCATCTACTTGCTTGTTCCAAGACAGAACAAGCGCAGCGAGAAGAAATGTTAAGTGGGAGAAATTTCTGATCGATCGAATCTTCGAGCGGCAAATCTCCCATGGGCCCTGAGAACTCGACTCAGCGGTGCATCGCGCTCTTCTGCCTTTCGATGTTTCCTGCAGGCGTCTCTCTCGTCGTTCTGCTCGCTCTGGTCCACACCACTGCAACAACCGCACAGCCACCGGCTGTTCCATCGAACACAAAATGCTATTCAATTCCCATAGTCCCAATTCATAATCACCGCGTCCGCCGCAAACGTCAGCCGCTTCCTTCTTGTCCTTATCGAAAACGCCTCGGAGCAACCGCACAGGCTCCAACCTCGGCCCCGAGGCGTTTCCGATCAAGGCTAGCGACAATTCACCCTATAACCCAGAAGGAAGCGGGGTTAGCCTGCGAAAGCGTTTTGAAGGCCCGTCGCCATTACCACATAGGTACTATTGTCCATCTGTATGGTTACCGGCATACTCTGCCAATGAAGAACAGATTGAACGTTGTCTTCCTCAGTTTTGGCACTGGTCTATTTCTCTACACGGTCATCGGTAGGGAGATTGCGCTCCTGGCACGCCACTCGTTCGATATCGCGCCTTTGTGGTTACTCGCGCCGTCATTTTTGCTGATCGGTATCGCCAGCGAACTCAAGGCGGACGACAAAACAACGGCTGACTTACCATCTCTCTTCTATATGGAGAATTAGTTGGAAGGTTGGATCCGGCTCATAGTGCTCCAGGTGGGAATGGGCTGCATATTTGTATGGGGTTGACTATCAGATCGCGATAGATCGGGTCTCCTCATTTCCGGGATGAGGACCACTCGCCAATATTGTCCGGGTACTCATTTTCTTGCGTAAAACCAATTCCACCCGAAATCCCTGTCCACTGTTTCTTGTGACTCGATGCTAAAACTGACGAGAGCCACGCTCTCCGCCGGATAGCCGCAAGTCAGCAAGGCTTGCCGAAGTTGATCTATCAGCGCCTGATCTTCTTTGAGGCGGTCACGCACATCATCTGAATTCACGTTTATGCAAATGTAAAGATGTCGTGGGTCGATGCTGGTTGCTCCGAAACTGGAGACTGGAAAATCGCGAATCCGCGTTCTTTCAATACACGTCTCATCGCGCGACGTGATCGAAGTATCGTTGGATATAATTTCCAGCCCGCGCCGCCCGGGCCGCCGATGAGGCTCAACAAGATCATCACGGCGACAACCGAGACCAAACCCAACCCCACCAGGGCCACGATGACCAGCCATTTCAGCATCATCGGATGATACAAGGTATGGCGAAGGGCCATGCGGCGGGTCAGATCGGAATATATCCACTGGATCCGCCCGATCGATTCATCCCGCTTTTCTGGTCGGCATGGCTTATGCGTTGTCGAAATACTTTATGAACAGGACCTCGTTCTGCGCTTCGTTATACAGAAGTTCGTCGGCGCCGGCCTTGGTCATCAGGATTCCAAATCCACCGGCGCGAATTCCCCGTTCTTCGCGAACGGACATATGGGCTGTAGGCTCCGATTCCGGTTGGCCGACCGCCGCATGAGAGAGTCCCTCGAATGAAAATCCGGGTCCCGGGTCGGCGATTCGGAACATGAGCATTCGCGGCGAGCGAACAGCAGCGACCCGAACCTTTCGATTGGGATCGAATTGACCGCCCCACTCAACTGCGTTGAGCAGCAGTTCCCCAAAGCACGAAGCGATCGTTTCACGCACACTTTCAGGAAGGTCGGCCTCCAGGTGCATCATGAAAGTCTGAATCCGCTCGGCGGCCTCGCGTGTGCAAGGAATTAGGAGTTCGACCCAGTGTGGACGGGCCGACAAGACTTCTATGGCCGGCTCTTGATCAGCGGAAAGCGCCCGTAGCGCGACTTCGACGGCTTTGCGCGGCGGAAACGGTTTGCTCAAGTAATCGTAGGCTTGTTCCTTCACCGCCCGTAACAGAGTCTCGGATGTGCCGTCGGAGGTCGTTACGATGATTTTAGGTCGATTTGTTCCAGTGCGAATGCGCGAAAGTACTTCAAGTCCAGAAAGGCGAGGCATCCAAATGTCCAGAAATACCAGGTCGTACTGTTTTTCCTGAATGGCGTTCAGTGCAGCAATCCCACCTGCCGCTTCTGATACCTCGAACCCGGCGTTTTCGAGCAGTCTGGAAATGCCGTGGCGGATCGCCGCATCGTCATCCGCTACTAGAATTCGGCGTCGAGCGGGGGTCTCGTCCGACATAATAAAGACCTCCTATATTATCGCGATCGGAACCACTGAATACTATGTCGGCCTGTTGCTAGCGTCAACACAAACTTCGGCGTAGACTGCTTACTCTCGGAGATCGAACATGTCCGCACACTCACCATTGAGACCCTCTGCCCACGAAACTGAAGTCGCAGAGTTGCTCGATCTTGCCCTTGACCTGATCTGCGTGGCCGGCCTCGACGGATATTTCAAAAAGGTGAACAAAGCATGGACAGATGTTCTCGGCTACTCAAAAGAGGAATTGGTCACGCAGCCCTGGATCAACCTCGTCCATCCGGACGACCGGGAAGCGACGATTGCAGAGGCCACGAAGGTTTTTCAAGGATACAAAACAATGCAATTCCGGAACCGCTGCCGGTCGAAAGACGGTCCCTTTCGATGGATTCTCTGGACAGCCGCCGCGCCCGCAGACGGACAGTTCTTTTATGCCACCGGTCGCGACATAACGGAGTCAAAGCGAGACGAGGATCTCCTGCTTGCTCAGTACTTCGTCACCAAGGTGCTGGCGGAGGCGACTTCCCTGCATGAAGCGGCACCACAAATCCTGAAGAACATTTGCGAAACACTGGAATGGGCCGTAGGCACTGTGTGGAAGCTGGACAGGAACGAAGGCATTTTGCGTTGCGTTGAAACCTGGCACATACCGACTGCGAACGCAAGCGAGTTTTCGCTGCTCACTCGCTCCCACACCTTCGACCGCGGCATTGGTCTACCCGGCCGTGTTTGGCAGAAAGTCGAGGCGCTTTGGATTGAGGACGTGACCAGAGACCCCAATTTCCCTCGTGCTCCGATCGCTTCGAAGGAAGGGCTGCACAGTGCGTTTGGTTTTCCAATTCTGCTCGCCGGTGAAGTGCTCGGGGTACTCGAGTTCTTCAGTCACCAAATCCGGCAGCCTGATACGAAGTTGCTTAACCTCTTGTCGGCAATCGGCAGTCAAATCGGGCAGTTTCTCGAACGCACGGAGGCAGAGGCAGCGTTACGACTCTATGCAGGCGAGCTTGAAATCGCAAAGCAGGTCGCTGAAGAAGCGACAAAAGCCAAAAGCGAGTTCCTGGCCAACATGAGTCACGAGATTCGCACGCCGATGAATGCGATTGTGGGAATGACCGAGCTTACGCTGGGCACTCCGCTCAACAGCGAGCAGCGCGAATACCTGGATACGATTAGGGACTCCGCGGATGCCTTACTTGCGCTGATCAATGACCTGCTCGATTTCTCGAAGATCGAGGCGCGCAAGTTCGAACTAGACAAGAGAGACTTCAATCTTCGTGACACCCTCGAAGACACCGTGCGCTTGCTTGCCCCGCGCGCTCACCAGAAAGAACTGGAACTGGGGTGCCACATTCAAGTCGATCTGCCTGATCGTGTTTTCGGCGACCCGATTCGTCTCCGGCAAATCATCATCAACCTTGTCGGCAATGCCATCAAGTTCACCGACAAAGGCGAAGTGATGCTGCACGTTGAACTGCAAAGCCAAAGTGAGTCGACCCTCGACTTGCACTTTTTTGTTTCAGATACGGGCATCGGCATTCCCGAAGAGAAGCAGCAAACGATCTTCGAGGCATTCGAACAGGCCGATAGCTCGACGACTCGCAAATACGGTGGAACCGGATTGGGACTTTCAATTTCTGCCGCACTGGTGAAGCTGATGGGTGGAACCATGTGGGTGGAAAGCAAGGTGAGACAAGGGAGCAAGTTCCACTTCACAGTGGCGTTGGGGATCCAGAAATCAGAACCGGAACCTCTCGCGAAAGAGGTTTACAAGCTCGTCGATTTGCCTATTTTAGTTGTTGATGACAACGATTCTAATCGGCGAATTCTTAAGGAAATCCTGACGAACTGGCATATGAAGCCGACACTGGCCAATAGCGGCGCTGAAGCGCTGAGCGCGCTTGGGAGGGCGGATTCCAAGAATAGTTTTGCCCTCGCGCTACTCGACGTCCACATGCGTGATATGGACGGTTTTGCAGTGGCGGAGCAAATCAGGAACAGCTACAGGCAGCAAGGGCTCAAGGTCATTCTGCTGACCTCTGCATCGAGGCCCAGCGATGCTGCGCGCTGTCGCGAGTTGGGAATATCCGACTATCTCAGCAAACCGATCAAGCAGTCCGAACTCTTTGACGCAATCGTGACGGCAATGGCTGAACACGGTCGGAAACCTGAGGGATGCGAGAGCGCATCAACTTTCATCCAGGCTCCCGAGCGCTCCTTGCGAGTTCTGCTCGCCGAGGATAACCCCGTGAACCAGACGTTGGCGATGAGGATCCTGCAGAAGCTTGGCCACAAGGTACAGGTCGTCAACAATGGTAGGGAGGCGCTGGGACGGTCTCAAGCGGAAGAATTTGACCTGATACTCATGGACGTACAGATGCCTGAGTTGGATGGACTGGAGGCCACTACGGCCAT
Source organism: Occallatibacter sp. (assembly GCA_036495975.1). Classification (GTDB taxonomy): domain Bacteria; phylum Acidobacteriota; class Terriglobia; order Terriglobales; family Acidobacteriaceae; genus Telmatobacter. Next base: position 7,033 of record DASXLY010000187.1, on the reverse strand, counting down.
CCGTGCCGCGGAATCAAATACCGGAAAGCATGTACCAATCGTTGCGATGACTGCACATGCCATGAAAGGCGATAGGGAAAAGTGTCTCAGCGCCGGCATGGATGATTATCTTTCAAAGCCGATTCGAACTGAACAATTAAAGCAGGTATTGTCTGAAGTAATGAAGCCACGAAATATGGGTCAATCTTCAGAGCCGGACTCGTTCCGGGCAATTGGTCAACTCGAGTTGCTTCTCGAGTCTGTCATGGGCGATCGAGGTCTCCTCACTGAAATGGCCGAGTTGTGGATCGCAGACAGCGAAAAGCAAGAAGCCCAAATCCGAAACGGTCTGGATTCAGGTGACGCGATTATGGTCCAGAGGGCGGCTCACGCCATCAAGGGCTCGGTTGGAACATTTCAAGCCTCTGCCGCGCAGGATGCCGCGAACCAATTGGAATTGTCCGCGAAGAACGCCGACCTGATCGCGGCAAGAAAGGCATTTAAACGGCTTTTGACCCAAATCGATCTCGTAAGGCAGGACCTTCGTCAGCTAGCTCGAGCGCGCGACGCCGACCGCCAAGACCCCTGAGATTCGTTACGGCGAGGGCCGAAGTGAGCTAGAAATCAATGGCTCATATGAGGCTACCCCCGCCCCAGCGCTACGCACTCCGGTACTGGGACAATTGCAGTTCCTGCTTTCGGAATCATTGCGGCCATCTTTCGAAAATCGTGATCTTTACCTTCACTGCTGGTCAGGTCGCGCGGTGTATGCTCTGGCAAAGAGCTGGAAATCGAACCTGTACGTAGCTTTTCGCTTCAATCCTGATCGCCGGAGATCCTACGATGTGCTTCAAGACCCTCGCTGTTGCAGCAATCGCCGCCACACTATCGTTTTGCGCCTTCGCTCACGCACAGGAAAACGGGCCGTATAGGATCCTCAAGATTCAGCTTGTCGGTGGCGATGGCGGATTCGATTATGTGACTGCAGACCCCGACGGCCGCAATCTGTATGTGGCGCGCTCCGGGCAGGACGGACACATTGGTGTCTTCAATCTCGACACGCTCTCCCCGGTGGGAGATATCCCCGGCACCAGTGCGCACGGCGGCGCGGTCGATTCAACAACTGGTCACGGCTTCGCCACATCAAACCCGGTGACCATGTTCGACGCAAAGAACTTTACGGTTCTCAAGAAGATCGATATTCAGGGACATCCGGATGGCTATCTGAACGACGCATACAATCACCACTTCTACATTCTTAGCCACGCGGAGCCGAATATAACCGTCCTCGACGACAAGGATGGCTCGATCCTCGGCACCATCAACATCGGCGGTGCGCCTGAGCAGGCTGCCACCGACGGACACGGCAAGATTTACGTCGACATCGAAGACAAGTCGGCGATCGCCGTCATCGACGCGAACACGATCAAGATGATCGGCAAATACGACGTATCAAGCAAGGGCGGCGGATGCGCCGGCCTGGCTCTGGACGCAAAGAACAATATCCTCTTTGCCGCTTGCCGCGATAACAAGAACATGATCATTCTGTCAGCAACCGACGGACACATCATCACCGATCTGCCGATTGGAAGCGGCTGCGACGGCGCCACGTTCAACCCCGAGACAATGGAGACTTTCAGCTCGCAGGGAGACGGCACGCTCACAGTCATTAAGGAGAATTCCGCCACAGACTTTTCCGTAGAGCAGACAGTTCCAACGCCCGCACGTGCCAAGACACTAACTCTGGATACGAAGACCGGCCACATTTTGTTGATTACAGCCGAATATGGACCGGTCCCAGCAACGCCGACCCCGTCAGCCACGACTCCGCCGCCTGGCACGCCTCCGTGGGCTCGCGGACCCAGACCTCCAATGATCCCCGGATCTTTCCAGATTCTCGTGGTCGGACGGTAACCGCCAGTCCTGCCTCACTCGAGGTTTGGTCACGCCTACGCCAAAATTTGGGTTACTTCCCATTGCGGACAACTCGGACGCTAGCCGACAAAATCCTACTTGACAAGCCTTATATATCGATTGCTACATAGGGTAACCAGCTGAAGGAGGGCTTCCCCGTGAAAGCAACCATACTCTATCGGGTTGCCAGTCTCTTGCTTATTGTCACCGTTGCAGCCAACACAGCCTGGCTCGTGTTTTTCTGGCATACGGGTGGACCGACCAACTCCGCGCATTTCCCATTCGGGCATCGGCCGTTGACCTACGCCCAAGTTATTCTTGCTCTCGAGGTCTTCTGTTCTTTGTGCGTCCTGTTTGGTGCATTTCTGTCATGGCACCTAGGCGCTTTAGCTCGAACAGCTCCTCAGTTCGCCAGCACCTTCGGATGGGGTCTCGTTGCGTATCAAACCGTTGGGACATTTGTGACTTTGTTTTACTTGTCCGGTTTTGCTTTCGTTATTACCGCCGCTGTTGCAATCTGCACCGCTTGGGCTACCTCGCTGGTTGGCAGCAGACCGCCAGAATCAGCTCAGGCACACTTGGCCAGATGACGTATCTGCCAATTTGGGTCGATTCCGGGCGAGTCACCGTCAACTCGAAGTAAGACCAAATTTGCGCTATTTCCGGTTTGCGGACCACCCGCTTTGGGCCGTCTTCCGTGCGGAATGCTAGAACCGATAATCAGGCGGCTTGATGCCTTTCACGCGCAAATAAACTTCTGCCTGGCCGCGATGGTGCGCGGTGTGCGTGAAGTATGCCCACAGCCATTCGAAACCGGTCATGTTACGCGCCGGTGGCCCGACTATCGTGTCCATTCGCTCAGGAGTCATTGCCACCACGGCCTTATCGCAGAAATCAAACGATTCCTTCACGAATGGCACCGCAGTCTCTTTCGAAACCTCCGCCTTCGTGGGCGCCTTGCTCCATTCGACAATCTTCGGCGGTAGCTCCGGCTTGGGAAGACCGCTGGCATTGGCGCAGGCATTTTCGTTGATGGCAGCAATATGCGCCATCAACTCGCCGAAGCTCATCTCAGCGGGATTTGGCCGGAAATCGTAGCTTTCGGCGGGCATGGCGTCGGCCACGGCGATGGTAAATTCTCCAGAAGTCCTCCAATGTTTTGCGAGTGTGTGTCCTTCAAATTGCTTTGAGAGAGGACCGGAATTGGAAGCACACAAAGTGCCGGCACAAGCCACATAGTCAACTTTATCTTCATCTGCAATCCCCTTTTAAGAATCGATTCGCCTGTGATTTTACAGCCTCCCCTCGGACACTCCTGAATCTAAAAGTGAGTCCTGAAATCGATTTGCAACTCGGTAGCGGGCGAATCACCGGCAACTCGGACACAACCCGATTTTGGGGTTACACAAGGGTTGCGGACCACACACCCGGGACCTGGAATACACTGCTGTGCATGGACCGCAAGAAGTCAACCGTCCTGTTACTCGTGACTGCAATTGTGCTCGCAAATATCGCGTGGAGTCAGAACGCAGTCGAGACCAGCCTTTATCTCTCGTTCAATAAGAACGGGCCGATTGCTATTGGCAAGATTGCGTCCCTCCAATTAGCACAGCAGAGCGCGGTTAGCGAGATCGGGACATTGTCGCTGGACATCACAGAGCAATTGCGTGGAGACCCATTGCCCAGCCGCGTTGAGGTGCGTTTTGGCTGGGTTGACCCGAGCTCGTCGGAGTTCCTGGGCCGTCTAAAGGGCCCGCCTCCGGGTGGATTCGATCGCCTTCGCCCCGTTGCTGGAATGCACGTTCTTCTCATGTTTGATAGGCGCAAACCAACGACGGTTCCTCCGTTGGCTGTCTTGGATCTGGACTCTGAAGAAGCGGCATGGGTACCACTGATCAAGCGGGCAATAGCCGGAGAGTCCCTCCAGGGAGCTGACAGAGTGAATGCGCTGCTTCACGGCCTGAACGATCCGCAAAAGTTCATTCGGACTGTGTCGATGCATGCACTGCTACAAGGCACAGAGTGTCAAAGTGGTTCTGCGTGCGCAGACAGCGCGGTGACCATCTTGGGCGTTAGGGCAAATCGTGGAACAAAAGCGGAACGCCTCGAAGCAATCAGTTGGTTGGCACACCAGTTCTATTTCGAATACGAAGACGCAGGGCCAACCTCAACAAACAATAAGATCGCCGCAACCATATTGACTCTCGTTGGAGATCCAGATCCTTCGATTCGGGGACAGGCCATCGACAACCTTGACCAGGTGCTTTCACCAGGCAACAAATGGCGTCCGGACCTTGCGCACCTCGCCATTCCGGACCGTAGTGCGGTGGTCGAAGCTCTCCGGCGAGAAGGTCAGAAAGGTGGCCGAACAGCAGTTGAAGCGAGTCGCATTAGTTCCGCATTGGGTGTACAGCGCTAATTACCTGAAATGAATCCGTTCCCGAATAACCGCCTCCCCGGAGGTTATCCAAAATTGGTCGAAAGGATGATCGCAATGCCAAGATATTTTAGTTACATCGGGAAGCTTGATAGCCCAGGATTTTTCTGGAATGACATACCCGATGCCACCTTTCGATCCGGCAACCCACCGAAGAGGATCGTGCCAGCGGGGTTCTCGTTGGGTCTCGGGTTTGGGCCCGGGGTCGTGGATTATTGGGTGAAGGAGAGCGGATTGGAAGGGAAACAGATCGATTGGGCAGCCTGGGGGCTGATTGTTCGCAAATCGGAGATGGAAAGCATCTGGAAGTGGAAAAAAGATAGTGAGCGATGGCAGGACGAAAAGGAATGGCTAGAATTTTGGAACGAGATTCAAGCGTTGCACGATGATCAGAGGTATGTGTTGGTCGTCGCGGAAACAGTGGAATGAGGCAGACCCGCATAGATGGCCGCCGTCAAACAGAACCTCACCTGCTTCCCGATTTCAAAACTGACCGGTACCAATTCGACCGGAGTAAATAGTTCCGCACGCACACAGATGGACTCGATACGATTTATCAATATGTACCTGCTGGAACGGCCGGAAAATCCCGGCTCAGGCCAAGCTTTGTAGCTGCTTCGTCCAGTGCTCCCTGAGTATAGAAAAACTGATGACTTGGGTTGGAATTCGGGTAGAACCGAACAATGATCTCAGGTTTTTCGACAGAGTCGCTCTTGCCGTCGTGAAACGGATATCCCAAATCTTGCAATAGGTGAAGCGAGCCTTCGTCGCCGGTGGGATTGCCCGTATCTCCGACGATCGCGTACACGCCTTTGTGCGTACGCTTCGAATAGACAGAGACGAAATCCCCCACCTTTACACCGCGACGTCGGGCCGAATCACCACGAACGACATAACTGATGTTGCGCGCGTCAACGTAACGCCGTGGGTTCCTTTCATTTGGATTCCTGATATCGGCATATGCAGTCTGAGAAATGTAATAGCCCGGGAAGGGATCAGTTGAGCTTTGCAGAACTGGGCGATTGTGCTCGTCAATCAGATAACCCACGATTTCCTTGTCAGCACGATTGAGGTAATGCGCATTCAGGAGGATGTCTAAGGTCTTCTTGCCCGGCGGCCCGTAGGCGTTAGGCGCTCCATCTACATCGACATCCATGCGGTGTGTCTGTATCTCGAAAGATCGATGCTGCTTGTTGTTCTGTGCTTTCAAAACGAAAACGAAGCTTAACGCAAACACCCAGGGAACCACGAGCAAGGGACGCATGTAGTTGCAATTCCGCAACGCTATTATCTCCCGATACTGATCAGCGCGACCGCCACGTTAAAACCTCTGACGCGTGCTGAAATCCGCTTCATTGTGTGCAACCATAATCATATTTCGGCGTCACGGCCCGAGTCACCGCCAACCCGGACATAACACGGAAAAGGCGAAGATTTGGCATATTTCCGAGTTGAGGACGACACTCCCGGAACGACGATTGGGGACTGCAAAAGGTCCGGGTGATCTAGAGTTGCTATAAAGACAACCATGAACCTCTTCACACGCAAGTCGCTATCCGTGATTGCGTCGATTGTCCTGATATCAGCAATTGCGGTCTTCGCGGCACAATATCGCCAATACGCGTACGCGATGGCTTGGCATTACCGCCATCATGCCAGCTTCAGACTGGGAGAACACGAGATTGAGATCCCAAATAAATGGTGGGCTGGGGCAAAAGCTGATGGTGTTGGTCGGATCTCGATTTTTCGTGCATCGAAATCCTCGGTATTCTTTGAACCGAAGATCGAGGTAGGCCCAGCGAGTCCGGGTGAAATGGCGCAGGGCGATGATGAGCAATCGAGCTTAGCAAATAAAGTTGTTGCGGCTGCACGTCCGGATCCCCAATCAGGATGGACATTTTCAGTGACGACGCTTCGATCTAGAAACTCGACATGGTACTGCTTGAGAGATGCAGATGTAATTCTCGGCAAGGAGGTTCTTACGAATTTGACCTGCAATGCCTCCCGTGTGCCGTATACCTTGAACTACCAAGGGCCGCCGGAACAAGAAAAGGAAGCGGAATTAATCTTCGCGACTTTTCGGTGATTTGACACCGAAGCATCTTGCTTTGAGGGCGGAGTTCTAGCTTGTAGTTCCGGGCAGGAGAGTCGCCCCGAGGAGTTTCACCCCGAGGCGCTCGCAGAACTGTACGTGAGCCTCTCGACTCATACAGCTCCCATCAAGGAACCACTGCATGGACGCGCCCAGTGAGCGAAAAGCTCCTGACTGCGACGGGAGACCGCCGCAAGCCAGTGCCTTGCGCGCCGAACATGACCACGCAGTTTCTTGTATTTCTGTCTAGCCCAGTGGACCAGCTCTTGATCCAGTTGTCGCACTACTGAGTAAAGTGCGGTGCGGTAGAACTGCCCGTAATACTGGAACCAGCCGCGGATGACCGGATTGTACTGCCGCGATAGCTGTTGGATGGACCGGTCGCTACAGTTGCGTAGACGCCAGCTTCGAACAGTCGCTCGCATGGCCTTTGCAGCTTGGGTCGAGACTGCCGGACTGAAGTTGGTGAAGACCTTTCCGTTGCGATTCTTTGACTTTCTCGGACGGAATTCATATCCAAGAAAATCGAACTTCTCAACGATGTGTCTTCCCTTTCGCAGATCATCCTTGCAATAGATGATCTGTGTCTTCTCCGGATGGAGTTCCAGACC
>DASXLY010000186.1:0-246980 GCA_036495975.1 Occallatibacter sp. | reverse complement strand
TCCTTAGTACGAGAGGACCGGGATGGACGAACCTCTTGTGTTCCAGTTGTCCTGCCAAGGGCACGGCTGGGTAGCGAAGTTCGGTTGTGATAACCGCTGAATGCATATAAGCGGGAAGCACGCCCCAAGATGAGATCTCCCTGAAGGGCCCAGGAAGACCACCTGGTTGATAGGCTGGAGGTGAAAGCGCAGTAATGCGTGAAGCTTACCAGTACTAATCGCCCGTTCGGCTTGTCCATAGAATTAATTCCGCGCAGTTAAGCGCCGCGCAAGCGGCGGTGTTATTCGCGGACGTTCTTCTTACAAGCCTTGTACGAACCAATCAATTTCGTGTCAATCAGTTCAAAGACTGAGCAAAGTTTCAGCGCTAGTATGCAGTACGCGTTCCTGCACGACCGGAGCAACAATCCGGGGAGCAGATGTCGCGAGTAAGGCTGCGGGTAAACCAACCCGCCAGGCGCTACCAAGTTTGCCGGTGACCATACTGCGAGGGATCACCCGTTCCCATCCCGAACACGGAAGTTAAGCCTCGCTGGGCCGATGGTACTGCACGGGCGACTGTGTGGGAGATTAGGTGATCGCCGGCATTAATTCATAGAAAACGCCCTGCCAACGCGGCAGGGCGTTTTTGTTTTTGGAGTGCTTACAGATCTGTTCCGCATCTGCCCGCTCTTCCTTCGCTTGCCAAGCAGATCAAACGGACATTCTGTCGAGCTTAGTGACGGTTTAGTTTTCGCGCATCATGGTTGCGATTTCTACATGCGAGGCGCGACGGGCGGGGATAAGGGATGCGGCGAGACCGGCAGCCACTACGACGAGAATCGCTCCTGTCAGCGTTACAGCATCCGTGGCGGAAACTCCGAAGAGCAGCGATTTGAGCCAACGACTTAACGCAAGACCCAACGCAGTGCCAATGACGACCCCGGTCAACGTAAGACGCAGCCCATCCGTTACGACCAGTGTGAAAATTCGCTCGATGCTGCAACCAAGTGCCATGCGGATCGCCATCTCTCCTGCGCGTTGAACGGTCGCATATGCCATTACTCCGTACACCCCAATCGCGGCGATGAGCAGGGCTATGGCTGCGAAGACTACGAGCAGCAGGGTGCGGAAGCGTGGCTGTGAGAAATTCTGCGCGACGTTCTCTTCCATGGTACGAATCTTCACGACGGGCTGGTTGGGATTGATGCGGTGCACGGCGGCACGCAGGTCAGGGATGAGCGCGCGGGGATCGACCTCGGTGCGCAAGACAACGGACATGGTGCGGACCGGCAAAACTTCATTGGCCTGACGATAAGGAACGTAAAATTCGGTGGGCACATCCGCGACGAGCGATTGCTTCACATTGCCAACTACGCCAACGATCATCATCCACGGCACATCGTTCTCGGGGGTTGCGCCGAGCTGCATCTTCTTGCCGATGGGCGACTCGCTGCCGAAGTAAGTCTTGGCCATGGCCTGATTAATCACGACCACCGGCTGAGTGTTTTCGCGGTCGGAGTCTTCAATCCATCGTCCGGCCAGAAGAGGAATGCGGAGTGCCTCGAAGTATCCGGTGCTGATCGTGCGGTAGTTGGCCATGATGTATTCGGAAGCGTTGCGAGGAGGCCGCCCCTGGATGTTGAAGTGGATTATCGATCCCTGGCCGCTGACCGGCAAGAAGGAGGCAGCCGCCGCGGTACGCACACCGGGAAGGGACCGCAGCGCGCGCAAGATATTGTCGTAGAAGTCCATGTTGCGATGCGCGTCTGCGGGATTGGAACTGGGAGGCGGCACTTGCAGATCGGCAACAAGAATGTGATCGTCGGAGAAGCCCAGGCTCACCGCGGAAAGGCGATTCAGGCTGCGCACAAACAGGCCAGCGCCCATCAGCAAGAGCAGCGCAAGAGAGATCTCTGAGACGACCAGTGTATTGCGGAGGGCCCGGGCCTGCTTGCCCACCCCGGCGCGTTCTGTCTCATTAAGGATCGAGCGAAGATCGGCAAGCCGGACATGTCCCGCCGGAGCCACTCCGAAGAAAACACCTGCGCAGATCGACAAGATGGCAGAGAACAGCAAGACGTGCACGTCAATGTACACGTCTGCGCCGGGCGGCAGTGATCCGCCTGCAATGCGCAGCAGCGACGGCATGAGGGCATAGGCAAGACCCACGCCGGCGACGGCTCCCATCAGAGATAGGAGAAGCCCCTCGAGGATCAGCTGGCGAATGATCTGCCAGTCGGACGCGCCAAGGGAGATGCGGATGGAGATCTCGCGGCGCCGCGCCGTAGCCCGCGTCAGCATCAGGTTCGCAATGTTCCCGCAAGCGATGAGGAGGACAAAGATGACCGCCCCGAGCAGAGTGATCAGTGCCGGACGGGCCTGCCTGACCAGCTGCTCCTGCATCGGATTCACAACAGCATCCAGAGCAATATTGTCGGTCGGATACTTCTCGAGCAGTCGCTTGGCGATGATGCTCATCTCGGAGCGCGCCTGCGCCAAAGTTACATTTGACTTGAGCCGTGCGATCGCGATGATGCCGGGATGCCACGAGCGGTCATCGGGCAGCTTGCTGGCCCACGGACCCATGGCAACGACGATGTCTGGCGTCTGCTGCAGCAGTTCGTAGGCTTTGGGCAAGACGCCGATGACGGTGTAGTTCTGGCGATCGAGGGTGATGGATTGACCAATTACATTCGGCGATTCGCTGTATTTTCGCTGCCACAAGCCATAGCCGAGCAGGGCGACCGCGGCGGAGGAAGGTTGGTCATCCGATGCGGTTAGGGAGCGGCCGGCGACGACATTCACGCCGAGCAGGTGCAGCAGATTGCCGCTGATCATCTGTGCCGGAACCTGCTCAGGCTCGCCGTTGCCAGTAAGAGCCATGGTCAGCACTCTCGTTGCGCCGAATTCCGCGAACGAGGTGCTTTGCGACTCCCAGTCCCGCAGGTTCTGCCATGACGCCGAGAGGATGGGAAATTCCTTGGCGCGCTCCGAGACCATCACGACGCGGTTGGAGTCGGGGAACGGGAGCGGACGCAGCAAGACGCTGTAAAACACGCTAAAAATGGCCGTATTGCAACCGATGCCGAGGGCGAGTGTGACCACGGCAACGATGGCAAATACCTTGCTTATTCGCAACTGGCGTATGGAGAATTGCAAGTCTCTGATTAGGCTCAAGCTTGTCTCACACTTCTATTGCATTGGAAGTTCAGGATGCCATCGCGGCCGCACCGCTGGGTGCAGTCTCTCACATGAAATCGAGTAATTCGACGGTTTTTGGGACGAACGGCGAAGGGGGAAGGATAGATAGCGGCGCTCGTCCCGAAGGGGTTCAACACGGGTCTCAAGTTTCTGAGCCGCTTCAGAGATTTGCACCTCGATTGCCGGAGATCAGCCTCAGGATCACGGTGAGAATCACAGCTCCGATGACCGCGATAATGATGCTGATGGTGAGGCCATGTTGCCCGACGCCGCCGAAGCCAAGGCGACTCGAGATAAAGCCGCCGACCAGCGCGCCTACAAGTCCGACGATCATATCCATGAAGAATCCGAAGCCGGAGCCTTTCATGATCTTCCCGGTCAACCAGCCTGCGATGACTCCGATGATGATCCAAGCAATCAATCCATGACCCATGGTGTTCTTCCTCCTTGTAATTAGGAATTTGAAGCCGGGTATGATGCACGGGTCTGGACTACTTCCTACAGGCAGGGCAGAATACACGTCATCCCTCGCTCTGCACTATAGTTTTTTTGGCGCACACCGGGAGCTGGCGAATGGCGGGGTTCAGAAAGTTCGACTGAAAGGTCGGTGGTGGGGAAGGATCTGCCGAGATTGACTTCGTCACGGCATTGAGTGCACCGGACCTTTTATACTTCCGGCCATGCGCTCTCCAGTCATTCCTGTGCTTGTACTCCTGGTCACCACCTGTTTCCCGGCTATCGCTCAGAACAATGGTCGAAACAATGGTGGATCGAATGCCCCAACTACGGACGAAGCACGAGCCTTTGTCGATCGTGCCAACGCCGAACTCTTCAAGCTGAACGCGGATGGATCGCGTGCCGACTGGACGGCTGAAACCGATATTACGGATGACACCGAAGCGACTACCGCGCTGATCAATGAGCAGGCTACGTCCCGGATCCTCCAACTCGTAGAGGAGAGTCATCGCTGGGACAAAGTGACGTTGCCATCGGATCTGCGCCGCCAGATCATGCTGTTGCAGTTGAATGCCCCGGCAGCTCCGAAAGATCCGAAGCTGCTGGCCGAGCAAACGAGACTGGCAGCCCAGCTGACGGGAATGTATGGAAAAGGGAAATACTGCCCGGACACACCGGCGGGGCAGGAACCTGCGCCCGACGCGAATTGCATGGGGATTGACGCGATCTCGAATATCATGGCGCATTCGACGGATCCCGCGGAACTAACCAGGCTATGGGTGGGTTGGCATGCGATCGGCCCGCCTATGCGCGACAAGTATGCACGGTTTATGGAGTTGCAGAACACCGGCGCGAAAGAGCTGGGGTATCACGATACGGGTGAGCTTTGGCGCGCGGGTTACGACATGACGCCGGCGGAATTTTCGGCGGAGTTGGAGCGTACCTGGACGCAACTGGAGCCGCTATATCGCGAACTGCACCATTACGTGCGGAACCGGTTGATCGCGAAGTATGGCAAGGCCGCCGAGCGGCCAGATGGTCTGATTCCGGCGCAGCTATTGGGCAACATGTGGGCGCAGGAGTGGGGCAACATCTACGACATCGTGGCGCCGACCGATCCAAAGCTCTCTCAGTTCAAGCCGGTTGATCTGGAGACAGCGCTCAAGCGGCAAATTGCGGCGAAAGATCCGGCCGCGGCGCCTGCTTTCGCGGCCGGTGTGGATCTGACCTCGGACAAGGGGCACGCGGCTAACCTTGCGGCCGGCCGGGACATGGTGCATTACGGGGAAGACTTCTTCAAGTCGTTGGGATTCGCTCCCCTACCAGCCACATTCTGGGAGAGGTCGCAGTTTGTGCACCCGCGCGATCGCGAGGTAGTCTGCCATGCATCGGCGTGGGATGTGGATGCCGTGGATGATCTGCGCGTGAAGATGTGCATCGAGGTGAACGACGATTATTTCACGACCGTGCACCACGAGTTGGGACACAACTTCTATCAGCGCGCGTACAACAAGCAGCCGTTCCTGTTCCGCAATGGCGCGAACGATGGTTTTCACGAAGCGATTGGTGACTCGATCGCCCTCTCGATCACGCCGGCATATCTGAAGATCCTGGGCCTGACGACGACCGAGCCGCCTGCAGAGGCAGACATTCCGCTCCAACTGCGTACCGCCCTCGACAAGGTGGCGTTTCTGCCTTTTGCCCTGGCGTTGGACAAGTGGCGCTGGGAGGTTTTCTCAGGACAGATCAGGCCGGCGGATTACAACAAGGAGTGGTGGGCGCTGCGGGAAAAGTACCAGGGCGTCGCTCCGCCGGTGGAGCGCTCGGAGGCCGACTTTGATCCAGGCGCGAAAAATCACATCCCGACCAATGTACCGTACGCACGTTATTTCCTGGCGCGGATTTACCAGTTCCAGTTCTACAAGGCGATGTGCGATGCGAGCGGGTACGAGGGGCCGCTGAATCGTTGCAGCTTTTATGGGTCAAAAGCTGCCGGCGAGAAGTTGGCGAAGATGCTGGAGGCGGGGCAATCGCGTCCATGGCAGGAAATCCTGAAGGAGATGACGGGGACGGATCACCTGGATGCGCAGCCGATGCTGGATTACTTTGCGCCGCTCTACAAGTGGCTGCAGGATCAGAACGCCAAAGAAAAGCATTGAACTTGCACGCCAGATCTCTCCTTGACAGTCTAGGAGAGCTTGTATTACTCTCCTAGATCATCGAGGAGAGTAGTCTTTTGGTCGAAAAATCAGACGATAAACAGATGGAGTTGCTGCAGGGCACGCTGGACCTGCTCATCTTGAAGGCAGTGTCGCTGGGGCCGCTGCACGGATACGGCGTGTTGCTGCGCATTCAGCAAATCTCAGGCGAAGAACTGGTTATCCAGCAAGGATCGCTGTATCCAGCGCTCTACCGGCTTGAGCACCAGGGCGTCATTACCAGCGAGTGGGGCGACAGCGAAAACAATCGCCGGGCGAAGTACTATCGCCTGACGCCTGCCGGACGTCGACGGCTCGAAGCGGAAACCGAGAAGTGGAATCGTATGGCCGGGGTTATAGCTGGAATTCTTCGCACCACTCCGGAGAGCTTATGAATTTGGGAAGAGTCCTGGAACGCAAAACAGCGGAGCTGCGGTCATGGATGCGGGCTATGACGCAGCGGAGGCGGCTCGAAGCTGAGATGGAGACGGAACTCCAGCATCATCTCGAAACGCTCGCAGCGGATCTGATCCGCAAGGGGCAATCTCCGGCTGAGGCCACGCGGCAGGCACGCATCGCGCTAGGTCCGGCACTGGTGCACAAGGATGGAATGCGCGCCTCGCTGGGATTGCGCTGGTTCGATGAGCTACGCGCGGATCTTCGTTATGCCGTGCGAATGCTGCGCAAGAATCCGGGTTTTACGGCGATCGCGGCTATTTCGCTAGCGCTGGCCATCGGAGCCAACACGACAATCTTCTCGATCGCTAGACAGTTGCTGTATCAGCGGCTTTCGGTTCCTCATGCAGAACAGCTTCGGCTCTTTCGCTGGAACGGTGACCGAAGAGTCGCTGTTTCGAGCATGTGGGGCGATTTTGATACGGTTCCAGACCACGGCATGACAGCCTCCGTCTTCTCCTACCCCGTTTATCTGCAATTGCGCATGCACAACCAGGTGCTCGGAGACCTATTGGCGTTCAAGGAACAGAGGATGAACGCGACGATTCACGGCAATGCGCAAAATGTAACTGCGGTGCTGGCCTCCGGCAACTACTTTTCAGTGCTCGAAGTCCCTGCCCAGCTCGGCCGAACCATCCAGCCCTCGGACGTTTCGGGGGTTTCGCAACATGTGGTCGTGATCAGCGATGATGTCTGGCTGCGGGAATTTGCCCGCTCTCCATCGGTCATTGGACAGAGCATGACGGTGAACCAGGTAGCCTTTACCATTGTCGGCGTGGCGCCACGCGACTTCACTGGAGCCAAGGGCGTGATGGAAAAGCCGGACGTCTACATCCCAATTAGTCTTCAGCCCGTTGTTGAACCAAAGGGAAAGACTCCGCTCCTTAACGAACCAAATTTCTGGTGGGTCAACGTCATGGGGCGAGCCAAGTCGGGGATGAACGACCGCACGGCCGAGATGGCTCTCAACGTCCAATTGCAGGCGGCGGTGCGCGCCACAATGTCGATTGCGGCAGACAGCACGCTTCCGCATCTCGAGCTCGCCGATGGCAGCCGGGGCTTGCACTTCGCAGACCGTATGTTCAAGAAGCCGATCTACGTGCTTCTCGCACTCACGGGGCTGGTGATTCTGCTGGCCTGCGCCAATATTGCCAACCTGTTGCTGGCACGCGGATCGGAACGCCAGCGGGAGATGAGTGTTCGGCTGGCGATGGGTGCGGGCCGGGTCCGTATCTTGAGGCAGCTGCTCACCGAGAGCTTGCTGCTCGCTGTTGTTGGTGGCGCAATGGGTCTGCTGTTTGGTTATCTGGGCCGCGATATTCTCCCGAACCTGTTCACGAATGCGTGGGAGCAGCAGGAGATCAGCACGCCGTTCAGCTGGCCGGTGTTTACATTTACCGCTGCCGTTACGCTTGTTACCGGCATTCTGTTCGGAATGGCTCCAGCGCTGCTGGCGTCCAGAACCGAGTTGAGTGGCACCTTGAAGGATACGGCGCAGCACACGACTCGTCGGCGCAAAGGGATCACTGGTAAATCCGTAATCGCTTTTCAGATTGCGCTCTCAACATTGCTGGTGGTAGGCGCCGGCTTGTTTGCGCGCACCCTGATTGCTCTGAACTCCGTTGATGTGGGTTTCAATACCGATCACCTGCTACTGTTCGATATCAATCTTCCGGGGTCGCGTTATCCGGTGGGCAGGGACATAGCGCAGCACGCCAAACTGGAGCAGCGCATCGGCGTGCTTCCCGGAGTCCAGAACGTCACCGTGGCCTCTGTCCCATATGTTGCAGACAACCTCGATAACTCGACGTTTCTTCCCGAAGGCGAAAAGGTAGAAGACGGCAAGCGGCAACAGGTGAACCGTGCCGAAGACTACAACATCGTGGGTAATACGTTCTTTCAGACGCTGCAGATTCCAATTCTCGCCGGGCGCGCTTTCAATTCACAGGACACGGCAACTTCGGCAAAGGTAGCTGTTATCAACCAGTCGCTTGCGCGCAAGCGCTTTCCGGGGGTGAATCCCATCGGCCTCCACTTCAGGGCCGATCGCAATGACGGTCCCTGGATCCGGATTGTGGGGATCTGCGCCGATACGCACTACGAGAATCTGCGCGACGAACCTCCGGCGCAGTTCTTCGTGCCGTATATACAGCAGCCCGAAGTGCGGGGGATGGTGTATGAGGTTCGTACCTCGATGGATGTTGCGACTCTGGCTCCGTCGCTGCGCAAGGTAGTGCAGTCGGCCGATCCCGATCTGCCCGTCATCGACCTGCGCACGCAGCAGGAGCAGATCAATGCGACCATGCAGTTCGAGCGGGCGTTTGCGGCGTTGACGGCGGGTTTTGGGGTCCTGGCGCTGGTGCTGGCTTGCGTGGGCATCTACGGCATCATGGCTTACACGGTGGCGCAGCGGACGAACGAGATCGGCATTCGCCTGGCACTGGGCGCGCAACCGGGACAGGTGCGGTCAATGATTCTGCGCGAGAGCACGTGGCTCACGCTTGGGGGGATTCTCGCGGGCGTCGGTGGTGCTGTCGCGTGTACGCGTTTGGTGCAATCGATGTTGTATGGAGTCGGTCCGAATGATCCAGCGACAATTGCGGCGGGAACGATGCTGCTGCTCGCAGTTGCCTTGGCCGCGACCTGGATTCCGGCACGGCGTGCGGCGGCAGTGCAGCCAATGGATGCGTTGAGACACGAGTAGGCGTGGCGTTGGAAGCCTCTTTACGGCAGCGCGTTCACGCCGACGGGAAGCTGCGGCAGTCCATGCTGCTGTTTGGCTTCGGCCACGACCGCGTCAAGATGCGCCAGCACTTCGGGAACAGATACGGTGTAGACTTCGCGATCGGCATCATATCCTTCTTCAATGAGCTGTTTCAGGTGCCGGCCGGCGATCTGAACTGCGAGCTGGTCGGTGATGACTTTGCCGGAGCGCTGCTTTTGCTCGACCCACGCGAGGCAGGGAAGCGCGATCCACATGGGACGGCCGTTGACGTCGAAGCGAACATCCACGGCATCGGCATGACGGGTGGCGATGGCCACGATGTTAGCCTTCCACGAGCAGTGCAGATCTTCGCCGGTCCAACGGTCGGTCACATGGAAATTCTCGTACATGCATTAAGCCTATCGTTCCTACCGTGGACGGGCAAGCGAGGCGGTGCATGTATGCCGGAAGCTGTTCTTTGATAAACTATTAAGGTTTGCAGTCGCAGTGCCCCGCCTGTACGGACCCGCCTGCAAGTTGATCGAAAAGAAGGACTAGGAACTCCGTGGATACACAGACTCGTCGTGCTCTGAAGGGCGATAAATTTGCCCAAGCCACCAAAACCAGCGTTACCTGGCTTTCGGGCCACCGCACCAATGTGACGCGTTGGGCCATCTCGGCCGCTGTCGTCATTGTTCTGGGCGTCGGACTGCTGATCATGTGGAGCGTGCGTGAAGATGCCGCCCAGACCGCTTTGGGACAGGCGGTGGATACTTATTCCGCGCCGCTGGCATTGCCGGGCGGGCCGGCGCAGCCGGGCACATATGCCACGACTGCGGATCGGTCGAAAGCCGCCAACCAGCAGTTCAAATCGGTCGTCGACAAATACGGCTGGCTGCCCGAGGGCACCAAGGCTCGTTATTTTGCCGGTGTCACCGACCAGGAGTTGGGTCAGACCTCGGCAGCGGAGAGCGAGCTGAAGAGCGTGGCTGGATCGTGGAACCGCAACGTCGCAAATCTTGCCAAAGTGGCTCTGGCCTCGATCTATCACCAGACCGGCCGCGACCAGCAGGCTATCGATCTGTACAACGAGGTCATCGCCAAGCCATCGGAAACCGTCACGGCGGGGACCGCCCAACTTGACCTGGCTGACCTGTATGCCGCAACTGGCAAGGATACCCAGGCAAAGGCACTGTGGGCCAAGTTGAAGGACTCCGACAAAGATGGAGCCGCAGGGTCGATTGCCGCTCAGAAGCTTTCCGGAGGGAAGTAGAGGGTTCGGGCCAGCCGAAAGTTGATGATTCTTCTGCCCCTGAGCACTTTTCCCGCGTTCTGCGTCTGGTGGATGTATGAGCGCCAGCCAGACTATCGTTCCAGGTTGGATGGAGATTGCCGACAGCATCGTGCATGACGAATCACGCCAGCTCGCCCAAGAAGAGGCACTGGCGGCGTTGGTCGATCAGTACGCAACGACGCTCTATCGTGTAGCGTTCTCTGTTCTACGCAACCAGTCTGACGCAGAAGACGCTGTGCAGGAGGCGTTCCTGCGCGTACTGCGTCATCGCGAAACCCTGGGTGAGATTCGCGATCACCGGGTCTGGTTGATTCGCATCGTGTGGAACATTGTGCTCGACCGCAAGCGCCGGTCCAAAACGCGCCCCGAGACGGACGACGTCTCAGAGCTTGCCCGGGTATTGCCCGCCTCGGGACTCACCGCCGAAGATCGCGCCGCCGCCGCACAACATCACACACACGTTCTCGCTTGTGTGGAGCAGCTTCCTGACCGTGAGCGCGAAGTGATGATGCTGTCGGCGTTCGAAGAGCTTTCCAGCGTCGAGATCGCTACGGTTCTGGGTGTGACCGAATCGAGCGTGCGTTCCCGGCTTTTTCGCGCGCGCAATCTGCTGGCCGAGCTGCTCAACCACAAGAGGAGTTCCCGATGAGTTTCTCGAGCCATAACGAGTACGATCGAAGCGCCGGTGCCATCGAGGCGGAAAAGACACTCCGCCTGATTGCCACGTTGCCGGCTCCGGAAGGAATTGAAGACCGCCTGAAGGCCGGTCTGCGATCGGCTCCGCGGCAGGTGCAGTTAATTTCCTGGCCACTGGCGGCAGGCTCTCGCAACAGCTGGATGCGCAACTCAGCGATGCGTGTTGCGGCTGCCGCAGCGATTGTGATTGTGGTTGCCGGGGGCGGCTGGGAAGTCTACTCGCATATTCGGGTAGCTCCCGAACCTGCCGCAGTCACGACGCCGCAGCCAATGGGGGGGCGTAGCGGGCTTTCAGCAGCCGAAACGAAGCGGGTTCCGCAGACGCTGGAGGGGCCGGTTATTGCTGTTCCGGTAACGAAGAAGAAAACGGCGATTCATCCGGGGGCGATTTCTTCGACTCACAGCAAGAGGGCGAGCGCGAAAAAGCCAACCGCTTCCGTGCAGGTTCAACCTTAGATCCGGTGGTCGAATTTCGGGTCTATTGATCCTTCATCAAGGCACGGATCAGCATGCCCACGATTGCGAGGATCAAGGCAGCCCAAAGCGCCGGCACCCATCCATAGACAACGAAGCCTGTAACGATCTTGGCGGCCAGCAGGATCATCGCGGCGTTGATCACCAGCAGAAACAATCCAAACGTGACGATGGCGAAAGGAAACGTGAGTACCTTGAGAATGAACCCAAGGGTTGCATTCAAGACGCCGATGACCAATGCTGCAATCAGCGCGGATTGAATGTCGTTGACATAGAATCCTGGGACGAGACTCGTGGCGACCATGAGCGCGATTGCGCTAAGCAACCAATGGATGATGGCTCGAAACATGCTGTGTTTCTTCTCCCAGCGCGGACTCAAAACCCCACAAACAGAGACCTATTCCGTAGGGACCCCGCATTCGTGTGCGTGCACAGCGAGACCAAGAACAGTATTGGTATGCATCATACAGCGACCAGCGGTTCGCGAAGCGTTTTTGTGCGACCATTCTAAGTAATGGGAATCGGGCCTCTCATCTGTCTAACCCAAGTGGCGACAATACGTCACGGACGATCAATTTCCTGCATGGACCTAGGTAACGTGGTTCGCTGGACAACCTTTGTCGCCCTTGTTGCGGCGCCGTTATTGGTAGTCGCCCAGCAGCCTCCCCAGGCGCCGCTTCCCGAGATTCGAGAGCTGATGCGCGAGGTGCAGCAGCATCAGAAACAACTCGACAAGATTCGCGAAAACTACACCTACACGTCGTACCAGGTGGTGGAGGACATCGATGCCAACGGCCAGGTGAAGAAGACGCAGGCATTGGAGTATAACGACTTCTTCGTTAACGGGCACGTGATCGAGCGCAAGGTAAAGGAGAACAACAAGCCGCTCAACGCGCACGATGACCAGAAAGAAACTGAACGCGTGACCAAGATGGTGGAGAAGGCGGAGAAGACTCCGCGCGACCATCCCATTGAAGGGCCGACGATCAGTGTCAGCCGATTGCTCGAGATCATGGACGTGCGCAACGAGCGGCGCGAACTCTACCGCGGCGACCCGACGATTGTGTTCGATTTCATCGGACGCAAGGACGCGAAAACGCATGGGCTGGCCGAAGATGCATCGAAGAAACTGCAGGGCACCGTCTGGATTAACGAAGCCGATCGGCAGGTGGCACACCTCGAGGTGAGCTTCGACGACAATTTCCGGCTGGTTGGCGGCTTGGTGGCAACGGTGCAGAAGGGATCGAATTTTCGATTCGACCAGGCGAAGGTGAATGGCGAGATCTGGCTGCCCACCGGCGGTGATGGAACCATGCTGGCGCGGGTGCTGCTGCTCAAGAGTCTGCGGCAGCGCTTCCGCGAGCGAGATTACGACTACCAGCGCTTCAAGGTGGATGCGCAACAGCAGAAAGATGCGAAGACACAACCGGGTCGGAAGCAATGAGTTGCGGGGTCCTGTAGGCTGAACGAATGTTTGTGCGAAAGGTGCGAGTGGAGCGGATCGATTCTGCCGGGGCGCGACACAGGTGCCCGATTCAGTGGATCGATAACTTCGCCATGCGTAACTTCACCAACGACGCGATCTTCGACGACACCCTTCCGGCGGGCGACGGGCTGCTCGAGGCTGGACACCGGGTTCCGCTCGATCGACTGCAGCCGGCGATGGAGGAGTGGTTCCGGCGCAAGGGGTATATCAAGGCCGGGGAGCATGTGGAGGTTACAGAGGAAGGGTGCCACTAGCCCCAAGGGGGTATATACCCGTCCATGGAGGCAAGTATTCTGTTTTCATTGGTTTATAGAGACTCCTGTCGCCAAATTATCCCGCCTATTGGGTTCGGCCGTAGAGGTTTCTTGAAAAAAGGGTTTAGCCTTGCGTCGCTTTAGATTGCTTCGCTTTCGCGGAGTAGCAAGTTAGCCTGTTCCCTCTCGCTTTGAGATTTCTGAGCGGGTCTGTCGCATCGCGTGCGTTCGCTCGAAATAAATGGATCACGCGGCTGTGGTCTGCGACTGAGCCGGACCCCAGAGATGGAATTCGGCTTCGCGGCGGGCTTTGAGGCCGGCGATTTCCTGAGGGCCAGCGTGGTCCCAGGCGAGCAGTTGCCAGGCTGCGGCGTCGTACTTGCCGGCATTCAAGTAAGAGAGCAGCGTGGAGGAGGCGAGCCGGCCTGTGCCGAGGTTGAAGACGAAATCCACGAGGGCATCGAATTGACCCTGGGTGAGGGGAACCCTGACGAGGCGCTTGATTGCGAGTTCGGCGGCGGCGATGTCGCAGGCGAGAATGTGTTCGGCTTGGGCAAGGTCGATTCCCTGCGGATAGCATTCGCTGGATGTTTGGCAATGGCCGAAGCCGATGGTTTGGAAGCCGGCAATGTCGGTGTAGGTCCGATCGCGGAAGCCTTCCGATTTTTTCAGGAGTTCCAGTCCAGTTGGGCTGAGGTGCATCAAGTTCCTCCTCAAAAAGAAAGCCGCCCATGGGCGGCTAGTTGAGAGTTCGTGGCTGGTCGTTTCGCTGCGACGTACATGGGCACCCCGGCTTATCAAGCCCGCTTCGGTTCGTTGCTTTCCCACCCATCGTGCGGTGAGACTGCCCGATGGATGGGGCACCCGAGGTTAAGCAGGTGCGAACAAAATCAGAAAAGCCGCTGGCCGGAAATGTCCGGTTCAGCGGCTTATTCTTTAAGGCTAGCAGGTTCGGCGAAATAATCTGCACATCTGGCGCAAATATTTTGGGGCGATTACAGACAGAAATGGTCCAAATGTATGTATATGAAATGGCGTTAGATAGGAGGCTTGTACGGTCCGAGAAGGAAGCAATCGTCGATTTGTTTCAGGGCAACTCCTCTTGACTTCGCAAACGTCCAACGTATGTAGTAGCTTTCTCTGGATTCCGGAAACGATCTGCGAATCAAGGCCGGGATTCGATTCACCCTTCTTCTTCCCCAAGTCTGCCCATTGCGTTGGAAAAAAGGACAAGTCTTTGGCCACCCGAGCATGCGGTGGCGACGGCGGCAACCCATAGCAGTTTACCTGGATGGAGATCCAAACCTATGGCGCTAAAAGGGATACCTGCATTTTCTATCCATTCGGCGGAGATGGTGGTCCCTATTGGACCAAAGTTCCTTTCCGAACAGGAGTTCCGCGTGATAATCTTTGCGGCCTCGGGGATCTCTGCGCATTCCCGGGTGGTCGCGAAGGCAAGGATTACAGCCGCAGTGGAGTGGTCAAAAAAGGGCAAGAAGACGATTCTTCACAAGGATTGCTAGGCGTCTCTAAGCTGCTTCGATTCAGGTGTTTACCGAGGCGTACCAGAAGGCGAACTTTTTTCGCTTTATTTTTGCCCGCATCTCGTTGAATTTATTGGAGGATACCGGCAGATAAGGCTGGTAAAATCAGAAGATGCTTATTCGACCAAAAGCAACCAACACGACCCCCCCAAAGCCTCTGCCGTTCTGGCTGCTTGTGGGGACTTCCTGCTTGGCTCTGGCCGGGATGTTGTGCACGCTGACAACCCGGACGGTGCAAGCGGATGCTGGGCTGCAGAGGCCTACAGCAGCACCCTCGCAGGTTGTCGCGAGCGCGACGCCCGCGATGAGCGCTCCGGCACCGGTGAAGCCGAAGCAGCACGGAAAGATTCTCCGCGGAATTGCTTCGTGGTATGGAACGGTCTTCAACGGCCGCAAGACGGCGAATGGCGAGACCTACAACATGTACGACATGACGGCGTGCCACCCGACGCTGCCCTTCGGAAGCCTAGTGCGGGTGGTGAACCTGAGAAACAAGAAATCAGTTGTGGTGCGGATTAACGATCACAGCGACCTGGTAAATGGACGCAGCATTGACCTTTCGTATGCCGCAGCGGAGCAACTGAACATGACAGGGAGGGGCCTGGCGCGTGTTTCGCTCGAGGTGATTTCGGTGGGGCCGCCGTCTGCAGCCGGACCTCCGGCGAGCTAGGTTTTTGAGGGGGATGTGAGAAGGGCCGGCGTGAGCGCCGGCCCTTCGTGTTTGTGGGCGATCTGCTGGGAGCATCACTCCGCTATCGAATTCGATGTCTCTGCGGTTATGCCCATTCTGAATGGACAACGGTCTGCCGACGGGGGAAGACACACACCGCCGCTATCGCCATTGCCGAGCGGCAGGATTCTGCTGCCCTCGCGCCCTAATGGTCGATTCACGATGACAACCACCGGATCACGCCCCGGTATCGGGGAGTTTGTAGGGGCGGGACAGCCATTGGCGGGCTTCGTTGACGGCGCCCTGGGTGTTGTCGTTGGTCTGGACGGCGAGGCGGTATTCCTGCACGGCGCGATCGCGCTGTCCGGTGATGTCGAAGATCTTGCCGAGAGCGATGTGGCTCCAGACTTCGGTCCAGCGAGGTTCGCCGTCGCCGCGAAGCGCGTCGCGGTAGTAGTTTACGGAGGCCTGGAAGTTGCGCTGAGTGAAGAGAACCTCGGCGATACGGTAGTCGGCGAGTGAACTTTGCGAATTGGCCTGGAGGGCCTTCTGATATTCGGCCAGCGCGCCGGTGAGGTCGTTCTGGGCGACGAGTTGCTGGCCTTTCAGGATGGCGATGCGGACCTGGAGGTCGGGCGTGGACTTGAGGACATACTCGCCGGGATCGATGATGATGTGACGCGGGCGGCCGAAGGTGGTGACGGCATATTGCGAGTCGGTTCCGACCACGTCGATTTTCTCGTCGACGGTTTTGCCCTCGGTTTCAACGCGAAGATCGATGGGCATGCGGAAGAGGTCGAGATCCTGATTAATCTGACCGATGGTGCGGAAGCCTTTGTTGTTGCCGAGGCGGTAGACGGTGTACTTGTTGGCGAAAGTGGGGGCGCCTGTGCCGTCAACCCATTGGGAGAAGAACGGCAGCAGCTGTTGCTGACTTTGGGATTCGGCAACTTTTTCGAAGTCGGCTGCGCGAATGGGCTTGTCGGTGTACTGGCTGAGCGCGCCTTTGAGCGTAGCCAGGAAGGCCTTGTCTCCGACTTCCCAGCGCAGCATGTGGAAGATCATGGCACCTTTCTCAAGGGTCATGGACTGGAATTCGGGTGAGAATGGACTGAGCCGTGCCGCTGACGATAGCGGGATCGTGTCGTAGGCAAGGGCGCCGGCGGAGACGTCGAGCAGCGCGGTCTTGAGACCGCTTTCCCCGTTTTCGTCTTCTACAAACATCAGCTCGCTGTAGCGCGACATGCCGTTGGTTATCCAGGCATCGTTGAGAGTTTTGGGGCTGACTTCCGATCCCCACCACTGGTGGGCGATGGTGTTGGCGAGCAGCCGGATGCCGGATTTGTCGCCTACACGGGAACCCATGATGCCGGCGATTTCGGGAGCCCAGACGGCGGGCAGGGTATCGTCGGGAAGTTCAACCACATTGAGGCGGCTGGATTCGGGCAGGCCGAACTTGTCGGTGAAGAAGGCGAATTGTCGGCTTGCCATCTGGGCGACCTGGTTTGCCGAAGCCTGGTGGTTCACCGTGAGGTAGACGTTTGGACTACCGGCTCCAGCTGAGATGGGGCCGATGAAGCGTCCAGCGATGATGGTTCCGGGGAAGCCGGGTTTGGTCCAGTTGAAGTCATATTGGTCGCCGGGTTTGCCATCGGCAAGCTTGACGGGATGGAACGTGCCCTGCGCACCGCTGGAAATCACCTTCATGCCCTGTGGCACCCGGATGTGGACCTCGGCGGTGAAGCGATCGGTCATAAGTCCGGTGGTGGGGAACCAGCGTGCGGGATAGAGCAGATAGGTGATGGGCTCCTCGATTGCAGCAAGCTTCAGGCCCTCGATGGGACCGTCTTCAGAGCCGGTGATCGTGCCTTCGTAGTCGAAGGTCCAATGGAGGGGCTGCCCCGAAGGCAGCGTAGACGCGGGGGTGACGCGGATGGTGCCGTCGGCGGAGCGCTCGCCGGTGAGCACCTTCCCCGCATCATCGGTGATCTTGTTCAGCTTGAGGGCGGGATGGAAGCCGAAGCTGACCATCTCGGCGTTGTCGGGCGCGGTGAAGGTCACCGTTGCTTTGGCGGCGAGATGATGAGTAGTGGTATCGATTTCGGCGTCGATCACGTAGCCAGTGATGTCGAGAGTCGGTCGTTCGGGACGCTGTGCCGCGACGGGGTATGCCGCAAATCCTGCAGCAAAAAAGAGGAGCGCAGCCAAGGAGCCAACAACGTTACGGCTAAGCGAATTTACGTTCAGCATTTCGAGTGTTAGACGCATGATTTTCCCAATCGCAACAAAGCTAAAGCTATAGATGCCATTTCCGCCAGGCCACTATTCAGGATTGTACGGATTCGGAGACCGGTAGCGCAGCACCGAGCTGCCTGATGGTGATGGCTGCGACCCGGCTGATGGCGGTTTCGATCTCGTCCCCTGTGCTGGTAGGGCGAGCGGTGAGCAGGCTTCGAATACGGGCCAGCTCCTGCATCATGGACTCACGGATAGGGCCGTCGGGTAGCAGAGGCTCAAGCTGGCGGACGATATTGGCGGCGGTAAAGGACGCCTGTATTAGCTCCGGCACCACCATTTTGCCGGCGATCAGGTTAGCCATGGCGACAAATGGGACTTTTACCACTCGGCGGGCAATTTCATAAGTAAGTGGAGAAACCCGGTAGACCACGACAAAGGGATTGCCGATAAGGGAGGCCTCGACCGTAGCGGTTCCGCTGGCCACCACGGAGGCGCGGGCGTGCCTCAGGGCAGCACGGGCATCTTCGACTAGCCGGACGGGCAGGCCATCTCCGTGATGCTTGACGAGGCCCGCGAGCATTTTGCGCTGCGATGTGTTGAGGGTGGGAGCCAGGGGAATGATGAATTCGAATTCCTTGCGTGACCCAGCGGCGCGCGGTCCGCGGAGGGCAAGGATGCGCGCGGCGGCGAGCATTTGGGGCAGGTTGTCGCCGATTTCCTTGGCGCGGCTGCCAGGCAGAAGAGCGATCCACGAGCGGGAGGGGATCAGGTCGCTCTCCCGAGCAAACATCTCGCGCGAAATGGAGGGTTGGGGCAAGTCGGCGAGAGGATGTCCGACGAAATCTGCTTCGACGCCGTGTTCGCGGTAGAACGGCTCCTCGAAGGGAAAGATGACGAGCATCTTGTTCACATATTTCTGAACCAGGCGAATGCGGTTTTTCTTCCATGCCCAGATTTGCGGGCTGACAAAGAAGATGACAGGAATGCCAAGTCGATGGAGTTCTTCGGCAAGCTTGAAATGGATGTCGGGGAAATCAATGAGAATGGCAACGTCGGGGCGATGGGAGCGGATGGCTGTCTTGAGGCGGCGGTATTCGCGATAGATGCGGGGCAGGTGGCGGACGACCTCAGTGATCCCCATGACCGCCATATCTTCTGATCGGACGATCCGCTCCAGTCCGGCTTCGACCATGCGCGGACCACCCATGCCGACAAAGCTGGACTGGCGTCCCTCTACGGCGAGCTGGTTTCGCAACTCCTCCATCAGCATTGCGCCGTAGTTTTCGCCGCTGGCTTCGCCGGCGGAGATGAAGATGATGGGATCGGACATCGGTTGCCTCGTCCGCGCTGATTTTATGATAGCGGTTGTAGATGGAATGACTTACAACGGATTTAGCGAGTTTGCGGAACTGTTGCGTTGAACCGGGGAGCTTTCACTTGCGAGCTGTGAACTCACCTCATGCCAACTGGAGTCGATGTGGCGCACGGTTTGCCAAGGCTTTGGCGCAGTCTAAAGAATTGCAACTTACATCAGAATGGCTGAAAGGCGTGGTGCCTGCAACCCAAAAATCCTTGGTTGGGCTCCAGTTGAGGCTGTCCCGGACTGGTTTTTGACGGAAAAACAAATTGACTGACACCCGCTTTGCCGTAGAGTGAATGCGTGAGGTGATCGATGGCAAGTGTTCAGGCCTCCTCGCGCCGATGCGTGTTCTTCCCCATGCTGGTTCTATCGGCGATGCTGTTGCCAGCGCAGACGCCGCAAGTCCCGCCTGCTGCACCTCAGTACGTCCAATTTCAGAATCCGATCCCCAGCGGACAGCTTGCATTTTTGACTGGGTACGCGGGACGCACGACCAGGGAATTGATGAAGGACAAGCAGTTCAAGGCGCTGCTGAAGCTGACGATTCCGCGGACCGAATATCACTACGGGAGAGATATGTCCCTCTCCGACGCCTTGGACGTTGTACTCAGCGGATCTCCGCTGGCGGTGAACATCCGCGATGGGCGATTTGTGATTGTCACTGGTAAGCAGGGGCCGTACCTGCACGGGCGCGGGTTTCTGTGGTTTGACCTGCAGGAAGGCGTCGCCCTCGGCGGGTTCTACTTTTCCCCTACGAATGGCGAGCCGTCGCCGACGTTTACGATCTTTTCGCGACAGTTGACGCAGACATCACTGGCGCTGGGACAGTTCCCGCAGCCTTTCGTGGATGACGTGAGCCAGTGGTCGATGGTCTCGAGCGTACCGGAGATATCGCCGCGGTATTTCATTCCTGAGAACGGCAAGAAATATGTGCTGGAGCACGATGAGGACTATTGCTGGCATCCGGAGGGAACGCCCGCGCCTGCGCAGGATCAATGTTTGCAGGCCAACCTGGCCGCGGCAAATGCTGATGTGGATGCTGGCTACTTCATGCAGCAGACGCGTCATGCGGCCAATGCAACCGCATGGATGCTCGATCCGCAACAGTCGGCGTGGCTGACGATGCGCGAAAGCACGTGCCTGGGCCCCGGCGCGCTGGGCTGCCGGCTTCGCGTCACGCGCCAGCGCGTGCGCGTGATTCTCGGTCCAGCACCGCCCCCGCGTCCGCGGCCGATGCAGGCCAGCCGGTAAAAAACTTCTTATGCAAAGACGCTTTCCCGGAGGCGCTGAATCAGTCCCTGCATTTCCATGAAGTTCCGTCCCTCATGGATCTGGCCGTTTCTGACGACGAGGACTGAACAGCCTTCGAGCACCACTTTTTTCATGGTGGGAGCGAAACCCAGCGTATCGCCGAGGTGGGTCATGGAAGCTGTCCAGGTGGTCGCAACTCGATCGCCTTCTACAATCACATCGTTCACCACGATGTGGAGGTCGGGAAAGGCACTGAGGAAGGTGCGATGGACAGTCTTAAAGCCTTCCGGGCCTGTGAGTACGGAGTCGGGTTCGGGAATGCCGAAGCATTTTCCTCCAGGGGCGAACATCTCGTCGACTGTCTTCTCGCTTTGCTGATTCCAGACTTCTTCAAACCAACGGTGAACCAGTTCTTTGTTCGCATCGGACATGGCTTACCTCCGTGCGCGGAAGGATAGCAAACACGCAAGTGGCCGGAAAGAGAATTCGGAATTGTGAAGCAGGGGGTGCCGCGGTTTTGTTACACTCGGCAGGCCTGCCCGGAAAGATCATGTTGTCCCCGCATCGTCACGGTCTTCCTGTGCAAGCAAATATCGGAGGGTCAATGATGGAGAACAACGGTCATGCAGCTTTACCCCAGGCGGCGGGAGCACCGCTGAATCCTGGTGTCGTGTTTGACATGGTGCAGGCGGTGCAGAAGACCGCGGCGTTGAAGGCCGCGATTGATCTGGATGTGTTTCGCGCTGTGGGCGAAGGTCCGGGCGATGTGGCTTCGATTGCGAAGCATGCCAATGCGTCGGAGCGCGGCATCCGGATTCTTTGCGATTTTCTTGTGATCAACCAGTTGCTGGTGAAGGAAGGGAACCGCTACAAGCACACACCGAACAGCGCGGCGTTTCTGGATCCCGTGTCTCCGGCATGCGTGGCTAGTGTGGCGCAATTTATGACGAGCTCGGCGTTGATCGAGGGGCTGACGGGTCTGGCCGACGTGGTGCGTGCGGGGCGGACGAATCTGCCTGGCGACGGGAGTGTGGAGCCAGAGAATCCGTTGTGGGTGGAATTCGCCGAAAAGATGGCGCCGATGATGGGGCCGATGGCAGGACCGCTGGGAGCAGTGGTACTGGAAGGACACGAGGGGCCGATGCGCGTGCTTGACATTGCAGCAGGACATGGGCTGTTCGGGATCGAGATTGCAAAGCAGAACCAGCAGGCACGCGTGACAGGGCTTGATTGGGCTCCTGTGCTGCGCGTAGCACTGAAGAATGCGGAGAAGGCCGGCGTTCATGATCGCTACGACATGCTGCCGGGAAGCGCATTCGATGTGGATTTTGGCGGACCGTATGATGCTGTGCTGCTGACGAACTTTCTGCACCACTTCGACAAACCAACCTGCGTGGGGCTGTTGAAAAAAGTGCATGGCGCTTTGAGGCCCGGCGGCCGGGCCGCAACGCTGGAGTTTGTGCCTAACGAGGATCGTGTGTCGCCACCAATGCCGGCTGGGTTTGCATTGACGATGCTGACCACCACCGCAGCCGGAGACGCCTACACGTTCAGCGAATTGAACGCGATGTACGACGAGGCAGGATTCAAGGGAGTAAGGGCACATCCGATCCCGATGAGTCCGCACACGGTGGTGCTCGGAAATGCCTGAAGGGCATTTCCCAGTTCAGAGTTCATAGTTCGTAGTTCACAGTGCAGAACAACTATGAACTACGAACTTCGAACTTCGAGCCCGCGGGTGACTGGGATAGACCGCGGCGGGAGCGGACGGCGGCGGCGAGTTCCTTGAGCAGCGGATAGGTCTGATCCCAATTGATGCAGGCATCGGTGATGCTCTGGCCGTAGACAAGTGGCTGGCCGGGGATGAGTTTCTGCGCGCCGGCGACGAGGTTGCTCTCGATCATGACGCCAATGATGTTGGGATTGCCTGCGGCGATCTGCTCGGCGACGGCTGTGCACACGATCGCCTGTCGTTTGTGATCTTTGTTGCTGTTGGCATGGCTGCAGTCGATCATGATGCGTGGCTGGAGTTTAGCTTTCTCCATGGCTTCCGCGGTCTGCGCGACGGAGTCGGAGGTGTAGTTGACCAGCTTGCGGCCGCCGCGCAGGATGATGTGCGTTTCGGGGTTGCCGGTGGTGACGAAGATTGCCGACTGTCCGTGCTTGGTGTGGCCGAGAAAGGTGTGCGAGTGCGCGGCGGAAAGGATGGCATCGATGGCAACCTGGATATCGCCGGAGGTGCCGTTCTTGAATCCCACGGGGCAGGAGACGCCGGAGACGAGCTGGCGATGCACCTGGCTCTCTGTGGTGCGTGCGCCTATGGCTCCCCAGCTCACGAGGCCTGCAATGTACTGCGGGGAAATCATGTCGAGGAACTCGGTGCCGGAGGCGACCCCCATGTCAGCGAGATCGAGCAGGAGATGGCGCGCGAGGCGAAGACCGTCGTTGATCTTGAAGGAGCCGTCGAGATGGGGATCGTTGATCAAGCCTTTCCAGCCGACCGTGGTGCGCGGTTTCTCAAAGTAGACGCGCATGACGATTTGCAGGTCGGAGGCGAGTTCGTTGATGGCGCTTTTCAGCAGGCTGGCATATTCGCGTGCGGCGTTGGTGTCGTGAATTGAGCAGGGGCCAACCATCACGAGCAGGCGCGGATCGCGGTGGGAGAGAATACGCGAGATGGCCAGGCGCGAATTGAAGATGGTCGCGATCGCCTCGTCGCTGACGGGGCGCTCCTCCTCCAGAAACACGGGCGGCAGGACCACCTTGGTCCACTGGATGCGAATGTCTTCAATGCCTGGGTTCATGGAAATCAGCCGAGGGAGAGTCCTTCTTTCAAGATTAACAGTGTTGGGAATGGGGATTCAGGAACCAGGGATTGAGGGACTAGGGACTGAGGGACTAGGACTTAGGGACTCGGCGGGCTGGGACGTATTCCTTTAGCGGCGGGACTTGCGTTTGGCGTCGACGCGGGGCCAGTACTGGAACTCGTCGGCGTAGAGTTCGCCACTCAGATCGACGACCCGTTGAGAGAGGCGGGCCTGGGCGTCGGAGATGGCCTGGTTGTAAATGACGGGGCCGATTTCTTCGAGGAAGAAGTTGAGCAGCAGGCCGGCGGGCAGATCGCCAATAGGATCGAGGTTCTCTTCAAAATAGCGTTGCAGGGAGGAGATGGCGGCGGTGCGTTGTGGCTTGTCGAGTTCGGGGGTGACCATGAAGGCGGCTCCTGCGGTTGATTGTAACGACCGGGGCACCGGATCTTCATCGCGCTCCTTTGGGAGCGGCCCTCAAAAATCTTTGGCTTTGCGCAACTCCTGGGATGAGGGCCGACCGTCATTAGGGGCAGGAGCAGACGTACACTCAACGCGAGGGAGCAATGGGATCCATTTGGGTACGGGGCGCAGTGGTGCCCCGGGAATAGCATTGCTCGTAGCTGCCGACGGAATCGACAGATGAGAAACGCATGTCTGGTGGGGACGTTCTGTTTGCTTGCATCGGTTGGTGTTTTGCCTGCGCAGGAGACACCGATGCAGCCGGAAGGCCGCATTCATCTGGACGTGGTGGTGACGGATGCCGCAGGCCGGCCGGTAATCGGACTGCACGAGCAGGACTTCAAGCTTCTCGACGATGGCAAAGAACGCGGTCTGATTTCGTTTGCTCCGTATGACGGGTTGCACACGAAAGCCGATCCGCCGGTGCAGATGATCCTGGTCATCGATTGCGTGAACAACGGGTTCGTGGAGTTGGGCTACATCCGCCAGGGACTGACGAAATTTCTGCGCCAGAACAATGGGCATCTTACGCAGCCAACGACTATCGTTCGCTTTGCGATGTCGGGAGTGGATTTTCTATCGCAGCCGTCCACCGATGGGAATGCGCTGGCCAACATTGTGGACCAGATTGGCGCATCCACCATGCCGAAGGGGCTGGACGATTTCTCTCTCAGCATGAAAGCGATGTCCACACTGGTGAACAAGATGGCGAACCAGGCGGGCAGGAAGATGCTGGTCTGGCTGGGAACGGGCTGGCCAACGCCTCCGGTGCCCGGACAAGTGTTTACGAAAGCCGACGAGCAAGATCGACATGCAGAATACGATCTCATCGTGCAGTTCGCGAAAGGAATGCAAGAGGGCCGGATCACTCTTTATGGCGGATACTCTGGTGCCGAATTTTATTTGCGCGACTATTTAAAGCCGGTGCGAAAAGTGTCGGAGACGGATCCCCGCGATCTTGTGCTCTCGGCGCTGGCGGTGAAGAGCGGCGGTCGCGGCGAACTGACTGAGAATAACGGCGACGCGGCGGTGAGCGATGCATTGAACGACTTTGTTGCAGAGGCCAGCACATTCTATTCGCTCTCGTTCGATCCGCCGCGGGCGCGGAATGCGGACGAATTTCATGAATTGAAGGTTGAGGTGGACAGGCCGGGGCTGAAGGTACACGCGATGACCGGGTACTACGACGAACCCGGATACTTCCGGCCTAAAGCGAAGGGGGGAAGGCTGGTCATTGCGCAAGACTCCACCCGGGAAAAGCAAGAAGCCTTGCGGCCGGTAAGCGTGGTGCAGCTGATTCAGATCGTCGGGGAGGTGAAAGGCAAACGCGATGGAGAAGCGGCACCGGAGATTGAGCGTCTGAAATTGACGGAGAGGTTGAACAGCCGGAAGCTGGCGGCGCTGAGCGCAGAGTTGCCTGGTGCGAAATCGAAAGCTGCTTTGATGGCGATTGGGGACGCCTCGGTATTTCTGGAGCCGCCGCCTGACGAAATCCCTCAGAAAGCTACGCCGGATATGGAAGCGCAGGGGCAGATGGTTTCGCGGGTGGTGGACTATCTGAAGACCATCATTCCGAAGCTGCCGAATTTTTATGCGAGGCGTTTCACAACCTCGTTCGAGGATGTCTGGATGCCAAAAGATGACAAGCGACGGCATCAGCGAGACGCCCTGCATCGCGTGGGCGAGTTCAAGGCGACCGTATATTTTCGGGGAGGCAAGGAAGTGGTGCGTGCCGACGGCGCGCAGGAACACGGGCTGGTCACGCTCGGAACATTTGGGCCGATCCTGAGTACTGTGATCATCGATACGGCACATAGCAATACGCTGCATTGGAGTCGATGGGAAGAAGGACCGAATGGCACCATGGCAGTTTTTCAATTCCAAGTGCCGCAGTCGCAGTCGCACTACTCGATTTCGGGAGGTGAAGTACTTGGCGTTACGGGGCCAAGTGCTTACCACGGGGAGATTGGAATTGATCCGAATTCAGGAACGATCCTGCGGCTCGTGCTGGAGGCTGATCCAAGTTTAGGTTCGGCTACGCAGCGCGCCGACGTTATGGTGGAGTACGGTTCGGTGGCCATTGGCGGCAGGGTGTATACCTGCCCGGTGCGCAGTGTTTCTTATGGGGTCGGCAGCTCGATAAGTCTTGAGGCGGCGCTCGGAATGGGGTTTGATCAGGAAGCGGCACGCCTGAACGATGTTGTCTTCAACGACTATCATGTGTTCCGGACGGAAATGCGGATTGTGCCATAAAAAGGCGCCGGAAGGTTTCAGTTGCTCCAACTCGCATCCTGTGCTGTACATAGGGTGAGGAACCTTGGTGGAAACTTGACACTGATGATGTGAGATTTCTAGAATTAAGGAGGCAAATCCTACCCAATCGAAGGCGTAAGCATCTGATTACGGGTGGATTATCCGGGTTTAGGCGGCAATTTGCCTGCGAGGGCCGGAGCCGCATGAGGTAGCAGTGAGATGCCTGAGACGCGCGTGAGTCCGCGGGAGCGGCTGGTTCTTACGGCGATTATCGAGCTCTATATCGCTACCGGTGAACCTGTGGCCTCACAGGCCGTCGCCGAACATTTCACCCACAAGGAAGGGCTGAGCTCTGCGACTATCCGCAACGTAATGGCGTCGCTGGGGGAGGCTGGTCTGCTGGAACAGCCGCATACCTCTGCCGGGCGCGTTCCGACGGCCGCAGCGTTTCGTTATTACGTAGAGCAGATCACGCGTCCGGATTCGCAATTTGGGCGGATCGGCTTGGGAAACGCTGCTCTTGCGACCATTCCGCAGGGCGGAATTCCGCTGAGTGAAGAGCGGCGGGGGCAGATCGAGGAGAGCTTCTCTGGTGTGACCAGCTCGAATGAGTACCTGGCGCGGACATCACACGTGCTGGCGTTGATTTCGAGTGGGCTGGGGGTTGCGCTGGCTAGCGGCGCAGGTAACCAGGTGCTGGAGCATATTCATTTTTCGCGACTTTCCACGGGGCGTGTGCTGGCCGTGTTGGTGACGCAGGCAGGAGCTGTTCTGGACCGTGTTCTGGTTCTTGACCGGGAGTTGACGCATCTAGAACTTGAGACGGCAGGTCGGTTTCTGAACGATAGCTTCCGGGGCTGGCCGATAGATCGCATCCGCGCAGAGGTTGCGCGGCGGATGGAAGAAGAACAGGCGGCTTACAACCAGTTGCTGACCTCGGTAGAGGAACTTTGCCGCAAGGGTGCCCTGGCGGTGAGCGAAGCGGCGGGTTCTGTGCTGTACGTCGAGGGCATGGCGAACCTGATTGGAGCCGAGGTGGACCGCGAGCGCCTGAAACAGATGCTGCTGGCCCTCGAAGCCAAGCAGCGGCTGGTGGATTTGCTGACGGCATATGTGAATGGCAGCCAGCAGGAAGTGCGGGTTGTGGTTGGATTGGATGAGGCGTCCCCTGCGATGCAGGACCTGGTTCTGATTGGCTCGCCCGCGCGGTTAGGCGGGACCAGCCTGGGAACCGTGGCACTGATCGCACCCACCCGCATCCAATACCAGGAGATGATCCAGGCAGTGCGGTATGTGGCGAGATTGTCGGAGCGCATTTTTGAGGGTCCGACCCAGTAAGAAGCCTGGGGAAGCCAGGCAGGGACGTTGCACGGGCGTAAGTCCGCACTCAGAGAGGATTTGCGCCGCCGGAAAGCCGGCTCTTGCCGAGGAATTTATCATTGACTAAGAAGAGAAATATTTGGGGAATACGAAGAAATATGCCAGAGAAGGAAGCAGAGTTGACGGCTTTGGAAGCCACTGAAAGTGCTGAACCGGAAGAAAGGGAAGGGGCGTCGGATGACACGCTTGCTGCAGGGGTGCAGACCGAGGAGCCGCCCGTGAGCCGTACGGAGTTTGACCAACTCCAAACCGAGTATGAGCAGTTGAAGAAAGAGCGGGACGCATTGATCGACCGGCTGGCGCGGCTGCAGGCCGAGTTTGAGAACGCGCGGAAGCGGGTCGAGAAAGAGAAGGCGGATTTCCGGGACTACGCGACCGGGCAGGTTGTGGAGCAGTTCCTGCCGGTGCTGGATAACTTTGAATTGGCGCTCAAATCAACGGGCTCGTTGGAAAAACTGCGTCAAGGTGTGGAATTGATCGTGAAGCAGATGGAAGAGATTCTGCGCGGCATGCAGGTACAGCCGATTGCGACGGTGGGCGAGGAATTTGATCCGAGGCACCACGAGGCTATGGGCTCGGTGGAGCGCGAGGATTTGCCCGATCAGCACGTGGCGGAGGAGGTTCGCCGCGGTTACCGGATACGCGAGAAGTTATTGCGCCCGGCCTTGGTGCGTGTAGTATCCAACCCAAAACAGACGAGTGAGTGAGCGACGCGATGGCGCCGGTTCGCCAGGGGAGTTGGTCCCTTTTCGGACGTCCGGTGAGAACGCGGGGTGCAGGTTTGTGCCTGCAGCGAGAAGGATTGAGAAGGTTTGAATAGCAGAGTGAGTAAAGCAGATTACTACGAGGTTCTGGGCGTGTCTCGGGATGCGAGCGACCAGGAATTGAAAAGCGCATATCGCAAGCTCGCGCTCAAGTTTCATCCCGACCGCAACCCGGGAGATCACGCTGCAGAAGAAAAGTTCAAAGAAGCCAGCGAAGCCTACCAGGTGCTGAGCGATGCCGACAAGCGGGCGGCTTACGACCGCTTTGGTCATGCCGGGGTGGGCAGCGGGGGACCGGGTGGATTCGGCGGGTTCTCAGGTGCCGTGGATTTGGGGGACATCTTTGGCGATTTGTTCGGTGAGATGTTCAACATGGGCGGCCAGCAGCGGACTGCACGTTCGCTGCGCGGCGACGATCTGCGCTTTGACCTGACGATCGATTTTCAAGAGGCGATCTTCGGGACTGAGAAGGAGATCAAGATTCGGCGCCTGGAAGCTTGCCAGACGTGCAAGGCGACAGGGAGCGCGTCGGGACGCGGGCCTTCGGTTTGTCCTCAATGCCATGGGCGCGGGCAGATTCGCTATCAACAGGGATTTTTCTCGGTGGCGCGGACGTGCAGCACATGCGCGGGCAGGGGATCGATCATCAACGATCCATGCCAGATCTGCCGCGGAGAGACAAGGCTGACCCGCGAGGTGAAGCTCGCCGTGAAGGTACCGCCGGGAGTTGAAGAAGGGACGCGCATCCGCTACACCGGTGAAGGAGACGTGGGACGCGGCGCCGGACAGAGCGGCGATCTCTACGTCGTGCTGGCAATTCGGGCGCACGATTTCTTCGAACGCGAAGGACAGGATCTGCATTGCGTGATCCCGATCAGCTTTCCGCAAGCGGCGCTGGGTACGGAGATCGAGATTGCGGGCGTCGATGGACCGGTGATGCTGAAGATCCCCGAAGGCACGCAGAGCGGCAAGGAACTGCGCATTCGCGGCAAGGGCGTTCCTTATCTGAATGAGAAGGGGCGCGGCGACCTGATCGTGAGGGTTGTGGTGCAGATTCCGAAGAAGCTGAGCAAGTCGCAGCGTGAGTTAATCGCAGAACTCGGCAATTCGCTTTCGGTCGAGAACAAGCCGACTTCTCCTGGGCTGCTGGAGAAAATGAAGGATCTATTTAGCTAGGCACGTTTGCACAGGGCCGGATCACGACGATCCGGCTCATTTGTTCCCCATCCCGCACGATTGCCCAAATTTCAAGGTGTTAGGGTAGAGAAACGATGGCTCTCCGCAACCTTCTCCTCCGCTTTGCATTCGGCGGATTTCTGGCGGTGGTAAGTTTCCTGGTCGCGCGCCGCAAGCTCCCCAAACCAGTTGCAGCATGGACTGATCAGCAGTTTGACCGGATACTTTTCGGGGTCTATGGGGCGAGCCATTTTTTGCTCTTCTTTACCGCATTTTTCGTTCTGCATCAAAAGCCATGGACTGACATCATCGCCTTTTACGTGCCCCAGGCGCATTCCGTGATGCACGGGCTGGTACCTTACAGGGATTTCGATTCGAGCTACGCTCCGCTAAATCCCTACATCGATGCACTTGTGCTCAGACTGCACGATTCAGCGCTGTCGATCCTCGCGTTTCAAATATTGTGCGATCTTCTTTCGGTTCCCTTCTGGACCCGGTTTCTTCGCCGGTACATGAACGAGGCTACCGTGCGCAAGGCCGCGCTACTTTATCTCGTGCAACCGCTCGTGTTTTACGAAATCTGCATTGACGGCAAAAACCAGGGGTTGATTTCTCTATTGCTCGGCATCTCTTTCTGGGCGGTTGCGCGGCGGGAGATTCTTTCTGGTTTTTCGGTGAGTCTGACGTGGATCCTGGTCAAGATTCTGCCCATCATGTTTGTTCCGGCGCTCTTCATCGGTGCGCGCAAACGGATTCGATGGATGATGGCTGCGGCAGTGCCTTCGCTGATTGTCTACGGCGCCTTTGTTTT
Source organism: Occallatibacter sp. (assembly GCA_036495975.1). Taxonomy (GTDB): domain Bacteria; phylum Acidobacteriota; class Terriglobia; order Terriglobales; family Acidobacteriaceae; genus Telmatobacter. Next base: position 217,063 of record DASXLY010000186.1, on the reverse strand, counting down.
GAAAGGCGCGGATGTGACGGAGGGCCTTCGCAAGGAAGGGAACATGATAACGCCCCAGAACCTGCCTTATCTGTTCGGCGCTCTCACCGGGTTTGATCTCCCTAAAATCGTGCTGAGCCTGTTATCGCTGGCCGTGATTGCAGTGGTGCTGGTGATCACCATCAGGGCTCAACTGGTGGCGAAGAGCGATGCGGCGAAACTCTGGAAGATGGGGCTTGGCGTTCTGCTGATCCTTTTCGCAGTGTTGCTCATGAACAAGAAGTCCGACACGTCGTACCTGGGAATGTGCTTCTTTCTGCTCTGCGGGTTTATCGCATTTGAGTCGGATGGTGGCAGGAAGTCAACCACCTGGCTGTATGTACTGCTCTCGATCCTTGCTTTGCCGATTGCGAGCTTCTGGTATTGGCCGCTGAAACAGCCGATGGGGCCGCAACTCCACACCCTGTGCCGGGCGGGTGATCGGCTGGCTTGGAGCATGCTGCTGATGCAGACTCTGCTGGCAGTCAGCTACCTGGGACTCGCGTTTAAGATTCTGCGGTCGGTGCGCCAGGATGCATTTGAGTCGGTGGAGGAGAGCGGGGCTCGGTTAGTCAGAGGTTCAGCTTCTTGAAAATGAACTCGGGAACGCTCCGAATGATGAACATGATGGGCCGCCAGAACGAGGGAACGTAGGCCACGTCCTTGTGCGCGACGATGGCTTTAACAATTCCTTTGGCCACTTGTGCCGGTGACACAAAGAGCGGACCCTGCGGCAAGTGCGCGGTCATGGGTGTTGCGACAAAGCCGGGCCGGATGGTCAAAACGTGGGCGCCGGAGCGGTCCACGCGGTTGCGCACCCCGTCAAGAAAGATGTTCAGCGCACCTTTCGAAGCACCGTAGACGTAATTGCTTTTGCGTCCACGATCGCCGGCGACCGAGGAGATGACCGCGAGAGTGCCTTTATGCTGTTGCTCGAAGTAGTTTGCGAGCCAGGTGATGAGAGAAACGGCTGAGAAAAAGTTGGTGTGCAGGATCGCAGCAGCAGCGGGGAAGGCCGTCTGTGCCTCAGTTTGATCGCCGAGCACGCCGTGCGCGATGAGCGCGAGGTCAATGGATCCGAGGTCCTGGACGGTCTGGGAAAGCATCTGCGTGTGTGCGTCGGTGTCATCCAAGTCGATCACCTGAGTCGTAACGCTTGCGGCACCGCGCGTAAGCAGGTCGCTGCGAACCGCATCGAGCTTGGCGGCATTGCGCGCCACGAGAAAGAAGCGTGCATCGGAAGCAAGGAGTTCGCGGGCCACGGCGACGGCGATCGCGGAAGTGGCGCCGAGAATGAGGATGCGGCGGGGCCTAGGATCAGACATTGGCGGTGACTCGTTGCCAGAATGCGGAGTTGAATGCAGGGTCGACAAATCTGGCAAATTGCTCCCATTGAGGATAGAACGTCTGGAACTGGTGAGGAGTCATCAACGCGTCCTTCGCCGGATACATGCGGCCGCCGCGTTCGAGGGTAATGGCGCCGAGACGATTGAGCAACTCGAAGCTGGCCTCGCGCCCGACCGGGAAATCCAATGCCAGTGTAATGCCGGGTCGCGGGAAGGAAAGCATTCCAGGAGACGCGATATTGCCGAAGACCTTGATGACGGCGAGGAACGATGCGAGTCCTGACCGCGTGATAGCGCGAAGAATTTCAACCATTCCGGATGAGCCGTTCTCGTGGGGCAATACACATTGGAATTGGAGGAGTCCCTTGCGCCCGTAGATCCGGTTCCAGTGGAGGATACTGTCGAGAGGATAAAAGAACGGTTCGTAATCGATAACAGAGGTTTTTCGCATGCTGAACTGGCGATGGTAATAGAGGGAGTTGAAGGCGCCGACCGTGAACCGGTTCAGCAGGCCGGAGGGCATTTCGGTAGGGACGCGAAGGCGCGGTTTGGATGACGGGACTAGTTTTCCAGGATGGCTGGAGTGCGAGCCACGCATGAAGATGCCGCGAGCAAAGTTTTTGCCCTGCGCGACGCAGTCGATCCACGAGACGGTGTATTCGGTTTCAGCTGCGGCCCTCGAAAGCTCCAGGAACTGATCGATCCCGACGAACTTGATTCCCTCGAAGTCGATTTTGCGCGAGACGATGGGGCGCAGCTGAACGTCGGCCCATGTGATAAAGCCAGTAAGGCCGAGGCCGCCGATGGTGGCGCGATACCAATCCGGGTTTTCGGTCGGCGAACATTCAAGGCGCGAACCATCGGAGCGTACCAGCTCGAAGCGCGGCACATGCCCGCCAAAGGTGCCGGCGACATGGTGGTTCTTGCCGTGAATGTCGTTGGCGATGGCGCCGCCCACAGTGACGTATTTGGTGCCGGGAGTAATGGCGAGAAACCAGCCACGGGGAACAGCGAAGTCGAGGATGTCGGCGAGGCTTACGCCGGCTTCGCAGCGCAGCATACCGGTTTCCGGATTGAAGGCAAGGAAGCGTGTCAGTCCGGCCGATCCGAGCAGAGTGCCGCCCTGGAGCAGGCAAACATCACCATAGCTGCGGCCAAGGCCCACGGGCAGCATCGATGTGCCTGGGGTGTTCCGCAACGGAAAATCAGTGGTCCAATATAGCGGGACGAAGTTGGCGTGCAGTCGAGGATAGCGGCCCCAGGATTGGAAAGAAGGCTTTGAGTCCTCGCTTTGCGATTCAAGTTGCACGATTGAATGTATACCCTTCTGTCGGAGTCAAAGCGCAAGCAGCACGATCAGCACGACAGCAGCGCCAATCGCAAGGCTTGCGGCGTCGGTAAGAGCGAAGGCCACCGGATCTTCATCGAGATCTCCGCGCGAGGCCAGCAGCCATACCCGGCAGAGCCAGAGAACCAGGCAGGGGACGATGAGCCAAAGCCGTGGAGCATGGTGATAAAGCGCGGTCACGTCAGGACCGCTGATGTAGTTGGCAAAGACCACAACGGCGGCAAATGCGCTGGCCGTGCCGAACGAGCGAATCTGCTCGATGTCGGTCATGAGGTAACCGCGGCCGTTTTTAAGTTGCGTTCCGGTGAGGCGGAGATTCTCGAGTTCTGCGAAGCGTTTGACGATGGCGAGCGAGAGAAACAGGAAGATGGCGAATCCGGCAAGCCAGCGAGAAATCGGGGTGCCGGTTGCGGCGCCGCCCGCGATGAGGCGCAGGGTGTATAAACCCGACAGCACTACGACATCAACCAGCGCAATTCGCTTCAAATAGAAGGAGTAGGCGAGCGTTGAGCCCAGGTAGATGAGGAGCCAGAATGTGAATGCGCCGGGCAGCAGCCGCGCTGCGGCGAAGCTCGCCGCAAACAGCACGGCGACTGCTATGAGGCCGGTGGCCGGGGCAAGATCGCCGGAGGCAAAGGGGCGTAACCGCTTTTTCGCGCTGCGGCGGTCGGCTTCGATGTCGAGCAGGTCGTTGACGAGGTACGCGCCTGAGGCAGTTGAGCAAAAGCATGCAAAGGCCAGCAGGGCACTGGCAAGGAGGCCCATGGAATGGTTGTGAGCGAGCAGCGGCGGCAGCAGGATGAGCAGGTTCTTGGCCCATTGATGAGGACGCAGGGCTTTCAGAAGCGCGCGCCAGGTGCTGCTGCGTTCCTCGAAGCATTGCGTTGGGACGATTCCCTGAACGCGCAGCCTTGAGCGAAGCCTTGCGCTTGGATTCGCCACCATGGATTCGGCGGCGCCGGCCATCACAGCCAGATCGGGGGTATCGTTGCCAATGTATGCAAATTCCCCGACGCCAAAGCGTTTTTGCAGACTGTCGAGCTTGATGCTGCCGGTCAGATTGTTGACGCCATCGCTGCCAAGGACACCGGCAAAGATGCCGAGATGATCGGCAACGCGATGTGCCAGGCGCGAGTCTGCCCCGGTGGCAAGGTGGATTGCTCGTCCATCGTTGTGCTCGCGCTCGAGGAACTGCAGGAGCCTGCGGTTGTAGGGCAAATGGGCCACGTCCAGGGTGACGTTTTCGGTTACGAAGGCTTTGAATGCAGCCTTTCCGTGCAGGACCTTCCCGGGGAGGTGGAACAGGAGCAGGGGATGGGTGCGTGCCAGGACGAGTAGCGAGTCGATCAGAGTGTCCGACTTAACCAGCGTTCCGTCCAAATCGACGCAAAGAGGCTTGGCGTGTGCTGCCTTGGACTCCGGCTGAGATACGACTTGGGGCAACCGTTACCTCGCGTGCAAGCTTTGAAGACTAACAGAGACAACGGCGAGAACTAAGACCGGTTTCATCATGTGAACCGATTTAGCTGACCGCGAAGTCTGCCTTGAACGGCTCAAGTATACCGCTCTTGCGTCACAAATCGAACAAGGGACAAGGTGCAATGGGGAAGGAGGTAATCGCAAGAGCAGGTAATCTTCCGTCACAGGGTTGGCGCTTCTTCCTGTAACCTCAGGCAGTTAGCGACAGCCGTAATTTGCTGTCAAACGATATAATCGCGCAGATGCCTCTGGCCTCCCACCAGTTTATCGATCATTACGAGATCCTCGCGCTTGTCGGGGCGGGCGGTATGGGCGAAGTGTACCGGGCGCGCGATACGCGTCTCAATCGCGACGTGGCAATCAAAGTGTTGCCGGGATTTTCGACAACGGATTCCAACCGGTTGCGCAGATTTGAACTGGAAGCCAGGGCAGCCGCTGCCCTGAACCACCCGAATATCCTTGCGGTTTACCAGATGGGAGTTTTCGATGGCGCTCCGTACCTGGTCTCGGAGTTGCTGGAAGGCGAGACGCTGCGTGACCGCCTGAAAAATGGTCCACTGCCGTTGCGCAAGATGATCGATTACGGTACACAGATCGCACGCGGGCTTGCAGCTGCACATGAAAAGGGGATTGTCCATCGCGACCTGAAGCCGGAGAACCTGTTTGTGACACGCGATGGGCAGGTGAAGATTCTCGATTTCGGATTGGCGCGTTTGACCCAGCCAAGGGAGTTGGAGTTTCCGCAATTGCCACAGGAAACGCCGACGGTGGCGGGAGTTCTGCTGGGGTCTGTTGGCTATATGTCGCCGGAGCAGGTGCGCGGCCAGGTGGCGGACGCGCGGTCCGATATTTTCACGTTCAGTGCCGTGCTTTACGAAATGGTAGCGGGCAAGCGCGCTTTCCAGAAGTTATCGTCAATCGACACGATGAGCGCAATTCTGAACGAGGAACCGGCGCCCCTGATGCAGGTGGCTCCGAGTGCGCCTCCGGGTCTGGAACGGCTTGTCCACCGCGGACTCGAGAAAAATCCGGAGCAGCGATTCCAATCGGCATCTGATCTGGGGTTTGCGTTGCAGGCGCTGTCGGATACGGCGCAGTCGACGACGTTCACTTCGAGCTATCGCGTGGCGGAGACCCGGCCGGTTGGATCGCGCAAGCGATGGCTTGCGATCGGCACAGTGGCGGTGCTGCTGGTGCTTGCGATTGCTTGGTACCTTTGGATGCGACCGGTTCCTGCACCTCAGGTCGCCAAATATGTTCAGTTGACGCACGATGGCATGCAGAAATCGCTGGTGGGAACCGATGGCTCGCGGATTTTTCTGACGATGGGTGATTCTGGCGTCGAAGACATCGAGGCGATTCCGGTCGAGGGTGGTGAAGCGGCACGGATTTCGATGCCGAGTGCAGACATGGTCCCTGTGGATCTCACATCGGATGGATCGACGTTCCTGGTGATCGATGGAACGGGCTATCCGATGACGGGAGCACTGTGGCGTTTGCCAGTCTTTGGAGGCTCAGCGCGGAGGCTTGGCGACGCGACCGGCCACGTGGGAGCGTGGTCCGCAGACGGAAAACAACTTGTGTATGCGAACGGCGGCGATGTGTTTTTTGCGAAGGCTGACGGTTCTGATGCTCGCAAGATTGCCACAACGAAGAACATCGTTTCGGGGCTGGCAATTTCTACTGACGATTCGGAAGTGCGTGTAGAAACCGAAGAGATTTCACAGAGCGGAACGAGTGTGGTGGCAGGAGAGCGAACAATCTGGAACGTTTCGACCAAGGGCTCGGATCCAAGGCCAATGATTGCCGACTGGCCGAACACGACAGATGAATGTTGCGGCAAGTGGACAGTGGACGGAAAGTACTTCATCTTCCAGTCGGGCGGCCAGATCTGGGCGTTGCCGAATGGAAGCCGCTGGTTTCCGGATAAGCCCAAGCCTGTCCAGTTGACTGCCAGTCCCATGCAGTTGCATTCGCCCCTTCCCAGCAGAGACGGCAAGAAATTGTTTGTGGTGGGCATGACGTTTCGCGGAGAACTGACGAGCTTTGATCTCAAGACGGGCAAGCCATCGCTTTTTCTCGGGGGGATCTCGGCCGACTGGATGGAGGTTTCACGCGATGGCAAGCAGGTTGTGTACGTGTCGTACCCACAAGGTGATTTGTGGAAGAGCAATGTGGACGGAACGGGTCGCATGCAACTGACATTTGGCCAGGTGAAACCGGTATTGCCGCGGTGGTCTCCGGATGGAGAGACGATTCTCTTCTTTGATTTTCCGGGCGGGCCGAATCATCCCGGGAAGATCTATGAAGTTCCTGCGGTCGGCGGATTACAACGCGTGCTGCTGCCCACCGATACGCTGAACGAGCAGGACCCGACATGGTCTCCGGACGGCAAGCGAATCGCGTTTGCCGGTGACCCAAACGATGCGAACGCGATCAATGTACCTGCGATCAGGATCCTGACCGTGCAGACCGGGCAGGTTGCGCCGGTGCCGGGTTCGGAGAAGATGTTTTCGCCACGGTGGTCGCCGGATGGACGTTACCTGGCCGCAATGACCAGCGACTCGAGCCACCTGATGCTCTTCGATTTCGATACACAGAAGTGGAAAGAGATTGGGAGTGGGACCCTGAGTTGGATCAACTGGTCGAAGGACAGCCAGTACGTCTACCAGAAGAATTTGACCGGGCGAGGCTCGGTCGACCGCGTTCGGATTACGGACGGCAAAGTCGAGAAGTTGGTCGATCTCAAGGATTTCGTGTTCACCGGTCTGGGCGGCGGGTCGGTTTCAGTCGGGCCTGACGACCTGGTCCTTCTTCTGCGCGATCGCGGGACCCAGGACGTTTACGCGCTCGATTGGATTGAGCCGTAAGGGACGAATCAACGCGCGGTTGGAGCGCTATTGTTTTTTGGCCCAATCGAAAAGCGTCACCTTGCAGGCGCTGAAGCCAATTTCAATCACACCGGTATTTTTGATATCAAAGGCGATCTGCGACGGGAGTTGGTACGACTCCACTCTGGCGTAGTCGATGCGGAAGGTCGCGTCAGTCTCAGGCGCGGTGGGTGGCTGATGCACCTGAGAAGCTACGGATGAAATTACAAGGCCGTCTGGCGTGAGGGCGAAAGTAGGAATAGCCAGCACTTTGAGATTGGGACCGACAACCAGGGCCTGGATCAGCAGCATGTTTTTGTCGAAGTCTTCGTCGAAGGTCATGTCCTTCGAGGTTCCGCTGAGGTGTACTCCATCGCCTGATTTGGTGACGGTGGTGTTATTGTCGGGCACAGGCACCATGCTGCCATTCATATAGGCATTCCAGGTCTGGAAGAAGCCGGCGACCGAGGTTTGCAGTCCCTCCTGAATCTGTTGGATCCCCGCTTTCTTGTCATCGGGCGGTTGCCCTGCATTCGTCCATTCCAGCGCGCCTTGTCCCTTCAGGTCGTCGTTGACCGCAAGATGGACGCTCTGAAGAAATTTGAGGGCTGGGTTATCGTCCGGGACGTCGGTTCCGCTGAAACGAGAGAGCATCGCCTTCCAGTCAATCGAGGCGTCGCAATGAAATGACTTCAGGCCGCTGGTCGTCGGGGTGTAGTACTGCGAGTGGGCTGCGGCGAGGCGGTCACGGGCGTCCTTATCCTGCGCATCGAGGGATAGGCAACTCACACAAATGAGAGCGAACACAAACGGGATCTTGCGGGGCATATGGAGGAACTATAACTCGCGAAGGGAGGGTTTGTGTGGGATTACGGAACTGAGCCAGGTGGGTTGACGTCAGACCTTGAGAACGTCTCCGTCACGGGCGACCATCTGGTAGAGCACCGGGTTCACAAAGAAGCCAAGAAACAGCCTTGAAACGAGGCCCGCTACAATGACGATCGCAAATGGCTTTTGCGTGTCGGAGCCGATGCCGGTGGAAAGCGCTGCCGGCATGAGTCCCAGGCAGGCAACAAGGGCGGTCATCATGATGGGCCGCAGCCGCCGCAGCGATGCCTCGCGGGTTGCGGTACGGATATCCATCCCCTGCTCAAGTCGCAGTTTGTTGATATAGGAGACGAGAATCACCGCGGTCTCGACCGAAACGCCGATCAACGCCAGTAAGCCGAGAGCGGACGAGGCGCTGAACGCTGTACTCGTGAGTTTGAGAGCGAGTAGGGCGCCCACGGGCACCGTGAGTATGACGCCGATGACGATGACCACCGGGAATTTGAAGTTGTCGTAAAGCGCAAACAGGATCACGAAGATGATGAATACGGCAAGCGGTCCGATAAAGTACATCTGGTGCTTGGCAGCGAGAAATTCATCGTACTCTCCACCCCAGGTGAGCCGGTAGCCGGCTGGAAGCGACTTTTGAATATCCCCGATGGCTTTTTGGCCGGCGAGCACCCCGCTCTCGAGGTCGCGGCCTTCAATGCTGTACTGCACGCCGATATAGCGCGAATTGTTCTCGCGATAAATGAATGACGCACCGCTAGCTTCGTGGACGTTTGCGAGCGCACTGAGAGGAATCTGCTGTCCGGTGGGGGTCCCCACCAGAAGGTTTCCGATCTGTTGTTCACTCTCGCGGAATTCTGGTTTCATTCGCACCACCAGATCAAAGAGTTTCTCACCCTGGATGACCTGTGTTGCTGCCTGGCCACCGACGGCCGACTGGACGATGGCTTCTACGTCGGCCACATTGATGCCGTAGCGGGCAATCTTGTCGCGATCGACATCAATCAACAAGCTCGGCTGGCCGAGTTCGCGGACCACAGTCAGATCTGTGAATCCCGGTACTTGGTTGAGCCTGCGCTTGATTTCGAGAGCCGTATTCTGCAGGACATTGAGATCCGGGCCGTAGATCTTTACGGCCAGCGCGCTCTTCAGGCCAGTGAGCGCCTCATCGACCGCGTCTTCCGCGGGCTGCGTGTAATTGAAGATCACACCCGGAAATGCCTCGAGCTGCTTCTGAATATCCGCGGTCAGCTCCGCCTTGTTGTGGACGCGGCCGTTCTTCCAGGAGGCGTCGTCATAGGGCTTGAGCCCTACGTAGAACTCGTCATTGAAGAAACCCGTTGGGTCAGTTCCATCGTCAGGGCGCCCGAGCTCGGAGCCGACGTCAGTGACCATTGGATACTTGAGGAGGATATCGCGAACCTGCGGCGAGAACTTGCTTGCCGTGTCGAACGAGACCGTGTAGGGCATGGTGGCTCGAATCCATAGCGCGCCCTCATCGAGATGCGGCATGAATTCTCCACCGATGAACGGAATGAGCAGGAGCCCGGCAGCAAAGATGACGATGGAAGCGACCATCGTCATCCTGGGGTGGTCGAGGCACCAGTCGAGCCACACCGCGTACCTGTCGCTGATCCACTGGAAAGGTTTGTTTTCAGGCTCATGGACGGGCTTCTTGAACCAATAGGCGCATAACACGGGAACAAACGTGAGGGTTAGGATCAGGGCGCCAACGAGAGCGATCGCGACTGTATCAGCCATCGGCTTGAATAGCTTTCCCGAGGGTCCGCTGAGCGCATAGATGGGAAGGTAACCGGCAATAATGACCGCCACGGAATAGAAGATGGGGCGATCGACATCTTTCGCGGCGTTGAGAATTACTTCCTCGAGATTGTAAGTTTGGCCTTCACGCGCGCCCAACTCGCGGAAAATGTTCTCCACCATGACCAATGTGCCGTCGATGAGAATCCCAAAGTCGATGGCGCCAATGGAAAGCAGGTTGGCCGGAATTCCCTGGGCGTGCAGGAAAATAAAGGAAAACAGCAAGGCCAGAGGAATGGTGAGCGCGACGATCACTGCGGCGCGGACATTCACCAGAAAGGCCATGAGAACGATGAAGACCAAGATCATGCCAAGCACCAGGTTGTGCTCGACAGTGTCGATGGTCAATTGAACAAGATCGCTGCGATCGTAGTAGGGGCGAACCTTCACATCCTGGGGCAGCACATGTTCATTAAGTTCCCGGGTTTTGGCTTCGACGCCTTTGAGCACATCCTGGGTCTGCTCGCCGCGCCGCATCATGATGACGCCCTCCACTGCATCGTCGGTTTTGTTGAAACCGAACTGGCCCAGGCGGGGAGCGCTTCCGATCACTACGTCACCGATATCGCGAATGCGCGTTGGTACGCCATTTTGCGCGCCTACTACGATATTGCCGATGTCAGCCGTGTCGCGCACCAGCCCGATGCCGCGTATGTAATAGAACTGATCACCCTGCGAATAGAAGCCGCCTCCGGCATTGGAATTGTTGACGGACAGCTGCTGAAGCACGGCAGGCACGGTGACGTGATAGGCGTAGAGTTTTGCCGGATCGAGCAGCACCTGATACTGCATGACGGTGCCACCGAAGCCGGAATCATCGGCAACTCCCGGCACCTGCTTGTACCCGCGTTCGATGACCCAATCCTCATAGGTCTTCAATTGTTGTGGCGTACGGTCAGGGCTCTCAATTACATATCGATAGACGAGACCGGAAGGGCTGGCGAGCGGGGCAAGCGTAGGTGTCACGCCTTGCGGATAAGTGACTTCGCTCAGCCGTTGGAACACCACCTCGCGTCCAAAGTAGTCGTCGGTGTTCTCTTCAAACGTGAGGATGACATCCGAGAGCCCATAGAGGGAGATGGAGCGCATCACGGTCAGCTTGGGAACGCCGTTCATCTCCACTTCAGTGGGAACCGTAACCAGCCGCTCGATTTCCTCGGCCGCGTGTCCCGGCCATTGGGTAATGATCTCCACCATCGGCGGAGAGAGGTCAGGGTAGGCGTCCACGGGCATATTGTGAAATGCGACTGCCCCGGCCACACACAGCAAGGCCACTACGAAGAGGATGATGGGCCGCTGGTGCAACGCAAATTGAACGACGCGATGAATCATCGAATCCCGCCCCCTTAGTGTTGCAGCGAATTTGCAAACTGAAGAAACAGGCTGCCGTTGCCCACTACTTTTTCTCCAGCGGAAATACCCTTTGCGATCTGCGTTTGACCGTCCTGAGCCTCGCCGAGTTCGACCTCGCGCCGGCTGAACTGATTTGTGCCAGTGACGACATAGACGAACGGCTGGTTATTGTCATCGCGCAGGATCGCTGCATTCGGCACGGCCAGTGCATTGGAGAGCACGCCGGCCGTCACATTAACCGTGCAGTACATATCCTTCTTCAGCTTTTCACCCGGATTGTCGACAACAATGCGGGCCTGAAGCGTTCTCGTGTTCGGATCGAGCGCAGGAGAGACGTAAGAGATCTTGCCGCGAAAGCTGCCGGAATATGCGTCGGTTTGCACCACCACGTCATCCCCGCTGCGGACGTACTGAAGGTCAGCCTGGTAGACGTTGGCAAGAACCCAAACCGTGCTCAGATCGGAGATGGTGAAGGCCTGGGTTTGGCCTGCCTGCACCACCTGCCCAGGCGAGACGAGGCGGTCGACGACTTCACCGCCGATAGGAGCCAACACCGGAATCTGTGCCGACGAGGGCGCCTTAGCGAGGTCCGCCGGATTCTTGACTCCGAGAATCTTCATGCCCTGTTCGGCCGCGTTCAGGTCTGCCTGTGCCTGGTTGCGGTCCGACTCAGCCTGCTCCAGGTCGCGTTCGGCGATGGCATGGTGCTGATAAAGATCCTGGGCGCGGGCGTAGTTTTTCTGTGTCAGCCGGTAGGAATCCTCAGCCTTCAGATAGGCGTCGAGTAACTGGGCATAGTCGGGGCTGCTGACATCGAGCATCGGCTGGCCCGCCTTTACATGCTCGCCGGGCATAACCAGTATTTTGCTGACAGGACCGCCTACCTGGGTAATCACCGGGGTGGTATTGAAGGCGTTGTATGCCACCGCGCCCGTGAGTCGAAGCATGTGTTTCAACGGGGCCGGCTCAATAGTGACCAGCTGCACATGCGCCATCTGATCATGCGGAATGGTAAAGAGCTGCGGAGTTGCAGCAGAAGAGGCGCGCTGCGAGAAGGAGGTCATGCGCTCAGCACGGTCGCTGTCGTTGGAGTGACAGGCCGCGAGTGAGAGCAGGAAAGCAAAGGCTAGCGCTCTCTTGACGATGCCGCCACGGCGATTGATCGTTCGAATCATCATGGTATGCTCCTGGTTCCCACGGCTTCGCGAAGCTGCTCGAGCGCCAGCAGATAAGCCGCCAGCGCCTGGCGGTAGCCGAGTTGCGTAGCCCGGTAGCTGCGCTCCGCGTCGAGGAAATCAAGCAGGCTAGCCGCACCATGCTTGTAGGCGTAATCGGTGATGTCGCGCGACTGCTGTGCCTGGTCGAGGTACCCGGAACGATACAGCGTGACGATCTTGTCGTTGGCGCGCAGGCCTTCAAACGCGTCCCTCACGTCTGTTAGCACCTGTCCGTTCGCGTACTTTTCCTGCTCCTGGGCCTGTGTAATGGCAAAGCCACTATGCGCAATCTCTCCCTGATTGCGGTCGAAGATTGGCAACTGAATCTGTCCGAAAAGGGAGACCTGGTTCAGATCGGAAATGTGCGTGTAATTGACCTGCCCGGTCACGTCTCTCTTGCCGATGGATTTCTGGAGTTCGTGCTGGCTATTTGCAGCGGTGACCCCCAACTGCGCCGCGCGCAGGTCCGGCCTGTTCTGGAGCGCCTTGGCCTGGAAGTCATCCGAACTGCCGGGGACGGGCTGGTAGTTGAAGTCCCCACCGATGTCGTAGTCTGGGCCAACCGATTCATACCCGAGCAACTGCCGGAGATCCGAAAGCCCCTGCACCCTGGCAAGCTGCGCCTGAGAGGCATCGGTCTGGAATTGAAGTAACTGGAGTTTGATCTTTAGGAGATCACCCTCGCCGATGTCACCCGCCTTGTAGCGAGCCTCGGCAATATCCACGGTGTTCTCGAAGCTCTTCAGGTCCTGATTCGCAAGTTCGAGGGTGGATTCCGCGAGTTCGATGGCGATGAACTGCGAGGCAACGCTGAAAGTGACTGTGCGCTCGTTATCGGCCACTTGGGAACGGGTCTGGTCAGTAACATCTTTAGCTGCCTGCAGGCGGTGCTGCCGTTTCTTTCCGCGCTCAAACAGGTAACTGAGGCCAAGGTCAAACTGCGCCGTATTGTCGAGGTAATCAGAGCTGAACTGGCTGGGCTGGAGGATCGGCAGGAACTGCGCGTCTCCGAGAAGAACCGGATTCGGGCGCAGATTGGCGGTTTTTTCCTCCGCTTCGCTCTGCTGAATCGTGGTTCGCGCGGCCAGCAGATTGTGATTGTGCAGGAGAGCCATCTGGATAGCGTCGTTGAGCGTGATGACCTGCGCGCCCGGTTTCTGGGCAAGGGTACTGGCTTGCGGCGGCGGCGACTGGGTTTGAGACGGCGGCGACTGGGCGCTCACAAGTCCCAATAAAAGCACTGTAGTCAGCGATATAGAAATGTGGAGAAACGGTAGACGCATAGGCGGTCGACCTCCTGAACGAGAGACATAGCCGATGAAAATGCCGTGATGGCATTGAAGGGAAGCGATCGGTTATGCAGGAGGCGCCCGTGCGGGAATATGCCTGGCAACTGGCCGGGGGATCAGTCGATTGTAATGAATTACGGATTCAGCAGAGGCAAGCACCATCCCGGAGACGTCGGCGTTGACAGTCGGCGGGGCGATGACCAGATGGCACACCGTACATTGCGCGGAGGCGCAATGATCATGGTGATGACAGACCATTCCGAGTGTCATCGCCATCACGAGGACAATCAGCACGATCGGGACTATCACTCGCCAGGTGCGCGCTTGGTTAAACATTCAGAGTGGACATCAGGGAAATTCCCTGTGCGTGAACTAAGTCTATTCCAACGGACTCACTTTGGACATCGAGATCGTCCCGGGACCCCAAAGGTTGGCGCACGGGTTATGGCACAGCCCACGACACAACCGCCGGTAGCGGGGTGAAGGGGGAACCGCAGGTTGTTGATTTTTATGGTGGAGCTGAGCGGGATCGAACCGCTGGCCTCCTCGTTGCGAACGAGGCGCTCTCCCAGCTGAGCTACAGCCCCACGACTATGTACAGTTTAGCAGCGCCTCTGAATTCAGGAAAGGGCAGTGCGCGAGCCCAGGAGGCGCGGGTGGTCAGGTTCTCGGCTGGCGGCAATGTTTGTTGAGTTGCCTGGAATGCGCTAAGTCCTGCGCAGAACGCTTAGCACGATGTCAGGATCGTGGATGGTCATCCGGGTGTTGGAAGCTTCGGTGGCAAAGGAGATGCGGACTGCGGCCGCTCCAGAGGGCGAGAAAATACGATCTCCGAGATGAAAGAGAGGCCGTCCCATTGTTCCTGCGCGAGTCCAGGTTACGTTGCCCTTTACAGCTGTGACATTGATGCGTTCGCTCTCTCCGGGCCCGAACGGGTAGAGACCGAGTATGGCGTCCAGATCATTTTGATTCAGCGGGCTCTGCGGTTCAGCGTCGGCAACTCCCAGAGACCCGAGGTAGTCATAGACCGGGCGGGCGGCTTCTCCGCCTGCTTTTGCGTGGGCAAGAAGACTGATGCTGTGGGGGCCCCGGATGCGTTCGCTTCCCGGTTGCGCAGTAATGAAGGCTTTGACCACGGCGAGGTGACCGAACATTGCAGCCGAGAAGAGCGAAGGTCGGGCTCCCTTCGAGAGGAGGTACTCCGCGATGGGACGGTTACCCATATGGGAAGCGGCACCGAGAGCAGACTCCCAGTCACCCAACCCCCAGTCCCAGGCAGCGCGAGCCAGCGAGGGCCTTGACTCGACGAGTTGCTGGACGCGTTTTAAATCGAAGTGCGAGACCATGACCATCTCGTGCACCAGATCGGGTGGTTGTGTGGGAAAGCTGGGAGACAAGGACAGGGAATCTGGAGTGTTCGCAGCCTGGTTTGCGCTGTCAGACAATGCGAGAGACCACGCCGGCGCCGAGAAGGCGAGACCCGCAACCTGGATGAGATGCCGGCGACGGAGGTTAGAGGGGTCTGAAGAGAATGTCGACATTGGAGAACACCTCGATCGGAGCTTATGTGAGGTTGATCTCGCGGCATTCAGCACGACAAGCCAAAATGGATTGGTAGCAGACCAATTCGGTGTAAGGAGACAAGTCACTGCAATTTATCGGCTTGCATTGCCAGGTAAAGCGGTAAGCGCGGCGGGATTGGTTAGCTTCGAAGCGAATTGGATGGAAATCTCGCGAGACGCGGCTGATTCGAGCGCAGAAGGATTGTTGAAGGGCTGATCGAGTCGAACGACCCAGACGTGACTCTGCTCAGGCATACGGATGAGATGGGCAAGGATGCGAGTCTGTGTCCCGATGCGCTGTACCTGGCCGAGCACAATGAACTGTGCATGCAGTGAGTTGGAGATCTGCAGCAGGTCACGCTGTTGGCGGGGCAAGCGGAGTACGGGAGCGTTTCCAATAATGTGCAGCCTGCTGTCACTTGTGTCAGTGAGTTGTGCGACCACATCGTCCGTGAGCGCGTCGGCGAAGCTGGTTACGGCAGCGTCCCCGGTCTCGTTGTCGAATCTTGCTACAGCGACGACGAGAGGTGCTATGGCGTGCGATCGGGAGTGTGCAATCAAATATCCGGCAACGGCTGTAGCGATGAGCAACAGAGCCACGAATGAAACAAGAAGCCATCGCGGCGAGCGCTGTAGCGGAACGGACTCGACACATGCTGGCGACGGTGGTGCTGTGAGGCGCTGCACCGGACAAATGAATTCATAACCCTGGCGAGGGATCGTGCGGATGTAACGCGGAGCGGTGGACTCATCGCCGAGAGCGGCGCGGATCTGCGCAATGCAGACATTCAGACCGCGTTCGAAGTCGACGAAAGTCGAGTTACCCCAGATAGCATCGTGCAACTCTTCCCGCGAAACGACTCGGTTTGTATGAGAGAGAAGATGAGAAAGTACTTTGGCTGGCTGCGCCTGGAGGCGTACGAGGATTCCGTTGCGGCGGAGTTCTGACGTGGAGAAGTTGAACTCGAAGACCCCAAAACGAATCATGTCTGGGACCCAACCTGAGGATTCAGCTTCGATGAGGCGCTGGGAATCGTGGAACGGTCCGACATTCAGACCTCGAATTGAGTGTAATTGCACTGCCCCTTACGGTATCAGCTTCGCACTCCCGTCAATGGCTGCAAACGCAAAGGCCGGGAAGTTATCCCCGGCCTTTGCGAGTCCCTGGAAACCAGTACCACCTAGACCCCAGAGATTAAACTGCTTTAGAGCTGGTTCATGTTGGTAAGGAACTCAGCGTTGTTTCGGACCTTTTCGAGGCGGCTGATGAGCAGTTCCATCGCTTCGACGGGCGATAACGGGTTGAGCACCTTGCGGAGAATCCAGACGCGCTGCAGGTCTTCCTTGGGGATGAGCAACTCTTCCTTGCGGGTGCCGGAGCGCTGGATATCGATGGCCGGGAAGACGCGCTTGTCGACGAGTTTGCGGTCAAGAATGATTTCCATATTGCCGGTGCCCTTGAACTCCTCGAAGATCACTTCGTCCATGCGGGAGCCGGTGTCGACGAGGGCGGTGGCGATAATCGTGAGCGAACCGCCTTCTTCGATATTCCGGGCTGCGCCGAAGAAGCGCTTGGGGCGCTGCAGGGCGTTGGAATCGACGCCGCCTGAGAGAACCTTTCCTGACGGAGGCACGATGGTGTTGTAGGCGCGGGCGAGACGCGTAATCGAGTCGAGCAGGATGACGACATCGCGCTTGTGCTCGACGAGCCGCTTGGCTTTCTCGATGACCATCTCGGCGACCTGGACGTGGCGGGCTGCCGGCTCATCGAAGGTGGAGCTGATGACCTCGCCTTTGACGGAACGTTGCATGTCGGTGACTTCTTCGGGGCGCTCATCGATGAGCAGGACGATCAGAACTACTTCAGGCTGATTAGCGGTGATCGAATTTGCCAGCGATTGCAACAGCATGGTCTTGCCGGTGCGCGGCGGAGCGACGATAAGGCCGCGCTGACCTTTGCCCACGGGCGTCAGCAGATCCATGACGCGGCCGCTGACAGCCTCGCGCACAGTCTCAAGCTTGATGCGTTCCTGCGGATAGAGCGGCGTCAGGTTGTCGAAGAGGATCTTGTTGCGCGTCTCTTCAGGCGACTCGAAGTTGATGGCCTCGATCTTGACCAGCGCGAAGTATTTCTCGCCTTCATGCGGCGGGCGGACGTTGCCGCTGATAGAGTCGCCGGTTTTGAGGTCGAACTTGCGAATCTGCGAGGGCGAGACATAGATGTCGTCGGGGCCGGGCAGATA
Organism: Occallatibacter sp.; assembly: GCA_036495975.1. Classification (GTDB taxonomy): domain Bacteria; phylum Acidobacteriota; class Terriglobia; order Terriglobales; family Acidobacteriaceae; genus Telmatobacter. The sequence continues at coordinate 199,680 of DASXLY010000186.1, read as the reverse complement.
ATTGTAGTCGGGAGAGCGAAGGAAGCCGTAGCCGTCAGGCAGGATCTCAAGCACACCTTCGGCAAAGATGTGGCCCTCTTTTTCGCTTTGGGCCTGAAGGATTTTGAAGATCAGGTCCTGCTTGCGGAGGCCGCTCGTGCCCGGGATCTCCAGGGTGCGCGCAATGCGGCTCAGTTCGGTAATGTTCTTTTCTTTCAGTTCGGCGATCGTCATGTTCACCTGCGGAGAGGAGGTAAGTGAGGGACCCGAGAGGGGAAAGCACTCCAGGTTCAATAGGCGGGGTCTAAGAGCGGTTAGTGGGAATTCGTGACAGAAGGCGCTTACGGCAAATGAAAAACCTTCAACTGCTTGGAGAAGGCGGCCATGTACACCGTGGCGCAATGGCCGCAATGAATTGTTTGCTTAACTCACTCAATAATACAGGAATGGGCTGTTAAGCAGCGCGACGCGTTTCCAACCGTCGGCCAGCAGGAACCTGGGCCGGCAACTGCGAGCCGGGATTGCTCGAACGGAAGCGGGCAAGAACTTCGTTGGTCGTGTCCTGCAACCGGGCGTTAGGCTTGTGCAGCAGGCGGGTTGCCTTGCTTGCCAACTGGCAGAGCTGGTAACGATTGGACACGTGAGAGAGTGCCCCGAAAACTAAATCAGAACGCATGAATTGAATCTCCTTCCAGACCTGTCCGAACAGTGCTACCTGGCACCGGCGGTACAGTTAATCGGTAAATATAATGGTCGAGCTGCTGCCCCAAACAGCCTGTTCTCCCTTTAGACGCACGAACTGAGCATCAAGTTCAAAAAACTTTTTGCCCTAAACCAGCGTTCGGTGGAAACAGGCAGGCTGCCCTGTACGGGTGAGAAATCACTGCACCGGTGGACTTTGCGCCGGCGGTTTCCACTTCGAAAAATCGGGCTGACAAACGCACTCTGGCCGTCATCTGCCAGGAGCCCGAAGTTGAGGTGGAAAGAGCAGAAAAACGCACGATCGCACTGTGCAATCTACCCCTACGGATGGCAATCATGAATTTATAACGGGTCCCGTTACGGGTCAACAGTTATTTTGCGAACCGCGCAGAGCCGAACGGTATCTCGCCGAAGCATCTTGAGCGCTGTTAAATAATTCATATTAAATAACTTACATCGTTGCCGGGCGAGCTGACCAGATGAACGAACCTTTCGCGGTTAGATCCCTCAAATCAACGAACCATTAGAGTTATTTTGGCTACGTGATGCGAATCACACCTGTATGTTTACGAGCCCGATATTCGCTCACGGCGAACCTGAATGCGGTATGGGTCAGGCGCGCCAACGCAGGGTCGATGGGTCATTGGATCTGTCAACTCCAGTAACTCCGATCCAGCGTTCTATATTGGATGGCTTCTGCCAGGTGCGAGACCGCTAACATCTCCGCTCCATCGAGATCGGCGATAGTGCGAGCGACCTTGAGAATGCGGTCATGGGCGCGGGCGGTAAGCCCCTGCTGCTGCATGGCTCTCTCGAGCAAACGCTCGGCATCGGTGCCGAGCTCGCAATGAGCACGAATCTGACGGGTGGACATCTGCGCGTTGGAGAAGACCTTGTCTCCGGACTTCTTGAATCGCTGCTTCTGGCGGTCGCGGGCGCCCATGACGCGGGCGCGGATCTCGGTGGAGCCCTCGGCGGCAGCTCCGCCACGCAGCTCCTTATATTGAACGGCGGGTACCTCGATATGAATATCGATACGATCGAGGAGCGGGCCGGAGATCTTGGCGACATAGCGCTGGATCATGGGCGGAGTGCACATGCACTCGCGCGATTTGTCGTTGAAATATCCACAGGGGCACGGGTTCATGGCCGCGGCCAGCATGAAGCGAGCCGGGAAACTGAGCGACATGGAGGCGCGGGCGATGGTGACGGTGTGATCTTCCAGCGGCTGGCGCATCACTTCGAGGACGTTGCGCGGAAATTCCGGCAACTCGTCGAGGAAGAGCAGCCCGTTGTGAGCGAGCGAAACCTCGCCAGGATGCGGAACTATGCCGCCGCCTATAAGGCCGGCATCGGAGATGGTGTGGTGCGGCGAACGAAAGGGACGCTGCGTGACAAGCCCGGCGGCTGCATCGAGAACACCGGCGACGGAGTGAATCTTGGTGGTTTCGAGCGCCTCCTCGAACGTGAGTGGAGCGAGAATGGACGGCAGGCGCTTGGCCAGCATGGTCTTGCCGGAGCCGGGAGGACCGATCATCAGAATGTTGTGGCTTCCGGCGGCGGCCACTTCGAGCGCGCGCTTGGCTGTCTGCTGGCCGCGAACATCCTTGAAGTCGAGTGAGAAGTGCTGGAGTTCGCCGAGCAGCTCTTCGGTCTTGACGTGAAAGGGCTCGCGCGGAACCGAGCCGACGATGGTGGAGTTGAGCAGATCGATGACATCGAGGAGCGAATTGACCGGAAAGACATTCACACCTTCGACCACCGCAGCTTCAGCGGCATTGGCGGCGGGAAGGATGAGATTGGGAATCTTCTTTTCGCGTGCCATGATCGCGACGGGTAGCATGCCGGCAATGGGGCGGACGCTGCCGTCGAGTCCCAGTTCGCCGACGAGCAGAAATTGATCGACGTTTTCAACGCGCAGCGCTCCGTAGGCGCCGAGGATCCCGACGGCGATGGGCAGATCGAATCCAGAACCTTCTTTTTTGAGATCGGCGGGCGCTAGATTGATAGTGGTAATGGTGGGAGGAATGCAGTATCCGGAATTTTTGATCGCTGCGCGCACCCGGTCGCGGCTTTCGCGGACCGCCGCATCGGGCAGGCCGACGGTGTGAAAGATTTCCTTTTCGACGACTACGCCGCTGTAATCAACCTCTACGTCGATTAAGTTAGCGTCGATTCCATAGACAGCTGCACTCAGAGCTTTAAAGAGCATGGCATCAGTTTTGCCGGGAGTGTAGCAGATGTGATGCGGTTGAGGATGGGCTGCCCATCACACCTGACGAGAGTTCTGCTAAGAGCGGAAGGGCAATCTGACGGCCATTTGTCCTGAGGAATACAATCTCTCCGTGACCACCAGTCTTTTCGATCTGTACAAAATCGGCGTTGGTCCTTCGAGCTCGCACACCATGGGTCCGATGCGGGCAGCTTGTCGCTTTGCACGAGAGCTCGACGCGAAGGGTGGATTGGGCGGAGTAGCTCGCGTGCAGGCGGACTTGTATGGGTCGCTTGCGCTGACTGGTCTGGGGCACGGCACGGATCGCGCGGTGCTGCTCGGATTGGCGGGCAACGAACCCGCGGCGATCGACCCGGCGGCTATCGAGTCGACCGTTGCGGAGATTCGCGCGACCAAGACGTTAAAGCTGGCGGGCAACCGGAGTATTCCGTTTGACGAGGGGCGCGACCTGATCTTCCGGCGGGAGACGATGTTTCCTCCGGGAGCGCGCTTGCAGCATCCCAATGGGCTGAGGCTAGTGGCGTTTGACGGTTCGGGAGCACGGATCGTGGAGCGCACGTTCTTTTCGATCGGCGGGGGGTTCATTGTGGAGGATGGAGTGGACCCGGCCGCGTCGGCGGAGCCTGAGTCGGAGTTGCCATATCCGTTTCACAGTGCGGCAGAGTTGCTGGAGTCAGCTCGGGCGCATGGAATGAAGATCCATGAGCTGATGTTTGCCAACGAATGTGCTCGATTGCGGACGCAGCATCCGAATGCGTCAGATGCGGAGATTCGCGACCTGGTTAAGACCGGCATCGAGGCGATCTGGCAGACGATGAAGGGTTGTATGGATCGTGGCATCGCAACGGAAGGAATCTTGCCGGGTGGATTGAATGTGCGGCGCAGGGCGCATCGCCTCGCGGAGCGCCTGCGTGAGAAAGAAGCCGCAGGCCAACCGAGCGATCCCCTGGCGCCGCTCGACTGGGTGACGGTGTATGCGATGGCGGTGAACGAGGAGAATGCCGCTGGTGGCCGCGTGGTGACGGCGCCGACCAATGGCGCGGCGGGCGTGGTGCCGGCGGTGGCGCGTTTCTACGAGCGCTTTGTGACGGGAGCTGATCACGAAGGGATCATCCAATTCTTTCTCACTTCTGCGGCGATCGGGATCCTCTACAAAGAGAACGCATCGATCAGCGGTGCAGAGGTTGGTTGCCAGGGAGAGGTGGGTGTGGCGTGTTCGATGGCTGCCGGCGGCCTGATTGCGGCGATGGACGGAACCAACGGGCAGGTGGAGCATGCAGCCGAGATCGCCATGGAGCACAACCTGGGCATGACCTGCGACCCCATCGGCGGGCTGGTGCAGATTCCATGCATCGAGCGCAATGCCATGGGCGCGGTGAAGGCGGTGCATGCATCACGGATCGCGATGAGCGAGTCAGAGGAGCACAAGGTGTCACTCGACCAGGTGATCAAGACGATGTACCAGACGGGACTCGACATGCAGTCACGCTACAAGGAGACGAGTCTCGCCGGGCTTGCGCTCAACGTGATCGAGTGCTGAACGAATCGGATCCGACGATGCAGGGTCATGCATATCACCGGCGCGCGTAAGGGAAGTACCTGACTTTGGTCGATCCCAGCTTGCTCGACTACTATCCAACTCAAGATGGAATCGCTCAACGATCAGGCAGGTCTTCCTCCGGACCAACAACCCTTCGACTCCAGTCAGACTGAACCATCGCCGAAACTGAGCAGCATTGCTCCGGTCTGGCACACGGCAGTCCTGATCCTGGTGATCATCGGCGTTTCGCTGCTCGGTGTTCAAAGGCATCCGGGCGGAGCAGGTATAAGCTCGGCCAACCGGCTGCGCACATATGGCCTCACGGCTAGCCTCGAACTGGTGCTGATCGGATGGGTGTTGTTTGGATTGCGCTTGAGCAGGACGCCGCTCCGTTCAGTGATCGGGCGAGTCTCGAATGATTTTCGCTCGATTGCGACCGATGCGGGGATTGCCATTCTGTTCTGGCTTGGTTCTCTGATGGCGCTCGCGATGGTCGCGCTGATGTGGGTGAGCATTCAGATGGCCATTACGCACAAGCCACTTGTTCGCACCGGGCCCGGCGGGCGACCAACGATCGCGAACTCCAACGATGAGCAGGCTGAGCACGCAGTGGTCCAACTGGCGCCGGCCAACGGCAAGGAGATCGTGTGCTGGCTGTTGATGTGTGTGTTGGTGGGCTTCACCGAGGAGCTTGTGTTTCGCGGCTATCTCCAATCGCAGTTCACTGCATGGGCTCGCGGCACAGCATGGTCGGGCGTGGTGTTCTCGGCATTGATATTCGGCGCAGCGCATGGATACGAGGGCGTGAGGGCGATGTTTATGCTCACGGTGTTTGGAGCATTGTTCAGCGGGCTTGCACTGTTTCGACGAAATCTTCGCGCCGGAATGTTTGCACATGGTTGGCACGATGCCTTCGTCGGAGTGCTGGTCTCGATTCTCCACGCTCACCATTTTTTGTGATGACGAGGGAGGAGAAGAGACGATAAGCCGGAAGAGGTTGTTGCCACTTTTTCCACTCCATTGTCGTTTTTTGCTTGACACTGAGTCCGCATGAATCTATACATTTCCTCAACTGCAACAAATGTTGCAGAACTCGATGCAAACCATCGAAAAGGGAGAATAGGCAAATGGCAACCAAGAAAGCAGCCAAGAAGGCACCCGCAAAGAAGGCCGCGAAGAAGACCGCGAAGAAGAAGTAAGCGGGCATCCAACCAAAAAGGCAACACTTCGGGGGACGCAACAGCGTCCCCCGAAGTGTTTCTGCGCATATGCGGAAAGGTGCATGAATACAGGTGATGACGCGACGTCGATGGATTGCCGAACATTGGGATGAATCAACCGCAACGCTGGTGGGTTCACAGGCGGATCACTTGATTCGCGTCCTGCGCGTGCAGCCGGGAGTGGAAGCCGACGTGGTCGCGGGAGGCCGCGTCTTCCATTCGGTGGTCGCCGGAATCAGTGAGGGTGGCCCGGGATCGTCGGCGGAGGTGCGGTTCAATCTCGTCTCCGAAATCGAGTTCGAGCCCGCGATGCCCGTTACGCTGGTAATGTCGATTTTCAAGTTCGACCACATGGAGTGGGCGATCGAAAAAGCGACCGAGTTGGGAGTCGCGGCGATCGTTCCGGTGATTGCGAGGCGGACAGAAATATATCTCGCACAATCCGCAATGAAGCGTGTGGAGCGCTGGCGGCGCATCGCGCATGAAGCTTCGCAGCAGTCGCGCCGCTCCGATGTGCCGTCGATTCTCGATCCTGTCAGACTCGCTGACCGCGTGACGTCAGCATCGAACAACAAGCGCCTGGTGCTGGCGGAGCAGGAGCGCTCAACGACGCTGCGCGCCGCATTGCGAGAGGCGATGGCGGTCGCAGGTGCGGCTATGCCGGCATTGGAGTTGGCGATTGGACCCGAGGGCGGATGGGCGCAAGAGGAAGAGGCGCTCTTCGATGTGCAGGGATGGCAGGCGGTCTCGCTGGGGCCACGCATCCTGCGCGCAGAGACGGCGGCAATTGCGGCGCTATCAGTTGTGGGTTCGATGCTGGAGTAGAGTGCGACTCTCGGAGCTGGCTCGTACTTTCCCACCCGTCACGGCAAACGACGCCGTATCGATGGGGCACCCAGATTCTGTGGCTGAGAGGTTACAGCGAGACGCCGCGTTTCCAGGGGATGAAATCGTTCTGGCCAAGTTCTTCCGCTTTGGTAAAGCGCTCGCCGCTGGCAACCTCGATGCAGAGATCGAGGAGTTGCGCCGCACATTGCGGGATGGTTGTCTCTCCGGTGACAATGCCGCCCGCGTCGAAGTCGATGATGTCGCCCATGCGGGAGGCAAGCTGCGAGTTGGTGGAGATCTTGACGACCGGAGCAACGGGATTGCCCGTGGGCGTGCCGAGGCCAGTGGTGAAGAGCACGAGGTTCGCACCTGCGCCTGCCTGCGCGGTAACGCATTCCACGTCGTTGCCCGGCGTGCACAGCAGCGTGAGGCCGCGGGCGGTGGCATAGTGGGGATAGTCGAGCACGTCGCGAACTGGAGCCACGCCGCCTTTGCGCGCGGCGCCGGCAGACTTGATGGCATCGGTGATGAGGCCGTCTTCGATGTTGCCGGGCGAGGGATTCATTTCGAATCCGGATTGGACGGCCTTGGCGCGCGCGGAGTAGGCCTGCATGAGGTCGTAGAAGCGCTGGGCCAGGTCATCGCTGGCGCAACGGTTGATCAATTCCTGTTCCACACCATGCAGTTCGGGAAATTCGCTGAGGATAGACTTGCCGCCGATTTCGCCGAGCAGGTCAGAGATGTAGCCGAGCGTGGGATTCGCGGAGATACCGCTGAATCCGTCGGAGCCGCCGCATTTGAGTCCGATGGTGAGCGCAGAGAGCGGAGCCGGCGCGCGGGAGCCGCGGTTGGCTTCAGCAAGCCCGGCGAAGGTTGCTTCGAGCGCGCCGGTCAGCAGGACGGTCTCGCGTCCAGAACGCTGCTGGTCGAAGAAGAGCACCGGCTTGGAGAACTGAGGATCACGGGCGCGGAGTTCGTCCATGAGCATCGAGGACTGCGCGTTCTGGCAGCCGAGGCTGAGCACGGTTGCGCCGGCGACGTTGGGGTGATGAATGTAGCCGGCGAGAAGTCCGCAGAGCGCCTGGGCATCCTGGCGCGTTCCGCCGCAGCCGCCTTGATGCGTAAGGAAGCGGATGCCGTCGATCTTGGGGAAGACGCGCTCGGCGCGCGAGGGCGACTCGTGTGCTGCGTTATGGCCGTCTGTGGTCTGCTTTGCAACCAGGTGTCGCACCAGTGGGCGGTAGCTATTGTGGGAACTGCCATAGCCCAGTTCTTCCTCGAGTGCCTCGCGCATGCGGTCGACGTTGCGGTTTTCGCAGAAGACCAGCGGAAGCACGATCCAGTAGTTGCGCGTGCCCACCTGGCCGTCGGCGCGGTGATAACCCATGAAGGTGCGCGTGGTCCATGCGGAGGCGTCGGGCAGATGGCAGGTGACCGGGTGACGTTGCGCCGTATAGCCGCCGGTGCGATGGCGGATGTTGCGGGTGGAGAGCAAGCCACCGCGCGGGATAGGCTGCGTGGCCTCGCCTACGACCATTCCGTACATGATGACCAGGTCGCCCGGTTTCAGATCGGCGAGCGCAAGTTTCTGCTTAGCGGGAATGTTCTCAGTTGCCGTACAGGACGAGGGCGACGACGCAGGCCCGAAGCTAACCCTTGTTCCGGGGGTGAGAGGAGTCAGGGCGACGAGGACGTTGTCACGGGGATCGATTTGAAGCGCAGTGTCGGGCATGAGGGCGATTCCTGGGCGACCACTTTCTCTTCAAAGGATATCGCTTGCAGTTCGGATGATGCCGGCACCGGCTATGATCGAGAGTTCCTTGAGGAGCGGCGCGATGAAGGCAATTGTGTTCGAAGAGCCGGGACGAGCCGTGCTGAAGCATGTAGCCGAACCTCGGCGCGGCGAGGGCGATGTACTACTTGCGGTGCGCAGGATCGGATTGTGCGGCAGCGACTTGAATTCGTTTCGGGGAAGGAATCCTCTGGTGAGCTACCCGCGAATCCCCGGACATGAGATTGCGGCAACCGTAATCGATGCTGGCACGCATGGGGAGTGGCAAGCGGGCACCGATGTCACGCTGTCGCCCTATGCTGCCTGCGGCCGATGCACTTCGTGCCTGCGAGGACGTCCAAACGCCTGCCGGGACAACCAGACGCTGGGCGTGCAGTGCGACGGCGCTTTGACTGAAATGGTCGCGGTACCGGCGGCGAAGCTGTTTCGCGCGGATCTGAGCTTGAAAGAGCTATGCCTTGTGGAGCCCCTCACGGTCGGGTTTCACGCGGCAGGGCGTGGGCGCGTGACCGCAGCGGACGTTATCGCCGTGTTCGGATGCGGAGGAGTGGGGCTGGGGGCGATCGCGGGCGCGGCGTTTCGCAGCGCGCGGGTAGTCGGCGTTGACGTGGACGATGTCAAGCTTGAGATTGCCCGCAAGGCCGGAGCAACGCACACCATCAATTTCGAAGACTCAGGATCTGCACGTCCGGCTTCAGGAATTGACCGGCGGTCACGGGCCCGACGTGGTAATTGAAGCGATTGGATTGCCTGCGACGTATCGCGCGGCGGTGGAGGAAGTGGCATACGCGGGCCGGGTGGTCTACATCGGATGGGCGAAGGACCAGGTTCTGTACGAAACGAGGCCATTCGTGCACAAGGAACTCGACATCATGGGTTCGCGCAATGCCATGCCGGAGGATTTCTACGAGGTCATCCGCATGCTCGAGGCGAAGCGGTTTCCCGTGGATGCCGCGGTGACGCACATGGTGCCATTCGAGCAGACGCCGGAGATCCTCGACGCGTGGAACCGCGAACCGGAGCGGTTCTCGAAAATCATGGTTGAAGTGAGCTGATCTTTATCCACGGCCGCGCTGCGGTCACAAGTGCGCAAAGCGCAGAATGACGCCTGCGAGCACGCCGCCGGTCAGAGGGCCAAGCACGGGGATCGCGGCGTAGCTCCAGTTGGATCCTCCCTTGCCGGGAATGGGCAGCAGAGCATGAGCGATGCGAGGACCAAGATCGCGAGCGGGATTGATCGCATAGCCGGTTGTGCCGCCCAGCGAGAGTCCGATGCCCCATATCAAGCTGGCCACCAGCCACTGACCTACGCCGGCGGCGGGACCATTGTCGGAGACTCCGTGCGAGAAGATGGCGCCCGCGACGATGATCAGCACCATGGTCCCAATGACTTCGCTGACGAAGTTTGCCGAGGGATGGTGAACCGCGCCGTTGGTGCAGAAGACACCGAGTTTGGCTGCGGGGTCAGGCGTGAGCGACCAATGTGGCGCATAGTGCAACGCCATGATGGATGCGCCGCAAAAGGCACCGAGCATTTGCGCTGACCACATGGAGAGCATTTGTGAGTAGTTGCCACTGGAGATGGCAGCGGAGAGCGTGATGGCCGGGTTAAGGTTTGCGCCTGGGCTGCCAAAGGCCTGCGCCACCAGCACTCCACAGAGCACGGCGATTGCCCAGCCGGTGGTGACGACCATCCAGCCGGCGTCGGCTGCATAGGAACGGCGCAACGCAACGCCGGCGCAGACGCCGTTGCCAAGAAGAACAAGGACAAGAGTTCCCATGAACTCGCCAAACCAAACCGAATGCATATCGTCTTTCCTATGAATGCGGTTTGAGTGTCGCAGATGGAGACGGGATTCCGCAACACTATAGAATCCAGAGGTGGCCGACGTGAACATTCGTGAAGCGCGAAGCGGGGACGAGATGGAACTTGCGGCGATGATGGCTTCCTTGTGGCCGGATGGTAGCGTCCGCGAACACAAGGCGGATGCCGAAGGCTTGATCCGAACACGGATGAGCGGGACCTTGCCGGGTACGTTTTTCGTTGCTGTGGGAAACGACGAGAAGCTGGTGGGATTTATCCAGGTGGGGATTCGGTCGCATGCAGATGGGTGCGATACAGGCAGGCCGGTGGGATTTGTTGAGGGCTGGTTTGTGGAGGAAGGTCGTCGCGGGACCGGAATCGGCAGGAACCTTATGCAGGCAGCCGACGAATGGGCTCGCGAGATGCGCTGCCGCGAAATGGCGTCGGATGCGCTGCTGGATAACCAGGAGTCTCAGCAGGCGCACGGCGCGGTGGGATTCGAGGTCGTGGATCGCTGCGTGCACTTCCGCAAGATGCTTTGATTGAGGATCGGGATGACGCTTGATCAGAACCAGGTCTTGCGTTTGTACTGGAGGTACGCGTCGCCGAATTCTGCGTGGAGAACCGCCGACTCCTTGCGGCTGCGGTAGATCTGCAGCGGAACCAGTACCGCGAAGATGAGCAGCAGTATCGCTCTGCCGGTCCAGACGATGATTCCGAGGATGAAAAGTGCGCCAAACACGTAGATCGGGTTCCGGATGCGCGAATAGAGGCCAGAGGTGACTAGAGCGGTTGCTTTGGCCTGCACGCTGAAAGCCCGGCCGAGCTGAATGCGCGCGATGATGAGCATCAGGAGCGCGGGCATGGCGATGGCGAGGCCGATGGTGCGAGAAGGCGTCCAGGGCATGCCGAGAGCCTGGCGGAAAAAGATCACTCCAAAGACGGCGATGATGGTGAGCGTGATGATGTTGAGTTTCATTCGTGTCCTCGTGCATTCGGGACGGCCGGATTAGCAGGCCATTGTTTCAGCAGCGCATTCACAGCCTCATGTCCAACCTTGTAGGCGGCTTCGAGCGAAGGGAGATAAGCGCTGTAAGTTCCTATCCGCTGATGCGCGAGGCTTTCTGCTGCGGTCACGCCTCGGGGCTGCTGATCAAAGTTGCTCACAGTGCGCAGGACCAGGATGCGCTGCCAGTCGACCCGGCCGGCATGGGCGAGGTTCTGAAGCGACTGCAACGTGCCTGTGTCTTCCATGGCCGTGGTGATGAATTTGCCTTTGCCGGCGGTGAAGTAACTGACCCATTGATCGGCCCAGGCATCCGACAGCTTGCCGTGCCAATAGGTCGAAGATGAGATTTCGTCGCCGAGGGTGACAAAGGGTGGGCGCTGCGCCGATGCCCCCTCGAAGGAGGCACGGATCTGCTTGAGCGCGTCCAGGTCGTCGAGTGGCGTGCTGCGGGTCAGTTCGTAGGCCCATTGTGCAAGATCGGCATTGAGTTCGTAGAGCTGCCCGTCGAGAGCGACTGCAGGCAACTCGAACGGCCGAGTTTTGCGAAGGGGCACGTATCCGGTGGACCAGTCCTGCGGCATCTCGCGCGGATCGATTTCGTAGCCGAGGTCGCCATCGACCACCCACCGAGCCCATACTGCCGATCCCAGGGAAGCGCGCTCCGGTGTTGCTCCGGCGATCCCCGCGATGAGCCAGTAGGCATGACTGAAATCGAAGCGCGGGTCGAGGCCGAGCGCCATGATGGTGGCGGCCGCATGCGCGGTACCCGGGCCGGTAAGGATGGCCATTTCGCCGTCGCGGTTCATGCGCGCGGCGTGGTAGCCGGCGGGCAGTGGGTAAACCTGGTCGAGCTGATCGCGCTCGACCCAGTACTGAAGCTCGCCCGGTGTATCGCCCGTGTCGTTGCCCACTTCGAACATGGTGACAATCACAACCTTTACCCGAATGGGTCGCTGCTTCGCGGATGCGGCTAGGACAGTGGCAATGGCGCAAAGCAGCGCGGCGAGAAAGCGGAGGCGAAGGATCATTTGAGTGCGATGGTAATTCAAATCGATGACGATGGGACGCCGCTCGCGGGTTATACCATGTTCAGGACGATCGAACGGGTAGAGCTTCGTTTTAAAAAGGGGGTCATCGACGTGAGAATGGCGTTTCGCGTTTGGGTAGTGGCGGGGTTGATGGCGGGCAGTGTACCCGTACTGATGGCACAACAGGCGCAACATCATTGGGAAATCGTCGTGCATGGGGGCGCCGGCGTCATCGAACGCACTGCCTTAGGGCCCGAAGGCGACAAGGCATATCGCGAAGGCCTGGATCGGGCGATTCACGCCGGGGCAGCCGTACTCGACAAGGGTGGATCGGCGCTGGATGCGGTGGAGGCTACGCTTCACGTCTTCGAAGAGGATCCACACTTCAACGCCGGCAAGGGAGCGGTCTTCACGAGGGAAGGCAAGAACGAGATGGACGCTTCCATCATGGACGGCGCGACCCTGAAGGCAGGCGCCGTCGCCGGCGTACAGCGGGTGCATAGCCCCATCAGCGCCGCGCGTGCGGTGATGGAGAAGTCGCCGCATGTGATGATTGCGGGCCATGGCGCCGATGACTTCACGGCCAGCGTTGGACTGAAGATGGAGCAACCCAGCTACTTCTTTACCGAGAGCCGTTGGCAGGGGTTGGTGAAGCAGCTCAAGAAGGACGGGCTGCCCATTCCGCCGCGTCCGGCGGGGGTTCCGCCGGAGGGAGAGCAGATTCCGGTCGCGGTGCTTGACGAGTCGAGCGATTCGGGCGTTCATGGGACTACCGGTGTGGTCGTGCTCGACAGGAACGGCAATATCGCAGCGGGCACTTCGACGGGCGGCATGCAGGGCAAGATGCCGGGGCGCATCGGCGACTCACCGATCATCGGCGCGGGTACCTATGCGTCGAACCAATCCTGCGCAGTATCGGGCACGGGGACCGGCGAATACTTCATCCGGCTCGGCGTCGCGCGCGAGATATGCAACCTTGTCTACTTCCGGCACATGAAGCTGCAGGATGCGGTTGACGAGGTCATCCACAAGGAGCTAGAGGCGCTGCACGGCGACGGGGGAGTGATTGCGATTACGCCCGATGGGCAACAGGCGTGGAGTTTCAATACGCCCGGGATGTTTCGCGCCAAGCTGGTGGAAGGCGGCCAGGTGCAGATGGGGATTTACCGCGACGAGCCATAGGGCCAATGCACCGGGCTCTTTCCATGGAGGGAGGCTTGCAATTGAAGCCACTCAACGTTGCCTCCGTGCTCGACAAGCTCGAGGCCCACTACGGACCTCGGCATCCGTGCTGGCCGGTTGAGCCATATGAGTTCCTCATCTGGTGGCACTGCGGGTATCCAGCAAGCGACACGACTTGCACCAAAGGCTGGAATGCATTGCGGAGCGATGTTGGAATTGACGCGCGGAAGATCCTGGCGGCGTCGCAGGCAAAGCTCGCGCACGCATTGAAAGCCGGAGGCATGGTGCCGGAGTTGCGGGCCATGCGACTGCAGCAGATCGCGCAACGGGTGATGAACGAATTCGGCGGCGATTTGAGAACGGGACTTTCGGGGCCGGTAGGCGAAGTCCGCAAGACCCTGAAGAAATTCCCGGGGATTGCAGATCCGGGTGTGGACCGCATTCTCCTCTTCGGAGATGTGCAGCCGGCGGCTGCGGTGCCATCAAACTGCCCCCAGGTGCTGGTGCGGATCCAGCTCGGGTTGGAACGGGAGAACTACGGCGTCAACTATCGCGAGGCGCAGAAGATGATCGAGGATGAGATTCCGGAGCACTTCGATGCGCGCGTCCGTGCCTATCTGCTGCTGAAAGAGCATGGGCAGACGATCTGCAAGCGAAGCAAGCCCAAGTGCGATCAATGCCCGGTCAACGCAAATTGCGCATTCTTCGATGGAAAGAATCGGGGACGCAGCCGGCCGGCCGCCGGGAAGATGTGATGCAGTGACAGTCCGGACGCAGCTTCGACTTAGACTGAAGGTATGGCGCTGAAATTTACCACTTCCTATATCGAAGACTCCGTGGCCATCTTCCGCCAGTACAAGCAGCTCGGCGATCGCGCGATGGCGCAGGTCAGTGATGACCAGCTGTTTGCATTGCTCGATGAAGAAGCGAATTCCATTGCGATCATCGTGAAGCACATGGCAGGGAACATGCGCTCCCGCTGGACTGATTTCCTGACCAGTGACGGCGAAAAGCCCACGCGCAATCGCGACGGTGAGTTTGTCGATCCACCGTCCACGCGCGAGGCTCTGCTGCGCGAATGGGAAGAGGGGTGGGCTTGTGTCTTTGGCGCCATCGAGCCGCTGACGGATGCGGATCTGACGCGGACCATCACCATCCGCGGTGAGGCCCACTCTGTGATGCAGGCGATCAACCGTCAGCTTGCCCACTATCCGCAGCATGTGGGTCAGATCTTGCTCCTGTCCAAGCACTGGGCCGGGCCGCGCTGGCAATCGCTCAGTGTTCCGCGCAACAAGTCGGCGGAGTTCAATCGCAAGGTTGCGGCCGGGGAAGCTAGCCAGCGTTAGGCAAGTGCGCTCAACGAATGTCCTCGAATTTATCCCAACTCATCTTGCACACCGGGCAGCGCTGATGCTCATTCGCTGATTCCGAGGTGTATCCGCAGCCCGGGCAGACGTAGTAGATCCGCTCGGTGGCAGCCCAGGAATCCTTCTTGCCCGACTTAAGCAGGGAGATGGCTTCGGTGAAAAGTCGGGAATGAGTCTTTTCTGCTTCCAAAGCCCAATTGAAGGTGCGGACCGCCGCCGTGTTCTGTGCGGCCTCGGCTGCCTCGATGAATTCCGGATACGTGGTCTCGATCTCAAACTGCTCTCCGCCTAGCGCTACGCGCAGATTCTCGAGCGTTGACCGGCTCTCGGCGCGATGGATTTCGGCGTGAGGCGTACCGCACTGTTGTTTGATGACGCGGGCATGATTCCCGGCATGAATGTGCTCGGCGTATGCCGCGGCGCAGAACAGGCTGGCGATGCCGTGCCAGCCCTCCGCATCGGCTCTCGCTGAAAAGGAAAGGTAGCGTGCGTGCGCGTTCGACTCCCCATTGAAGGCGTCAAGCAGGTTGGCCAGGACAGTTGTGGTTTCAACAGCGATTTCCGCCATGAATGTGCTCCCTCGACTTCACCTAAAGCCTAGGAGCGTGCCCCGGCATCGCGCTGTGATGACGGCTACAAAAACAAAGCGGCCGCCTCCGGAGAGACGGCCGTCGGTCTAGAGGGGATTTACTGGGCGGTGGCGCCGTTGCGTGCCTCGGCTTTTTGAGCCAGAACCTTATGCGCGGTGTCTTCGAGGGCCTGCGCCTCGGGCAGGAACGTTAGAGCCTTTTGAATCATCGGATCCCAGTCAGCCATTACGCGCAGTCCCTGTAGCTGGCCCAACTGGCTAGCGATCACCTTCTCCTTGATGCTGGTTTTCACCCAGTCCATGTTGTCGTTCAGTTCCTTGTCAGTGAACGGAATCTGCTGGCTGGTGAGGAACTGCTTGAAATCGTTGATCACCGCATCATCAACCTGGAAGTTCTTGTCGGCGGTGCGATTGGACAGGTAATGCGCTGCAAAGTGCAGGAATGCACTGTGATAAGCCAGATTGTCCTCGAATAGAGTGCTCTTTGGCATATCGATCTTCTCATCGGGCGTGATGCCGCCCCCGCCATAGACCGTACGTCCAGAATCAGTGAATTTGACTTCGCGATTGCTCGAGTTCGGGGCCGATGCACCGGCATGATTGTAGTAGTAGTCGTAGAGCGAAACGCCTGAATAGTTGCGCTGGATGAGGCGGCCTGATGGTGTGTAGTAGTGATACGTGGTGAGTGCCAGACCGGTATTCTCGCTCAGGTTATAGACGGTCTGCACCAAGCCCTTGCCGAAGGTGGTCTCGCCGACAATTAGTGCCCGGTCATGATCCTGCAACGCGCCCGAAACGATTTCCGCGGCCGACGCGGTGTTGCGATTCACGAGTACGACGATGGGGAAGGCCTTGCCGTCGTTGCCGTGGGTCGCAGTGTAGTTCTGATCGGGGTACGCGCGACCGCGCTGGGAGACGATGTTCTGGCCCTTAGTCAGCAAGTGATCGCAGACTTCGACAGCCTGACTCAACAGGCCGCCGGGGTTGCCGCGCAGGTCAAATACCAGACCCTTCAGGTTCGGGAAGCTGTCGATAGCGTCGTTCACTTCCTGGGCCGTCGTTTCCTGGAACTGGGTCAGGTGGATGTAGCCGATGCCGGGACGAATCTCGTATTTCAAATCGACCGAAGGATGCGGAATCTCATCGCGGACAAGGTCGAAGGTGAGCGGCTTGGTCTGGCCATCGCGGATCACCGACACCTGAACGTGAGTACCTTTCGGTCCCTTCAGGTTCTTGGCCACAAGATCAGACGACATGCCGTCGGTTGACTTTCCGTCGATCGCGGCAATGATGTCGCCGGGGCGGAGTCCTGCTCGGAACGAGGGCGTACCCTCATACGGCGTAATGACATAAACCCGGTCATGTCCCTGGGGATCGCGCTGTTGCTGGATCACCATGCCCACGCCGTAATAGTGGCCGCGCTGATCTTCGCGCATCCTGGCGTACGCCTTAGGATCGTAAAAATTCGAGTGTGGATCGAGGACGCGCAGCATACCGGGGATTGCTCCGTCGTAGATAGCAGCATCTGCCTTGTCGCCCTGAATCGGTTCGGCATAGTTCTGCTCGACGATGGCGTAGACGTCGGTGAACGACTTCAAGCTGTCGCGAATCTGGCTCTCATCCTGCGAGGATTGAGCTCCCACCTTGCGTTGCAGAACACTGCCTGCAACCGCACAAACGGCGAAGAAAACGATGAGGCTGAAAAATGCCCGGCGGGCGCGGGGAGTCATAGGTGAGAGGTACCTCCGGAGTGCAACGGCAACAGGCGCCTCCGAGGGACCTCGCAGGCCGATCCTGGGCTAAAGTATAGCACTGGTTTATTTGACGTCTTCCGAGGCTTTCGGGGTAGCCCGTTACCGCTGTCAAGGCCGTAGAGTTCGGGAGTGAAGGTCGCAGCGGCGCGGAACCAAATGCTCGCTGCCCGGCAACTTCAGGCGCAATTGCTCCCCAGCGATTTACAATGGCGTCTATGCCTATGGTGGGTCACGCTACCACCCTGCTGTGTGCCAAATGATGAAATTGAGAATTATTCGTATCCCCGGATCACTTTCGCTCGCTGCACTCCTCCTTACCGGTTTTGGGCTCGCGCAGTCGCGACCGACAACCCCCGACAGCCCCTATGGCGGAAACACGGTAGAAGAGATCATTGCGCGCGTAAACGACCAGATCATCACCAAATCGGACTATGACCGTGCGCTGGGCGAGCACGATCAGGAGATGCGGCAGCGTGGCGCCACCATGCAGGACATCGCCGATTCGCACAGAGACCTGCTGCGCGATCTGATCGATCAGCAGCTCTGGCTGGCCAAGGCCAAGGAACTGGGTGTCACTGGCGAGACCGAATTGGTCAATCGGCTCAATGACATCCGCAAACAATACAATCTGGCCACCATGGAGGACCTGGAGAAGGCCGCCAAGGACCAGGGGTACTCGTTTGAGGATTTCAAGGCCAACATCCGAAACCAGATCGTCACCCAGGAAATAATGCGGGACGAGGTGGGTCGCAAGATTGCCCCGACTCCAGGCGAGGTTCAGCGCTACTTCGAGGCGCATAAGCAGCAATATGAGCAGCCTGAGAGCGTCAAGCTGGCCGAAATCCTCATCTCTACCGGGTCGCAACCCGATGATTCCCAGAAACTTGCGGAAGCCAAGGCGAAAGCGGACGATCTCGAGGCCCGCCTGCATGCAGGCGGCGACTTTAACCAGCTGGCGCGGAGCTTCAGTGAAGGCACCACTGCCGCGGAAGGCGGCGACCTGGGCCAGTACAAGCACGGACAGCTCAATAAGGTATTTGAGGACAAGACCTTTGTCCTGAAGACCGGCGAGGTGACAGAGCCCATCCTCACTAAGCAGGGCTACGTGATCCTAAAGGTCGTCCAGCACATTCAGGGTGGCATTCCTCAGTTGAAGGATGTCGAGAACGACGTCGAGCAGAACTACTTTGAGGAAAAGGCCGGACCGGCCATGCGCCAGTACCTGGCCCAGATGCGCGATGAGGCCTTTATTCAGGTCAAGTCAGGGTATGAAGACAGCGCGGCAACCGCGGCGGAGAAGCACTCGAGCATCACCTTCAGCGCCTACCAACCGCCTACGACCAAGAAAAAGCGGAAGGTGGAACGGACCCGTTTCCGCGAAACCACCCATACCTTCCGCCAGAAGTCGTCAGCGCCCGCCACGACGGATCAGGCAGCCGCTGCACCACAGACAGCTGCGCCGCCGTCCAAGTCTGCCAAGAAAGACAAGAAGGATAAGACCGAGCAGGCGTCGATGAAGCCCGGCAAGAAGGAAAAGATTCGCTTCGGCAAAGCCCCGCAAGAGACGCTTCCGTCGACTCCGGCGTCACAGACCGAGGATGCTGGGGCAGGCGAACCGCAGGTCGCGGCCAACGCGAATGCCGAGCCCGACAATCCGCTCGAGAACGACACCAAGTCCCAGAAGAAGACCCGTTTTGCCGATCGCACGCGTCTTCCCAAACAACCGAAGCCCAAGGGTCCGCAACTCGATCCTGAGGCCCCCGCGCCGCCGGATGCAGGCGAGGTGGCCGACCGTCAGGCTCAGCAGGGTCCTCTGGGTTTGGGTGCGAATCAGACCTCCTCGAAGAAGAAAAAGAAGAACACAACCACGGGTGACAAGACACGCTTGAGTGACGAGAAGAAGAAGCAGCCGGAGGATACCGGCGATCATCCTCTGGGTTCTGCTCCCGCGCAGTCTGCCCCGCAGCCCCCTGACGCGCAGCCGCAGGCCCCGGCAACCACTCCGGCGTCACCTCAGACCGGGACGCCCCCTACACCACAGCCACAATAGTCTTGAATCGGCAGTGAAGTGCGCGGGCCTGAGAGCGGAATCTCAGGCCCGCGTTGTTTGTCGAGGAGATTGATCAGTGGCGGACGAAATCTACTTCGGCTGATTCTTTTCGAAGATCTGCGAAATCTTGGTTAGCGTATAACCGTTCCTCAGATAAAAACGGTGCGCATCGGTTCGCGTGCTGCGGGAGGTTACACGGAGCGTGGTCAGCCCCTGTTCCCAGGTCCAGGCTTCGGCGTGTTCGCAAAGGCTCTTGCCGAGTTTGTGATTCCGGTAGCCATCTTTTACAACCAGCCCGCCGATCAGCGCGAAGGGCGGCGATTGCAGGCGATGCTCGATCGAAATTTCGATCCAGCCGATGACCTGTCCGCCCAGGCATGCAACGAAGGCGATTTGTGTTTCGATTCGCGCCAGCATGCTCTCGATCCATTGCGCCACCTGATCTCGATCGCGTTCGTATCCGAGTTCCTTGATGAGGATGGCGACTTCGGGGGCGTCGCTTGGCTCCATCCGCCTGATTGCGATCTGGGAAGTTGGTTCGCTCACGGAGTTCATATTCTCATGGCGCCGGCGGCGTTTTTGATGCAATGTGCTGGTTGCTGTATGCTGTCCCGCAGAATGAAGGACATCTATATAGCCGATCTGGCGGCGTTCGATGAGAGCCGGATCTTCGACGCATTTTTCCTGGTGCTGGGCAAGCAGCAGCGAATGACCAAGCAGAACAAGCCTTATTTCAACCTGGTGCTGGGGGACAAGACGGGTCAGGTGGAAGGGCGCATCTGGGATCCAAGCGACTCGCGGATCGCGAAGGAATTCGATCGCGGTGATATTGTGAAAATTCGCGGGTGCGTCTCCCGCTTCGACGATCGGCTTCAGCTGAAGGTCGACCACCTTCGCAAGGCGGAGACCGGAGAGATCGAGAAAGCCGACCTGCTGCCGTGCACAACCTGCAACGTAGACGAGCTGTGGCAGAAGCTTTTGGGGTTCGTGGAGAGCTTTACTGATCCGAATCTGAAATTGCTGCTGAACACACTGCTGGCCGATTCAGGCTTGGCGCAGGCTTACCGCGAAGCACCCGCCGCCAAGCAATTGCATCACGCGTGGCTCGGTGGGCTGCTGGAGCACGTGGTCAGCCTGCTTACGCTGGCCGATCGCATCGCGCCGCATTATCCGATCCTCCACCGCGATCTGCTGCTGACGGGCGTTGTTCTGCACGATATCGGCAAGGTGCATGAGCTCACGTGGGAGATCGGGTTCGAGTACAGCGTGGAGGGCATTCTGCTCGGCCACATTCAAATGGGGATGGCGCTGGTGGAGAAGGCGATCGACCGGCTGCCCGACTTCCCGCCAAGGTTAAAAACACTGGTGCTGCACCTGATCCTTTCGCATCACGGCAAGCTCGAGTTTGGCTCGCCCAAGCTGCCCATGATTCCCGAGGCGCTGGTGCTCAACTTCGTTGATGATCTAGACGCCAAGATGCAGGCGATGATGAACGAGTTCGAGAGATCGGCGCGCGAAGGCAAAGGCGCCGACGAGCTGACCGGCAGAATCTGGGCTCTCGATCAGCGGCAGATGCTGAATACGCGCGAGTGGCTGAAGAAGGATGAGAAGCCGGAGACGGGTACTTTATTTTAGAAGCCACTCCGACTGCGATTTGGCATGTGGCGCGCCGGGATGAGCGAAACCAGAGGCTTGATGGACGAGTGACGTTGGACCGACTGAATTCCTCGCGCCGTTTTCCGACCTGGCAGTGGTACGATTCCGCACATGCGAAACTTGGGTTGTTCTTTCCTGCTGTTGATCGTCGGCACAGTCAGTTCAATTGCTCACGCTCAATCCGCAACGGCGCCACAACCACCGGTCGCCGCGAAGGTCCACGTCGAAAAGAGTATCAACGGCGGAGTCCTGGTTGACGACTACGGCTGGCTGCGCGAACGAACCAACCCGAAAGTCCGGGAATACCTCGAGGCTGAGAACGCATACGCTGAGGCTTACACCTCCGGCGAAAAGCCGCTCGCCGAAAAACTTTATACCGAGACGCTTAGCCACATCAAGCAGACCGATGTTGCTGTGCCCTATCGCGAACGCGGGTACTGGTATTACACGCGCACCGAGGAGGGCAGGCAGTACCCGATCTTCTGCCGCAAAAAAGGATCACTCAGCGCACCGGAAGAGGTGTATCTCGACCTGAACGAACTTGCCAAGAGCGAAAAGTTCATGTCTCTGGGGTCCCTGCAAGTCAGTGACGACTCCAACCTTGTGGCGTATTCGACTGACAACGTCGGCTTTCGCCAGTACAAACTGCATGTGAAGGATCTGCGCACCGGCAAGCTGCTTCCCGACACCGCCGAACGCATCGATTCCATCGCCTGGGCAGCCGACAACAAGACCATTTTCTACAACACTGAAGATGCCCAGACCAAGCGCAGCGACCTCGTTCACAAACACGTGCTCGGTACAGACTCTGCGTCTGATCCCATCGTCTACAACGAGAAGGACGAGCGTTTTGACGCCTATGTTAGCCGCACCCGCGACGATAAGTACCTTCTCATTGACACCGAAAGCCACATCACCAGCGAAGTCCGCTTCCTTTCCGCGAAGACTCCCGACGGTGACTGGCAGATGGTTGAGCCGCGTCACGAGAACATTCGATATTCCGTCGATGAGGGCAACGGGCTCTTCTATATCCGCGTCAACGATACCGACCCCAGCTATCGCCTCGTCACCGCGCCCATCGCTACTCCCGGCAAAGCGCACTGGTCCGAATTGATCGCCGCGCGCAAAGACGTTCCGCTTGATGATATCGACGTCTTCGATGACTTTTACGTTGTCACCGAGCGCGTCAAGGGCCTCCCCGTATTGCAGGTTGTTTCCAGCAAGACCAAAGAGAAGCACGCCATCGAGGTTCCTGAGCCGGCCTACAATCTGGGCGCCTCGGTTAACCCCGCGTTCGATACCGACAAATACCGCTACAACTATCAATCGCCGATCACGCCGAGTTCCACCTTTGAGTACGACGTCAAAACCCAGAAGTCTGCATTGCTGAAGCAGCAGGAAGTGCCCGGCGGCTACGACAAGACGCGCTACGTCGTCGAGCGCCTTTTCATTCCCGCCAAAGACGGGGTCGGCATCCCCACCACCGTCGTTTATCGCAAAGACATGTTCAAGCGCGGCGAAAACCCGCTCTATGTCTATGGATATGGCTCCTACGGCATCGTTATTCCCGACACGTTTTCAGCGAATGTTCTGCCTCTGCTCGATCGGGGCCTTGTCGCGTCTGTTGCCCACATTCGCGGAGGTGGCGAACTGGGCGAAGCGTGGCATGATGCCGGGAAAATGATGACCAAGCGCAACACTTTCACTGACTTCATTGACGCCACCGACGGCTTGCTGGCGCAGGGCTACGGTAAAAAGGGCGAAGTGGCCATTGAGGGGGGCAGCGCCGGCGGCTTGCTGATGGGAGCCGTCACTAACATGCGCCCCGACCTCTTCAAGGTGGTCCTCTGCGAGGTGCCCTTCGTCGACGTGATGAACACCATGCTCGATGCATCGCTGCCCCTCACCGTTCCTGAATACGAGGAGTGGGGTAACCCAAATCAAAAAGCTGCGTTCGATTACATGCTCACCTATTCGCCCTACGACAATGTCGCCGCAAAGGCCTATCCGGCCATCCTGGTGCAAACATCCTTCGATGATTCGCAGGTGATGTATTGGGAACCGTCGAAATATGTGGCCAAGCTGCGCGCGATCAAGACCGACCAGAATCCGTTGGTTTTCTTTATCAACATGCACGGTGGCCACGGTGGTTCCAGCGGACGCTACGATCGCATCCGCGAAGCCGACCGCCGCTACGCCTTCATGCTCAACGAACTGGGCATTACACAGTGACTCGCTTAGATAGGAGCGGCTCCTCGACCCAGACGCCACTTGTGTCTACGATACAAACCACTCCCATTGCGCCTCGTTGAGCGGTACTACCGAGAGCCGTCCGATCTTGACCAGCGGCGAATCGCGGAAGATCGGCTCAGCCTTGATCTGATCCAGCGACTTGGGAGTCCTAAGCCGCTTGCCGACCTTCACGCGGACGACGGGAACCTTGGGGTCGCTAGCGTCAACGCTGACCACAGAGCCGGTGCCCACGGCGGTGCGTTCGTCGCCGGTGTGGTAGAAGATCCACTTGGTTCCGGGCTTCATCTCGCGCAGGTTCTTTACGGCGGTTGGATTGGTTACGCCATCCCAATTGGTCTCCTGGTCGCGGAGAAAGTTGTCGAAGGAGTAGACGCCGGGCTCGGTCTTGAAGAGGAAGTAGGCCATGCGAGACATCGTAAGCGACGGAGCAGGGGGCAGGGAATAGGGTGTCACAGGGCTTGTCAGCCAACGCCGTTGATCACCAGGTCAGAGAACTTTTGGTTGGCGGGGTCATACGTCGCATGCCAGAAGCATTTGCCACCGTCGTAGACAAAGACAAGGTGCTTGCGCCAGTCATTTGTGTGGCCCTGATCGGTACAGAATGCATTGAGGAAGATGGTCTTTTTACCGTCTACGACAACTGCGAGATATTGACGAAAATACTGGTGTGGGTTGGCAACGTGATTGTTTGGATTGGGATCCTGTGTGCTCAGCGTCGTGATCTGCGAAAGATTGGCCTCGACGTCCTCGATGTCGCCTACGGTGGGCTCCCAGCCTTCGGCGTGGGGCATGGGATGGACAAAATACCCGATCGCGGATGGGATCTCGTTTGTTGGAAGGAGTGCGAACTCCGGCTTGTGCTTGTCTGCAACGTGAGAATTGGGTTGCCGGACCGATCCGGATCGCAGGTGCCATATCTCAAATGCGATCACAAGACAGCAAGCCACCAGAAGCGCAATCTTCGACTTGCCAACTTGCATGAGTAGGCCTCACGGTTTGACCGACAGAAGGCATTATCGCTCAACAACCGAGCTCAGTACCGAACCGCACTCCACGGGGCTGCTCGTTCCCGTTACAATCTAAAGAACATGATCCGATTCTCAACAGCGGGCGAATCGCACGGAGAGGCACTGATTGCCCTAGTCTCCGGGATGCCTGCCGGGCTGCTGGTCGACCTGGAATTCATCAATCACGATCTTTGGCGGCGCCAGCAGGGTTATGGGCGCGGCGGCCGTATGAAGATCGAGACTGACAAGGTGCACATTCTTTCGGGCGTCCGTCACGGAAAGACGATTGGGTCGCCGGTGGCGATCGAGATCATCAACAGGGATTGGAAGAACTGGGAAGAGAAGCTCCCCGTGGAGACAGGCGATCTGGTTAAGCACCAGCCCGTTGCGTCGCCACGGCCGGGACATGCCGATTTGGCCGGAGCGCTCAAGTACAACTTTCCGGACGCACGCTATGTACTGGAACGCGCGTCGGCCCGGGAGTCAACGGCGCGGGTGGCCGCTGGCGGTTTTGCCAAGCTGCTGCTGAGGTATCTCGGCATTGAGGTAGCAAGCCATGTCATCCGCGTGGGCCGCGTGGAGCTTGAACGGCCAGCAACATGGGACGAGATTGCAGCCGTCGCCGATCGGCCGGAGATTGTGCTGAGTTGTGTAGATGCACCGACGGAAGCCCGCATGAAAGAAGAAGTGGAGCATGCTTCGCGTACGGGCGATACGGTGGGCGGGGTTTTCGAAGTAGTGGTACATGGTGCTCCTGCCGGCCTTGGGACCTATGCCAACTGGGATGAGCGCCTCGACGGGCTGCTGGCGTGGTCGGTGATGAGTTTGCAGGCTGTGAAGGCGGTGGAGATCGGGCGCGGTGTTACAGCTGCGGAGTCATTCGGCTCCAAGGTGCATGATGCGATCCACTATGCCCAAGAAGATACCGGCAAGCCAACGCGATTTACGCGCGAGCAGAACAATGCGGGCGGCATCGAGGGCGGCGTCTCCAATGGCGAAAACATCGTGGTGCGTGGCTATTTGAAGCCGATTTCCACGTTGCGTCGTCCGCTGGAATCGGTGCGCTTTGACACCCGCGAGGCGACCAGCGCAAGTTATGAACGGAGCGATATTTGCGTCGTCCCGGCTGCGGGAGTCGCCGCTGAGGCCATGGTGGCGCTGACGGTGGCCAACCTGGCGCAGCAGAAGTTCGGCGGCGACTCGGCTGGCGAGATGAAACGAAATTTCCACGGATACATCGAACAGATACGGGGCTATTAAGAATCGAACAGACACGGAGCGATCAAAGAACAGGCATGATTTTGAAGGTGGTGAAATACCCGGAGCCGGTACTCTCGCAGCCCGGCGAACCGGTGACGGAATTCGATGCGGAGCTGAAGAAACTGGTTGAGGACATGTTCGAGACCATGTACGCCTCGCAGGGCATCGGGCTGGCTGCACCCCAGGTTGCAGTGTCGAAGCGCGTTACCGTGATCGACTTAAGCCAGGGAAAGGATCCCGAGCAGAAACTCGTGCTGATCAATCCCGAGGTCATCTTCCGCGAAGGCAAGCAGTACGAAGAGGAGGGGTGCCTCAGCTTTCCCGAGATTCGTGAAAAGGTGCAGCGCGCCGCGACGGTCAAGATCCGCGCACAGGACTTGAAGGGCAAGTGGTTTGAGATGGACGGAGCAGAGCTGCTGTCGCGTGCTTTTCAGCATGAGATCGATCATCTCGACGGCATGCTGTTCATCTTCCGCATGAGTTCGCTGAAGCGCGACCTGGTGCTGCGTAGGATTCGCAAGATGCAGCGCGAAGGCACCTGGTAAGAACGTGAGACTTGTATTCTGCGGAACCCCGCGCTTCGCTGTCCCCACACTGGAGGCACTGATTGCGGCGCAACACGAGATCGCGCTCGTGGTTTCGCAGCCGGATCGGCCTGTGGGGCGCACGCAGCAGTTGACCGCGCCTCCCGTGAAGCAGACCGCGTTGGCTGTCGGACTGGAAATCACGCAGCCCGAGAAGATCAAGAACAACTTCGAGTTTCGCGCCCGGATTGAAGCAATCGCTCCGGACGCAATTGTCGTGGTTGCCTATGGGCGCATCATTCCGCCGTGGATGCTGGCTTTGCCAAGGTCGGGATGCATCAACTTGCACGCATCGCTACTGCCCAAATACCGGGGAGCGGCGCCGATTCAGTGGGCGGTCGCGATGGGCGAGGCGGTAACGGGGAATACCACGATGCTGCTTGAGGAGGGGCTCGACACGGGGCCGATCCTGCTGCAGCGCGAAGTGCCAATCAGGCCGGCGCAGACTGCTGCGGACTTGTTCGATGTGCTCGCACACGATGGTGCTCTGCTGATGATCGAGACGCTGGCGGGGCTCAAGAACGGAACCATTACTCCCAAGCCACAGGACCATGCACGCGCAACGCTGGCGCCGCTACTCACGCGTGAAGATGGACTGATGGACTTCGACCGGTACACGGCGAATGAGCTGATCAATCGCTGGCGTGGATTTCAGCCGTGGCCGGGGGCGTACACGATGTTCAAGGGTAAGAAGCTGATCGTACACAGGATGAAAGTTATGGCGCCTGCGATTGACGTACCTGTAGACTTCGCGCCTGCCACGGTCTTTGCGGATGATCAGCGTATGCTCGTCGTGAGTGCGCAGCGTACATGGCTCGAATTCATCGAAGTACAGCTCGAAGGCAAGAAGCGGATTTCGGCGGCAGACTTTCTGCACGGCCATATCCACGCGGCGGGCATGCGGCTGGGCTGAGCGACGATGGCAGGAATTTCTCCAGCACGGGCGCAGGCATTCCGGATTCTGCTGCAGATGGAAGGCGGGCGCGGGCACTCCGACACGCTGCTACGCGGCAGGGAAGTGTCGGCTCTCCCGCCGCTCGACCGCAACCTCGCAACGGCCCTTGTGCTCGGTACTTTGCGCTGGCAGATCGAACTCGACCAGCGCATCCGGCCGCTGCTCAAACATCCCAACGCCAAACTCGATGCCGAGGTCCGGATCGCGTTGCGGCTGGGCGTATTTCAGCTGATGCACATGGAGCGGATCCCGGCGCGCGCCGCCATCGACGAAAGCGTCGAGCTCACTAAGCGGGCAGGGCACAAGTTCGCCTCGGGATTGGTGAATGCGGTACTGCGCAAAGTTGCGCAATCTCATGTGAACTCCGAGAACGATTGCCTGAATGCCTATCCGGCGTGGATGCTTGAGCGCTGGACTGATTTCTACGGAAGGAAAGAGGCCTTCTCGATCTGCCGGAGCGGCCAGGAGCAGCCCAGTATCAGCGTGCGGCTAACCGGTGACACAATAAAGCCGGAACTTGCAACCGAGGGCATTGAGCTTGGGCCGGGCGAGTTCTTGCAAGTAGCGTGGCGTGTTATTGCCGGCGACGTCACAAAGGCGGCAGCCCTTCGGGAAGGGCGTTTGCGCATCCAGGACGAGGGCTCACAATTGATTGCGGAGCTTATACCTCGTGGGAACAGCATTCTGGATTCCTGCGCTGCGCCCGGCGGCAAGACCCTGATCCTCGCCGAACGCAACCCGGAGATGATCATCGTGGCCTGCGAGGCCAGTCCTCAGCGGCTGGCACAGTTGCAGAAGCGGCTTCAGCCCTTGGGAGAACGCGCGCAGTGCCGGCTTGCTGACGCGACCAATTTCGGCGAAGAGAACGCATTCGACGTTGTTCTTGCCGACGTGCCTTGCAGCGGCACGGGAACGTTGGGGCGCAATCCGGAGATTCGACATCGCCTCCAGCCTGGCGACCTGCCCCGCCATGCTGAGCGGCAAAAGGCACTCCTGCAATCGGCTTTGCGTGTCGTGCGCCCCGGCGGATATGTGCTCTATTCCACCTGCTCCCTGGAACCCGAAGAGAACGAGCAAGTCGTCGATGCCATCCTGTCGGAATCAAAGAACACGCAAATCGCCCCATTCCAGCAAAGGATCGAGAAGCTGAGCGCCGAGCGCATTCTCACCACTGCGGGAGCGGATCGCCTGCTCGAATCCATCACCTCGCAAGGTTTCCTGCGTCTGCTGCCCGGAGCATTCCAAACCGACGGCTTCTTCGCGGCCCTGCTCAGGAAGAAACCATCAAGTCCGCCAACGCTTCCCTAGGTTGTCGGAATCGCGCTCCGGGTATTGCTCCATTACCCTGCGCAATGTGTCCGCATCGCTGCGTTCGAATGCTGCATTTGCTTCCTTCATTAGCCGCTCCCGCAAAGCTCGGTCATCTTCATTCGAGGAGCGATCTGGATGAACCTGGTTGACCACTTCGAGATAGAGATCTCTCAGTGTCGGTAAAAAAGTAGTATCCGTGGTGTTCGCGGCAGCGCCGGGTTTGTCCGCACTTCTGTTCTTACCGGATTGCCCTCGAGGCTTTGAGCCGAGATCGATCTCATCTGGATAGAGTGTTGTTCCGCTAATATCAACTACTATCCCATGTTGCTCTCATCTCACTTGCAGCCAGCGCCGCGAAGAAAATGAAGGGGAGGCCGATGAGCGTCACCACGCCGATCCACAGATCTGCTCCTCGATATTCCTGCTCGCTCGCCACGCTAAGATCCAGCAGGCTATTCACCGATGGATCGGCTGGATCGTAATAAACAATGGCGGCAGCGCTTGGCTGCGGGTAGTATGCACGCCCGTTGTAAGGGACTCCCTCAACGTTGAAGCTGTAGCTGCAAGAATATCTAGAACTCCGTAGAAAACCAACTATGGCGGATGTTTCTCGACAGCGCACGTATGCAGCGGGAACGGTCGTGGTTCTCTCCCTTGGAGCGGCTTTGGCGAACTGTCTGGCCTTGTATATCTCGAGCCCTCCGCAAGCAAAGGCAAGTACCGCCCATATCATCGAACGACCAACCCCAGTCTTCCAACTCACAATCATGTGTGGTCCGATCCCGTATGCCAATCCAACATGATTCCTCGAAATCCGACAACACCGGAGTCAGGCCGCGTACTCAGCGCCCAGCAGGTTCCTCGTCCGGAAGCCTCAGTTCCGCATAGTCACGGCCCAGCACCGCGCAAAGCGCCTCAATCACCAGTTCATGGTCCTCGCGCATCGGCAAGCCTGAAACGGTCACGCTACCCACCACTCCGGCTCCGCTCACCGTCAGCGGAAACGAGCCGCCGTGAGTTGCGTAGTCTGCCAAGGGCAGGCCCTGGTTCTCGCAAATGGTCTGGCCCTTCTGCTTTTCCTTCAGCCCCACGGCGTAAGAGCTGCGATGAAAGTGGGCCACCACGTTGCATTTGCGTCGCACCCAGTCCACGTTGTCCGGGGTCGTGCCATCCATCGCGGCGTAGAAAAGCGGCTGTCCGAATCGGCGGATGTCAATCACCACTGGGAGACCGCGCTCATGCGCCATTACGCGGAGACGCGACCCCAATTCCCAGGCCATCTCCGCGTCAAGCCGCGGAAGCGCCAGTTCGCGCTCCTGCAATGCGATGCGCTCGAGGTCTTCGTTCAGTCCCATCGGCCTTTTGATCCTCGGTAAGCAATCATAATCTGATGCGGTCAGCTCTCGGACGCTTCTTCCGCGGGAACGGCCTGTGGGACAATTCCCAGCCGCTCGTAAACTGGCCGTATCTCACGCCGAATCGCAGTGAGCCGCGTAGTGAACCAGACAGAGCCGATGATGCAGGCAACTCCGCTTACGATCACCGTGCGCGGAGCTCCGATGGCATGCGCCAGGGCTCCGGCCAGCAAGCTGCCGAACGGCGCCATGCCCACAAAGGCCATGGTGTAGTAGCTCATGACGCGTCCGCGCATCTTTTCGTCGACTAGCGTCTGAATGATGGTGTTGCTGCTGGTCAGGCCTTGCATCATGCCAAATCCAGCGACGAGCATCAGCGGCATCGAGAGCCAGATCGTCTTCGAAAATCCAAAAGCGATCAATCCGACGCCGAAGATGGCTGCGGCAATCGGAATCATCTTGGTCAGCCCTCGCACCGAGCGCCGCATCACCAGGGAAAGTGCTGAGACGAGCGAACCCACGCCCACAGCGCCCATCAGGAAACCCAGCGTATGCGGGCCGCCATGCAGGACCTTTGCTGCGAATACCGGCATCAGCACCATAAATGGCCAGCCCATCAGGCTGAGCAATGCAAACAGGAGCAAAATCGACCGGATGGGCGCAAAACCCGCGACATACGTCCAGCCTTCGCGTAGTTGTGTCAGCATCGAGGTTGTCGCGCGCTGTTCTTCGCTTGGAGTAATGTGCATCATTAGCAGTGAGGCGATGACCGCGATGTAGCTGACGCCGTCGACCAGGAAGCACCAGCCCTCGTTCGTGACCGCGATCAGCAGTCCGGCAAGGGAAGGCCCGACAAGCCGCGCCATGTTCACCATTGATGAATTGATTGCGATGGCGTTGGAGAGATCGGCGCGGTTCTCCACCATAATGACCATGAAGGATTGGCGCCCGGGCATGTCAAAGGCGTTAATGATCCCCTGCATAGCGCTCAGTGCCAATACCTCGGCGATCGTAATGCGATTGGACAGGGTCAGCCAGGCCAACGCCAGCGACTGCACCATGGCCAGGGTCTGTGTCCACACCAGCACCTTGCGCCGGTCAATGCGGTCGACAATGACCCCGGCAAGCGGCGCCAGCAGGAATGTAGGAATCTGGCCCGCGAAGCTTACGGTGCCCAGCAGCAAAGCCGACTTCGTCAGACGATAGACGAGCCACGCGGTGGCAATCCGCGTCATCCAGGTGCCGATGAGCGAGATGCTCTGCCCGCCGAAGAACAAACGGAAGTTGCGATGACGCAGAGCTCGCCATGCGTGAGAGAAATCGCGCGCGGCGGCGGCGGAGATGGGCTGTCCCTCAGAATTCTTCGGGTCGGGTGTCATGCGTCTGCTCTTTAGATGGGTGTGGAGGCGTTCCCGCTTCTAATTCGGCCGCTTCTACTTTGCAGCGGTCAGCTTGATCGTGGTGGTTTCGTCGACGCGCGCGCCTGCCATCGGCTGCTGCGCAATCACCGATCCCGGCACGATTGGCGGCTTCGGCGGCTCAGGCCCATTTCCAACTGCCGGCACGCTCACTTCGACATAAGTCGGAGTATCCACCTTCAGCCCGATCCTGGTAAGTATCTGCTGCGCGGTGATGACGGGAACGCCAATGAGGTCGGGCATCACGTATCCATCGGGTATGGAATTTCCGGGCGCAGCAACCAGGATACTCACGCTGGGCTGTGCGATCCCCTGGGAGTGTGCGGGCGGATCTTGCGCGAGCACGGTGCCGTCCTCCGCGCCGGTAAAGGGCAACCTGGCGGTCACTCCGACCTCGAGACCGGAGCGGCGCAACCGTAGTGCTGCCACACGCGCATCAGTCCCCAGGGTATCGGGGACATCAACCTTCTGCGGACCAAGGCTTTCGGCCACGCGCACATGCCATTCCCGTCGCACTACGGTTCCCGGCGCGGGCGATTGCGAAAGAATATGTCCCGCTGCAATGTCGGCCGAGTAATAGCGGTTATCGACATCGAGGTTGAGGCCCATTCCGGCCGCCTGGCTGCGCGCCTCAGCCGCGGTCATACCTTTCAGCGTGGGAACCTTCACCTCCGCGCCGTGGATCGCAAAGTGCATGGTCGTGATGGCCGACAACAGCGCAGCGGCAATCAGCACCATCACCACTGACGCCATGCGAAAGAAGCGGATCAGGAAACCCCCGTTCATGGCTCCGGCTCTCCCTCGGGATATACGATTTCGTAGTCGATTTTTGCCGCCTTCTCCAGCATCTTCGAAACCGAGCAATACTTATTCTTCGAGAGGGAAACAGCATCCTCCACGGCCTTGCGATTCAGCTTGCCGCGAACGGCGTAGGTGAGCATGATGTGCGTAAAGACGCGGGGCGGCGACTCGGCTTGAGTGGCGGTTGCCGTCACGCGAAGCCCGGTAAGTTCCTGTCGTTTTTTCTTGAGGATGCTGACGACGTCAACCGACGTACAACTGCAAAGCGCCATCAGGACGACTTCCAGGGGGCCCGGCCCGTGCACGTGTGCGGAATCCGCATCGATAGTGATGGCATTACCGTTCTCCGCGATTGCCCGGAATACTTCGCCATGTTTCCATTCGCTGTGCGCGATCACGCGGGTCGGCCCTCCTGGCGCCACCTTCCATTATCGAGCATGGGGGATCGAGGGTCGTTTTTGTGAGCCGATCTTCCATTGTGCTGTTACAGAAATGCGATCTGGGCGAGCCGGGTCATCAGCAGGTAGGCGACCAGGAGCAGAAGGGCGATCCCGGAGCTGAGACCAGCCGCCAGCGATGGGCTCAGCTGGCCCCGTCGTATCATGCGGCGGATGCTCAGCATGAGAAGGAACGCGCCAAGCGCCGGCGTCCAGACAAGGAAGGGAAGATCGAAGCCTCGCAAATGGTGTGCAGGTTGCGACCGGAACCACAAGCCACGGATGGCGAATGCTTCGTCGAGGCAGAGGCACACCAGAGAGGCAATGAAAAGAGGCTTAGAGAATGCAAACCGGCCTTTATACGAGGCCGGAGCGGCAAGTGGCATTGACCCAACCTCCAGCGGCTGCTGCCTGTATAGACGGGGTCTGTCCTATGCGGGTTGCGGGGTTTTGCGTTAGCGGGTGTTGTCGGTCACGGGTTCGGGATGAATGGTGACGCGGTGGACTTCGGGGCACTCTAACTTGAAGTCATCTTCGAGCGCAGTAATGATTTCGTGGACGCGTTGCATCGGCAGTTCGTCAGGCAGGGTGCAATGGCACGACAAGGCGATGTGCTCGCGGGTGCGAACAACCTTGATCTGGTGTACATCGATAATTTCATCGTAATGGGCTGCTGTGTCGCGCAGCACTTTTTCAATTCGGCGGTCTTCTTCGACCATCTCTTCCGGTTGTTCGATCGTCGCGGGCTCGCTCTCGATGTGCGTGAGCACTGAGTCGACCTCGGGTGTTTCACGGAGAATCTCAGCTTCGAGAGCGCTGACGAAGCTGTGTGCCTCCACCAGCGGCAGGGTCTCATCGAGCTCCACATGGAGTTCCACGTGCAGCTTGCCTTGTTGTAGCTGGATGCTCAGATCATGCACAGCGACGTTATTCCGCGCCGCGACAGCGCGCACACGGTCGAAGATGCTCTCTGCCCTGGGCTGGCGTGGAACGGTGTGGATCACGACGTCGGCTTTGGGCAGCACGTGATGGACAGCATCCGTAGCTGCGCGGACCAATTCGCCCGTGTGTTCGAAGGTATAGCGGCGAGGCAGGGCGAGCGTGAGATCAGCGAAGTAGTTTGGACCGGAGCGCCGGACCCGCGCCTGTTCCACGGCAAGCACCCCGGGAACGCGCTCTGCTTCGCGAATCACCTCCATTCGCGTTTCCGCGGGAATCTGATCCATCAGAGCGCCTATGGTTTCGCGGGTCAGTCGCGTGGTGATGCGGAGAATCATCAACGAAACCGCGATAGCCGCAACGGGGTCGGCATAGCGCAGCCAACCGACGTGGAAGGCAGCACCGGCCCATGTCGCCAGCAGGCCTGCCAACACCGCCAGGGAAGCCCAGATGTCGGAGGCGAAGTGAAATGCGTCGACGGCGAGTGCGGGAGAGCCGGTTTGCTCGGCCGCCCGGCGCAAGGCGCGCGAACGCCAATAGTCCACCGTGATCGACGCCAACAACACCAGCACCGGCCAGAGCGAGAATCGCAGCTCGTAAGTGTTGTAGCGAATTCTCTGAACGGCCTCCCAGATGATCCAGGCGCACGAGATCGCCATCAGGCCCGCTTCGAAGAAAGAGGAGATGTTCTCTACTTTGCCATGCCCGTAGGTGTGATCCTCGTCGGCAGGCTTATCCGAGACGCGAACCGAGAAGAACGTAATGGCCGATCCGGCAAGGTCCAGAGCCGAATGGGCAGCGTCGGAAAGCACACCCAGAGATCCCGAGATGATGCCCGCCACCAGCTTCAGGCCAGTCATGCATGTTGCCGCAAGCATGGAGCGGAGCGCGACTCGCCGCTTCAGCGCTGAGTCTTCCATTGGGCTGGAAATAACCGGGCTGGGGGCAGTGGAATTCATTGCGTTCCTAGACTACAGTCGTTCGCATTGCCGTGTACAACCCGGCAATACCGAAGGTATAGGGGCGCCGATTGCAGTTGGAGTATCCGCAGTTTCTCATCATCTCCAGCATTTCTGGTGGGGTCGGAAATGCGCCGACCGACACCGGCAAATAGCTGTACGGGCCGTTCTTTCCGTAGATGATCTGCCCGATCGCCGGCAACACTCGATGGAAGTAGATCGCGTAGAGCTTGCCGATGAGCCCTCCCGGTTCGCTGAATTCCAGAATCCCGAGTTGTCCCCCTGGTTTTAGTACGCGGTGAAACTCGCGCAGTCCGGCTTCGTAATTGGCAAGATTGCGAAAGCCGAATGCGGTGACGATCAGGTCCAGCGACTGCGATCGCAATGGTAAATGCAGGGCGTCGGCTTCGAGAGCAACAGCGACGGAGCGTCCGGGCTTAGCCACGCCGAACTTCCCGGCGCCGCGGCTCAGCATGCAATGGGCAAAATCTGCTGCCAGGATGGGACGAGCCGATTGCGGACGGCGTCGGAGCAGCGCCATCGTCAAGTCACCAGTTCCACAGCAGATGTCGAGGATGGCGGTGTTGGGATTCGCCAGTACGGCTTGGAATCGCGCCGCCGTGCGCCGCCACCACAGCCGATCGATATTCGCGGAAAGGACATGATTCAGCAGATCGTATTTTGGGGCGATGCTGTTGAACATCTGCCGCACAGCATCCGCTGCGTGCGCTTCATCCTCGGCACCCATCGGCTTTGCGCCACGTTCAGTCATGACGCGCGCGACTCCTTCGCCTCAGAGAGCATGTAACTGACGGCGGCGTGCAACTCGGCAGGCGCCAGGTCCTCAATTACGCCGGCATCGCCGATACCGATCGGCAGCACGAAGCGCCGTACGCCACCCACGTTCTTCTTGTCGCTTCCGGTAGCTGCAATCAGCTTTGGCGTACGCAGATTCATGGCCGGAAGCGGTCCGTACGCATGGATCAGGTTCTCGACGCGCGCCGCCTGTGCGCCGGTGATGCTTTTGCGTCGATGCGCCACGTAGAGAGCCGCAATCATTCCCCAGCCCACGGCTTCCCCGTGCAGCAGCGCCTTGTAGCGCGTCACCTGCTCGATGGCGTGCCCCACGGTATGGCCGAGATTGAGGATCATGCGCAAGCCATTCTCGCGCTCGTCGCGATTCACCACTGAGGCCTTCATCCGAATCGAAGCAGCGATTACTCTTTCGAGCGCTTTCGGATCGCGAGTCAGAACAGCGTCGACGTTTTCTTCCATGAAGCGCAGCAGCGCGCGATCGCGAATGACCCCGGCCTTGATGCTCTCCATCAAACCTGCGCGCAGTTCGCGATCCGGCAATGTGCCCAATACGTCGATGTCGGCAAAGACGGCAACGGGATGATGAAAATTGCCAACAAGGTTCTTGCCCTCGGGGAGATTCACGCCGGTTTTCCCGCCCACTGACGAGTCCACCTGGGCCAGAAATGTTGTCGGCACCTGGACGTAGCGAATGCCGCGCATGAAAATTGCAGCGAGAAAACCGCCTACATCGCCGACAATGCCGCCGCCCAATGCGATCAACAACGAACCGCGATCTCCTCCGGCGCGGATCATCTGGCGCAGGAGGCGATCGACGCTCTGCATCGTTTTGTGTTTCTCTCCCGGGGGCAGAAAGAGCGTAACTGGCGACTCGGCAAAGGACGCGAGAAAGCGATCGCCCCACAATGCCCATACCTCAGGCGAGGTCAGAACAAAGACGCTCCGAGGAAGCTTTCCCGCGACCCGCTCAATGCGCGGCGCCAGCGAGCCCAACAATCCGCTGCCGGTAACTACATCGTATTTGGCCGAAGGTGTATCGACTCGTATGGTTTGCACGTTGCTTCCATCCTAAAGGAATCAACCTGCCGAGGCTCTCTATCCGGCAAGTTCTCCTGTTGTTAAACTGGTAAATATGCGTATCGGTATTGATTTTGGAACGACGCGTGTTGTGGTTGCTGCTGTTGATCGCGGTAATTATCCCCTCGTATTTTTTGAAACTCCCGAAGGCCAGATGCACGACTGGTTTCCACCTGTAATTGCTGCAAACGCGAGTAGGCGCCTTTATGGCTGGGAGGCCATCGCGGTACAGGATGATGAAGGCTGGTCGATCCTGCGCTCGCCGAAGCGCCTGCTGCGTACCGCCGGACCAAAGACAAAGTTGCAGGTCGGTGGAGAATCAATCCTTTTGCAGCAACTGATGGCCGAAATGATGTCATCGCTGCGAACGCAATTGCTGGAGCACTCGAATCTTGGCGCTGAGCCCGAGGAGCAGCTCGAAGCCGTCCTCGGTGTTCCTGCCAACGCCAATAGCAATCAGCGATTCCTTACGGAACAGGCTACCAGTGCCGGCGGTTTTACGGTTCTTGGGATTGTCAACGAACCTTCCGCAGCGGCGATCGAATTTGCGTATCGCAACAGCGCAGAACGCAAGCATCGCTCCGGGGGCAGCCTCCTTGTGTACGATCTCGGCGGGGGCACCTTCGATATTTCGCTCGTCAAGCTCGGAGAGACGGAACACACGATCGAAGCATCAGACGGATTGCCGCAGGTGGGAGGCGACGATTTCGATGAGATCCTCGCCAATCTTTCGCTTGAGGCTGCGAAGTTGTCGACGTCGCTCACAGCCAATGAGAGGCGGGTTCTGCTCGACGAGTGTCGAGAGAAAAAGGAGGCGCTCAGTCCAAATACGCGGAAGGTCACCATCGACCTTGAGCGGATTCGTTCAAAATGGGAACAGATCACCTTCCCCGCCGATCTTTACTATGAACGCTGTCGGCCGCTAATCGAATCAACGCGGGAGGTGGTCGAACGATTGCTCACCGCTTATCCTGCCGCGCAACTCGACACGCTGTATGTCACCGGAGGCGGATCGGAGCTTCCGCCGGTTGCGCGTGTGTTGCGCGAGACCTTCGGACGCAGAGTTCGCCGCTCCGCCTATATGCGCTCGGCCAGCGCTGTCGGGTTAGCCATTCGCGCCGCAGCGGGTGCCGGTCGTTTACACGAGCAGTTCAACCTGAACTTCGGCATCTGGCGTGAGGCAGAATCGGGCGGAGCCATTGTCTTCGACCTGATCTTTCCCCGCGGCATGCAGTTGCCGGAAACGGGGCAACCGGCGCTGCGCATCGAACGCGCGTATAAGCCAGTGCACAACATCGGACACTTCCGCTATCTCGAGTGCTCGCATCTGGACGACAGCGGCCAACCTGTTGGCGAAATCACCAACTGGGAACAGATCCAGTTTCCGTTCGATCCGCAACTGGAGAATAGCCCTGATCTGAAGACTGTTCCGGTGCGGCCGATGAATCCGGCAAGTGGTATTTTGACTCGCGAAGTGTACACATGCGACGCGAACGGAAGTATCCGCGTCGCGATATCTTCGCAGCCGACTGGCAATGCGCGCGAATACGTTATCGAGCAGTTACTTTCAAACTAATTTCACATTTCCGATTACTCCAACACTAACCTATCCGCGAAATTACTGGCGGGTGCCAAGTATCCTCTTGGCGCTGATCCTCATCACAAAACATGTGGTTTCTTTTTTGTGCATCGATTCACAATTACCTGGGGTTTCTACTAGGTATCTTTTCCAGGTTCTTTAAGTACGAAGAACCGTTTACCGGTGGTTGATACTTATGAATTCTCATGCTCAAGTGCTGGTAGTGAGCCGGGACGAGATGCTGCTGAGATCGCGACAGATGATTCTAGGTGCATTCTTTCTCGTAGAGGGTGCAGGTCGATTCACAGAGGC
Organism: Occallatibacter sp.; assembly: GCA_036495975.1. Lineage (GTDB taxonomy): Bacteria > Acidobacteriota > Terriglobia > Terriglobales > Acidobacteriaceae > Telmatobacter. Next base: position 161,884 of record DASXLY010000186.1, on the reverse strand, counting down.
CAAGGTCTTGCTGAACAGTAAGCCATTCGATTTGATCGTGCTCTGCCATTCGCTCACCCCAAGCGAATGCGAGCAATTGGCCATGTTGGCTCGTAAACAACTCCACCGGCCCCAGGTTCTCGCCATGAGCGCGTCCTCGCGCGCAAGCGTCAAACCCTGGGCAGACAAGCAGCTTGGAGTAGACGCGGGACCCTATGGACTCGTCAAGAAATGCGCCGAAATGCTTGGCTTCGCGCTGAAAAGCAAAGCCAGGACTGTGCACGCCTGACGCCGATATTCCCCGGCGTTCCCACCTCCCGTTGGTCGCCCCAATCTGTCCGTATCAAATTGCGATTGTCGAGTTTTTTCTCGCTCGAAGGCGAGTGATAGCCTCGAAATTGATGGCATTCCCTTCCGAGGTTGATTATCTGGTGATGGGTGCGGGCGTGGCAGGTTTGCGCGCCGCTGTCGAGTTGGCCGATGAAGGTGAGGTTCTCGTCATCACCAAGGAATCCCTGGGCGAGTCGAACACGCACTACGCGCAGGGTGGCATCGCCGTCGCCCAGGCTGAAGACAGGGAAGACCTCGCTCTTCATGTTACCGACACAGTCCTTGCCGGCGATGGCCTTGTCTATGGGCCCGCGGCCCAGGTGCTCGTCTCTGAGGGCCCGCAGCGCGTGGCTGAGCTGATCGACTGGGGCACGTGTTTCGATAGCGAGTCGGGACGTCTTCTGCGTACGCGCGAAGGGGCGCACTCACGCCCCCGCATTCTGCACGCCAATGGCGATGCGACCGGCGCGGAGATCAGCCGGTCGCTAGTGGCACACGCACATGCGCATCCTCGTATCCGGTTTGCCGAGTGGACCATGGTGACGCGGCTCTTCGTGGCCGACGGATGTGTCATGGGTGCGGAGCTGACATCGGCCAACACGGCCAACGACGATAACGGTCCGCAGCAAATTGGCGCACGCGCTATTCTGATTGCATCCGGTGGTGCAGGGCAGGTCTATAGCGACACAACCAACCCCTCGGTCGCGACCGGGGACGGGCTCGCCCTTGCGCTCCATGCCGGGGCAGAGCTCGCCGACATGGAGTTCTACCAGTTTCATCCCACCGCGTTTTCGCTTGAGGGCGCTTCCCGCTTTCTGCTTTCCGAGGCGTTACGCGGTGAAGGCGCGCATCTTCGCAATGATCGTGGCGAGCGCTTCATGGAGCGCTATCATCCGCTGCTTGAACTCGCTCCGCGCGACGTGGTTGCCCGCGCCATTACCCACGAGGGAATGGACGGCGATTCTGGTGCAGCCCGCGCGGTCTATCTCGACATGCGGCATGTGAAGGGCGTCGATCTCCACCAGCGCTTTCCCGGAATCAGTTCTTTCCTTGCGCGCTACTCGTTTGACCTTGAGCGTGACCTCGTTCCCGTACGCCCCGCCGCGCACTACCTGATGGGCGGGATCCGAACCGATCTTCAGGGTCGAACCTCAGTGCGAGGACTGTATGCAGCAGGCGAAGCAGCCTGCACGGGAGTCCACGGCGCCAACCGATTGGCATCTAACTCGCTCCTCGAGGGACTTGTCTTTGGCGCTCGTGCGGCAAAGGCCATGCTGGAAGATAAACTGCCGCTTACTCCGATTGCGTGCGAGTCCTTGCCGGTCTTGGCGGTCGAGCCAGACGACACGGCTCGGATAGAGGGCTACATGACGGATCTGCGGCGCGCCATGTGGTCCGATGGCGGATTGCTTCGCTCTGCGACCACCTTGCAGCAGGGGCTTGCTGTGCAGGCGGAGTGCGAGACCGGGCTGGAGTACTTCGCACAGCAGCGGAAACGCAGCCGCACTCTCTTCGAGGCACAGTCGCTGGCATGCGTGGCGCGCGCTATCCTCTTCTCGGCACTTGGAAGACAGGAAAGCCGAGGGGCGCATTTTCGTAACGACTTTCCGCATCACGACGATGCACGATTCCTCAAGCACTCATCGTATTCGCGCGACGGAAGTGTGCGGTTCGAAGCCTGGCAGGGCTGATCAGATCGATTCGTGCTTGTGGGTGTCGTTGTCGGGTCGATTGCCGGCGATCCACGACACCACCGCACAAATTGCCAGGATCGCTCCCATTACCGCGAGCGAGACGGTGATGGGCACATCGAGCCAGTGCGATGCCAGCATCTTCAATGCGATGAACCCCAACATTGCGCCCAGGCCATAGTGCAGATAGCGCAGCCGATCGAGCAGTGCGGCGAGCGCAAAGTAGAGCGATCGCAACCCAAGAATCGCCGCGATGTTCGACGTGTACACCACGAAGGGGTCGTGCGATACCGCCAGTACGGCGGGGATCGAATCCACGGCAAACAGTAGATCAGTGAATTCAACCGCAAGAATCACAGGCAGCAATGAGCCCTTGGCGGGCTGCAGGCGCCTGATCCAGTCCGGAATGGCGGCACGAGCCGAGCCTCCGCGCACCAGGCGAAACGCAGCATAGAGCAGAAACAGGCCGAATACCCACGTGATCCAGTCGAAGCGATCGATCAGGGTGACACCAAGGGCAATGAACAGAGCGCGAAGAATAATGGCGCCAGCCACTCCCCAGAGCAAGGCCGTGTGCTGGCGGTCCCGGTCGATGCGAAATCCCTCGAAGAGGACGAGAAAGACGAAGAGGTTATCGACGCTGAGTGAAGTCTCGATGGCATAGCCGGCCACGAATTCGAGGGCATGATGGCGGCCCTGGCCAAATGCGATCCACACCGCAAACACGGCTGCGGCAGCAACCAGTACCGCCGTCCACACCCATGCTGCCGCCTGCGTCCGCGGCTTCCCGCGATCGTGCACTGGCAAGAATGCGTCCACCAGCAGCAGCACGAGCACTGCGCCGTGAAAGCCCAGCCACCATCCCCAGGTTGCGCCGGCAATCATAGTGTGCATGCTATGGCACATGCCTCTCGTTCGTAGGCTGAATCAGCAGGGATTCACCGCTGGTTGATCAGCCGAATCGTTTCCATGAATACATCGCCGTCAATGCCAAGGCTATGCGCGCTGATTTTGTCGATGCTGTCCTGCACGGTGTGGTGATAGCTGTTATTGGGCCCATAGTCGAGATCGATCACGTCAATGGAAGCGACTCCGCGTTGCACGAATGGCAGGTGATCGTCCTCAACGGCTTCCTCGGTCTGAAAGAAATAGCGCTCGTTGCCGTACTTTTTCGCCGCCTGCCGAACAAGGTCGACGAGCCATCCGGTCGAGTTTGTCTCCCGCTGGATATCGAGATTCTTGTCCCCGATCATGTCGGCCAGCATGAATGCCTTGATGCGCCCGAGGGTGCCATCGGAGCCCCATTTGGCTGCGAGATGGCGGCTGCCATAGGTCGAATCGGAGGTGGACCACTTCTGAAACGCCTCCTCGCCATCAAAAAACACCAGCCACACCGAGTAGCCGCTGAGTGTCTTGCCGCGTAGCTGATCCGCAATGGCCATCAACAGGCCTGTCGTCGCCGCTCCGTCATTCGCACCGACAAAGTTGATGTTCCGCAGCGGGTAGTTGGTCTCGTAGTGAGAGGCGAGCACGATCACGCCCGGCTTCTTGCCGGGAAACCGAACGATGAAGTTATGCATTGTTACCGGGCCGATCGGTGTGTTTGCGGTGAAGGTGTCCTCTTCGATCTGGTCGTGCTTGAAGTGATCGCGAAGAAAGGCTTCAGCCTTGACATGACCAGGCCCCGTGACCCAGCGTGGCCCGATCGCCGCGAAGTCACGCGCATACTCGTAGGCCTTGCCGCCGTTGAAGCGTTGCGCCGATGCGGCCTGTGAGCATCCCAACAGAAATGATGTCAGCGCCACGAGCGCAGCAGCGCCGGGCGCTAACCTGCGGGTCACCGCGTAGCCTCTTTCGCCTTCCTGCGAGACGGATGCACCCACCAGGCTACCGCGATGCCGATGAGGTAGAGCGACAGCATCGGAACAGCGTACACGCACATCGTCCACGGGTCGGGGCTGGGGCAGATAACTCCGGCCACGACAAACACGGCAAGAACGGCATAGCGGATGTTCTTGAACAGGAACCTGGGGCTAACGATGCCGAACATGGCCAGGAAGAAGATAAGGATAGGCAGTTCGAAGCTGATTCCCAAGCCAAGGATGATAGAGAGGAAAAAGCTCGAGTAATCCTCGATGGTGATCATGGGGGTGAAGTTGTGGCCCATCTTCACCACCAGAATTTCCATTGCGCCCGGAAGCACGAAGAAGTAGCCGAAGGCCGCCCCGGCCATAAAGAGGGCAATGGTAGCGGCCATGAACGGAACGGCGAAGCGCCTCTCCTTCTGGTAAAGACCAGGAGCAATGAAGAGCCACACCTGGTAAAGGACAAGCGGCGATGCGATGATGGCTCCGCCCAGGAAGGCAACCTGCAGATCCAGGTTGAGCGCGTCCATGGGATGAGTGAAGACCAGAGATTTGTTGATGTGGTTCAAGGGCGCTTGAAGAAAGTTCACCAGCCGATCATGGAAGAGCCAGCACACGACAAATCCGGCGGCAATGTAAATGGCGGAGTGCACGATCCGCTTGCGCAACTCCTCCAGGTGCTCCATCAGGCTCATGCCTGGGAGTTCGGCGCGCTCGGTTACCGCCATCCGCGCCTTGCCAATTGCGTCTGCGGCATCAACCATGCTGGTTCAATGCCTCCGCAGCTTCGCTCGGGGTATTTGGCTTCTGGGTCGAGTTCTCCGCCCCGCTTGCTTCTGGAGTATTCGGCGGTTCGGCCTTTGCCAGCTGCTCCTCGGGAAATTCAGGGGCACGCGCGGGCCTTGCTGCTGCAACCGTCTCACCCGTCGACGGAGGCATGATCCGCGGGGTACCTTCTTCTGCTTTCAGATCGGCATCAGAATTCTCGAGTGGATATTGCTGCGGGTAAGTTCCTTCGCCCGGATAAGGCGATTCGGCAGGCTTTTCCGCAATCGGGGGATCCGCCGACACTGACGCCTGCTCCGCCGTCGTCTGTGCCGCCAGAACCCGCTGTCTTTCCTCTTCCTTCTTCCGCCGTTCCACTTCCTCGGAGTTCCGTAACTCCTCTTCCATCTGGAACTTGAAGTCATTAGAGGCTTTGCGGAATTCGTACATGAGCTTGCCGATCTGGCGGCCGATTTGCGGCAGCCGTCGCGGCCCAAATACAACCAGCGCCATCACCATCAGGATCAGGGAGTCAGTCATTCCCAGGGTGCCGAACAGGATTGGCGGGTGTGCGCTCATGAACGCTAATGATAACTGTCCGCGCGGTGACCTCACAAACTCATCGATCACGTCATCTCGGCCTGCGTCGCGAGCAGCATTGGGTTTAGAGGCAAGCTCGGGGCGTGGGACACGGTGTTTTGTTAAAATGGATTTGACGGAACGTATCGATCTGGCTGCGAATTATGAAACCCTAGCTCCCCGTGAGCATCCGTTGAAATAAGGCTGCAACATCCCCGTGAATGGGGTTGCCGCTTCGAGGGCCGGTTGAAATCGCCGGCTTTCCGCAGCAACAGCGCATCCACTGCAGTCGCTTTGAAGTGCTTTCAACATCCCCGTTCGCTGGTTTCTGAAAGATCCCTGGCGGACTGAAGGCGGAAAAAGGTGAATCTGGTTATTGACGACGTAATGGCGGTCTCGCCGGAGACCGGTACTGCTTGCAGCCTCGAAAACTACCTGGCGCTTCCCGACCACAGCATGGACGATCGCATTGCGGCTGCCCGCAAGTGGCTGGGGCCATCCACAATCCTTCTCGGACACCACTACCAACGCGACGAAGTTATCCGTTTCGCTGACTTTACCGGCGACAGCTACAAGCTTTCGAAGGTTGCGGCGGAAACCGGCGCGCAGTACATCGTCTTGTGCGGTGTGCATTTTATGGCTGAAAGTGCCGACGTGCTCGGCCGCGACGACCAACAGGTCATCCTGCCTGATATCAATGCCGGCTGCTCCATGGCCGACATGGCGGAGATCTCGCAGGTGGAGGCCTGCTGGGAAGCTCTTGAACGACTCGGCTTAACGGCGGATGCAATTCCGATCACCTACATGAATTCCACTGCTGCGATTAAGGCCTTTTGCGGTGAGCGCGGCGGCCTGGTCTGCACCTCATCGAATGCGCGTGCGGCCTTTGAATGGGCCTTCGCCCGGGGACAAAGGATTCTCTTTCTTCCCGACCAGCACCTCGGCCGCAATACCGGCCATGCGATGGACATCCCGCTTGAGCAGATGACGGTTTGGGATCCGTGGGCTCTTCAAGGTGGCCAAGCAACCTCGAAGCTGGCCGAGAGCCGCATCCTTCTCTGGAAGGGCCACTGCTCCGTGCACCAGCGTTTCCTGCCCAGTCATGTGGATGCCATTCGTGCGAAGTACCCCGACGTGCAGGTCATCGTTCACCCCGAGTGCCGCTGGGAGGTGTGTCAGAGGGCCGACGCTCTTGGCTCGACTGAGCAGCTCATCCGGATCGTTGAGGAAGCGCCTTCGGGAACTACGTTTGCGATTGGCACCGAGATTCACCTCGTTAACCGGCTTGCTCAGCGGTTTGCGACCTCGGGCAAACGCATCATCAGCCTCGACGACCATGGTTGCCTGTGCACCACCATGTACCGCATTAGCCCGCAGCATCTCGCTTGGGCGCTCGAAAACCTGGTGGAAGGCCGCGTGGTCAACCGCATCAAGGTACGCTCGAGCGTGAAGCATTGGGCGCGCGTCGCTCTGGATCGCATGCTCGAGATCGGCAAGCCGGCGAAATCGTAGATCCGGTTCCTGGGCCGCACGCTACTCTGCCAGCGGCTCGGTGAACTTCAACTCGTTGCCGAACTCATCGGGGACGCGAAACTCGCGGTTGCCCCAAGGCTTCTTCTCGATGGTCTGTGTGATCTGTGCGCCGCTCTCTTTCAACTCGACAAAAAGTTGCTCGAGCTCTGTCGTGAAAATGTGGACGCCCACCGCAGAGCGTTGCGCGCCATCCGCGAACAGGTGAATCGCGACGCCGTCGCGCTCCACGATGGCATATTCGTTTTCCGGCATCCACATGGCAACTTCGAATCCGAGCTTCCGCTCATAGTAGTCGACCGCATCTTCGATGTTGGCCACCGGAAGCTCCGGTGCGATTCGCGCGAGTCTCGACATGATCTACTCTCCTCCTGAATTCGAGCCCTGGATGAAGGGGTCACAGGTTAGCAGGCATCAGAGTACCCGGTCCACCTGGGGTACTGAAGTGCCTGGTCGCTGGCGCGCAACCGTCGTATCCTAAAGGCAAGGAATTCGCCATGAAGACGTTCACTCTCGATGAAGCGCAATCGTTGTTGCCGCTTATGGAGTCGCTGCTGAAGCGCGCCATCGAAAGCAAGCAGGCGGCGCAGGAGACGGAATCGCGGATTGCCGAACTGAGCCGCCGTATCTATCTCGCTGGCGGCATGCGCGTGAATGTGGCGGATGCGGGCCGCATGCGCACGGAGATGGAAGGGCACCTGCAGCGGGTCAAGGAAAGCATCGCTGAGATCGATGCAATCGGCGTACAGGTCAAGGACGTTGACTCGGGTCTTCTCGACTTTCCCTGCAAGGTCGACGACCAGGTGGTCCTGCTCTGCTGGCGCATGGGCGAAACCGCCATCGAGCACTGGCATACCGTCGAAGACGGCTTCAAAGGCCGGCGCCCGCTCGACGACCGCTTCCGACGCCGCTCCAATTCGAACCGTCCCAATTAAGCGTGGCCGCGGTATATCCTGAGTGCCGCCATGTTCATCTCTGAGCAGCAAGTCCGCGCCGCCCTCACCTACGAAGCGCTCATCCCCGCGATTCGCCAGGCGCTCATCGACTACTCCGCCGGACTCGTGAACCAGCCGCCGCGGATGATTCTGCGTGCCGGCAACACCGACGACCATCGCAATGGCTGGTTCGGCATTATGCCCGCAATCGCTGGCGATGTAATGGGAGTGAAGATCGTCACCTTCTATCCCGGCAACGACGTGCTCGGTTTGCATACCCATATGGCGAACATTGAGCTGCTGCGCCGGGAAACGGGCGAGCCCCTGGCCGTGATGGACGGACGCCTCATCACGGAGATGCGCACCGCAGCTGTCTCCGCCGTATCCTTTGCGGCGCTCGCTCCTCTGCATTTTGCTCAGTCTCCGAGAACCTTTGGCATCATTGGTTCTGGAGTGCAAGCCCGCGCCCACATTCACGCCCTGAGACTCGTCTGGCCTGAACTTAGCGAGATTCGCATCGCCAGCCGCAACCCTGAAAATGCTGCTCGCCTGGCGACAGAAGTGAACGCCCGCGCTGTTACCGCCGAAGAAGCCGCCGCTGCCGACGTGGTGCTGACCGCAACCACCTCGCCGGTTCCTGTTTTATTGGGACGGTGGCTCAAGCCGAATGCGTTGGTCCTCGCCGTCGGCGCCAGCACTGCGAGTTTACGCGAACTCGATGACGAGGCTATGCATTCGAGTTTCATCGTGGCTGAATCAAGATCCAACGTCGAACGCGAATCGGGCGATGTGATTCTTTCCGGCGCCAAGGTTGAGGCAGAGGTTGGTGAGATTCTCATGAACCCCGCCCATGTCTCAATTCCGCGAGATCGCCGCATCCTCTTCAAGACAGTCGGCATGGCCATTGAAGACATAACCGCCGCGCGCCTCGTTTGGAACCAATTGCCGGGCAATTCCGGTCTTAATTGATGGAAAACAAACGAATGTCTTAAGGTCTTTTTAGAATCTTGCCCCAAGGAATCTCGTCTAATGAGTGTGCCTCGGAAGTAGTCTCGTGAGGCGTAAGCGGACTTAAACCTAGGGAGCATTCGGAATGAAAATTAACAGTCATATGTCTTTGTCTGTCGCAACGTTGTCCATGTTACTTCTAACGCCTGGTTTTGGGAGTGCGCAAACCAGCATGCAGGCGCAGTCGGATGTACCGAGCCAGGCTGGCCAGGAACAGGCAGCGCAGATGGTTCCAGCGCAGGCATATTTGCTCAACAAGCTCAGCGCGAAAGACACGAAGCCCGGATCGCAGTTCACCGCTCGTCTCAGCGAGACCGTGCATCTTAAGAACGGGCCTGAGCTTCCGAAGGGAACTGAGCTGATCGGTACGGTTTCCACTGACGACATGCAGATCAAAGGCGCATCCAAACTCGCCCTTCGCATTGCCGAAGCTAGACTGAAAAACGGGAAGACCATTCCTGTGAAAGCGACGATCGTGGGACTCTATGCACCCGAGACCGAAACGATTAACGGCAACAATGTGGCACCCGGCGAGGAAGAATCCAACGACTGGAAAAGTTCGGTTCTCAACGTCGATCAGCTCAATGCGGCTGGTGGGTTTGACCTGCATAGCAGGGTGAATGGCAACAACTCGGGCGTGCTCGTTTCAACCAAAAAGAATAATGTGAAGATCGCCTCCGGGAGCGAACTCGCGCTCGCCATCGCTGCGCAGAGTAGCGCTGAGCAGACTGGCGCAGGCGGCGGAAACTAAGCCTCGCCCCCCATTAATCTTCCCCTCACCTGGCTGGAGATTCACATCCTCCGGCCAGCTTCCGTCTTGCCATTCTCCGCATTTTTATCAGGGTTCTCTATTTTTTCCACGGACGGTTCTTGCCTCGACATGAATCGCAGGCGCTCCAGAGCAGAAGCCGTCCCTACCCCCCTGGCTTGAGCCTCTTGCCATGGAGCGAATCGCCATTCTCGCGCGTCTATGTCGCAGATGGGACAATAGACGAAATCCCTGTCCGAATTAGCAAGGGGACAGATGCACCGGAAGGCGTTACCCTTAGATCGAACCAGGGCAACATCGGTGCGGAAGGAATGGCCATGAACGGTCGCGCGTGGGCGGGTTTGGCAATTGCGGCATTGTGCCTGACAGGCTGCAGTGGGTTTTGGGATGCCGCGTCGTCCGGTTCGGGAGGCGGTACAGGAACGACAACTCTCACCAGCGGCGATGTCTACGTCCTCAACATCGCCACGAGCCAGATCGTGGGCCTGTATGTCAACGCCGGTACACTCACAGCGCTTGGTAATCCATACACGCTGGCCTCTGCGCCTCTCGCCATCACCGTTGCCCCGAACAATGCCTTCCTGTATGTCAGCACCCTGAACGGCATATTCGTTTACACCATCGACACGTCATCCGGCGTGTTGACCCTGGGCAACAGCGGGCAGCCAATTACTGCCGATGCCGCCACCGCCATGCAGGTGGATCCCTCGAATACGTGGCTGATCGAGGGCGGTGCAGGCACGCAGGCCGTCTTCGCAATCAAAATCAACTCCACCACAGGGGTGCTGGCGGCATCCGGCGAAGCGCAAATCGCCGTGAATCTGCCCTCGAATACGGTGAACCAGGTTGCCATTTCGCCCGATGGCACTTTCGTGTTGGTTGCAAACGGCTCGGCAGGAACCGCAACCATTCCCTTCAACGCTGCCAACAACAATCCCTTCGGATCTGTGGGCAGAATCAACCCCGCGAACACTTCGGCGGGAGCTGCGTTGTCGGTCGCTTTCGATCCGATGATTACCGGCGCGACGTCGCCGCGGGTCTTCTACATCGGCGAGACGGTTGCCACCTCCGGCACGAACACTGGCGGCTTGCGCGTCTTCAATTTCAGCAGCGTGAAGGAGATCTCCAACTCGCCCTTCGCAATTGGCGGCCTCGCACCGTACTCCATTCTCCCGCTCTCGAACGGTCAGAATGTTTACGCTGTCAGCCGGCAAACCGCCAGTGGCGCCACTGGCGTGATCGCGGGCTTCTCCATCGCCGAAACGAACGGCGCCCCCACGCTGACTGCGCTGGGAAGCTCCTTCACGACGGGGACGAATCCTCAGGCGCTTGTCGAGGATAGTTCTCACCAGTTCGTCTTTGCGGTCGACTTTGGCGGCAACCCCGACATTCTCGGCTACGCCTTCGATTCGACCACCGCGGGAAATCTCGACAAAGTGATCTCCAGCCAAACCGGCACTGATCCGGTGCAGGCCGGTGCCATCGCTGCGATTCACGGATCCTGAGCCTCGCTCATTGAGTTGGTCTGGTGGGGGCGTGCATTGTTGTATCCTCAAAGAGAACTCCCTCGCTGTGCTCACGCGATTGCCAAATCCTGTTGTCGCATCCCTCCGCCCCTTCATGGTGCGATTCGCCAGCCTGCTCATCGTTGCGGCCGTTATTTCCTTTGCCGGATGCAAGCGGTTCCACTACGAACGGCATGAGATGGTCTATGTTTCGGCGCGGCAGATGTATCTCCACGACCGGGTTGCCGCCGTCTCTAACCGCGTTGGCCAGGTCACGAACGGGCAACCCCTTGAAGTTCTCGAGCATGGGCGCCGTTTTTTGCGCGTGAAAACCGAGCAGAACGAGATTGGCTGGATCGAAGAACGTGCCGTCATCGATGCCGGGGAATATAAGGCTTTCCAGGATCTCGCCACCCAGCACAAGCAAGATCCAGTGGTTGCCACTGGCACCGTGCGCGACGAGATTTATCTGCATGTCAGTCCCGGCCGCAACTCCGACCACTTTTATCTGTTGCCTGAAAACGACAAGATCCAGCTGCTAGTGCGTGCGTCTGTCCCGAAAGTCGCACCCGGTGACCGCCCACCTGTCAAGCCAAAGACTCCAACGGTTCCTCAACCGCAGAAAGGTGCTGCATCCTCATCGCCCAAATCTGCAACCCCTGCGACCGTTCCAGCCACGGTCCCTCCTGAGCAGCCCGAAATTCCGATGGAAGATTGGTGGCTGATTCGCGATGCGCAGGGACGCGTGGGATGGCTGCTGGGCGGACGCGTCGACGTCGACGTGCCGGACGAGGTCGGGCAATATGCTGAGGGACAGCGCATCGTCGGCGCTTATGTACTCACGCGTGTCTCCGACTCGGAAGCCGACGTTCCCAATCATCAGGTTCCCGAATATGTAACTGCACTCAGTCCGCCAAAATCGGGCCTGCCCTTCGACTTCGACCAGATCCGCGTGTTTACGTGGAGTGTGAAACGGCACCGATATGAGACTGCATTCCGCGTCCATCCCATCCAGGGATTTTTGCCGGTGAAGGTGTGGACCGAGCCTACGAACAATGGCACTGAACCGGTATTCAGCTTTCGAATCTCGGGTTCGCCTGACGTCTCCATCGATCCGGATACGGGAATTACCAAGCCGGTGAATCCGCGTACCATCACGTACGTCATGCGCGACAACATGGTGAGGCGCATCGGGCCGGACATGGCCCCGATCCCCACTACACATCTGCCCGGCGAGAAAACAAAGAACAAAGCCCAGAAGAAGAAGCGCAGGTAGCGCCCCCTACAGAATCGGTATTGGACGCCGCGCAGTTGGATTCTCGTTGCACATCGCAGCAACAACCAATGCGCAATCGGGAATCCGCGTCAAAGACGCGATCCGCTCCAGCAAATTGGGGAACGGAGAGAGCAAAAATGGCGCGAGTATCCGCCCGGGCGGCATAACCATCGCCTGCGATAGCAGCGATGCGAGTCTCATGCCGCTGCACAGCTGTTCGTTCAGGCACAGGGTGTAGTCCTCTGCGCTCCTGTCGGCCAGGTACATCTCGGCCGCCAGCGAGCCGCTGTGCAGTGCGATCGACATGCCATCGCCGGTGAACGACGGAATAACCGCTGCCTGATCTCCGACACGCCACACTCCATCTGCGGGTTTGCCCAGATACCCGTATGGGATAGGCGAAATTGCCAGGGGCTTCGCCCAGCACGCCGTCGCATCTTTGAGCCGGGAACGAAGGAGAGGTAACTTCTCGCACATCGATTGCAATAGCTCCGACCAGCCGCCCAATGCACCGAGCCGCTTGCGGCGGACCACGAGGCACAGATTTGCAGCTTCCCCTTCAATCAGCGAGAGCCCGCCATATCCGCTGCGAAAAAGGAACAGCTCCATGGCACCCCGGAGACCCTCTGTTTGAACAGGAGCTAACCTCCAGTGCATCTTGAATCCGACCAGGTCGGTTTGCACGCCGCCGCGCCGCTCCCATCCATGCAGATCATGTTTTCCAGTCGCCAGGAAGACCGTCTGCGCATGGATCCTCTCCGCACTGCGAAGTCGCACCGACCAGCCGCTCTCGTGCCTTTCCAGCTGTTCCGCAACCGCACCGCGCCGGATCTTGCAACCGGCTTCTTCTGCGCGCTTCAGCAGAGCCTCATCCAAAACGAGCCGTGACAACGACAGAGCCGTAAATGGCAGTTGTGACTCAACGGTTCGCCTGCCCGAGGTGAGACGAATGCGTGTGATCGCGGATGCACCGAGTTCGCGCGGTTTGATTCCGGCTTGCTCGAGATAGGCGACTGCCTCGCGGCTTAGGAACTCGCCGCACACTTTGTGGTGGGGTTCGCGCTCTTTGTCAAGCAGTGCCACTGCGCGACCAGCCCCTGCAAGGCGCATCGCCAGCATCGACCCAGCAGGGCCCCCGCCAATCACGAGATGCTGTACGGGGTCGCGCATTCCGCTCATCGCTTCGTCCTGCTCACGCATAGTCGCGCCGGCTTCCACGGCTCGATGGTCATGTCAGTGTCTCGCAGGCCGGCTGCGGCGCAAATGTTCCGCCAGTCGTCTGGGACAAATGCCCGCCTGAATGACGCTGGCCCGTCGTACTGCACAAAGTGATGTAAACCCGCAACCTTCGCAAACGCCTTGATCAGCCAATAGGGAATCGGCGCCCGCGAAAGATCGTTGATGAACCAGCCGATTTGCGCGTGGTCTTCCATCCATCGCACAAACCGGACGACATTGCTCTCGCTCAAGTGATGCGCAAACAGTGAGCTCACCACCAGATCGACTGATCCGCGTCCATCCAGTCTGAAGACATCCGCAGCGATCCATTCCACCTTTGTTTTTGGGCTTGCTTCGGCGGCGATTGCTATTGCGTCGGGATTCAGATCGCACCCTGCCAACTGCACGCAGATGCCGCGTTTGACCGCCCATCGCTCAATTGCTCGCAACAGGCCTCCATAGCCGCAGCCGACATCGAGAATCCGAATCGGCCCCCGTGCCTTAGCAGGATTCAGCGAGTCCAGCCAATGCAGAACAGGTCTGTATCCAAGGAACCAGCGATTCAATTTCTCGATATCCCGCAAACACGCCCGCAGATCGTCGCAGCTGCAGGGCTTATCCATCAGCTCTGTCAGCTCGGCGCGTTTGCTGAAGTCGAGCGTATCACGCGGCATGGAAGAGCATTGTCTCCGCAGTCACGCCGGGGCCGAACGACATGGCGCATCCACGCTGGCCCGGGCGTGCTTCTCGCATAAGGCCTTCGATGACGAACATCACCGTGGCCGAAGACATGTTTCCAAACTGCGCCAGCACGCCGCGCGAGTGTCGCAGTGCATCGGTTCCCAGCCCCAGGCCCTTCTCCACGGCATCCAGCACAGTGCGGCCACCGGGATGTACAGCCCAGAGATCGATCGCCAGCGGATCTTCGCCCAGGATGATATCGCGCCCTACTTCCCTCATCGCTTTCGCGATTTCTGCAGGCACCTGTCCGGAGAGATGCATATCAAATCCGAGTTCGCGAATCTTCCAGGTGATGAGATGACTTGTCTCCGGAATCCGCAATGCGCGAAAGCTGTCGATGGCCAACCCCATGGGCCTTGCGCTTACCAGGTAGGCGGCGCAGCCGTCGGCGAACAGCAGAAACGACAACATCTGTTCCAGGTCCTGCGTCTCCTGCAAATGCAGCGTGCACAGTTCCAGGCTCAGGATCAGCACCACGGCATCCGGCTCGGAGCGCACGATGTGGTGAGCTGATTTCAGGGCATTGATCGCCGCGTAGCAGCCCATGAATCCGATCATGGTACGCTCCACCGACGGATTCAAACCCAGATGATTCACGATGTCGTAGTCCAGTCCAGGCGCGTACAGACCGGTACACGACGTGACGATCACGTGCGACACCCGCCTGCGCTCTTCCGGCGTGAGCGCCAGCTTATTCAGCGCGCACGCGGCCAGCGGGGGCGCAAATTTCTCAAACGCCTCCATGCGTCTTGAAGTGTTCGGGAAGGTTCCTGTCACGTACAGGTCCTCCGCATCTCGCCATGCTCCGTTTCCTGTGGCAATCGGCTCGAGAAACGAGTAGCGGTGTTCGATCGCCGACATGCGCACCATGCGCCGAAACAGCGATCGCGGGGTACCCTCCGGCATCATGCCCTCTGCGAAGTCTATAAAAGCGCGATGCACGTCATGCGGCGGCACCGATGTAGCGACCCTGTTGATATAGGCGGTTGTCACAAAATTCATCTCCGTGCGCAAATCCCACTAGAACATTTTTAGATTCATCAGGCCCGCGAAGTGTCATCTAAATGTCATCCCGATTTCAGTTAATCGTCGCAGACTCGAATCCGTGTTCAGCCCATCAACGTCTGCATCGCGCACTCACCACTGCACGCCGGGATAGAGGCTCGGCCATCGATAAGTATGGAACTGGTCGGCATTTGGCGATGTCCCCTGCCAGACCACCTGCAGGGTTTGAGGATTGAGTTCCTGCACAATAGCTCCGCTCGGCGCAGCACAGAAGTTGGCATGAATATTGCCGTTGGGCAACTGCTCCACATTTCCCCCGAAGAAACTGAAAGAACTTGGTGGCGGCACATAATGTGTCATCAGCGTGGCTGTCATGGCGTTCTCGTTCACTTCAAGCACCGGCACCGTCGAGTAGCAACTCGCGATGATCGGAGAAAAGGGTTTGCAAAACACCTGGCCGGTCGGAAAGATGCGGTCATTGCCGTTATCCATCAGGCCCAGTCGAAACACGCCCGTTGTGTTCGGGGTAAAGAAGCTCAGCCCGTGCTGTGCATAGAACCAGTCTGTCGGGTCGGTTCCACCCACCAGCTTGAAATCGCCGCCCTCACCCAACCGCCACATCACATTACCCGAACCCGTTCCATCGAGAAAATTGACCTTGATGATCCAGTTCTGGTGGCGAATCGAAAGCAGCAGGTTGTGATCGTCGCTCGAATAGGCGAGGTCATTGGAGTGTGTCCAGTCCGGGAAGTTCATCGGGTGCCGGTTGATGTCGAGATGATCAAACGTATTCCAGACCCAGTCAGGACTGTTGTTCTGGTCGACATCAACAATCGCATCGCCAATCACCGAGGTCGCGCCCGGATTCCCGGGCAGATTCGTGTAGCTCTTGTTGTAGGTCGTCAGCATAACCCAATGGCCGTTAGGTAGCGCGAGCACGCTGTGATGAAAGCTCTTGAACTTGTAGACATTCCCGTCACCGTCGCGCAGATTGGATGCGGCCAACTTGGCGTTCAGATCGTCCATGCTGATATCGCGAACCGTGTTGCCCGCCAGGTCGATTTCGCGAATGTCATTTACCAGGCCGACCGTTCCATTCACCGTCACAGAAGACAGATACGAGATCAGCATCAGCATGTCGCCATTGGGCAACAATTGAATTCCCTGGATCAGATCGACTGTCGAGCCCTGGTACAGGTACGACCAGATCACGTTCCCCTGCAAATCCGTTGCAAATGCCTGGATCACGTTCGCTGGCACGGCGGTGTTCCAGATTTCGATTCCGGGCTGAGGGGTCGCTCCGTTGGCCATCGTTATCTGTACTGGCGAAATCGGGGGCGGCGTGCCGGTCGTGCAGGTGTGATCGCTATCGGTGTAGGTCGCGCCGTTGTCGAGCACGACTTTGGCGCGCATGTGATAGAGCGTCTGGCCCATCATTCCCGCCACCAGGACCTTCACCGTGCCTCCATTGGGTCCGCTGGCCACCTGCCACGTGCTTCGTCCATAATCGGTGGTCTTGCCGAAATCGACGGACATTTTTCCCGAGGAAGGCAGATTCAGTGAATATGCGGATACCAATGGACTACCGGTTGCGCCGGGGCACGACACCTGCGCACCCGGGACGATCTGAGCGACTGCGGTCGCGTAGTTCTGTTGTGGCGATGCGGTGAGCGCCGCTGTAATCGAAATGTTTTCACCCTGACTGAGCACGGAAGGCGCCGTGTAGTTTCCGGCGGTATCCACCAGGCCCGTCTCCGGCTTTCCGCCGACCACACCGTCGACCAGCCACTCGATCAGGCCTCCGGTGGATGAGGTTGCCGTGAACTGAAACTTCTGTCCCGGCGAAAGCGCGACATAGGTCGGAGAGATCGTTACCGATCCGCTTTGCGCCGGCGATCCCGGATTGGTGGGCACTACGGCGTTCGGATTGATGAAGTACCCGCAGCCTGCGAGCAAAATTGCCGCGACCGCGACCGGCAACTGTGCAAGCGAGGCAAACACACCGCGACTCACGACCTGCAAACCATCGGCAGGCGCGCGTTCGACCCGGCGGCAGACTTCGGGGGAAGCTCTCATCAGCCACTCTCAACCTAAACAGCTAAGCGAAGGTTACGCAAATAAAACGGGAGACCAGCGCTGAAGGTTTTGACGGGTGATGTGACGGGAAGGTGTTTTTTGGCGCGGGTGCCTTTGCCGAATGTGCCACGGGCTAGGCTGAGGTTCGCCTGCGCAGTTCGTGCTCGACCACACGCACCATCTCCGACTCCGGTGCAGGCTTGCCCGTCCAGATCTCGAACTGCCGCGCACCCTGCTGCACAAACATCTCAAGGCCGCTGATTGTGTGGATTCCGCGAGACTTTGCCAGCTTCAGGAGCGGTGTTTCCAGTGGGTTATAGACCATGTCGAAGACTACGCTTGCGTTCAATTCATTCTCCGCGATGGGCATGGCCTGTTTATGGCCCGTCATCCCGCAGGGAGTGGCATTGATCATCACGTCAAATTTCTGCTTTACCAGCAGCTCATGTTTCAGCGACCTGGCCTTGGCCTGCCTTGCCAGCGCAACCGCAT
This sequence comes from Occallatibacter sp., assembly GCA_036495975.1. Lineage (GTDB taxonomy): Bacteria > Acidobacteriota > Terriglobia > Terriglobales > Acidobacteriaceae > Telmatobacter. The sequence continues at coordinate 144,120 of DASXLY010000186.1, read as the reverse complement.
GCTCGTGCGTGCGATTTACGACCAGCACCTCTGCGCCTTGCTCAACCAGGCCGAAGACAGCGGCCCGGGCGGCGCCTCCAGCTCCCAGTACCACCACACGCGCGCCCTTCAACCGCAGGCGGCGCTCCAGCGGCCTCACCACTCCGGCCACGTCGGTATTGAAGCCATAGAGTTTGCCGTCGGCACCCATGCGCAGCGTGTTGCAGGCGCCAATCCGCGAGGTCAGCGGATCCATATTGGCCAGGTGCGGCAGAACCTCGGTCTTCAGCGGCATGGTGATGGCGCAACCGGCCAGCGGCAACTCCAATGCCAGCGTCAGCAGGTCTTGCACCGACTTCGTTTTCAGCGGCAGCAGGACCGCGTTCACAATCTCGCGCCGAAAGGCTGCATTGTGCAATAAGGGTGAAAGCGAGTGGCAGATAGGGTTACCGGCTACGCCGAAGACCCTCGTCGCCTGGTCCAGATAATCGAGTCGGTATACGTCCCGCAGTGTTTCGGCGGTCACCTGGCCTGAGGCCGTTTCGGTTCCCTCGGAAAATGAGGCAAACGTAAAGGCAGCGCCAGACCTGGGCCCAAGCACACGGCTCACCAGGCCCTCCTCGCCCATCGCGATGCCCACCACGTGGGAGGCGAGCGAGCGGTCTTCGATCAGCCGCAGAACGGCAAGGTTGTCGGCGAGGTTCCGTGCGGTCGAAACCACCTTCACGTAGTCCGGCTTGAATGCTTCGATCCGGTCGGCAGCCTGCTCCAACCCCTTGGTCCGGCTGAAATCGTGGAAGCTGATCAGAAGCGCAGCGCCGCAAGTTCGAAGCTTGCTCAGTTGCGCGGATTTCGCCTCCTCGGCTGATTCCACTTCCAGATCAATGATTTGGCAGCCCGTCTGTGCCGCTTTCATCAGGATTTCGAGTTCGGCAGCCAGCGGCCCGTCAAACTCTCCTCCATGGGCCTTTCGGCGACACGTGACGATCACAGTAACGTCGCGGTGCTCGGCCAGAAACTGCTTCAGATAAGCCGGAGCATTCACCGGCTTCGTCAAGGAGTCAAGGCGTAGCTCGATAAATTTAAATGACTTGACAGCACTCTCAGCCCGATCCAGGAGCTCGGCCGGTGAGCTGCCTCGGATGGCCACACATAGCTTCGCGAGCCGCACCCGCGGGGCGGCGGAGAGCATAACCGGGGAGGTAGTTGGAGCGACAGCTTGCGTCATATCCGTCCAATTGACGCATCTTAGATGCCCTTGGTTTCCGTATGCAACAGGAAGATAAGCTCTTTCGTAACATTGCTGCAGATACGGCGAGACACCCTTGGTAGGCAGCGACCATTGAAAAGATTGCACTTCCAACGGTGCATTGCGCAACAGACAGTGCAGATCGGGGAGCACCGTGCGTCGACTATATTTTTATTCTTCAGAAGGATTAGGACGTTTTCAGACCATTCCTCGGGGTGAACCTTATAAATGCGAAGTTGATACACAGGTCCCTGGGGACCCGGCACTGATGCCCGCCTCAGAACAGAGCGAGCAACGTGAGTCGCTTCATCCGGATTCCTCTCAGGAAAGAAATCCGGATTGAACCGGCATCCGCGATCCGGCTTTTACTCCTCCCGCAGTGTAGTAGCGGGGTCGATACGGGCGATGCGTAGTACCGGGATTGTGACCGCCAGCAACGTAACGGCCGCCAGTGTTCCTACTACCGCCAGCATGCTCGGTGCATCGTAGACGCGCACGCCATAGAGCACGCTGCTCATGGCTCGCAGGACAATGAAACATAGCACGAGTCCAAGCGCCAGTCCGGCCGCGGCTGCGCCAACTCCGGATGACGAAACGTGTGTCATCGCCTGCCGAACACTAGAACCTAGAGCGATTCGAATGCCGATCTCGCGCGTTTTCTGCGTAACCAGGCTGGCTACCAGTGCGAAGATGCCCACGGCACTCAGCATCAGTGCCAGGGCAGCCATAGTGCTTAGCAAGGCAACTTCGATGCGCTGGGTGGAAAGCGCTTCCGCCTGTAAATCGCTCATTCGGTAGAAGCCGGAGAAGGGAAGCGCCGGATCGACGTTGCCCAGGGACTTCTGCATTTGTTCCGTCAGCCCCGCAACGGGTCCTGCTGTGCGCACGACCCAGCTGGGCTGGAACCACACGTGAACTCCCAGCATGCCTGTACCAACCTGCGCCGCCGGCACATACATGGTTTGTTCACTCTGCAGGGGAGCCATTGGGTTGAGCCCCGATTCAAGCTGAATATCGGAGACAACCCCGACGATGGTTGTCCCCTTGTCGAGACTGAGGCCAATGGGGTCGAGGTTTGGGAAAAACTTGCGTGCAAAAGCTGCATTGATGATGGCGACCGGATGTGCGTTCGGCCCGTCGGAGTCCTTGAAGGTTCTGCCCGCAACCAGCTTCATCTGCAACGCTTCAAAGAAGCCGGGAGTGGTGTAGACAACGTCGGTGCCCACTGTCTTTTCCGACCGAGGCCCATCGTGCAGCACCACGCCGCCATTCAGGGTACGTTCGAACGGCAGCGTAAGTCCGACGCCGGCGGCCTGAACGCCGGGGATCCGCTGCATCGCGGCCACACTGTCACTCATCAGCCGTTGAAACGCTGCGGGTTCCTGGTAACGCGCATCGTCGAGCGAGGCTTTCGCGGTCATCACGCCTCCGGGGTTGAATCCCGGCGGCAGTGTCTCCAGATAAATCAGGGAGCGAATCAGGAGACCGGAGCCGGCGAGCAGAACCACCGTCAGCGCAATTTCGCCCGCAATCAGCGCCTGGCGCAAATGCACCGATTGTCCCGAGGATGCACCGCGGCTGGTCATCGACGAGCGTAGGTCGACCCGGCTGGTGAGCAGCGCCGGCAGCATGCCGAAGAGCACGCTGGTCAGCAACGACACGCCCATCGTGAAGCCGAGTACGCGTCCGTCAAGGGGTACGCCGGCTACCTGAAGATAGCCTTCAGGCAAGAGCGAAAGCAATCCATGCAAAGCCGCGAAGCCCACGCCGATGCCGGCCGCTCCCCCGACGAAGGCAAGCAGCAGGTTCTCGATCCAGAGTTGTTTTTGGATCTGCCAGCGAGTCGCGCCCAGTGCTATCCGGGTTGCAACTTCAGGAATGCGCCGCGACATTCGCACCAGCGTGAGTCCGGCAAGATTGGCGCACGCAATCAGCAGAATAAATCCCGCCGACAGCATCAGGGCCATGGCTCGCGGGCGCAACTCAGCGGTTGTCCCCTGCTGCAGTGGAACCGTGTAGTACATCACCCTGGTTCCGGGATTCTTGCTTTCGATCTGCGATACCCGGTAGGCCCAGGCGCGATTCATTTCGCCGTCGGCCTGTTGCCAGGTTGCGCCGTCCTTGAGGCGAAAGGTCAGCTCGTAATTGGTTCCGCCGCCCTCGCCGTTACGGGTTGGCTGGAGCGCCGTGTAGAGGTCAGCGTTCAGCGGCGTTACCTGGCGTTCCGGCAGGATTCCGATTACGGTGTACGGCTCTCCCTTGAGGTGGATCACCTGTCCGATCAGGCTGGGATCGGCGCCGAATACATTCCGCCAAAGACCGTAGCTCAAGATGACAGCCTTCGGCCCGTGGGGGCGGTCCTCATCCTCTAAAAAGGTGCGGCCGAAAGCCGGACGAATCCCAAGAACATCGAAATAATGCGCGGACACCCGGCCGTCATGGACATAGTCCACATGCGTGCCAGCCTTCAGGTTCGCGCCGCTTGCCAAAGACGAGCTGACCGCCGAGATGAGCGAAGGTGCATTATCGCGCAACTGCTCCCACTGGGTTCCGTCGATCGAGCGCCGTCCATCCGAAGGATCGGGGCCCTGCACGCGCTCGAAGACGGTTCCGATGCGCTCCGGCTGTGGATAAGGCAGGCTCCTCAGCATCAATGCATTCACGATCGAGAAGATAGCCGTGTTGGCGCCGATGGAAAGCGCCAGGGTGATGATGACGGTCGCCGTGAAGCCAGGGTTGCGGCCCAACTGGCGAACTGCCAGGCGAAGATTCCTGCCGAAAGAACTCATTCCGCCGACCTCCGAAAAAGGCAAAATCCCAAGGGGACAGAAGAAACATTACAGCACTTTGCAGGCCAGATTGCAGGGACGCCTAAGTAGCGCTGTTCCTATAATGCACCGTAGTCCGAAGCGCAGCTGGGCCCTCAGCAGACCGTCCAGTTTCGGACACAACGTTCGCCAGCGCACGGCAATTTCTTGTGTCATTGGAAATACGAAGATTCGAGATTACCGGTTCCTCAAGATCTCCGCGAATTTCCCTCATCTGTCGGGACCGCCGATAAGGCCCTGATGTGGCAACCTAGAGTCTGGAGGTTGTTCTCGCATGCCCGTTGAATCTGTCGCCGCCACTCAAGTCGCCAAGGACATTCATGCGTGGGAGTCGGGAGGCGCGACATCTCCCGAAGCGCTCAGCGCGTGGGTCGGTGCTCGGCTCGCAGCGCACGAGGCTGCACTTTCCGCGCTGCTCGCGGTCGAAGGTCAGCGGACCATCGAGAACACGCTTCGACTCTACGATGCAGCTCTGGAGCAACTGAGCCTTGCAGGAGCGCAGGCCGGCGTGCTCAATTCCGTCGCTGCGGAAAAGGCCGTACGCGACCAGGCGCAAATGGAGGCCCAGCGCGTCGCCATAGCAGGAAGCGCGCTGAGTTTGAACCGCGGTGTCTACGATGCGCTGGTTGCCATGAGCCTGGACGGGGCTGATCCGGCTACCCGTCATTATGTAGGGCGCACCCTGCTGGGCTATCGGCTCGCCGGTGTCGACAAAGACCAGGCCACGCGCGAGCGCCTGCAGAAACTGCACGAGAAGGCAACCAAGCACTCGCTTGAATTCAGCCGCAACATCCAGGAAGGCGCAAAGACCATCGTTGCCATGCAGTCGGAACTCGGCGGTTTGCCGCCTGACTACCTGGGCCGGCATCAACCCGATGCGCGCGGCCAGATTACGCTCACCACCGATCAGCCCGACATGCAGCCGGTCATGACGTTCGCATCGAATCCCGATCTGCGTACGCGCATGTTCCTTGCCTACAACACGCGTGCTTACCCTGAGAACAAGCAGATCCTGCACGACCTGCTGGCCACGCGGCAAGAGATCGCGTTAATGCTGGGCTTCCGCAGTTGGGCAGACCTCGCCACCGCCGACCAGATGATGGGTTCCGCCGCAAATGTCCGCAAATTTCTTGCGCGCCTCGAAGAAGCCAGCCGCCAAGGGGCCCTGCGCGAGCACGAGCTGGTACTCGAATTTGTGAGGACAAAACAGCTCGGAACCATCGCCATCGACATCACCAGTCGCGGTTATTGGTACGAGCAGTACCGCCGCTCCGCATTCGATTTCGATTCACAATCCGTACGTCCTTACTTCCCTTACAAGCAAGTTGAAGCCGGCGTACTCCAAACCGCGTCAAAGCTCTTCAAGATCGAGTTCCGCCGCTCCGGCGCGTCCGCATGGGATCCCGCAGTCAGTGTCTATGATGTCTACGAAGAAGGTAAGCAAGTCGGACGCTTCTACCTCGATATGCATCCCCGCGAGGGCAAGGACAAGTGGTTCTCCGCTGCTCCCGTTGTCGCTGGCGTGCGCGGCCGGTACATGCCGGAGGCCGCGCTGATCTGCAACTTCCCCGGAGGTGATCCCGACGATCCAGGCCTGCTGCAATACAGCGACGTCGTCACGTACTTCCACGAGTTCGGTCATCTCATGCATGCCATTCTTGGCGGGCAGACGAAATGGGCCGGCGTCTCCGGTTTCGCCACCGAGGGCGACTTCATCGAGGTCCCCTCGCAGATGCTGGAAGAATTCTTCCGCGATGAGAACCTACTGCAGACCTTCGCGAAGCATTACGAAAACGGCGAAGTTCTCCCTGCCGAAATCATTCGCAAGATGAAGACTGCTGGTTCCTTTGGCCGCGCCGATTGGGTCCGCACGCAGCTTTACTACACAACATTGTCGCTCGATCTACACGACCAGGATCCGGCCGGCATCGACTTCGACGAGATCACTAAGAGCCTCTACACCTCGCTCGTGCCCTGGACGTGGCTCGACGGCAATCGCATGTACGCAAGCTTCGGCCATCTCACCGGCTACTCGTCGAACTACTATACGTACGCCTTCGACAAGGTCATCGCGCTCGACTTCTTCGGCCAGTTCGATCCCGCCGATCTGCTCGGCTGCGATGCCGGCGCCCGCTACCGGAAATTGGTTCTCGAGCAGGGCGGCTCCAAGCCGGGCCGCGAGATGGTTCGCGACTTTCTCGGACGCGATGAGGAATTCGCCGCGTTTGCGAAATGGCTTAACGAGGAGTTCGACAGCCAGTTGATCAGCGCGACGGCGTAAGGCGATCCACTCCCAGGGGCGGTTTCCGGTCGAAGGTCTCAAAATGCGCTACAACGTGGCTCAGGTCAACATCGGTCGGATCCTTGGTGAGTTAGACGATCCGATCATGGCGGGGTTCGTCAATCGACTGGACGAGATTAATGCCCTTGCCGATGCAAGTCCCGGTTTTATGTGGCGCTTGAAGACTGAAGCCAACAATGCGACCTACTTCCGACCCTTCAACGACGAGCGAACTCTACTGAATATGTCGGTGTGGGCGACGGTCGAAGAACTGCGTCACTTCGTCTTTCACACAATGCACGTTGAGTTACTACGCCAGCGCCATGCCTGGTTTGAGAAATTCGCCGGTACCTATACAGCGCTGTGGTGGGTTCCCGTCGGACACATTCCCGATATCGACGAAGGCAAGCGCCGTCTCGCGCATCTCGATCAACACGGCCCGACGCAGTTTGCGTTCACCTTCCAGTCCGTCTTCTCGCCGGACGAAGAATTCCAGCAGACGATTGACTGGAGTTCCTTCCGGCCCTGCCCGGCAACATAAAGGCAGACCTGGCGGTATTCACGTTGAATTCTGAAAACTGAAGACTGAAAACTAAACTCAGAACCAACAACTCAGAACTCCGAAGTACGAACTCATGACCCCTTCTGATTTTCGCCGGCTCGCACTCAGCCTCGAAGGCGCCGAAGAAGGCTCGCACTTCGGCGCCGCAGATTTTCGCATTGGCGGCCGCATCTTTGCCACGCTGGCTGCAGAAAAGCAGGGCTATGGCAACCTGATGCTCACACTCGAGCACCAGGCCGTCTTCGTTGCAGAAGCGTCCGGTATTTTTCTTCCCATTCCCGGCGGCTGGGGCAAGAATGGGGCGACGCACGTGATCCTGGCAGCCGCCAACGAAGACCTGCTGCTCGGCGCATTACGAACCGCGTGGAAACTGCGAGTAGAGAAGAACCAGAAGACGAAGCCTCGCCGGGCAACCTCTTCGTCAAAGCCTGCGAAGAAAGCGGCTCCGCGCATTGGCAAGCGCGGCTGACCACGACCACTCGTCCCTCACCCCTGAACCCTGACAGCCACTCCCCATCTTTCCGAAAACAGAATCTGTCAATGTAACAATGGGGTGCGAGGCTTCCCGTGCGACTCTGGTTTTCTCCTGCCAGCGAGGTACCCATCTATCGCCAGTTGGTAACGCAGGTGGTGCTTGCCATTCTGAGCGGCGACCTTGCGCCCGGCGACCGCCTTCCCAGCACCCGCGAGCTCGCCCGTCGCTTCAGCATTCATCCCAATACCATCAGCGCTGGTTACCGCCAGCTTGCGCGCGAGGGCTGGACGGAATACCGCCACGGCAGCGGCGTTTACGTAAAGAACAACGCTGTTCCGCCCACTACGCCCGAACAGATTCTCGATCAGCACATTGCCGGATTCTTCCGCGCTGTCCGCGAACTCAACATGCCCTCACCCGATGTGCGTCATCGCGTGGCACAGTGGCTCGCATCGCCCCCGCCCGATCATTTCCTGCTCATCGATCCCGATCCGGAAGTCCGAGAAATCCTTGTCACCGAAATTCAGCAACTTGCCAAGATGCCGGTATCGGGCGCCTCGGTTGATGACTGCGCGAACGTCGAAACGCTCCTCGCCGCGATTCCCATCTGTCGTCCCAGCCAGGCCAATGCGGTTCGCGCCGTTCTTCCGGCAGGCGTCGAACTCATCACCCTGCAGATCCGTTCCGCCCGTGCCTGGCTCGATTCCTGGCTCGCGTCATTGAAGGGGCGACAGCTGATCGGCGTCGCCTCGCGGTGGCCTGACTTCGTCGAGATTGCCCGCACCGTGCTGGAGGCCGCGGGAGTCGAGTCCGACCGGCTCGTACTGCGCGATGTCACCCGTCCGCGCTGGGTTCGCGGACTCGACCAGACCGGCGCCATCATCTGCGATTCCCGCACCGCTGCCAGCGGCAAGCTTCCGAAAGGGCCTCGCATCTTTGTCTTCCCCTTTCTCGCTGACGCCGCGAGGGCTGAACTCGCCCGATTCTCCTGAATACCGCGTTTTTGGGACACTCCTGAAACTGTATTGAGCGTCCAGTTTCTGTTTCAGGACCGGGATAATCTCACACCATCGATTCCCCGAGGAGGTTGAATTCGATGGTGCGCTACATGGTTTCGCTCAATTGGACCAACTTCATTCGCTCAACCATCCTGACGGCCTTTGAGGCCTATGGATCCGCACTGGTAGGGATCACGCCCATGGCGTTTCCCGCGGATCGACAGCACGAAAGCGATCAGGTTACAGCGCAACGAATGCCCGCTCAGTAATAAGGCTTTCGAGAGAATCACGATGAGGCCGGCATGAAAACATGGGATGTCATTCAAACCTCGATCGTGGCCACGATTTGGCTTTCATGGATCGGAGTGCCCATCGCGCGTGTACCAACGCTCCTTCTTGGGTCTGTCCTGGCTCCCCGAATCCGCCCTTGGCAGCGCATTCTCGCAGGTCTTGCAGGGGGCATCGCAGGGGAGTTCTGCGCGGTCTGTTCCCTCTTCCTCAGCCTGTCGATGTGGTGCAGCCATCAGCCTCAGCCATGCAATGACGCGCAGGGAGACGTGGCTTTTATCTACCTGCTTCCAATCGGAGCATGCTGCGGCAGCGTTCTCGCGTTGTTTTGGACGTGGCTGACACTGAAGATTTCTGATGACACTGCGTGGGCCTCCGTATTCATCTACTCCGGTCCGAGCCGGATTCGGAACTTGTGCTGCGTCTTCGTTGTTCCACTGGCGTTCTACTTTGCAGTGATCTGGTTCCTGAGCAACCTTATGGCATGAGCGAAGCAGCATAAATGGGATGAAACCACGTTTGCTTGCATCCTCCGCCCCACTGCACGACAATGGCCTGCGAGATTCATTCCTTCGATTTCAAGGCAGTCAATATCCTTCCACGCGATCGAAAGGTCCTTGCCATGTCGCCAGCACCGCGCATTGTCACTGTTGCTTTGCTCGTCAGCGCTGCGGTTTTCCCCGCGTTTGCGCAAGAACACAAGACCACCCCGGGTCCCGGCCCTGGAAGCTTGCCTCAGGTCACGTTTTTCTCGCACCGCCTGGGCACCGACCACGCCGAGGGCGTCACCACCCTCGACATGAATGGCGACGGCTTCCCAGATATCCTCAGTGGCGCTTACTGGTACGAAAATCCGGGAGCCAAAGGCGGCGAGTGGAAGCGGCATCAATATCGTGAGGCCGGAACCGTTGGCGAGTTTGTCGCGGACTGCGGCGAGTGGACCATCGACGTGAATCACGACGGCGCGCCCGACGTGGTCACCGCAGCCTGGCAAACCAACGGCATCTGGTGGTACGAGAATCCGAAACAACCCGGCGGCGAGTGGAAGAAGCACCTCATCACCGACAGCTTCGACACCGAGGGCGGTGTAATGGCCGACATCAATGGAGATGGCATCCCCGACCTGATCTTCGCCCACTACAACCACTCCGGCGTGATCTGGATTGACTTCTCCGGACCCGAACCCAAGGTCCATCACGTCGGCGACAAAGACATGGATGGTCACGGCGTGGGCGTCGCAGACATCGATGGCGATGGCCTGGCCGACATCCTCACACCAAACGGTTGGCTGAAACAGGTCGACGCCAACAAGGGCAACTGGGAGTGGCATCCCGACTGGAAGATGGAAGATGCCGGCTTCCCCATCATCGGCTACGACGTGAATAACGACGGCAAAATGGATGTGATCTACGGGCAGGGCCACAGCTACGGCCTCTACTGGCTCGAACAGATCGGCGAAGGAGACAATCGCCACTGGGTCCGCCGTGCCATCGACGAGTCGTTCTCGCAGGTGCACGCCCTCAAACTGGTCGATATCGATGGCGACGGCGAACTGGAGTTGTTGGCCGGCAAGCGGTATCGCGGCCACAATGGTAACGATCCCGGTTCCTACGATCCGCTGGTCATCTACTACTACAAAATCGACCGCAAAACGGGCGCCTTCAGCCGCTATCCCGTCAGCGTAAACGGCACCGCGGGCGCTGGAACCCAGTTCGTGGTTGAAGACCTGGACAAGGACGGCGACATGGATATCGTGGTTGCCGGGAAGACCGGTGTCCATTTCCTCGAGAACCTGAAAATCGACAATGTTCCCAGGGAGCAGCGGGAGAAGGAACTTCTCCTGGACAAAACCTGGCCCTTCCCGAATGAAGGATCAGAGGTGAAGCAAGAGGAGCCTCCGGCGGGAGCCCCCAAGCCTCCAAATCAGTAAACGGCTGTATCTAAACATCTTGAATGAAACGAATTGGCCCGGATGGCTCGCCTTTCGTACCCAAGTTTGTTCGTACTGGCACTCAATCCAGGTTGGTGGGGGCGATTTCCACAGATAATCCCGTCGCACTCGATAATTTTCTCCGTACAGGGCAACGTTTCGCACCTTCCCGCATCTGACTATGTAATTAGCAGAGGCTTCCCCGAATTTGGCCCTTCCAAGAAAGGTAACTACTCTTTCGTGGGTCTGCTTTAGACCCCCTTCTCTCGACCCCTTCAGGACCTCCCTCCCATAAATGCCTCTCGAGCGGGCCCGCCGGAAGGCGGGCCCATTCGCTCTCTCACCGAGCTGAATGGACCCCGCTACAATCAAGCTTGTGAAGCGCCGTACTCCCTCCCCCAAACCACAAATCGAATCAAATCTGCGGTCCATCGATGATGCCTTCCAGAAAGCCGGCTTGGTTCGCAACCGCCGTAGAACTCCGGCGGGTATCACCAGCCGCTTGCGACGGGTTCGCAAAGATCCCGACACCCGGCAAGAACTCGCAACCCCTCCGCCAACCCCAATCCGGTTCTCCAATGGCGTCGACCTGCTTCAAATTCCCGCATGGCGAGACAAAAAGAGCCTGCAATGGCTTTGGCATGGATTCAGCACCCGCCTCGGCGGCGTCAGTCGCGCCTATGCGGCGGAGGATGCTCCGGGCGACCTCAACCTGGGCTTCACTGCTACCGACTCCCGCGAGGCCGTCCTCCAGAATCGGCGCCTGCTGGCCGAAGCTATCACCGGCGATGCTTCTACCCCCTTGGCCCCTCTGCGTCAGTTCCATTCCAATCTCATCGTGATTGCCAGCCCTGAAGATGCTGTTCGCGAACGGCCGCGCAAAGCGGATGGCGTCATCAGCACGACGCCCGGCCTGCTCATCGCCATCCAGACTGCGGACTGCATTCCGGTGCTTGTGGTCGATCGCAGGCAGAGAATTGTTGCGGCCTTCCACGCAGGTTGGCGGGGAACGGTGAAGCGCATTGTCGAACTCGGCGTGGGCCGCATGCTGCTCGAATTCGGATGCCGCCCCGAAGACCTCATTGCCGCGATCGGTCCCGGCAACAGCCAATGCTGTTACTCGGTCGGCGAAGAAGTACTCTCTGAATTCGAATCGCAATTCGTCTATACGCGCGAACTTTTCCGCGAGGTCTTCGATTCCGACCCGGTGCGCACCAGGTACCCGATGCTCTTTCTCACGCAACGCGCTCCCGGCCACTCTCCCATCGGCCCTGCGCTGCATCTCGATCTCATTGAAGCCAATCGGCGCCAACTCCTCGACGCCGGACTCAAGCCCTCGGCCATCGGCATCACCGGCGGCTGCACAAGCTGCCACGCCGACCTGTTCTTCTCGCATCGTGCCTCGCGCGGCCACACCGGTCGCATGATGAGCGCGATCGGCATCCGCGGCTGACACATAGGCGCAGTGCACAAATATCTTGCAAGTAATCCAGTCCACTCCGTTCCAGGTTTAGGAACTCGGAAAAATCAGCTTGAAGCGAAGCGATTGTTTCCGATCGACCTGGAGGACGAGCAATGCGTTTCGGTGCAAGATTTCTGTGTTTTACGTGTCTTCTTCTGATACCTTCTGTTGCCCCCTTCGCTGCGGAGACTGCTGATTCTCCCAGCCCGCTGCCCAAGACCATGGCCGTTGCCGCTTTCAAAAATGGCCTGGCTTTCATGATTCGCCAAGGAGAGGTCCCTCTTACGGGCGGGGTGGGCCGAATTACACCGATTCCCAATGCCACGCTGGGCACCCTATGGCTCTCGACGAACACGCCGGATTCGAGGCTTGATGAGGTTGTTGCCTATCGCTATAGCGTTGACGGTGAACGCGTCATTCCGTCGATTGGAGAAATTCTCCAGGCCAATGCGGGCAAAACCGTCACCATCAACTACCAGATGAAGGAATACACCGGCGAGGTCATCGGACTCCGTGCCTCACGCGAGACTGCAGATGGACTGTCGGCATCGCCGGAATCCGATCCCAGCGCTCAGGCTCGGTCGAGTTACCTTCTGCTTCGCGTCGATAAAAACCTCATGGCCTTTCCGCTTGGCGGGATAAGCCTGGCCACGCTTCCAGAGGACGCGGTTTTGCGCGAGCACGTTGAACATCCGGGACAGGCGCTGCGGTTCAAAGTGAAAGGCGGCGCGAACAAAGAGAAACTCACTATAGGCTATCTGGAGCACGGCATAGGATGGACCCCGTCGTATCTCGTCTCGCTTACAGATGATACGCATGCGCAAATCACCATGCAGTCCGTGGTCACGAATGATGCCGAAGATATCCAGGATGCGGATCTGTTCTTTGTCGTCGGCGTTCCCAATTTCTCCTATTCCAACTTGCCGTCACCGATGAGCCTGCAGCAGTCCCTGGTGGATTTCATGAGAGATGCGAAGGACAGCTTCGACAAGAAGGCCGCCGGAATGTTTTCCAACGCCCTGCAAGGGCAGGCGCTCGCACTCGACGAAAGAGAATCAGCACCGATTTCTCTGACGCCTTCTGTCGATGAATTGTCGAGTTCCCCGGAAGAGGACTTGTTTCTCTACAGCCGTTCCGGTGTCACTCTCGCCAAAGGGGAACGCGCCAGTTACAACGTCTTTGCCGGAGACATCACCTTCGAGCACATCTACAACTGGGAGGTCGAGGACCAGCCTCACGTTGACGCGTTCGGAAATGTCATCAACCCAGGCCAGAACGTGCAGGATGCAACCCGCGCGGACAGCATCTGGCATGCGATCCGCTTGAAGAACTCGACCAAATTCCCATGGACCAGTGCTCCAGCGCTTGTAATTTCAGGGGACAAGCCGCTTTCGCAGGACACGCTCTTCTATACGCCGAAAGGCGCATCGTCGACTTTGAACATCACGGTGGCGACCGACGTCCGGGCCAGCCACGAAGAGCGCGAGATCACTCGCCAGCCGGATCCCACGCATCGGCCCAACTACTCGTTCGAACTGGTCACGGTTGAAGGCAAGCTCAAGGTGAAGAACTACAAGACCAAGGATGTCCGGCTATCGATCGGCAAAACATTGCGCGGCCGGGTCGAGTCGCAGTCCGACGAGGGCAGCGTAGTTCGGCTGGCCGAGGGAATTGAGAGCGACAATCCCAAGTCACATCTCAGCTGGGAGGTCACTTTGAAGCCGGGCGAAGAGCGTGTTTTGACTTATCGCTACAAGATATGGGTTCGCAGATAGGTTGATAGTCAGGAAAACACACCTGCTGCCTCGTGCCGTGGAGGTCTGGCACTACGCGCAGCAGGTTGTTGGAACCACAGTATTAATGCGCTGGTCTAGGACGCCGCGTGCGCAGCTTCGCCGGGGTTCACCAGGTCGCGAAGCTCCTTGGACGGCTTGAAGTAGGGCACGCGCTTGGCGGGGACTTCCACGCGTTCGCCAGTCTTCGGGTTGCGGCCAATTCGGGGATTGCGTTGGCGTATGCGGAAAGAACCAAAGCCGCGAATCTCAATTTTGTCGCCGCTCTGCAACGCCGAAATCACGGACTCGAACACCGTCTCCACGATGACCTCGCCATCGCGCCGTGTCAGGTCACCCAGCCGGGTCACCTTTTCCACCAGATCTGCCTTTGTCATGTCCTCTGGCCTCCGTACGACAGGATAAACGCATTCGGTACATGGAGTTAAGAAAAAACGCTCCAGGTTGTGGATTAGACGTTCCGGAACCCGGTCTGGTGAACCGAAATCCTCAACCAAGCTAAAAGCCTGGGACTGCTCAAACTTGCCCGTGTGCGGATTCGGAAACTCTGCGAAGGACTGTTCGACGCAGGGAGGACCGTAGCTGCGGACAGTCAACTGCCCGCGAGATGTAGCGATAAGGCCGCCTCTAACGGGCTGGTTGAAAGAGCTCGATTGGATTTCCCGAGGGATCATCGACTAATATTTCTGATCCGCCGGGCCCACTTACGATGCTATTGCGGAAGTGCAGATTAGCCTTCTTCAATCGCCTCACTTCCGTCTGGATGTCATCCACGTTGAGGATGATACGGTTCCAGCCGCCTGGCTCAGCCTTGTGGCCGTCCGACATGCGCTTTGCGGCTCCTCCCGGACCAAATGGCGTGCTCAGCACCAGTTCCAGGTTGCCACGCTCAAGCATTGCAAAATTCGGATTCGATTCCCTCTCCACTCGAAAACCGAGGTAGTCGGTATAGAACTTCACTGCCGGGTCAAGTTCATTGACCATGTATCGAACCCTAACTTTATCCATAGTGGTTTCCTCCTTCGCCTGTGCTCGCAATGCAAGCTGCAGCGGACTCATTAGGGCGATCACCCAAAGGACAGACATTTGCAAAACCATGGCTTATTTCTCCTTCCGTCTGTTGATCGACGGGCGCGTAAATCCGTTGTTTGCCAGCTACGAATCGCGTGGGATCGCTGCCCAGCGATCATCCACGGTTTCACCCTTTTCCAGAAACGCTTGCATCCAGCCGAGTATTCGCGGCCAACCACGGAAGCTTTTTGCCACATCTGGATGAGCGGCAAGCCCACTGTGTTGGTGCCGGACGAGTGTGCCACTGTCCGTTGGTCGTAGCTCCCAGCGAACGGTTGTCGTTACCTGGGCGGTCCAGCTGGCCGTCCACGTCTGCACAAGCAGATGCGGCGGATCGATCTCGACGTATTCGCCCGTCGCTTCAAACGGGCGACCTTGCGCATCGATTCCTGCACTCCGCCAGGTTCCTCCGGGGCGCAAATCGCATTGAAAGTGCGTGTAGCGAAAACTCCGGCCCTCTCCCTGACCACCCCACCACTTCACCACGAGCGCAGGATCAACCAGAGCCCGAAACACTTCCTCGGGCGGAGCAGCAATGTAAATCTCGCTGACGATTGCGTCGCCATTATTCGCGATCGATGTTGTCGCCATGTTGTCTCTCCAAATTACGATTTACGTTGTCGGCTTGCGGGCGTTCTCTCCGTGCGCCCATACTCAACGACGGTCTTTAAAGAGGCGAGGCTGGCCTCCCAGAAAACTCGATATTGATTCAGCCACGCCTCTACGGTCTTCAGGGGAGCGACGTTCAGGCTGTAAACCCGATTTCGACTGCTCCGCGCTTCGCTTACCAGGTGAGCACGTCGCAAAAGCCGAAGATGTTTTGAAATCGCAGGTCTCGACACAGGAAAGGCCTGGGCAATCTGTCCTGCCGGCAGCTGTCCGCCGCGCAACAAATCGAGCACAGCACGGCGGGTAGGATCGGCAAGTGCGCTGAAAATGGCATCGGACGAATATGTAACCGAACGGTCACGCATTATGCGTAACTATACGGTTACGCAATCGCGGATGTCAAGAGATCCCACACAGAAAAAGGCACGCAGGAACGATCCCGCGTGCCTTGATCTGACCGAAAATAACGGAGAATCTAAATCAGTGAAGCGCTGCTGCGATCAGTGGACGTGAATGTCCCCCGAGCCCGTTTCTGCGCGGAGCAGTGGCCCGCCGCCATTCAGACTCCCCGTGACGTGATGGTGATTCAGAGAGCCTTTCACCAGCATTTCGCTGTCCGTGGTCACCGAACCCGATCCCGTAGATGCATCGAGGGTGAGTGGCGCCTTGCCAGACCAGATCTCGATGTTCCCCGAACCGGTCTCGAGCTTCCAGGGCGCTGATGGCGTGCCGCTGGCCTTGATATCTCCCGACCCGGTTTCAGCATTGAAGCCTCCGTGAACATCCTTGATCTCAATATTGCCCGAACCCGTTTCGGCCTTTACGTCTCCCTGACCGATCTGTTCCGCAATAATGTTTCCGGAACCGGTCTCAAGAATGAGTGCGCCCTGCAGGCCGTTCGCGCGGATGTCTCCTGATCCGGTTTCAAGCTTCGCATTTTGGCCAACACCTTCGTCGACGATGTCGCCCGAACCCGAACTGGCACCCAGAAGAGTCCCGGCAGGCGCCTCGATCTGGTAATTGATGCTGATTCCGCGCCAGTGATCTTCATGTTCCTTCCCAACTTTGATCACATTTCCGGACTGTTCGATCGGGGGATTCGCAGCGATCTGACGAGCCTGCTCTTCTTTGCCTTCATGGCTTACATGAATCTGGCCGTGAATGTGGATCTGGCTGCCGGAGCTGCGCGTGAGATGGATGTTGCCGGAGCCGGTGGTGACCAGCAATTGGGTCCCCTCACTGGCCGAAAGTGTGCGATCAAATGACAACGAGTTGCCGGACTCCGCTTGCGCAGCCATCGCTCGCGCAACACCCGGAACAGGGAGCAAGTTCGGGGCCAGCTGAGCGCCAGCAATCTCAGGCGGCGTGATTGCCGGAGCTTCTGATTCAGGAGCAACTGCAACATTTGCCGAGGCATCTGGCCCTGTGTCAAATGCCAGGCTCTCCGGTTCGGCGTTGTCCTCGCTGAGTTGTTCCGTTAGATTGGCAGTTTGAGGCTCAAACACTGGCGCAGGAGCAGGTGAAGTGACCGGCGCTATCCATGCAACGCGTGCGTATTGCGTAGCAGCTTCTACGCGCACCAAGGCTGTCGATGCAAACAGCGCCAGGGGCACCAGCACCACTGCGACCAGTGCGCGTCGGCTGCCGGCAAAAGATTGCCGGAACGTGTGGTCATTGAGCAGGCGCTCGATGCGACGGGCGAGACTACCGGAACGTGCCATAGCGACTCCTAACGCGGTTGGGCGCGGCGCGGCCGCGAATTCAAGAAGGATTTGTGCGTACGAGATGCGGCTTCGAGCTTCTTCGATTCCCGCCCGATCACTGATCGCCTCTGCCAGGTCGGCGAGTTCTCGCTTGAGCCACCAGCCCAGCGGACTGAACCAGACCAGTGTGGCATACAGGCCCGCCACCAGCTGCAGGTAAAAATCGCCTTGTCGAACGTGAGAGCGCTCGTGGGCCAGCACAATGCGAAGCTTTTCTCTATCCCAGCTCTCGTAATCGGAGGGAAGGAGGATGCCCGAGCCAATCGTCAATGGCGAAGAGATTCTTTTGCTGGTTCGCAGACTGAGCCGCCCGCGTACGCCTGGCATTTCGGGCGAGGGAATCGGCGTGGCTGTAAACCATAGACGAAGTGTGACCGCCAACCCAGCGACTAATCTCAGAAGAAGCACTGCGACGATCGCGAGATAGATCGAGAGAGCTGCGACCGAAGGCGATAACGCGACCCGACTCGCCCGAGGCGCCGAGTTCGCTTCTTGGTTGCCGCGGGAGTTGTCAGCGACCGGCTCTGCTTGCGCAGGTGCGCTCTGAGCGCTGGACCTTCCTGAGCCCTTCACCGCTTGCGCAGGCACCGGACCCAATGCTGCTTCTGCCGATGTGTCAGCCTGTGGTGGATTGGCGGATGGAGTGGAAACCGCCGCCGGCTTCAAAAGGCCACCGGACCCGCTCTTGGCCTGGAGTCTCGCCTGCAATTCCTCCAGCAAGGTCATGGCCCGTGCCGGGAGCACAATGCTTGCCTTTGCGGGCAGCACTTGCAACCGCGCGGTGATCGGCACCAGGAACGGCATCGTAAGCGCGCCTACCAGCACCAGGCCCAAAGCTGCCTTTTGTGCAACCACATTGCGAACCCGGAAGACGCGCAGCCCAATCGCGACGATCACGCCCACCAAGAGCGAACGCAAGGCTGCCTCGATTACGACAGGAATCATCGGTCCTCCTTCTTTGCGGTTGGCGCATTTTTCTGTGCGTTGGCGATGTGTTCGGCCAGGCGTTGCAACTCGGCCTGATCGAGGACCTTGGAATCAACCATGCCCACCAGCAGAGCTTCCACCGATCCCTCGCAAAACCAGTCCACAATTCGTTTGGCGGCGCGGCCAGCCACACGCTGTCGCGACTGCGCCGGTCGATATACGAAGGCGCGATCCTCAACCTTGTGTGCCAGGTAGCCCTTTTCTTCAAGACGTCGCAGGACCGTTCGAACCGTGGAATCTTTCAACGGCCGATCCAGTTCTTCCCGGACCTGGTCCGCGGTAACCGATCCCATGCGCCAGATAATGAGCAAAACGCTTCGTTCCAGTTCGCCCAACTCGCCGGGATCGTGATTCGGCTTGGTGTTACCGTCCATAGTGTTACTGACTGTAGCACATCGGTCCGGCCAAAGAGCAAGTTAAATTTTTGGATGGGGATTTGAGGCTTGCCCTCGCCGCTTTTCTGGAGCCAGTTATCGAGATAAGGCGAGGCGTTTGTAGATCCGCCGAAGGCAAGAGCCGGGTCGAACGCAGATTTGGAAAGGAGTCTACTCTTTCGGCGATCCCAGCGGGTGGGCGATGTCAAACGTCGAGAAGCGGTGGTTCTGGCCTGTAATCTCCGACCGCAGCTCAAGCCACAGCTCATTGGGAATCTTCAGGTAGACCTCAACCACCGCAGGATCGAATTGCGTGCCCGAGCATCGGATGATCTCCTCGCGCGCCGCATCGAAGCTGCGGGCCACGCGATAGGGCCGGTCGCTGGTGATGGCATCGAGCGTGTCAGCCACCGCAAAGATGCGTGCCCCAACCGGAATTGCACTTGCCTTCAGCGAGCTGGGATACCCGCTGCCATCGTAGTGTTCCTGGTGAGTGAAGACGATCTCCGCCGCCTCGGCAAGAAACGGAATCTTGCGCAGCATCTGATACCCGCGGGCGCAATGCTCACGCATGACCTCCTGTTCCTCCGGAGTCAGCTTGCCGGGTTTGCGCAGGATGTAGTCGGGGATGGCCATCTTGCCGATGTCGTGCAGGAAGGCGCCGCGCGCAATCACCTTGATTTCAGCCGGCGAGATCCCCATCGCCCGAGCCAGTGCAATGGTATAAGCCGTTACCCGTTTGGAGTGGCCTTCTGTCTCAGAATCCTTCAGATCGAGCGCGTCGCCGAGCGCCTCGAGGGTGACATCGTAGGAGTGTTCCAGATCCTCCATCGCCTGCCGCAGCATCTCGGTTCGAGCCCGCACCACCTGTTCCAGATTTTGCTGGTAGGTCCGGCTCTCCTGCAGGGCTTGGCGATGTTCCAGTGCCCGCTCTACCGTTGCTACCAGGTGATCGCGTTCAAAAGGCTTCAGCAAATAGTCATAAGCGCCGCGCCGCATTGAATCGATGGCCACGCTGATGTCGTGAATTGCCGTAACCATAATGACGGGGAGATTCGGATTCTGGTCGTGGATGCTCTCCAGCAGCGCCAGTCCGTTGCCCTCCTGCATCACAATGTCGGTCAGGATCAGTTCAAAGGTCTCTTGCTCCAGTGCGTCGAGAGCCTCGCGACCGCCTGCAGCCAACATCACTTCATAGCCCTGGCGTTCCAAAGTCGCAGCAATCATCGAGCGGACATGGGCTTCGTCATCGACCACCAGGATGCGAGCGGACTGTCGTGGTTTCAGGCCCGCACGATTCTCCGCGCTGGCCAAGGAAAGCACCGTCGCCGGCGGCGCATCTTTGGGCGTCAATCCCGCTTCCTTCCCGGTCTCCCGCCAGTGGTCGTTCCATCTGCGGCGGGGCAGTCCTCTCAATTTCGGCACCAGCATGTCCTAAAGTCGCATTGAAAAAACGAATCACTGTTAGAGCGATCGTCATTTCGCCCCAAGATAATTAGATCGCCACCAAAGAGACAGCGCAATACTCCTGCGGTGGGATATGCCAGGCGCACCCGACCCCATTTTGGACCTGTGGCGAATAAGACCCTGGGAACGTATCAAGAACTTACGCTCAGCCAATCAATGGCGCAAGTCCTTGTTGTTAAAGTACCAAAGTACTAAAGTGGTATATATATGCTGTAAAACGCCATTCTTGCAAAGCGATTTACTGCTTCCTCGGAAAAACCTGCTCGCATCAACCCAAATCCGCTCAAATCCGCTTTATTTTGTCTCTTTCTTCCGCGCCCGCCGAGCTGCGGCCCAGCCTTCCTTGGTCACCTGTCGCGACCGCCCGACCGCCAACGCATCTGACGGCACATTCCTCGTGATGCATGAGCCGGCACCGATATAGGAACCATCGCCGATCTCGATTGGCGCTACCAGGGTCGAGTCGCTGCCGATAAAGGCTCCCTGTCCAATGTGCGTTTTGTGCTTGTGCACCCCGTCGTAGTTGCAGGTAATCACGCCCGCCCCAATGTTCGAGCCCGCGCCTACCTCCGCATCGCCCAGATACGTCAGGTGGTTGGCCTTTGCACCTTTGCCGAGTTTAGTTTTTTTGGTTTCAACGAAATTACCCACGTGCGCATCCTGGCCAATCTCGCTCCCGGGGCGAAGACGTGCAAACGGCCCGATTCGTGCCCCATTGGCCACTGTGCTCTCGGTCAGCACGCAACTGGGGAGAACCAGCACATCGTTGCCCAGCGTGCAGTCCTCAATTACGGAATAGGACCGGATCCGACAATCGCTTCCGATTTTCGTCTTGCCCAGTAGTTGCACGAACGGCTCGATAATCGTATCTGGCTCGATTTCCACGCCGGCGTCGATGACGCAGGTCTCCGGCCGGAAAATGGTTGCGCCGGATGCCATTAGCCGGTTCGCCGTCGCCATGCGGAGACTTGCATCCATCGCCACTAGTTCCGCAATCGTATTCGCACCCAGCACCTCCATCGGTTCAGGAGCCATCAGGGCCACCACCTTTTCCCCAGCCGCGTTCAAAAGTGTTGCCATATCGGTGAGGTAGAACTCGCCGTGGGCATTGTTGCTGGTCAGTTTATCCAAATGGGCGAGGAGCGGTGCAACTTCGAATGCGTAGATACCAGAGTTGATCTCACGGACCGACTGCTGCTCGACGGTCAGCGCCTTCTGCTCCACGATGGCCTCTACCGCCGGTAGCTCCATCGAGCGTCGAATAACGCGTCCATAGCCGGAGGGGTTCTCGGGCTCCGCGGTCAGGATCGTCATGGCCGCGCCCTCAGCCAGGTGGAGCATCATCAGGCGTTGCAGGGTCTCCGCCTTGATCAGCGGCACATCGCCCGAGAGCACCAGCATGTGCTCATACCTCGAGATAGCATCGCGTGCGCATTGGATCGCGTGACCCGTGCCGCGTTGTTCCGTCTGTTCGATGAATTGCACTGCAGTTGCCGCCATCGCCTCGCGAACACGTTCCGCCTGGTGTCCCACAATGATGTAGATATCTTCATTGCAAGCCAGTTCGCCGGCCGTGCCAATCACATAGCTCAGCAGGGCCTTCCCGCCAATCTCGTGGAGCACTTTGGGTCTGCGCGACCTCAGCCGTGTACCCTTGCCTGCGGCCATAATGACTACGGCCAGCTTCGGGATCGATCGAGTTGGCGTGCCTGCTTCGCTCACTCTTGCTTCTCCGCCCCGCTCATCCCGCCGGCAGGCGCTCCGGGTTGTGGAATCGTGATGTCAATGTTGTGCACCGGACCCATGTGCAGCTCGTCGAGCCCGGGCTTGATCTCCGGACTGTTACCGACCACCAGCACCGCGTACTTGTCAGGATGGATATATTTCTTCGCGACTTTCTCAAGATCGGCGACCGTAACCTTTTCGAGCGCTGCCTTATAGGTCTCGAGATAGTCCGGCGGATATCCGTAGAACTCCAGCCGCACCCGTTCGGCAAGCACCTTGTCCTTCGTGTCATAGCGGAACAGGAAAGAATTGAGGATGTTGTCCTTGGCTCGTTTCAGCTCTTCCTCGGTAAATGGCTGGCTGACCAACCCATCCAGCACCTTGTAGGTCTGCTGAATCGCATCGACAGTGGATGTGCTCTGCGTCAGCACCACAGCTTGAAACGTAGCGGGATGATCCCATCCAAATGACAGCCCACCGCCCACCTCGTAGGCAAGGCCCAGCTGTGTCCGCACCTTTTGGAACAGTCTGCTGGCAAAGCCACCTGCGAAGACGTCGTTCATCATCGCCACACTGGGAACATCAGGATTGTGGCGCTCGAGCCCGATCCCCGCAATCACCACCTGCGACTGGTTCACGTCCTCTTTATTGATGAAGTAAACGCCCGGCGTCGGTCCGGGAAATGCATCGTGACGCATCACGTTCGGCTTCGCCTGCGGCAGCCCTTCAAACGTCGCACGCAGCTTGGCTTCCATCGCGGTCGAGTCAAAATCACCGCTCACACTGATGATCAGCTTCCCGCCAATCGTCTGGTCGTGCCATGCCTGCAAATCGGCCACCGACACATTGCCGATCGTCGAGAGTTCCGGTTGGCGTGCATAAGGGCTGTTCGCCCCATAGACCAGCTTGGCCGCTTCCCGCCCGGCGATCTGGGCCTCCTGGTCGTTGCGGCGTACGATTGCTGTCGCAACCTGCTGTTTTGCCAGCATGAGCTTCTGGTCATCGAACTTGGGATGGAAGAACAGGTCCATCGCCAGGTCGTAGACCTGGTTCGTGTCGGCCTTCAGGGAATCCCACGACAGCGCAGTCGAATCGGCATCGCCGCCCGTCTCAATATGCGCGGCTTTGGCCTCAAGCAGATCGTCCATGTCGTCGCCGCTCATTTTGGCGGTACCGCTGGTGCGCCACGTCTGCCCGTAAAGATCGATCAATCCGCTCTTGGCCGAACCTTCGTCCCGCGATCCACCAGGGATAAGCACCGAGCCTGAGACAAACGGCAGCTCGTGGTCCTCCTGCAAAAACAGCACAATCCCGTTCTTCAGCGCGATGCGCTTCGGCTGCTGCGGCTTGAATTCATGCAGCGTGGGAACCGGGATCTTCTGCCAGGGTTGCTGCTCCTGCGCGGGCGCACTTGCGGGGACTAGCGGCAATAAAAAACACAAACTGGCGAGCGCAATCCGCCATGCAGATGTTTTGAAACGAGGCGAGCCCAACTGTTCACCGTTCACCGTCCACTCTCCATTGTTGAGCTTCACTGTGCGCCTCCGTCGTTCTTTGCGGGTGCTGCGGGAGCCTGCGTTTCGATGATGGCCGAGGTCCGGTTCGAAGCCACGAATACCTGGTTGGCAACGCGGCGAATGTCGGCCTTGGTCACCTTATCTACGCGATCGAGCTGCCGGAAGAGCTCACGCCAGTCGCCATAGCGCGCCTGGTATTGAACAAGCGCATTAGCCAGGCCCTGGTTATCGGCCAGACCGCGTAGCAGGTCTGCACGGGTGCGAGTCTTATACATCGCCAGTTCGGCGTCTGTCACATCCGTCGTCTTCAGCTTGTCGATCTCCTTGTGAATCGCAGTCGCCATTTCCGCCGGTGAGTGCCCCGGCAGCGGTGCTGCTGCAAAGATGAAGAGGCTTGGATACTTGCTCCCCGGGAACGGACTTTCGCCCTCGGCCACCGCGGCAATCTGCTGGTCGCGCACCAGGCTGCGATACAGGCGCGAAACGCGGCCGTTCGACATGATGTCGCTGATCGCGTCATACACCGCATCGTCAGGGCTGCGATAATCCGGCCGATGATACGCCTCAAAATAGATTGGCTGTGATGGATCTTTGATCGTGATCGACTTCTCAGCAAACTGCTTCGGTTCCACAGTGGTCATCTCGAGCGGCTTCCGGCCCCCGGGAATCCTGCTGAAATATTTCTCGAGGATCGGCATCGCCTCGGAGGCCTTCACGTCGCCGACCACCGCAATCACGATATTCGAGCCGACGTAGTATTTCTTGTGAAACGCCATGGCCTCGGTCGCCGTAATCTGGCTCACTTCGCTGGGCCAGCCCACGCCGCTGCGGCCGTAGTTGTGCGCCACATACGCGGTCGCCAGCAACTGCTCGATAAGTCGTCCCTCGGGATTGGAATCTGTACGCATGCGGCGCTCTTCGAGCACCACGGATCGCTCCTTGTAGAATTCGCGGGGAACCGTATCGGCCAGCCGGCCGCTCTCCAGCCACGCCCAAAGCTCCAGCCGGTTCTCCGGCATCGACCAGTAGTACATCGTCTCATCGAGTCCGGTTTCGGCGTTCAAGTCGTGTGCGCCATTGCGCTCTGCCACGTCAGTGAACTGGTTCGGCACCACGTATTTTTGCGCCGCCGCCTGGGCATCGTCGAATGCCTTCTTCAATTGCGCGAGTTTCTCAGGATTGCTCCCCATCGGATTGCGCTTCTCGGCCTCGTAGGCGTCGTTGGCCGATTCAACCCGTTCAAGTGCCACTTTCTCGGCCGCGTAATCGTTGGTTCCGATCTCCGTGGTCCCCTTGAACGCGAGGTGCTCAAACATGTGCGCCAAGCCGCTCTCGCCTGAGGGATCGTTCACGTCGCCCGCATCGATGAACGTGGTGTAGCTGAAGACCGGGGCCTCAGGCCGCTCGCAAATCAAAATCGTCAGGCCGTTGGGCAGCACCTTCGTCGTGATTCGCTGCTCAAAACTCTTCAAATCCTGTGCCAGACCAGTCAGGCAGGAAAAAATCAACATCACTACGGCTGCCGCTCCAACGCGTCGCGGCGAGTTACTGTGCATGTTGCTCCTCCGAGCAGGGCGGGATCTCGACTTTAGCCCCTCATCCAAACTATCGCAAAACCATGGCCAATGTATCGCCGGAGTGACAGAACTCAACTGAGCGCTGGCGAGATCTCCATCAGCGGTCATTGGGGCACAACCGTCCGCCATCGGCAAGGTTCAGCAGAACACAATAACCGTGGTTTTACCGGAGTTTGCCTTGATTGGGAGCGTCAAAGCGGGCTCCCGTGAACTGCTGCCGTGCTCGCTGCGTATGATCCCTAACCAGATGAGGTCTTTTTATGCGCCGGTGGGTGTTTCGCGCCTTTTCTTCACTTGTCATTCTAATTCTCGTTGCGATTGCCGTGGTCTGGCTCCTCGAGTACTATCCGCGTCATGGATCGCACCCGCCCTTGAAGTTGGCAGAGGGAACGCTGTCCATCGAGCACGCCCGCATCTACGTTTCACCCACTGATCCTCCCATCGATGACGGCACCATCCTGGTCCGCAACGGTGTGATTGTCGACGTCGGGCCGCAGATTACGGTTCCTGCCGGCGCCACCATCGTCCCTTGCGATCATTGCACCGTCACTGCCGGTTTCTGGAACATGCATGTTCACTTCACTGAGCCGAAGTGGTCGATGGCCAACTGGAAATCTGCAGCGACATTGAATCCTCAACTCGCCGACATGTTCCTGAGCCGCGGCTTTACAACCGTTGCCGACCTCGGTTCAAATCCTGCCGACACATTCTCCATCCGCCGGCGCATCGAAAAAGGCGAACTCAGTGGCCCTTACATTTACACAACTGGAACAGCTCTGTATCCACCCAATGGCGCGCCCTTCTACCTGCGCGAGACCATGCCGGGTTGGATGATCAAGTTGTTGCCCCAGCCTGATACGCCCGACGAAGCAACACGCCTTGTTCGCCACAATCTCGCCTCCGGAGCCGACCTCACCAAGCTCTTCACCGGCTCCTGGGTCCAGCGCGGGCACGTCCTGCCCATGCCCTTGAACATTGCCAAAGCCGCCGTAACTGAATCGCACCTGAATGGAAAGCTCGTATTCGCGCATCCGTCGAACCTCGCCGGAACGCAGGTGGCCATCAATAGCGGCGTTGACGTGCTGGCCCACGCCGCCGACGACACGCAGGGCGTCAACGCCGCCTTGCTTCAGTCCGCCATCAATAAAAACATGGCCATGATTCCAACTCTGAAAATGTTCACCACCACCGTTACGACCGATTCACACTACATGGACCCCATTTGCGCTGAGGTCAATCAATTTCACCAACTCGGCGGAACGTTGCTTTTCGGAACCGACGTCGGTTACATGAGCGATTACTCCACCGAAGCCGAGTTTGTGGAACTCGGAAAAAGCGGCCTCGACTTCAAAATCGTGCTCGCCATGCTTACCACCAATCCCGCGGCACGTATGGGCGTTTCAGCCAGCAAGGGGACCATCTCTCCGGGGAAACTGGCCGATTTCACCATCCTCAGTGCCGATCCTGCAACTGACCTCACCAACTTCTCACGCGTGCAAGCCGTCGTGCGATCGGGGAAGGTAATTTGGCAGAAGTAGCGAAACCGGTTGGACGTGTTCGATGTCCTATACTTATGAATGCTGCATTGCGAGGCTTCCGGCATGCCGGGAGTCTTGTCTTTCTCAGGACCTAATTTGAGCACGAATCGAAAATCCGCATCTACCGCGCCTCGCCGAATCCGTTCCACCACCGTCATCTGTGTACGCCGTAACGGCGTGGTGGTAATGGCTGCCGACGGACAGGTCACCATGAACGACCATGTCCTCAAGCACTCGGCAAAGAAGATCCGTCGACTTTACCAGGAGAAAATTCTCGCCGGCTTTGCCGGATCCACCGCCGACGCCTTCAACCTATTCACGCGCTTCGAATCCAAACTGGAGCAGTACGCCGGCAACCTGAATCGCGCCGCTGTCGAACTCGCCAAAGACTGGCGCACCGACAAGATGCTGCGCAATCTCGAGGCTTTGCTGGTCGTGTCCGACCAGAACCAGACGTTCCTTATCTCCGGCTCCGGCGATGTTATCGACCCCGACGAGCCCATCGCTGCCATCGGCTCCGGCGGCAGCTACGCCACGGCCGCGGCACGCGCATTGATGGAGAATACCGAACTCGATGCACGCGAGATCGCCGCAAAAGCAATGAAGATTGCCGCCGACATCTGCATCTATACCAACGACAGAGTTACGTTTGAGGAGTTGAAGGGCTGAGACCCTGCCGTCATGGCCATCTATCTTCCCGCATCCGCCGAAGAACAGGATCTCTCGCTCGATGAATTGACGCCGCGCGAAATCGTCACTGAGCTCGACAAGCACGTGGTCGGCCAGCGTCCTGCCAAGCGCGCTGTCGCCATCGCCTTGCGCAATCGCCAGCGCCGGCAGAAGCTTCCACCCGATATCGCCGACGACATCATGCCCAAGAACATCATCATGATCGGCCCGACGGGCGTGGGCAAAACCGAGATCGCGCGCAGGCTGGCCAAGCTCACCAATTCGCCTTTTCTCAAAGTGGAGGCTTCGAAGTTCACTGAAGTCGGATACGTTGGGCGCGACGTCGAATCGATCATCCGCGATCTTGTCGAAATCTCTATCGATATGGTCCGTGAAGAGCGTCTCGAAGAAGTGGAAGACAAGGCGGAGATGAATGCCGAAGAACGCCTGCTCGACATCCTGCTTCCGCCGCCTCCGCCAACTCCAGGAGGACAGGAAGGCCAGCTCTCCCTGCCCGGGTCAGACAGCTACCAGCGCTCGCGCGAGAAACTTCGCCAGCAGTTCCGGGAAGGCAAGCTTGACGACCGCACCGTTGAACTGGACGTACGCGAGCGCAACATGCCCCAGTTCGGCATCATCTCCAACCAGAACCTCGAAGACATGGAGATGAACCTCAAAGACATGCTGCCCAACATCTTTGGCGGCGGTTCTAAGAAACGAAAGATGAAGGTTGGCGATGCGTTCGACTACCTGGTTCAGGAAGAAGAAGGCCGCCTCATCGACATGGACCAGGTCAACCGCTCTGCCGTCGAGCGCGTTGAATCCAGCGGTATCGTGTTCTTGGACGAAATCGACAAGATCGCTGGACGCGAAGGTGGCCACGGCCCCGACGTCTCCCGCGAAGGCGTTCAGCGCGACATTCTGCCCATCGTTGAAGGCACAACCGTGAACACGCGCTACGGCATGGTGCGTACCGACCACATCCTCTTCATCGCGGCCGGCGCATTCCACGTGTCGAAGCCCAGTGATCTGATTCCCGAGTTGCAGGGCCGCTTTCCGATTCGGGTCGAGTTGAAATCGCTTACCGTCGACGACTTCCTCCGTATCCTCACCGAGCCCAAGTCATCGCTCACCAAGCAGTATTCGGCACTGCTCGAAACCGAAGGTGTCCGCCTCGAATTCGAACCCGACGCCCTGCGCGAAATGGCCGAGTTCGCCTTCAAAGTCAACGAGCAAACTGAGAACATCGGCGCGCGCCGCCTGCACACCATTATGGAGCGCGTGCTCGAAGACGTCAGCTTCCTCGCGCCCGACATTGCCCGCCAGGCTGGCGACGCCGATAAAGCCGCCGAACTAACGAAGAACGGGGCAAATGAGTCCAGCGCCCCCTTGCCTTACCAGGAGCGCATGACCGCCTCTGGCCCGGAAAAGGTCTTCCTGATCAGTTCGGACTACGTGAAGCAGATGGTCGCCTCCGTCGTGAAGGACAACGATCTCAGCCGCTACATCCTCTAAGCCGCGCTCTTCTGCAGTGTCATCCTGAGCGATCGGGTTATGAGGCGTGTGACTTGCGCAGACGAAGGATCTGCGGTTGCATTTTCTGTGCCACTCTTGCCAGACCCAGGGATGGATTTGTTGGCAAGGCCCAGGTCGTTCACTTCACGATGAGTGACAGCATTAATCGAAATGTGAGCGTTGCCCCCGCGCGGAGCGCGCTCTTGTGGCTGATCGATACCGGTTCAGTTGTAATCCGGTATAAACGCCCATTTACAAAAACTGAATTCAGTTCCATTTGCGGGCTGTTCGGCGACTCTTTGCTCAGGATTCCCCCCGCGGATGCTCCTGCCGGAATGATAATGCGGCCATCAACTTCTACCGGCTGTTTCAAACTCGCTGTGAAGGATGTTCCATTCGCAGCCTTATCCGGACTGACTGCCTGATCCAGCTTCACAGTAAACTCGGTCATGACGGGAACCGACTTGCCGCTGCCGGCATTCGCGGGCGAGCAAGTTGAAATGAGGACCAGCGTCACGAAAGCGCACCATCTGCGTGAGTTCTTTATTTGAACCTTCCTCTACGCAGCAAGATGGGACGAAAATGACGCAATTGGGTGAGTGGATTGCTAGCCTGGGAGATTCCATCGAAGCATTCCAGGGCTCCATTTGCAAGTGACTTACGTCTGTGCTACCTTCCGTTCGTACCTCGGCAGCCCGTGCCCTATCGCCATGAACCAGCGGGCTCTACCTGCACTCTCCTGCTTCTGAGGGAATGCGGATGGAGGCGTATCAGAGCACCTGGGAAGGGTGCGGCTGCGCTTCGCGTTCGCGTCACCTTTCCCGTCACTCTACGCATCCGAGACCATGAGGAGAGAGAAGCATGAGCGAACCCGTGCAGCACCACGCCATTAACTACATCGAATTCACGACCACCGACATCGCCCAAACCAAGGCGTTCTATGAACGGGTCTTCAGCTGGAATTTCCAGGACTATGGTCCCGACTACATCAGCTTTGACCGGGACCACGCCGGCATCGATGGCGGATTTCGCAAAGGCGAACCGGGGTCGCAAAGTGACACCGCACCGCTCATCATCCTCTACTCACAGGATCTGAAGGCGACGCAGGATGCGATTATTGCCTCCGGCGGTTCCATTGTTGTCCCCACGTTCGAGTTCCCCGGTGGCCGCCGCTTCCATTTCTCCGACGGGCAAGGCAACGTGCTAGCGGTCTGGTCCGAATAGCGAAGAAAAAATGTCAGCAAAGGAAAATGCCCCGGTAGCCTTTCGCCACCGGGGCATTCCACTTTCCTGAATCCTGACACATGACGCCTGACAACTGAAAACTGACCACGGTTGTTAGTTCATCTCCGGCGCCGGCAGCGCTTTTCGCCTTCTCAGCTCTTCGCGCACCAGAGACAGTCCTAGAATGCAACGCTCAAAACCATCCGAGAGCCGCGCAAACAGCGGCGCTTCCTTCTCGTACTCAAACATGTTGAACTGGCTCACGATGAAATAGCTTTCCTTGCCCGCCTGAATCAGCTCGCTCAGGCTCGGGTGCGTTCCATGGCGCGACCCAGGCACATTTGCTTCCGGATACAGACCACCGACGAACAGGGCGTAATCTCCGATGTACTTGCGCATGGCCCGCTCCGCATCAAACGACGGCGCAAATCCGTTCACGGGATCTGCGGCCTTGATCATCGCCTCCAACTCCTCAATCGGACGCCCCGCGGCATCACGCACTCGATAAAGCTTGTCCGTCTCTGAAAATTCGCACAGTAGATGAGCTACGTACCCAGTCACGTCAGGATCGTGCAGGCCTAGCTTGCCCTCGTAACTGTTGCGGACCACCTGTCGGAAGAATGGCTCAAGCGGATGCGTCTGGTTTTGCATATGACCTCCCGTGGCACTTGCGCGTCACAGCGCTACTTATGTGCGGTGGTCGGTCCGCTTAGCGTGCAGCTGGAAGGGGACCAGCCACCATCGATTTACATGGTGTTGACACAGAATGTAACGAAAATGTTGCTCTTTTTGGAAGAGGCATGCGCAACTTTGTTGGCAATCTGGAGCCGCAATTGCAAGTAGCCCAAACAGAAATCGCCGAGCCCAGAGACTCTATCCTTCTCCCCGAGCTCGGCGAACCACCCGCCCTGTTTTCTAGTACCGCTTTACTGCTAATGAATAACAACTTTATGAAATATGACTTAATGTACTGGCGTTGGTGGATTTATCGTTCGCCACAAATCCCTGCGGGCAATGGCAAGACCGAGAATGCAATGCTCAAACACTGAAGAAAGCTGCCCGAACAAGGGCGCTTCCTTCTCGTACTCAAATACATCAAACTGGCTGACGACGTAGTAGCTCTCTTTTCCTACGCGAATCAGATCGGCAAGCGTTGGCCGGTTCGATTTCGCGTTGGGATCGGACTCGATAGCTTCCGGGCACATTCCCGCGAGAAATAGTGCGTAGTCCCCGATGTACTGCCGAATCGACCGCTCCGCGATAAACGACCGCGCGGTTCCATGCACCGGATCAGAAGCCTTCACCATCTCATCGAGCTTCTCGATCGGCCGGCCCTTCACATCGCGCAAGCGGAAAAGGCTCCCTGGTTCGGCAAAGCCACAGAGCATACGGGCAACGTAGCTGGTCACTTCTGGGCTCAGCCCAAGTCGGCCTTCATAACTGCTCCGGACTGCCTGAAGGAAGAGCGGTTCGAGTGGATGAGACTGCACCTGCATACGGGTCCCCGGTTGAAAGCGAAGCAAGGAACACTCAAGCTCGGATGCAACGTGCGCAGTCCGGAACCGTGCCCCGGCTATCGCTGGATTTGTCTTGCTTGGAAAGAACTTTAGCCGAATTGTAGCACCGGAGATGTGAGGTAAATCACTTCAGTAGCGGTCTCGCAACCATTGGTAACCAAAGCCTTAACCAACAAAAAAGGCAGCCATTTCTGGCTGCCTGTGGGAATTCACGCGAAATTTGTCTAGACCGCCGCGGGCGCGCGCGACTCTAACTCCGCCAACCGTTTGGCCAGCAACTTTTCCAGATTCACCAGCGCCGCCGAAAAACCTTCGATGCCCTCTTCCAGCTTGTCCGAGGCCATCTGATCCGCTGCATGCATCTTCTTGAATGTGGCTTTGTCGACCACCAGGCGCTCGATCTGCATCGATTTCGCCACTTCCGGATCGAGCTTGCGCGGTAGCTCGCCTTCGGTGCTCTCCAACTCGCCCAGAAAATGCGGTGAAATCGTCAGCAAATCGCAGCCGGCAAGCTCCTTGATCTCGCCCAAATTGCGAAAGCTCGCGCCCATCACCTGGGTCTTGTATCCAAATTTCTTGTAATAGTTGTAGATCGTCGTCACCGACTGCACTCCCGGGTCATCGGCGCCCTGGTAATCCTTGCCGGTGTCCTTCTTGTACCAGTCGAGAATGCGCCCCACGAACGGCGACACCAGGGTCACGCCGGCCTCGGCGGCCGCTACCGCTTGATGAATGCCGAACAGCAGCGTCAGGTTACAGTGAATGCCTTCCTTTTCCAGCACCTCTGCCGCGCGAATACCTTCCCAGGTCGAGGCGATCTTGATCAGTACATGCTCGCGGCCAACTTTTGCCTTGTCGTATTGGGCGATGATGCTGCGCGCCTGCGCGATCGTGCCCTCTGTGTCGTAGGAAAGGCGTGCGTCTACTTCGGTCGAGACGCGACCCGGAACGATAGCGAGTATCTTCTTGCCGAACGCTACGGCAAGATTTTGAAACGCCAGGTTGGCAACGTCTTTGTCGCTCGCGCTGTCGCCAAGTTCCTTCTTCGCGTCCATGATGACACCGTCGACAATCGCCTGATACTGCGGCATCTGCGCCGCCGTGGTGATCAGCGAAGGGTTGGTCGTCGCGTCGGTTGGGCGGAACTTCTCCATCGATTCGATATCGCCGGTATCCGCCACGACGGTCGTATACGTGCGTAGTTGTTCGAGCAGATTTTGTGGCATTTTTCCTCCTGGGGAAGGGGCCCCAGCCCAGCTTCAGTGTAACGCTTCTTTTGATTCCCGCGATCCGCGGAGGTTGCATCCGCTTGCCCGCTTCTTTTGGCGCTTTACAGCTGCTTTGGCGCCGCCGTAAATGTGTTCGATAGCACACCAAGTCCTTTAATCGAAACTTCAACTGTGTCTCCCGCGGCCAGCTGCCCAACCCCCGCCGGAGTACCCGTCAACAGCAGATCCCCGGCCTCAAGCGTAATTGCTGCCGTGATATAGCTGAGCAGCACTGGAATAGGAAAGATAAAATCCAGTGTCGATCCTTGCTGCCGTAACTTGCCGTTTACATGCGTTTCAACCGTAAGCCCTTTCGCCGGATCCACTTCATTGCTGACCACGGGCCCTACCGGGCAGAACGTGTCAAATCCCTTGGCGCGCGTCCACTGCCCGTCCTTCTTCTGCAGATCGCGCGCGGTCACATCATCGGCGATCGTGTAGCCGCGGATGTAGCTGCGCCAGTCGGCATTCTCCGCAAGCTTGCTCGCCTTTTTGCCGATCACAATCGCCAGTTCCCCTTCAAAATCCACCCGCTCGGACTGCGAAGGCATCAGCACCGTTCCCTTGTGTGCCAGCAACGACGATGGCGGCTTGAAAAAGAGCAGCGGCTCAGCCGGAACTTCGTTCCCCAGTTCCTTCGCGTGATCGCGATAATTCCGGCCCACGCAGACGATCTTCGACGGAGTTACCGGCGGCAGCAACTCTGCAGAGCTCAGCGGCAACGGCTCAAAATCAAACTTCGCCACATCCTTCACCACCGCACGCGCGCGAACCAAGTGAGCGGCAGCATCCTCTTCGGGCGTGTGCATTAGGTCCACAATCCAAGGTTCGCCGCCCCGATCTTCCACCACTCCATACTCAATCTGATTCTCAAAACGAAACCTGCAGTACTTCATGAACTCACTCCTTCGGCTGACTGGGATGCGCACAGCTCAGCACAGACTTTGAGACCTGGGAAAGCACAAATCCACACTGACACCGCACTAGCTTTGCGGCACCGTTTCTTCGGCAACCTCGGACCGCTCGCTCTCATGTCCGCCTTTGTCCACCGCGCTTGCCGTGTATTCATAGGAGTGTCCCGGTTGTACCTGGGCATCGTGAAATGCGGGCTCGATCGACAACGTTGCCGGGGATATCCGCTGCCACACGCCACCATCTTCTCGCCGATACACAATGTACCCCGCCAGGTCCGCCTCGGTATTTGGCTGCCAGTTCACATCGATGGATGGCCCTTTTCCATCCCCACCGGCACTCGCGACCGCCGCCAGTCCGACTGGCACTGCCGGCGGAAACACATCCTTCACATCCACAGCGATGGGCGCAGAGAGATCACCGGCAAGCTCCAGTGTCTTCCCCTTCACATCCACGCGCACCAATCGCTGAGCGCGATACTCATAGCTTTCGTTGAAATGCGCAGTCTGATCTAGCGCGCGTCCCTGCTCAACGCCCGCCTCCACCAGCATCGACTGATTCAACGCCTCGGGTGCCGGCGCCAGCGGCCCCTGCTGCTGCGATTTCGCCGGAGGCGGCGTCAACAGCTTGCGCACTAGGCGCACAGTAGACTTCTCTCCGTCGGGAGCCCAGCTCAGGACCACGCCTTGCTTGCGAGCTTCCGCTTTCAGTCCTTCCACCGCTCCTGGCGCTGCCCCCGCCAGCACCGTCGCTCCGTTCGACAAACCCGCTGAGCGATTCTTCTTGTTCAACAGTTCGACGAAATAGCTCACCGGCCTCGGTTGGCCCGTTGCCAATGCGTTCTGCAGAGGAACTGCGTAGCTTGCTGGTTTCTCGGGCGCCACCTGCTTATCCGCAACCGCATTGCAGGCCCCCATACCCTCGCGCCTGCAAATCTGTGCTGTCACATCGCCCTTGATTGCAGTCTTGTCGGTATTCCGCTTCGGCATGGTCCACGTCAGCATCACTTGGTTCCCGTTTCGGGTCGCCGCGAGATCAGTCACCGGATTCGGCAGGTTGAGCGATGGTGGTTGCGGCGCTCCCGGAGTTCCGCATCCGGCAATGCATCCGCAAAGCAGCAGCGCCAACCCCGACCATGCCGCTCGATTGAACAAGCTCATTGCACTCAGTCTAACCTGCACGCTGTGCCGCGACCTTGCTCGTTGCGCGGCATTGTCGAGTCGGTGCCAGCTTATCCCTGGTTGAGCAAAGAGACACTCAGAACCGCGTTCACCACGAACACGTCAAAAGAAGTTGGTACACTCAACAGATTCTCCGACACGGCATGGGCACGTTGGGATGTAATCGGTGTCACTATCCTTAGCTGGTTCTTGCTGCAAAATGTTTGCCGATGTTCATTCTTGTGCGACGGGGTTCTGAAATGAGAACGATCGCTCTGCTCGTCTCGATGGCTGCTGCAGCGTTTTGCGGCTTCGCACAGGACCACGTAACGGTGGATCAGCTTGAACAGCGCCTGACCGGCGAACACAGCCGCAGCGATAAGGACCTGGCGCGTCGACTGGGGAATCTGCAACTCACCGAGCGCCTCGGTACTGCGCGGCTGGAGAAACTCGAGGCCGCGGTGCCCGGATCCGAGTCTCGGGCGGCATTGCTGGCGGTGGCAGACCTCTCTGAGGTCCTTGACCTTCCCTCGGGTGACATTCCACCCGATCCGCCCCCCAGCGCGCCAGAGCAGCAGCAGATTCTGGCCCGCGCCATCGAAACATCGGACAATTCCGCCGCCAACCAGATGCCTGACTTCGATGCCACCGCCAACATCACGCGTTTCCGCAACCTGAAATACTTCTCCACCGCAAACACAACTCCAATCTCAATCGTCGAACCGGTTCCGCTGATGCTCAGCCAGGGAAGTGACGCGGTGACCTATCGCCAAGGCCGCGTTTTCAGCACCCAGCTTCGCCAGGCGTGGGCTCCGGGCGATGCAATCAAGGCAGGCGCGGAAGACTTTGACAGCCTGAATGCGTTGCTGAACAACGTCCTGCACGACATGCATCAATCCCAGCCCGAATGGGCGCGCTGGGAGCATGGATTTACGGGTAATCTTGCTGTGTTTCGTTTTTCCGTAGATGAAAACCACGCTCACTTTCCCGTTCGCACCCTGGTGGATCCTATGGTCAAGCGGGGCTACAGCGGCAAACCCGGCTATCACGCCGAAATCACCCTCGATCCCGCCACCGGCGCCGTGTATCGGCTCGTGCTTCGCGCCATACTCGACCCGGGCCAGCACGTTTCGCGGGCCGACGTTGTGGCCGAGTTCGCACCGGTCACGATCGACGGCAAATCATTCCTCGCTCCTCTCAGGGCAGTCACCATCGCCATTACTCAGTCGCTTCTTGGCAATTACAACCTCAGTCAGATGAATTGGCAGTCAAGTCAGGACATCCGTCCGCTCATCCACTTGGCAGACACGGAATACACCGCCTATCGGAAAGGTCATTCCAGTCCGCCCGCGGTATCCGACCCGGAATTTCTCGCTGCGGCAATGCGGGTCATGGGCGAGCGCGTAACGCTGCAGCAGTTTGAAGAACTCGTTACGGATCTTCACGGCCGCGACGATCACGATGTAGCGCATCGTCTCGAGCAGCTTGAACTCACGGAACGGCTTACCCCCGAGCGCGATGCGCGCCTTCGTGCCCTGTTTCCAGGCAAAGCCTCCTCTGAAGCCCTGGTGGCGCTGTACGATCTTTCTGCCTTCGCCGATCTTCCTCAAGCCGATCTCGCTCCCGGCAAGCCGCCCGATTCAAAACAGCAGGGCCAGATCATCAGCAGCGCCGTCCAGTTTGTGGCCAGCGTCACTCACAAAATGCCTGATCTGTTCGCAACCCGTCAGTTGACCCGATTCGAAGACCTCCAGGTGGTGCGCGGTGCTCAGCCACTCACAGCTGAGGTCAAACCGCTCGTCATCGTCGACCAGTCCACCGGCACGGTTCATTTTCGCGACGGCCGCGAGGTCGTGGAGTCTGAGTCAAAAAACGCGCACCCGAAATTGCCCGCGCTGGGGCTGGATACATGGGGCACCTTCGGTCCCATCCTCGAGATCGTGATTACCGACGTGTTGAGCTCCAAGATCGGATGGAGTCACTGGGAACGCGGACCCTCCGGATCGCTCGCCGTTTTTCGTTACGCCGTTCCTGAAACTGCTTCGCACTACAACGTGCGTTTCTGCTGTTACCTTGCAAACGATGGCCTGCCATCCAGCTTTGCCGCGAAACCCGGCTACCACGGAGAACTCTCCATCGACCCGAAAACCGGCGCCATTCTGCGCCTTGTATTGAAGACAGACCTCAGACCTGATTCGTCCCAGCCCAACACCATCGAAAAGACTCCTCTGCTTCGCAATGATGTGCTGGTGGAGTATGGCGAACTCGAGATCGCCGGCAAGCAGTACATCTGTCCCACGCGTTCTGTCTCGGTTATGACCACCTGGACCCTCGGCTCGCAAGGGCCCCTCAAGCGGCCCATCTCGAAATCTGAAGGCTCCCGGGCAGCACAAAAAGCGCTGGCCCTCATTGAGTTCTCGCGCGTCAACGCAATCAATGAAGCCGTCTTCCGCGACTACCACGTCTTCCGCGACTACCACGTCTTCCGCTCGGAGATCCGCATTGTGAGCGACCCCGCCGAAACGGGTCCGACGTCACCCAAAAAATGATGGTGAAATGCAGTACCGCCTGCTTCAATGCCTGCCCGCATCGCCTCAGGGCCGCGCTTGTGGGCGGTGCCCAACGGCCTCACCCGTGGTGAGCCTTGAAGCGTCGCGCCTTCATGCGATTGCCGCAAATCTTCATGTCGCACCAGCGCCGCGTGTGATTCTTGCTGGTATCGAGAAACAGCCACCGGCACTCCGGGTTCCCGCACGCCCTGACCATCTCCATGTTTCCCGACGTGATCAGTTGCGCCGTCTTCAGCGACAAGATCCATAGCGGTAGTTCCGGCGCCGCCAATGCAGCCGGAAATTCCCATCGCAGATGACGTTCAGACCACCGCAGCTTGCGATGGGCCTCCGCGTCCTTGAAATAGCCCTCCAGGTCCCGGATCGCATCAACGGGTTGATCGTCATCATCGAGAGCCGCATAGAAAACGCGCGCTGCCGCTTCCCGCAACCCCCGCGTCTCCGCAACCACCTGCGCCGCCTTGTTCGTGCCGGCGGAACGAACAAGGCGGCGTCCTTCCGTCGCACTCATCAACCCGGATTGCACCACAAACCGGACGACATCGCCGTAGCCCGCAATCAGATCTTCCGGCTGCCCATCGCGAAATCGCCAATCCAGCGTGTTCACCAGATCGAGCGCAGCATGCCCGCCAACCAACTGAAATGGTTGCATCTGCTTCTCACTCGCGATCGCGCTTGTCGAACCCTTTTCCACTACTAACCCATGAACCGACATTGACAGGTTACCACATATATGAAAACATGGTAACCGTCTATGGCTGATTCGATGGTTAGTGTCGCGGCGAAGGGCAGGGAATCGGAATCCTTCCGGATCCGCATACTCCTCTCGTTCTTTGCCATATACGTGCTCTGGGGAACCACCTTCCTTGCCATCCGCATCGCCGTCGAGGAGCTCCCGCCGCTCTTTGCGGCCGGCACACGCTTCTTCACGGCCGGCATCATCCTCTATGCGTTCATGCGCGTCAAAGGCGCGACGGCTCCGACTCTGCGTCAATGGCGCAGCCTCATCATCATGGCCCTGCTCATGTTCGTGGCCGAGTATGGCCCGCTCTTCTGGGCTGAGAAGTACATCCCCTCCGGCGTCGTCTCCGTGCTCGCCGCCACGCTGCCCATTCTCACCATGATCCTCGAGATGCTGATCCTGCGCCAGCAACGGATGCGCCTCAAGCTGGCCCTCGCGATCCTCGTCGGCTTCGCGGGAGTCGCCGTTCTCCTCATGCCCGGTGGCCGGCAGCACCTGGCCGCGATCCCATGCCTCGCCATCCTTGCGGGCGCCACCACCTGGTCGCTGGGCTCTGTCCTGACCCGCTCCCTGGAATTGCCCAAATCCCGACCGGTCACCTCCGGCGGAGCGATGCTGCTGGGCGGAGCGATGCTGCTCGCTATCTCTGCGGGCTTCGGCGAGATGCATCCGTTCCCGCATATCTCCGTGCGTGCAGTTCTCGCCCTGCTCTATCTCATTGTCTTCGGATCGCTGCTGGCTTTCACGGCCTTCGTCTGGTTGCTGGCGCACATGCCCGCCACGCGCGTCTCCAGCCACGCTTATGTGAATCCCATTGTCGCCGTAGCCCTCGGATACTTTGCCGCCGGCGAAATCATCACCTGGCGCATCATTGCCGGCTCACTCCTCGTGCTGGTCAGCGTCTTCGTCATCCTGCGTCGCGATTAGGCACCCATGTGAGTGCTCGGGTCTCGATTTTGAGATCTGGGAAGCTCTCATCGTGCACGCAGAGTTTTCATTCCACCCGCAGCGCTTTCATCGGTTCCACCCGAGATGCCCGCGTTGCCGGCAACCACACCGCAAACAGTGCCACCGCAGCCAGCACCGCCGGAACTGCGATGAACGCCGTCGGATCCCACGTCTTTACGCCGAACAGGAAGCTCGCAATCAGCCGCGTAAGCCCGAAGGAGGCGCCGATCCCCAGCACCATCCCGATCAACGCCAGCCTCATCCCATTCCATACCACCAACCTCCGAATCATCCCGCGATCCGCGCCCAACGCCATGCGGATGCCAATCTCCTGCATGCGCTGCTGCACCGAGTACGCCATCAACCCGTAAATCCCGATTGCCGCAAGCACCAGCGCAATCGCGCCGAAAATGGAAAGTAGCATCATATTGAAACTCTGCCGCGCAGTGGTGCTCGAGACAATCTCCTCCATCGTCTTGATGCGTGCCACAGGAAAACCTCCACTTGCCTGCCGCAATTGCTCCGAGATAACCGTACTCAGCTTCCGCGGATCGCCGTGGGTGCGCACTGCCCATCGCAGGGGGACGATCTTTGCATTCAGCGCGGTCATCGCATCCAGTACCTGGTTATCCGGCACGATCATCAGTGGCGGCGTGTCCTGGTCCAGCCCAGCATCGTGCGTGTTGCCAACAACGCCCACAATCAGTCGCGCAGGCTCCTCAAACGGCGGTCCCATTCCTTTCGCGATCAGGATTTGCTGCCCGATCGGATTCTCGTTCGGAAAATATTGTTTCGCCAGTGCCTCATTGATGATCACCACCCTGGGCGACGATGCCGTGTCCGCATCCGTGAATTCGCGCCCGCGCAACACTGGGATCCGAAACGTCTTGTAATAATCCGGCGAAGCCTGCATCCATCCGCCCCCCGGTTGCCCTTTCGATGGATCGATTGGCCTGCCCACAATCGCGAACGGCAAACCGAACTGTCCCTGCACTGGCAGGCAGCATGTGAATGCCGAACTTTCCACGCCCGGAATGGCGTCCAGTCGCTGTCGGCCTTCATGCGAGAGTTGCGCCAGCGCGGCCGTCTTGCTGAATCGGTCGCCGTTCAGCGACATCTCCAGCGTCAGCACATTGTGCGGGTCGAATTGGGAATTCACTCCGCGCAACGCAACAAAGGTGCGAATGAGCAGTGCTGCCCCCACCAGCAGTACCAGCGCCAGCGCAACCTCCGTTATTACCAGCAACGAGCGCGTCTTCCCTTGCCGAAAGCCTGTGCCCGCTCGGTTGCTACTTTCCTTCAGCGTCGAATTCAAATCCGTGCGCGAAACGCTGAACGCCGGGAACAGCCCGAACAGAATCCCTGTCGCGCACGAAACCGCCAGTGTGAAGCCCAGCACGCGCCAGTCCACGCCCACCGCCGCACCATCTTCTCCAATTCGTGGCAACCCTGCCGGACTGATCTCCAGCAACCAGTGCACGCCCAGAAATCCCAAAGCTAAGCCCAGTACGCCGCCGGTGATCGCGAGCATCACGCTCTCCGTCAGCAATTGGCGGATCACCCGAGCCCGGCTTGCTCCCATGGCCGCGCGAATCGCAAACTCCCGCTTCCGCCCCGTCGCGCGCACCAGCAGCAGGTTGGCGACGTTGGCGCAGGCAATCAGCAGAACCAGTCCGACGGCTCCGAGCAGCACCAGCAGCGACGTCCGAACATTGGTGACAATCGAATCTCGCAGTAGTTGGACGGCGAATCCGCCTTTGGGATCGGCCTCCGGGAATCTGCGCCGGAACTCGGCGTAGGCCAGCTTCATTTGCGCGTTCGCCTGCTCCAGAGTGATTCCAGGTTTCAGCCTCCCGGCCGCCATAAAGAAATGCCCCTGGTTGATGCTGTTCGGCTCGAACTGAAAAGGAATCCAGATATCCGCCTCCGGATCCGTCGCGAAATCGCGTCCCAGGACGCCCACAATCGTGTATGGCTCATTCGCAAGCGACAGCGACTGCCCAGTCACATTCGGATTCCCCCCAAACCTGCGCTGCCACAACCCGTAGCTCAGAACCACCACATGGCCGCCATTCGGGGAGTCCTCCTGCTGCGTAAAGGTTCGGCCCAGCGCCATCGGAGCGCCAAACACCCGAAAATACCCCTCGGAAACATGAATGCCGTGGATCAGCTCCGGCCGATCACCGGTGAGGTTAAACCCTGGTCCCGCAAAGTCATATGCGGCCACGTCTTTAAAGATTGAAGTCTGCCGTTGGTATTCTTGGAATTTCGGAATCGAGGCTCCAGGACCCTTTCCCTGCGGAGACGTGAGCAGGATCTCCACGATGCGATCTGCATCTGGATAGCCGAGCGGCTTCAACAACACCGCATTCACCACTGTGAAGATTGCAGTATTGGCGCCAATGCCCAGGGCCAGCGCTGAAACTGCGGCAAAGGTAAACCCTGGGCTTTTCACAAAAAGATGCAGCGCATGCTTTACGTCGTTCCAGAGATCCGTCATCGTGACCACCCCGTTCCGCGACTGTTTGACATAGGTTTATCGCGGGAATGCCGACCACTCTCTAGACGTGCTTGCAGATTGCTTGGTTAACAGCAAGCCTCTGATTTGTGACGTTTAGGCGCTCCCATGCCGTATCCTTGCCTACGACCTTAAAAAGGGGCTCACGTTCGTGCTCATCTTTGCCGCCATTCTGGCCATTTTTGTCTACGGAATGATCGCCGCCATGCTCGGCACGATCCTGCCCGACCTCTCCGATCGCTTTCACCTCACTCCAACCCAGAACGGCACCATCGCTTTCGTACAGGCTCTCGGCCTCATCATCGCGTCGCTCGGCGTCGGTCCACTGCTCGATACCGAAGGTGACAAGATCGGCTTGATCCTTGGCCTGGTCGCCATCGCCTTTGCACTTTTCTTTCTGCCCCGTGCCGGCGGATTCCGCGACATTCTCCTCCTCCTGTTCCTTCTCGGCATGGGTGGTGGAATCGTCGTCACCGGCGCCAATGCCCTCGCCAACAGTGTCGGCGGCGCCAACAGCGCGGTCGTGCTGAATCTGGTGAATCTGTTCTTCGGCCTCGGCGGTCTCGCCACCCCCTTCATTGCCGCCAACATCTTCAAGAAGAACTGGGTACGCCTCTGCTATACCATCGCGGGACTCACGGTGGCTTCGATCTTCGTCCAGGCCGCGGCCAAGATGCCCGCCCCCACCGGCAATGCGCGATTCCTGTTTGCTGATGTCGGTCCCATCCTCGGCCGCCCTGTGCTCTTCATGCTGGGGTCCTTTCTCTTCCTCTACATCACGTGCGAAGTCGGTGTCTGGAACTGGCTCCCCCGCCATCTCATCGCGCAGGGCATCCCCGAGTCGCGTGCCCTCAACATCCTTTCCCTCGGATTCGCACTTGGTCTGCTCGTCGGCCGCGTCGGCGTCTCGCCAATCCTGGCCCACGTTCCGGCGATTGAAGTCACCCTGGGTGCCTCCATCGCCATGGCCGTCACCACATTCCTAATGCTTCAGACCAACAAGCCCGGCCTCGCCTTCGCGCTGGTCTTCATTGCCGGGCTCTCCATGGCGCCCGTCTTTCCCACCACGCTCGCCATCACCGGGGCTGCATTCCCCCGCATGACCGGCACGGCTCTCGGCTTCGTCATCACCTGTGGATGGGTCGGTCTCGCCGTCAGTTCACGCATCATCGGCTCCATCGCGGGAGAAGATCCGCGGCGTCTCAAGAAGGCATTGCTCATCTTTCCTGCATCCGCAGTTCTCATGGTCGTGTTGAACGTGGCAATCTGGTCCACAATGCGGTGAAATAATAAGGCACATTCATGACAGCCAGCACTTTTTCCAATTCTCTTCCGGCCTATACCGAACAAAGCCGCAGGCGCTACAACCTGTTTCTGCTACTCGTGGCCGGACTCGGCGGCCTGCTTTACGGCATCGACGTAGGCATCATCGGCGGCGCGCTGCCCTATCTCGAAGCCACGTCAAAGCTCACGCCGTCGCAGCTTTCGATTATTGTGGCCGCGGTGTTGCTGGGCAGCGTCTTTTCCACCCTCTTCGCCGGTCTGCTTGCTGACTGGATGGGCCGCAAGCCGCTCATGCTCCTTAGCGGCACAGCATTTATCCTCAGCATCCCGGTCATCGCGCTCTCGCACGGATACGGCTTTCTCTTCCTCGGTCGTCTTCTCCAGGGCATGAGCGGCGGTCTCATCGGCATTGTGGTTCCGCTCTATCTCGCCGAATGCCTTTCGGCGTCGACCCGCGGCAAGGGAACCGGCGTCTTCCAGTGGCTGCTTACCTTCGGCATCGTCGCGGCGGCACTTATCGGGATCTACTTCAGCTATCGCGTCGACGCTGTTGCCAAGGCTGACCCCTCGGCCCTCTTCAGTTTCAAGGACCACGCCTGGCGCAGCATCTTCTGGGTTTCACTCCCGCCCGGCCTGCTCTTCGTCATCGGCAGCCTCATGGTCACCGAGTCGCCTCGCTGGCTCTATCGCCGCAACAAGCCTGAAAAGGCGCGCGCCGCCCTCCTGCGTTCCCGATCCCCCGAACAGGCAACCATTGAGTTGCAGGAGATGGAAGCCGCCTCAAAACCGGCCGTGGTCTCGGGCGAAAAGGTCAGCGACTCGCTCCTCCGGCGCAAATACATCGTCCCGTTTTTCCTCGCCTGCGTCATCCTCGCGTGCAACACCGCCACAGGCATCAACTCTATCATCGGATTCAACACCAATATCCTCCTTCAGAGTGGCCTGTCCGATCTTCAGGCGCACTGGGGATACGTCCTTTTCACTGCCTTCAACTTCTGCTTCACTGCGGTCGGCATGACTCTCGTCGATCGCAAGGGACGCAAGTTCCTCTTCATCCTTGGCACCAGCGGCATCATCACCTCGATGGTCACGGTGGGAATTCTCTTCACGCAGACCGAGAAGCAGAACGTTGACTGTCGCGACCAGTTGCAGCCTCTCGTGGGCCCCCACCAGGAGCTGACCTTCCAGTTCGACAAGGCTGCGGCTCAACGCCTCCTTGCTGCGCAATCCGGATCGGCGAGCACCATCAACCCCGATCGCGCCTCCTTCGCCATCATCTTTTCCTACGGCGACTTCACCGGCACCACCAGCTATGTACGTTCCGACGATCTGGCGGCGCCGCTCAAAATCTCCCGCGACCAGGCAGTGCCCGTAAACAAGGTCGAGGCTCTATTCAG
This sequence comes from Occallatibacter sp., assembly GCA_036495975.1. Taxonomy (GTDB): domain Bacteria; phylum Acidobacteriota; class Terriglobia; order Terriglobales; family Acidobacteriaceae; genus Telmatobacter. Next base: position 99,923 of record DASXLY010000186.1, on the reverse strand, counting down.
CAATCCATTCGGAAACTTTGAAGCCGCTCAAACCGCGCCTCTGAAGATCGAGAAGGCAATCCTCGGTCCTGTTCCCGACGAGAGTCACGGCTGGCTAGTCGCCATCTTTACCTATATGTTCATCGCCTTCTACGCCACCGGCCCCGGCGTGTGTGTCTGGCTCGCGCTCTCTGAACTGATGCCCACCCGCATCCGCTCCAACGGAATGAGCATCGCGCTCGTTCTCAATCAGTTGGTCTCGGCAACTCTGGCGGCCATCTTCCTGCCATTCGTGAGCAAACACAACTACTCGTCCATGTTTTTCCTGTTTGCCGGCTTTACGGTCGTCTACTTCCTCACCACCACGTTCTTGTTCCCTGAAACCAAGGGCAAAACTCTGGAGGAAATCGAGGCGTTCTTCGACAAAGGCGGTGCGAATTGAACTGTCAAGCCGTCCTAAACATCGGGTGTCGTCCTGAGCGGTTCCGTTTTTGCTCGGGGAGGTCCGATGGAGCGTGAACTGACGTTTCGCATAGTCCTGGAGAAGCCGCCCGGCGGTGTGGATTTTGCCCTGCAAAAGGGGAAAGCAAGTAGCCACAAGATCGTCCAGAAGCAACGATCCGGAACCAAAGATCTCGGCTTCGAGTTCAGCGCACGCGTAGCGCCCGCCGCCAGGGCCGCGGAGCCGAATCTGTTGGGCCCCTTCGTTCAGGGTCCGCCCGGCGCGCGATTCGTCTACGTAAATATAGGCACTGCCGCTGGCCAGGTGGACTCCTGCTGGAGCCGCCGTCTCAAGGTCCCACTCACCGCTATCACCGCGGAGATGGTCGATCGGATCGAGAAGGATCCCAAGTTGATTCTCGAAACCCACGTCCCCGGCACCGGCAAAGACGGCGGCCCCAACTGTGCCACCGTAAAACCCTTCGCCGGCTGGAAACTTGCGCCGCGCAAGTGATGGATCGCGTTAAGCGCTTTCCATTGCGCACCACAAAAGACGATCGTCATCGCAGCGGACGACCGAAGTCGAAACGCCAGTGGCTCTCAGGGACCTCTGCAAAGCCTCTAGCGGCCTCAAGTCGAATGGGCCGACTGACCACTGTTCACTGCCCACCACACTGTGAGGGGAGGAGCAAAACTCCTACGCCTCAATTACAGCCTTCGACAGATTCCGCGGCCGGTCCACATCCACACCATGCTCCAGCGCCATGAAGTAGCTGAACAGTTGCAGCGGAATCACCTCGGCAATCGGCAGCAGGTGCTCGCTCACCGGCTCGACAAACACACAGTGCGTTGCCAGTGAAGGAACATCGCTGTCGTCCATGTTGGCAATCGCAATTACCCGCGCGCCCTGCTTCTTCATGTCGCTCAGCAGTTGCAGTGTCTTCTCGTAGCGAAGAACGGAGTCATCCACATGCAAGTCCACGGTCGCCAGCGCCATCAGCGGAACATGCTCGCTCACCAGCGCATTCGGCCCGTGCTTCAACTCGCCCGTCGGATAGCCTTCAGCGGTCACATACGAGGACTCCTTCATTTTCAGCGCTCCCTCGCGTGCAATCGCGTAGTGCACGCCGCGCCCGAGATACAGGAAGCTCGCCGCATCGCTGCACTTTGCCGCAATCGCCTTCATCTCCACGCGCCAGCCGTCCAGTTGCCGCTCGATAATGCCCGGCAGCGAACAAAGTTCCTGGATGCGCGCTTTCAGTTGCGCATCGTCGAAGCTGCCCAGCCTGCTGCCCTCGTAAAGCGCCAGCAGATACAGGGCCGTCAGCTGGCACGTAAAGCTTTTGGTTGCGGGAATGGCAACTTCCTTGCCGGCCGCCAACGGCATCGCTGCGTCGGCTTCGCGCAGCATCGTGCTTCCGTCCACGTTGGCAATCGCCAATGTCTGCTGCCCTCCGTCTTTTGCGAATCGCAGCGCAGCCAGCGTGTCCGAGGTCTCGCCTGACTGCGAAATCACTAGCACCGAGGGCTGCCGCGGATTCACCGCCGGACGGCAACTGTACTCGCTCGAATACTCCACATCCACCGCCAGCCCGCAAAGGTCCTCGAAAATGATCTCCGCGGCCAGCCCCGCGTGCCGGCTCGAGCCGCTGGCCGCAATCAGCACCTCACCGCGCGAGTTGAGCCACTTCTCGATGGGTGCGAAAGCCGCCTGCTTCAGGGCCTGGCCATCGAGATACAGATCAAGCGTGCGTCGGATAGCGGCAGGCTGTTCAAAGATTTCGCGCAGCATTGCATGAGGGAATTCGTTCACAGGGCACAGAACCTTTCTATGACTCATTCATTGCAGAATGAGCGTGTGACTAAATTCTAAGGCTTGTGGCGCCGTCCAATAGGAATTGGGTCAGAGCCTGCGCAGGCGCGCGCACGCTTCGTCCAGATCGTGATCCTTCTTGGCGAAGCAGAAGCGCAGCAAATCTTCGCCGCGGCCCGGCCGGAAGAACGCCGACCCTGCCACTGACGCAACGCCGGTGGCAGCCAGCAGATGACGCGCCCTCTGCGCCGAAGTTTCCCCGGGCAATCGTGTCGCTCGCGCCAGCACGTAGTAAGCTCCTGCGGGAACGCTCGGCTCCATCCCAGCATCACGCAGCGCTGCAACAATCCGCTCGCGCTTCGACTGATGATCGGCAGCCAGCGTCTTGTAGAACTCCCGCGGCAATTGTTCAAGCCCCGCAGCCGCTCCATGCTGCAGTGCCGATGGCGCGCAGACATACGTCAGATCGTGGAAGTAACCCATCGCGCCCATCCACTTCGCATCCGCGGTCACGTAGCCAAGCCGCCATCCAGTCACGCTGAAGGTCTTGCTGAATCCCGACATGACGATGGTCCGCTCGCGCATGCCGTCCAGCGTGGCCAGGCATATATGTTTCGTCCCGTCGTAGACAAAGTATTCGTAGATCTCGTCTGTGAAGACGAAGAGATCGTGTTCCCGAGCCACCTCGGCGATCACTTCAAGCTCACCACGCGTGAACACCTTGCCGCTGGGATTCGCCGGTGTGTTCACAATCATCGCGCGTGTCCGATCCGTAACCGCTGCACGCAGCGCATCCGTGTCGAGCGTCCAGTCCGGCTCCGCCAGCGGCACAAACACCGGCTTCACCCGCATCGACTTGAGCGTGCTCACGTGGTAGCCGTAAAACGGCTCGAAGACCAGCACCTCGTCTCCAGGATTCAGCAGAGCCATTCCTGCCGCATGCAGCCCAGCAGTCGCCCCGCAGGCCACCAGCACCTCGGTCTCGGGATCGTAGGCCAGGCCGTAGTCCCGCATCTGCTTGTCGGCGATGGCCTTGCGCAGCCGCTCGATTCCATCCAGCCGTGTGTAAATGTTGTGTCCGGCGATGATTGCCGCGATGGCTGCCGTCTCAACTGGAGCAGGAACCGGCGTGTCGCAGATGCCCTGCGCCAGGTTGATGCCGCTGATGCGGTCGCACTCGGTGCTCATGGCCCGGATCTCAGATTGCATGGCTCCAGGTGCAAGCTCGCTCAGGGTCAGGCGTGACGTCGTATGCAGATGAGGTGCAAGGGTTTTGCTCACAGGGAAGGGGCTCCGACCTCTGGATGCCATTCTACAGTCGAGTGCCGTTCGACACACCGCTGTCGCTATGCGAGAGATAGAATCGTGCTGTCAACGAGGCCGCGTGCACGAACTCTCCATCGTTTCCAGCATCGTCGATTCCGTCACTGAGACACTTGCCGCCTACCCCAATGCGCGCGTCAAAGAAGTACGGCTGCGCCTCGGCGCGCTGGCGTCGGTGATCGAGGACTCGCTGCAGTTTTGCTACGGCATCGCAACCGACGGCACGCCCCTGGAAGGCTCGAAGCTGGTGGTGAACGTCCTGCCCGTAACCATGCACTGCGACCAGTGCGCGCAAGACGTGGAGATTGCCAGCCTGCAGAGCTTTCGCTGCCCCCATTGTCACGAGCCGGTTTCGGATCTGAGGCAGGGGCGGGAACTGGAAATCGATTCCATCGAGATCGAGGACGAAGTCGAGGAAAATGTATGACTACCCGGATTGTGGAATTGCGGCAGGGAATCCTGAAGAAGAACGATGAATTGGCCCGACTTTTGCGCGGCCGCTTTGAGAGCGCCGGCGTGCTGGTGCTGAATCTCGTCTCCAGCCCGGGAACCGGTAAAACCACCTTCCTCGAGCGCACCCTCCGCGAATTGCGCGCTGGTGGAGCGAAGGCCGCCGCCCTGGTCGGCGACCTGGAAACCGACAACGACGCTCGTCGCCTCGCCGCCAGCGGAGCACCCGTTCGACAGATCAATACTCATGGTATCTGTCACCTCGAAGCCGAAATGGTAAGCAAGCATCTTCACGGCTGGGAATTGGCCGACCTCGACTACCTCTTCATCGAAAATGTTGGCAACCTTGTCTGCCCGTCAAGCTATGACCTGGGTGAGAAGATTCGTGTGGCGCTGCTAAGCGTGACCGAAGGCGAAGACAAACCGCTGAAATATCCGACACTTTTCAACTCTGCTGATGCCGCAATCATCACCAAGACCGACCTTGCCGAGCCCTGCGGATTCGATCGCGCGACCGCTCTCAAAAACATCAACGAAATCCGCCCGGGCATTCGCGTCTTCGAAGTCTCTGCCAAAACCGGCGCAGGCATGGCCGAATGGCTTGCCTATCTGGCGCATCAAAAAGCGCGCGGTTAGAGCAAATTCCGCACCGTTCTCCGCAGAAATCTGCTGCTTCTCCCTTCAAGCTTATGTCAGAATTGCGTCTGCTCCGGTGATCCTGCTGCGGGTCATCATTCAAAACACTTCTTCGCGAGGGTGCCGTACATGTTCGTAACGATTGCAAGCCCAATACGCCATGGTTCCGTGACGGGGGTGCGATGAAGAGTCCTGCCGAGACGAGCCGAATGTCGGAAGTGGACGCCTATCTTGCCAAGGTGTCCGAGCCGGCGCGCACTACGCTCCAGAAGGTCCGCGCCGACATTCGATCGGCTGTTCCCAAGGATGCGAAGGAGATCCTCAGCTACGGCATTCCGACTTTTCGCCATAATGGACGGAACGTCGTCGCTTATGCCGCGTTCAAGAAGCATTGCAGCCTGTTTCCGCTGCAGGCATCGCTGATCGATGAGATGAAAGAGGAATTGAAGGACTATCGCACATCGAAGGGAACGTTGCAGTTTCCGGTCGATAAGCCGCTTCCGGCGACACTGCTGAAGAAGATGGTCAAGGCGCGCCTCGCCGAGAACGACATCCGGGATCGAGTCGCAAAGAGGTGATTTAAATCACATCTGGGTGCATCCTCCCGGCGGTATAAGAAGGGTGCTATGTGCCTGGCAATTCCCGGAAGAGTCGAACAAATCAGCGCTGAGGGCGATATCCGCATTGGCCGCGTCAACTTTGGCGGGGTCGTGAAAAACGTCTGCCTGGATTACGTACCCGAGGTCGTGGTCGGCGACTACACCATTGTCCACGTTGGTTTTGCGATCTCCAAAATCGACGAACAGAGTGCCCTTGAGACCCTTGAGCTGTTCCGCAAGATGGGTACCCTCGACGAGGAGTTGGCCAGCGAGGATGAAGCCTTTGCCCGGGCCGCTGATCGGCCGCAATCGGCTTGTCCCGACGGGAACTGCGAATTGACAGGCAAAGACCTGCGCACCGGGAAAGAATCGTCGAAATGAAGTACCTCACAGAATTCCGCAATGGCGAGATTGCCCAGCGGATGGCGCGCGAGATTCACCAGGTCGCGACGCGTCCGTGGAAGATCATGGAGGTCTGCGGCGGCCAGACGCACTCCATCATCCGCAACGGCATCGACCAGATGTTGCCGGCCGGCATCGAGATGATTCATGGTCCGGGCTGTCCGGTTTGCGTGACGCCGCTGTCGCTCATCGACAAGGCGCTGGCCATTGCGGCGCAGCCCGGCGTCATCTTTTGTTCTTTCGGAGATATGCTGCGCGTTCCCGGCACCGATGCGGATCTGTTCCAGATCAAAGGCAGTGGCGGCGACGTTCGCGTGGTGTATTCGCCACTGGATGCGGTTGAGCTTGCGGTGAAGAATCCCGACAAGCAAGTTGTGTTCTTCGGCGTGGGTTTCGAGACGACGGCTCCGGCCAACGCCATGAGCGTACATCTGGCCAAGCGGCGCGGCTTGAAGAACTTCTCGCTGCTGGTTTCGCATGTGCTGGTTCCGCCTGCCATCGAGGCCATCATGAGCTCGCAGGAAAACCACGTGCAGGCGTTTCTCGCCGCGGGGCATGTTTGCAGCGTGATGGGTTACTGCGAGTATCCATCGCTTGCTGACAAATACAAGATCCCGATCGTCGTAACCGGATTTGAGCCTCTCGACCTGCTCGACGGAATTCGCCGCGCCGTGATCCAGCTTGAAAAGGGCGAGCATCATGTTGAGAATGCCTATCAGCGTATCGTGACGTATGCGGGAAATCTCGAGGCACAACGGCTGCTTGCCGAAGTCTTCGAAGTCACCGACCGTGCCTGGCGCGGCATTGGAGTGATTCCTTTGAGCGGCTGGCGGTTGAATGAGACGTACCGCGCTTTTGACGCCGAGGATCGCTTCCAGATCAGCGGCATTCGCACCGAGGAATCGCCTTTATGCAAGTCCGGCGACGTGCTACGCGGTGCCATCAAGCCAGCCGAGTGCCCGGCTTTCGGCAAAGAATGCACGCCGCGTCATCCGCTGGGCGCGACTATGGTGTCGAGCGAAGGCGCTTGCGCGGCGTATTACAACTACGGGCGGTTCCTTTCGGCGGAAGAATTGGCCAATGCAGGAGCGACGCATGGCTAAGAACGACAGACCTCCAGACTTCTCAAATTGGAGCTGCCCGCTGCCTCTGGCCGGTTATCCCACGATCGTTATGGGACACGGAGGCGGCGGCAAGCTGGGTAATGAACTCGTCGAGCACCTGTTTCTGCCCGCATTTCGTAATCCTGCACTCGAGAACCTGGGAGATGCAGCCGTGTTTGAACTCGGGTCGGGCAAGCTGGCGATGAGCACCGATTCGTTCGTGGTGCAACCGCTGTTCTTTCCCGGTGGATCGATCGGCGAACTGGCGGTCAACGGGACAGTGAACGATCTCGCTGTTTCGGGAGCCGAGCCGAAATTTCTCAGCGCGAGTTTCATTCTCGAAGAAGGCTTTCCGCTTGCGCAGCTTGCCGCGGTGGTAAACGCTATGGCCGATGCGGCGCAGACTGCTGGTGTTCGCATCGTCACCGGCGACACCAAGGTCGTGGAGCGTGGCCACGGCGATGGTTGCTACATCAATACTGCCGGGGTAGGCGTGTTGCGCTCTGGCATCAACGTTGGGCCGCACCGCGCACAGGTGGGCGACGTAGTGCTCGTGTCGGGCACCATTGGCGATCACGGCATGGCCATCATGAGCGTGCGCGAAGGGCTCGAATTCGAAAGCCAGATCCGTTCAGACTGCGCAGCGCTCAACGGGCTTATTGCCGACGTTCTCGATGCTGTGGGGTCGAGCGTGCATGCGATGCGCGATCCCACACGCGGCGGGCTCGCTTCGACGTTGAATGAGATCGCCAACTCCTCAGATGTTGGCATTGAGATTGACGAAGCGAACCTGCCGATCCGAGGCGAGGTCCAGTCGGCTTGCGAACTGCTGGGACTCGATCCCGTTTATGTCGCCAACGAAGGCAAGGTGGTTTTCTTCGTGGCGCCGGAAGCTGCGGATCGTGCGCTTGAGACACTTCGTGCGCATCGCCTGGGCCGCGAGGCGGCGCGCGTTGGGCGGGTGACGGCTCAGCACAAGAAGATGCTCGTAGCCCGCACCATGATGGGCGCGAACCGTGTAATTGCGACACAGATTGGCGAGCAGTTGCCACGAATTTGCTGATTGCCTTTAGATTCAGGGAATCATGACGAAATCCGGCGAGCGGTCTCGACAAGCGAATTCGAGCGAGGGCCTCGGAGATCCGAACGGCTAGGGCTGAATCCTGGTACCGTTGCCGTGAGCTATGAGCGCCACGTTTAGTCCACCCGGAGAGCCTGAACCGGGTTGATCGACGCCGCTCGCCGCGCTGGAATCCAACCAGCCAGGGCGGCGGCCACGATAAGGGCTGCGACTGCGCTCGCCAGCACTAACCCATCCACTGCCTTGATTTCATACAACTGAGAGCGGATGTATCGCACGCAAAACATTGCTGTTGGTACCCCAAGCGAAAGGCCGGCCAGCGCACGAACCATCGCTCCGCGCATCACCATGCCGGTCACCATTGCGCGTTCGGCGCCCAGGGCCATGCGAATTCCGATCTCCGCGGTGCGTTGCGCCACGCCATAGGCCGTCACGCCGTACAGTCCCAGCGTAGCCAGCAGCAGAGCCAGTCCCGCGAACAACATCGTCAGCCGCGAAAGCATCCGCTCCTCGCTGAACTGGTCAGAAATCTGAGCCGTGAATGTCTGGAACCTCACCACGCTCAGATTCGGATTGATTCCCGCCAACGTTGTGCGTGCTACCTCTTCCATTTCCGGAATGGACCGGCTCGTCTTCAAAACGATCGCCCCGGCATACATGCTCTCGTCCTTGTCGATCGGATAGTTGGCGCTCAACGGCCGCTGCATCAGCGGCACGAAGTACATCATGTGGTCCTTCCACGTCGCGCTTTGGTATGAGGTGTCTTCCACGACCCCCACAATCTCCCAATCGCCTGCAGACCTTTCGTTCCAGCCGAAGTGCTGTCCAATCGGGTTCTCGCCAGGTTTGAACATCTGCCGCACAAACTCCTTGTTCACCACTGCAACGTGCTGCGAATCCGCCGTATCCTCTGCTCGGATCCCACGCCCTACCACCACTCGCGTTCCAACGGAATCGAAATACTCTGCGTTTGCCTTGATGAACGTGGCCATCGCGCTGAGGTCCGGCTTGCCCTGGACTTGCACGCCCCATCCATTGTTGTTGTCTTCCATCGGGGTGAAGCTGCTGATCCCCACCTTCTCCACTCCTGAAAGTGCTTGGAACCTCTCTTCGATCGTGCGGTACAGCTCACCAACCTTGGTTTCTGGATACCCGGCGGTCTGCGGATTGATGTGCACGATATACCGGTTCACCGGATCGAGCTTCAGGTCGATATGCTCGAGCTTGCTCAGGCTCTTCGCAAATAATCCCGCGGCCACCAGCAAAACAAGTGACAACCCTGCCTGAACTACCACCAGCGACGTCTGCAGCAGGGTTGCGCCTCCCGCAACCGACCTCGTCCCAGCCCGCAGCGCGTCAGCCGGTGTCGCCCTCGAAGCTATCCAGGCAGGCGCCACGCCGAACACCACCCCCGTCAACAGCGACAACCCGAATGCAAATGCCAGAACTGCAAAGGATGGGCTCGCATCGATCGGCACGTTCTGGGCACCCGGGAAAGTCATGGCCAGAAGCATCCGCGTGCCCCCATAAGCCACCACAAGTCCCGCCACTCCGCCCGCGCCCGCCAGCAGCACGCTCTCGGTCAGCAGCTGCCGTACGATCCTGCTTCGGCGCGCGCCCAGAGCTGTGCGCACGTTCATCTCCGCTTTGCGCGCGGTGCTCCGAACCAGCAGCAAGTTCGCGATGTTCGCGCAGGCAATTAACAACACGAGTCCCGATACTGCCCATAGCAGCTTCAGCCGCTTGTCGTAGTTTTCCTGCATGGCCTGGATACCCGCTCCTCCGGGTGTCAGCACCACGTGCAGGGTTTTCATCCGGATCTTCGCCTCTCGCGAACTGAAGTGCGAGGTTTCGCCAAGCTGCTGCCGAAGGAGAGTGTTCACCTTTTGCTGCAAGTTGCCCAGCGAAACGCCCGGTTTTACCCGCCCAATCATGTATAGCCATTGCGACTCTGACCCGTGCACATAAGTCACATTCGCAATCTCCGGCATCGTCTCAATCGGCAGATAGTACTCCGGCGGAGAAGGCAGCAGCCGGTCTCCGTAGAATCCGTTCGGCGCGATTCCCACTACCGTCACTGGCTTGGTATTCACGCGAAACGTGCTCCCCACAACGCTCGGGTCGCCATTGAAGCGCACCTTCCACGTTTCATAGCTCATCACCGCAGTCAACTGCCGGCCGGCAACGTCATCGCGATTTTCCAGTATCCGGCCCGCTGTTGCCGTCAATCCGAAGGTTCTGAAGTAATTGCCTGAAACAAACTCTCCCATGACAGAACGTGGAGCATCCTGGGTCCCGTCTCGCCGCACCACCACAGGGCGATATGAAAAGCCAGCCTGCATCGCTGCCAGTTCTTCGAATTCTGGGATGTTCTTTCGTAAATACTCGTAGCTGTCCGTCGTGAAGTACGAGTATTCGCCGTTATCGCGGTACCCGATCCCGACGCAACAATCGTTGTTGTTCCCCAGACGCACCAGCATCTTCGGATCAGCCACGGGGAGACTCTTCATCATCAGCGCGTTCACCAGGGTGAAGATTGCCGCGTTCGCTCCGATCCCCAAGGCTAGTGTCAGCACCGCCACGATCGTGAACACCGGCGATTTGCGCAGCATCCGCACCGCAAACCGCAAGTCTTGCAGCATCGTCTCCAATCCCGGCAATCCCTTTTCGGCGTGATACCGCTCCCGAACAGCCTCCACTGCGCCCCACTTCAGCAAAGCCTGGCGCCGCGCCTCATTGAGCGCCATGCCTGCTCGCCGGTTCTCCTGCGTCTGCATCGCGACGTGCTCTTCCATTTCTTCGCGCAGCCGTTCGTCCTCTTGCCGGCCCGCTGCAACGTTCCAAATCCGCGCCAGGAATCGCCTCAACGCTCTCATGACAGATCCTCCGCCTTCACTTCAAAGAATCGCGCGATAATCGCAGCGGTCTGCTCCCAATCCCGCTTCTCCGCTTCCAGCAGCTTGTGCCCGCTGCGGGTCAAGCGATAGTGCCGCGCTCGCCGATTGTTCTCAGACGGACCCCATTCCGACGCGACCGCGCCCTCCTGCTCCAGCCTGAGCAGAACTGGATACAAGGTTCCCTGGTTCACCGCCAGCAGATCTCCGCTGATTTGCTCGATCCTCCGCGCGATACCCCATCCGTGCAGAGGACCCAGTACATCGAGAGTCTTCAGCACCATCAGCGCGAGCGTTCCTTGCTGTACATCTTTCTTCGGCTTCATCAAGCCCTCGTCCGCACTAGCGGAACTCACCTGTTGCTTACCCAAAGGAGGATCGCATACTTCCTTTGGGAAAGCAACAGGGGACTGCGAGGAGTTTTGAGGCGGGATCCGAGGATTCTGAAAGGCGGGTAATTGGTTGCCTTTGATCGGGACCTAAAGCTTTGCGCCACACAGTCGGATGGCTATTACGAAGCCTTGACCAACGTTGCTGCTCACGTCCCGCATCGCAAACTATGTAGTTCCGATATTGCGACCGACCTTGAATTTCAAGTGGAAGGATAGAAAATGCATCTTACAAGAAAACTTGGAACTCTCGTATTGGCGGGCCTGTTCGTTTTTACAATGCTCGACACGGGATGCACCGTTCACGCCCGATATGACCTGGACACGGCAATCCAGCGATTAGCGAAAGAGGCTCCGGGAAACGCAATCGGAGTGCAGTTGACAGGCGCCTACCATAACTTGCTGCGCCGATTGGCCGAGATGTAGCGGATCGGCAGTCACGATGCGCAGGGCCCCTAGTGAACGGTGATCGTTACCGAAGCAGTGGTCCGGCCATATTGGTTTGTGGCGTTCAGCGTGTAGGTGGTGGTTGCCGTGGGTACTACGGTCACGCTACCTCCGCGTACCCCGCCGACCTGGTCAATGAAATCGTAGCTGTCGTTGGTAGTGCTCGAGGTGAGAGTAACTTGCGTGCCGGCGCCGACGGACGACGATGAGGCTTTAAAGCTGGAGATGGTCGGTGGATGACCGGCGGGCGCCGTGACGTCATCGTATCCAGGCCACGCAGGCGTCATCTGCACGACTTCGAAATTGGACGACTGGATGGAATCAAGTTTCACGAGGTCATCGTCGTTCCAACGCGGATCGTGGCGGGTGGCCGATTACGTAGGTGTTGGCCCTTAGCAGCTAGCGGTCAGACCTTGATCTCGAGAACTTCCACCGGTTCAATCTCGGAGAACGGGATGCGGATGCCGCTTCGCCAGTCAGACTTGGTGCGAGTTCCGAAATCTTTGCCCGTGATGACCGAGCGCAGGTGATAACGGGCTTCGGGAAGCTGAGGCAACTGCACGAGAGCTTCGGCGGAGTCGGCCTTGTTGCGGAAGAGACAAATGACTCCTGAGCCGCTGCGGGCAAGGCGCGCAAAGCCGTCCCACGCGGCTGGAGTGGTCTGCTGCCAGTTACCCAGTGGGAAGAAGCTCTCGCCGATGGCTGTGGTGCGACGCAGTTTTTTGAACCACGCGATTTTTTCGTGATACCACTGACGATCGGCAGTGGAGAGCTTGCGCAGATCGCCAAGCAGCAGCGGGGCGGAGCCGATGGCCGTGGCGAAACGCTCCTGTATGGTCGCTTGCTCGGCGTGCAGATTGCCGATGAGCATGCACTCGGCGGGCATCGACGCGGCGCGCTGGTAGAGGAGTTGGCGTGCCTGGCGTGGACCGGCGGAGTCGGGCGAGTTGTCATCGACGTTGCTGAGCCAGTCGAGATCGCCGGCGGCGAGGAGGCCCGCGTCGATGATGTGCTTCTGTCCCCAGAGTTCGAAGGTCAAGTCGAGCAGTACGCCGGGATGCTTCTCGTAGACCTTCGCAGTCACATACGAGATGCCTTCGTAGATGAGGTTCAGCGACTCAGCCCAATTGCCGTGGTAATGGCCGTGCGCCCAGCAGCCGGGTGCTTCACCGTAGGCGTTGAACACGGTGGTCAGGTCGAGCTTGACGTAGCCGAGATGGAACCGCTGGATGGCATCGATGATGCGCGCAGCCGCCGCGGCACGATATGGAGACGCCATGCACATCACGGCTTTCGGGCCAGCAGCGGTGCCGGTGATTTTGGGTTTGCCGTCCTGGTCGAGCGCTGCCCAATCGGGATGCTCGCGATATACCTTCGTTGAACTGCCAATCGAGGCAATCGGAATCCAGAGACCGAGACGCATGCCCTTGTCTTCGACAACCTGGATCATTGGATCGAGCCCACCTGGAAATGCGGTTGTGTTGACGACGTTGTCGCCATATTCCTGCTGCCAGCCGTCGTCGATGGTGAAGATGTCGAAGCCGACATCGCCGGCGGCGTCGATCAGTTCGAGTGCGAGATTGTGGTTGATGGTGCGCTGGAACGGTTCCCAGGTGTTGTAGATCCATGGCGGACCCTGCTCGTTGATGCGCCGCTCGAGGATCTTCGTTGTATAGGTGGGTAGGAGCCAGTGCGGATCGTATAAGACACTGTTGTTGCGGTAGGGGATGAGCGAGACGGATGCGGTGGTGAAGGTTTCGCCGGGAGCCAGGGAGCGCTCGAAAGGCATGATGTCGGTGTCATACATCGCGCTGATGCGCACGTGATCGGGATTGTCCCATCCGCCGATCTCGGTGCGCTTCATATAGCCCGGGACTTCGTTGACGATGGCGATGCCGTTGCCGGTGCGCCCGTTGGCAAGAAGGAGCGCGGCGTCTTCAGAGCGGCCCGTATAGAAGATTTCCCGCGGAACCGCGCCGTACTGCGTGAGGAGCGTGATTTCGTTCTCGGGGCCGAGCGTGAAAGCGAGCGATTCAATGGCGAGATGAGAGAGATGAAGTCGCTCGGAGCCGGCGTTGCGGAAGATGAGGTGTTTGCGGATTGCAGGGTGGTCCTCATAGACGGCGTAGACGACCGAGACCTCGAGAGAAAGCGTTCGGTGTTGCAGATCGATGGAGAGCACCTTGCTGTTGCGATCGCCTGATCGTTCGCGGGGCTCGCCCTGGGCGAGCACGAGAGCGAAGTCGTTGCCGGTACCGGAGCAGACTTGATCGTTACAGCGGAACGAGAACTCGCTGACAAAGCCGGTGGGAGCGGAGGCGACAAATTCGAATTCTGGCTCCAGCGCTGAAAGCTGTGCAGTGACGAGGCCGCGCGAGAAAGCGAAGGAGATGACCCGACGGATCTGGCTATTGGCGATGGTCCAGCGCTGTTCGTTATTCGTGACCTGGCTGATGATCGAAGGACTGTACGCCGAACCAGCGACCATCAACGCGCTGTGCTGCAAGAACTTCCGCCGATCCAATCTAAATCTCATGACATGAGTTGAATCTGTTCACACCCACGTATCGCCCTAAATCTCCGGCCCAATTTTCACGCGAACATTTCGAATGATCGCTGTATCCGTTCGGGAATCGCTGTGCTTTCGAAGTCGTAGCCGATTTCAAGCACGGCGGCAGGCGGTGAGGGCAATTGCTTTAGCGCGTCGACAGTGGCCGGCCAGTCGATGGTGCCATCGCCGGGCCAGAGGTGTTCGTCCTTGAGCCCATGGTTATCGTGCACGTGGATCTGGGTAATGCGCTTGCCTAGGATGCCGACGGCTTCGGCAATGCCGGGGGTGATGTGCGCGTGGCCCAGGTCGAGGCAAACATCGATCTGGTCAAGGTGAGCCATCTCAAGAACATTCATCAGGTGCTCGGGGGTCGTGGCATCGCTGGTCAGGTTTTCAACCAGCACACGCACGCCGAGGGGCTTGGCGAAGGCACCGAGGTGCTCGAGCGCCGTGGTGGCGTACTCCATGGTCCGCAGGGACCATGAGTCGTATTTCTCGCCGATGTGGACGACCAGTCTTTTCAGCGGGATGTGTTCGGCTACTTCGAGTGCACGCTTGATCTCGTCCATCGAATCGATGCGGCGGGATTTCTCAGGATGAACGACGTTGACCGGGGGAGCACCGGCGCGGCCCATCTCGCGATCCGGGAAGAGAGGCGCGTGCATAGAAAAGGGTTGCAGCGGATTGGATCCAAACCAGGCGGCGAGTTCCATCACGTGTTCGCGGCTGGTGTAGTCGAAGTGCTGGCGCGCGGCAAAGAGTTCGACGCCTTCTGCGCCCGAACGCGCGGCCAACTCCAGCAGGCCCGGGTGGAGGCGTTGCTTCAGGAACAGATGAGTGGAGAGAACTGGCAGCATGATTGAACGCCTTCGTGACGGCAAGGGGGCCCGCGTTCCTATTGTCTCATTGATGCAATGACTTACCTCCAGGGAGGTATCGGGGAGGGGATTTAATTGATCACGAAGCGGAGGTCCTGGACGTGCCTCGTAACTGGACAGGAAGCTGTACTTTTGCCTATGCTGACCACACCGAACCTGAATGGGCTGTGGACACGAAGGCATTCGCCGGGACTGCGGGATTACTGAGGTCACGTTGAGTCAGATCCGCGAAGCGAACGGGTCTGCTTTTTGAGGATGGGTCCACCCTTCCCGGGAGATCGCCCTTCGAGGTCCCGCAAACAGGAGAGCCGCGTAACATGCCGCTGAACATTCCAAATTCGGAGTCGATGGCGCGCTGGCGGTGGTACGTGCGGTTCCCGCTCGGCTGCCTGCTGGCCCTCGGCTCGGTGGAATTGACCGTGGTGATCGGGCCCCTTCGCGCCTTTCCCCTGCTACTGGCTTTTCCGACGGTGATTCTTGCGGCGTGGTTTTTGGGAATGTGGGGGGCGGCCGGATGCGCGTTGACGGATGTCGTGCTGGTGGACGCCTTTCTTACTCGTTCCCAGTTCCGGTTTGCGACCGGGAATGCATCGGAAGTGCTGCGCCTGGCCATGTTTGTGCTGATCACCATGCTGATCGGTTGGTCGGTGCGGCGCCTGTCAGCACAGAAGGCGCAGATGGCTCGGCAGGAAATCGAAGGGAAGTTGCAATTGGCGGAGGCGCAGCGGCAGCTCGCGGAAGAACGCGCCCGCGTCAGTGAGCAATTGAGATATCGCGACGACGTGCTCCAGATGGCATTGCAGGCGAGTGGGATGGGCTTGTGGGTCTGGGACTTGCAGCAGGACATCGTTCACCGGTCCGACGCGGTGTATCGCATGGTCGGCTGCGAGCCGGGCGAATTCGGATCGGATCCCGACGAATGGCTGCAGTTTGTGCACCCCGATGATATTCCCCCATTGCAGGAAGCATCCGGGCTGGCGCTGGCGGAGGGCACGGATTATCACATGCAATATCGGATCCGCTGGCCGGACGGCTCGCTGCATTGGATCGATTCACTGGCGAAGTGCCAGCGCGACAGCGGAGGGAAGCTGGTGCGGATCGTAGGCGTAATGGCCGACGTAACGAAGCGCCGGCAGGCCGATGATGCGCTGCTCCGGGCAGAAAAGCTTGCCGTCGCAGGAAGGTTGGCTGCGTCGGTAGCGCACGAAATTAATAACCCTCTGGAGGCGGTGGCGAACCTGCTCTACCTGATCACCATCGCGGATAGCGCAGAGCAGGCTCGCGTTCAGGCGTCCGATGCGCTGGATGAACTGATGCGCATCTCGCTGGTTGCTCAGTCGACGCTGAAGTTCCATCGCGAATCAGGTGCGGCGCGGATGACACTGCTTTCTGAAGTCATGGATTCGGTGCTTATGATGTTCCGCGGCAAGCTCGAGAACATGGCCATCGCCGTGACAATGGACGCGAGCGAAGAGCTGCCGATAACATGCATGGTCAGCGAAACGCACCAGATCTTCGCGAACCTGGTCGCGAATGCGATTGAATCGATGCAGCCGCGCGGGTTCTTGCGACTCCGGATTCATCCGTCGTGCGACTGGCGTCAGCGCTCCGCGCGCGGCATGCGGGTAACCATCTACGACACCGGTGAGGGCATAAGCCGGGCGGGTCTCGGGCGAATCTTCGAACCGTTCTTCACCACGAAACCGGAGACCGGCACGGGATTGGGCCTTTGGGTTGTGGCGCAGCTCGTGGAGCGTCACAAAGGCGGCGTGCATGTGTGGAGTTCGCAACGGGCTGGAGCCAGCGGCACTGCGTTCTCCGTGTTCTTGCCTTTCGGCGAGTCGCACGAGGATCGCCATGCCGGCAGCAGAAAAGACCCGAAATCTGCCGCAAAGCCAAGGGCCGAAATCAAAGAGAATTACGTTCCCGGACAGTTTCTGCAGCATCAGGGTGTGTAGTCGTCAGTACCCGGCAGCTTTGCCGTAGTGGCTGCGATGGTCCTGGCCGCCCTCGAGTTCGCCGTTCTTGGGATCAATCGCAATGCACTCGCCGTTAGACCAATGGCCATCCTTGATGGCGAGCGCGTAGCCCATCGTTTTAAGCGCCGACAGGCTCTCTGGATTGAATCCCGGCTCGAGATAAAGCTTGTCGGGAAGGTACTGATGATGGAAACGTGGTGCGTCCACAGCTTCCTGAATGTTCAGGCCGCCCTCGCTGGCAGAGAGAAAGATGTTGGCGACGGTCGTGATGATGCGCCCTCCGCCAGGAGAACCGAGCACATAGCGGAGCTTACCGTCTTCGAGGACGATCGTGGGTGTCATGGCACTCAGCGGGCGTTTGCCGGGGGCGATTGCATTGGCCGGTCCCTGGATAAGGCCGTACATATTGGGCACACCATTCTTCGCGGAGAAATCGTCCATTTCATCGTTGAGGAGAAAGCCCAGCGATCCGGATGTGACATGCGAACCGAAGCTGTCGTTCAACGTAGTTGTCACGGCGACCGCATTCCCCTCGTTGTCCACTACGGAGTAATGGGTTGTGTCCGGGGACTCATGATGCTTCCCGGCGCCGGCTGGCGCAGCAGGCAGAAAGCCCTCAGGGCGCTTCAGTGAGTCGCTCGACGACGCTTGATCGGACTTGACGCTGCTGCGCCACGCTTCGGCGTATTTCTTCGCCGTGAGTTCCGTAACCGGGATGTTGTTATAGTCCGGATCTCCCAGGTACTCGGAGCGATCCATGTAGGCGCGGCGGTATGCCTCTGTCGCCAGGTGAATCCATCCAGCACTGCGGTCGCCGAGGGCGGCTAGATCGTAGCCTTCGAGGATATTCAAGGCGCTCAACAGTACGATTCCGCCGGAGGATGGTGGAGGAGCGCTGATGATGGTGTAGTTGTGAAACGTGCCGATGACCGGCGGGCGCTCCACCACGTTGTACTGCGCCAGATCTTCAAGGGTGATCAGCGCCCCGCCTTTTTTCAAATCGTCTACGAGTTCCTGCGCCATCTTGCCGTGATAAAAGTCGTCGGGATCGGCCGCGATTCGTTCGAGCGTGCGCGCCAGTCGGGGCTGCTGAAAAGTTTCGCCGCTGCGATAGTAGGCGCCGTTGCGTTGAAACAGAAGGCGCGACTCGGGAAAGCGGGAGAGATCGCGGTCAGTGAGTTCGTGGGCTTCCTCAGGCGAGAGCGAAAAACCATCGCGTGCAAGCTTGATGGCCGGCTCCATGACGCGCTTCAGGCCAAGCTTGCCGTATTTCTTCTCTGCATAGACAAGTCCCGCCACGGAACCCGGCGTAGCAATAGACCTGTAACCGATCACGCTTGCGTCGGGAATGACATTTCCGTGTGTGTCCTGGTACATGGTTTCTGTAGCTGCCAGGGGTGCCTTCTCGCGGAAGTCGATGAAGGTCGATTTGCCGCCGTGCGTGCGCAACAGGAGGAAACCTCCGCCGCCTAGATTGCCGGCGAGCGGATGAACTACGGCAAGCGCAAAGCCAGTGGCAACCGCGGCATCCACGGCATTGCCGCCCGCGCGCAGAGTCTCGACACCGGCGTCCGCAGCGAGGTGATGCACGCTGACCACCATACCGTGTTGCGCGCGCACCGGCTGTTCGCCGTGATAGGCAAGGACATTAGTCGCACCTTCCTGCGCGGTTGATATGGATGTCAGGGAGAGTGCCACGGAAAAGACGAGAGCAGCAGGGGACCGGCGAATGGGACGCATATCTTTCGACAGGATAACCCTCTGGAGCACTGTGGGGA
Source organism: Occallatibacter sp. (assembly GCA_036495975.1). Classification (GTDB taxonomy): domain Bacteria; phylum Acidobacteriota; class Terriglobia; order Terriglobales; family Acidobacteriaceae; genus Telmatobacter. The sequence goes on along the minus strand of DASXLY010000186.1, from coordinate 81,180 downwards.
ACGAACTGCGGAGCCCCATCGCTTCGCTGAAAGCGGCAGGGTGGGCGGAAAAATCAAGCTGATTCTATAGAAAAAGGGCAGACCGCTTGTGCGGTCTGCCCTGTGGGGGAGGACTAGTTAGAGATGTTCGACAATCTTGTGGATCGCGTCGTCGTGCTTCACGGGCAGGATGCAGTGAGACGGCAGCGCGCCCACGACATTTCGCCTCGGCAGCAGGCCAAGTTCCAGTAGAACGGCGAGGCTCACCTCGTCGCGCGAGCCGAGAGCGCGATACTCGGGATGCTGATAGCGATCCCAGTTCTCCGACAGGTTGGCGAGAATGGTTTCGCGGGTTGAGTCAGCGCTGACGATCACGATCATGTTGAGCAGCGAGATTTCGCGGTCCGTGAGCCGGGCCGACGGAGTTCCCTTCTTGAGATCGTGAGCCATGTCCGGAATCTGCTTTTCGAACTGCGCCTTGATCTCGATCCAGCGAGCGAGCCCGAGCCATGTCGGCGGATCATCGGAGGGGATGATCAGCTTGTGCAACTCGCCAACAAGGTACGGAATACCGGAGGTCAGGTTGTAGATATCGTCGATTTGCTTGTCTGACAGCGCGATCCGGTAGAGTTCGCTGAACCATGCTTTCAGATGGTCCTGCGAAAGGCGCCGCACCGAAGTGATTCCCTGGAAATTCCTCTCCGAAGGCTGCAGCAGACCCCAACGCAAGAGGTCGGCGCCGCCGGTGAGAAGAGGAAGACCGTCATCCAGCGCAATAGCCTGGCTGACCTCGCTGGGGGAAACAATAGAGGGCTCGGAATTTCCTGTGTAACCTGTGAGCGCCCGAATGCCGCAATTGGGATGGAAGACCGGATTCTGTTCTTGAGGCCCAAGCCAGTGCGAAACAGCCAGAAGGGCGCGAACCGTGCGCACATCCTTGCGCTCGACCTTGGCCTTTTCGATGTGATGCGTGAATTGATCAACCTGGTCCCAGGGGAATAAAGATACCTTGCCCTTCCGCGACGGATTGAGCAACTCGGAGGGAATCTCTACTTCTTCAGCGGAGAGGGAAGCCGTGAACGGCGACTCAACGAAAGTCGATTCCGGAACTGAATCCTCTTCAACGCCAACCTGATGCTGTTCTTGCGTGGGGATCACGGTTTCTTCTTCGTGGGTGTCGGCCGCGACCGGAATTGCAGCGGCGGGGATCTCTTCCGCGACTGCCTGGGTTAGCCCGCTTCCGGTGCTTTCCGCGGCAACATGTGAGCCATTGGACCCGTTTTTCCTGCTCGGTCTGGAGGGCGGCGAAACGGGTTCGCGACGCTCTGCCGCAGAGTTCGTACCGGCGTGCCACCAGTCAATCTCGAGCTGTCGAACAAAATCATCGAGCCGGGGGAAGTTTGCCTTCAGCTTCTGGAGTTCGACCTCGTCGGACTCATCTTCAAGGCTGCAGGCCCACTCCAGCCATTCCTCGACTCCCGGCCCAGGCAGTTCGGGCGGAGTCGGTCGTTCAGAGATCTCCATCAGTTCCGCCACTGCCGTATCGCGCAAGGCAAGGCGCTCCAGACGGGTACGCTCGCGGCGATGGACCACCGTTCCCGTGCCAAGTACCTGGGCGAGATCGAGGTAGCGGCGCCGTTTGGCGGCGGTATCCTCGATACGGCCAACCAGTCCACTCAACTCAGCCCTGCTGCTCCAGGAGGCCGAGCTGTCTTCAGAAAGGATCGCATCCCTGAGGTTCTGGCATGCATCCAGCAGCTTGCCGACTTCGACCAGGATCTCGGCGCGATTGAAGTTTTGGCCAGCTTCGAGAAGGTCGATTTTCTGATGGCACAGTTTGGCCTGTTCGGTGAGGGTACGTAGCGATTCGGCAACTACACTGGGCCCGATCTTTGTATCTTCAGAAGCGTTCACGTCTTGGCTCCATCCGGCGGGAGAAATTCATTTTGCGGCTTCGCAACATCGTAACTTGAATCCAGTACCAGAATTCATGGTTTGTAAGACTTTGGTAATACAGAAGTCACATTACTTTGGGCGCGTGGACTGGCCGTTTGGCAGCCGTAAGCGGCCTGTCATCCGCCGCTTAGAACCTCTGATCGTCTTTGGTCGTCCCTGGCTCCTTAGGACGAGCCGGATATTCGGGAGCCATCCGGAACAAGCTCGCCTGTGCGATTTCCATCCATCATGCAGACCTGAAGGGCGAAACGACGGGGTCTCACCGGTGAGTGGTCCATTCCGAAGAATCAGGGCGCACACGAATAAGATCAGCCCCGCTTCCGAATCACTGATAATTGCCTCCGGAGGGAAAACGAGTGCGCGTTGCAGGATTCCGCTGGGCCGGGTCGATTTGTCTTTTCGTTGCGGCCATGGTTTTTGTCGGTGAGCCGACCGTGGGGCAGACTGCGATTCCGACTTCCCCTCATGCCAAACAGGTGCACGTGAAACACGTCCTGGTGATCGGGCAGACTAAGGGTTTTGAGCACGATTCTGTCAGTGCTGCGATGGCTGCGATCTACAACATGGGCCAGGAGAGCGGTCTGTGGGATGCCACCCTGCGCACTGACACCGAACTGCTGACGAAGAAGGAACTGGGCAGGAATGCGAAGAACCTCAATTACTTTGACCTGATCGTGTTTACCAGCACCACTGGCGAACTGGACATGGATGCCGACCAGAAGCATGACATGATGTCGTTTGTTCATGATGAAGGCAAGGGATTTGTCGGCATTCACGCGGCGCTGGACACGAACTACAACTGGCCGGAGTACGGCGAGATGATCGGCGGCTGGTTCGATCAGCATCCCTGGAGCACCTTCGATGCGCCGATCATCAACGAAGCCCCGAATTTTCCGGCGGTTCGGCACTTTCCCAAATCGTTTGTGAAATATGACGAGATCTATCAGCCCAAAGCGTGGTCACGCGACAAGGTGAACGTGTTACTTAGTCTCGATCCCAGCCGGCTCGATTATGCCAACAATCCACGCATCCATCGCACGGACCACGACTTCGCCGTGGCATGGAGCAAGATGTACGGCAAGGGGCGGGTGTTTTACTCGACCCTCGGCCACACGGAAGAGGCGTGGCGGGATCCGGACATTCGCAAGATGTACTTCGAGGCGATCAAATGGGCACTGGGAATGACCGACGGGAGTACAGAGTCACATCCCAGGCCTGCAGCGAGCGTGGCTCCCTGATTCTTAGTGTCCCGCAATGAGCATCATTGGGTCGGGTGCGATGCGACATGAATTCGACTGATCGGAATGCCAGGTCGATCCATCTGCGTACGTCACGTCCTGCAACTTGACCGAGGTGATGGCGGTGAAACCTGAAATATAGAGATCCGCCGATACGGTGTTGTTGTCCGAAACTGTGAAACCGGTGCGAAGGATTTTCGTTGCGGTCCCCTCGGCGCCGCCGGTCTGCAACGTGCGGTTCTTTCCATCGAACCCCCGAACCAGCACCGTGGCGGCGACAATCTTTGCCGGATGAGCATTCGTAAGAGTGAGAACAATCCGCTGACTGAATGGTCCCTTGTACTGCTCCCCTCCGCGGTGAATCGTAATCGTGTGGTTCCAGACATCTTGGCGCGCGCGCATCCCGATTGGGCACAGCGGAATGAAGTCGAAAGGAACTTCCAAAACAATTGTTGAGGGTGGAACTTGATCCTGGGCGGGTATCGTTGACGAACCAGCGGTGCCAATTGAGCGATTCTGAGCCAACAAGGTCAAGGAACTGAGGAGAGCGATAGCAGCCGCCGCGCGGTACATGGCAACCTCCTGGGCTCGTAAAGCCCGCGTACACCAACAAAATACACCCGGCGAAAGTGCGCTGCAATTGCATGTTTAGACCGTGCGCGTCCGGGGGAGAGAAGTGGTCGGTTTGGCTGTGTTACCGTGTCAATACGGCGTCCCTGAAGTCGTGATCTGGGCAGGAATTCGGGGCAGCGTTAGCAGGCAGGTTCTTCGGTCGGTATTCGTTGCGAGCGACTCTTGGTAAGAGCTTTGCAATACCGGAACTCGCCCGAATCAAACAAGGACTTGCTTTTAGGCCCTAATGAATGGCAAACCAGCCCGAATTCACGTCGAGTAGTATGCCTCCGCATCCGCCTCCTGTTTCCGGACCCGTGATGAGTTCGGCGCCGGAATTAAAGCCGGGACAGGAGTCCGGCGCGAGCCATCCTCAACAGCGGATTCCACACTGGCTGGTGCGAACGGAGCTGTATCTGCGCGTGCTGTTGCGGATGTATATCGGGCTGGCTATCTGCTATGCGCCATGGTCACAGCTCTTCTGGGATCAGAATCCGATCTTTGTACAATACCCGACGCTGGCGATTTACGCGGCAAACGGCGCTGTGCGCGGAATCATCTCAGGACTAGGGCTGTTGAATATCTGGATCGCGGTTCAAGACGCAATCCGGCATCGAAATGGGTAAGGCATGAGTTCGGAATCAAATACTTACCAAGGCACAACCGGCGACGATCCGCGGGCCGAATCGAGCAAAACGCAATCCGATTCAAAACCTGCTGAAACCGCGTCCAGCATTCCTGCAAACAACATGCAGCCGCCCGCACTGGCCATCGCACCGCTGGCCTATGAGAATCCCGCTTTTCTCAATGGTCCTGATGGTCGCCTGATCAGGATTGTTGCCGAATACATGGAACCCTTAGCGCGCTTTCGGCGCGAGCACATTCAGGACACGGTTGTTTTCTTCGGTTCGGCGCGCTTTCGGGGCAAGGAAGAGGCCGACCACGAGCTCGAACTGCTCGATAACACCGGCTCGCGCCATGCTGCGCCCAGTGAGGAGCAGCCGGCCAGCATACCAGATATTGCCACCGGAAAAGCGAGCGATCTCCAGCGCAAGCGGGCGGTTGCGGCGGTGGCCATGGCGCGCTACTACGAAGATGCGCGCCGCCTGGCGCAAATGCTGACGCGTTGGGCGTCGAAAATTCCATCGCGGCGCCATCGATTTGTCGTGACATCAGGTGGAGGGCCCGGAATCATGGAGGCCGCCAATCGCGGAGCCTACGAGGCCGGCGGCAAGACTATCGGCATGAACATCCGGCTGCCTTTCGAGCAAGCGCCGAATCCTTATATCACGCCCTCGCTCAACTTCGAGTTTCACTATTTCTTCATGCGCAAGTTGTGGTTTGCCTACTTGGCCAAAGCCCTTGTAGTTTTTCCAGGCGGATTCGGTACCCTCGACGAAATGTTCGAGATTCTCACCCTCGCGCAGACACACAAGCTGGCCAAGAAGATTACGGTTGTTGTTTATGGGTCGGACTACTGGAAGAAGGTCTTCAATCTGGATACGCTGGTTGACACCGGGGCCATTTCACCCAAAGATATCGACCTGTTCCAGTACGCTGACACGCCGGAGGACGCGTTCGAAGCCCTGCGTAACGGCTTGACGGAGAATTACCTCATCCCTGAAGCCAATGCCGCGGCCCAACAAGCCGGTCATGAGCTGATGCCCGGGTCCACCTTTGAAGATTTCCTGGGACCCGAAATGGCCCGAACGACGACCTGAATCTCCAGCTCTGACAGGCAACCAAAGCGTTGCCATATATGCAACCAAGTTATTGCTGATAATCGTTTTTATTCAAAATGGCTGTTCGTTACCGAATTGATGCGATGCACTAATTGAAGTGCATTTCTTCTCCTCTTAATCTCCCGTTGACAGGACAGCCCAATACTGGACTGTAAGAATCCAACACGCTTAGATCGCGAATGAGGAGGAGAAATGGCCACTTCGACCGTTTCGTACCTGTGGCGCGACCAGAATGCGCCTAGGGGATTCAGGACCGGTATCTCTTTGCATAGTCACACCAATCAGTCCAAAGAGACCCTCGACCTTCTCGCCAATCTGGGATGCAAGTATGCGGTGATCCGCCCGCTTCTGTCGCGCCTTGAGCAACGTGCTAAGGCGAAATGCGGGCTTCGCGTGGACTATGCCGCAAGCTACTGGACGCCGCCGATGACACCGCGATTGGCGTTCGATCTCGAGAGCCGGCAGATCGAGAAACTCGATCTCAGTTCAATGGTTTCCATCACCGATCACGACAACATTGAAGCCCCGATGCTGCTGAGAACCATCTCCAGTGCGCGGGGTATCCCGGTGTCGGTGGAGTGGAGTGTGCCCTACGGCGGCATCCAGGATTTTCATCTCGGCGTTCACAACCTGCCCTCGGCTCGCGCCCGGCAGTGGATGCAGACGCTGGCGGAATTCACACGCCGGCCAGGCGAGGAACGCTTCAAAGAGATTCTTGTCGCGCTAAATGATGAGCCTAATGTCCTGGTGGTCTTCAATCACCCCATGTGGGATCTCTTTCTCGTCGGACAGGAAAAGCACGAGTTCCTGGTGAATGAATTCCTCCAGAAGTACGGCGCATGGCTGCACGCGCTCGAGCTGAACGGTCTGCGCAACTGGGAAGAGAACCGTGCGACGCGTCGGCTTGCTGAGCAATGGAACATGCTGCTCATCAGCGGCGGTGATCGCCACGGGGTTGAGCCGAACGCGAATATCAATCTGACCAATGCGATCAGCTTTACCGAGTTTGTTCACGAGGTCCGCCGCGAGCGCCGCAGCAACGTGCTTTTCATGCCCCAATATGCGGAGCCCTGGAAGCACCGACTGCTGCAATCGACTCTCGATGCCATCCGCGATTACCCGGATTTTCCGCAGGGCTCGCGTACCTGGGATGAACGTGCGTATCACCCCGACGCCAATGGCGTAATCCGGCCTTTGAACGAAATCTGGCCCAAAGGCCATCCGCCGTTGTCGATTCACTGGCTGATCAAGGCGGTGCTATCGCTGGGCAGGGGACCGCTTTCAGGCGGGCTTCGCCTGGCATGGAGCGAAGCTGCCCAGCTCCGCCTCGCTTTGGGCGAGCAGGAGAGCTGATGGGCGACGAGGTCGAATGAATGGTCGCGCAAACGCCGCGAGTTGTCCTGTTTCCTGACTCGTTTCACGAAGTCAACGGCGTTGCCCATACCAGTCGTCACTTTGAAGCCTTTGCCCAACGAAGAAACCTGCCCTTCCTTTGTGTGCGTGCAGGAAATCGCGCCATCCCGATAGAAGAGTCTGAAAACGCTTGGTCGCTCGAGCTTCCGCGCGGCTTCTTCTCCATCTCGCTTGAAAGAGACCTGAGCTTCGATCCGGCCTATGTGCGACACCTGCCGCTGATCACCCGGACAGTCAAACGCTTCAATCCCACGCTCGTTCACATTACGGGGCCGAGTGAATTCGGCTTGCTCGGCGCAATGATGGCGCACCGATTTGGCTTGCCGCTGGCAGCGAGTTGGCATACCAATGTTCATGAGTATGCAGCCCGCCGGTTTACAGGTATGTTGCGCAGGTTGCCGCAGACGCAAACCCTTCCGGTCGGCCGCGGGATCGAGAATTGCGCGTTTTCGATTGCAACGAGATTCTATTCTTTAGCGAATATTTTGTTCGCACCCAACCCTGCGCTGTGCAGCATGCTCGAAACAGCAACCGGACGCCCATGCCAACTGATGCCGCGCGGTGTCGATTCTCAGCTTTTCCATCCGTGGAGGCGAACGCGCCGGGCAAACGACGGGGAGTTCGTCCTCGGTTACGTGGGCCGTCTCTCCGTGGAAAAGAATGTCGCTCTGCTTGGCAAGGTGCATCGAGAGTTGGAAGAGGCCGGCCACAGGCGCTTCAAGTTCCTGATCGTGGGACATGGCGCCGAGGAGGGTTGGCTGCGCCGGAATCTGCAACGGGCGGAGTTTGCCGGGGTTCTGCATGGCGAGGCCCTGGCGAAGACCTACGCCAACATGGACCTGTTTGTTTTCCCTTCGCATACGGATACGTTCGGCAACGTAGTTCTTGAAGCGCTGGCCAGCGGTGTTCCCGTTATCGTGACTCCGGACGGTGGTCCGGCGGGCATTGTGCGCGAGGGCGTGACAGGACGAATCGCCGCGGACACGGAATTTGCGCAGGTAATCGGGGAACTCATCAGACGACCGGGGATGCTCAGTGACATGCGTCGCGCAGCTCGCGACTATGCGCTGACCGCAAGCTGGGACGCCGTGTTTGACGGAGTCTACGACGGATATCGCTCGATGCTCAAGACGTCCAGCCAGGAGTCAGGGCTACTCCGCGCCTAAAGCGGCAAACACGGGAGGGTCGGGAGATTCGATCGTCGTCAGTTCGAGTTTGCCCTGAAGGCGCATGGTCGTCCTCGACGGCTCAGATATCTATTAGAACGCCGGCACCCAAATCGAGAATAAAAGATGTTTCCTTGTCGCTCATCATGTTCCAGCCCCTTCCCCGCAATCTGCCATTCTGAATTTTGAGGACTGTGATGCCTTCATCGGACAGTTTCGGCGATTGCCATGCTTCACCCCGCGCACCCCATGCAAGGATGACGCGATGCCCGATGAAAAGCAGCAGTCCATCTGCTGGAGCCGGCACAACGTGCAGCACCGGTCGATAAGGCAACATCGTGAATCGTTCCGGCGCAGTAGTGTCAATGATGTAGGCATATCCACCGGAAACAGCGCAGATTTCCAGCGGATTCGGCGACGACCAGATGCCGGTGGGAACGACCGGATCGCGGAATCCCAGTGCGCAGGTGGCAAGGAACGGCAGGTCCCGAGCATCGGGCCGCACCATCACTTCAAGTGCGCCACGCTCCACTTCTTCCACATCCTGCGGATAGACAAAATGACGGGTCGGCAGAATCAAAGGACGAGCTGCAAGAATCTCTGCCTGCCACGCATGGGGAAAGCTCAGATCAACACACGACCCACTCATCGTGCCGCTCCGAATGCGAGAATCCAGGCGTACTGTTCATCGGTATCGGGTACTGGAAATTCACGAGCGATTTCGATGCTGCGAAGAGCATCCTTGGCAGACCATCCCATCGTGATCAGCGTGCATGCGGTAACAACGGTCGATCGTCCGATGCATCCGCGGCAATGTACGCCAATCTTTTCGCCCGCATCGAGTCGCGTTGCGAGGCTCTTTGCAAAACTTGTGAAGTTTTCGCGGTTGGAAGGTGTGGAACGATCGCGCATAGGATAGGACATGAACTCGATGCCAAGGCCCCTTGCAAGTTGCCCTTCACTCGCGAGACCAAGTGCGTGAGCCTCCCACTCTTCAACTGTGGAGACGAGCACCTGGATGCCAGCATTCTTTAGGCGTGAGAGATCGTCTTTGAGCAACTCATCACCGTGCGGACGCGCGACAATCGCCAAGCCGGTATTTGCGATCCAGAAAACGTCTTTGCTCATACCCCGATGAACTGATCAAGGCGCTCGCGTACGCCGGGAATGCCGAGATTCAGGGCGGCACCCTGCTCAATGATGGGGACGAGCTTGTCGAAATCGGGCCCGGAATGGGTCCCGGTCAACGCGATACGAATGGGTTGATTAAGTTCATTTTCTTTCGCACCGGTTAATGTCCCCACCTCGTTCATCCACCCTGCCAGATCGGAAGCCGATACGGAGCCGACGTGCTCACGTACGCGGTTGGCCAGTTCCGTCAGGACCACGTGCGCCGAATCCACTGCAAGAATCGCGGCGTTCTCCTGGTCGGCACGCACAAGGTTTGAGTCCATGTGGAAGATGAAGGCGGCCTTTGCAGGAATCTCATCTAGATGGTTGATAGAAGGAACAAAGAGAGAGATCACGTGAAAGAACCAGACAAGCACCTCGTCGGATGCCAGTTCTTTTTCTGGCAACAGCCCACCGAAGTAGTCCCAGCACAGCGCTGCCAGGCGCGCCGGTGACGCCTTTTTCATAGAATGTCGATTAAGACGGTCAAGTTTCTCGTAATCGAAGATCGCGGGGCTGGGCTTGATCTTTTCTAGAGAGAACAGACGAACCAGTTGCTCGAGGGTGAACCCTTCGTCCTTGACGTCTTCGGCGTCCCAGCCAAGCAGCACCAGATGATTCACCAGCGCCTCCGGCAGATAACCCATCTCGCGGAAGCTGGACATCGACGTTGCGCCATGACGTTTCGAGAGCCGTTCGTGGTCGGTGCCAAGGATGGCGGGGAGATGCGCAAATTGAGGCACCTCCCAGCCGAAGGCTTCGTAAATTGCTACCTGCTTTGGCGTGTTTGAGACGTGATCATCGCCGCGGATGACATGCGTGATGCCCATGAGAGCGTCGTCGACGGTGACCACGTAGTTGTAAACCGGGATGCCCGGGCTTGCGCCTGCCGTTCCGCCCCGCGCCGACCTCACAAGGATTGGATCACTGATCGTCTCGGGAGCAAACTCCATCTCACCGCGCACGATATCGTGAAAGCGAATAGGTTGGTCAGGAACCTTCAGGCGAACGGCGTAGGTCTTGCCCCTGAGAAGGCTTTCCTTGATCTCGAGCTTGGTCAGGTTGCAGCATTTTCTGCTGTAGACATGAGGCCGTTGGCTTGCGATTGCATCCTGGCGCTCCGCTTCCAACTCTTCGGGAGTGCAGAAGCAGCGGTACGCCTTGTTCTCCGCGAGAAGCTGGGCCGTGTTCGAAGCGTAGATTTCAAGCCGCTTGGACTGACGATAAGGACCGAACCCCCCCGTTTCCCCCGGGTCGTTCTCATTCGGCCCTTCATCCCAGCTCAGACCGAGCCACGCGAGGTCTTGGATCAGCTGTTTTTCAAATACTGACTTAGAGCGTTCCGAATCCGTGTCTTCAACACGCAGGACGAACGTACCTCCCATGCGCCGGGCGAACAGCCAATTGAAGAGCGCTGTCCGGGCGTTCCCGACATGTAGCAGGCCGGTGGGAGATGGTGCAAAGCGCACACGGAGCGTTCCGCTTGTCATAACATCACGATCATAATCCGCTATCTCATGGAAAGTTAACTACTAAGACGTCCCTTAGAGGCGAGAGGAACCTTTCAGGCGAAGTGCTCCCAGCCGTGGCGCGGAAGGGGTTGCGGACCGGCATTCGTGAGCAGGACGATGCGCGACCGACCCGATTGCGCCTTGACGATCCGACCGATCCGCGTGACGGAAACGCCCCCGATGCGCGCTGGAATGCGAGTGCCCGGTCGCGCTGCGAACAATAGTTCGTAGTCTTCGCCTCCGTGCAGTGCCTGCTCCAGTGATGCTCCGCGAAAAACGGGTAGCGAGACCGCATCAATCTCGGCCCCGACCCTGGATTCGATACAAATGTGGTCGAGGTCGGTTGAGAGGCCGTCGCTGATATCGATCGCAGCCGTGGCTGCTCCTTTGCGCTCAAGCCAGAGCCCCTGCGGAATCCGAGGCTGAGGCCACAGATGCGCCGCCAGGGAACCGCTGCCGTCTCTTGGGCGGCGATTACGGGCGGTGAAATTCCTTGCCTGGTTTTTTTGCAGATGATCTAGTCCGGCGGCTGACCCACCCAAGGCACCGGTAATGTAGAGCAGGTCGCCCGGCCGCGCCCCGGAGCGTAACAGCGCCTTACCCCGCGGGACTGCGCCGACCAGAAGAATGTCCGCAATCGCCACCGGTGACCCCGACAGATCCCCACCGGCGAGCGGCGTTTTGAAATCGGCAGCGAGGGCAAGAAAACCATCGAAGAAGCGGTCGACCCAGGAGGGAATTCGGCCTCTTTGACCGATCAGATTCTCGGGCAAACCTAAGGAAAGGAAGGCTGCTAAAGGGCGCGCACCCATGGCTGCAAGATCGCTCAGGCCGCGCGCGAGAGTCCGATGCCCGACGGTCTCCGGAGGGTGCCAGTCCAGCCGAAAGTGACGTCCGGCGATCGATAAATCAGTGGTTATCGCGATTTCTTCGCCTGGTTTGATCTGCAACAGCGCGCAATCGTCGCCAATTCCCAGGCGAAGCGCGGCACCCCTCCCCCCCCCAGCCCGGCTGCGTATCCTGTCGACCAGGGCAAGTTCGCCGGAGTAGCGCTTCGGGGTCAACGAGTTTCGGGTGCGGCGCATCTTATTGAGAATACGGTATGGCCTCGGAACCTGTTGCAGAAGCCATTACTTACGGACACGCCCGGCCGGCACCTAAATCGAATTTCAAGCGTGTTTTCCGTTCGATTTCGTTGACCCCGCGCGGTAGCGGCTGCTAGCCTGTACCAACGTCAAGAAAATGCCCTCGTCAAGGGCATGCAGTGTAAGTGCGGGGCTCCCCCGGCGCCTGCGTTCATTTGATTTACTGGCTACGCGGATATGTAGCACCTTGCAATTTATTGATGTGAAAGCAGGATCATGCTGCGAAAACGCTATTACATTCTTTTTGTTGCCAGAGATGAAGATGGTCGAGTAAAGAAGGTACCGCTTCCTCTGCAGTATGTGTACGGATTTGTCGCTGCTGCGCTGGTGGGTGCATTCACCATCGTTGGATTGGCCGGCTCCTACACGCGGATGCTCCTCAAAACCGAGCGATTCAACCAGGTTCGCGATGACAACCAGAAGCTGCGCAAAGACTATAGCCAACTTGCCCAGGTTGCGCATGATCGCGATGTGCAGGTTGCATCGCTTGGTGCATTGGCCAGCGAAGTGACCGCGCTCTACGGTCTCAGACAGCATAAGGTGATTCCCGCGAAGGCCGCGGCAGACGCAGCCGCGCCCACCCCGGTCTCGCTTGCTGTGAAGGACGATGTAAGCAACGCGGACGTGAAGATGACGTTCGAGCAGTTCTACACGTTGCGCGATCAGGCGATGTCCGGCCGGGTCACGCGTGCTATCGAAGGCGGTTTGTCAACAAGTTTTGGCGGCGACTGGACACAGTTTGCCGATGCACCATCGATCTGGCCAGTTGAAGGCCGTGTGGGATCAAGCTTTGGAGAACGCGAAGACCCGATCAACGGCGAGGGAGCCTTCCATCCCGGTATCGATATTGAAGCTACGTACGGAACGCCGGTCCGCGCTGCTGCTGATGGTGACGTAACCGGCCAGAATATGGGTTCCGGATACGGGCGACAGGTGGTGCTCGATCACGGACACGACCTTCTCACTCTCTACGGGCATCTTTCCGCGGTTGCCGTCGTTGCCGGACAGCGTGTGCTGCGCGGGCAGATCATCGGATACGTGGGACAGTCGGGACGCGCGACAGGTCCGCACCTGCACTACGAGGTGCGCGTGCGCAATGTGCCGGTGAATCCGCACAAATACCTGCGCACAACCTACGAACAGGCCATGACCGCCGACACCGACACGAAGATCGGCAGCAAATAGTTTTGGGAACAGGTTCGACTTAAGAAAGCGGCTCCTTACCGGAGCCGCTTTTTGATTTGGCGGGTTAGGTACCGCCAAAGGTTCAATGTGGACGAAACGTCTTTCCCGTTTCCAGAAGCGTCTTCAGTCGCGAGAGAATGCGAGGCCATCCGTCTTCATTCTGTGCATAGGTAGGATCGGCCTCCGCCCAATTGTCGTTCGTGACGACAACTTTGACCGCCTCCGACTCGGGTGTCAGTTCAATCCTGACATGGGACATTTGCTCGCCCATCCCCATGCCAAAGTCGTACTCGAGAAGTCTCGGAGCGTCCACCTTCACCACTCGCCCAGTGACATACCGTGTCGGCTTGCCGTCCTTACCAGGTCCCGACCATGCCATTAAGCCACCCGGCTTCAATTCCACCTCAAAGTCCGCGCCCATGAATATCTTCCGATTCGCTTCCTTCGAAACGAATCCCTCCCATACCTTCTCGATCGGGGCAGCAATATAGTAGGTGAAGACCAACGGAAGTTTCGCCACACCGCACTCCTTGTTTCCGGAATTCTAGCAAGGCACCTGTACGCCGGACGATGTTCGCCCACCGCGGTCGACGTAGTATCGTTTCCTGTTGGATTTTTATCGTTGATTCCGGGGGATGAACCGTGTCGCTTCGTTTCCGTTTGCTGGTGGTCTTACTTCTTTTCTCCTTGCCTTTCTTCGCGCAGGATCGTGCTGCCGAACTGAAAATTGCGTTTGCCCGGGCCCAACATCTGCGCCACGGCATCAATGCATCGGAATGGTTTGCGCAGTCATCGGGGAATTATTCAGCCGCGCGCACTAACAGCTATACCGATGATGCCGACATCGCGTTGATGGCCCAGCTCGGTTTCGACAATGTACGGCTCAGCATCGATGCCTGGCCACTCGAAAAAGGTCTCCTCGGTCACGACGATGCCGACTTCATCGGCCGCCTTGATCACGCCGTCGACCAGATGCTGACGAAGGGGATGGCGGTGCAAATCGACATTCACCCCGAGAGCGACTACAAAAAACGCGTGAGCACAACCGGCGATGGTGTGGAGCGGTTTGTGATGTTGTGGCGCAGGCTGGCCGCGCATTATGCCGATCGCAACCCGGACCTGGTGTTCTTCGAAATCATGAACGAGCCCGAGGAGCGCGATCCTCTGCGCTGGGCAGGCGTGCAGGCGCGAGCTGCAGCGGCCATTCGCGAGGTTGCGCCGAAGAACACGATTATCGCGACCGGGCCAAACTGGTCGGGCATCGCCGACCTTGTGACGCAACAGCCGCTACCCGATGGGAACGTCATCTACACTTTCCATTTCTATGAGCCACACGAGTTCACGCACCAGGGAGCAGGTTGGGGGGCGCCGTTCTGGAGCTATACGCACGACATTCCCTATCCCGCGACCGAGGACAGCATGGGGAAGTCGCTTGCCGAGGTACCCGATGCGGCGAACCGCTACGCCTTTGAACACTACTGGCTCGATCATTGGGACGCGCATCGCATTCGTCTCCAGATCGATGCCGCCGCAGCGTGGGGCAAGCAGCACAACGCGCCACTCATCTGCAACGAATTCGGCGTATATCGCCGGGTGACGCCGGCGTCTTCGCGGATGCGGTGGATTCACGATGTTCGGACGGCGCTGGAGGCTGACAGCATCGGCTGGACCATGTGGGATTATCGCGGAGGCTTCGGCGTGGTGTGGAAGCAAGATGGCCAGCCCGCGAAGGTAGATCCCGCCGTGGTGGAGGCGCTCGGGCTGAAGAAATAGAACGCAGCGCGCTTGTTGCTCTCCCAGATCTCAGAATCGAGACCTGGGGCACCCGGCAGGCCCTAATGCGCTCAACACGAAAGGCGGTTCGCGATGGCAAAACCCGACCCCAATTTGGAGATCGTGACGGTGTTCGAGAGCGATGACCTGGTTGCGTTCGAGCTGGCCAAGGCGGTGCTCGACGAAGCCGGAGTTGACTATCTTGCGAGGGAGGATCCGCCCGCCGGGTATGGATTCAGCCCGATCCTGCACCCCGTGCGGAGAATCCTGATGCCTGCCTATCGCAAGGATGAGGCGCTTGAGCTGATCGCAGGCGTCCAGCAGGAAGCAGAATCCAGCGAGCACGAAAACGGCGAGCCGCCCCAGTAGTTATCCTGCGCGCGGTTCGCGACGCAGTTTCGCTTCGCGGGTGACAAAGAACAAATCAGGCGGTCTATTCGGATATTGGAGTTGCAACAGACATCCGTTGAGCACACGACCGCAAACGGCCGTGCGAAGGGAGACGTATGAGGCTTCCAGATCCGAGCGGCGAACGGGAATTTCTGACACCGATTCTCAATGAACAACCCATCTGGGGCGGACTCTACGAGAATGTTCGCGACCGATTTTTTGCGCCAAAATTACCGCCGCTTGAATTGACCTCCCAACCTATTCCGGTTCCGGATCGCATGGCCACGAGCACGAATCCGTGGGCGGTGGGAACAGCGACCCTGATTAACGGCGGGCTGCTCGCATTGCTTTTGTTGATCGGCGTGCGAGCCGTGCTTCCTCCGTCATCAAAACCGAATCCGCTATCGAATTTCAAGCTGGATGACTTTCCGTTGTTTGCGCCGGCCCGACCTGATCCCGCACACGGCGGTGGTGGTGGCGGAACAAACGACAATATCGATGCGATCAAGGGACGGAATCCGAAGCTCGATATGCATCCGCTCGCACCAGTCCAGATTCCTCATCTGGATCATCCCAAGCTCGCGGTCGAGAACTCCGTTGCCGTGCCGCCGGAGATCAAGCTGCCGGATAATCCAACAATGACGATGATCGGTGTGCACAACTCAGCGAACGTCACGTTGATCTCGGGCGGACAAGGAGGGCCTGTCGGGCTCGGGACAGGCAAAAATGGTGGCGATGGACCTGGCGATGGTCCGGGATGGGGCCCTGGCAAAAACGGCGGCTTTGGCGGCAATGTTTACACGCCGGGGATCGGCGGCGTGACGCAGCCGGTGCCGATCTTTACGCCAGAGGCGGAGTTCTCAGATGAGGCGCGCCGGCAGAAGTACCAGGGTGTTTGCGTGATCTCAGTCATCATCGATGCGCAGGGATATCCGCGGAACCTGCAGCTGGTGCGGACGCTGGGAATGGGATTGGATCAGAAGGCGCTCGAAGCGGTGCAAAAATACCGATTCAAACCGGCCCGGAAAGACGGAAAGCCCGTGGCCGCACGGATGACGGTAATGGTTAATTTCCGCCTGTACTGATGCGCAACCGGAAGGTGGCGGATGCAGTGGCGCCAAGTGGGCGGTCCCAACTGTTACCTCAGGGCAAATCGAGAGAGCGAGGTTTCATCAAGCCCTCTGCTCCTGTATCGCCCGAAGCTGGCGGCGGCGCACAACGATGCGTCGCAGGAAAGCTGGCAGCGTAAGAACGCGTGACGTGCAGACGGTCCATGAAGACATAACGCGTACGCACGCCGTTCATGGTGAGCGGAAGCTGGGCCGGAACGCGCGCGCGGTCAACGTAGATGACCAACGCGCCTTCGCGAGGATTGTCGAGGCTCTGGCCTACGCCGACGGCGAAGAACGCCGGACTCTGCTGCATCAGTTTGCGCGCCAATTGCTGTTTTGCTGCTACTGCCGCAACCAATGACGAAGCAGAGAGCGGGGGCATGCCGCCAGTCATTGCGCTCGAAGGAGCCGACCCCAGGGCGACGGACCGCGCGTTCGAAGGAATGACGATCGTGCGCACTCCGTCGATGGTGCGGGGCACAACAGGCGCCAGGTTCTCGTCGACATAGACGAGCAGGGCAGCAGTTCCAGGCTCATCGTTGCTCTTTCCAGAAGCAATGCCTAGGATGCCGGCCGAAGGATTCACCAGAGATCGGCCCGCGTTCACCGCGGTCTGCTGGCGAACGATTTCGGCATCAGGCAAGGCGCGGGTCTGGGCCCCGGGGTTTGAACTGTCGCCATAATTGAGACAGCTGACCGCATGATCCCCCGCGCCCACAAAGGAAAAACCAGGCTCACCGGCCGTCTGCGTGCTTAGCGCGCTAAGAACTTCGGGTGCGGGATTGGCGATGGCGTGGCTCACTCCTGCCGCATCGATGCCGCCCGCAAAAAATAGTCCCACTGGTTCGGCATTGGTTGTATCGACGAGAAGTGAGCCGGAATCTCCCGCATCGCTGAAGCGATCCCCCGTCACTGCGATTTGATTGGTGAAGGTCTTCGTCAGATATGGCCGAGTCTCAGCGCAGTCGCGATAATAATCGACCGCGACATCGAGATCGAGCGCCGTGACATGGCCACAGGTGAGGCCGGTAGTGCGCCCGCTCTTGGCAATGCGCATCTGGAGGGTTGCGCTTTCACCTTTGCCGCCCGTAGAGGAAACGCCTGGAGGTGCGGCCCCCAGCGAGCCGTCGGCCTGACGACCTCCGAATTCGAGAATTGAGCCACCGGGATCGACCGTGTGCGAACCCACCTGGGCGATAGCGGCGTCCACATTGGTTTGCGCTGAGCGCAGCGGCAGCCATGCCGTCAGTGCGCCAACCGGAACGGTACCGGGACCATCGCCGTTGGGTGTGCAGTTGTTGTCAATGAGCCCCGGTTGCACGATGGAATCGCCAACTTGTGCGTGATCGCTGCGGGCTAGGACGTGATTGTTGCTCAGCAGGTACTGACGTCCACTCGAATCCTGAACTAGCGCTCCCAGCGTTC
Organism: Occallatibacter sp.; assembly: GCA_036495975.1. GTDB lineage: Bacteria > Acidobacteriota > Terriglobia > Terriglobales > Acidobacteriaceae > Telmatobacter. Next base: position 63,363 of record DASXLY010000186.1, on the reverse strand, counting down.
CGCTGCAGCAATCGATAATCGTGCTGCCCTTCTCGTCGAAGTCATTGTTGTTGCCACCGGAACCGCCCAGGAGCATCGGAGCGGAAAGAGCATCCTGATGCGTGGCGGGGTTGCTGACTACCCCGGGTGAGTTCAGCAGCACCGCTGTCTCGACTCTCGCCGCAGACCCGGGAACAGTGCCGACCACGTAGGTCACTGCGGTTGCTGCCACGGTCGAAGGCGCGGTGTAGGTGACCGAACAGGATGTGAATGCCCGGTGTGGGTGCTGGCAGACGGTTGCGCCTAGTGTGCCTTCGCCGCCCCCCTCCCCCGTAGAAGTGTTCGCGAGGGAGAAGTGAATGTCGCCCCCTCCAGCCTCGGCAAGATAGCCCGTGATGGTGATCGTGCCGGCGGAGCCCACGGCTGCATTTTCAGGCGTGAGCGGCTGCAGGAATCCGGGCGAGACTGTGAGCATTGAGGTGGCTCGGATGGAGGGATCTTCTTTCAATGCTGCTGTGATCCATACTCGCGTGCGATCTGACGTGAGATAGCTGGGCGGAGTGTACTCGCCATCGGCACTGATCTTGCCGGGACCCGACACAGAATCGCCGCCACTGACCGACCAGGTCACCTGTGCGGCGCTCCCGGATGCGAGCAACGCGTTAAACTGATGTACCGTGGTTTCATGCGTGTTGACGGCGTTGCAACCCGTGCAATTTGTGTCGATTAACCCGGATCCCGGGGAAACGGAGAAAGCTGCATTCGATGAAGTCGCCTTGACTGGCCCGGCACCGCAGCCGGCGAGAACGGCAAGGCTGGAGGCAAGAAGAAGCGACAGCAGCCGGAAAACGGGCCCACGGCGAACGCGGAGCCCAAAGGCTGAAAGCGCCTCATCCTTCGTAATTTGAATGGCTTGCCGCAATTTTTAAGTGATTCCTGAGACCGGTCGGGGCTACTCTCTACAAGCTTTCCTAAGGTTAGCGCATTCAGGTTAATTCCGAATGACCGAAGTAGTTTGGCGGTCTTGCCAAAGTACTCTGCAACCGGGCCGGCAGCCGCTTTTCTGGAACTGCAGTGGCTCGCCAGTCCGGACGTGGACATCCAAACCGTGCATCCCGACGCGCCGTTGTATCGTCAAAGCGAAGATCTGGAGCCGGCGATCATGGCAGAACTGGTTGCAGTGCAGGGCGATATCACCACGATGCGGGTGGACGCAATCGTGAATGCCGCCAACACTTCTCTGCTGGGAGGCGGCGGCGTCGACGGCGCAATCCACAGGGCTGCCGGCCCCGATCTGCTGGCTGAGTGTCGGAAACTGCGCGGCTGCGAAACAGGAAACGGCAAGGCAACGCCGGGATTCAAGCTGCCCGCGAAATGGATATTTCACGTTGTCGGTCCGGTATGGCACGGTGGCGGCGGCCACGAAGACGAATTGCTCGAAAGCTGCTATCGGCGCTCTCTCGAACTCGCCAGGCAGCACCAGGTGCGGACCATTGCATTTCCCGCCATCAGCACGGGTGTCTACGGGTTTCCGCCCAAGCGTGCAGCACATATTGCCATCGAGACGGTGCGAGAAAACGTTTCGGCGAGCGGCGTTGAGGTAGTGCGATTCGCCTGCTTCGATGCCGAGACAATGGCTATCTATGAGAAGTTCCTCGCCGAGCCACCGCGGGCCTCAGTGGCGTGAGAGCCAGCCTCAGGAAAACGGTATTTAATCACACACGGAGAAGCAATGGAATATACAAATCTTGGCAGAACCGGTATGAAGATCTCGCGCATCTGCCTTGGCTGTATGACATACGGAAAGCCTCCGGCGCAGGGTGAGATGAAGGGTGGACGGCACCTGTGGGCTCTGAATGAAGAGGAGAGCCAGCCATTTTTGCGCCAGGCCCTTGACCTGGGGATCAATTTTTTCGATACGGCCAACGTATACTCGAGCGGCGACAGCGAGCGAGTCGTGGGCAAATTCCTGAAAGCGAATACCCGGCGCGAGGCCGTGGTGATCGCGACCAAGGTACACGGCGTCATGCGCGATGAACCCAACGGTCGCGGGCTTTCCCGCAAGGCCATCCTCTTTGAGCTCGATCAAAGTCTGACCCGGTTGCAGACGGATTACGTCGATCTCTACCAGATCCATCGCTGGGACTACGAAACGCCGATCGAAGAAACTCTCGAGGCACTGCATGACGCAATGAAGGCGGGCAAGGTGCGGTATATCGGCGCGTCGTCGATGTACGCGTGGCAATTTGCCAAGGCGCTCTATCTGGCGGATCTGCAGGGGTGGACGCGTTTTGTGTCGATGCAAAATCACTACAACCTGCTCTATCGCGAAGAAGAACGCGAGATGATGGCGCTGTGCAGGGACCAGGAAATTGCCGTCATCCCGTGGAGCCCGCTTGCGCGCGGACGACTGACACGTGCGTGGCAGTCGGAAACCACCAAGCGCTCTGAGACGGATCGCTTCGGGAACAGCATGTACTCGCGAACCGAGGAAGACGACAGGAAGGTAATTGATCGACTCGGCGAAATTGCCGAAAGGCGCGCCGTGCCGCGGGCGCAGGTGGCGCTGGCATGGCTGCTCAGCAAGCCGGCAGTGACCGCGCCGATTGTCGGCGCTACCAAATCGCATCACTTGGAAGATGCAGTGGCAGCGTTGTCGCTGAAACTGACACCCGACGAGATCGCGGCGCTGGAGGAACCCTACACGCCGCATCTGGTACTGGGATTCAGCTAGCACAACAGAGCGCTTCCTTTTAGGTTCATCAGAGGTGTACGTCACATACAGCAGCCGCCTTGGTGCTTATTCCTGGGTACATACCCGCGCGAGTTCAGGACCCGTGTTCCTGCGCGCGTATGTCAAGGAAAGGTGTCTGAAGATGGGCTGGGTCTACGTATTAAGGAATGGAACCGAAGATTTATTCAGAATTGGAAAGACGACAGGACCTCTCGATCGAGCGATTGAGAAACTATCTCACGAAAACTCATTCCCGTTCACTGAATTTGCCCGGATCGAGACCGAAGATCAGATAGCTTGCGAGGCTTTTCTTCAGCGACTTCGATCCAAGCGGGTTGTGAAAGACGCTGAAACTGAGTTTTTCGAGGTTGGACCATCGGAACTCAGACAGGCACTCAGTGAGGCCGAAGAATTCGTGGCTGAGTTTGTTAAGGCGAAGAAAGAGGCTGAGGAACTATCCGCCATCGAAGAGGACTCGAGTAGACAAGCCGTAAAGCCATCGTCTTGCGACCTTGCGTTCTATCACAAACTTCTCAGGGTGCGTGAAGCACAGGATAGGCTCAAGATTCGACGGCAGTTTTATGAGTCCAAACTGAAAATTAGCATTGGTCACGCATCCAGTCTGCAAGGCTTGGCCACTTGGAATGGACACTGGTATCAGCATCTCGATCTCCAATCGTTTCGAGACGCTGACAAAGGCTTATATGCAAGACTCTTCCAGATGTTCGGATCGGAAACCTACAAACGAACATTCTGTATTCAGCGCCTCGAGAAATAGGCTTGTCCAGCCGAATCAGGCTTCGCCAGGATGCAGGTTTTTACGCTACCGCCACCACCAGCTTCCCGAAGTGCGTGGCCGATTCCATCTCCTTGAACACTTGCTTCGCTTCGGTCCATGGATGGCATTCGAACACCGGCCTGAGTTCAGCCGCCGCGATCGCCTTGTTCATCTCTTCGAAGTCCCGGCGCGAACCGACGAAGATTCCCCGAAGATGTACCTGCTTGTACAGAATCATCGGGATCGGCACCGGCTCTGCGGGGCCGCTGAGGACACCGATCTGCGCGATCGTCCCGCCCATCTTCACTGCTCGCAGCGATCGCGGCAGTGTTCCCACACCGCCGACTTCAACCACCAGATCCACGCCTTCACCGTTGGTCTGCCCCTGCACCCAGCCGTCCCACTCCGGAGTTTCGCCATAATTCAATCCCTTGTCGAGTCCGAGCGAACAGGCGCGCTGGAGTTTTGCCTCACTCGAAGAAATCCCGAGGACGCGCGCGCCTTTCAGCTTCGCAAGTTGCAGCGCAAAAATCGAAACTCCGCCGGTTCCCTGCATCAGCACGGTTGAGTTCGCCCCCACGTTGTCGGCGGCGAGCGCGTTCCAAGCCGTAACCGCCGCGCAGGGCAGAGTTGCAGCTTCTTCGTAGCTGAGATAATCAGGAACGTTGACGATGCCGGTCTCTTTCAGAACCACATATTCGGCCAGCATTCCATCGATATCTCCTCCGAGAGCGCCTTTTGCTTTCGCCGGAGTCGGTACCCCGTCGAGCCAGTTCTGCATGAAAATCCCGCACACCCGATCGCCAATCTTCCAGGCGGACACGCCTTCGCCTACAGAGGCCACCTCGCCCGCGCCGTCCGAGCAGGGGATTCGCGGTAGACGCAATTTGGGGTTGTAAGCGCCCTTCACCATCATCAGGTCGCGGTAATTCAAAGAAACGGCATGGATTTTAACAAGCACCTCGCCGGGCCCTGCCTGCGGCGTGGGACGCTCAACAAGCTCAAGAGAATCAATGCCGAAGGAGAGAATTTGCCACACACGCATGGGAGTCTCCGTTTGAAAGGCTCTGTAAATCTGGTTCGACGCGAATCGAAACTCGGGACGTAACTCTACAACACTCGTAGAATGAAGATATGGCGCGAGGTTGGGAAAGTAAATCGGTGGAAGAGCAAATGGCGAACGCCGCCGAACGCAAGCCCGCTGGTGCCGAAGAGGCCACGATGAGTGAAGACGAACGACGGCTTGCCGCCGAGAAGGGCGCTGTCACGGAACGGCGCAGACAATCATTGAACCTTCAACGCGAAAACATCCTTTCACAGCGGACATCAAGTCCGCAGAGGCGCGCGGCACTGGCTGCCGCCCTCTCAGAGATTGAGCAGTTGATCAGAGCATTGGAATAGCTCAGTTGCAAGTATGAGGGAACTGATACAGGGCAAAGTCGTGGGAGCAATGATCGGCTTCCTTGTAGGATGTCTGCATGTGCTCGAAAGCGGGTGTAATGTTCGTGCTGATGTTCGCCTGCTGCATCGAGGCGGCGGCTCAGAAAACAGCGGACACAGAGAACATCCAGACCGGCTACTGTCCTCAGACACATCAGCTTGAAGCAGAGCCATCGCAAAAATTCTTCTTCGAAGGAATGATCGGCGGGCGCCGCGTGCGCATGTATCTCGATCGCGGCGGATCCGGTATCGTCGGTCTCTTCTTCGACATCGATGGAAACTGCGACACCACCCTGCTCGGCGGCACATGGAATAACGGCCTTATCGATGTCTCTGATGCGGCTGAGAATCATTCCGCTACCGAGCGCCTCAAGGCATCCATTTCAGGCAATCGCCTGATGGGAACCTGGACTGCAACAGGTAGCGACCATCCTGAACCAGTGGAACTCGTCAGCATCTCCGAACCTCGCTGTGACGGCAAGGAAGAGTGGAAGCGCTTCGACGATCCAACCTGGCCGGTCTCGTTCTCATATCCAGCATCCTGGCACGTAGAGCAGTCCGGTAAATCCGTTACCCTCACATGTCCCGACCCCGCGAACCTCGCGTACGACGACCAGATCACCATCTACGCGGGAACAGGCGATCCGGATGGTCCTCCCGACGAGCCCACAGAGTTACTCAGGTGCGGCGACACCTGGAGATATGGAGGACCACCTTCCTGCGATTGCAAGAAACCAGACTCGCTCAGCTGCGGCACGGCCAAGGTCTTCCACAAAGACTCTCCTACCATCCTCGATGTAAGCAATCGTGAATGGCGTGTCTATTGTCGCGATGGCGGATACGTCTCTCAGGGAGAAGGAGAAGACCGTATCTTGCTTCTCAAAGGCACCTGGCTTGAAGTTGTGGGTGAAGGTAGATCATCTGAAATTGTTGAGCGTCTGACGACCACCGTGAGGGTGCGCGAGCCGAACAAAATCAAATAGAGAACTCTCCGCTACTCGTCGCGCGAGAATAAAATCGAATTTGCCTGCTGCACGGGTGTCATTAGGACCCTCGCGATGTTCACGTGCGCGGGACGGCTGGCGGTCCACACGATCACATCGGCAATATCTTCAGCCGTCAGCGGTTTCACGCCCTTGTACACCTTGGCAGCGCGTTCGTAGTCGCCACGGAAGCGCACCAGGCTGAAGTCAGTCTGCACCATGCCGGGATCGACGCTAGTCACACGGATCGGCGTTCCCAGTACATCCTGGCGCAGGCCGTCGTTGATCAGGCGCTCTGCCGCCTTGGTGCCGCAATAGACCGCTCCATTGGGGTAGGCGAGTTCCCCGGCGGTAGATCCGAGACTGATGACGTGTCCCCGGCCGCGGACGACCATGCCGGGCACCACTGAACGCGTGACGTAGAGCAACCCTTTCACGTTCGTATCGATCATCTCTTCCCAGTCCTCGATCTTGCCCATGTAGAGCTTGTCGAGTCCGCGGCTCAGGCCTGCGTTGTTGACCAGGATGTCGATCTCGGCCCACTCGGGCGGCAGCCCGTCGATGCCGTTCTGCACAGCGCGGTGGTCGCGCACGTCGAGATCGATGGAGTGCACCGCCGGTGCGCCCCTCTCCTTGCATCGGGATGCGATCTCCGCGAGACGGCCTGCGCGGCGGGCGGCAAGCAGCAGTCTGGCCCCTTCCGCGGCAAAAGCGAGAGCAGTAGCCGCGCCAATCCCGGCGCTGGCCCCAGTAATGAACACGATTTTTCCGGTCAGACTCATGTCCCTATCCTAGAGGATCTATGAAGATTAAAGCGTGACGCCAGCCACGACTCTCGCCGGTTGATCAGCGCACGTCCGTTCCTGTTCCCTGATTCCTGATCCCTGTTTTTAGAATGCCACGCCGCTGCGCCATTCGGTACTGGCCCACGGCCCAGTCCTCGTCGGCGAGGCCGTTGCGTTTGGCTTGCTCAAAGATTTCGGCCAGATCGTCGGCCAACGCGAGGCGCGTATTGCGCGCGGCGGCAGCTTCCCGCAGCAGACGTGTGTCCTTCGCCCCAAGAGCGATGCTGGCTCCGGGGTTTTCCGGCGGGTTGAACATAACGTTGGCGTACGCCGCGTAGAACGGAGACTGAAACAGCGCGCTGTTCACAGCTTCGAAAAACACCTTGGGCTCGATGCCCTGCGATTCGGCAAAGACAAAAGCCTCGCTCAGCGATTGCAGCATGGCGCTGATCAGGAAGTTGCCGCCAAGCTTGACGGCGTGTGCCTGGTGCGGTTCGCTGCCAACAACCGACATCCCCCGTGAGAGCGGCTCGAGAATCGGGCGCGCGCGCTCGATGTTTTCGGCCGAGCCTCCGGCGACGATCCAGAGCTTGCCCGCCTCGGCGACATTGGGACGACCGAAGACCGGCGCAGCAACAAATGGAACACCGCGCTTGGCGTGCCCGTGCGCGAGTCGTTCTGAAAGGGCCACGCTGATCGTGCTGCAGGAAATGTGGAGGGTGGCGGGCGTCAGTGCGTCCATCAGTCCGTTGGAGCCGAAGAGGACCTCCTCATGGGCATGATCATCGAAGAGCATGGTGATCACGGCATCCGCGCCCAATTCAGCTTCGGCCGGGGTTCCCGCCACAATCGCACCTTCGCGCGCCAGCGGCTCCGCCTTCCCCTCGGTGCGGTTCCACACCGCCAATTCGTGTCCCGCGGCGATTAATCGCTGCGCCATGGGAGCACCCATCTTCCCCAACCCGAGAAACCCAATTTTCATGAATGAATCCTCACCTTTCAGTTCGATCCAACTCCGGCGATATCAAACCGCTAAACTGAATCTTCGATGCTCAGGACCTCCATCGCGACGCGTTATGTGGTTCCGCTGCGAGAAGGGGGCTCCCTGCCTGCGATTGTAGAAGCCGACGACCAGGGTCTCTATGTGGTGAAATTTCGCGGCGCCGGCCAAGGGATTCTGGCGCAGATCGCGGAATTGCTTACCGGCGAAATTGGGCGCGCTCTTGGCCTGCGCGTGCCGGAGATCGTTTTCATGGAAATCGACGCTGCCCTGGGACGCAACGAGCCGGACTACGAAATCCGGCAACTGCTGAAGGCCAGCACGGGGTTGAATCTCGCGCTCGATTATCTGCCCGGTTCCACCATGTTCGATCCTGCCGCGCGCGACGTGGCGCCTCCTGGCGAGGCATCGATGATTGTCTGGTTCGACGCCTTCACGCAGAACATCGACCGCACGCCACGCAACGCTAACCTGCTCGTCTGGCATCGCAAGCTCTACCCCATCGACCACGGAGCCTCGCTCTTCTTTCATCACGACTGGCCGACCTTGGAAAAGAGAATTGCCGCGCCGTTTGCCGAGATCAAGGATCATATCCTGCTGCCGTGGGCGAGGCAGATTCCGCAGGCGGCCAAAATTGCACGCGACCGGCTGACAGAGCCGCTGCTGAACGATATTGTGAATCTGGTTCCGGAGGAATGGCTCGAGACGATTCCCGGCGGCATCTCCGCAAGCGAGAGGCGTGCCGGCTACATGCGGTTTTTTATGGGGAGACTTGAAGGTTCCGCTGCATTCGAAGAGGAGGCGATCGGTGCCCACAACCGCTTCGTTTGATTACGCCATCCTGCGCTTGGTTCCGCGCGTCGAGCGGCAGGAGTTCATCAACGCCGGCGTGGTGGCCTTTTGCCTCGAGAAGCGCTACCTCGCGGCGCGCATTCATCTGAACGAAAGCCGACTGCGCGCCCTCTGGCCCGATGCAGATGTGGAACTGGCTCGGGAGCACCTCGAAGCTGCACGGCGCATCTGCGAAGGCGACCCCGCCGCCGGCGCGATCGCCAGGCTACCGCAGCGCGAACGCTTCCACTGGATCACCTCACCCCGCAGCACCATCATCCAGCCCTCACCTATCCACACCGGCGTCTGCGACAACCCGGATGGCCTGCTCGATCGGCTGGCCAGGCAGTTTCTGGATGTGTAGGGCAGGATAAGCTAAGGGTGCGATTTGGCCTACATCTAGGGTTTTGACACTTAGGAGTTGGCAGTTATTCTCCCGGAGCTCAATACCATGATTCACAGCTTTAAAACGGCAGGGGAAGTCTCTTCTTCAGGCGGGTCGGGAATTGGGAATGCGTAAACCAGCCGCATTTGATCGATGAGATCGTACGACTCCTCCTGAGGCACATCTTGTGCGAACGTGACAGTTTCCCCGACGCAGTCAAAGAGGATACCGCTGTGCATCCCTTCCCCTCTCGTGCTTCCCGTCCATTGCTCATACCTGAACTTTTCAACAGTTGAATTTGGAAATTCTCGTTGCGACCTGACGAAGCCACAGACCAGCGATTTGATTCGTAGGTCTGCAGGACTGACAGTGATGATTTCTGTCCCGAAGAGATTGAAGAGTAGGAAATAGAGGACCAGCAAGATCAAAGCCGAACAGGCGGCGATCCCCAGTATGTATCCTCCGAGGCTCCCTCCGGTGTTGATCCCGTGCCTTAGTCCATCACATGCGGGTACTAGACCGGCGCCCCAGAGGATTAGGATCACCAGAAAGCCAGTGAAGGCTCCGAGCCAGCTCACTCTCGGGCCAATCGTGATCCTCAACGAATCTCCAACCCTCTCAGGAACGATCGCCATATTGGAACGGTTATTGTCGTGGTAAGCATATCGCACCCATGCATCCTGGTTGGAGTCTCGTCGATACGGGAGCTTGTGATGTAGCTTTTCTTAAATCTGTGGGCCAGATGGTGATTTGTTCATTCAACCGTGGCTTGGCATTCTAGCTATCCCATGTCTCAAAATCGGGACATGAGGCACCCTCACTCTTTTCTTGAAAGCTCCACGTTTGCGAATCGGTCTGTTTTTCCTTTCGCCTCGTCGTCGATGAGCCATTCCCAGGTATCCGTAGCATTGCGGTAGGTAAACGTGGTGTGAATGGACTCTGAGGCGAGATCGTAAAGACGAAAGGGATGGAGTCTCCCGATGGCGTTGCGCGACAGGTTATTTGCGACGACAACGCGCCACCCGCTGTTGAGTCCAGCCAAAGGCAGGCAAACTGGTTCGCTTTCGGGTCCCAACTGAATAAGACGATTGCCTCGTATGCCGGTTCCCCGTTGGGGTCCTTTTCACGAGAAACCTCATGAAGTTCCAGATACTCATGGCGCAACACCCAATGTGCCTGCACGTCGTGAGTGGTCTGCTGCCCGCCGATCGTTCCTTTGAGAACCCAGCTTCCCGCCAAGTGGTCGAGCAATTTCAATGGCTCAGCGGGTTGCGTTGCGCTGGAGAGGACAAGGCGCACGCAACCGCGCACAGACTCACCATCAAGGTTTGTCGGATGGACCACTTATACACGCGCTCTCGCGGCGGATAAGCCGGAAAACGAAGCTCTCGAGGATCTTTCCCTGTCCTGGCCTGCACGGCCCATCTACTGTTGCTGCGGTGCCACCAACTGGTGTGCGATGGCGAAGAGCGCCAGTTCGAGACGCGTGGAAACGCCAGTCTTGTCGAATATGTTCGAGAGGTGGCGCTTTACGGTTTCCTCGCTGAGCGTGAACTGCTTGGCGATGTCGCGATTGCTGCAGCCTTCGACGATGCAGCCGACCACGTCGAGTTCGCGCGGAGTGAGGCCGTAAGTCTTTCGTTGCGGAGGCTGAGCCTGCCGCATCAGCTCGTGCAGGGCCGAGACCAGGTTGACCACGCGCTTGCCGCCGATCCAGTAGTCACCGGCGTAGACGGTGCGGATGGAGGTGTGCAGCGCGCCAGCTAGGGCGTCCTTAAGAACAATGCCCCGAGCGCCGATGTGAAGCGCTTCGATGATCTGCTGGGTGGTGATGGTTGAGGTGAGGAGGATGATCTTGACGGTGGGCGAACCATTCATGATCGCCCGCATGGCCTCGAGTCCGGGCAGCCGTGGCATCTGGACGTCGAGCAGGAGAATGTCGGGCGTCTGCTCCAGGGTCTGAGTGATGGCTTCGTCGCCGTCGTCAGCTTCTCCTACGACCTCAAAGCCATCGCGCTCGGTCAGCATGTTGCGCACACCGATGCGAACTACCGGATGATCGTCAGCGAGTACGATGCGAATTGGTTGGTCCACGTGACCCCTGCCTCCATGCCATCTTATTACGCCGAGCGGCAGGTAAGCCGTTCGAACCCAAAAACATACCGAACACCCGCAGTAGGCACAAAGCGCCAGCGGGCACCTAGGCCGAAAATTCCCTCTCCAGCATACGCTCCAGTCTCTTGGTCGCTGAATACAACTCTTGTAGTGCATCAGCACAGTTATCCAATTGGTCACTGTGCGACTCCAACTGCGCGCCCAGGCGGGCCGCCTGCATCGCTCCGGCCATCCCGCAGCCGCCCTTGATGGCATGGCCGATGCGGCGGACATGGTCGCGATCACCCTCAGCAATAGCCTTTTCCAGGGCAACGAGTCTTTTGTTCAGGTCGCTGACAACGGCTTCGTAGATCTCCCGTACCGTTGACTCAGTCATCAACTGCCGGAACTGGGCCAGCGTCTCGGGATTGACCACCGGTTCAGACTCCTGGTCCTCAACGGGATCCCCCTTGGCCGCGTGCTCGCCCAGCACTCTCTTGAGCTCTTCCGGAGTAAAGGGCTTCATGAGGAAACCATCGGCTGCCTTGGCCAGATCTTCAGCCGGGGTGCTCCCGCTGATCAGGAGAATCTCGGCTGTGCCAAACTCGCGGAGGCGCGCAACCAGCTCGACTCCGTTCAGACCGGGAAGTTGTGCATCCATCAGGATGACGCCCGGCGTCACCGAAGCGGATTCGAGCATTCGGACCGCCTCGTCGCCGGTTTCAGCGGTATGGACCATGTGCCCATGCAGCGTCAGGACTGTCGCGATGACTTCGCGGCTGACCAGATCGTCATCAATCAGCAGGACGGTCGGGAGTTCGTGCTTTTCGCCAATACCGAGCATGATCCTTCGCTTTCACCTGGCTTGCAACGATTCGCTCCTAATCCTCTGCCACGGAAACCTCGTGCAGCCAGCCCGGCGACTTCAACAGTTCGCGCGGACGGGAGCCATCGGCCTGTCCAACCAGCCCGTCGCGCTCCATCAAGTCAATCAGGTGGGCGGCCCGCCCATAGCCGATTCGCAGCCGACGCTGCAGGAGCGATGTTGACGCCTTGCCGAATTCGAACACCAGGCGAACCGCATCGTCAAACATCGGGTCGTTGTCGTCTGCATCGCCGCTGGTGCCTTCGAGACTGTTCTGGCGCTCTTCCTTCGGGGACTCGAGGAAGCCTTCGACGTACTCGGCCTGGCCCTGCCCTTTCCAGAAAGCCACTACAGCGGCCGTTTCCTTCTCGCTCACGTAGGGAGCGTGGAGGCGCAACAGGCGGCTGGTGCCGGGCGGCAGGAATAGCATGTCGCCGCGACCTAATAGAGCTTCTGCGCCGTTGGTGTCGAGAATAGTGCGCGAGTCGACTTTGGTCGCCAGCCGGAAGCTGATCCGCGTCGGGACGTTGGCCTTGATCAAGCCGGTGATGACGTCGACCGAGGGCCGCTGGGTGGCGAGGATCAGATGGATGCCAACTGCACGCGCCATCTGTGCCAGGCGGGTGATCGATTCTTCCACATTGGCCCGGTCAAGCATCATCAGGTCCGCCAATTCATCGATGATGATGACGATATACGGTAGCGGCTGCTCTTCCGTGCCATCGTCGAACAAGGACGGCATCGCGCCTTCGAACAGCTTGTTGTACTGATCGATGTTGCGCACGCTCCGGCTAGCCAGCAGCTTCAGGCGGCGTTCCATCTCGCGCACGGCATTACGCAAAGCGTTGGCAGCGAGTTTTGGCTCGGTGATGATCGGCGTAAACAGATGAGGAATACCCTCGTACATGCCGAGTTCCACGCGCTTGGGATCGACCAGGATAAGCCTGACCTGCGCCGGCGTGGTGCGGTACAGCAAGCTCATGATCATGGCATTGATGGCCACCGACTTGCCCGACCCGGTTGAGCCCGCGATCAGTACGTGCGGCATCGACGCCAGGTCCGCGGTCACGATGCGTCCGTTGATGTCCTTGCCCATGGCCAGCGTCAGGCGCGATTTCGCCTTGGCGAAAGTCTCCGACTCCAGCACGTCGCGCAGGTGGATGGTCTCGCGTTCATGGTTGGGAACCTGGATTCCGACGGTGCTCTTGCCGGCCATGCGCTCAATCAAAATGCTCTCTGCGCGCATCGCGAGGCATAGGTCTTCGGCCAATCCGGTTACGCGACTGTATTTGACGCCGGCTTCCGGCTTGAATTCGTAGGTGGTCACCATCGGCCCGGGATTGATCTGGACCACCTGGCCCATCACGTCGAATTCGGCGCATTTCTCCACCAGCACCCGCGCTTCATCACGCAGGTCATCCTCGCGCACAATCTTCGGACCGTCGCCGGAGTTGAGCAGAGTACTGGCCGGCAATTTAAAGCCGCTGACGTGCTTGGGAGCCACCGTGACAGTGCGCTCATCGACGTCGGCGCGCTCATGGATGGCGATGCCACCCTGGGCTGCCGGCGCGTGCGCCTGGGACGGCGGAGCCGGCGTTGCAGCCCGCTGAGGCGGAGGCGCTACCGGTTGGGCAGGGCGCATTTCAATAACGCTGCGCGGCGGAGCGGCTGCGGAATGGGCCACGGCCGGCGCAGCCGCAGAAGCTGCCGGTACAGTTTCTTCCGGTTTTGCAACCCCAGACTCCGCCACGGTCTTCTCCCAAATGCTCGACCGTCGAGGCGGAATCGGCTCTTCGGCTCCTTTGGCAGCTCTTTGGAACGCAGGAATCTCGTCCACCGGGTCAGGCTCGGGCTCGGGAGTCCGCTTCTTCAAACCGAACCAAGCGGCGAAGCGGCTGGTACGAGTCGGCGCCACGGGGACCTCTGCGCCGGGTTCGGCGTCCCCAGGCATCGCTCCCGAGAAGAGCCTCTGCGCAGGGCCGGGTTGGTTCTGCTCGATAAAGCGCTCTTCCAGTTCGCGTTTGCGCTCGGCCCGCTCATCGCGCCAGTTGCGATAGCGGTCATGCCACGCGACGAGGTTGAGCCAGCGATCTTCAATCTGTGTCTTTATGGTCCAGAAGTTGATGTCGGAGGCGAAGTACACGCCGGTCAGTGCCAGTGCTGCGGCCACCAGCCAGGCACCCTGCGTATTGAGATAAACCACCAGTGCGCCAGATGTGACACGCCCCATCACACCCTCAACAGGAACCGTGTGCAGCCAATGCCAGTGCCAGGGAAGCAGTCCGAAGACCGCAGGCATAAAAATCAGTGCGAGTGCCGTGCCCATCCACCGAAGCAAAGTCGAACCGCCAGACTGTGAGCGGATCCAGTTCCACCCGAGTCCGCCGAGCCATAGCGGCAGCAAAAAAATAGTGATTCCGAAGGCCTGAAGCAAGAGGTCGCTGACCGTCGCGCCGAAGATTCCAATCCAGTTATGTACTGCATGCACAGAGTCCGCACCCGAAGCGGTGTCGAACGAAGGATCACTCGGGTGATAGGTAGACAACGCCAGAAACAGCAGGACAGAACCCAGCGTGAGCACCATGCCGAGGAACACGTTCAGAGCCCGGCTGCGTGTGGGTGACTGGCTGATCGGAATCGGCTTCATTGAGGGGACGCCTCCGCGCTCCGGCTGCCGCAATTGACGCGATCACCTAGGATCCATTTGCGATCAGCCGTCTCGCGGACGAGAAATCCCAGAGCAGCCTATATTATCAGTGGTGCAAAGAAGGGTTTCCGTCCAAAACGCCCGAGGGGAATCAGGGTAGGGAATAGGAAGAGACAGGGACTAAGAGACATAGGGACCGGGGGACCAGGAATTAAGAGAGCCAGTAGCCGGTTGCCCGCGGCAACCGGCCAAAGCTAGGAGCTGGAAGCTAGCAGCTAAGCCTCAGCTGCCCAGCAACTTACTACCCAGCACCAACAGCAGGATGCCCACGATAATGCGGTAAACGGCGAAGATGGTGAAGCCATGGCGGCGAACCCAGGCCAGAAACCACTCCACTACCCCAAGGGCAACGATAAACGAAACCACAAACCCGATCAGCAGCACGACCCAGCGCTGACTATCCATGGAAACGTCGGCGGCGGGAACAGCGCCGGCCGCGAGAGCCGACTTCCCAGGATGGATCGACTTCAGCAAGTCCCAGGCGGTAGCGGCAAGCATGGTGGGGATGGAGAGCAGAAAGCTGAACTCTAGCGCCGAAGGCCGATCCATCCCGACTAGCTGCCCCGCGGCGATAGTGGACATGGACCTTGAGGTACCGGGGAAGATCGCCGAGAGCGACTGGCAGATGCCGATCCAGATGGCTTGCCCGAGGCTCATCTCTTCTACGTGGATGGTGGTGGGTTCATAACGCGAGGAGCGTACGTCAATAACCCACATCACAATGCCGCCGATCAGCAGTGTCCACGCCATCACGGCAATACTGCCGAGATGCTTCTCGCTTAGTTTGTGCAGCGGCAGGGCAATCGCCGAAGTGAACGCGAATGCTATCAGCGTGAGCGAGATAGGGTGATTTTTCCAGTTGCGGTCGCCGCTCTCCCCCTGTGGGAAGCTCTTGATGAAGCCGACAATTCGCCCGAGATAAAGAAGGATGAGTGCGAGAATGGCGCCGGCCTGGATCACGATCGTGTACATCTTCCAGTAGGCATCGTCGAGTGGAATCCGCATGGCGGCTTCGGCGATGCGCAGATGAGCTGTTGAACTGACAGGCAGAAACTCGGTAAGACCTTCTACAATTCCCAGAAGTATCGATTGAATATAGACGTTCAAAAATCCTCCAATATGCGCGCAAGTACGCGCAGGAAATGCGGCAAGCTTCAAGGAAGCTATTATCGTTCGATGCCGTACACGGGTATTCCCTGATCTAATTTGAACACGATCGTGGTTGCTCGCGCGGCGTAATCCGATTGAGGGAATTTCTCTCGTAATCTCGCCGCGAGATCGCGCGCGTGGCCATGGGCCGCTTCGCTCTTCTTGTCGTTGTTATCGGCGCCGTACATGTCCGTCAGCGCCGCCTGGCGATAGACGGCCTGGTAAAGGGCCTGCGCCGTGCGAGGCCCGTCAGGGTGTTCGCCAGCGAACTTTTCGTAGATCTCCGCTTCCTTCTCAGGGCACTTCTCCTGGCCCTGCCAATCGCCGCATAGCTTGTTTTCTACCAGTTCGTAGGCGGCGTAATCGGCTTCCTTGGTGTGCGGGTAATCACGGATTACATGCTTCAGCGGGTCCTCATCCATCTGCTCTCGCAAATAGGGTGCCTGCTCCTTGGCTGAAGGACGCGTGGAAGCGTCAGCTTTCTGGATCTGCCACAAGATGTCGGCTGCGCGCCACGCAGCCTCGGCATCGAGCGGCGAATTGGGGAACATCTCGACCAGTCGGCGATATATCAAATGTGCAGTGCGTGCGGCATTCACCGGACCGCGCGGGTCAGAGGCAAGCGCCTCCTGTTCCGCGCCAGCTCCCAGCAGAATCTGGTCGCCGTTCGGAGTATTTTCAATCACCACTCCCTTGGCCTGCATCCAGCCGGATATGGGTGGCGTGGTTTCATTTGTGTCGAAAATCGGTTGGTCGGCGGTGTGTTCCTCTTCGATGTCGGTGTTGGCATAGACGCGAAGCCAATCCCCGCTTTTCTCGGCAACAACCATCTCGCGCCCGGGCTGTACGCGACCGACTTTCTGTGCGCCTACATCGGCGGAAACATAGAGCCAGCTGACGCGCAGAGCGGTAGCGCGCGGTCCCGCCATCGGCTTCTGAAGCTGGTCCTTCTTCTTCTGGGCAGCGGACGGAAGGACACAAAGAACCAAGCAAATCGCCAGGAATGGAACAGCCCGAAATCTTGAATTCGCAATTCTCATCGCAGCAAAGATCATATTCGAACGACGTTACATGTCCTTTTCGGTAAGCACTTGGGCCAGCAAAGTCGGGTCGACGTTGCCTCCACTGACCACGGCCACTGCAGTTTTGAAAGGAGGAAGTTGATCACGATGGAAGAGCAGTGCGGCGGTTGTTACCGCCCCACTTGGCTCCGGAACAATGCGCGCCGCTGCGACGATGGCGCGCATGGCGGCACGAATCTCGGCCTCGGTCACCGTGATGATTCCGTCCACGAATGCCTGGATATGGGCGAAATTGCGCACGCCGACACTCTGCGTGCGTAGCCCGTCGGCGATGGTACGGGACGTCGACTCCGCAGGCCAGGTTACGACTTCGCCTTTGCGGAAGCTCTCCGCCGTATCGCCGGCAAGTTCCGGTTCGATGCCGAAGACCTTCGCCTGCGGGCGGAGCCGCTTCACTGCCGTCGCAACTCCGCTCAAAAGTCCGCCGCCGGAGACCGGCGCAAGAACCAGATCCACATCGGGCAAAGCTTCTACGATCTCCAGTCCGCATGTCGCCTGGCCGGTGATGATCTGCTCGTCATCGTAGGGCGGAATCACCACATACCCGTGTTGCCGTACCAGTTCCTCGGCCTTGGCGAGGCGCTCGCTCGAGGCGACCCCCACATCGACAACTTCGGCCCCGTATCCGATGGTCGCTGCGCGCTTGATGGCCGGGGCGTTTGACGGCATTACGATGACGGCCTTGGCCCCAACCGCCCGCGCAGCATAGGCGACGCCCTGCGCATGATTGCCGCTGGAGTAGGTGATAACCCCGCGCGAGAGCTCGTTGGGGGCAAGCTGCAGGATCTTGTTCGACGCACCGCGCAACTTGAAGCTGCCAATGGGCTGCAGGCTCTCGGCCTTCAGCCAGACTTTTCCTGGCACGCCGGCGAAATCGGCGCGAATCAGAGGCGTCTTCACTGCGATGGATGAGATGCGATCCGCAGCGGCGCGGATGGCGTCCAGGGAGACGAGGGTGTCAGATGCAACTGTCATGGGAGGTACTTCTCAGGGACCTTTTCTGTGGCCGATTCGGCTTGCCACACGATCTCAATGATCTTCCACACCTTGCCGTCGAAGACCGCCTGGATGCTGTTAATGCCGCGATCCGTCCTCTTGTCGTTGGCGCTCGCCGTTTCGTACGTGCTCCACAGATGGGCCAGGTGCCCATACGTTTCGGTTCCGACCCTGATCTGCTTTTCAGTTAAGGAATCGCTGCCGCGCTTGGCGACCAGGGAGATCCAGTCGTCGACAGTGAGCACGTGCGGCTGATAGCTGCCGTCAGGCATATGCCGCAGCGGGATAAGCCGCGTCTCCGGCATAAACAGAGCGCGGAAGCATGCGCGATCCTTGTTAACCGGTCCACTGACCGCGGCGTCAATGGCCTTGATCAGCAGGTCGAGCGTTGCAGTCGATGGACAGGCCGGTACGGTTGTCTCGACGTCCTGCGCGCGAATCGCCGGCGCGAGAAGGACAGTAGCAAGGCACAGCAACATCGTGAAGCGGCGCATGAGGGAATTCTACAGAATGGGGATCAGGGTCAGAATCAACAGCACTTTATACCATGGATTCGAAGTGATGACGCGAGTACCTAAGATGTGGCGGCCGCTAACGCCGGAGGAGTCGAGACTGCTTCGCTGGATGCTTGAGCATGGCTCCAAAATCCTGTGCAGCTATCTTCCTCAACTCGAAGGCATGCTTGTAGCCGGCAGCTGCAGTTGCGGATGCCCATCGATCCGGCTTAAGCCGCTCGAATCGGCATCGCCTGGGATCGCTCACGGTGATCGTGTCTTGGCGGAATTCGTTGGAGTAACCGTGAATGGGGATTCCATTCTGGCGATTATCTTTCAGGACGATGGCGACTCTCGGAGCTAGAGATCGCTCCATTCAGCGATTTCGAATCCAAGTCTCCAGAGGTCAATTTCCCGAAGATCGAAGGCCTGCAACCGAACTAAATCTCCAGAATCACTGGCATGATCATCGGCCTTCTTCCAGTGGTCTTCTGGATCAGCCGCTTCAACTCCACCCGCACCTTTTCCTTCACTAGGCCATAGTCGGTCTTCTGCTCCCCGCTCAGGCCGTCGATGGTTTTCAATACAACCTCGCGCGCCTCCTCGGTAATATCGGCGCCGCCAAAGCCGCGCATCACAATCTCCGGTTCGCGCTCGATCTTGCCCATGCGCTTGTTGATGGCCAGCACCGCCAGCACGATCCCATCTTCCGACAAGATGCGGCGGTCGCGAATCACAAGGTCTTCGACCACGTCGATCGTCGAGCCGGAATCAATCAGGATACGCCCCGCAGTGACCTTCTCTTTCTTGCGCGCATCGGCCTTGTCCACTTCGAGAACGTCACCGTCTTCAATGATGATGGCGTGTTCCACCGCTCCCGTTTCCATCGCGAGTTGCGCGTGCCGGCGCAGGTTGCGATAGTCCCCATGAACCGGGATGAAGAACTTTGGCCGGACCAGGTTGATAAGCAGGCGAAGCTCGTCCTGCGAGCCGTGCCCGCTCACATGGATCAGCCCGTGCGAGCCGTCGTCGAAGATGACATTGGCTTCGCGTCGGCTCAAGTGGTCGATCACCCGGAAGATGCTCTTCTCGTTGCCCGGAATGATGCGTGAACTGAGCACCACGGTGTCGCCCGGGTCGACGTGGGCATGCTTGTGGTTGTCGACTGCGGCGCGGCTGAGGGCGCTCATCGGTTCGCCTTGCGTGCCGCTGATGAGCAGGAGCAATTCGTCAGGGGGATAGTCACGCATCTGGCCGGGATTGATGATCAGCCCGGGCGGCACTTCGATATACCCGAGGTCCTGCGCAATTTCGGTGCTCTCCATCATCGAGCGGCCAAGGATTACGGCCTTGCGTCCGTGCTTGCGGGCCAGTTCCAGCGCGATCCGAATCCGGAAAATCGATGACGAAAAGCAACTGAAGAACAGCTTTTTCTTCGTCTGCGAGAAGATTTCGTGCAGCCGCGGAATCACCGCGCGTTCGCTCGGCGTGTAGCCGGACCGTTCCACATTAGTCGAGTCCTGCAGCAGCGCCAGCACGCCTCGCTTGCCGTACTCTGCGAAGGTGTGCAGGTCGAAGGCCTTGTCGTCGAGCGGGGCCAAGTCAATTTTGAAGTCGCCGGTATGGATGATGACGCCGGCAGGCGTATCGATCGCCAGCGCCACGCAGTCTACCAGCGAATGGGTGACGCGGATCGGCTCAATCGTGAACGGCCCGATGGAGAACTTCTCGCGCGGCGAGATCTCAATGAGGGTGGTTTCGTCGAGAAGTTCGTGCTCCTCGAGCTTGCCTTCCACATAGGCGAGCGTGAACTCCGTGGCGTAAACCGGCACCTTGAGTTCGCTCAGGAACCAGGGCAGCCCGCCAATGTGGTCCTCGTGGCCGTGGGTAAGGATGATGGCGCGAACGTGTTCCTTGTTTTCGGTCAGGTAGGAAATATCAGGAACAACGATATCGACACCGAGCAGTTCCGATTCAGGAAACATCAGGCCAGCATCGATGACGATGATGTCGTCTTCCCAGCGGATAGCAAGGCAGTTCATGCCGAACTCGCCGAGGCCGCCGAGAGGGATAATCTTCAGTTTTTTCGTTTGCATCTGTCAGCTTTGATGCTAACACCCGTATATGTACTTGGATGCGCCTTGCGAGGTGGCGAAGTCGTTCAAAACATGCAGAAATTCAGCTATGCAGGCGCAACGATCGCTCATTAGAATACGCCTTGTCTTTCCTCGGCATCCAGAACTGCACTCGTGAGCGAAGACCCTTCCAATCCGGCAGCGGAGCCTCGCCGTTCTTCAGATGAGGATCCAGCTCGTCGCAGCCCGCAGGGTTACCCTGCACCTGCCGGCGACGAGTTGCTGTTGACGCGTGTGAGGGGTGGCGACCAGCCGGCGATGACCGACCTTTTCGATCGATACGGCAGCATGGTGTATTCGGTTGCGCTGCGCGTGTTGAACGACCCCGGGCAGGCCGAAGATGTGATGCAGGAAATCTTCTTCCAGGTGTGGCGTCGTCCGGACTCGTTTGTTACCGGTAGAGGATCGCTGGGAGCCTGGCTGGCAGTCATGGCGCGGAACCGCGCGATCGATGCGTTACGGCGGCGCAGGCCGACTGAACCGGTCGACGAGGTGGTCCTGGCCACGGAGACTTACTTTGCCTCGGATGTTGAACGCAATCGAATGATGGAGAAGGTCAGGAAGGTGCTAAAGGAGCTTCCCCCGGAGCAGCAACGATCAGTGGAAATGGCTTTCTTCGAGGGTTTGAGCCATTCCGAGATCGCAGCCAGAACCGGCGATCCGCTGGGAACGGTAAAGAGCAGGATTCGATCGGCATTGATGAGTCTACGAAAGGCGATCAGCGCATGATGCAGAACGAACATATACCGCAGGAGGACCTGGTCCTCTACGCAATGCAGGCCATGCGCTCGCATGAGCTCGCAGCGGTGCGTCTGCATCTGGACCAGTGCGAGGAATGCCGCCATGCGCTGGCTGAACTCAACGGCGATCTGGCCCTCATCGCGATCAGCGTAGATCAGGCACCCCTTCCGGAAGGCGCGCGCGCGCGTTTTGTGCAGCGCTTGGCGGCAGATGCACCAAGGAGAGACGGGACGGCCTCCAGCCCGGTTTCTATCGGTGCTGGACGTCCGGCACGGAGGGCAGCGGTTTGGATCGGATGGCTGGCGGCAGCGGCTTCGTTGCTCATCGCCCTGTCCTTGGAGCAGAACGTCAAGACTCTGAATGCCGAGCTGGCAAGCCAGCACGAGATAGCCTTGCAACAGGCCGCGGCAAACGCCCGTGCGCAGCAGGTGCTAGATGTGCTGACTGCGCCGTCTGCGAAACACGTATTGCTGACGGGGGCGAAGACCAAGCCCGAACCGAGCGGACGTGCAGTTTATCTTGAGGCGACAGGCGGCCTCGTCTTCCAGGCCAACGACCTGGCCCAATTGTCAGAAAACAAAACCTACGAGCTATGGGTGATTCCGGCCGACGGGCAAGCGCCGATTCCGGCTGGCCTGTTCCGGCCAGATGCGGCGGGAAGCGCGAGCGTCGTCCTGCCCCCACTCCCGAAGATGGTTGCAGCCAAGGCATTCGGGGTGACCATCGAGAAGGCAGAGGGCTCGTCGACACCAACCGCTCCGATCATCCTGGTGGGTGCAGTGCCATCCGCGGGCGAATAGCATTTTGAGCTAACTTCAGGCACGCGAACGATTCTCGTTCACCAGGTGATCGCATTCTTTGTTTCTCCCCGGGACCTCAACGCATCGATGACACCGGTTGTATGCTTGTTGGGGCGTTGCTCTACGGATGCGGCGATTGGGATGTCTGCGACGGATTCCGTTTTTTGGAGCGTTGGATGAAGCTGAATGCGTATTTGAATTTCGGCGGCAATTGCGCTGAGGCGTTTCGATTCTACGAAGAGCACCTAGGCGCAAAGATCGAATCAATGATGAAGTTCAGCGATATGCCCGGTCCCGGCAAGATCCCTCAGGGGATGGATGACGGCGTGCTCCACGCGCGCATCACAATCGGCGAGGCTGTGGTCATGGCCTGCGATGTGCCGCCTGACCGCTTCAAGTCGATGCGCAGCGTTTACCTTTTCCTCGCGGTAACGAGCGACAGCGATGCCGAGCGAATTTTCGCAGTCCTCGCCGATGGGGGCGAGGTGTTCATGCCGGTGCAGGAAACATTTTTCGCCACGCGTTTTGCCCAGCTGCGCGACAAGTTCGGCACGCTCTGGATGATCATCCACGAAAAACCGATGGGCGCCCCTCGTCCTTAAGTGGAATTACCAGCGAGCGGGCGATCGCCGGCAGTCTGGTAGTGTGATGGTGGACCGCCATTATGAATAGGCTTCGCTCGTTTTCTCTTTTGCTGCTGCTCGTCATTGCACCCGTTATCTCTTTTGCCGCACCCAAACCCCCGCAGAAATTCGAAGTCACCGGATATGTGTTCACGCGCCAGTTGGCGCTCGCCCCCGGCCAGGTGGATGGGCGGAAACTCACGCGGATCAACTACGCTTTCGCGAACATCCAGAATGGCCAGATGGTGCTGGGTGGGCCCGCCGACGCGCAGAATTTCACCCAGCTCAAGGCCCTGCGCACTGCCAATCCGGGCCTCTCCGTGTTGGTGTCGGTCGGTGGATGGTTGTGGTCCACCAACTTCTCTGACATGGCCTTGACCGCGCAGAGCCGCCAGGTCTTTGAAGACAGCGTGATGCGCTTCCTCGCGCAGTACGATCTCGACGGGCTCGATATCGACTGGGAATATCCAGGCATGACCGGCGCGGGACACCCGTTTCGCCCTGAGGACAAGCAAAACTTTACAGCGCTGGTGAAGGAACTGCGCCATCGCTTTGATGCCAAGACGCGACAATCAGGCAGGCGACTGTATTTGACCGCGGCGATGGGGGCTTCCGACGATGTCATTGCGAATACTGAGATGCGTAAGGTGCAGCGGTATCTCGACGCGGTGAACCTGATGACCTACGACTTCTACGAACCTGGCTCTGAATCGATAACAGGAAATCATTCGCCATTGTTTACCGATCCGGCCGACCCCAAGGCGGTATCGTCAGACAAGACCGTCCGGGCTTTTCAAAAGGCAGGCGTGCCGGCTGAAAAGATCCTTCTCGGCGTGCCGTTCTACGGACACGAATGGGGAAACGTCCCTGACCAGAATCATGGCCTCTTTCAACCCGGCAAAGCGGTTCCGGGCGCTTACGCTCCCTTCGCTGCCATCGACGGCAACCAGATCGGACCTGGATTTACCCGCTACTGGGACACATCGGCCAGCGTGCCCTATCTCTACAACGTCGAGAAACAAATCTTCGTCTCTTACGAAGATTCCGAGTCGCTGAAGGCGAAGTGCAAATATGTGCGCGATCACAAGCTCGGCGGCGTCATGTTCTGGGACTACGCAGGCGACTCGTCCGGCAAGCTGCTCACCACGATTGATGGCGAACTGGGTATCGGCGAAACGCCACAACAGTGACCCGCCAACGGGTGCGATGTCACAGAGCATGACTTTATAGTTTTTGGAACCCCGTAGATCGACCAAAATACGCCAGGGCTTCAGCCTCTGTTGACCTTGCACCGCGGCACTGCAGTCTCCCGTCAATACACGTACGAATCCCCAAACAGAAATTCCCACGAGCTGTCGAGATAAAGCCACCGCTGTCCGCCGAACCAGCTTGTCGGCAGCGACGGCACATGCAGCAACGCATGTCCACCCATGCAGATCAGCTCCGTGCCGTTCCAGCCGAGGAAAGTGCGCGATGCCAACCCCACCGTCGCTGGATTGGTGACCCGACGCAGGCACATCGGACATCTCTGGCGTTGATCCGCAACCGCCCAGCGAAAACCCATCAGGCAAATCACAAAACACGCGAAGAGCTGAAGCAACTCGCCAAATTGCGAGTAGCCCGCGAACGAAAAATACGCGACATCGAGCGACGCGTAGAGGCCCAGCGCTGCCACCAGAAAGAATTTCGCAGCCAGGAAAAGAACGCGCCACAGGCGCTGCTTCCACGCCGGTCGATGCGAGCTGATCTGAGATTCACCGAGCGAAACCGACGTGACCGCGGGTAGGGCAACGAGCGCAAGGAACAGGGCGAATTTATAAATGTTCCAAATGCCCTCGACGGGAGCGATGATCGGTGCTCCATAGAGGTCGATGGTGATGCCATCGGCATTCTGTGCGGAAATAGCCACCGCCGAACCATCCATGGCAGCCTGTCCACGATCGGAAAGCCGCGCAAACAGATATCCGCTGGAATCAGGAGGAGTGTCGACGGCAAGCTGGGATTCGGATTCGAGAAGCCATACGTCCGGTGCGCCGGGGACTTGCCACCCGGTAGAGGGAGCTACCCCCACGATTCTCGCTTTGCTGCTGCCGGTCCGCAGGACGCGCCCGGCGATGTGCGGATCCCCGGCAAAGGTGCTCATCCAGATGTCATGACTGAGAACGGCTGCAGGCAATTCGCGATCGCTGTCATCCGAGGGCGCAGTGCAAAGGATGGGCACACCGAGCAGTGCGAATAGGTTCGCACTCGAGTGGGCTACCGTCCAGTGCATGGGTTTTGCGGTTGCAGCTGTCTCATGCGACACACGATAAAACGCCATTTCCTGAAAGAAGCGTTGCCGAGTTGTCTGCCAATTGCGGATCAGCTTCATCGAAATCTCCGGATGCGCCGGCCCCGAAGCTGATTCGTTGATTAGAAGGACGTGCGGGTTGACGGAAAAACGGGTAGCTTCGTTTTCAGCATTCACCCCTGGCAGCAGGCGAGCGATGATGCAGAACATAGCCACCGCGGTGGCGAGCCAAAGCAACGTCTGCCCCGCCGATCCATGGAGATGAACTGGTTGAGAAGTCCCCGGAGCAGACTGCCGCCGAAGGCAGACTGCATCCGGAAGAGCACCCAGGCAGAAGCCCGCGATCTCGCGCTGTGCGTCCCACGAGAGGGTTTCATCGATACTCACCAGGGAGTGCCGGACATGCCATAACTCGGCCAGCCATTCACGCCGCCAGTCGGTGCGTTGAGCTGCCGGAACAAGGATCGACACGGCAGAAATCAAGCTGCGTTGCGCAGGCGAGCAGACAAAATCAGATGTGAGTTTCATACGGATTTGGCCTCCTCGGCAGGAATGAGGCGATCGAGAAGCGGGTAGCGCTTCCGCGAGGCTTCGAGGGTGCTCTTACCGGTAGTTGTTACCCTGTAATACTTGCGCGGCGGGCGCTGCTCGGCATCGGCAATTGACTGCCGTTCCCACTGGGACCGGATCAGGTCATCGCGCTCCAGGCGGCGCATGGCGGGATAGACGGTGCCGCTGGGCAGGCCCGTCATCTCCATAATGCTGAAACCATAAACATAGCCGGCGGAGATCGCCTGGAGGATCATCGCGGCGGTGTGCGAAAGTTTCGCCTCGGTGGCCATGTGCGACATTTTAGCTATGTAGCAATCTACTTGACAATGACTTTCTTCGGAGTATGCTGATCACTACATAGGGACCGGAGGCGGCCGTGCTCGAAGTCCAGCATCTATATCGCAGTTTTCGAACCATTCCCGCAGTCGTGGATGTGAACTTCCGCGTCGCGCCAGGAGAAATTGTCGGCTTCCTCGGTCCGAACGGTGCAGGCAAGTCAACCACCGTCAAGATCATTACCGGAATGCTACGCCCCGACGACGGGAAGGTTCTCTTCGAGGGCAGGAACATCCGTGAAGACATGGAGGCATACCGGGCGGTCCTGGGATATGTGCCCGAAGAGGCGCACCTCTATGCCTACCTGTCCGGCCTCGAGTATCTGCAACTCGTTGGACGTCTGCGTGGCATGGACGAAGCGTTGATCGAGGCCAAAGCCACCGGGCTCCTGAAGCTGCTTCACCTCGAATCCTGGCAATATTCGCCGATTTCGTCCTACTCGAAAGGTATGCGCCAAAGGGTGCTGATTGCGGCAGCGCTGCTCCACGACCCGAAGCTCTTGATCTTTGACGAGCCCTTGTCAGGCCTGGATGTGGTTTCCGCACGACTCTTCAAGGACCTGTTGGAGATGCTGGCGAAGCAAGGCAAGGCGGTGCTTTATATCTCGCATGTGTTGGAGACCGTAGAGCAGGTCTGCAATCGCGTCATCGTGATCGCCAGGGGACGGGTGCTGGCAGACGCGTCCCCCTCGGATCTGAAGTCGCTGAAGGGCCTGCCGAGCCTCGAAAGCGTCTTCGCCCAGTTGGTGGAGCAGCAGGACACGCGGCCCACGGCAGAGCAGATGGTGGAGGTCATGCAGATCGCCCATGGCTGACGGATTCCAGAGATTGTTGGTGCAACACCATGCACCCGTCGTAATGTCGCTGAATGTCCAGGCGGCGATGGGACCGGTGCGCGAGCCGCAGCGCAGCCAGTTTGTGCTGCTCATGCGCCACTTTCTCGAGCGGTTTTTCAATCACGAAACCTCATCGCCGGATGGCGACGGGAAGACGCGGC
The DNA here is from genome assembly GCA_036495975.1 of Occallatibacter sp. Taxonomy (GTDB): domain Bacteria; phylum Acidobacteriota; class Terriglobia; order Terriglobales; family Acidobacteriaceae; genus Telmatobacter. The sequence continues at coordinate 36,588 of DASXLY010000186.1, read as the reverse complement.
TGGTGCAATTGGCGTTTGCTGCGGGTCTGCCGGGTTTCGTTGTCGCAATCTATCTGTGGCCTTTGTACCACCCAATTTTGGGCTGGCCGCCGGGAACTCACAGAATTGGTCCTCCACCATATTGGGTGCAACTCAATCATCACTTCTTCTTCGTCATGTTCTCGTTCGTCGCGATGGGGCTGATTACCATCTTCGAGTGGGACCTGTTTTTCCCTGATCTTCTCGACGTCTTTGTGCTCGGAACTCTGCCGCTCGCACAGCGCCGGGTTTTCATGGGACGGGTCGCCGCCATCGGGATCTTTGTCGGAGGTTTCCTGTTCGACGCCAACTTCCTGGCTCCCGTGTTCCTTCCCGCAGCCACCGATCCCCCCAACCTGGTACGTTTTCTGGCCGCGCATGTCGCAGCGGTGACGGCTGGCGGCTTATTCGCTGCCATCTTCATCATTGCGGTTCAGAGCGCGTTGCTGGCCGCGCTCGGGGAACGCATGTTCCGCAAGCTATCATTGTTCCTGCAGGGCGCGGCGGTGACAATCCTCGTGGTCTTGCTGCTGCTTTTCCCGGTTCTTTCCGGAGTTACGCCGAACCTTCTCCAGTCTGGTAATCGGGCCGTGCTGTGGTTCCCTCCGTACTGGTTCCTGGGCCTCGATCAAAGGCTCCTGGATGGCCCCGCGACGCTGCCCATCTTCGGTCACTTGGCCAAAATAGGATTGACCGCATTGACCGCAGCCTGCGTCCTCGCTCTCGTTGCTTACCCGTTGGCCTATTTGCGGCGAGTCAAACAACTCCTCGAGGGCGCTCCGCCCCGCAGAAAGCGCAACCACGTGGTTGCCCCGCTGAATGGAGTCCTCCACGTCAGCGCGGCCCGCCGCCCGCTACGTCGCGCAGTCTTCCACTTCATCAATCAGACCCTGCTGCGGGTTCCGCGCTACCGCATCTACCTCGTGCTCTATGGCGGTGTCGGGCTGTCTGTGCTCATCGTGACAGTTCTGAGGTTGACAGTGAACCAGGGCCAACTCCGCGCCGAGGCATCGGCAGATGGAATCCGTATGGCGGTTGGCATCGTGGCGTTCTGGGTGATTGTTGGCCTCCGAACGGCGTTTGTCTCCTCGGGAAACCAACGTGGCAGCTGGATTTTCCGGTTCACCCATGGCAAGCCGGCCTATTTCAATGCGGCAATCGATGAACTGATGGCGGCCAGGACCTGGGTCCTCCTGTGTTCCCTCGCGGTCACGATGAGCGTGATCGCCTTATTGCGGCCGGTATCGCCGCAGGAATTGCTCACTTTGCCGGCCACCGCGGCACAATTGATGATCGGCGCAGCAGTGTGTCTGATCTTGACCGATGCAGCGTTTGCAAATGTGTTGATGATCCCGTTCACAGGAGAAGCCTCGGGCACCACGCCGAATATAGCCTTTACGCTGCTCAAGTTCTTTACGTTCTTTCCAGCCGTGACCTCGGCGGCACTTCTTTGCGATCAATGGATCGAGGTCAGCTGGGTGCACTTCGGCGTGGCGGCGATTGCCTTGCTCGTCATCCATTTGTGGTTTCGTTATCGTTATCGCGAGCAGGTGCGCCTCTACAGCGTCCAGGCCGAACTGGAGGAAGGCGAAGACGATTTCCCCATGCGGCTTGGCTTGCGGTATTAGCGCGCTGCTACGCAGCTTGGCGAGTTACCGCCTCATGCAGGCCGGGGCGGGCCGCTCTCTCGGATCTCCTTATTCAGCTAACATGTCGTCATGACAAAGGCCCGCGCCTCTTCCCTGATGCGCACAGTCCTCACCGCCGGTTGCTTTCTGACGAACTGCCTGCTGTTCTCAATTGTGGCGTACCCGCAACCTGAAGGCGTCCGCCCAGTCGCCTTCGAGACTGCATCCATAAGGCCGACGACCGCCCAGCAGGCGGGTGGAGAGGGCAGTTCTCGCTCTCAAATTCAATACACTCCTGACAGTTTGACGATGCAGAACATTGATCTGGGCGAGATGATCCAGTGGGCCTATTCGCTTCAGCAGTATCAGGCCACTTGGTCAAACTTGCTGAACGGCACTCGGTACGACATCCGTGCCAAAACGGCCGCGTCTGTATCGTTGAACACGCTCCGGCTGCTCCTCCAGGATCTCCTTGCTACCAGGTTCAAGCTGCAACTTCATCGGGAACAGACGAGGACCTCCGTGTATGAATTGGTGGTGGCAAAAGGCGGTCCACATCTTTCGAAGGACAAAACCGGCGCCCTTCCGCCCGGTTATCCGAAACAGAACCTGCCGCACGTCGTCGACGGAGGCTTCGTCTTCACCAATGTGACGCTTGACGATTTCGCCAAGCAGTTAACCGAGTTGCGTGGGATCGATCTTCCAGTCGTCGATCGAACCGGCATTCCGGGCATCTACGACATCACCTTGAAGTCGTCTGCAGCCGCGATTCTCGATCCCAATGGTCCATCGCTACTTACCCTGATCCACGAACAACTCGGGCTGAAGCTCATTTCGGCGAAGGATCCGGTCGAACTGATCGTCATCGACCATATCGCACAACCTTCTGCCAACTGAAAGTTGGAAATTCCTCCCGCGCAGGCCCTCTGCGCGTTCCCACTTTGAACTCCCCATCCCCTGCTGATTGTGTTAGTTTTGCCCTGTTCACACCGTTGCCAATTCATGAGCATCGGAATTGGGCCTGTCGCGCCCGCGCAAGCCCATGGGACAAGGAGACCGCAATGCATTTCACGAGGAAAGCTGTAACTTTCACCGCTGCTCTTTTATTCATCATCGGAGTACTAAGCGCTGCTGCCCAGCCTTCTGACCCGGCAGCCTATCGGGAACAGAACTGGTGGCGCAACGCCGTCTTTTACGAGATTTATCCGCGCAGCTTTCAAGACACCAATAAGGATGGTATCGGTGATCTGAAGGGCATCATCCAGCATCTCGACTACCTGAAAGATCTCGGTGTCGACGCCATCTGGCTCACACCCATCTATCCTTCGCCGCAGGTGGACTTCGGCTACGATATCTCCGACTACGAGGCCATCGATCCCAAATACGGCACGATGGCCGACTTCGATCGCCTCATCGCCGAGGCCAACAAGCGCCACATTCACGTGCTCATGGATATGGTGATGAACCACACCTCCGACAAGCACAAGTGGTTCCTCCAGTCCCGCTCTTCGAATGACAACCCCTACCGCGACTGGTATGTATGGCACGAGGGAAAAGGCCAGACCGCAAGCGACAAAGGTCAGCCGCCCAACAACTGGCAATCCGTCTTTGGCCATTCCGCATGGGAGTGGGACGACAAGACCCGCCAGTACTACTACCATAAGTTCTATATCCAGCAGCCCGACCTGAACTGGAACAATCCCAAGGTTCACCAGGCCTTCAAAGACATCATCGACTTCTGGCTCAAAAAAGGCGTCGGCGGATTCCGCTTCGACGCCATCACCACGCTTTTCGAAGATCCTCAGATGAGAGACGAAGAACTCGTCGTCGACAAAAACGGCCAGCCGGTGATCAATGCCTATGGGGACCAGGAGGTCAAAGGAAACCTCACCGACAATCTGCCCGGCGTTCACACCGTGATGGAGGAGATGCGCGCCGAAGCCGACAAATTCTCAACCGGCAAGTATCCCGGAACCCGCGTCTTCATCGGCGAAACCTACCTGCCCAACGTCGCCGAACTCCTCAAGCAATACGGCACCGACGAGCATCCTGAGTTCGAGCTGCCCATGGACACGCAGATTCTGCTCATCAACAAGATGGATGCCTCCGGCTTCCGCACCAGGTTGGAAGATGCCGAAACAGAACTGGGCACCAACGTTCCGCTCCTGGTCTTCGACAACCACGACAACCCGAGAATCGACGCTCGCTACGGCGATGGTGTGCACGATACTGACATTGAGCGCGTTCTCTCTACTGTGCTCTTCGCCAGCCGCGGCGCTGCGCTCTTCTACAACGGCGACGAAATCGGCATGAAGACCACGCCACCCACTCGCAAGGAAGACGTGAAAGATCCCATCGGCATCACGGGCTGGCCCAAGGAGAAAGGCCGCGATGGCGAGCGCACTCCAATGCAGTGGACATCCGGTCCCAATGCCGGATTCACCGCGCCCACTGTAAAGCCTTGGCTGCCCGTTCCGCCCAATAACGCCACCATCAATGTCGATGCCGAAAAGGCCGATCCCAAGTCCCTCTATAACTGGTACAAGGCGCTTATTCAGCTCAAGAAGACCAACCCTGCATTCGCCGAAGGCGAAGACACGATGCTCGACGTCGACAATACCAATGTCCTGAGTTGGAAACGCCAGGCTCCCGGAGCGCCTCCGGTCGTGATCGCCGTCAACTTCACCGCTGAACCGCAAACCGTCGGTCTCGCCGGTCCCGGCATGCCCGACGGAGCCGTCAACACATTACTCAAAACGCCCGATGCGCCTGCACCCGCCTCGCTCAAAAATATTCAGCTTGGCCCCTTTGGCGTTTACATCGGTCAGCTGCAATTCATGCTCAGCCACTAAACCTGCACAATCGGTTGCGCAACGGCGGATCCTTCGTTGGATCCGCGGTTGCGTTTTCCAATCCTCAAACCACCATTCGCTGGAGTAATATGCTGGAACGCCCTCACGCGGGCCGAGATTCGAATAACTCATACACCAACTGCGCCGCGCGCAGCATAGGACCAAGCGATATGCCCGAACCTACCATCGACCGAGCCAGAATCTTTCAGGCTGCCCTCGCCGAACATACCGAAATCATTCAAGCCCTCAACGATCAGCAGCACGTCCTCGACCAGATCGCCTCCGAGATGGTCCTCGCTGTCCGCATGGGCGGCAAAATCCTGTGGTGCGGTAACGGCGGCAGCGCAGCCGATGCCCAGCATCTCAATGGACAGCTTGTGGTCCGATATCGATACGACCGCGCCGGCATTCCTTCCATCGCTCTCTCAACCGACACCTCCATTCTCACTGCCGCCAGCAACAACTATGGTTACGAGCACATCTTCCAGCGGCAGGTGGAAACGCTCGCGCGCAAAGGAGACGTTGTCGTTGCCATTTCCACCTCGGGCAACAGCCGAAATGTGTTTCTGGCGCTTGAGGCTGCACGGAAAATCGGGGCAGTCACCGTGGCCTTGACCGGAAAAGGCGGCGGGCAGGCCGCCAAAGCGGCCGACTTCCTCTTCGAAGTCCCCTCCAGCGACACTCCTCGCATCCAGGAGGTGCATATTTTGGCGGGACACATCTTGTGCGAAATTCTCGAAAAAGAGCTAATGACCGGGCAGGGAACTCCCGCTCAGAACGGGTCCGGTTTCAGAAATCCTCTGGCGAATCGTCCTCAGTAGCAATGACTTCCGAATCTGGAACTTTTTCTTCCGCTTCCCGAAGCTGGGAGAGGGTCTTCCGGTAAAACCAGGCTGCAGCCAGCCCACCCACCACCGCCGAGGCTGCCGCGATCGCGCCCACCATCATCCAGCTCTTTGGAACAGCCGCATTCTCTCCGCTCTCGGTGGCACGTTCCGATTGCTTCGAAGTCGAAGATTCCAAATCGCTTGACATTGCCTCTCCTAAGGTACACCGTTTCGATTAATAGCTCCGATATCCCTCATGAACTTTTGAATTTCTCCTTGGATGTTTCAATTTTCGAAAGATTCCATTTCCCACATTATGAGAAAATCTAGAATTCTGTATTTGCTTGCGAGGGAATCTATAGTATCGTGTAGATATTCCGGTGATGGAGAGCGGTCTTCCTGATCGCACCAAATCCGGAAGTAGTTTGCGTCACTGGCCTCCCGGCACGAACAGCAAAACGTTCGTGCCGTCTTTTTTTGCTTATTTTCTGCAGAACATAATCATTTCTGACTCCGACATCGCGACTTCATTCCTCCGTCTTCCGTTCCTGTTCTTCTCGGGTCTAAAATGAACGTGAGAACTGCACCAATGACATTCGCCAATCGCCGCCTGCTGTTGGGTTTCGCCGTCTTCGCCTTTACCATCGCCTCATACGCTCAGTGGTCCAACCCCGCGACCGACGTGCCGGCCTATCACTCATCGGCTCCCCTGAAGGTCACAGCTCTTCCGCCCCTCCTGTCCGGAGCAAAGCTGTCAGGCGAGCACTTCCAGTACCCGTGGCAGGTGCACGTTTATCAGCAGGCCGCCAAGATCAGCAACGTAATCTACCAACTCCCCTGTAATTGCCGCTGCGATCGCGCTCTCGGCCATACCAGCCTGCGGAGCTGTTACGAGGGCTATCATGGAACCGAGTGCTCCACCTGCGCGCAGGAAGCCTTCTATGCCTACGCCATGACCAAGGCTGGCAAGACGCCGGCCCAGATCCGCGCTGGCATCGCTCAGCACATCTACGAGCAGATCAACCTGGAATCCCAGTAAGTCTTTCCGGAACCGGCAAACTCGCCGGCAACGCGAATGGCCAGATCGGGGCTACTCTTTCGGTAAATCAAGAATCACGATTTGCGAACTCTCCTCTGAGCGCTGGAAAACCACTTCATGCCCGTCGCGAGAGATGTCGAAGCCCGAAACATTGAAATCGGGCCGGAAATCTGTCAATTGCTGTTCTGTTCCGGTTTCGGGATCTAACCTCCAGAGATTCTTGTGCTGAAGATCGCCTCCCAGATAGACAAATGCCCGTTCTCCAGAAAGAACCGCGATGCGTCTGCTCCCCCGAGTGAGCGACAGAGTAGGCAGCGCATGCTGTGTCCCATCGACATTCGCGGCCTTCAGGACAAATCGGGTACCGACATCGGGTCCAGAGTAGATCACGAACCTGCCATCTGCCGACCATGCCGGGTCGGTTGAGTACTCGCGAACCAACGGGGCGATGGACTTGCCGTCGACCGAAACACGGTAAAGGTGAGGTGTGCCATCGTCGACAGCCGCGATTGTGATTGCCTGGCCATCGGGCGTCCAGGCTGGTGCGCCTCGCAAGTCGAGAGCATCTGAAACGATCCGCAAACCGGTTCCGTCAGGCTTCATTACGTAGAGGATGGACTTAGCTCCCTGCTGAACGGAAAATGCCACTTTGCCGCCGTCGTCCGAAATCGACGGAGCTCCCAGCAGATGCGCTCCCTCGCCACTCCACAATTCCGTTCCTGCGCCCGCTGACAGTTTCCAGATACTCTCGCTTGAGCCCGTCGAGGAAACATAGAGCAGATAATCAGGTCCTAGACGCGGAAAGAATCCGTTGCTGGTAGGAATCTTCAATGGAAGCGGGTCCGAAGTCCCCTTTGACGAATCTGGAACGGTCATGCGCCATAGCGATATCTTCGAAAACGCGAGGGTCGCCACCAGGCGACGGCCATCGGGCGTCCCGGCGAGGGATGTGTATTTCTCAATTCCGTAGTTGAGCCGGTGGGGTGTACGCCGATTGATGTCCACACTGTACAGCCATGGACCGCCGCCATCGGAGTCCTTTGCCAGATACAGAAGCGTGCGGTGATTCAGCAGAACCGGGTAACTGATCCAACTGGGCTGCGATGCGATCCGTTCCGGGTCTCCGCCCGCCGTTGCAATACGCCAGATATCCGATTTCCCCAGCAGATCCCCCATTATGAAATAGATGTACCTGCCGTCCTGGCTCCAGATCGGGAAGTGACAGTGCACTCCGGCTGTGGCCTTGTAGAGCGCCCGATCATCAGCCCGGCGGCTGCTGCCTGAGACAAATAACGGGTCTCCCGGACCCGGGGCGTGATAGGCCAGACGCGATCCGTCAGGTGACCAGTCGAACTCCGCCGCTCCGTCGAGGTAGGTTTTTGCTTCGCCACCCAATGTAGGCGTTGCCCAGATCCCAATGCCCGGTTCCCGCGCCCAGAACGTGACCAGAGAGCCATCCGGCGAAAAGCCAAGCGTCCGAACCGAAGGATTCAGAAGTTCCTTGACGCTGCCATGGGTTAGGTTGTGAAACGTTCCAGAGCCCACCTGGGTTACCCACACATCCGTCTGCCCGTCACGGTCCGACAGGAAGGCCACGAACTGGCCGTCGCGCGAAATCGCGGCAGCTCCCTGGACGCGATCAAAGTCCGTGAGCGTGTGAAACGAGGCCGATGCGATGGGACTATGCCAGAAGAACTCCTTGCTCTGGAGCCAGATTCCTATGACCAGAACCAACAGCATGATTGCAACCGGCACAACCACAAACCACCGTGCAAAAGCGGTTGCAGGCCGGCGAGTGACCGCCTGGAGCGAGTTTCCCGCTGCGCCGGCCACGCAATTCGCTTCCCCGTTTCCGGCCTTCCGGCCGAGGACCCAGGCGTCCAGTTCGGTGCTCAGCGCATATACCGAGCCTCGCTTGTCATGGAGATGCCGGTGGACCGGCATGCCTTCGCGCTTCTCCCACCGCTGGACGGTGGTGACGTCGCGGTTGAGGTAGGCCGCGATCTCCTTCCACGAATCGAGCCGCTTCTCTGACGCTGTTTCAGGAGTTGGTATTTCCAGGGACGGTCCACCCATGGGATTCTCCTGATCGGCATCCGGCTGTCGCGAACCAAGTGAGCCGATTGTACCCCGGCCGGCGCTGCGTTAGACGGCATTTGACGGCGAATTGCCTTTCCGCTCATTGCAGTTTGACCTTCCGCATCGCCCTGCCCCACCGTGTACAGGCAACTCAAGCGCGAATGCGCCGAAAACCGTTTTCCCCCGCAGAGGTTTGGCGGAAAGCCCAGCCCTATGCGACCGGCGGATCCTTGGCCACTCGAGCAAATCCCACCCGGAGGTCTTTATGCAAATCAAAGCGTTGAATTTGGCTGTAGGTGTTCTTTCACTGTTAATGTTGGGTTCCGCTAGCGGCGCCCAGGCCCAGGATCGCTCTTCCGTACACTTCAGCGGCTCGATTCACGACTACACATCCTCAACCGTCACCGGTGGTCCGTGGGAAATGCACGGTGCCTGGACCCTTGACGTGCACGTAGCATCCCGCAAGGCCGACTTCTCGATCGACATGACAATGTCCGACTATGGCACTACTTCGACGGGTGCGATCGATCCGACCAAGCCCGGAAACACCGCCCACGTGCACCACATCGTCCTGAAAGACGCAACTGTCCAAGCCAACATGGACGGCTGTCCAGCCTTTGCGGCTCCCACAAACAACACCTTCGGCTTCCAGTTCACCGGCAAGGTCAGTCTACTGACGGGCAATGGGCAACCCGCGCCCTTCGACCCCGCTCCACCGCAATCGCCGCTGACGGTGTGCGTCACGGGAGTGCCGGGAGAAGCTGGAGCGGTCACCTTCTCGAATATCACCATGGTGCTCGGGGCTCCCGCGACCAAACACTTCGGAGTTGGTACAGTCATCCACGGTGTCGTCACCAATGCTGATCCCCTGGGCCAGGAGTGGTGGGAAGATCGTCGATAACCTGCGGCCTCTGGCAATTTGACTCCTGGCGTTGGCGCCATGTGGTGCGCAACCTCCGCCACCGGCGCCAGCCAATTCGCTGAAGACATCGCATTCGCTCCGACGGCAGTCCGCGGGTGACGTCGTTACCGTCGCTCCAATGGAATCGTTCCGTCCGTGCTCGGTGCATCCGCGACCTACCCGTCTACCGGGCACAGGGAATGCGCCGACGATTTACCGTCGAGCAAGAACTGAAATGACAAATCAATGACACGGGCTAATTCCAGCTCCGTGATGTAATTACCCTGTGTGGCTTGTCTATCAGCCGTATGTCCCAGAATCTCATCGAGTGCGAATTGTCTTGAAAGAAACTTTCGAGGAGCATCGAGCCCGATGATCGCCTTTCGTCGGCTCTTGCGGTACCGGGCGTTCCAAGGCAACGTCCTGGTTCTGCTGACATTGATTCTGCGAATTGTAAGCCGATCGGGCCCGTATTACTCCGATGCATCTCGTCATGCCCATGCAATCGAGTCCGGACTGCTCGTCATTCACCCCCCAGGCTACTTTCTATTTAATGTAACCGGCCTTTTTCTTTCCCATCTTTTGCGCGTTTCTGCGGCTGATGCGCTCCAAATCTTGAACGTCGCCTTCAGTGCCGCGGGGGCTGCTGTCTTCTATCTTCTCGTCTCACGATTGACATCAATTCCTTCCCCCTTCTGGCTTTCTCTGGCGTACATTTGTTCGCCGATTGTCTGGTTCGCTGGCGACATTCACAGCACCTATGCCGCGATGACATTTTTCGCTCCGCTGCTTATTCTCGTGATGCTGGGGGAGAGCCGCCTCATTTTGGGATGTATGATTTGGGCCGTGATGACAGGCTTTCGTCAATCCGATGGATTCTTCGTTCTCCCATGGATGCTTTATGAAGCGCTCCGGTTTGGTTGGAAAGAACGGTTGATCGGAGTTTCCGCTGCAATCCCGCTGGTCGCAGTTTGGTGGATTCCCACGGCGGCACGCTATCGCAGCGGTCTACTCTCGCCAATCCGCTACTCGGGAGATCAGGTAAATGGATTGGCACAAGGCGTATTGACCGGGCAATTCAACATACATGCCGCTGTTAACGCCTTCCATGCCACCTCGGGGATGATCATGATCTGGGGCGTGCTGACCCCTCTCGTATGTCTCGGAGCGATTGCCTCTGTGCGGAACCCGCTAGCCCGCAGCATGACCATATTCGTCGCTCCGGGAGTGGCATACTGCCTCCTCTATTTCATTTCCGACGCGCTATATCTCGCCTATGCGGCCGCAGCGGGGATGATACTTGCGGGGGTCTATCTTGCAAAATGGTCTCCGAAGAAAAGAGACATAACCTATGCCCTCGCAATCTGCGTGTCCATGATCTTCATGATCTGCGGACACACCGCAGTTGGAAAACGCTCTGAGTCAAGAGCCGTCGCCGATGCCTATTTTCTGAAGTATTCTGTACCCTCTCTGAAAGAACAGAGCGATCCAAGATTGGCGAGCTTGTTGGGAGCATGTGACGACAAGTCCGTACGCGGCATCTGTAAGTGACTTGCATTTCCTCCGATGACGAGTCACTCCCCAACCTTGAATCGTGCGGACTCTTTGTTAAGCTCGACAGAAAATGATGCGAATCGGAATTGATCTCGGCGGCACCAAGATTGAAGCTTTGGCTCTCGGCGCAGATGGTCAGGAGCTGGGAAGGATCCGAGTCCCATCGCCACGTGATGTTTACGCGGAAACATTGAACACTGTCGTCCGTCTCGTGCAGACCCTGGAGACCAAACATGGTCAGCAAGGTTCCGTGGGGGTCGCCATTCCCGGGACCATCGTGCGGCCATCGGGTCTGGTCAAGAACGCCAATTCGACATGGCTCAATGGCAGCCCCTGGAGCGCGATCTCTCCGCCGCTCTCGGCAGAGAGGTGCGCTGCGAAAACGACGCGAACTGCCTCGCTCTCTCTGAGGCGACAGACGGAAGTGGCACAGGGAATCGAATTGTCTTCGCTGTAATTCTCGGAACCGGTTGCGGTGGAGGCCTTGCTATTGACGGGCACGTACACCAGGGCCGGAATAGTGTTGCCGGCGAATGGGGTCATAACAGCCTCCCTTGGCCGCGTGCTGACGAGGTTCCGGGTCCCGCATGCTACTGCGGAAAATCCGGCTGCATCGAAACTTGGATTTCAGGCACCGCGCTGGGCAACGACTATGAGCGCAACACCGGAACCCCGCTTTCGGGAATGGAGGTTGCAGAAGCCGCTGGACGAGGCGATCCGAAGGCTGCGGCCGCCATACAGAGACTCGAGGATCGGATTGCCCGAGGATTTGCGTCGCTGGTCAACGTGATTGATCCCGACGTAATCGTCATCGGTGGCGGATTATCCCGGCTCGGCAGCATCTACCGTAATGTTCCACCTCTTCTTGAGAGATACGGTTTCGGTGGAGGAATCCATACGCCGATCCTTGCCGCCAAGCACGGAGACTCAAGCGGAGTCCGTGGAGCTGCCTGGCTTTGGCCCAGTGCTCCCGCGAAGCAATAAAATTTGGCCGACTTGTTGCCACACCCTGGGCATCAAAGTCTTATAAATCAATAGATTTGCGGTCACGCACAATCGGTGGTTTGTACGTTCGTTGAGTTGGAGCCTGAAACCGGGCCGTCGGGTATTTGGACCTCGAAACGACAATTGGCCTACAATGGTTTCAGCAGCACGAGCCAGCCGGCCCGGCTCGCATCCGGCGCTATCTCATCATCATCCAATGAGGTAGCAAACGATTCCGGAATCTTCCGGAGTCGAAAATCTGGGGGCGTCACGGTTTCGACGGGATCGATTGCGGCATGGGAGGCATGTCGGGGTGTGGGCACCCGTAATCGCCTGCAAAAACAAAGTTGCCAACGATAATCTGGCACTTGCTGCTTAATTAACTAAGCAGCCGTCTCTCGCGGCTTCGCCTATGGGCAGCGAATCAGACGTCATTCAGTAGGCTGGTGGTTGCTTCTCGGTCCGTGTTGCAGCCACAAGATCATCGGACTAGCTTTATGCGCATCTTGTCCGTTCTGAGCGCATGAGGCGAAAACATGCGGAACCGGACTGAGCATGGATTCTCCCGGCTGACAGCGATTTCGGACGCGGGTTCGACTCCCGCCGCCTCCACCAGCCTTCGCCCTGTTTGCGAGGGTTACGGCTCGGCAAGCCACAATTCGGGCGCTGTAAGCCACACTTCAGTTCCGTCCATGGCGCATCAAGACCCATATCGCGTTTGCAGACGAAGCACGCGCAATTGCCTTTGAGAAATATCTCAAGTCCGGTTCCGAACGCGCTTTTGCAAAAACACGGCTATAAGCGGGCCGTTCTTCCTTTAAACTGCTACCTCGCCGAATCCGTGGGGTTTATTATGTCCAGAGCTTCCCCGCTTTGAGCACGCATGGGAAGGACGGAACGCAATTGCAATATCCCAGGTACAGCATCGTGATTCCGGCGTACAACGAGAGCGCCCGCATCCCGGCGACGCTTGAGTCCGTCGTAGCCTGCATCCGCCAGAAACAGTGGCCTTGCGAAGTGATCGTAGTCAACGACGGCTCGACCGACTCGACAGCCCAGCTGGTTCGTGACTTTGCGATTCGCGCCCCCGAAGTTCGCCTGGTCGAAAATCCTGGTAATCGCGGCAAGGGGTACAGTGTCCGGGCCGGCATTCTGCAGGCTCAGGGAGAGATCGTAATGTTCACAGACTCCGATCTCTCCGCTCCCATCGATGAGGCCGAGCGGCTCTTTGCGGCCATCGCCAATGGGGCCGACATCGCTATCGGTTCCCGTTGGCTCGAAAGCGGCCGCCAGATCCACCGCCAGCCGCTCTACCGCCAGCTCTTCGGCCGCTGTTTCAACCTCGTCTGCCGTATGGTAATGAACCTGCCTTTTGCGGACACCCAATGCGGATTCAAGGCCTTCACCCGCAACGCCGCGCAGACCGTGTTCCAGCTCCAGACCATCGAGCGCTGGGGATTCGACCCTGAAATCCTGTTCATCGCCATCAAGCGTGGATTCCGCGTCGTCGAAGTCCCGGTCAGTTGGGCCCACGATGAGCGCTCCCGGATGAGCTACCTCAAAGATGGCCTGCAGATGTTGAAGGAACTGGCGATCGTGCGATGGAATGCGCTCACCGGCCGGTACAGCAAGCCTATTGAAGCAGTCCTGCGAGCAGGCGAAAGCCGGTAAACCCAAAGCACATCACGCGGAACTTGCGGACGAATTGCGCCCCACCGGGTTTTCCGCCCACGTGCGCGGGAATGGTAGGGTGGATTGGAATCCCTGGGAGGTCCGTCTGCCCTATGGCTTGCCGCCTGATGTCGTGCGCCCCCCGCTTCCTGTTTTCCCTGGTCTTTGCTTTTCTGTTCGCTCTCGCCGCTCGCAGTGCCTTTGCGCAAACCTTTGACGCAACCCACCTTCGCCAACCCGCCGACCTCGACATGAAGTGGCTGGTGCACGACGGCGATAACCCGGCCTACGCGTCGCCGGACTTCGATGATGCCAATTGGCCCCTCTTTGCCCCCTCCGGTTCAATCGGCTCCGTGTTTCCGCAGCATCCAGATGCGGTCTGGTACCGATTGCACGTCAAAGTCGACCCCACTCAAACGGGCTTGGCTCTCCGCGAAATCGACATCTCGCGCGCCTTTGAGATTTATGTCAACGGCGAGCGGCTCATTGCGTCGGGTCATGTGGCCCCCTTTGTGCCCTGCACCACGAGCGCGAGGCTTTTGGCGCCCGTACCGGTCCGTATGCTGGCTTCGGGATCCCTTGTAATTGCCATGCGAGTGCGAATCTCAGCGCTCGAATGGAGTGCGGGTCCAAACGCTGGCTTCAACTCAGACAATCTCACCATCGGCCAGGAGCAAACCCTCTATCGTTACAGCTGGCTATCAATAATCGGGAAGAACGCCTTGAGCTGGTTAAGCGACGGCCTTGGCGTCTGTCTCGGTTTTGTTGCGCTAGTGCTTTTCGCCGCGCAACGGCGGCAAACCGAGTATCTCTGGATCTTTGCCGTAGGTATCATGGGGCTCGTTCTAACCCCCACGCTGGTGATCAGCCAGTTCCATAACATCTCATTCGGTTGGATTCTGTTCTCCAATTCCACCCGTCTCGTATCGCCCTACATCTGGGCATCGCTCTACTTTTCATTCGTCCACCTGCGAATGGGCTGGCGGTGGCGAATCTGTCTAATCGCCATTGGGGTCCTGTATTTCATCGGCGGCCTTCATGGCTGGTTCATTGATCTCTCGTTGCCGCTCCAAACCATCACCAACCTTCCCTTCGTCATCTTTCTCTCCGTTGTGATTCCCATCGTGCTTGTTACCCATTGGCGCCGCGGAAATCGCGAAGCGGGCATCCTGCTCATCCCGGTCATCCTGTTCAGCTTCTACATCTATGCCCTGGTCGGTCTGCAAATGTTGTTCCAAATTCCGACATGGAAGGAGTTTTCAGTTCGCGGCTTGAACTTCATTAACCACTACCCGGTCGGTCCCTTCACCGTGGCCTTGAACAGCGTGTCGGGAATCTTATCGGTCATCTCGCTGGCCATCATCATGCTGCGGCGCTCAACCACCACAAGCCGCCGTCAGGCGCAACTCGACGCTGAACTCGAAGCCGCGCGCGAAGTGCAGCGCATTCTGGTTCCCGAGCATCGTGGCACCGTCCCCGGCTTCCGTGTGGAGACTGTGTACGAACCCGCGCAACAGGTGGGCGGCGACTTCTTCCAGTTCATCCCAACAAACGACGGCGGTCTGCTGATCGTAGTCGGCGATGTCGCCGGAAAAGGCCTGCCTGCAGCGATGCTTGTCTCCGTGCTGGTCGGCGCTATCTCCGGACTTAGCGAATACACGCAGGATCCCGCCGAACTCCTCGCCGGACTCAACGAGCGCCTTGTCGGGCGATCCGGCGGCGGATTCTCCACTGCGGTTGCAGGTCATTTCGCGGCGAACGGAAACGTAACACTATGCAACGCCGGCCATCTCTCGCCCTATCTCGATGGCAAAGAAGTACAACTGCCCGGAGCGCTTCCACTCGGTGTGACCAGCGCTACGCAATACGAAACCACAACCCTTGAACTCGATTCTGGCAGTCGGCTGACCTTTTACTCCGATGGTGTTGTTGAGGCGCAGCGCCCCGATGGCGAACTCTTCGGATTCGAGCGCGCCCGCGACGTTTCCACGCAGCCCGCCGCAGCCATCGTCGAAGCCGCCAAGCAATTCGGTCAGCAGGACGACATCACCGTCGTCGCAATTACGCGAACCGCCGCCGTGGCCAGTGCTGCATGATCCTTGTAGCGAAGTTCATCTCTGTGCACATTCTCATGGCTTTATGGCGATGAATGGGCTCGGAGCCTCGCCACCTACTCTCACTCGATTTAATAGGCAATTGAACTTATTGCTGCCAACCCGGCACCTAGGGAAAACCCCGGGGTTCGCATCGCGCATCTCAGTAGTCTGCGCTGCTGGAGCGAACGCGATCCAAGAGCCGCGAAGCATTCGGCAGCCACCGCACCGATATGCGGCAACCCAGAGACCTCCGCAATCGAGTGCCTGCCGCGCTGTCCGTCTCTTCCACGGGCCCCGAATACCCAGACGGCGGCGCGGCCCAACTGCTTCTTCTTCACGCCATCGCTGTGTTCGCCACATCGTGCAGCCCGTGCGCCTCGATCTCGAACTCGCGGATCTTGTACTTCTGAATCTTCCCTGACAACGTGGCGGGAAACTCCGTGACGAAGCGGACATGCTCGGGAATCTTGTAGTACGCGATCTGCCCCTGGCACCACTCGCGAATCTCGGCTTCCGTCGTATCCTCGCCTGGTCGCAGCCGTATCCACGCCAACACGATCTCGCCCAGCCGCACATTCGGAATCCCCACCACCTGCACTTCGCTGACCTTGGGGTGTGTGTATAGGAATTCCTCCACCTCGCGCGGATAAATGTTCTCGCCGCCGCGAATGATCACATCGCGCGAGCGTCCGGTGATGTGCAGGCATCCGTCATTGCGCATCACACCCAGGTCGCCGGTGTGCAGCCATCCATCGGGCTTGACCACGTGCGCAGTGCCAACCGCATCGCCGTCGTAGCCCTTCATCACCGCGTACCCGCGCACGCAGATTTCGCCCTGCATGCCGATGGGCAACTGCGCGCCGTCAATGGTTGAAACCACCTGGATCTCCGTCTGCGGCATCGCCCGTCCCACGGTGTGCACACGAATTTCCAGCGAATCGCCGGCGTCGCTCATCGACACCACGGGCGATGTTTCAGTCTGTCCGTAGGCGATAACCAACTCGCCAATGTGCATCTCTGTGAGCACCCGCTTCATCAACTCCACAGGACAGGGAGCGCCGCTCATCATGCCGGTGCGCAGACTGGTGAAGTCGTACCCGGCAAACTCCGGTCGCGCAAACTCCGCTACATACATCGCTGGCACGCCATACACCGACGTTGCCCGCTCCTCGTGAATCGCCTCAAGCGTGGCCCGCGCATCGAAGGTCCAGTTGGGCAAGATGATCGCCGCGCCCGAATTCACCGCGCTCATGGTTCCGATGACACAGCCATAGCAGTGAAACAACGGCACCGGTACCACAATCTTGTCCCGCTCGGTGTAGTGGAATCCCTGTGCCAGGAACTGCCCGTTGTTCACTACGTTGTGATGCGTCAGCATCACCCCTTTAGGCAGGCCCGTTGTTCCGCTGGTGTACTGGATGTTGGCGATGTCGTGGACGTCAACACGATCCGGCAGCTGGCCCGGGGCATCCAGCAATGCCGGCCACTCGGGCCCATCGAAAAAGACAGTGTGCTGCAGCTCCAGCTTCAGGCCATGCCGAGCGCGCTCCACAATCTCCGCATAGTCGGCACGCTTGTCCTTGTGCCACAGGAATAGCGCCTTCATCCGCGAGCGCGTCAGCGTGTATTGCAACTCGTACGAGCGATAAGCAGGATTCACATTTACCAGCGACGCTCCGGCGCGCGCGCAACCCATGTGCAGCATCACCCATTCAATACAGTTGGTCGACCACAACCCCACGCGATCGCCGCGCCGGACGCCCAGCGACCACAATCCCCGCGCAACGCGATCAGCAGCCTCGCTCAACTCCGCCCACGTCATTCGCTTCGACTGGTGCCGTGACGCTACCGCCAGAGAGTCAGGAAAGCGGCTTGCGGTTCGTTCCAGCAATCCACCAATGGTCAGATTCAGCAGCGGGCGGTCTTCGCCGCGCGCGTAACTCAAGGTTGTAAGATCTTCATCAAAGGGCATCGGAAAACACAGGACAACGCTCGGAGTTTATCGTCCCAACGACGCCTCCGTGTGTGATCCAGCACACACGATCGCGCAGTTTACGCCCGCCGATCGAGCATTTGATTGCTTGATTGGCTACCGCGAAGCGGCCTTCATCACAAGGATTCCGGCGTCTCCCACCTGCCCGTCTCGCCTGAGCGGAACACCGCCTCGATCACCGCCATATTCCGGATCGCCTCTTCCAGCGGTACCGGAACCTCGCCGCCTTCCAATACCGCCTGCGAAAATGCATCCCCCTGCATCGTGTATTGGTCCGCGATCGGAAACTCCTCCACCTTAATTCCGCTCCCGAACAGCTCCCCTGTTTCATCGATCGAGATCCGCGTCAGCCGGTCCTTCGGCGCATTGAACGGAATCTCCATCTCGATGCGTCCCTTCGTCCCGAAGAACACCACCTTTTGATATGGCACCATCTGTGTGCTGCAGGTGAAGATAGCCTGTCCGCCTTCGAAGTCCAGCAGTGCCGATGTCAGTCGGTCAACCTTCATCTTTGGATCACGCTCCACCAGCCCCACCACGCGTCGCGGCTCCTGCCCGAATCCGTACCGCGCAGCCTGGATGCAGTAGCAGCCGATATCGAGCAACGCCCCGCCGCCGCACTCCACCTGGTTGCGAATGTTCGCGGGATCATCGTTGTAATAGCTGAAGAATCCAGCAACCGACCGCAGTTGGCCGATCCGCCTCGATCGCAGCAGTTCGCCCACGCGCAGCCATTGCGTGTAGCTGCGAATCATGAAGGCCTCGCCGATCTTCACGCCAGTCCGTTCGCGCACCGCCAGCAGCGTCCTCGCTTCGGCCACCGTCAGGCTGATCGGCTTCTCGCACAGCACATGCTTGCGGGCCTCCGCGGCCTTCGCAGTCCAGGGCACATGCATCTGGTTCGGCAGCGGGTTATAGACCGCGTCGATCTCTGGATCGGCGAGCAACTCCTCGTACGAGCCGTATGCCTTCGCAATCCCGAGCCTGGCCGCCGCTTCCTTAGCCTTCTTCAAATCCAGTGATGCGATCGCATCTACGGTCGTAAACCGGCCCAGTTGCATCGCCGGTAAAACCTTTCTCATTCCGATACTGGCAGTGCTTAGAACTCCCCAACGCAGCTTCTTTGACATGACGAGATTTTAGTTGGCTGCACTGGCCCCTGCTGTCCCCAGATTGAGCCGTGCACATCGTGCACCGTCCGGCTGGGCTACTGCGTGCGCCGTCTCATTTTCCAAGTAGTCCAAGGAAAAACATCCGCCGCTGCAAGCACCGGCCCGGGCTTAGTATCAGATCGCCGTGTGGACCCTCAACGGCACAGAGAGCGTCTTCACCATGCTGCCCACAAATCAAATTTCCGCGCCCCGCAAATCTATTCCCATCCCGGTGTTTGCCATCGCAATCTTCACCGCCGCTCTCTTTGCCGATTGGCTCGGAGCCTGGCCCGGTGAGGTCTCTGCGCACGGCAGCAAGAAAGATAAGACGAGTGGAATGGACATGAGTTGCATGGCCGACATGAACGGCGTGGACATGAGTTCGATGGGACCCAGCATGGCCGCCATGGCCTGCCACATGTATGTAACGCCGTTACGCCCGCCGCAACCCGGCGACGAGCAGAAGGCGAAGGACGTTGTCACTGCAGTCAAGGCCGCTATCGAAAAATACAAGGACTATAAGAAGGCCATTGCCGACGGGTACATTCAGGGCAATCCTGAAGTTAAACAAATTCAATATCACTTCAACAACGAGGCTTACGCGCGCATCGCCGACCAGGAGTTCGATCCCGCCAGGCCCACCTCGCTGCTCTACATCTCCACACCAACGCAGCGATTCAAGCTGGAGGGTGTGATGTTCACCGCCCGTCCCAACGCAACCGAAGACGACCTGAACCAGCGCATCCCGCTGAGCGTCGTACATTGGCACAAGCACATCAATTTCTGCGGCGCACCCGCCGACAAGGTTAAGGAATACCTGGGCGACCATCCCAAGTTCGGCATGTTCGGCTCCATCCACACCAAGGCAGCCTGCGACGCCGAACACGGCACCTTCATGCCCACCGTCTTCACCTGGATGATCCACATCTTCCCGTACGAAGATGATCCAGCCCAGGTCTTCTCCATGAACGACGATATCCCGCACGTGCATTGAGCATATCGCCGCCTCAGTGCGCGTGTGCGCTCGCCGACGCAATCATCGAATTTCGCACCAACTCCAGCTCGGCCGCCGAAAACCGACACTGCTCCACCGCGCGGATGTTGTTCTTCAAGTGCGTCGGTTGCAGCATCGAGGGAATCGCGACCGAAATACCGGTCCCCTGCAGAATGCAGTTCAGCACCACTTCGGGCAACAGCGTCTCATCACGAGGATCGAGTTTCTCGCACAGTTGCTTCGGCAGCGATGCGTCCTGCCGCATTCGCTCCATCTCACTGCGGCCGCGCGCAATGCCCTCGGCGCCGCCAAAGGGATGATTCGCAATCAGGAACATCGACTTCGCGGCCTCGGTTGTTTGCCGCGCCAACTGCATCGAAAACAGGTTTAACGGAAACTGCGCGGCCTTCAAAACCGGCGAGTGCTCGCTGAGAATCGCGCCAATCACCTCGCCATCAGCCGATACCCCGGCCATGCGCACCTTGCCTGCATCCACCAGCCGTCCCATTGCCTCCAGCAGGTCCTCTTGCTGCGTCGATGCCAGCGGCGGATTGTGCATCAGCAGCATGTCCACGTAGTCGGTCTTCAACTCGCGCAGGCTCGTCTCAAAACTCGATCTCAGCGTCTCCACTGAAAACTGCCCGGGATTGAACTGGCTGGCTGCATGCTTTCTCACTGCGCCACGCAGCCCCGGTGCCACGCTCAACACTGCGCGAGCCAGTGGCTTCACCTTGTTCTTCCATCCCGACGAATTCGCGGGCAGAATTCCGAACTTGGTGCAGAGCACAACCGCGTCGCGCCGAGCCCCATGAAAATACTCCCCTAGCAGTGCTTCGCACGCGCCGTACCCATAGGACCGCGCCGTGTCGTAAAACGTGATGCCCGCATCATAAGCCGCTGCCAGCGCCGCCAGGGATTCTCGCCGGCCCGCCCTGCCCAGCATTGGCGCGCATCCCATCCCCAGCACCGACGCCTTCTTCGCTGCAGGCCCACCGGCAAAAATCAGATTCGTCGTTCGCATTCAGCAATCCTGTCAGTTTTACGCCGCGAGGCGGTGCGCAAGCCGCATCGCAAACGCCACCGCGAGAAGGGTGGAATTCGCTTGCCCTCCGCTTGGGAAGACGGCGGACGAAGCCACGGTCAGATTCGATAATCCATGCACATTCAGATCCGGATCGACCACGCTGAGCCTCGGATCGATCCCCATGCGCACCCCGCCGATCTGATGGTAGCCGTCTCCGGCCGTCTCCCATACTTGGTCGCGAATCTCATCCTCACCACATTTGTACAGCAGGTGTCCGATGCGGTTTGCGCGCAGCGCTCCATCCAAATGCCGGTGTGATGCCACCACGCTTTCCACATCCTGATCGCAATAGCGAAGGTCGATCGACGCCCGCGGGACATCGTAGGCATCCTTCTCGTCCGTCAGCCGGATCCGGCTCTGCGCGCTGGGAACCTGCTCGGCGTGATAGTGCAGGGCATAGCGTCCGCCCTTGTTGGGTACCAGAAAACCTGGCTTGCGCGGCTTGGTTAGAAAGCGATCCCGCAGCACACGGTACAGTTCCATTGCTCCGCCTGGCGCGCCGATCACGACGTTCCGCAGATGCGGAGCGATCCGGTAGGGCTGCGGCCCGGTATGCGCCAGCCGTATCGCCTCCGGCAGTATCCGGCGTCCCGTCGCCGGAAACGCCAGCGCCAGAAAGGTTGCTGACAACACGAAACTCCGGTGGCTCGCATCGTAAAACGGGGGATTGTCCGGCCAGAACACGGTGTTCAGCAGCTTGTTCGCGATCTGCATCTCCTCGGTGAGCAGGAAGCGCCTCCGGTAGAACGCGCCGGAAGAGTCGCGATAGAAATCGAAATCCCTAAAGCTTTCCGGGTCCTCCAGTTGCAGGCTCGCAATTTTGCCCGAGAGGTGCCCCATGTAGTAGCGACCCAACGGCCCGTCGATCCCTCCGAAGTGCGACGGATACTTCTGCTGAAACCAGAGCAGCAGACGAGTCGTCTCCACCCCGCCCGCGGCAAGGATGAAATTCCGCGCCTTCACCGTGCGCTGTCCCGCCGGTGTCGCCACCTCCAGAGCTTCCACGCTTCGCCCGTCGCTGGTTAGCTTCAGCCCGACGACGGTGCTGCGCAGGCAGGTTCGAATCCGGCTCGAGGCAATCAGCGCATCCCGATGCACCTCGATGATCCGCGAGTTCGTTGCCCATCGCTCCACCCAGTCCAGCGAGAGCCCGTCCCGCAACTCCCGCGCATACGGCATCAGGAATTGATCATTGCCGCAAAGCAGATACTTCGCCGCCAGCCTGTACCACGGGGAAATCGTTTTGTGCCCGATGGGCCAGCAGGCGTCGGCCACAAAATCCCGCTCTGCAAAATCGACTTCGTCGTAGGGCACGCACCGGCCACCCCACGTCCACGAGGTTCCGCCCAGCGCACGGCACACTGTGAGGCTCATATCCGCATGGCGCCGCGGATCGAGGATCACTGCCCGTGAGGCTTCCGCGATCTTGTCATCCACAACGCGATCGCCCGATTCGAGCACCAGCACGTCGCGTCCAAGTTGTTCCAATTCCAGCGCCAGCGCCATGCCGACCGGGCCGGAACCAATGACGCAGATTGCGGGTGAAGAGTCTTCCCGGGGGATTTGCTCAAGGATCATGTGCTGATAGGGGATGCTCGTGAATCCGTATTCATGATATCAGCGGGCAAATCGGCATCCGTAAAACCGGATCGCAATCACTCGCTCACTCGCATCTCCGCCAGCCGATGCGTTAGACAACTGACGCTAGTGATCCAGAACACTCCACCGGGGAGAAGCAACGCCAGGCGCTCCCTGAGAATCCACCTTTTGGTTGGGTACCGATGGCCTCAACCAAACAGATTACCAATTAGCGATTGCGAAGAGCCTTTACACGTCGTTACCTTGAGAACAGCATCCCGCTGTAAGGATAAGCATTTTGAAGGTTACCGTTGTGATTTGTACCAGGAGGCGCCCGGTCTTGTTGAAACGGTGCCTGTCAGCTGTCGCACACTTGAGTCCAGCTCCCGCTCAGGTTGTTGTGGTCGATAATTCTCCAGGAGACGCCGACACCAGGAAGATTGCTCGCGAGTTTGGTGCCCATTACACGGTTGAACCCAAGGCAGGATTGAGCCATGCGCGAAATCGAGGGTTGGCAGAATGTAAAACCAAGGCCGTAGCTTTCCTGGATGACAACGCGATACCCGATCCCGACTGGCTCGACAACCCACGAGCATTATCCGCGCCCAGGAACGCAGCGAGGTCAAACGGTAGGGTTTTGAACATCGAATCGCATCAGAAAAGCCCCGCTAAGCCCAGAAAGAAAACTTAGGGAATATCAGGCGGGTCCAGCGCGTCGTTCAGGCGGCACTGTCTTTCAGCAAGAAATGGCGCTCAACCTTGTCCCGTATCCCAATCAGCATCTCATCAACGATGGCTCCGTAGACTCGCGTGTCGCCATTCCTGGGATCGTCTGGGGTGCCGCGAGCGACATCGAAAATGTAGACTGCCCCCATCAGGTAATCAATATACGATGGCCGAGGATGCATGTGGTCAGCGGCTTTTGCGTTTGCCGAGTCGAAGATCGATTCGGCCTCATCTTCGTTACAGACGTGCTCCCAATCTCTCCAAACGTCTTCCTCAAATCGCTCTGCAAGAACGACAATTTTCATTCAGGCTCCCGGTAGCTTCACACTGTGCAGTCCATAGCCGCGCGGCGTAGTTAGCGATCCGAAATACCAGAGTCGGACCTTTCTGTCACAGAGACGCAAAAGCACGCCAGCGAAAAGCTGGTCACGCAAGACTCACATTTCTAATAATAGTAGGATGGGTTCAACAAATTACAAGTTTTGCGAAAGCGCACCTTGAAGGGAGGTCACACTATGGCGCCCACTGACTCTCCTGTTGTTCTGAGCCCCGGCCTGGGTGTACGGAGCTGAACCTTGGTCAATCCTGTCCTTTCTCGCGTTAGCCGCAAAAAACGAACGAGGGTCGCCCCGACGAATTCATCGCGGACACGATCTGTCTGCAAACAAATCATGGGGTGCGGGATTCTGGGGTGGAATTTGATGGTGGGCGCTGCAGGATTCGAACCTGCGACTTCCACCGTGTGAAGGTGACACTCTACCGCTGAGTTAAGCGCCCGGTGGGGAAGGCCAGAACGGCCTTCGTAAGGTAGAGTATCACCAGCGACTCTCGACGGCCAAAACGGGGTGCCCCGACCCGTCCAGAGACCGCTGGAATACCTCCAAGTTACTGATGCGCTGGCGAGTACGATCAATCCGAGAGTCATGCGAGCCCGCTCCCGGCGACACTCCGTCGGCCATTCCGGAGATCGTCTCGTGGCTTAACGGCCTCCCTAGAATGGAACTCGCCCGTACCGGCATTCCCGGTCTTGCCACAGCCGGCCCAGTTGCCTTAGCCGGTCGGCAGGCAGCAGCCATGTCGAGTGCGACCCACGACGACGCCGGAAACGGCGACTCACCGGATGCCCGGAAACCTCTAAATAGCCCGAAATCAGACCCCGAAAGTGAAGATTTCGAGCAACATTCTGATCAGGATGGGGTTCCAGAGGATATGGCAACCCTGGTACTGGACAATCCGGCACTGGGAAATGGCGCGGTACTCGATCCATCCCATTCGCATCGCCCGGCAAATTACGCGGTAGACGAGTCCAGCGATGCCGCGATCATGCTGCGGGTGGCAGCCGGCGACGAGGCCGGTTTCAACTACCTCGTGGGCAAGTACCACCGCGCCATGATCAATTTCCTTTACCGGATGGTGCACAACCAGGCGGTTGCCGAGGAATTGGCGCAGGAAGTCTTTCTCCGGGTGTATCGTTCGCGTGAGAGCTATCGCGCGGAAGCCAAGTTCACCACGTGGCTCTACCGCATCGCAACCAATCTCGCGGTGAACAATGCGCGCGATACCCGGCACGAACGTTCTGCGCAGACCGTTTATCTGGATGCCCCGGATGAAGAATCCGGAACCACGCCCGATGTTGCCGACGACGCTCCGACGGTGGAGCAGAACATCCTGCGCAATGAACGCATGGCGGCGATTCGGGGTCACGTGATGGCTTTGCCGGAGCGCCAGCGTATGGCGGTGTTGATGCACAAGTACCAGGGCATGGATTATCGGCAGATCGGCGATGTACTCAAGTTGAGTGAATCCGCAACCAAGTCGCTGCTCTTCCGCGCGTACCAGACTCTGCGGGAAAAACTGAAGGAATTTGTATAGACGGAAGTGAATCTGGGGTTAATGAAAGCTGGATTCAACCAGCACTGAAGTGGGGTGGTTGAGATGGAAGCGATGAACAAATGTACCGCGATGGAAGAGAAGCTGGCTGACCTGCTGCTCGATCCTGAAGCGGCGCCTGCCAAGGTGAAGACTCATGTTGCGGAGTGTGAAAGCTGCCGCAGGGAACTGGAAGAGCTGCGCGCAACCATGCTCCTGATGGATACATGGACCACGCCGGATCCCAGTCCTTACTTTATGACGCGGTTGAACGCACGGATGCGCGAGGAGCGCGAAGCTCCACCTCAGGGCTGGTTCCAGCGCCTCCGTGCCCGCATCTCCTATGGGCCGCCGATGCACGCCCGGCCGCTGGCCGCCATGGCGCTTACCGTGATGCTGCTGGTGGGCGGAGGAGCCTATCTCGGAGTGACGAACGTTGAGCAGCCGCAGGCGAACACTGACAACAAAGACGCTGCCGTGGTGCACGACCTCCAGACTCTCGACAGCAATGCCCAGGTGCTCGATCAGCTCGAAACGTTATCCGGCAATCAGAACCCTGACAACGCACAGTAGAAACATTACAAGTTGAACGATAAAAGGAAAGGGAGCTAAACGGCGGGGGCCGTACAAATGAATGGGGCACGCAAGACAAGGGAAGCGCGAACGATGCGCGATGCGGTTGCTGTCGGCATCGCAATCGCGTCCTTGTGCCTGCTCCCCGTCACGCTGACTGCGCAGCGGCAGAACAATCCGCGCCCCGCGGCTCCGCATTATTCCGCTCCGCGCCAGCAGACACGTCCTCAGTCGCCACGTCAGCCGAATCAGGGTAGGCCCTCGCAATATCCGAACCGGCAGCGACAACCGCAATATCCAAACCGGCAGGGGCAACCGCAATATCCGAATCACCCGGGTCAGCCGCAGTATCAGCCCTATCGCCAGCCTGCGCCCGGCCAGTTTCAGAGGCCGGTGACCAACCCCTACGCGCCACAGACAGGCGTGCGCCCAGCCTTTCCCAACACACCAGGCAGTGCTCCGGGCTATGGCCGCCCCGCATACCCCGGCACGGCTCAGCAGCTCTATGCGCCTCCGGGACACCTTGGCTCATGGCTCAACACGCATCGCAATGTTCCCGTGCAGCAGCAGGAGCAGATGCTGCGCAGTGACCCGAGCTTCCGGCGCCTGCCCCAGGGCGAGCAACAGCGCGTGATGAACCAGTTGCACCAGGTGAACCAGATGCCGGATGCACAACGCGAACGCCGATTGGCGCGCGCGGAAAACCTGGAGCGGCTATCCCCCGAAGATCGCGCCCGTGTGGCCCAGTCCTCTCGTCGCCTGGCCACCATGCCTCCCGATCGCCAGACCATGATGCGCAACGCCTTCCGCGACCTGCGTTCCGTCCCCCCCGATCAGCGCTCGATTGTATTGAATTCGAGCCGCTATCAGGGACAGTTCACCCCCGAAGAGCGCGGAGTCCTGTCCGACATGCTTCGCGTCGAGCCCTACGCGCCGCCGCAATAACCGCTGCTTGCGGATACATTCGGAGGGACGTCCAAATCGCATCATTGTCCTCGGGTGGCACATCGCGCCATGTACGGCTGCTTTTCTTTTCGATCAAGGCTTGCGGTCGGGCGTGAGACCGCGATGACGCCTTCAATGCACTCTCTTGCGTTCCTTCACCTTCACCGCCGGTGACCCCGCGTACACGCCCCACGGCTCCAGGTCGCGCGTCGCCACCTAGGCCAGCCCCAGCACCGCGCCTTCGCCTACGTTTACCCCCGGCGCCACGCAGGCCCGCGCGCACACCCACGCGTATGCACCCACGTCCATCGCGTACGCCAGCAGCGGAAATGCCGGATCATCGAAGTCATGCGTTGCTCCGCACAGATACGCGCCTTGCGAGAGAATTGCGTGCGACCCCAGCCGCACCGGCGCAGGGTTGTAGATCTCCGCGCCATCGCCCACCGCCACCAGGTCAGCACAGATCAGGTTCCATGGAGCCCATATGCGTGATGAGGGATAAAACTTGCATGTTGGTCCCAGCTTCGCGCCAAACATCCGCAGCAACAGCGCTCGCCATGCAAAGAACGGCCGCGGCGAAAGCCGATAGAAGATCACCCAGCAGATGTTCCACATCACTCGCCGCATGCGGTTGCCAAGCGAAAACGCAGGCCGCGCGTACGGGTCGCCTGCGGTTTCGGCCGCGATGTGCTCAGCCGCGTTGTAATGGATCTGCCTGGGCATCTAAGCCGAGTTTACGGCATTTCAGAAGCAAGCCATGTGCCCTAATAGGGGATGTCGATGTGATGCGTGATTTCAAGGGGCGCTTTGATGCGGATGTCGCGTGAGGAAGCGCCGATTTGTACCTCGAACTTGCCGGGATCAACGACCCACTGCTTTGCCTCTGGGCTCCAGTATTCGAATGCTGATCGCTCAAGCGGAAACGATATGGTCTTTGTCTCGCCTGGCTGAAGCTCGACACGCCCAAATGCCTTCAACTCATGAGCGGGCCGATCTATCTTTGCGTGGTCATCGTGCACATAAAGCTCGACGACCTCGCCCCCCGGCCGGGAGCCCGTGTTCCGGACGTTCACCCGCACCCACGGGTCGCTGAGACGCTTGTTCCCATTCATCACGGTGATCTCGCCGATCTTCAGATCGCTATACTCAAACGTCGTATAGCTCAACCCAAATCCAAACGGAAACTGCGGCTCCACATTCTTCGTGTCGTAATATCGATAGCCGACATAGATGCCCTCGGCGTATTCCGTGTGCAGGTTCTGGCTTGGATAGGTTTTGGCCGCCGGAGAATCTTCGAACTTCTTCGGCAGCGAAACCGGCAGCTTGCCCGAAGGGTTCGCATCGCCGAACAGAATCGCGGCCAAAGCATTGCCGCCTTCCTGCCCGCCGTACCACATATCCAGCAGCGCCGGAGTCGTGTCAATCCACTTCGTCATCGTCACCGCATCGCCCGTATTCAGCACAACCACGGTGTGCGGATTTGCCCGCTCAACCGCGGCGATCAGCTCATCCTGTCCCGCCGGCAAGTCCATCGTCTTCACGTCGAACCCTTCGCCTTCGTTCTTGTTGTAGCGTCCAACCACAACCACTGCCACGTCCGCCTTCACCGCGATATCCGTCGCCTCCTTCAAATCGCGTGCCCGCGCTTCGTTAGTATCGTGCGCCGGATCCTCGCCCTCCATCCCCACGCCCAGCGCCGATGTCACCACGATTCCCGAACCAGCGCGCCTCTGAATGCCCCGGAAAGGCGACACCGCATACTTCGGCCGCACCAGCGAACTGCCTCCGCCACCCGTACGCGCTACCACAGCATTCGGCCCAATCACCGCGATCGAATGAATCTTCGCCGCATCCAGCGGCAGCAGCCCGTTCTCGTTCTTCAACAGAACGATGCCTTCTGTCTCGCCCTCGCGTGCCACCTTCTGCTGCTCCGGTGTGTCCACCTCGCCGCCAGCCGTATGCGGATGGTCCATGATGCCGCTCTCGATGATCACGCGGAGAATCCGTCCCACATTGTCGTCGAGCTTAGCCACGCTGATTTGCCCCGCCTTCACTGACGCCAGCACCTTGTCCGCTGTGAGCCATCCATCGCTGTTCCCAGACTGCTGTGTCTGCGGACGCGCCAGCCACGCCTTCATCGGCGGACCACCCGGCATCTCCAGGTCCATCCCGGCATTCACCGTCGGCACCGTCGAATACGTGCTTCCCCAATCGGAGATCACGAATCCCTTGAAGCCGAACTCTTTCTTCAGGATGTCGTTCAGCAAGTAGTCGCTCTCAGCACAGTGATGTCCATTGACCAGGTTGTAGCAGGACATCACATTCCATACCCCACCTTGCTGGACCGCAGCCTCGAAAGCGGGCAAATAGATTTCGTGCAGCGTGCGGTCGTCGATCTTCTCGTCGATTCGGTGCCGTTCGAATTCCTCGTTGTTCGCCGCGAAATGTTTCACCGAGGGAATCACGCCCTCACCCTGCACACCGTGGATATATGCCACCGCCATCTGCCCGGCCAGAAACGGATCCTCGCCGTAGCCCTCAAAGTTGCGGCCCCATAGCGGCACGCGATTGATATTCACGGTTGGTCCCAGGATCATGTCGCGTCCCAGCGCCTTCACTTCCTGCCCGATCGCGTGGCCCTCACGCTGGACCAGCGCCGTGTCCCACGTCGACGCCATGGCAATTCCCGACGGAAACGACGTCGTCTCCACCTTCATCGGATTCGTTGAGGAACTTGTAATCGCCGAACTGCCCGCCCACGACCGTACCCCCATCGGTCCATCCGCCATCTTGATTGCCGGAATGCCCAACCGCTCGATCGCCGCCGACTCCATCCACCCCGACCCCGACAGCATCATCGCCTTCTCTTCCAGAGTCATCCGTTTCAGCAAATCCTGCACGCGCTGCTCCACCGGCAACGAAGTGTTTTTGTATAGCTCGACAGTATTCGCGATTTGCGTATGTTCTGTCGATTGCTGCGCAAAGAGGTTGACGGTTGCAGAGAAGACAATCACAAGAGAGAAAGAGCGCAAGAGCGGGCGGCGCATCATCGGGAACTCCAGTCGTTCTTGGAATCGCTGCAATCCTAGCGGATCGGGGATCGGTCAAACAACTTAGTCGCAACGACTCACGTGAGGTCGAGCTTCAATGTGGAGGCGCCCTTTTTCATCTGCGGCACCAGCAAGAGCCACCCGGTTCCTGCTGCAATCAACAAAAACCCTGCCCAGTCGCGCAGACTCACCCTTGGACGAAGGATCGCCACCTCGATCAGATTTGCAATCAATGGAGCGATCAGAAAACGTGTAGTCATCGCGATGGCAGACATACAGGTCATCAGCCAGAAAAGCAGAACGAGAGCAATCACTTCGGGAAGCGTCCAGATATCCATGCGCAGAATGGACCCCGTGCCTCGCTCCAGAAACGCGCCGACGGCACCGAGCACCACCGCGGCAGAACCTGCTGCGATAGACGCGAACGCAGAGATCGATCGAGCTCTGTCTTCCCTCGCTGAGCGAACGGCAACACAGTTGGTCGCAGCGATGCTAACCACCGCTGCAAGCACCCCGCTCCATGCGGCAGCGTCGCGAAGGGATTGCGGCAATTCGAACGGAAACAGCAGCAGCGTGCCACCTACCGCAACCAGTGCGGAACCAAGAGCGCCTTCGTTACCGCCACCAGAACCAAGGTGGGGTTCCAGCACCACCGCAAACACCGGGACAAGGGAGAACAGCGCTACGCGCGTGGAATCGCTGATTGATCCATTCGCAAGCTGGAGAAGAATCGCCGGCGCCGCGAACATGCCGAGTCCAACCAGTATTGCGATAGCAAACTGCCGGCCCCCTGGGAACGATTTCCGGCGCGCCAGCGTTAATACCCCTGCGGTCGCCGCAACCAAAGCCAGCGGGACAGCCTGACCCGAAAGAGTCGGTGCGACTGTCGATCCCCATCCGGGCAGAAGGTCTCGCTGCAGCGACGCAGTAGCCCACAGCGCGCATAGCAGTAACAAGCCCCCGATCGGTGCTGCGCGATTCCTCATTCCTACCCCATTTCTTCGATCAGAACATACTTACTGTCCACTCCTCCGAGCGCGTATCCTGACAGGGAATTCATACCAGTTTCCCTTGGAGGCATCATGATGAACTCTGCCCCCTCGTCGCGACAACTGGGCCGCAGTGTCGTCGCCGTGCTTGCCGGCATGGCCGTCGGAATCGTACTTACGCTTGCCACGGATCTGGTCTTGCACAAACTGCATGTGTTCCCGCCTTACGGTGTGCGGGTTCCCGATCGATTGTTGTTCCTGGCCACCGCCTACCGCACCGTCTATGGAATCGCAGCAAGCTACCTGACCGCATACCTTGCACCATGTCGCCCCATTGCACACGCCATGGTTGGCGGGGGACTCGGTTTTCTTGCCGCCCTCGCCGGAGCAATCGCCACCTGGAACGCCGGACCCGCCTATGAGCCACACTGGTATCCGGTCGCGCTGGTGGTTCTGGCCCTTCCGCAATCCTGGTTCGGTGGCTGGCTACGAGCCCGCTCGATTCGCGTTTGAAGAGCTTCCCAATCAAGCCGGCGGACCTTCGATGCCCAGGTGCCGCGAACTGCGTCTGAAACCACCCCTAAGCTACAATGGTGATTGGGCCTTGGCCTACCTTTTCACATATAGCAAGGAGTTTCACTCTTATGGCGATTCCCGCCACCCAAATGCGTCCGGGCATGATCATCAAGCACAACGACACGCTCCACCTGGTCTTCAAGGTCGAGCACCGCACCCCGGGCAACTTGCGCGCCTTCATCCAGGCCAAGCTTCGCAACCTCAAGTCCGGAGCCATGTTCGAGCACCGCTTCCGCTCTGGCGACGCCATCGAAAAGGTCGTCGTCGATGAGATTGCGATGGAGTTCCTCTACGCCGATGGCGACGACTACTACTTCATGAATCCAGAGAACTACGAGCAGACCATGCTCAAGGGCTCCACCCTTGGAGATGCCGTCGAGTACCTCACTCCGAACCTGCAGATCCGGGTCAGCTATCACGACAGCCAGCCCGTCGGCATCGAACTGCCCAGCGCCGTTGAGCTCACTGTCGTTGAAACCGAGCCCGGCCTCAAGTCCGCCACCGCCTCCAGCGTCACCAAGCCCGCCAAGACCGAGACCGGCCTCGTCGTCCAGGTTCCGGCATTCATCAACGAAGGCGAAAAGATCCGCGTCGACACCAGCGAAGGCGCCTACCTCAGCCGCGCCTGAGGTCAGCGAACGACTGCTTTCACAATCGCCGAGACTCCCTTCCCGGCGTTTCGTTTTCGATCGCCGCAACTCTAAATCCGGTCCAGCAGCCGGATTGCACTCGAAACAGTGCATTACTCTCGCGGTCAGATCGCCTCCACCATCGCGCGACTGGCCGCGTAAATTGTCCGCCCTCCAAAAAAATAACTTGCGCGCTCACCTTGCCTCTATGTTACAGTCTGTAACACTATGGCGAGTAACAATCACGATCCCGCCGAACTCGGGGAACTGGAACGCGAGATCCTTTCCATCATCTGGCGCTGCGGCTCCATCACTGCTGAGCGAGTTCGCGAAGAACTCGATCGGCCGTTGAAAGACTCTACGGTTCGCACCGTCCTGCGCCGGCTTGAAGAGAAGGGCTACCTGGCTCACATCGTAGAAGACCGCACCTTCATCTATCGTCCCGCCCAATCGCGCCAGCGGGTCGCCGGCCGCGCCGTCAAGCGCATCGTCGACTGGTTCTGCGACGGTTCGGTCGAGGCGCTCCTCGTTGGAATGGTCGACTCCAAGGTCCTCGATCGCGGCGAACTGCAGCGTCTCGCCGCCCGCATCGCAGAAGCACAAAAGCAATCAGGCAGTGCAAATTCCTCTTCCCGGAACAAAAAGGAGGCCGAATGATCTCCAACCTTCTTCTGGAAGCAGCCCTTCGCTCCGCGTTTCTTGCACTCGCCGTGTGGATCGGGCTTCGCGTCTTTGCGGTCCGCAACGTGCTGGCGCAGAAAGCGGCCTGGGGCCTGGTTCTCGCGTCGGCCGTGATGATGCCCCTGGTGCTTCCCGTAGCCGCGCGCGTGCCGGGAGTAGTGATTCCGTCGGCCGCAATTCGATCGATAGCATCGCTGATTCCACAGCCATCGTCCTCTTCTCAGGTCCTCATCACAGCGCAGAGGAGTTCCCCGATCGCCACCGAACCGGCCGCAATCGATGGCAAGCTGTTCACCGACTCTCGCACCGTCGCTCGCTTCAACTCCCATCCGAAGCCGCACGCCGGGACCATCATGCCCGCACTCGATCGCTATTCTGCCCCGGTGATCCTTCACACAGATACAAACGCTGTTTCGCTTCCCCAACCTGATCCCGCATGGTACGCCCCCAAACTCTCGCTACTGCAGATTGCCGGACTTCTCTATCTCGCCATTGCCGGAATTCTGGTCGCTCGTCTTCTCTACGGCCTTATCATCGCCATCCATGTGTGGAACTCAGCCAAACCGGTGCTTCTCGATCCATCCGCGCTCACCCGCGGACTGCATCTGCGCTTCAGCGATTACATCCCCTCGCCAGTGACCATTGGTTCGGCTGTAGTGTTGCCCGCCGACTACCGCGAGTGGGACGCCAAAAAGCTGCGCATCGTGCTGGCCCACGAACGCTCGCACGTTCGCCAGGGCGACTTCTACCTGCAGCTTCTCGCCGGTGTGTACGCCGCGGTGGTGTGGTTCAGCCCGCTTGGCTGGTGGCTCAAACGCAAACTTTCTGACCTCGCTGAGGCGATCAGTGACCGTGCCGGGCTCGAAGAAGCCGCAGATCGCACCTCATACGCGCAGGTTTTGCTCGAATTCGCGGCCGCCCCGCGCCCAACCGTTATAGGAGTCGCCATGGCCCGCAGTGGATCTCTCTCGCGCCGCATCGAGCGGCTGTTGAACGACGCTTCCTTCCGCCAGGCTTTCGCCGGCACACGCCGCTCCCTGGCCGCTGTGCTTGTGATTCCTGTAGCCCTCTTCGCAGCCTCTGCGCTGGTGCGGGTCCAGGCTCAGGTTCAGGCGCCGACCGCGCCTCCTCCTCCTTCCGCAGTCGTGCCCGTTGCGGGCGTGCCGCAGTCACCGCCAACACCCGCTGCTCCTTCGTCGGAAATTTCGGATCCATATCCACCTGCTTCGCCCGAGCTTGCTTCCGCACCCCCCGAGTTTCCGGCACCCGCTGGAGCCCCCCAGGCCGCGCCCACTCCTCCATCAGCTCCCGCGGAACCGCCAGCTCTCATGATCGTGCCAATCGCACCACATCCAGGAGCGCTGACGCTCATTGCCCCCAAAGCGCCCCACGGAATGGCTAAGGTCTTGATCCTTCCTCCGCCTGCCGCAGGATCGATGGCGATCATCGCGCCGCGTGCAGCTTACGGCGCGGGTTATGGCGCCGGTTATGGCCAAAGCACTTCAACTGAGACCGGAACTGTGGTTCATAGTGAGGACGGCAAACGCTCCGGCTATCGCTATTCCTACTCCTCAAATGGAGATTCCTACGCCATCATCCGCGGCAACGGACAAAACATGAGCTTCTCCGGCGATTGGATCGAAGGCCGCCGCGAACAACTGGAGAAGGCGCGCAAGCAAGCCGGCGGCAAAGACATTCTCTGGTTCACACGCAACGGCAAATCGTACTTCGTTGACGATCCATCGACCCTCTCCCAGATCGAAGCAATGTACAAGCCGATGGAAGAGTTGGGCCATCAGCAGGAAGAACTGGGCAAGAGGCAGGAAGCTCTCGGCAAGCAACAGGAGGAATTGGGAAAACAGCAGGAATCCGCCAGTGTTCCGACTCCCGACATGAGCAGGGAGATTGCCGAAATCGACAAGGCTATGGCCAAGTTGAAAGCCAACCAGGGAAAGAATATGAACCAGGAGGAGGCCGCCGAAATGCAGGAAAGGCTGGCTGAACTGCAGGCTAGGCTTGGCGAGATGCAGGGGCAGATCGGATCCAGGCAAGGGGAATTCGGTGCGCGGATGGGCGAGCTTGGCGAAAGAATGGGCGAACTCGGAGCGCAGCAGGGCCGCCTGGGATCGGAACAGGGAAGGATCGCCGGCGAGGCGGATCGCAAAGTGAAATCGATCATCGACGAAAGCCTCCAAAATGGCAAAGCGCATCCGCTGCAATAGCGAATATTCCTTGGGCGGGATCACTCGGCTCCGCGTAGAATCCCGCCCATGATCAACGGCACACATCTTCTCCTCTATAGTCGCGATCCGGAAGCGGATCGCGCTTTTTTTCGTGACGCGCTCGGATTTGCTTCCGTCGATGCGGGGGAAGGCTGGCTGATCTTCGCGATGCCGCCGGCCGAACTCGGCATCCATCTCGGCGACGGCAGCTTCGTCGAACATCACGCGGATCATGACCTGTCTGGCAGCGTGATCTACCTGATGTGCGACGATCTGCAAGCCACCATCGCGGCCCTGGAACAAAATGGTGCGAAAGCCACCGCGATCGTTCAGGCCGGTTGGGGAATAACAACAACCATCCGACTGCCGGGTGGTGGTGGGTTGGGACTCTATCAGCCCCGTCATGCCACAGCGCTCAATCTCGCCAGCGGCTAAATGTGCTGGAACGGCCTTTCTTCTCTGGGTGGCGCGCGTGTAAGCTGTTGGGGCAAAGCAGGAGGTTGATCGTCATGCCCCTCTCTCCACTTCTCACTGTTGCATCGCAAAGCTTTAAGACCAACTCAGGTTTCCTCAAGCAGGGGCTCACTGGAATGAACGACGAGGACTGGTGCAAACGGCCCAACGATCACTCCAACAGCATTCTCTGGATAGTGGGTCATGTCACGTGGTCCCGGGCGATGGTCTTGGCTCGCCTAGGCGACAAATGGAGCTTACCCTGGATGCCGTTATATGCACGCGGAGCCAAATGTGTCGATTCTCCCGATGCTCCCACGCCCAAAGCCATGATGGAGGCGTGGGACGAAAGCTGCACCAGGCTCAAAACGGCCATGGAAAACGCATCTGAAGATTTGCTGAATTCGCCTGCTCCGCAGCCCGGTCCGCCCAGCGCCGATGGCAAACTGACCGGCACTATCAACTTCATGGCTCTGCACGAGACCTACCACGTCGGCCAAGCCGCGTACATCCGCTCCTGGCTCGGCAAACCCGGCGTTATGGGATAATCCGCAACCATATGGTTGCGTAAGGCGAGGCCTCCCACAAACGGTCTATGCCCCATTCATCGCGATGAGTGGGCGACTAAGGCTTGCAGTCGACTCAGACTCGATTTCGACAGTCCCGATCTCCCGTCACGTAATGGCGAAAGCCGCTCCATCGGTATTGCTCTTCAACTGGATCGCGCTCATCGCGATAAGGCCGCGAGAAACGGGGCACAGATTACGAACGCGAAAACGCCGCCTCTGAATCTCTTTTTTTTCCGCGTTTTGAGGCAAGTTCCTGATTCCGCGCAACTTAGCTTCGGATGGACCCTTCGTATGTAATTGAAAACAAGGGACTTAAGATCTAAAATCGTCAAAACGAACGACTAGTGAATGAATTCTGGAGAAATGCACCGTTCAAGGTTCATTACCACTGTCAATGCCTCCTCGTGGTTGTGTCCACCGGAGTGTTGACGGCTTCGGGGTAGGGCCCAGAAATTGCTTTTGCCCCCCCCAAAAAAGCCGCGGTCCGAAGTGATATCTCATCGGGCCGTCTGTGTGATGCCAGTTTTTGCTACCTGAAACAAGTTTACGGAATTCGGAGAAACAACATGCAAAGTTTGGAGAAAAAACATCTCGAGCGGAATGAGGCGGATGGGCTGGATTTGGAGAGGGCCGGGTATTGACAACCGAGTGAGAGAAACCTGGATGCGATGGCAAACCGATAGAAGTCCGAGGGACGGCAAGCCTTCGACCCCCACTCATCGCGGCTTTATTGTTCAGTATCAGGACATGCTTTACAGGTTGTTATCAGGACATTCTTTACAAGTCAGAATCGGTGGATAGATTCCGAACTGGGGGTAAGGGATGCCGTGGAGACTTGTGGGCGTGCGAGATCAGCG
>DASXLY010000185.1:0-4907 GCA_036495975.1 Occallatibacter sp. | reverse complement strand
GGCAACAGAATGAAGACGGCAGGAGAACTCACACATTGGGGAACACCTTCACAGAGCTCGTATTTACATGTAGGCGTTGGGTAGCCCGAGAGAACGGAAGCAGAAGCAGAAAGAAAATCAGAGTGTTGAGATCAGTGGATTCATGCTCAAGAATCGAGCCTTTTTATACCACTGCTCTCTATGGCTGGCGTCAAGCAGAACTGTCCCTCATACGAACTGCGTTGTTACGTTATGCCATAGTGACTTTAGAGGAAGGAGGTCAATTTCGTTCTACCAAAGTGGTGCGTTTTGCCCGCAAAGTGGTAACACACATACGCATTACGCCCAGACAATTTCTATCCATTTAAAGACCCTGTACAGGTTTCACCTGCAGTTACACTTACTTTGCAGTCGGCAGGCTCACCCACCTATGAC
Source organism: Occallatibacter sp. (assembly GCA_036495975.1). Lineage (GTDB taxonomy): Bacteria > Acidobacteriota > Terriglobia > Terriglobales > Acidobacteriaceae > Telmatobacter. The sequence goes on along the minus strand of DASXLY010000185.1, from coordinate 4,493 downwards.
CCCTTTCCGGTCCTTTCGGAGTACAGCCTTTTTGCCTGGCAAATTTCTTGCCTGCTTCTTCCTCTGGATGCTCTGCCTGACTTCCTTGCGCGCAACGACCACCGCCGCGGGTATTGCGTGGCAAGTACAAGGCACATGGCAGACGGCGGGCGAAGGCGCGCCGATCCACGCTGGGGATGCGGTTCAGCCGGCATCCCTCCTCCAGCCAGACGATAAGGTGGGTGGCCACTCGATCGTAGTTCTGCTACCCGACGGGCAACGCGTTCTCTATGAATGCTTCACCAAGGTAGACTGCGCCCGTGGTTTTCGTGTGCCTCCGCTTGTTGCTCAGCCCAATGCATTCGCTCTCGAGATGCTCGCGCGGATCCGCGCGGCGCTGTCTGCCAAGAACCACAGCGTCTCAAACGGATATCACGCCGGACCTGCGGCTCAAATGTCCCGGGATGAGGCCGTGGCAGTGCTCAATGTGGCAAATCACGTCCAAGTTGCCGGGTTGTTAACGCAGCTTCCCAATGGGCGTTACACCTATGACCTGCGGCCGCTCAACCCAGCCTATCTACCGCAATTTCACCTCATACTCGAAAAGACGGCGCCCACGATCGACCTCGCGCTTCCTGCATCGGGTCTCTACGACATCACCATCACCGACGCTCTGGACATGCCGCGCATCAATGTCTTTGTCGGCGCCATCGGCCCAGCGCAGTCTCCAGAATTCGAATCCTTCCGCCACGCCAAAGAAGTAATGGCGCAGTGGAACGAAGATTACGCCGGGTGGCCCATACACGACTTTCTACGCGCCTACCTTGAATCGCTCGCGCAAAGTGCGAAGCCACTTCCCGTTGATAATGTCCGATAGATATTCACAGCGCTCCGGGTACCACTGCACTGCTCCATCATCGGCATCCATGACATGCCCCTGCATGAGATCAGCGCGCGTGGGCTAAACGCTCATTCGGCAGCCTATGGTCTGGTCGCTGGTCTCTGGCGCAATTCGCATCGACACACCGCATGTCTTGGCGCCATCCGCGATTGCCGCGGATCCATTGGAAAATTGATTCGTTAAGATCGGTGGTTGACAAGCAGCCCTCAATCAGCGTATTTCCTCTATTCAAACGCTTCAACATTGGGAAAATGGACTCCTCGTTGGAATTTCTTGAGATCTCGGGGAGAGTTGGCGTCCGCGTGCCCATCAGCGACACCACGATACGCACGACGGGGCCCGCGTTCTCGGACAGGCAAGAAGCGCAATCTGCAAACTGGGCCTTGAATACAACCGCGGATCCGCAGAAAGCGCGGCGTTGTTTTGTGGTGTTACACGTTAGATGATGAGCTCGGCAAATGTTGGAATGCTCCTGGAGACCTCATGAACATATATTCCGTCTGCTCTCGCAACTATTTTTGTGCATGGGTTCTCCTGTTTTCCGGTTTATTGTCTCTGAACGCGCAGACAGTTCGTATCGATACAGTCGCGCCAATCAATACGATCAATCCACGAGACTCGGTCGGCGCAGGCGTGGATCGCATTCCGGTAGAAGCCATCGATCACGACCTGACGAAGCAAGCGCTGGCACCGGTCCTGCAGTCCGGATGGCAACCCGTCACCTACCGGCAGAATACAGATCTGGCGGTTGAAGCATGGCACTGGAATCCAGAGGGTACGTGGAGTGATCCTTCCGGAAAGGGATATTTCACCGGCTCGACCACATCTACTGGCTTCATCCGCCACTCTTTCGGCTATGCATTGCCGCACCGCGGAGTCACGCGCAATGACGGCACCGGCAACATCGGCTTCTCGCGGATAACGGATGGAGATGAGAGCACTTACTGGAAGAGCAACCCCTACCTGACCAGCCGCTACACAGGCGAAGATGATGCGCTCCATCCGCAGTGGGTGATCCTCGATCTTTCGCGAGAGGAACTTGTCGATACTCTCAGGATCTCCTGGGCAGAACCTTACGCGACGGAATACGTCGTTCAATACTGGACTGGAATCGATCCCCTCCGCTTCCCTACCCGTGGAACGTGGGTCACGCTCCCGCATGGGGTGATCACTGGAGGTCACGGCGGCGTGGCCACCCACATGCTTTCTGAGTTGCCCGTACGGCTCCGCTACCTTCGCATCTGGATGACGAAGTCTTCGAACACCTGCGATACCCATGGATCTGCCGACCCTAGAAATTGCGTTGGCTACGCTATGAAGGAGCTCTATCTGGGGACGACCTCGAAAGACGGAGTCTTCCACGATCTGCTAAGGCATACTCCCGACCAGGAACAGACTGCAACCTTCTCCTCCTCCATCGATCCGTGGCACACGCCGGACAGCGCGGTGAACACGAAAGAGGCACAGGTAGGCTTCGATCTCTTCTTTCAAAGCGGGGTAACCCGCGGACTTCCGGCCATGATGCCGATCGCGATGCTCTATGACACTCCGGACGATGCCGCCGCCGAGGTTCGCTATCTGAAAAACCACAAGTATCCCGTCTCCTATATCGAAATGGGGGAAGAATCCGACGGTCAGTACATGTTGCCGGAGGACTACGCCGCGTTGTATCTGCAGTACGCGACAGCGCTCCGTCGCGTGGACGCGGACCTGAAACTCGGCGGTCCGTCTTTTCAGGGCGTGAATGAGGATGTCGAAGTATGGCCTGACGCCCAGGGCCGCACCTCATGGCTCGGACGCTTCTTGCTATATTTGCGCCAGCATTCCCGCACGCAGGATCTGCAGTTTTTCTCTTTCGAACACTATCCTTACGACCCCTGCCACATTACCTGGGCAAGTCTCTACGACGAGCCTGAGTTGATCCGGCACATCGTCGATGTTTGGCATGCTGACGGTCTTCCCGCTTCGCTGCCTTTTTTCATTACCGAATCGAATCTCTCCTCTTCAACCAGCGAGACTTATGAAGATATCTTCAGCGGGTTATGGCTCGCGGACTATATCGGGTCATTTCTTAGCAATGGCGGCAGCGGTGTCTACTACTTCCATTATCTTCCGCTGCAGTTAGAACACGGCTGTAACGACTCTACTGGGACGTTCGGCATGTTTACCGTCCATCCCGACTACTCCATCAAGCAGCCCCTGGCGCAGTTCTTCTCGAGTCAGTTGATCAATCAGGAGTGGCTGCAGACCGATGGCGCGAACCAGTTGTTCACTGCCTCCTCAGACGTCAGCGACGGTGCCGGACACACGCTGGTCACGGCCTATGCCGTCAAACGATCGGATGGACAATGGTCTGTCATGCTCATCAATAAGGATCAGGAAAATAGCCACCATGTCCGCGTAGAATTTGCCGGCGCAGCCACCTCTCACGCTCCGTTTCATGGGCTCGTTGAAGAATCGCTCTTCGGGCGAGCCCAGTATCACTGGGATCCACCACAACGCGGCTTCAATGCGCATCTTCCGGAATCTCTCAACAGCACGCAGGAGATGTATCACGGTGGAGAAGCGAGCCCGGACGGTCCAATCGTGCGGAAGGAAATCCCCGGCGACAGCGATTTCGAGTTACCTGCTGCCTCAGTGATGATCCTGCGCGGCAGGCTGTGAAGGACAACGACTGAGCCATCCCTTCCATCGAGAAGGGCTTCCGAATTTAGCTTGACAAATATCTGGCGCCCATAAAAAGATGCCATGTCGTAATAAAACGATATTTGTTCGTAATCTTAAATAAAACTTGCCCGGTCCCCAGTGCTCCATCCATGAGAATGAACTTGTTCGCGGCGAGAACTGCTGTGTGCGTAGGCGTGCCGCTCTTATTGACGCTGGGTGTGGCGGCTGGGCGGATGCACCCTGTCAGCATTTGCGAAATCGAGTAACCGCCAACGCGGCGTCCACGCGAACGACAGCCAGTGACTGGCACGCGCCCGTAGGAAGTTCCACCGCGACGATTTTGGCTGGTGTCACCACTGAATTTGTCCCGTCGGAGAATGTCAGATGCCAATCAACTCAATCGCAACTCCCGAATTGACTTTTGAAAATTGATTGAAGCAGGAACTAGCAGCTCTTAAGGCCTTGAAAGCACAAGATGCGAAAGAAAGAAGCGACAAAGAAACGATTGCCAAAGGCGCTGGATGGCGAAGATATGCTGATCGACGAGCGACGTCAGCACATTCTGGGATTGCTGCAGAGCGATGGGCGGGTTCTGGTGACCGAGCTCTCCAGGCAGCTCGGTATCTCGCAGATCACCATTCGTAAGGATCTCGATCATCTGGAGGGGAAGGGGATGATCCAGCGCACCCATGGCGGCGCGCTGCCGGTGCAGACGGGAGCGCTCTTCGATCCGTCACTGCAAGAGAAGCAGAAGCAGCACTCGCATGAAAAGCAGCGAATAGCGGCCGCAGCGGCCCGTCTAGTGCAGGAGGGTCAGTGCGTGATGCTTGACTCCGGCACCACGACGACAGCAATTGCCCAGGCGCTCAGGCGATTTTCTCAACTGACGGTAATCACCAACGCCGTTAATATTGCAGCCGAACTTGCCGGAACCAACTTCGAGGTG
>DASXLY010000184.1:0-140243 GCA_036495975.1 Occallatibacter sp. | reverse complement strand
TGCCGATCCGCTCATCCATGGCGTCGCGTAGCACCAAAGTCCGCGCGAATACCGGAACACCCTGGTTCAACTTATGCCTTATCTGAACGACCATACCTCGCTGCGTCGACAATTGCGTGTTGGTTTGATGGATCCACTGCTGCAATCCGCCGACAACCAGCGCCTCAAGCATTTCAGGTGCCCGTCGACCAACGGTTTCGGCTGCGGAATAGCCGGTGATAGTTTCGGCGGCACGGTTCCAGAGAGCGATTCGACCTTCCTGGTCAATGAGGACCAGGCCCTCGCTGAGGGCATCCAACGTAGACTCGAGCAGTTCGGTGCGATCGACCATGCAAGGGACTTCCGCCTTGTTCATCGGCAGATGAGCCGAACAGCTTCATTTGGATCGAGGGGTTCGTTTCTATTGGATTTCTTTAAGGAATAAAGGTGAAGAGACAAAATGATTACGGCGGGCAGGCCACAACCCCTCAGGGAAGCGGCCGCGCTCTCAGCCAAAGACTACTTATTCTGTGTGACGGCTTTGCTGGCAAATGGCAGCCTTACCGTAAATCGCGTGTGGCCGGGACTCGACTCGACATCGATCTTTCCACCAAACTTATGCGTCACGATGCGGTGGACGATTTCCAGCCCCAATCCGGTGCCCGCGCCCTGAGGTTTCGTCGTAAAAAATGCCTCGAAAATCCGAGGCAGAACTTCCGGCGCAATTCCCGGTCCGTGATCAGTGATGCTCACTGCGAGCCATGCTGCGCCGCCGGCTCCGTTTGCGGGCTCCGTCCACGTCGCAATCTCGATTTTCTCGTTAGCCGGAGAGGCATCGGCTGCGTTGTCGATGAGATTCGTCCAAACCTGGCTGAGCGCCGACCCGCGCGTCTGGATCACAGATGGCGACGCAGCGAACTTCTTCTCGACGGTGATCTCTTTGATCCGAAGCTTATGTCCAAGAATGGTGATAGTGCTCTGCAGGCTGTCGTGGACATCCAGCTGTTTCATCGGGGAGCGATCATCGTAGGCAAATTTCTTCACCGCCATCGCCAGGTCGGATACACGCGAAATGCTCTCCTCGATCGCGCAGACGAGCGATACGCTGGATACCAGCGCTTCGAGCCAGTTCAGAGCATCTGAAAAGCTTGCGGCGTCGAAGAATTCCCGTGCGCACTTCAATTCCTCCTGCTGGAATCCGATTGCCACCAGGGAGGGTGCAATCGTAAACGCATTCTCGACGCCGGCCTGCTGCAACCACTCGGCCAGTGCTTCCTCCGCGTCGGCCTGTTCCAGGGAACTGAGCGCTTTGGCGTGGCATCCTTTCACCGCATGCTGCAGCAGGCTATGCATGCAATCAAGTTGGGCGGGTGTTTTTGGCTTGCCCGCCGAACGAAGGCTGAGATCCTGCAGCTTCAGCAAATTCTCGCGCAGCTGGGATGCTGCACGTTTGGCAGCCGAGCCGGGATTGTGCAGTTCATGCATCAGACCGGCGGCAAGAGTTCCCAACGATACGAGTTTCTCGCGATGCAGCGCCTCAGCCTGGTAGATCTGCAGCCGTGCAGACATGTCCTGCAGGATGATTTTTCGTACTTCGGGACAACAGGCCAGCAATATCCAGAATTGATCCGCAGAAAACCGGATGAGAATGGAATCGTGCACCGCGCTCACAAGGAATGCGGATTGAGTCTTGCCGGTGAGAAAAGGGGTCTCACCAAAACCCTCGCCTGTTTGTGCCGTCCCGACGGTGCTATATGAACCGTCCGGCTCTTCCCGTTCAGCGCGGCACTCCCCGTCAAGCACCAACCAGTAGTACAAGGTCGTCTGGCCAGGCTTCGTAAGTGTTGCCCCAGCCTGGGCTCTTACGCGCTCAACGGACTCGATGCCCACAATTGAATGTGCCGTAACCTCGGCAAATGGACGGGTGTGCCCTAGCGCTCCTGCCACGTCATTGAACGGGACCGACTCAATGTTCAGCAATTGTTTCCCTGCACTCATCTTTCTGTTTTGATCCCCACCTAGAACCCCGATAAATATTGATGTGCAAACTGCACCGCAATCGATCCCTCGCCTACAGCCGACGCCACGCGTTTCACCGATCCGTGGCGCACATCCCCGGCTACAAAAACTCCTGGCACACTGGTTTCGAGCAGAAATGGCTCGCGTTGTTCACGCCAGCCATTGACGCTTTTTCCATCCTGGCGCAGATCCGGCCCCGCCAGCACAAACCCCTTTTCATCCCGCAAAATGCTTTCCGGGAGCCATTGGACACCGGGCTCCGCGCCGATAAACACGAATAAAGAGCTTGCTTGTACGCAATACTCGCCCCTTGGACCACGCAAACGCAAGACCTCAAGCCTGTCTTCACCTTCCGCTGCAATTACTTGGGTTTGCGTTTCCACCACAATATTGGATGTGCGCTCGATCTCATCGATCAAGTATTTCGACATGGTGGCTGAAAGGCCCTTTCCACGCACCAGCATCGTGACTTTTGTGGCAAATTTGGCGAAATGAAGAGCTGCCTGGCCCCCCGAATTCGCCCCGCCAACCACAAAAACCTCCTCGTCCCTGCAAGAGGTTGCTTCGACGAGTGCCGCGCCGTAGTAGATTCCGCGCCCGGTCAACCGGTCAGCGCCGGGAATTCCCAGTCTGCGGTACTGAACGCCTGGCGCAAGCAAAACCACATGGGACGAGACCTCGCGGCCATCGCCGAGCTTCACAAACCGGTACTGCCCGTCGATCCGCAGCCCAGCTGCTCGCTGGGTTATGAATTCGGCGCCGAACCGCGATGCCTGAACATGCGCGCGCCGCCCGAGATCGGACCCGGTGATTCCCGCCGGGAACCCAAGGTAGTTCTCAATCCGCGAACTGGAGCCCGCCTGCCCTCCAGGAGCTTCCGGTTCGATGACCAGGGTCTTCAATCCCTCGCTGGCACCGTACACAGCGGCTGCAAGCCCTGCCGGACCGGCTCCCACGACTACCATGTCGTAAAACTCCTGATTGGCATGCGTGCTGAGGCCCACCTTGGCTGCGACGGCATCGGGTGTGGCTTCGGTGAGGGCACTGCCATCCGCAAACAACACGGCGGGCAGTTGCTCGATTCCGATGTGCCGCTCATCCATCAGTTTCTGGGCTTCCTCCGAATTCGCGGCATCCAGTGACCGGTACGGCACGTGGTTCCGCGACAGGAAGTTCCGCAGCATGTGATCGTGAAGTGACCAGCGGTTGCCGATAACACGAAGGCCCTCGAAGGGCGGAACGTATCCGGCCTTCCAATCGTCGAGAAGGTCAGTCAAGACCGGGTATAGCTTCTCTTCGGGAGGATCCCAGGGCTTGGTTAGGTAATAGTGAATCCGTGCCGTGTTGATCGCCTGAATGGCCGCTTCGGTGTCCGCGTACGCGGTCAGCAGTACCCGCTTCGCCTCGGGGTACACGTCCCGGGCACGCTCGAGGAAGTCCACCCCCGTCATTCCCGGCATGCGTTGATCGCTCAGCAGCAGCGCTACCGGTTCGCCGCGGGGCTTCAGCAACTCCAGCGTGTCGAGCGCGGCCTGTCCGCTCGCCGCACGCAATACCCGATACTCGGCTCCATACTGCCGCCGCAGATCCTGTACCACGGCCTCCAGCACGCTTACGTCGTCATCAACCGCTAATAGGTTTGGCCTCGCCATATCGTTTCCAGTCTACGTTGTTTTGGTGTGGCTTTACTGTCTTCCATTCCCATCAAATTCAATGGTTTGCAAGCTACATCAAAAATCGCCTTTTCGGGGTTCAATGGATCACGGTGTTACGCTTAGTGCCAAATCGGTAAACAGGTTGTGCGGTCGACCCCGCAGGATTCTCAGTGACGATTTATTCATTTGGGCTGTAATCTAGATTTGGACTATTACTTAGGTGCAGGTACTTCTGAGCAACAGGGGTGACGAAAGGCATGTGTATGCTTTTTACTGCACCTATGGGGATTTTTCCCATCGTTTTTGAGGTGTCAGGTCCGATGAAGAGCACTGAAGGGCACCGCCTTATGTTGAACCGCAGCACCCGGCCCGTGAGAGTAAGGCAACCGGATTCGGCCCAACGAAGTTTCGTTTCACTGGCGTAGAGGCGCAAAACATGAACAAGGTTATTCTCGCAGATTCACAGGCAATCTTCCGGGCGGGGACCGCCAAGGTTCTGGCCATGGACGAAGATCTGAGGATCATTGCTCAATGCACCGATCTTGATCGGATGATGCACGCAATCACCACCTTTCCTGGTTCAATCGTGGTATTCGCCGCCTCACTGCGACCCGACATGGCCCGACTACGGACGTTGCTGGAGGCTTCCAACAGCCGAGGCATCGTGATCGCTGAAAATAGCGAAACCGCCAGCAGCTATCTCCAGCAGGGATTTCGCGGTGTCGTGTTCCGTAACGTGACAGGTCAGGCTCTTGTCGAGTGCGTTCGCCGGGTGGCTGCCGGAGATACCTGGGCTCCGCCTCAGCTTCAGATCCCCGATTCACCCGAAGAGGATATGGTGGGTACGCGAGTCCGTGATCGCCTTACACCCAAGGAGATGCGCATTGTCGCGCTCATCGTCCAGGGCTGCAAGAATCGTGAAATTGCCTTGCGCCTCAAGACTACTGAGCAGGTGATCAAGAACTACTTGCGCTCCATTTACGACAAGACCGGCGTCAGCGACCGTCTGGAGCTGGCTCTGTTTACGATTCATCACCGGGTCCTTGCGCAGGCCGCTGCAGAGGTGGGAAGCAAGCTGGAAGCCGAGATGCAGCAGGCCCCGGCTATTCCTTCCGGCTCACCGGCGCTCGCACAGTCGTAGCTGGAAATATCCATTGATTTGAAGGCCGCTGATGAATTGTCAGCGGCCTTGTTGTCTGACGGAAGGAACCTTTGCTTGACTGGACAAGAGACTCCCTTGCCGACGGTCTTCGCTGCTATAGGACCGAGCTGTTCTTTGAAGCTCACGAGCATTGGGAGAGTGTCTGGCTGACTTTACGCGAGCCAGAGAAGAGCTTTCTTCAGTCGTTGATTCAAATCAGCGCAGCCTTCCATCATCTCCGGCGCGGCAATCGACGTGGCGCGATATCTCTACTTACCCGAGCTCTCCATCGGCTCGATCGGTGCCCGTCGGATTCTTGTTGTCTCGATCTCACATTGCTTCGAGAGCAAACTCGCCAGTGGCTCACCGCAATCCAGGCAAGCCAGGAGACACTTCTGACAGCATTTCCGGAGTTCCGCACAATCGCCCCCTGAACAGGTTGGGAACTACGGAACAGTGATCACAACCTTGCCGATCTGCTGGTTCGATTCAAGATATTGATATGCCTCAACCGTGTTCTTGTACGCGAAGGCCTTGGCGATCTTCGGAACAAATCGTCCATTTGCGAGCCGGTCGAAAACGTACTTCTTTGCGTGGTTCAGTCTTTCCGGGCGAGTCGTGATCTCTCGCACGCTATATGCGCGGAGGCTGACCGCGTTGCGAAACGATTGGAACAAGGGAAATGGTGTCGGCTGCATTGAGAGTCCGCCGTAGATAAAAATCAGTCCCTCCTGGGCCGCAGCCGCCGCGAGTTTGTCGACGAATGGTCCAGCAACTGGGTCAAACGTGATCCTGACTCCTTTGCCATCTGTGATCTCTTTGACGCGCCCAACATAATCCTCTTCCTCGCTCGCGATTACATGATGCGCGCCGAGCGCAAGCAATTCTTCCTTCTTTGTTGAATTGCGTGTGACCGCAATAGCGGTCGCACCCGCATCGCGCACAATCTGAATCGCCGCCAGGCCTACGCTTGAGGATGCCGCAGGAATCGAAATGAAGTCACCGACTCCCACCTTGCCGTAAAACACAAGTGCGCCATAGGCGGTCAGATACTGCATCCACGCTGCGGCCGCCTGCTCGCTCGTCAGGTTCAGCGGATATTCGGTGAGCGCCGCCAACGGGACTACTGCCTGTTCGCCGAGGGTTCCGTAATCATTCATCGAAAACGCCGGGATCGTCGCCGCTCTCTTCCCGAGCCAACTCTGATCCACTCCCTCGCCGATCGCATCCACCACGCCGGCAATCTCGTATCCAATTCGAGCCGGCAACCTCGGTTGTTCCAAATACTGACCGCGAGTGAACAGCGCTTCGGCGCGATTGAGACCAGCCGCTTGAACACGCAATCGCGCCTCACCTTTTCCGGGCTGCTGCAAAGGCGTCTCTTCGATCTTTAGAACTTCGGGCCCACCAAGCTGATGAAAGCGAACAATGGATGGCATTGTTTCTCCTCGCGGGTTAGATGGGCAAAAGAACTGCCGAGACACAAAACAGTTCAACGTCTTGCGAAAAATGCGCCGGCCAGATCTCGCGATCTGGCCGGCGATTGAATTGCGGAACTGGGAAACTAGATACCTGTTGGTGTGGGATCGGAACTCAGCTTCTCAGCCACGCTCTTAGCCTGCGTGAAGAGCAGAAGATAGTCCGGACCGCCCGCCTTCGAATCCGTTCCGCTCATGTTGAATCCGCCAAAAGGATGGGCGCCCACCATGGCACCGGTGCATTTGCGGTTGAGGTATAAATTGCCGACGTGATACTCGCGTTTCGCGACGTCCAGGGCTTCGCGCGAATTTGTGTAAAGCGCGCCAGTGAGTCCGTACTCGGTGTTGTTCGCGACCTTCAGGCCTTCATCAAAATCTTTTACTTTGATCACCGCCAGCACCGGTCCGAAGATTTCTTCCTGCGCAATCACGGCATCCGGAGCAATATCGGCAATTACGGTCGGCTCGATAAAGAACCCGCCGTCGGCGTTCTCAACTGCTTTGCCTCCGGCCAGGAGCCGACCCTCCTTCTTTCCGATTTCGATATAGCCAAGAATTGATTCCATTGCAGACTTGTTCACCACCGGACCCATGTTCGGGTTCGCCGCCGGGTCCCCCACGGTGAGCTTCGCAACTTTTTCGCGTACCCTCTCCAGGAAGACGTCGTAAACCGATGCTTCCACAATCGCGCGGGAACAAGCAGAGCACTTCTGCCCACTAAATCCAAATGCAGCTGCGACCACACCGTCAACTGCAGAATCGACATCCGAATCAGCCAGAACCAGGATTGAATCCTTGCCGCCCATTTCAAGAATGGTGCGCTTAATCCAGATCTGTCCCTTCTGGTGTTTTGCCGCTCGCTCGTGGATCTCGAGTCCCACATCACGCGAGCCGGTGAAAGCGATGAAGCGCGTTTTGGGATGCTCAACGATCGCATTCCCGAAGCTGGCGCCCGACCCCGGGCAGAAGTTCACCACGCCGCCTGGCATTCCCGCTTCTTCCAGGACCTCTACAAACTTGGCCGCGATGGTGGGCGAATCGCTCGATGGTTTGAGGATCACGGTGTTGCCAGTGACGATCGAAGCGGCCGTCATTCCTGCCATGATGGCGAACGGGAAGTTCCATGGCGGGATCACCGCTCCCACACCCAGCGGAATGTACAACAGCTGATCGAACTCACCTGGCAGTTGAATCGGCGTTCGGGACTTCGCCAGCCGCAGCGCCTCGCGGCTATAAAACTCGAGGAAGTCGATGGTCTCGCCTACGTCGGCGTCCGCTTCCCCCCAGTTCTTGCCGACTTCATACGTGAGCCATGCACAGAACTCAAACTTCCGGTGGCGGATGATCTTCGCCGCGCTGAGCAGGAGCGAAGACCTCGTTTCGACCGAGGTTCGGCTCCAGGTTTCGAACGCGTCAAGGGCCGCCTGCATCGCTTTTTCGGCGTGTTCTGCCCCGGCCTTCTGGTGGATGCCAACGACCTGGGAGGGGCGGGCAGGATTGATGGACTTGATTTTGCCCTCGGTTCTCAGGCGTCGGCCGCCGATGATCAGGTCGTATTCAACCCCCAGATGGTTTGCAACCATCTCCAAGGCCTCCCGCATTTTGCGGGCGGTTTCAGGGTTCTTGAAATCGGTGAAAGGCTCGTTCCGGAAGTCACCAAGAGGTGAGCGCGGTTCAATTTCGGTCGGGAGAGTCACAGTTGCCATAGCGAGGATGATTTTAGTCCTTGAGCGGAATGGGGTGCCAAGAGATTTGACTCACATCGCTTCTCAAAAGAGGCTTTTTCTTGCGCTTACTAGCCTCAAGGAAAGGACTTGACTCCACACACCTTTCGTTGTCAACGCGCATCGATCCGGCCAGCCACCTCGCGTTGAAGATCCTCGTTTTAACAATTCCGTTACATGCGCGAAACTAAGCCCCTGGGACGGGGTTGGAAGTTAGGTACCCTTTGGCCAGTGCGGAGCGGTTCTGGTTCCGAACTACAGGAGAGGTAAAGAGCATTCGGCGACAAGATGGCTGGCATGCGAGATCAGCGCAATCGCACGAATACTGTGAGGGATGATGAAACCCCGTTTGAATCTGCAAATTGTGCGCCCACTCTCTGCAACCTCGTTTTTGGCGTTGCCTCGAATTCCTTCCTGTTGGTCCGGCAGATTCATTGGCGGCCTGATGATTGCCGGCCTGATCGTTGCGAGTTATCCCGCAAGGGCTCAATCTCCGGCGCCGATTCCGAATTGGACGACGAGCCAGCCGGGTACAATCAGCGAACAGTACGCACCTAACCCCTATCCCCAGCAACCGCAATATGCGCAGCCACCGGCTTATCAGCAGCCCCCCGCTAATGGCCAGCAGTACGGGCAACCGCAGTATCAGCAGCCGGCGTACGGTCAGGATTACGGGCAACAGGAGGCCTACGGTGCGCCCGATCAAGGGTACAACCCGCCGTATCAGCCTGGCCGCGCGCTGAGTCCCGACAGGCTGGAGCAGTTGGTCGCGCCAATCGCGCTTTATCCGGACAATCTTCTTTCGATGATCCTGGCAGCCTCTACTTACCCCGCTGAAGTTTCGGCGGCTGATCAGTGGCTGCATATGCAGGGTGGGGCTCCGGAACAGATCGCGGCGGGGGCAAATGCTCAGGCCAGTTGGGATCCCAGCGTTAAGGCGCTTACGGCGTTTCCGCAGGTGCTTGATGAGTTATCGCAGAACCTGCAGTGGACCACCGATCTCGGGAACGCCTACTACAACCAGCCGCAGGACATGATGCAGACTGTCCAAGTGATGCGCTCACGCGCGCAAGCCGCCGGCAATTTGCAGTCGACTCCGCAGGAAGTGGTGACGGAGGATCAGGGGAACATCGAGATCGCACCTCCGACTCCGGAGGTCGTCTATGTTCCTCAGTACGATCCGTGGGCGGCGTATGGTCAGCCGGTCAATCCCGATCCCGACTTCAACTGGGTTGGGGCGGTTGGATCGTTTATCGGGAATGCTCTCACCGGGTGGGGGCCTGGCATCGCGATGCAGGCGTTTTCCGCGACTCCGTTTGGATGGATGGGATGGGGCCTCGATTGGCTGGCGCATGCGATCTTCTTCAACAATGACCTCTGGTCGACGAATAGCTATCAGGTCCACGACTGGGGGTTTGCTCACGGAGGAGCGCGCTACTGGGGAGCACATGGCGAAATGGCGGCGTTGCGGGGACGCGGCTGGGGCGGTCGTGGCGGCTGGCAGGAACATACTTTTCGCTCCGGGCTTGATCGCGGGAATGGCCACGTGATGCCGAGAGCGTTCTCCGGCAATCAGGCGTATGGGAATCGCGGCGGTGGAAACTTTGGTCGCGGCGACCAGAACGGAAATGCCTGGGGACGCGGCAATGGCAATTATGCCGAGAACGGTCGTGGCACGGGTTATGCCTACGGGTCCCGTGGCGGCTATGGCTCAAACAACGGAGCATACGGCCGTAACAACGGCGGATATGGGCAGCAGTCCTACAATCGCGAGCCGCAGGCGACCGGGCATCCACAGCAATTCAATGGCGCGGCAAGATCCTTCGAGGGACGCTCTCAGGGCTATGGTTCAACTTATGGCGGCGGGCAGCAATTCGCCAACCGCACGCCGTCGTACGGAGGCTACGGACGCGGGTCGTTCGGCTCATCTGGAACTTACGGACGGCCATTACAGAACTACGGCCAGCGACAGGCGTACAGCGGATACTCGCAGCAGTACCGCGCCCCCAGCTATGGTGGCGGAAGCCGTTCGTACAATCAAGGCAACTACGGCGGGTACGGCGGTTCGAATCAATATGCTCGCGGATCGTCGGGCGGCGGTGGATTTCATCTGTTTGGTGGCGGCCGTTCCAACAGCTATGGCGGCGGGAGCTACAAGGCTCCGAAGTCGTCGGGATTTGGCGGCCACTCGTGGGGCGGCGGTGGAGGCTACAAAGCTCCCAAGGCACCTCACTTCAACAGTGGTGGCGGCCACTTTGGTGGGGGAGGCCATTTCGGCGGAGGCGGCCACTCTGGCGGTGGCGGTCACTCTGGTGGAGGCCACTCCAGCGGAGGACACGGCGGCGGTCATCATCATTGATCCAGGTTGTCGTAACGAAGCATTTCCGGCCTTCTTCTCAGATGAGAAGAAGGCCTTCGTTCTTCAGTTGGGCTTCAATCGCGTGTAGTGATTGATCCAGTTCACCTCCCAGGTTTTGCCGCCGTCATCTGAGAACGCCTGTTCGGATTGCGCAGTGTCGCTGGAGGTCTTCCAGATCGAGAAGCGCACCAGCAACGAGCGGCCACCGATGGATTCGTAGTCGTAGAAATCACCACGGCCATCTTTGAATGTGCCGATTCCGGGGATTCCGAGCATTCCGACCTGCGGAGTGGCGAAGTCGAGGTTCCACTCGTGTGTGACGGGGTTGAACCAGCGGAGCGAAAGAAGCGTGATGTGGCCGCCGGAGCCATCGGCATCGTATTCGGCGAGATTCGCGCGGCCGCCCCAGACCTTGGTGACGTTGGTCCTGCCATCCATTTCGACCCAGGTGTTTGAGCCGGTCAGCGGGTGAAGGAGTCGCTTTGACTGAGTGTGCCACTCGCCCAGGTCAAAAGCGAATTCCTGATCGTCTGCGGGAGTGTTGTCCGTCTGCGGGAGATCGGAAATGGCCGAGCCATCCTGCTGCGCGGCCCGCTTGTCGCGCGTGAGGTCGGCGTGGAAGGACTCTTTCCACGTTTGTCCGCCATCGTCAGAGTAGGATTCCACGTAACGATGGGAATCGGGCTGGACATCGGACCAGACGCCGCGCACGATGATCGACTTGCCTTTAAAGGTGTCTCCGCCAAACAAGTCGGCACGGCCGTCGCGGAACTCGCCGATCAGTGGAGTACCCAGGTCAGGCCTCTGGCTATTGAGGAACGACTGGCTCCATTGGTGCGACTGCGGGTTATAGAGAAACAGCGAAAGTCCTTCCCAGCGACCTTTGGGGCCGTCGGTTTCAATCTCTTCAAGCTCGGCTCTGCCGCCCCAGACTTTGCGCACGGTTACGGTTCCGTTCAACTCGATGAAATCGGGCGAACCGGAAAGCGGGTCGAGGATGCGGCGAATGTGCGTGTGCCACACGCCGACGTTGAAGTCGAAATCGTGCGAACCATCGCGCAGGGCTTTTGCCGGTGCATTCGTATCGTCGGCCGCCGCGCACCGGGATGGGACGGCGATGCAAGCCAGGAGAGCTGCCGTGAAGATCGCTATGCAATACGTTGCGCGCGAGAGTTGCAACGCAGGTTGATCTGAAGGGCTGAGGGTCATCTTCGTCATGAGGGCAGTGTAGGCTGGTTCTGGACCTCGCCAACCACACATGCGCCACAGGTTTTCAAACCAAAATCAAAGCCCGATTGATTCCGCGTACCGGTTCGGGAAATTCGAGCTTTATCCGGCGGACCGGCTTCTCCGTCGCGCAGGACGGACGGTTGCGTTACAGCCGCGCGCCTTTGATGCGCTGCTTTGCCTGCTCAGCCGCGCGCAGCACCTGGTGAGCAAGAGGGAACTGACGGAAACGCTTTGGCCAGCGGTTCACGTGAGCGAAGCGAACCTGACGAATCTCATCGGCGCTCTGCGAAAGGTGGTGGGCCGGAGCGCAATCCGCACCGTATCGAAACATGGCTACCGTTTCGACCTGCCGGTGACTGGCGAACCGGGGGTACGCCGGTCGACTTACGAGAGATTCGTCCGCGCCAAGGAACTGATCGCACAGCGCTCGCTTGAATCGATGCGGGAGGCACGCGATTTGTGCTGGGCGGCGCTCGCCGAGGACCCGGATTTTGCGACGGCGTGGGCATGGCTGGGACGGTGCAGCTGGTTTCTGTACAAATTCACGTCGGGACCGGCTGCGACTGCCGAGCTGGCCCAGGCGGCGCTGGAACGTGCGTTCGCGCTCGATGCGGACCTTGCGGTTGCGCACCAGTTCTACACGTTGGTTCAGGTGGATACAGGCTGGGCTGCGGAAGCCATGGTGCGGCTGATGGAACGATTGCAGCGGCATCCTGCGGAACCCGAGACTTTCGCGGGACTGGTGCAGGTGCTTCGGTTCCGCGGGTTGTTGAACCGGTCGATCGACGCGCATCAACGTGCGGTTGAGCTTGACCCAGCGATGGACACGGGCGTTGCACATACATACTTCCTTGCGGGCGATTATGCGGCGGCGATTAAGAGCTACGATGGGCGCGGCGCGTTCTACCTCGATGCCGCGGCGTGGGCGGCATTGGGCGAGAAGAAGCGTGCCATTGGGTTGCTTCGCGAACGACTGCGCAGTGGTTCGCTTTCTTCACTGATGAGCGCGCTGCTGGGCTCGCTGCTCGCCATTCTGCAGGGCAAAACCGAGCAGGCAGTGCGACTGATGGAGGGCGCTGATACGACGCGGGAACCGGAGATCGTGGTTTATTTTGCGCGGCATTATGCGCAGGCCGGCGAGGCGGCTTCGGCGGCGCGGTGCCTGGAGAGGGCAATGCGAGCCGGATTTGTGTGTGCTCCGGAGACGCTGCTTGAGGACCCATGGTTCGAGTCGTTACGGCGGAATCGCAAGTTTGGGGCCCTTCTGGCAGAGGCACGGGCACAGGTGAGTGAAGCCGAATCGACGTCGGTCCGAAGTGGATTACCAGGGTGAGGTCGGACTCGCGCGCGCAGGTACTCCGTATACCCCTTTTCTGGCGGCAAATATTCTCCTTTCATGGGGTTGCAGGCCGTGTCTGTTGTTCAATTATTGTTTCCATTGTTGTCCGCAGAGATTTCCTCCGAAAAGACTTGGCGGTCTGGCCCGAATCGGATCCGACGGAGGGCTGATAACAAAGTGGCAAATATCGGATCAAGTGCAACTATCTCTTTTTTATTCTGTCGCGACTGGGTGACGCATGCGCACCCGTTGTCGGCGACACTGAGCCCTCCCGGGCTTGGGTCACTCGCCGTCATAGCGCTATCCCAGGTCCCAACACAGGGACCCGGGGCGCCCCTGTGTGGTGGTTTGGTAAGCATCCGCAAGACCAGGGCCACCGGCGCCTTCCCTGGGACTGAAGACGAGATACAATGGCGGGCATGAACAGGCACGCCAAGCACTTCATCTTCTTTGTCTGCGCGATTCTGGCAACAGGCCTCGCAACCCGTACCTTTGCGCAATCGGCGGAGGAGCAAGCTGTGCTGGCGCCGATTCATGCGATGTTTGATGGCATGTCAAAGCGAGATGCCGCAGCGATCAAGGCGCCCACGCTGCCGGGTGGCACGATGGTGCTGATGCGCGACGGCAAGCCCGCGCAGATGACCTTTGAAGCCTTCGCGGAACGCGTCGGTAAACCCGGTAAGACGGAGATTGAGGAGCGCATTCACGATCCACTGGTCCGGATCGATAACGATCTCGCGGTGGTGTGGGCGCCGTTCGACTTTCTGGTCGATGGGAAGGTCGATCACTGTGGAACAGATCTGTTCAACCTGGTTCGTGTCGACGGTAGATGGCTGGTGGCGAGCGTTGCTGATACCGGAACCAAGACCTGCTCCGCGAAATAAGGTTTGGGTTTCGGGCGGTGAAGTACGAATGCGTGAGGTTTTTTGCTTCCGAGTAAGCGGTCATACGAGAACTTGATTTTTTGCCATTGAAGGAACTGAAGCACGGGAAGGTCCGACTCGACCGCGCCTAAGGCGTCCTGGCTTAGCAGCCGTTGGTCAGTGAACCTCAATCTCCGTTGCCGCTTATCTCGGACGAGAACCACACAATGTTCTTCCAGCCGCATCGCGTACTTCACCTCTGCGGAGGGGCCTGGGCCGAGCACTGCATCTCAAGCCCAAATTTGGATAACTTCCGGGTACGCGGTAATTCACCCGGAACTGTTGCACCTCGCTGATCGCGAGTTGACAACTTTAGGGTTGTAAAGGACCTGTTGCGTCGGGGTAGCGTCGCGTCAACCAATTCGACCCGAGAATCATTGCCAAGGAACAGGCCGTGTTCGTGCTCACGATCTAATCTGACCGGGATCGTTTACAATCCAACTTCATTTTCAGTTTGCCTTCGAAGAATCGAATCGCGCACCTGTGCTTTGTCGAATGAAGGGAACGAATCTTCGACGGGGGGATGTCAAGTTGCCTCAATGCCAAGTCGCACTCGTCGCGTCGACGGTATTCACCTTCACCCTGCTCACAGCGTGCGGTAGCAGGAATACCAAAATTCAGACTCCGACCGTGCCAGTATTTACTAGCACGCCAGTAACTCAAGCCGTTGAGGGATCGGCTTACACCTACAAACTCACAACCACTGGCGGTGTAGTTACGTATGCCATGACCAACGCTCCGACCGACGCAACGCTTAGTGGAGATACGATTTCATGGATACCGACGGCGGCGCAATCTCGGACCTCGAATGGCTTTACCGCCACGGCGACTACGCCCAGCGGCACCTCAGCCAGTCAGTCGTGGACTGTCACACCAAACGGCACTGTCCGCATAAGCCGAGTCGACACTTTGTGGAATGAAAGCGGCTCAACGGATCGGCCCTTTGATTGGAGCCGCATCAGTTCTTACGTCGTGGCGCTTGTGCCGCAGCCGGATGGTTCCTTCATATCGCTCTCCGGGACAGCCAGCACGAATGGAGTTTTCGAGATCCCCAATGTCCCCGCTGGATATTACTGGCTGCGACTTGGACCAAATGACACTTACTGGACAAGCACCAGCACCTTCGACTTGGGCGGCGATTACTTTGAAGCGAACGCGACTGCCCCTGCTCCGGCAAACTCGACCACCACATTTAATTTCAGTTTCACGTCCTTGGACCCGACGGCAGGGAACGGCTGGTTGCAATTCAGTACACCAGAATTCACTCCGCTGCAGTATTCGGGGTCAACTGCTGCCGGTTCCACGAGCTTTACCGGAAGTATGAAGATTGGCGGCAACGTCGACTTTTCCGCGATGCGGAATGCGTTCGCGATGCAGTACGAACCGACTACCTTTGGATCGGTTGACGGATACACACTAGGCCCAGAACTTACGCTGACGAATATGTCCTTGATGACCGGCGGGGCCAACACAATCAGCGGATCACTCAATCCCACGGTTCTGGCATCAATAAACCTCAGTGTTGAAGGCTCCGCATGGGCACCCCTACTCGATCACGTCTCGCCGTCGGCTCCTACTGCAGTAGGGGGCGGTTTCTACGCTTCCGTACAACCCTACATTGCCGCCGACGGTGCAAATGTTGCATGGTCTGCTCCGATCAACCTTCTTGCGACCCTACCAGTCACCAGTCCCGCTTTCGTATTAGGCCCGACCACCTGCTTCGGACAATCACCTAACCTACCTCCAGCTCTGAGGACTGATATGGAAGCTGGAACGGTGCAATACAGCGACCCATTTCCTGCCACGTGGAGGCGCACGTTTGATGTGTGTATGGAAGCCTCGGTTGATGTTTCAGTACCCGGAACGGGCACAACTCAAAGCATCGTCCTAGCTAATGACCAGACGACCTCTTTACCAACAGAGATGGTCAAACCAATGATTTCGCCTGTGCAGAACCCAAGAATCAATGGAGCGGACATCTTTACAGCCAACACGATCAAGAGCACAGCCCTGACACTCAGTTGGGAGCCGCCCACGATTGGCACACCCATCGGCTATCAGGTGGAGATAATGAGTCCAACAACAGCGCCAAGCGGCTTACCGTTTTATGGGTTCTTAGCAAGATTGAGCACGGCAAAGACAACGATGACACTACCGCCCGGTCTGTTGGGGTCCGGGCATACCTACTTGTTCATCATTACATCGTTGGTGGACGGCAGCGCCAATATGGAGACCAGCCCCCATCGCTCGCTTCTTCCCGTTGCTCAGGCCAATCTGATCTCCGCCCCGTTGACGATTGGCACGGTTCAGTCAAATTAGGGTTGCCGCGAGAAATCTGATTCCATAGTCCATCCTGCGAGCAACAAAGACTCATTGAGGCAAAATTGGGGTCGTTGATGTATTGTCCAACCCTTCCCTTACTCCAAAATGGGCCGGAATTGTTTTGCTCCGGAATAATGGTGATTCGACTGGGAGTCGATCGCATTCAGTTGACGACGCGCCATGGGGAGACATTGGGCCACTTCTTCAACTCGTCGATGGCCCAGGCATTGGTCTTGTCTTTGTGGCATGAGGTGCAAGGGTTCGGAATGCCGGACTGCTCTGTCTGAACCGGAGAGATAAAGCGGAAGGTGTGCGCCGCGACGAAATTGTCTTTGATGGTTTGCTCGATGTGGGGCATGTGGCAGGCGACACAATCGCTCCCGGTGCTGGCAGGGGCGTGATGGGTGTGGTCCTGAACGGTGCCTTTCAATCCTGCAGGATTGTTTTTGTTGTGGCACCCGAGGCAGAGAGCATTGCCGCGTTGAAGCAGATTCGACTCGTTCTGGTTGCTATGAACCTGGTGGCAGTCGAAGCAGCGAAGCTGACGGTGATACATATTGCTCTGAACAAAATCGTTGCCTTGCATCCGATTCTTATGCGCAGTAAGGTCAGCGTACTGGTAGAAGTTCGTGGTCCCCGGTTTGAGTTCCTCCAGCTTCCAGAAGTCGGCGAGGCGTTGACCGGGCAAGAAGCCGACGGGCCAGTCGTAATATTTGCCCTTGATCGGGTTGGCGAGCGGTTGCCCCTGGCTGTGGCATTGAAGACAGACGTCGTTCCCGCGCACGAATTCGAGATTCTCAGGGTTGACGATATTGCTTTTCGTGGGGTGAGCCACGTGCTCGCCGCCGGGGCCGTGGCATTTTTCGCAGCCGACATTCCATTCGGTCACGGTCTTGCGGTCGATGTCGTAGTTGACGGAGTGGCAGCCATCGCAGGTCGGTCCGGTAGGCCGATCAAAGTTGGTGGGACCGTAGTAAGGTACCCACCAGTCGGTTCCAGCTTCAACGTGATAGGGAAGCCAGCGTTTCTTTGCAATGTCCCATTGCGCCGGTAGCGGAAAGTAGTCATCGCCGCGCTTTGTGAAGTACCGCTGCTTATAGCGACTTCCATAGACGAAAGCGACGTCGTCAAGGGTGAAGGTGCGCAGGGGCTCGGGGTGAACAAAGTCACCCAGCACCGCCTCAGGATGGAGTTTCGGATCGCGAACGACATTGGCCATACGCGTATGGCTCCACCCGATGAACTGTGCTGCGTGACAAGTTTTGCATGCGTTGGAGCCGACAAAATGGGCGGGCGGCTGCGGCTTCTGCGACAGGGCAACCTGGGCAGCGAGCCCCAGGACAGCAAGAACCAATCTCGTCGAGAGGGCTTTCATCCGCTTAGCCTTTCAGAGTTGCCAGACAAGATCGCAGCGTCATCGGATCTCTACAATTTTTACCTAAGGTCGCTGAAGTTTTGCTTAAGGCTGAGCCTTGCCGCAATGGTCGCACGGGACTACTGCTCGAGCCGGATATCGCTGACCTGGATCACCGGGGCGATGTCGGTGTAGTTGGGGATGTCGCCCTGGAGAACATCGGCGTTGGGCAGGAAGGCGTCAGTGAATGCCTGGACGGTTTCACAGGTGAAACCACAGATTGCCGTGAAGGGCGGCAGTTGATCGGGCTTCCCACCGAGCACCCCGATTTCAACGGAGACGGTTTTGATGGCGGAGCCGAGCAGGCCGATGGCGAGCGGCATGTGCGTGTTGAGGTAATAGTCCACATCGAAGTGGGCGCCGGGTTTGCTGGGATAGAAGATGGAAACTTTGACCATGCTCCTACGATACGACCGGCCCTCTCTCCCCGCGAAAGAATCGGGCATTTCGGAGCGGGTGGCGATGCCTGGTCAGTCGTGTTCCCAGACAACTTGCCAGTGTTCGTCTGGGCGAATCGATTTGATGATCAGGTGCCCGTCATCGGTGAGCTGATAGACACGCGGCAACTTCTTCCCCACAAGCCCGTGCGTAATGGAGCCTTGTACATGATGAGTGATGGTGTGCTTTGCTTCGTCCACCTCGTAGCTGCCGAAGGAAGCCTCGTAGCCGTTCAGAACGTAGTCATTGGAAAGAGAGGAAGCGGCGGGCGGATACATGATTTGCACGGACATGTGACCATCGCGAGTGTAAATCAGCGTTCCTAGAAGACCCACGTCGTTGTTCAGTTTTCCACCAGGTCCGACATCGCCCAGCGAGACCAGGTGCCATGAACCAATGAATCGCTCCCGGTCCGGTGTCTTTTTCTTTTCCGCGGTAATTGACTGCGAAATGCCACCGAGCGTGAGAGCGGTAGCCAGCACCCAAAAGAGTGGCGCTTTCATCCTCGAATCCTCCTTGGCATTAGCGGCCCACAAGTTCTTTTCGACAGGTTATAACTCCTCAGTCGCCAGAAGCTATCCCAAAGCTGCCGATCTGTTGCCTGATTCTGTCAGCAGGGTCCATCGCTCCTTTCTCATTGCTCAAAAGCGGTTGAGCAGTTGCCGATTGGAAGTTACCGCAAAAATCGAGTTTTCGCCAGATTGGGTCGACCAAACACTGAAGGCCTATCCCAGGACGGACGCGAATAGTAATATTCTCCGAATCGGTGAAGGGATGATGACAACTCCGAGTGCGAAGCCCCGGGTAACGCAATGCCAAAAGCCTCAAGGCTGGCTTGGCCGACTTGTGCTGCGGAACATGAATGCCAGGCACTCCGGGGTGACCGATTGGGGCTTGTCGCACATTTTGGTTGAGAAGCACTTTACGATTCTCGATATTGGCTGCGGCGGCGGACGAACGGTGAGTAAACTGGCGGCGATCGCGACAGAGGGGAAGGTCTACGGGCTCGACTACTCGACAGCCAGCGTTGCCGTCGCCATCAAGACAAACAGAGGATGGATCAAGAGCGGCCGGGTTGAAATCGGCGAGGGTTCGGTGTCGGAGTTACCGTTTGCGACGGGAACCTTCGATCTGGTTGTTGCGGTCGAAACTCACTTCTGGTGGCCGGATTTGCCTGGGGATTTGAGGGAGTTGCATCGCGTCCTGAAGCTCGGAGGGGCGCTTGCCATTATTGCCGAAGTCTACAAAGGTGCGAATACGGCAACGGCGAGATTGGTTGAGAAGTATCTTCCCAGGACAGGCATGAAACTGCTGAGCACCGATGAACATCGGGATCTTCTGATCGAGGCTGGCTACTCGGACGTGCAGATCGCCGTTGAGCCCAGCAAGGGATGGATCTTTGCTGGTGGGAAAAAGGCGTTGGAGGTCCCTGGCAGCTAATGGTCAGCATTCGATGGTGCGTATGGATTTTGCCTTGGCGAGATCGCGTGCTACTAGAACATGGCGGTCAGGTCGGAGATGTAGAGGGTTTCGTCGGCGAAGGTGAAGGTGCCGTCGTCAATGACTTCGCGGGCGGCATGCAGGAAGGCCGTGAGTGCGGCGCGGCTAAAGCCTGAGCCGATGCTGATGCGGCGGACGCCCAGCTCGCCGAGTTCCTTCACGGTGAGACGCGGCACGCCTTTGAGTCCCATGAGGACGTTGACCGGCCTGGTGACTGAGGAGCAGACAGTGCGAATGTCTTCAGGACGGGTGAGGCCGGGGGCGTAGAGGACTTCGGCTCCGGCTTTTTCGTAGGCCTGGAGGCGGCGGATGGTGTCGTCGAGGTCGGGACGGTCGTGAAGGAAGTTTTCTGCCCGGGCGACGAACATGAACGGGAACGGAAGGGCGTGGGCTGCTTCGGCGGCGGCGGCGACACGTTCGACGGAGTGGGCGAAGTTGTAGATGGGGTCGGCCTGATTGCCGGTGGCGTCCTCGATGGACCCGCCGACGAGGCCGACGGCGGCTGCCTGGCGGATGGTTTCGGCGGCATCTTCGGGTGCGTGGCCATAGCCGTTTTCAAGATCGGCGGCGACGGGGAGGGTGGTGGCGTCGACGATGCTTTTGGCGTTGGCCAGAGCTTCGGCGCGGGTGACGGAGGCGGTTCCGTCTTTGCGGCCCAAGGTGAAGGCGAGGCCGGCGCTGGTGGTGGAGAGCGCTTCGTATTTGAGGCTGGTGAGGATGCGCGCCGAGCCGGCGTCCCATGGGTTGCCGATGACGAAGGGTTGCTTGCGCTGATGCAGCGTCTGGAAAATTACGGCTTTTTCGGATTGAGTAAACATGAGGCGCTCCTGGGGAGTGGAGTTATTTTCGATGATAGAACGGTGACGTTCGGATTGCTTCGCTCAACACGACAGTCCGAAAGGAGGATAATTGAGGGGAGTGATGATTCGATTTCTATGAGCGAGAGGCACATCACGATTTCTTCGCAGCCGAGAATGCGAATTGCGTTCGCGCTTGCGGGGATTGCGGACCTGGTGCAGGTTGCGATTTTCCCTTTATTCATTGAGGGTGCGGCATCGCCCGCGGATGATGTGCTGGATCTGGGCATGGCTGGCGCGATGAGTCTGCTGCTGGGGTGGCACTGGGAGTTTCTGCCGTCATTTCTGGGGAAGCTGGTGCCGGGGGTGGATTTCGTTCCGCTGTGGACGCTGGCGGTGGCAAATGTGTGGCGGAAGTCGAAGAAGGTTGAGGGGCCGGCGACAGGGCCGGTGATTGAGGGAGAGATGGGAAGCAGTCCCCGGCGGTCGTGAAGGGGATGAACTTCGCTCCAGATCATCCGTGAACCCTGCACTCCAGAAAAGGCGGATCCTTCGCTCGCCTACTCCACCAACACAAGCATTTGCAGGGCCCCAAGACCGCTCCGCTCAGGATGACACCTGGAGTAGGTGGGAGACTCAGTGACGGTGGTAGAAGGGGAGGACGATGAAGACGGCGATGGTGATGGCGGCGAGGATGGCGAGCGCGATCAGGCTGTAGATGAGCTTGATGTTGACCGCTTGCATCGGTTCTTCAGGGTCGTGACCCATATTGTTTTCATCACTCATACTTCAGTGCCTCAACAGGATCCATTTGGGCGGCACGCGTGGCTGGGACGGTTCCGAAGATGACGCCGACCGCGGTTGCAGCGGCGAGAGCGATCACTACCGACCACATGGAAATGGGCAGGGAGTAGTCAGAAAAGAGCCGAATCGAAAGGGGCACGGCGAGGCCGACGAAGCAGCCGACGAGTCCGCCGGCGAGCGAGATAATGATGGCTTCAGCAAGGAACTGCAGCTTGATTTCGCGATAGGTGGCGCCGAGGGCTTTGCGGATGCCAATTTCGCGGATGCGGGAGCGGACGTTGGCCAGCATGATGTTCATGATGCCGACCCCGCCGACCGCAAGCGTAACCGCGGCCACGAGCACGAGCACGGCGGTGAGTGCAATGGCGATACGATCGGCCATGGCCAGCAGTTCGCGAAGATCGAAGGTCTTGTAGACGGAACTCGGTTTGTGACGCGACTGGATGACGTCGTGGATCTGGCGCGTCGCATCGGGCACTTCGGCCATGCTGCGAATGGTGAAGTAGAGTTGCTTCACGTTGTCGGTACCGGTGAAGTAGCGGGCCACGGAGAAGGGGACCAGGATGGTCTGGTCGTCGATCTCGGTTTCGCCGAAGGTGTCGACACCTTCCTTGAAGGTGCCGATGATGGTGAAGGGGATGCCCTGGATGGAGAATTCCTTGCCCACTGCGGCATCGTCGCTGCCGAACATCTCGCGTGCGAATGGAACGGTGACGATGGCGCACTTGATGTGAGCGCTTTCATCCACGTCATCGAAGAAGCGGCCGGTAAGGACGACGAGGTTGCGGACATCTTTGTACTGCGGGCTGACGCCGAGAACGAGTGTGTCTTTGACAACTCCGCCGCCGAAGCTGATGTGATCGTGCGAGTGGAGGACCGGGGAGGAAGCGACCACACTGGGTACCTGGGCCACGACGGCTTGTTCGTCGTCTCGGGTGAGGAAGTCGTTGTACTGGACGGTCTCCGATCCGACTGCGCCGCCGCCGGAGTATTCGACTTCGATCTCGTTGGTGCCGATTTTCTGAATTTCGTTGAGGATGAACTGGCGTCCGGTCATTCCGATGGTGACGACGAGGATGACGGAGGCGGTTCCGATGACCATGCCGAGAGCGGTGAGCGCGAAGCGGAGCTTGCTGGCGCGGAAACTGTCGAGGGCGAGCTTGAGGATCTCGCTCAAGAGCATGGTGCGGCGCGCACTGAGCAGAGTCTGCTCAAATGAGGTGCGCCGGGCGGTCTCGACAGCGGGATTCATTCTTGCCTATAGGATAGGATGCCCCAGCGAAGCGGTCAGCTTCAGCACAATCGTTGGACGCACGGTTGGCGAGGATGATGCCCTCCGGATCGTGATGAAGTTGGACACAGGCGTACGTGAAGATGGCCTGGAGCAGAATCGAGATCACGAGCACGCCGGCCCTGCTTCGAAGAAGATGCAGATCCTTCGCTCGCCTACCCACAAATGCAAAGCGTTTGCGGGGCCCCAAAGCCGCTGCGCTCAGGATGACACCCCTTGTGGTCATGGTTTGTCGTATTTTTCCAGCCACTTGAGTTCTTCGCGGAGCTTGATGTAGCCGTGCCAGGGGTTCTTGTCGAGGCTGTGGCCCTCGCCGGGGAAGACGAGGAAGGAGTGCGGGATGCCGAGGGATTGGAGGGCGCGCTCCATGGTTTCGCCCTCGAGGTAGCTGACACGCACGTCGGCACCGCCCTGGACGAGATGGGTCGGGGTTTTGACCTTGTCGAAACGAAAGAGGGCGGCTTCGTCCTGGTAGAGTTGCGGGTTCTCCCACGGGCGGCCGCCGAGGTACCAGGCATCGTCCCAGGTCTCGTCATCGTTGCCCCAGTTGGCGGCGTGCTCGACAGCTCCAGCGCCGGTGACGGCGGATTTGAAGCGCGTGGTCTGGGTGATGAGCCAGTTGGTCATGTATCCGCCGTAGCTGTAGCCGCCGATGGCGAGGTGATCGGGATCGGCATAGCCGTCGCGGACGAGGGCATCGACGCCGGCGAGGATGTCGCGGCCGGGCTTGGAGACCAGGTGGGGCTCGATCTGGAGCATGAACTCATCGCCGTATCCGGTGGATCCGCGGTAGTTGGGTCGGAAGACAAGCCAGCCATTGTCAGCCGCATACGTGGCCCAGTCGTACCAGTCGGCGCCAAAGCGATTGCCGTCGGCATCGGCTGGTCCGCCGTGGATGAAAGTGAACATGCGCAGGTGCTTTGCGCCTTTCTTGGCGGGCGGGAAGATGAGCACGCCTTCGACGGTGACGCCGTCATCGGATTTCCAGGTGTAAGGCTGCCAGTCGGGTTGAGCGCGATCAGCGAAGACGGGGTTGAAGCTGGTGAGCTTTTTCAACTTGTCGGGCTGAAGCGGGTCGGACATGAGGTAGACCTGCTGCGGGTCATTGATGGTGGAGAGGCGAACGAGAAGCGCGCTGGATGTGTGCGAGGCTTCCATTTCTGCGTAAGAGCCGGGGATTCCCCGCAGCTTTGTCGCCTTGTCGCCATCGATCAGGTAGACCTGGGTTTCGGTGCCTTTGAGCCCGAGGGCTAGTTCGCGGCCGTCGGGCAGGAGGGTGTACTGGTCGAGCGAGCCGTCGAAGGAGGAGCCAAGGCGCTCGATTTTTCCGGATGCTGGATCGAGGCGGTAGAGACGACCCTGCACGTCGCGGTATTTACCTTCGAGCGAGCCTGCGCCCGCTGCGACAGCGAGGTGCAGCCACTTGCCGTCGGGGGACCAGCGGATGTTTGATTCGACAGCCTGATTGTGGGTGATCTGACGAGGCGAGCCACCGTTGGAGTCTACGAGAAAGATGTCGTAGTCGGCGGGGTTTTCGATCCGCTTGTGAATGGGCTCCGTGAGGAAAGCAACCTGCCTGCCGTCGGGGGAAGGGGCGATTTCGCTGATCGCAAGATCGGAGGTGGCAATGGTTTTGGAATCGGCGGCGAGTTTGGAGGATGGTTCTGCATCCAGCGAAGATGCGCTTGGGGCCTGGTTTGCGGCGGGCAGGGTGATGGCGCGGGTGAGAGCGGGAGTGACGGAGATGGTGAGAAGGACATCTCCGCGATATTGTTCGCGCCAGCGAACCACGTCTTTCCAATCGTCCTTCTGCTTGTCTTCCTGGTCGTGCGTGAGTGGGGCCTTCGCGGAGAGATAAATGGCAGAGCTGTCGGGGGACCAGGCGAAGGTGTGGACGTCGAGTTTCTCGCTGTAGAGGGGCAAAGCCTCGCCGCCTGATGCGGAGATAAGCCAGATGCGGCTGCATTTGGAGTTGTCGCCATCGGCGTCGGCGTCAGCAGATCCGGCGGGAGAGCGATCGGAGACGAAAGCGATCCACTTGCCGTCGGGGCTCCACTGGGGGCGCTCGTCGGTGCCGGAGTGGGTGAGGGGCGCGAGGCCAGAGCGGTCGGTCCAGAGCCAGAGGTCGCGGCGATAGACGCTGGCCTTCCAGTCGGGAGCCTCAGTGGCGATGACGGCGGCTGAAGCATCGGGCGAGAGGCTGGTGCTGGAGATGCTGGTGGTGTTCAGGTACTCGTCAAGCGTGATGGTGGGTTTTTGCGCGTGCGCGAGTGCGGAGACGAAGCAGACAGGAAGCGCAAGGGAAGCCCAAAGGGATGTCGAACACATATCAGCACTATAACTTGCGGATCCGGAGAGTGGTGCGGCGGAGATGGGGCGTCAATGGATCTCGAAACGCATGATGCGAGCGGGAGTGAGCCGGGATCCGGGCTTGACGGCGCCATGGTCATCCAGTTCGCTCCAACCGGAGTTGGCAATGTAATAGAAAGTGTCGCCGACGACAACGCCGTGGGTTGGATCGCCAAGGGTCGGCGTGGCGCGCTCGATGATCTGCGAGGAGAGGATGCGTGCCAGGGATGCGTCAAGTTGAAGGCGGACGACGCGCTCCGGGGATGTTCCGTTCTGGGTGAGCAAGAGAGTGCCGCGGTGGAAGTAGAGGCCATCGACTCCGTTGAGAGCGACGGTGGGCGGCTGATCGTGATTGAGCCATTCGACGTGACCGTTTTGGAGATCGAGGATGGCAATGCCGCGCACATAGTCGGGGACGAGGACGTGGTTGGGATCAGGCAGGGGGGCGGGGGTTTGCGGGGAGATGAAATCTGTGCCGTTTATGAGCGAGAGATGGGCGTGGGTGAGGCGATAGATGCCGCCTCCGCTGCCATCGCTGAGGATGGGATCTCCGTTTTGCGCAAGGACCATGTCTCCGAGAGCGGACTGCGCGGGGCCTTCGACACGATGCAGTAATTTGCCGGAAGAGAGATCGAAGCAGAGCACGGCGGAGTGGCCCCAGTCCGCCTTTGGCGCAGCGGTGAAGCCGTCTAATGCAACCTCAGTGGCCCAGACGAGATGGCGAGCGGAGTCGACCTTGATGGCAAGCATGGGCCAATGATGCGGAGATTGCGCAAAGTCAGCTGCAGCACCGGAAGGAGCAACGCGAATGATCTTTTTCTGGAGAACGCTGGTGATCAGGAAAGACTTGGATGCAGGGTCGTAGTCGATGTCTTCCGCGACGATGCCTGCGTCAGGAAGGTTGAATGCGGCTTCGGCCGTAGATATAGGAGTTGAATTTGTGGCGAAGAGGTCGAGGACCGTTTTGTAGCCGGAGGAGCCGGACAATGGCGTGAAGATCTTGTCACTCCCATCGACGATGGTCTTGTCGACTTCGTCCATCTGGGCAAATTGGGTGAGGGAAGCGAGTGCCTGTGAGGAGTTTCCGGCTTCAGTGTAGGCGCGGGCTACGGATTCGATTGCGAGGGGATAGTTGTTGAGGAGTTTCTGAACTTTGATGGCCGCTTGAAGGTATCCGTTCTTGTCGCCGGATTGATGGGCTGCATGAGCCTGGCGGCGGAGTTCGGCAAGGTCATCGCGCGCATTTGGCGAAGACTGGAAGGCGGAAGCGACGATGACTGCGGTCAGTGCTAACGTGCGGACCATGTGGAGAGATTCTAATGTGGGACCGCGCAGGTTTACCCTTGCTGTGACGAACGGGTGAAATGGTGAGGCAAACAAAGATGCGACTGGATGCACATCAGCACTTCTGGAAGTACAGCGCGGAGCAATACGGTTGGATCACCGACGAAATGACGGCCTTGAGACGAGACTACGTGCCGGTGGAATTGAAGCCGTTGCTCTCGGCTGAAGGATTGGATGGATCGATTGCAGTGCAGGCGCGACAGGATGCGGAAGAGACGCGGTGGTTGCTGGAACTCGCCGAGGAGAACGACTTCATCAAAGGCGTAGTGGGCTGGGTGGATCTGTGCTCGCCGGATGTGGGTGCGGACCTGGAGCAGCTGGCGAGTCATCCCAAATTTGTCGGCGTGCGGCACGTGCTGCAAGGCGAGCCGGATGAGCACTTCATGCTGCGGGTGGATTTCAAGAGAGGGATCGCGAAACTGGCCGAGTTTCGACTGACTTACGATCTGCTGGTGTATCCGCGGCATCTGCCGGTGGCAGTTAGACTGGTGAGGGAGTTCCCGCACCAGCCATTCGTGCTGGATCACATTGCGAAGCCGATGATTGCGGATGGCCTGATTGAACCATGGGATCGCGATATCCGCGAACTCGCCCAGTTCGATAACGTGTGGTGCAAGGTTTCGGGGATGGTGACGGAGGCGCCATGGAAGCAGTGGTGTCCAGCGGATTTCCATCCCTACCTGGACGTCGTGCTTGAGGCATTCGGGCCGGACCGGCTGATGATGGGGTCGGATTGGCCGGTCTGCACGCTTTCAGGGGAATACGCGGCAACGATGGGGATTGTGCGGGAGTATGTTTTGCAGTTGGATCCAAGCCAGCAGGAGGACATTCTGGGCGGGAACTGCGCGAAGTTTTATGGAGTGAAGTGAATTTAGAGTTGCGGGCGATCTATTTTCGCGGCTTCGGCGCAGTGCCCTCGGTGCACTTCAGATCCTTGTGAACCCAATTGAGGACGTCGAGGACGGTGCCCTGGCTGCAGGTTGTGATTCCGTGATGGGGCACGCCGGAGAATTCGATGCCGGTACCCATGGCGGGCTGAATGCCTTTGAAGAAGAGCTCGAAGAGCGCTCCGGTTCTTACGTCCTTTACGACGAGGCAGCGCGTTTCGACTCCCGCTTCGACGCAACCCTCGCCGCGGATCTGCGGATGTTTTGGTTGCGGAGGCGGAAAGGCGAATGAAACCAAGGGCAGCGAGACGGCGAGCACGGCAGCGAGAAGGTTGCGCATCGGGTGTTACTTTCCAGGGACCGTGTTCGTGTGGTGCACGGAGTCCTTCCCAGGGAGTCGGAACGATCGTAATGATCCATGCGCAGGATACGTTGGGGCTGGCTGGATGGTCCAATAGGGCAGGGGTGGGGCGAGGCGGAGATGCTGCGCTGATGAGCGCGCGGATGGTAGATTGACGATAGGCGTACAGAACGCGAAAGTGGCGGAATTGGCAGACGCACCAGACTTAGGATCTGGCGGGGAAACCCATGAGGGTTCGAGTCCCTCCTTTCGCACCAACTCATTCCTGTCTTGCTAAGCCTCGGCGGGCTTTCTCTTCCTGTCATTCCATGCTTCAGCAACCCAAGCTGCTTCGCCATGACTGGAGGAGGTTGTTTCCAACAAGATGGTGAAGGCCGGTCCGGGTTGGACAGGGTAAGCTGAAGAAACTATGAGCGCGACTCCGCAACAGCCTCAAATGAATGTGGTGCAAACGCCGGACTATCGGGAGTCCTATGCCAACAGCGTGCAGGTGCGCGTGAGCGTGTGGGATTTTTCGCTGGTGTTTGGCCTTGCTTCGAGCGACAGCCCAGACCAGGTGACGATTCGCAACCACCAGGCGATCTTCCTGAGCCCACAGCAGGCAAAGGCCCTGTGGAATGTGCTGGGACAAAACCTCTCGCAGTACGAGCAGGCCTTTGGCACGCTGAATCTGGAACCACAGAATGTGAACTTTCCGCAGGGGCCGGTGAACTGAGTGGGTTGCGACACCATCGTGTTGGTTGGCAATCCCTCAGGGATTAAAAGCCCACTTGGAACTCATCGGCACGACTAAATTCGTGTCCTGTCAGGACAGGTTCATGAAGCGACCTCAGTTCTTCTGCGATGATGACTGGCACAGTGGTCAGTATGCGCAAGCCTTGACCACGAAAAACCCATGAGCAAGCGAGTGCGTCTGAGACGATTTTTCGAGCCGCGCATGGATGCGCCGTTTCCGTTATGGATGGTGTTTCCGGTAATTTTTGCGGCTCTGTACAGCAGCCATTTCTCGCTGCTGCGGTTGCCATACTACTGGGACGAGGCTGGGTATTACATTCCTGCAGCCTGGGATTTCTTCCGCACCGGTTCGCTGATTCCCTCGACAACCATTTCGAATGCGCATCCGCCGTTGCCGAGTATCTACCTGGCGCTGTGGTGGAAGGTTTCGGGCTACTACCCCGAGGTGACTCGCGAGGCGGTATTGCTGGTCGCGTCCCTGGGATTGCTGGGCGCGTGGCGGCTGGCGCAGCGGATGTCGGGGTCGGGACTGGTCGCGTTCTGGACGGCAGTTCTGACCGCACTTTATCCGATCTGGTTTGCGCAGAGCACGCTGGCGCAGGGAGATATTTTTGCGGCCGCATTCAGCCTGTGGGGGCTGGTGTATGCACTGCCGGATCGGGACAGAAGGCCGGGAATTGCGGCTCTGTGGTTCACGGCGGCCGTGCTTTCGAAGGAGACGGCGATTGCGATTCCCATCATTCTGGCGATGGTCGCGGTTGTAGAAGGCTTTCGGGCGGGACATCCTGAACGGAGGCGATGGTGGGGAGAAGCGCGGTGGCTTGCCAGTTGCACGTTGCCGTTGATGGCTTGGTACGCATGGCATTTTTTCAGGACGGGGTTCATCTTCGGCAATCCTGAGTTTCTGAGGTACAACGCGGAGTCTACGTTCGAGGTAACGCGATTCCTGGCGGCATTTGGGCATCGGCTCCTGCACCTGACGGCGCACATGAACATGTTTGTTCCGACACTGTTGACGGTGGCGGCGTTGATGCTGAATCCGAGGCTGGATCGGGATGGTCGTGAGCGGCAGGGAATCAGCAAGGCGGCAATGTGGCGAATTTTGCTTATCCTGCTGGCGAATGCGCTGTTGTTCAGCGTGCTGGGTGGCGCGCTGCTGACCCGTTACCTGCTGCCGATGTATCCGCTGGTGCTGCTGGTGGCGGTGACGACGTTTTGGCGCCGGGTGCCGTACTGGCAGGCATTGGCTATGTTGTCGGCGGCGGCTTTTGTTGCCGGGATTTATATCAATCCGCCCTATCGATTTGCGCCGGAGGACAATCTGGAATATGCGCGAGTGATCCGATTGCACATGGCGGGGATTGCACAGCTGGAGAAGCATTATCCAGGCTCGACGGTGCTGACGGCGTGGCCGGTGACCGACGAGCTGACGAAGCCAGAACTTGGATACGTGAAGACGCCCTACGCGGTTTACCGGGTGGAGGATTTTACGGAGGGGCAGGTTGATCGGGCGGCGGACGATCCGGGAGGGTATTCGAGCGCGCTGGTCTTTTCGACGAAGTATGATCCGTCTTCAATTTTGTTGACGCTCGGGCCGAGGAGTGAGGCGCTTGATCAGCGCTTTTTTGGACTGCATCATGATCTCCCGCCGGAGGCCGTTGCGATGCGGCTGAAGGGCAACCTGGTGTGGCAGCGCGAGGACCACGACCAGTGGGTTGCGCTTATCCGATTCAATCGCCAAATTGAGGCGCAGCTTCGTGAAGGCGACTCCGTTCGATAAACCCCTGTTACTGCGGTTTAACGGCGGAAACACCTATAATCGAGGCTGTCGTGCACTCAAGTGGTTCATTGCGCAGATGGATGCAGGCTGCCCGCTGGCTGAGCGGGTTAGCGGTGTTGCTGGGCCTGACTTTGAGTCTGAAGGCGGGCGCACAGGGAGCATCGGTTGACGCGGCCGCGGGCGGAAAGAATCGGATTCTGCTGGTGTTGCCGTTCGATAACGGGACGGGACAGCCGAACCTGGAATGGATCCGGGAGGCTGCGCCGGAAATCCTGGATGCACGATTTGCATCGGCTGGATTTGCGCCGATGAGCCGGGCGGACCGGATCTACGCGCTCGACCACCTGGGTCTGCCGCAGCAGTTTCAACCGTCCAGAGCGAGCGCGGTGAAGCTGGCGCAGACGCTGGATGCGGACTCAATCATTGTGGGGAGCTATCGGCTGGAGGGGTCGGGCATTGTGGCCGAGGCGCGGGTGTTGAATGTACCGCATCTTCGCATGAGCGATCCGGTGATGGCCCGGGGCGCGATGAATGACATGATCGCGGTATTTGATTCGCTGGCATGGAGGCTCACGCGGATCATGGATCCCGAATTCAGCGTGGGGCAGGAGACCTTTCTGGCTGCCGGGGCGAGCCTGCGGCTGGATGCGTTTGAGCAGTATATTCGCGGGATTTGGGAGTCGGACCAGCAGGAACGGGTGCGGCATTTGAAGCAGTCGGTGGCGCTGAGTCCGAATTTCGGGCCGGCATGGATGGCGCTGGGCAGGGAAGACTTCAACGGGCAGCAGTATGAAGAGGCTGCGGCGGCATTCGGCAAAGTAGGGCCGAACGATCCGAATGCGCTGGAGGCGGGATTCTATCGTGGTCTTTCGCTGCTATATTTTGGAGCCTATCCGCAGGCGGAGGAGTCGTTTTCGGCTGTGGCGCGGGAGTTGCCGCTGGCGGAGGTGCTGAACAACGAGGCGGTCGCGGTGAGCCGGCAGGGAAAGGACGGAACCGGCTTGTTTGTGCAGGCTGCTGCGGCTGATCCGAACAATGCCGATTACCACTTCAACCTGGCGGTCAGCCTCAAGCGGCATGGGTCAGAGCCGAACGCGGTGAATGAACTGAGTCAGTGTTTGAAGCTGAGGCCGAACGATGCGGAGGCGCAGCAACTGCTGACCGCATGGAAGGCGCCCAATTCTGCGGATACCGAGGAGACTGCGGAGCCGCTGGAGCGAATTATCCGGACGTTTGACGCGGGGGCATTCAAGCAGGCAGCGAACGTGATGGAGCAGATGGAGGCCACGCGGCTGGCAGCGCTTCCATCTCACCAGCGGGCGGTCAAGTTAGCGGGCCAGGCGAAGGACTTCTTCAATCGCGGGCTCCTGCTGGAGGCGGAACGGTTATATCAATCGGCGGTGACCGATGATGGTTCGCTGGCCGATGCACACGCGGGATTGGCATCTGTCCGGGAACGGGTGGGGGATGCGGCGGGGGCGCGCAAAGAGGCGAGTGCGGCGCTGAAGCTGTCGCCGTCGCTGGATGCGTACCTGGTGCTGGGGCGTCTGGACCTGGCGGCGAATCATATGGACGATGCGAACCGAGACGTGGGTGAGGCGCTGAGACTCGATCCCACGAGCAGGACAGCGCAGGAATTGAATCGGGAGATCGAGGCAAGGTCGGGGAAGAAGCAGTAGTCGATTGGAGCGAGCCATGCGTAGGCAAGTGCGTGGATTCAGTTTCGGTTGGATTGCAAGCCTGGTTGCAATGATCGGGCTGGTAGCCGTGGCGGGGGCGCAACAACCGCTTGTCGAAAAGCTGGTATTGGACGAGACGATACAGCCGGTGAGTGCCGGGATGCTGGATCGCGCGATCGCGCATGCGAAGAGCACCGGGGCGTCGGCGCTGTTGATCGAGATCAACACGCCGGGCGGGCTGGTGGACTCGATGCGAACGATGGCGGGGTCCATCCTGAGTTCGTCGGTGCCCGTGATTATCTATGTTGCGCCGGCTGGTGCGCGGGCGGGATCGGCGGGATTTTTCCTGCTGGAAGCGGCTGATATTGCGGCCATGGCGCCGGGGACCAATGCGGGCGCGGCGCATGTGGTGTTTGAGGGCGGAAAGCCCGACGAGACGCTGAGCCAGAAAATTGAAAACGATGCAGAGGCGTTTCTGCGATCGTATGTGACGCGGCGAAACCGCAATACTGACGCGGCAATCGCGGCGGTGGCAAATTCGCATTCGTATTCGGCAGAGGAGGCACTGAATCAGCATCTGATCGATGTGATTGCGGGAAGTGATACGGAACTGCTGAATGCGATCGATGGGCGCCAGGTGACGCGCATGGATGGCACGAAGCAGATTTTGCACACGAAGAATGCACGGATCGAAGTGGTGCAGGCGACCTTGCGCGAGAACCTGCTGGGATGGCTGGTGAATCCGAACATTGCGCTGCTGCTGCTGGTTGGCGGAGCGCTGCTGATCTATGTCGAATTCAATACGCCGGGGACGATCGTACCGGGAGCGCTGGGAACGTTGATGGTGCTGCTGGGAATCTTTGCGCTGGACCTGCTGCCGATTCGATTTACGGCGGTGCTGCTGTTGCTGGCCGCGTTTGCGCTGATGTTGCTGGAGGCCAAGTTTGGCGGGCATGGGGTGCTGGCGGTGACCGGGATTGTGTGCCTGATGTTTGGGATGCTGACGCTGATCGCGGCGCCGATTCCGGAAATGCGCGTGAATCCGTGGGTAGCTGCCGGCGTGGCCCTGGGTTTCGGCGGCATCACGGCGTTTCTGGTGCGGATTGCGATCAGAGCGCGCCGCCAGAAGGCGAAGCTTGGCGCGGATGCGCTGATCGGCAGCGAGGCCTCGGCAATGGAGGAACTGGCTCCGGAAGGGCATGTGCTGGTGGAGGGGGAGATCTGGCGAGCGGTAGCAAGCGAACCGGTGGGAGCGGGAACGAAACTGCGTGTGGTGGGGCACGAGCAGTACGTTTTGCGTGTTGCCCCGGCTGAGTCAGCTGCCACGCCGCGCACCGCGGCCTGAGTGAACGGGGGAGTACAATCCGTGCAGAATGGGGGAAAGCACGATGGCTGATGTTTCCATCCCGGTTTTAATAGCGATTGCAATTGTGGTTTTGTACCTTGTGAATTGCATCAAGATTCTGCGCGAATATGAGCGCGCCGTAATTTTCAATCTTGGCCGGATACGGGGAAACCCGAAAGGGCCGGGAATCATCTTCGTGTTCCGTCCGATTCAGCAGATGGTGCGTATCTCGCTGCGGCAGGAGGTGCTGGAAGTGCCGCCGCAGGACGTGATCACGCGCGACAACGTGACATTGAAGGTGAATGCGGTGATCACGTTGTACGTGGTGGATCCGAATGCCGCGGCGATTAAGGTGGCGAACTATGTTTACCAGACGTCGCAGTTTTCGCAGACCACGCTGCGTTCGGTTCTGGGCGAGGTGGATCTCGATGAGCTGCTGAGCCATCGCGACAAACTTAACCTGCGCATCCAGAACATCATCGATCTTCGGACGGAACCGTTCGGAGTGAAAGTGATTTCAGTAGAAGTGAAACAGGTGGACCTGCCGGAGCAGATGCTGCGCGCCATGGCCAAGCAGGCCGAGGCCGCGCGCGAAGCCCGCGCGAAGATCCTTCACGCAGAAGGCGAATTCGATGCCGCGCAAAAACTGGTGGACGCGGCGGCACTGCTGGCCACGCAGCCAATCACGCTGCAGCTGCGGTATCTGCAGACGCTGACCGAAATTGGAGTGGAGAAAAACACGACTATCGTGTTTCCGTTGCCAGTAGAGTTGCTTGCAATGCTGAACAAAGTCGTGCCGGGTACGAAGGCGGGGGCAAGTTCTGAGTGAGGTGCGAACGGTCGCCTGCAGATCTGAACATTGAGGGCAAAGGATGATCCGAGACTTCAGCAAAGAAGAGCTGGAACCCACGACAAACGACGCGGAATTGACGCTCGGCGTTGGCGCGTTTCTCACCATGGGTGCAGGACTTCTTTTGATTTGCGGGATCTGCTTTGGGCTCGGTTACGCGGTGGGGCATCGTGGCACGCCGGACCAGGGTACGACCGCTATGCTGCCATCCCAGGATACGAAGGCGGTGGTGACGCCGACGGGGTCCGGTACGAAGCCGGGTGCGGCTACGCAAGTGCCGGTGCAATCTCAGGCCGAAGCGGCATCCGGCACGCCGAACGATGAGAATGGGGCGGAGGTTGCGCAGGGTGCTGCGGGTGCCGGCTCAACGCAGGTGGCGGACCCGTCGGTTCATCCCGCGTTGACCACGCAGACACAGCCGCCTCGGAACCAGGTGCCGGGATGGATGGTGCAGATTGCCGCTGTTTCTCATCCCGAAGACGCGCAGGTGTTGGTGGATGCGTTGCGCAAACGCGGCTATGAAGTAACGGCGCGACGAGATGTGAGCGATAACCTGATCCACGTGCGGACCGGACCATTCGTGAATCGCAATGATGCGAATGCGATGCGGCAGAAGCTGCTGAGCGACGGGTATAACGCGATCGTGCAGTAGCTCGGCGTTCTTCGTTGTGCAGGTCTGTGCGAGCCCGAACAGTAAATGTGGATCTGAGTGTTGGAGGAAGAAAGCAGATCCTTCGACTCACCACCCCCAAGCTGAAGAATGCGCTTGGGGCCCCGTTCGCTCAGGATGACAGTCTCCTTGGCCGGGCTTTGCGCTTACGTTTGCATCCATTCGGGGAGGCCGGAGGCGATAGCGGTGCGGACTGCGTCCATGAGGTCCTCGCGGGTTTCGAAGCTCGCAGGGTCGAGTGGTGCGTGAAAGGTCACGTGGGCGGTGCCGGGATGAATGCGCATGCTGCCCTTGGACATCATCTTCTCCGTTCCCCAGATGGAGACTGGAACGCAGGGAGCGCCGGTTTCCATCGCCAGGTAGAACGGACCCTTCTTGAACGGCAAGAGACGGCCATCGCGGGAACGGGTGCCTTCAACGAACGTCGTGATATGGATGCCCCTGGCCAGGACCAGGCGCGCTTCGGCGACGCTTTCCTGGGCGCTCTCACGGTCACCGGAACGATCGACGGGGATGAATTCGCCTAATTGGAATCCCCAGCCGAGGACGGGTATGCGCATTAGTGATCGTTTGAGGAACGCAGAGGTGCGGCCCGGAATATTGGGAATCAGAGCGGGCGGATCGAGATTCGAGACGTGATTGGCCATGAAGATGCATGCCGTATTTTCTGGAACCAGTTCGCGACCCTGGACTTCGACACGAATGCGAGCAAGAAAATAGCCGATGCGCACAATTGCCTGGGCAGCGTTGTAGAGAGGCAGAACATTGCCGGTAATCACGGACCAGGGGATGAAGAGGATGGCTGCGGGAATGCCGAGAATAACGAAGGTCAGAAGCAACAGCAGCGTGGAGATCATGACTTTCGCGATCAGTCCTTGTGCGCTCTGAGGCGCGCCGGCAGTTTTTCATAAATGCCTTCGAAGCCGCCATTGGAGAGAATGGCGACAACGTCGCCTTCCTGGAGTTGCGGCGCGAGGCTTTCGACGATTTCGTCAGCGCTGGGATGGAGTTCGGCGGGTGTACCGGCGGCATTGAGCGCGTTGACGACATCTTCGGGATGGAGGCGTTCGGCATCGGGAATGCGCTGCTGCTGATATACGCCGGCTAGGATGACGCGATCGGCGGTTTGGAGGCTGTGAATCAGGTCGGCTTCGAGGACTTTGCGACGAAGCGTGTTGGAGCGGGGTTCGAGGACGGCCCAGAGCCGAGCGTCGGGATAGACGGAGCGCAGGGCGCGCAAGGTCTCGCGGATCGCAGTGGGGTGGTGCGCGAAATCGTCGATGATGGTGATGCCGCGAATGACGTCGCGCACTTCAAGGCGACGTTTAACGCTTTTGAAGCTGGCGAGCGCGGTATGGATCGCGTTTTTGCTGATTCCCTGGTCGAAAGCGAGAGCAGCCGCGGCGGAGGCGTTGAGGGCATTGTGCTCTCCGGCGAGCGCCATGCTGAGTTCTGACCACAGTTCGTTGTGGTGCCACAATTCCCAGCGAGTCTTGCCGTCGGTGTGGCGGAGATTGCGGATTTGCCAGTCGGATTCGGGATTGAAGCCGTAGCGTTCGACGCGGCAAAAAGCATTGCTGATGCATTCGGTAACGTTGGGGCTTCCGTCGAAGGCGATTAGCAGACCACGACGCGGAATGAGATTGACCAGTCGTTTGAATGCGACTTTGACGGCTTCGAGATCGGCGTAGATGTCGGCGTGATCGAATTCGACGTGGGTGAGGATGAGGGCATCGGGGAAGTAGTGAAGGAATTTTGGACCCTTGTCGAAGAAGGCGGTGTCGTACTCGTCCCCTTCAATGATGAAAGTGCGAGTGGGCCGGAGCTGGAAGCTGGTGCCAAAGTTTTCTGCGACGCCGCCGATGAGGAATGATGGTTCGCGCTGCGGATCGTCGTGGGAAGCGACCTGGTAGATCCAGGAGAGCATGCTGGTGGTGGTGGTTTTGCCGTGTGTTCCGGCAACGACGAGAGACTCGCGTCCTTTGAGGAATTCTTCGCGGACCAGGGCAGCCATCGATGTGAACGGCAGGCGCTGGTCGAGGACGCGCTCAACTTCGGGGTTTCCGCGCGAGAGGGCGTTACCGATGACGACGAGATCGGGCGCGGGGTCGAGATTCGATTCGGAATAGGGCTCGAGGATGGGAATGCCGAGCGATTGGAGCAGGTCGCTCATGGGCGGGTAGGCGGCCTTGTCTGAGCCGGTGATGCGATGGCCCTGCAACTGGAGAAGTCCCGCGAGCGATGCCATGGCTGTGCCGCAGATTCCGGTGAGATGGATGTGTTTGCGCGAGGGAGTCATGATTGCACCGCCGGTTGAAGCAGGGTAAGACGCGCTTCGTCGCCGGCTTCGAGTTCTGCCTCAATGCCGAAGATCAAGGTAACGTTTTGTCGCGAGACGTGTCCGCTGCGCAGGCCGATGGCGATGGGAATGTCGAGGCCGTCGAGGGCGGAGAGGATGGCGTTTTCGAGCAGGTCGCTGGGAGCGCCGGGCGAGCTGCAGTCGAGCATTTCACCGAAGATGATGCCGCGGACGTCCTTGAACTTGCCGGCGTGGTGCAGTTGCCAGAGCATGCGATCGACCTGGTAGGGTTTGGTGCCGATGTCTTCGATGAAGAGCAGCTTGCCCTCGGTTGCGGGCTCCCATGGCGTGCCGATCAGCGCGGCGAGAATGCTGAGACATCCGCCGTAGAGCGCGCCGCGTGCGGTGCCGGACCGGAGTGTGCGAAGGCCTTCTGAGTTGCCGACGGAGTAAGGCCGGCCGGCTAGAGCTGACTGAAAGCTTTCCAGGTGGACGCCGTCGTCGAGATAGAAATCGGCCGCGACCATGGGTCCGTGGTATGCGGGAAGACCTAGCTGGTCGAGGAGACGAAGCTGGACAGCGGTCATGTCGCTGTAAGCGAAGAAGGGCTTGGGGTGCTTTGCGATGAGCGTGAGGTCAAGCGAATCGAGGAGATAGTTGGAACCATAGCCACCACGAAGAGAGGCTACGACACTCGTTTCAGGGTCGGCGAAGGCGGCGTGGAGGTCGGCCAGGCGTTGCTGCGGTGAGCCGGCAAAGTAGAGCGGTCCGCGCACCTGGGCGTTGGATTGCAGGCGCGGCGAAAACCCAAGCTGACGGAGCCGATCCATGCCGCGTTCGACGCGCTCGGGCATAGCGAACGAGGCCGGCGAGATGACGCTCACGCCTACGACGGTTGGGATGTCCGCTGCAGAGATGAGGTTGAGGCGGAGCAGCGGTTTCATGCGTACCATGCCTCACCGCGAGCGATGAGAGTGGCAGGGCCGGTTAGTTCGAGTTCGCTGCCGAAGCCGCGCCAGATGACGGACTGTGGACCGCCGGCGGCGATGACGGTCAGTGGCGAGGAGCAATCATGAAATGCAATGGCGGCGGTAGCGGAGGCGGAAGTTCCGGTGCCGGAAGATGTGGTTGGTCCGACGCCGCGCTCGAAGATGCGAAGCTCGATTTCGCAGGGCTTGAGGATGCGGACGAATTCAACGTTGGTCTGGCGCGGAAAGTCGGGATGGGCTCCGATTGCCGCTCCGATCGATTGCCAGGATTCTCCGGCCACGGAGAAGTCAGGTTTGTCGACGATGACGACGAAGTGCGGGTTGCCGGTGGCGACGGCAATACCTTCGATGGAGCGGCCGTTGGCAAGGGTGACAGTCTTGCGCGTGGCGGTGGGGATGCCCATGCCGGTGGTGATGTCGACAGAGTAGCCGCCCTGAGAGTGAACTTCGTTAATCCGGCAGACGCGCATGCCGGCATCGGTCTCAATGCGCAGTTCATCGCCATTGTGCGCGCCGATCATTGAGCTCATCCAGGCGGCGACGCAGCGGGTGCCGTTGCCGCTGATTTCGGCGACTGAGCCGTCGGCATTGTGCAGGTGGATGCGGCCGGATTTGGAGCCGGTCCAGGAGAAGAATTCAATGCCGTCGGCGCCCACCCCGGTGTTGCGCGCGCAGAGCCGACGCGCGAGTTCCGGCCAGTTGTGCCCTGTAGCTGCGTCTTCCGTGATGATGAGGAAGTCGTTGCCGCATGCGTGAGCTTTTGCAAAGGGGATCAATCTTCCTCCGGATCGCGGAAGTTGAGGAGTGTGTCGATGGCGGGTTCAGAGAGGAGCCGGCCGTGCAACTTTTCGTGCTGTCGCTTGGTTGCGGTGATGGTGAAGCTGACGCGCTGCAGGTCGCCGATGGTGTTGGCCGCATAGTCGGCGAGGCGCTCGCCGGCTTTGTCCATCGCGTCGAGGATGCAGTGAAGCATCGCGGTCTGATCGGATCCGCGGGCTTCGTAGATAAGCGAGTAGATCTTGATGCTGGCGCGGCGCTCCAGGAAGCCGACGAGCTCGAGCGCAACGACAACGATGATGGTGGCGATTGCAGCGGCAGCGAGGAGTCCGGCACCGCAGGCCATGCCGATGGAGGCTACGACCCAGACACTGGCGGCGCTGGTGAGTCCGCTGATGCGGCTGCGATTGTGGATAATCAAGCCGGCGCCGAGAAACCCGATGCCCTGAACGATGTTGGAGGCAACCTGTCCCTTGTTCGGGCTTGAATCGCCTGCCAATACCGCGGACAGCAGCGTAAAGAATGCTGCGCCGA
The DNA here is from genome assembly GCA_036495975.1 of Occallatibacter sp. GTDB lineage: Bacteria > Acidobacteriota > Terriglobia > Terriglobales > Acidobacteriaceae > Telmatobacter. The sequence goes on along the minus strand of DASXLY010000184.1, from coordinate 101,231 downwards.
GGCAGATGAGCAGGTTGGTGCGGACGCCCGCGGAACGCCGCTTGTATTCGCGTTCCAGACCGATGATGCCGCCGAGGGCCGATGCGGTAAGCAGGCGGGCGATGGCGCCGTGGACGACCACGACCTGCTGAAGCCAGCTGAAATCAAATGGCGCGGAGAGATTGGCCAATATCGTGCACATGGCAATTACCTTGGCTGATGCTATCACTGGCTTGCCGCTTTGGAGGCGGGCGGGGTATCGGAGACGTAAACCGTGCCGGACTTCTGGCCCACAGCATCGAAGCGCTGAACGGCGCGAAGGCCTGCAGGATGAGCTTTGACGGCTTCGTCTATCTGGTCGCCATCGAAAGCCAGCACAATGGCGGCGTGTTCGGCGGGCGCAGCCAGTGCTTCCGAATAGAATTCGCGATCGCTTTCGTTGATGGTCTGGCGCAGCGGGATCCCAGTGAATGCCACAAGGTTGGGATAGACGGAGGTTTCCATCAAGACCTGGCCACCGGGGCGCGTGCTCAGCAGGGAGCGAAGGACGGGCGGAATCTGATTTTCGAATGCGCGCCGCGAGTTGATGTTCTTGACCCCTTCGACATAGGTGAGCGGGTGGTCACGCAATACGGCGCGTTGATCCAGCAAGACAATGACGTATAAGGCTGCGGAGGCGTAGGGGATGAAGAAAGGCTTGAATTCGCGTGTGGCGGCGATCACGAATTGCATCGCAAATGCCAGGCCGAGAGCGAATGCGGGAAGCATCTCCATGCCATAGCGCGTGTTGTACCAGGAGTGCGGCCACCAGACGGGAAGGAATACCGGTACGGAGCCGAAGGAAATGGAATAGGCATAGAAGGGAATTGGGAGCCAGAGCAGCAGCGTCCACTGAAAAGCACGGCGACGGGAAGTGAACCATGCCCATGCGGTCCCAAGCATTGAGAGACAGACCAGGGTTCTGCCCCAGGATTCAGGTGCAGAGTCCATCTGGGCGCATTTGAGGAAGAAGAGGAGTGAGACCCAGGGGTTGTGCCAGCCTGGATGGGGGGGGCCGGAACCGGGTGTAGCAGTGCGCAATTCGATGGCGGCAGCGGAGTAGGGGCCCCGCGCGAAATTGAGCCAGTCACCGAAGACCACCGCGTTGTAGAGGAACCAGACGAGTGGAGCGGCGACGATGGCCGCGCTGGCGATCCAAAAGGTGCGGGAGCGCAAGGTGCTGGTGCGGAGTTGCACGATGCCGATGGAGGTCCACGCCAGCAATGCGAGAATCCATCCGTCGTAACGGGTGAAGACGGCGGCGATCAGAACGATAGCAATCAGCGTAAGGCGGCGCGCGGCGCGGGGCGGATCGTTGTTGAGCGCTGCACGCCACTCGACTAGCCAGACAGCGAGCCAGACCATCTCGCAGAGGAAGAGCGGCTCGGTCATGGCTGTGGTCTGGAGATAGAGAAGGTTTGGATTGAGTGCGAAGAACAGTAGAGCGACGATGGCAGCGTTTGGGCGCAGCCAGTGGCGAGCGAGGCGATAGATACCGGCGCATCCGGCAAGGTAGGCGAGAGCCGAGGGGATGAGTCCGGCGATGCCGTTGGCCCACCAGGCGTAGACCGCGACAAACGGAATCATGAGCAGATGCGGCAGGGGCAGCCAGACCGAGCCGAGTTGGGAGAGACCGGGACGATGCGAATCGATGACGCGGCGCGCGATGTGGAGATGGGCGACGGCATCGCCGTAGTTGAGCATGGCGTGATTGCGCCAGCTCCACAGCGCGGCGAGAACGGATGCTGTAACCGAAGATGCCACCACCACCAGCCACTCAATGCGGCTGATGGGGCGGCGAATCGGTTGCTCAGTCAAGGTGAGTGAGCTCGCGGAACAGCTGGAAGCGGTGGTCGATTTCTTCGCGGGTGAGTTGCTGGAGGCGCTCAGTGCCGAAACGCTCGACGGTGAACGAGCCCATGACGGATCCGTAGAACATGGCGCGACGGAAGGCGCCGGGCGTGAGATCGCGCTGTGAGGCGAGGTAGCCAAAGAAGCCGCCAGCAAAGCTGTCGCCGGCGCCGGTGGGGTCGGTGACCTGCTCGAGAGGGAAGGCGGGAGTCTTGAAGGTGCGGGACTCCTGGGCTCCGGGGACGGATTTATGGAACAGCGTCGCGCCGTATTCGCCGTGCTTGACGACGAGCATGCGCGGACCCATCTCCATAACGGCGCGTGCGGCCAGGACGAGATTGCTGTTATTGGCGAGCATGCGCGTTTCTGTGTCGTTGATGAGGAGGATGTCGAGACCCTTGAGAACCTCAAGGAGTGCGGGCTTGTGGTCCTTGATCCAGTAATTCATGGTATCGCCGGCGACGAGCCTGGCATTTGGAGTGGCTTCGCGCACGCGGTGCTGCAGGATGGGATCGATGTTGGCGAGAAAGAGGAACTGCGAGTCGCGATATGCGTCGGGGATTTTGGGTTCGAATCCGGCGAAGACGTTGAGGTCGGTCTGGAGCGTCTTGGCTTCGTTGAGATTGTCAAGGTAAGAGCCTTGCCAGAAGAAGGTTTTGCCGGGGGCGTGTTGGATGCCGGTGGTGTCGATCTTGTGGGCGTCGAAGACGGCTTGTTCGGCAGGGCCAAAGTCGTCACCGACCACGGCGATGATGCGAACGTCGGTGAAGAAGCTGGCAGCGAGCGAGAAATAAGTAGCTGCGCCGGCGAGGCAGCGTTCCTTGCGTCCTGAGGGGGTTTCGACAGTGTCAAAGGCGACGCTGCCGACAACGGTGATTGCCATGGTGTGCGAATTTCTCCGAATTGAGATGCGCTAGCGGTGCTAGCGGAGTTTGCGGGGTTAGCGGAGCTAGTTTCGGTGTCGGACTACGTGCTCAGATACTTGCCGAAGATGAGGTCGACTTTCGAGCGCGTCTCCGGGGGGATCAGGTCTTTCTGCGTGAGGACGGCATACTTTGCCGCGGAGGCGCACGGGCAGCTACGTTCAGCGGGAATGGCCGCGACGGCGGCCTTCACCACCTTGCAGGCGTTTTCCGCGTTCTGATGGAGGACGGCGACGATCTCCTCAATGGTGACGGCGTCGTGGCCTTCGCGCCAGCAGTCGTAGTCGGTGACCATCGCGACCGTGGCGTAGCAGATCTCAGCCTCGCGGGCGAGCTTAGCCTCCTGCAGGTTAGTCATCCCAATGACGTCGGCTCCCCACCTGCGGTAGAGGTCCGATTCGGCCTTGGTGGAGAACTGGGGGCCTTCCATGCAGATATAGGTGCCGCCGAGCTTGCCGACCACGCCAACGGTTTTGCATCCCTGGGCCGCGGCTTTCGCAACGGTTGAGCAGACGGGATCGCCGAATGCGACGTGTCCTACGATGCCGTCGCCGAAGAAGGTGGAGATGCGATGGAAGGTGCGATCGATGAACTGGTCGGGAATGACGAAGTCGGTGGGCTTGTGCTCTTCCTTGAGCGAGCCGACAGCAGAGACCGAGAGGATGCGCTCCACACCGAGGTTCTTGAAGGCGTAGATGTTGGCGCGGAAGTTTAATTCGGATGGAAGGATGCGATGGCCGCGGCCATGGCGTGCGAGAAAGGCGACTTTGCGGCCTTCGAGTTCGCCGAGAACGAAAAGGTCAGACGGATCGCCGAAGGGGGTTTCGACGCGCTCTTCATGAATGTTAGTGAAGCCAGGCATGGAGTAAAGCCCGCTGCCGCCGATGATACCGATCTCTGCCTGAGGCAATGCCGCTCCGATCCATAACGCTCGCGGACCGTTGGAGGACGATCCGTTCGCGTAGTTCTACAAACATCTCAGTATAAAGGGAGGAAGGGCAGGGACGAAGGGACTGAGGGACTAGGGACGAAGGGACTTGGGACCTTGGGAACGAGGAACGAAGCCGAACTGCTATGCGGTTGCGGCTTCGCTTGCGATATGGCGGAGTCGCTGATCGGTCGCAGCTCGCAGTGCCCAGCCGGCGATGAGAAGACTGGGTGAGCTTGTGGGGCGCGCCTTGCCGAGTTCGGCGAGGGTGGTACGCAGCACCTGCTGCCCGGGACGAGCGGCATGTGAGATGACGGCGCAGGGGAACTCGGGCGGCAGGCCCTCCTGTTGCCATTGAAGGGCGAGGAGGGTCAGGTCGCGACCGGGCATGTAGACGATACGGGTTGCATCTTCGAGTTCGGGGATTCTCGCATCATTGTGAGATTGCGCGTGGTGGCCCGTGGAGAAAATCACATTGGAAGCCGCGTTTCGATCTGTGAGGGAACAGGGGAGGGCTGCCGCGGCCGCAAATGCAGCGGTGATGCCGGGAACGACTTCAAAGGCAATGCCGGCCGAGCCGAGTGCGGACATCTCTTCGGCAGCGCGGCCGAAGATGAGCGGATCGCCGCTCTTGAGACGCACGACCAGGCGATGATCATGCGCATAGCTGATCATGAGTGCATTGATTTCGTCCTGCGTGATGATTTTTGTGCCGCAGCGCTTGCCGACGTTGACGATTTCGGCGTCGGGGCTCGCGAGATCGAGGATCGGAGTGGTGACGAGATCGTCGTGGAGGATGACGTCAGCGGATTGAATGAGGCGCTGGGCCTTGACGGTAAGCAGATCGGGATCGCCAGGGCCCGCGCCGACGAGGAAGACTTTGCCGGTGCCCTCCTCACAAAGAAACCTTCCCTCAGCGGCTGAAGCCGAATTGATCTTGGAGGCCGTTGCGGCACGACTAAAGCCGTGCCCTTTCAAAGCCTCTCTTTGACTCGTGGGAGTCATGAAGCTGCGCTTGGCGAGGCGGTGCAGGAGGGCTTTGCGTTCTTCGCCGGCGGGGTGGGTGGCAAGGATCTCGCGGCGAAGCTGGCCGATCTCCTTGAGCCAGGGACCGAGGTCCTGGGGCAGCCGGTTGTCGATTTCACGGCGAAGCTGCTGTGCTACGGCAGGGCTTTCGCCCGCGGTGGAGATAGCGACCTGAAGATCGCCGCGTCGCACGATGGAGCCGAAGTAAAAGTCGCAGTGTGGTGGGTCGTCGACGCTGTTGACGAGGATGCCGCGACAGACGGCCTGGTGGTAGATGGCTGCATTGACTTCGGGATTATCCGTTGCCGCGATCACGACGAAGTTGCCTTCGAGATCGGATGGCTCGAACGCGCGCTGAAGCCATTCGATCCGGCCTTCTGAGGCGAGGGCGTGGACTTCGGGCTTCGCTTTGGGGGCGATGACACGGATGCGCAGGCCGGTCGACAGAAGAGTTTGGAGCTTTTCGAGCGCGACATTTCCAGCTCCGACGATGAGGCCGGGGCGGCCGTCGAGCTTGAGAAAGATGGGCAACAGGTTCATCAATGACCTCAGTCGGCAACTGCGCGGTGGGCATGACCGGTGGCCAAGTCGCGTTCGACCGCAGGTGGCGCAAGGGATTCTCCGGAGAGATAAGCGCGCAATTCGTCGTTGGAGTGGCGCGCAAACCAGGCGCGCAGATTCTCATCTGCTTCTCGGGTGACCAGGTATGAGCGAAGCAAGCGGGCGATAGCCTCGGGAACTTCAGTGGCGGGCGTGCGATAGCCGACGGGGCGGGCAATGCCGGAGTCGCGGCCCACTGCTCCGCCGAGACAGAAATAGTAGGCGTCGACCAGCTTGCCTTCCTGCTTGATTTTCTTGCCTTCAATGCCAATGTCGGCAATCCAGTGCTGACCGCAGCCGTTGGGGCATCCCGTGACATGGAGCCGAAGCTGCTGATCGAACTGCGGCACGCGCTCCTCGAGTTCGTCAACCAGCCAGCGGGTGAAGCCCTTGGTCTCAGTGATGGCAAGTTTGCAGAATTCAGTGCCGGTGCAGGCTACCCCGCCCCGCCAGAACGAGGAGGCTTCGACGTGGAGGCCGATGTTGCCCAGTTCGCGAACGAGATTCGGTGCCTTGTGGTTTGGAACATCGATGAAGATCAGATTCTGTGAGACAGTGGCGCGCAGTTGTCCGGTGCCGTATTTGTCGGCGAGGTCGGCCGCTGCTTCGAGTTGCTCGCCGGTGAGGCGTCCGCTCAGGATCGAAGCCCCAACGTAGCTAAGGCCGGGTTGGCGCTGGCGATGAACACCGACGTGATCGCGAAGAGTTTCATCGGGAACGTGCTCGGAAACGCCAGGGAGCAGCTTGAACGGGAGACGCGATTGCAACTCGTTGAGGAAATCCTGCGGCGTCCAGCCTTGTTTCAGGAACAGGTACTTCAATCGTGCGCGATCGCGGCTTTCGCGCAGCACCTGCTGATCGCGGAAGATTTCAGTGATGGCTTTGACGACGGGGACAGCTTGCTGGGGGAGGACAAAGGCATCCAGACGAACGGCGAGATGCGGCTCATTGGAAAGACCACCGCCGACGCGGACGGAGAATCCGACCTGGCCATTGTGATCTGCGCCGGTAAGGGCAATGTCGTTGATCTCGGGATAATTGCACCAGGTGCGGCAACCGCTGACGGAGATCTTGAACTTGCGGGGGAGGTTGTAAAACTCGGTATTGGCGGTGAGCAGGTGTGCGACTTCGAGGGCGATGGGGGAGGCATCGAAGATCTCGTCGTGCGCGACGCCGGCGAGTGGGCAGCCGGTCACATTGCGGACTACGTCGCCGCAGGCGCCCTTGGGAGAGAGACCGATAGCATCGAGAGCGTCCACAACCTCGGGCAGGGACTCGATGGTAAGCCAGTGAAGCTGGATGTTCTGGCGTACGGTGATATCGGCCAGGTTGCGCGCGTACTTGCGGGTGAGTCCGCCGATGGTGCGGAGTTGATGGGACGAGACGATGCCGTTGGGGATCCCGATGCGCATCATGAAGTAGTCGGAGGCAAGGCCTTCGCCGCCCTTGCCGCCGGTTGCGCCGACGCCGTCGCCTTGGGTATAGATGCCCCACCACTTGAAGTAAACGCTGGCCCACTCCGGAATCACGCTGGAGCGGCCCTCGCGGGCGAACGTGCGCACTTCATCGAATGCCTCCCAGGGATTCTTTGCGCGCTTGAGTCGTTCGGAGCGCTGGGCCTTGGTTTCTTTGGCTTGAACAGCTTCAGTCATATGTCCTCGATGTGGGGGATTCACCAAAACAAAAACCCGCGGGCAGCCTTATGGCTGTGTCGCGGGCATTCAGGAAACCTTGGGATTATGGACTAGCTGAGAGACGAGGTCGCCTGATGCGCGCGAAGCGGCATACAGCAGCGACAACAGGTCCGACGGTCCATGTATCGATATTCGCAGGAAGCAAGAGAAAATGCAACACTCGCGCCGCACACTTGCGATGTGCCGCGGTTTGAGCGCCGGTTCCATCCTTGGAGACCAGCGGTAATCTCGTTTCGATTGTGGACAGTGCGGGGTACTACACCCGCGCAGAGGGTTTGGGTCTTCAGAGCCGGAGGCAGGCCACGTTCGCAGGCTGGAATTGCATCCAAGTAATCAGATGACCCGCATGCGAAGAGCTGGCCGGGGGGATTGCCATCATGAGAATCGCGCAGGTTGCGCCTTTATACGAGAGTGTGCCTCCGAAGCTCTACGGCGGCACGGAGCGGGTCGTTTCGTACCTTACCGAAACACTGGTGGAGCTTGGACACGACGTAACGCTTTATGCAAGCGGGGATTCGGAGACAACGGCGGAACTTCGACCAGGATGCCAACGGGCCCTTCGACTGGAGGGCGGCAAACTGCTTTCTCCTCTCGCGCACCACCTGAATATGATCGAGACCGTGGTGCAAGAGGCTGATGAGTTTGACATTGTTCACTTCCATCTTGATTACCTGCCGTTTTCGCAGATTCGGAGGCTTGCAGTTCCGGCACTCACCACACTGCACGGGCGACTAGACATCCCCGATATGTATCCGCTGTTTCGGGAGTTCGACGACATGCGCCTGGTCTCCATTTCAGATTCACAACGCGCGCCGATGGCATGGGCGAGTTGGGTGGCGACAGTCCATCATGGACTTCCAGAAAACCTGCATGACCCGAACTTTGAGCCGGGGAAGTACCTGGCTTTTCTGGGCCGGATATCACCCGAAAAACGAGTGGACCGGGCAATTGAAATCGCGCGGCAGGCGGGAATGCCTCTGCGGGTAGCGGCGAAGATCGATGACGCGGACCGGAATTATTTTGAGTCGGAGATCAGCGATCTTCTGGCGAATTCCGATGTGGAGTTTGTCGGCGAGATCGATGAAAAGGAAAAGACGGAATTTCTCGGCAATGCAGCGGCACTTTTGTTTCCAATTGACTGGCCAGAGCCCTTCGGGTTGGTGATGATTGAGGCAATGGCATGCGGGACGCCGGTGATTGCTTTCCGCGGCGGCTCCGTCGAGGAGATTGTAGATCCCGGGGTGACCGGGTTCATCGTGGCGAGTATTGAAGAAGCGGTACATGCATTGCGAAAGCTTCCCGAACTCGATCGCAGGGAGTGTCATAATCGTTTCCTCGAGCGCTTCACCGCGCGACGGATGTGCCGGGAGTATCTCTCCGCTTACGAGCGGGAGATCTGCGAAGCCAAGCGGGCTGCCAACGGGAAACGTGGACTTACCTTAACCGCATGACCCAGGAGATTCTTATCGATGATCCCATCGGTTCAGCGTGAACAACACCTCGACGTCATCGAGGTCGGCCACCAATTCTATATTCGGGCTTCGTCGGCTCTTGCCGATGATCGCACACGGGTTCTGCTGAATGGAGATACGTTTGCGGTTTTCGATCGCAGCGGAGACATTCAGCCAGTCGGCTTTGGTCAGCAGGGAATCTTCCACAATGAAACGCGTCACCTTTCCCGGCTGGAGCTGCGCTTCTGCGGGGTCAAGCCCCTGCTATTGAGTTCGACTATCCGCGAAGATAATGTGCTGTTCGCGGTAGATCTTACGAATCCTGATCTCGATCTGCGGCCAGGACTGATGCTGCCGCGAGGAACCGTCCATATCTACAGGACAAAGTTTCTGGCCGAGACGATTTGCTATGACCAGATCACGTTGAACAACTATGGCGATTCGGCAATCGATGTCGAGGTCTCGTTCGATTTTGATGCGGATTTTGCGGACATCTTCGAAGTGCGCGGTGAGAAACGGAAACGGCGTGGCAAGAAGCTTGCCGAGGAGATCAGCCGGACTGGAGTAACGCTCGCGTACGAAGGACTGGATGAGATCCGGCGTGCCACGCGAATTGAGTGTTCGCCGGGTTCGTGCGAACCGCACGATGGAGGGATCACGGTCCCATTGCATCTTGAGGCGCGCAGCGAGGTGAGCTTCACGCTGACTCTGGTGTGCGAATGCGGCGGTGATAATCGCGCTCGCATCAGCAGCTACGGCGATGCCCTGCAGTGCATGAATCACAAGCGCAGCATCGGACCGCTGGCGGAGGTGGATATTCACACCTCCAATGAGCAGTTCAACAGCTGGATTCGGCGGTCTCGGGCTGACCTGGCGATGATGGTGACGCAGACCCCGCATGGGCTGTATCCCTACGCAGGCGTGCCGTGGTTCAGCACGGTCTTCGGCCGAGACGGGATTATTACTGCGCTGGAATTGCTCTGGCTGGTTCCCTCGGTTGCGAAGGGAGTGCTGTCGTATCTTGCCGCAACCCAGGCCACCAGCCATGATGCTGCGCGGGATGCGGATCCGGGGAAGATTCTGCATGAGATGCGCAAGGGTGAGATGGCGCGGCTAGGCGAAGTTCCCTTTGGCCGCTACTACGGCACGGTGGACGGAACGCCGTTGTTCATTCTGCTTGCGGCTGCCTACTACGAGAGAACGGGAGATGTCGAATTTCTGCGGGAGATATGGTCCAACATTCTTGCGGCTCTCGAATGGATTGATGTGTATGGCGACCAAGACCACGACGGATTTGTGGAGTATGCACGGCAGACAGATCACGGCCTGGTTCAGCAGGGGTGGAAGGATTCAAATGATTCGGTCTTCCACAGTGACGGGCGACTGGCAACCGGTCCTATTGCACTGTGCGAGGTACAGGCGTATGTATATGCCGCGAAGAATGGGATCGCGAACATTGCTGCCGAGCTGGGAGATCATGATCTCGGAGAGCGCCTTCGGGAGCAGGCCGGCAAACTGAAATCCGAGTTCCAGGCAGCATTCTGGTCGGATGAACTGGGGATGTTTGCCATGGCGCTGGACGGCGAGAAGAAACAATGCCGCGTACGCAGTTCAAACGCAGGCCAGTGCCTGTTTTCAGGAATTGCCAGCGATGCGCAGTATCGATCGACGGCTGAGGGGCTGCTTTCGCCAGCGTTCTTTTCGGGATGGGGTGTGCGCACGATCGTGACCAGCGAGCGCCGTTACAACCCAATGTCTTACCACAATGGGTCGCTCTGGCCGCACGATAATGCGCTGATCGCGATGGGGGCATTGCGCAAAGCTGACAAGGACGTGGCGCTGCGGATTACGTCGGGACTGCTGGATCTCTCGTCGGAAGTGATGTTTCATCGACTCCCGGAACTGATCTGCGGGTTTGGACGGCGTCCGGGAAAGGGCCCGACACTTTATCCAGTTGCCTGTTCACCGCAGGCGTGGGCGGCAGGGTCGGTGTTCATGCTGCTGCAGGCGTGTTTGGGATTGGAGATCCGCGCCAGCGAATCGCGCGTCTATCTGTATCACGCAGCCCTGCCGGAGAAGCTGCAGCATGTGCGAATCCGCAATCTGAAAGTCGGGAATGGAAGTGTTGATATCTCATGCGAACGGTATGCGGATACGGTGAGCGTGAACATTCTGCGACGCAGCGGGAACATCGAGATCGTGTCGATTCGATAACTCGTCATTATCGCGAAACAGGGAAAGCGCAGATTCCAGGAACCTGCGCCTTCGTTTTGATTCTCTGATTCAGGGTTTCTGTGCTGCTGCGGCTTTGACGAGCGCCTGTACGGGCGAGACGATCATGTCGCGCAGGACGGCCTGTGGTTTTTCTGCTGCTTTCAGCGTTTCTGTATCGGCGTTGGTTGCGGCAGGATCGGCGGTGCGATGATTCTGCAGGTCATCGAGTGCACGCAGTCCGATGCCAGAGATTTGGGCGAGGGCTTGCGATACGGGAGCGAGCTCGGCAGTGATGTCGGAATGGTTGAGCGAGGGTTCTAGCTTTGCGTCGTTATTGTGCCATAACGTGAGCCAATTCTTTGCCTGCTGCCACTGTTCGGGGGATGCGCTACCCGAAACGATAGCTGCGACAAGATCGTTGAATTTGCGGGCGGTGTTGCTCTCAGGCGGCACGGCATCAATGAGATGATTCAGCGGCGAGTGCCAGTCATACTCCTTGAGTTCTTCGCGTTCATAGCCAACCGGAGGCTGGACCACGCTTGCCAGAATAGCGAGATACTTCGTATCGGCTCCGCCGCTCATCCGTTGCAGCATGGGGCGGGTGAAGGACTGGTGAGTGAGTCCGTAGAACTCTAGCCGGTTGGAGACGATCGCCATTCGAGCATACATCGAGGGGACGTCGCGCAGGTCTTGGGCAGACCAGAGGCGTTCCGCGATGGCGGCAGTCCGCGGCCAGATACGGCTGTCGACGATCTCGGAAGGAGTGAACTCGCTCCACATGGTGGCTTCCCCGCCAAGGACGCGCTTTTGCTCCTCGAGCGTCAGGCTTGCGGCTGCACCGCCCAAGGGATCGACAAGATAGTGCTCGGCTGCGGACTGGTTCAGGTCGATGTAATAGCCATTGGACAGGAGCGCGCGATTTCCCTGGCGCACTGCCGCGGCGAGGCCCGTGGGACCGCGCCATGAATGGATCACAACATCCTGCGGCGTATCGGGCTCAAGCACCTCGTCCCAGCCCACCATGATGCGATGATGCGCGGAAACGAGCTTTTGCACGCGCGAAGTAAAGTAGGACTGCAGCGCCGCGTTGTCCTTCAGTTGGTGAGCGCGCATGAACGCCTTTACGCGCGGGTTGGCGTCCCACTCTTTGCCATCGCATTCATCGCCGCCTACGTGGAAGTAAGCGTCCGGGAATATGGTGGTCATCTCGCCGATGAAACGGTTGATGAATTCAAAGGTGGTTTCACGGGTGGGATCCATTGCCGGATCGAAAACGCCCCACCTCGTTTCGATCTTGTAAGGACCCGTGCCGCTGGCGAGGTTCGGATAACCCACGAACCAGGCGGTGGTGTGGCACGGCATATCGAACTCGGGCACGACGCGAATGCCGCGGTCACGCGCATAGGCGATGATTTCGCGCATATCTGACTGGGTATAGAAGAGGCCGTTCGAACCCTTGCCGGTTAGGAGGGGATAGATCTTGCTTTCGGCGCGGAAACCCTGATCTTCAGAGAGATGCCAGTGAAAGACGTTCATCTTCACGGCTTCCATGCCGTCGAGGTTGCGCCTAATCACATCCATGGGCTGAAAATGACGGCCGGTATCAATCATCAGACCGCGCCAGGGAAACCGGGGAGAGTCGTCGATGGTGACCGCTGGAGCGATGAAACCGTTCGGAGAGACGGTCACCAGCTGAAGAAATGTCTGCAGGCCGTGCATTGCGCCGAGCGGGTTGGGAGCGCTGAGCACGGCACCGGTGGACGTAACTTCGAGATGATAGGACTCATCTTCTCCGACCCGCTGGATGGCGTCGCTGGCGTCAGTTGTTTTTACAACCAGGGTTGGCGTGCTGCTGGTGGCGTCGTCGTGGAGTGGGATCCCGGTTTCCCGGGAGAGTGTGCCGATGAAGCGCTTGCAGGCCGCGTCGAGGCGGGATTCCTTGTAACCCTCAAGGACCACGGTGAAAGTGCTGTCGATCTTGAGCTGTCCCTGCCCCTGCGTCATGTGCTGTGGCATTGGCATGAGAGGGAGCTTCGGGGTCTCTGCGCGCAGAAACGAAATCGAAAGGAGAGAAGCAAAAAAGCATACGATGAGCATGCGTCTGAGAACGGCGAGAACCACGATTCACCTCCGCGAAGTGCGGAAAATATTTGGACCAACGGTTGAGTTGATTCAGATCAGCAGAATGAGCATTTGGCTATCGATTGATCATTATAGGGCTGCTGGACCGCGCGGTGGGGCTTGGTTTTCGCGAATTTGAGTTGGTTACTGTGACTTCCTTTGCGAGGGCGGTCTGCGACTGGATAAGTTGCTCACCGGATCGTCTGGAAGTAGCATTGCGGTCAGCAAGTTAGCCAGCGAACTCCGACAATGCGCGAATCTAGCTCTGAACCAAATCACAATGAAAATCTATTGATCGTTACTGGACAATTTACTCAAAATAGTGGAAGAAATAGCTCGTTTTCTCTGGAAATTGACAGAAAAACTGAAAAATGAATGCGCGGGCCAATGTATAGCGTGTAGAATCGTTCGCGTCATGCCAGACACATTGAACGGGCGCTGTGAGCAGATCATCAAGTTTCTCCTTCGGGTAGGTACGGCAAGCATTGAGGAAATCCTTTCCGTCGCAGGCTCTTCGGCTCCGAGCATCCGTCGCGATCTGGCAAGGCTTGAGAATCGTGGCCTGATCCGCCGAACGCACGGCGGGGCAACGCTGGTTGAGCCTCTGCTGTACGAACCTTTTCGCTATGACAGCTCATTTCTGGCGCGCGAGCAGAGGTATGCGGTCGAGAAACGGAGAATCGGACTGGCGGCAGCCGAACTGGTGCAGCCGAACGAGACGATCGGGCTTTCGGCAGGAACCACGACGACGCATATTGGCCGTGCGTTGCGCCATCGCGAGAAGATCCAGGTGATCACCAACGCGTTGAATATTGGGATGGAGTTGTGCAATCAGCCCGGTGTTCGCACCTATATGACCGGCGGAGTGATTCCGTGGGCATGGTCGTTTTCATTGACGGGCAATGCCGCCCTCGAGTTCCTGGACGACGTGTATATGGACAGGGTATTCCTGAGCATCACCGGGCTCGATGCTGAGCGAGGCGCTACTACCCTGGAGACAGACGAAGCGCTTATCTACCGCAAGATGCTGAAGCATTCCAAGCAGGTGATTGTGGTGACGGATGGGAGTAAATTCGGCAACGTCAGCCCAGCTTTTATTTGTCCAACCAGTGAGATTCACACCATCATTACGAATACCGGGACGTCCGCCGAGATGCTGGCGCCGTTTGAGCGGCAGGGCATCCGGGTCATTCGGGCCTAAACCGAGCGAAGAGTCGTTGGTAGTCGATTCTTCAGCGGATTAAATCATTTGTTTTAAAGAAGATATTCTCAAGCCCAGCGTTCCGCGGGATTGATCCTGCTATGCATCCGAATCCCGAAACCAAGTCGGCGACGAATTCGCAATGGGGGTTCAGCAGCTAACTAGCGTTGCTTTGATCAAAAGTCAATAGTAAATCGATCATATAGGGTCATAAGTTGGACTGAGTTGATTATTTCAATCTCATTTGATCATTTTGTTGTTGAATTCAGCTCGAAAACCAAGTATTGTTCTCCGCAACGAGAAAAGTGTCACTGCTGCGATCGCAAGAATTGCGGCAGGCTTGTCGGCGAGGAATGTTGAGCGCTGGCCGGTATTTGCAACACCTTGGGAGGCGTAGTGCAAGCGCAGAAAAGCCAATCGACAATCCAGGCCCGGCCGACTAGTGAAATCGCTCTTGCGCCGGAGAACTGGCGGCAGCCGGTCTTTTTTGAGGAAATCCCAGGGCGAATTCGTTCAGGAGCAAAGCTGCGCGCGGCGCAGTCCACTCTTGAACTCACCCGTTGATCCGCGTGTGCGAGTCGACACCAAGAGATTTCAAAAAGAAAGGTGTGATGGCAATGATTGACCTGAATCGGGTTCTCAATCAAAGTCTTTCATCGAAACGTCCAGAGGCAAGCCCCGGACACCGAATTTGGCAAATGTTCATTGGGATTGCTGCAGTACTTCTCCTGCTCTGCCCAGTGACCAGCAAAGCGCAGGAGTTGTCGGCGACCCTGAGCGGAATTGTCAGTGATTCGACGGGAGCGGTGATTCCGAATGCAACCGTGACTATCACGCTGAACGGCGTGGGAGGAGCAGCGCGCGTCGTTCAGTCGGATGGGACGGGCTTCTACAAAGCCACCAACCTTACGGCCGGCACGTACACGATTACGGTCGTGGCTACGGGCTTTGAAACCTTCAACGCCAAGAACGTGGTGCTTGAGGTGGCGGAGAGGCACTCGCTGAATGCTGATATGAAGACCGGTTCAGTGAACACGACGGTCACCGTAGAAAGCAATCCTGTTTCGGTTGACACCGAAAGTTCGGCGCAGGCAGACACGATTTCGGGCGTGCAGATTCGTGAACTCGAATTGAGCAGCCGAAGCTTCCAGCAACTGGTTGCGTTGCAGCCGGGCGTCGTGAATCAGCAGGGTGACGAGGTTGGAGCAGGCGGCACGGCCTTGGCCGTCAATGGTGCGCGCACCAATGCCAACAACTGGACAGTGGACGGCGCCGACGTCAACGACAGCGGTTCGAACGGAACCATTACGAACGAACCGAGTGTTGATGCGATTCAAGAATTTACGCTGGCTCGCGGCAGCTACGATGCAGGCTACGGGCGTTCGGGCGGCGGCCAGGTACAGGTTGCCACCAAGAACGGCACACGCGATTTCCACGGGGACGCATTCGAGTTTGTGCGCAACACCGCGCTTGATGCGAACGACTATTTCAACAAGCAGACGCAGATTGCGAACGGCGACCCCAACAAGAACGGCGTGAACCACCACAACGATTACGGCTTTACCATTGGTGGTCCGATCTTCATTCCAAGGGCTTACAACACCGACAAGAAGAAGACCTTTTTCTTCTGGTCGGAGGAGTGGCGCAAGATCACGACGCCGGGAAACACCAGCCTGACGGTGGCAACACCGCAGGACCTTAATGGCGTTATTCCCGATGCGAATATTGGCGGCACGTATTATCCGTATCAGCCGCAGGTGACCAACCCCGGTTGCACGTTGCAGCATGATGCGACGGCTCATACCACGACGGTTCCCACGAGCTGCTACAGTGCCAACTCACAGGTTTATCTCACGAATATTTTTGCGAATTCGAAGTTCGCGGCGAACAGCGGCGGCGATCTGAACTTTAACTTTTCGCAAAAGGACGACTTCCACGAAGACATCGTTCGCGTGGATCACTATTTCAATGACAAGCTTCACTTCTACGCACGCGGCATGAATGACGATATGCCGGTGAATGCTCCGATGGGTCTTTGGGCCGGAAACAATTATCCAGGACTGGTGAACACGCTGGTCGACTCACCGGGCAAGAATGTTGTGGGTAACCTGACGTGGACGATTTCGCCGAAGGTTGTAAACGAAGTTGAGTTTGTCTACGCGCAGGGCACGTATAACTCAACCATCGCATCCGGCCAGTTCACCACCGATCCAACAATCTTCCAATCGATGACAAACAACTGGGCATATACAGATCCATACGGACGTATGCCGGCTGTTTCCATTACTGGAACCCAGGGATTCTCGCCGGGTTCGGCCCCCTGGAAGGAGAGGAACCTCGATCGCAGCTACTTCGATAACCTTGCCGTTACGCTGGGACGGAACACGGTTCGCGTGGGATTCCAGTTCCAGCAAATGATCAAGACTGAGAACGCTGTTTCTGGCGGTCCGAACTTTTCGTTCTCGAACCAGCCCTCCGTGGCACTCGGCGCTGATGCGGCGACGACCAACGCCTGGAGCTTCGGCGACTTCCTGCTGGGCGACATCTTCAACTACAACCAGGGCAGCCGGGATATCATTCCCGATCTGCACTATGTAAACAGCGAAGCGTACGTGCAGGATGACTGGAAGATCAGCAAGAATCTAACCCTCAACCTCGGCGTCCGGTGGAGCGCGTTCCCGTCACCCGCCGATGTGAAAGATACACTGAACAACTTCGACAGGCAGATCTACAGTGCATCGAATGCGCCGGCTATCGATCCGGCAACGGGCCAGTTCGTGGCAGGCCAGAGCTTGAACGGCAATCCGCTGGTTCCTGCAACCTACGCCAACGGCATTATCTTCCCCAAGGGAAGTGCATGCAGCGCGGCGCAGGCAATCGCTCCGCAGGTGACGTGCTCGCCATTCGGCAACCACATCAATCCAGACAAGAACTCAAACTTCGGACCTCGCGTCGGGTTCGCGTACAATCCTGACGGCCGCGGAATCACGTCGATTCGTGGCGGCTTCGGTGTCTTCTACGATCGCCTGTTGAACGGCATCTGGGAGCAGAATGCTTTCCAGGATCCGCCGCTGCTACAGACGACGACCATTGCCAACACCCACTTCGACGCGCCTTCGGGATCGAACGTGGTTTCGTATGGCCCGAATGGCTTGACCGCAACCGGTATTCCGACGTTCCGGGTTCCCAACTACACCAACTACAACCTCTCCGTTCAGCGGCAACTGCTGCCGACGACGGTTCTCGAGGTTGCGTATGTGGGCAATGTTGCACGGCACCTGCTGGGCGAGTTCGATATGAACCAGCCCACAGTTGCGGCGAGGACGGCCAATACAACGGCGGATGTGAACGCTATCCGTCCCTATCTCGGTTACTCGTACATCCACGATCGCGGACCCCTCTTCAGCAACAACTACAACTCGCTGCAGATCTCGCTCAACCATCGTTCCACGAAGGGGCTGCAAGTGGGCGCTTCGTACACGTGGTCGAAGGATCTGACAACCAACTCCACCGACCGCGGTGCAGCAGCTACCAATTCGTACGACTTCAAGCAGGATTACGGTCCGGCTTCGTACAACACACCGCAGATGCTGATTGTGAACTACATCTACGACCTGCCGTTCTACAAGACGCAGAGTGGACTGGCAGGACATGCGCTGGGCGGCTGGGAGATTTCCGGGATTTCGAACTTTATCTCCGGCTCCTCGTTTCAAGTCACGCAGGGAACAGATCCGTTCGTTTCAGTAGGACCGAACGGGTTGGGCATGTCGGTCAACGGCACGACGTCGATTCGTCCTGATCAGACAAGTTCGATCAGCAAGACGAAGACGGCGGCGCAGTGGTTCTCAACCTCATCGTTCGCCACCGCAGTAGGCCACTTCGGAACCGAGCATGCCAATCCATTGCTCGGGCCCGGAGTGCAGAACTGGGACCTTGCAGCCATCAAGAACACCAACATTGGCGAGCATGTGCGGTTCCAACTGCGTGGTGAGTTCTTCAACGCATGGAACCATGCCAACTTCAGCGGTGTCGATTCTGGTCTGGGCGATGGCAACTTCGGCAAGGTGACCTCGACGCATGAGCCGCGCAGAATCCAACTTGGCGCCAAGCTCTACTTCTAAGGTTGCATCACTTTCCTGAACGGGCCGGAGCGAAAGCTCCGGCCCTCTTTTGTCTGCAGGCTTGCAGCGCTCGTGAAGGGAGAGTCGCGCGCGACTCCCAAATTGCGCGGCCGGCACGTAGCTATTTTTCGACGGCTTTGTTTGCAGGAGTCTGCTTGCCTGGTATGGTCGACATGACTTTCAGCAGGCGCTCGTCTTCAGCCTTGTTGAGATTGCTCGCCTTGTCGAATTCGACCTTTGCCTGCGTCATCAATCCCATGGAGCGATAGAGCTGCGCGAGCCGGTAGTGGGCTTTCACGTTCTTCGGCGTAAGCCTTACAGCTGTCTCCAACTCGGTTCGCGCATCCTGCTTGCGATCGAGCTCAATGTAAACGATGCCGAGATCGAGGTGCTGCATTGCGATGTTCGGATCGGCCTTGCCGATTTGTTCGAGCAACGGACGTGCCTGATCGAATTGGTTCATCAGGATCTGCGTGTCGGCCAAATAGAGGGTTGCCTGTACGTGATGCGGGTCGTTCTCCAGCTCTTTGCGGAATTCGTCGGCGGCTTCCTGGTACTGACCTTTAGTCCACAGCAGATAGCCAAGTCCGAAATGAACATTCGGCTCTTTGGGATTGGCAACAACCGCGGCACGAAACTCGCGAATCGCGCCTTCGGGATCCTTCATTTCGTCGAGGGCCTCGCCAACCAGCATGTCGGCCTCTGCCGATTCGGCATTCAAGGCAATCAGGCGATGATAGGCATCCAGCACGCATGGATACTGACGCGAGAGCAGGCAACTGTGAGCCAGGGTCAGGAGCAGGGTCAGATTCTCAGGATCGTGGTCTGACGCTTGCTTGAGCAGCGGAGAGGCTTCGGCAAAATGCTCAAGGCCGTACTGGGACATGCCGACCAGGATGTTGAGGCGTTGGTCGTCGGGCTGCGCCTTGAGCAACGGATCGAGGTCGGAGATGGTCTGCTGATAGTCGCCGGTCTTGAAGAGAGCAATCCCCAGGTTCAGGCGCAAGCCTGGCATCGCGGGATTCAGAGACATCGCGCGTCGATAGAGCTTGATGGCTTCGACGTAGTGCTCCTGCTTTGCCTCGATCAGGCCCATGTGCGCCAGAGGCTCAGGATTGTTGGGGTGTTGCCTGGCTAGTGCGCTCCATGCGGTTTCAGCTTCAGCAAGTTTCCCCTCTCGTTCGAGCGAGAAGGCGACTTGCCCGGGATCAGTTTGCGCTGCTGAGGCCGCCGCGAGAAGAATGGCGGCGACCCCAGTTGCGATGGTTTTCTTTTGCACTTGAATGGCTGTCACAGCTACCTTGGCTGGACTCTATTTTATTCGGTGTTCATTCAAGCGCCCCAGGAATATCGATTCAGCGATGCGGTTCGGTCAGCGGCATGTATTGATCGCGCAATTGGGTCTGGCGGCTGACCATGGGAATGGCTATTCCATCGATGAAGACCTGTTTCACCCTGGTTCGTACATCGAGGGGATCACCATTGGCTACGACGACGTTGGCGGTTTTGCCAACATCGAGCGAGCCCAGCTGATCGCCGAGGCCGAACATTTCGGCGGGGTTGAGGGTGATGGCCTTCAGCGCTTCCTCGTAGGGAAGGCCGTAGGCGACGGCATATCCGGCAGCATAGGGCAAATTGCGGCTGCCTCCCATATCATTGCCCGCGGTTGCCAACGCAATCTTCACGCCACGTTTTTGCAACTCGGCAGGAAGAGAGAAGACCGCATCGTAACGTTCATCGGGGCGGGGAAAGTCGTAAAGGGAGCCAACGATGACCGGCACGTGGTACGAAGCGATTTCGTCGAGGATGTCCTGGGTGTGGGTCACGTGGTTGAGGATGACCTTGAGATGAAACTCCTTCGCGATACCCATGGCGACTTCGACTTCGTAGCTTTCATAGGCTCCGAGGACGATGGGCTTCTCACCATGAAGATAAGGAAGGAGTGCCTCGAGCTTGAGATCGCGCTTGGGAGGCGGACCCTTGTGGTCGGGCTTGGCTGCTGCGGCACGTTCTGCCTCATAGGCCTGGGCGTCGAGAAATGTCTGCCGGATCTGGGCAGCGAGGCCCATGCGTGTGGTAGGGAATTTCGAGGGGCCATTGAAGTTGGCGTGGTGACGAACACTGCCCTCGAAGTTCATGGCAAGGGCAATGTCGCGCTGGAGCAGCATCTGGTCGCGGTCGCGTCCGTATAGCTGGATCGCAGCGTCCTGGCCCACCACAGAGTCTTCGGAGGCAGGAGCAACAATGGCATTGGTGATCCCATTGAGGCGTTCCACGGGGATGCGTACGGTCTCGGCGTGGAAGGCGTCGGCAACATGCATCTGAGGCTCGATCTCATCGGCGGTTTCCGCGAGGTCGTTGCTGTTCTGGTCAGCGGAAACTTCGGTTAGACCTAGATGCGTTTCCGCGTCAAACAGACCCGGATAGACGGTCATTCCCCTGGCATCGAAGGTCTCCGCTCCGGAGGGGACCTTGGTTGAGCCTGCAGGGCCGATGGCGATGATCTTGCCCCCGGACATGACGATCACACCGTTTTCGATGGTGCCGTGCGTGACGGTGAGCAGCTTGCCGCCGACAATTGCGATGGTTTTGGCGGGCGTGGCGCGCTCGGGACCAGAGTGGGCAGGTTGTGAGAAGGCGCTCGGGAGTAACAACGCAGCAAAGGCGGGCAATGCAGCACCTATCTTAAGTTTCATTGCTCGTCTCCTTGTTCGTCGTCAGAACCGAAGCTCTCCGCATCGTGCATCACGCCATGGAACTTTGCGGTTCCGAGGCCGGGTAGTGAGCTGTCGAAGTAAAGATCGCCGTCAATAAAGACCTTTTCAACGCGGGCGTAGGTTGAGAGCGGGTCGGTATTCCAGATGACTACGTCGCCGTCTTTGCCAACGTCGAGGGAGCCAACGCGGTCATCAACGCCGATGATCCACGCGGCGTTCAGGGTAATCATGCGCAGAGCTTCTTCTTCGGTGGCACCGCCGTAGTCAACCATCTTGCCGGCTTCCTGGTTGAGTCGGCGCACGTAGTCGTTGGAATCGCTCTTGAGCGCGACGCGAACACCTTCACGCATGCTCATGACCGCATTCCAGGGAATCGCGTCCCAGGCTTCGTCTTTGAAGCCCCACCAGTCAGCAAATGTGGCTATGCCAGTGCCCGTGGGGGCGATCTTGTCTCCCACCTTGTACATCTCGAGGGCGTGGTGGAAGCCGCGGATCTTGTAGCCGTATTCCTTGGCGATGGCTTCCTCGGTGAGGAATTCGTCGGCGCGATAGCAGTGTATCTGCACGTAGAGCTTGCCGCGCAGCACGTCGGCCAGAGCTTCGAGCTTGAGATCCTTCTTGGGAGGGGCTGCATCCTTATCGCCCTTGGCGACCTTGACATTGTAGGCATCCCATGAAGCCATGTAGGCTTTGGCGTCTTCAAACGCTTGACGCATGACCTCGAAGTTGCCCATCCGGGTGGAGGGAACCTCACCACGCCGTCCGTAGACCCGCTTGGGATTTTCGCCACTTGCGAACTTGATGGAGCGAGGCGCATTGGGAAAGAGCATTTCGTCGCGAGAGAGGCCGAACTTGTTCTTGATAACAACGGCCTGACCGCCAATCATGTTGGCCGAGCCGTGAAGGAGCAACTCTGTAGTCACACCGCCGGCCAGCGCCTGATAGAGAGCCTTATCGAGGTTATCGAAGGCGTCGATCATCATCATCGATGGGGTCACCGGGCTGGTGGCCTCATTGATGTCGTCACCGAGGGCCGAATGGGAGTGCGGATCGATGATGCCCGGGGTAACGAATTTGCCACCGGCGTCAATGGCCAGCGCGTTGGCGGGAGCATCCACGGTGGCGCCTACCCCGGCGATTTTGCCGTTGTGAATCCAGAGGCTGCCGTGCTGGATGGTGCCATGCGTGACGGTCATGACCGTCGCATTTTTGATCACGACATCGGTTGAGTTGGCCGGGGGTGCTTGTGCGAATAGGGGAATGGAAACGGCGAAAGCTGCGGCACAAAACAGAATTGCGCTCCTGTGTCGCCGCACAGATGCATTGAGAAACATGTACTGGTCTCCAGGGAAGGGAAATTGGATCGCAACGATTGTGGATGATCGTACCACGTGCCAGCCGGTGTGGCTGCGGTTGCGGCGCCCGATGGAGAACCACGCAGTATTGTGGTCAGTCTTGCGACACGCTCCGGAGTTGGATGTCGGTCCGCGTGTTTGTATCTTCGCTATCGAAGAATGGCTGGACGCGGACCTACACTGCCGCCAGCAATTCCCCTATGCGAGAGTGATAACTGCGGCTCATTGTGACCTTCTGCCCGTTGAGCAGATGAACGACAAAGTCACCCTTACCTTCGGTGCGGACTTCTTTAATGAAGCGAAGGTTCACAATCGCGGAACGGTGGACACGCAGGAACTGCCTGGGGTCGAGGCGCTTCTCTGTGGAGGCCATGGTCTCACGAAGCAAGTGAGACTCGGACGCGGTGCAGATGCGGACATAGTTCTCTTCTGCGCCAATCCAGCGGATCTCAGAGACGGGAAGAAAGAGGATCCGGCCACGCGACTTAAACACAATCCGGTCGGCATAACTGCGCCCGTTCGCAGTGTCGCCAGTGGCGGCAGCGCTCCGATTGGAACCTTGGAGCTGGTTGCGGACACGCTGCACGGCAGAATGAAGACGTTCCGCAGTGTATGGCTTCAAAAGATAGTCGATCGCTTTGACGTCAAACGCCCGAAGCGCGTACTGGTCATATGCCGTGGTGAATACGATGCTGGGCATGTGAGCCTCGGGAGACTCGCACAGGGCCCGGATAAGTTGGAGTCCATCCATGCCGGGCATCTGGATGTCGAGAAACAGAAGTTGTGCCCTGGTCACATTGACGAGATCGATGATTTCCGTGGCGGTCGATCCCTCGCCGATGATGTCGATGTCCGGCTCCTGCTGTAGCAGGCGGCGGAGTTTCTGTCTAGCAAGTACTTCGTCATCTGCAATGAGCGTCTGAATGCCCATACGCCATCCTCAAACGAGTTTTGTAGTTTCGGCCCAGTTGGGCGCCCTGAAGCAAGGGAAGCCTCGTTCACAAAGGGAGCAAGTCTACTGCCATTCCGAATTCGCGGCGCAATTGGCAAAAATCAGGGACTTAAGGTAGAGGGGAACTCAAAAGTGCAGACAAAGGTGTTCATTTTTGACGGAATTCGTTCGATTGCGGACACTTGTTTCGCGCGTCATGGAAATCGCCGGTGAACGTGGTCTTATGCCTGTTCGACCCAGATGTACGGCTATTCGTCACCGAAAAAGCGCAGTTCGTCACTGTTTTTGGGCAGTGACAGGAGGGACCATTTGCATCGTCAGGGAGCCGCAGGGACCGCTGCCTGGGCAAGGAATCTGCCGCTCAATGAAATGTGCTAATGCCGCAAGGCGTTAATCGGGAACCGGCGCCACAAGTACCCCAACATGCTGACCAGGGTTGGATGACGATAGAGCATAAGCACTGAATGGGACCAGCTTCTGACCGCTTTTGAAGATCATTTGCAGAGGTACGGAGTGCTTGCTTGCCCATTCCGCAGCATGTGTATCCAGGTCTGCAACGCTTCCGGGAGGGAGATTTGGAATCAATGCCTGAACGTCATTGTGCACAGACTTTGTGACGGAATCACCGCCCTGCAGCGCAGCCCGTTTGAAGTATCGGTAGGCTTCTTCTTTATCCTTCTGCACCCATTTTCCGTCACGCGACAATATCGCGAGAACGATCGATGCCTTCCATGAGCCTGCGCCTGAAGCATCCCCGAGCAGTGCCAATGCCTCCTGGTGGGGGACGTTGCTCTCGGGATGGTTCACTGCAATCAAGCCCAGCAGGTACATCGCTGGAACATATCCCTGAGAGATCGATTTTCTGAGCAGAGCGATTGAGCGTTCGAGGTTCTGCGGGTGGTTATCAGGTTTCGAGAGAAGGAGCCCTAACTTATACTCGGCGTAATACGAATGGAGTCTAACTCCGCGCTCATAGTTAGCGATTGCCTTTGTTCTATCAGAGGCGAAGCCGATTCCGGCTAGATAGATGTCGCCGAGGTAGGCAGCGGCGATGCCACTTCCTTTTCCGGATGCTTCCTGGAGTAAGGATTCCCCTAACTGAGGATTTGCGCGTACACCGAGGCCCCAAACATAGGTGACTGCCAGGTTCACCTTGCCATTCAATGAACCATTAGCGGCCGATAACTGATACCAGTGAACTGCGCGTTCCATGTTCTGCGGTACGCCAATTCCAGTCTGATAAAGGTAGCCAATCTGATTCTGTGCATCAGGATCGCCGGCGTTTGCGGCCTTCTCGTACGACTGAGCAGCGAGATGCACGTTCTGAGCCACGCCGTGACCGATCATGTAGTCGTCAGCGGCAGATACTTCCTTCGTGATCGAGGCGTCATTCAGGTGGTCAAGAGCATACACACGCGGCAGACTCGATTGGGACGAACAAACTCCGGGTGGCTCAGCGATATCCGGACTGTGCAGGGCGAGCACTGGTGTGACCGCGA
This sequence comes from Occallatibacter sp., assembly GCA_036495975.1. Taxonomy (GTDB): domain Bacteria; phylum Acidobacteriota; class Terriglobia; order Terriglobales; family Acidobacteriaceae; genus Telmatobacter. The sequence continues at coordinate 76,560 of DASXLY010000184.1, read as the reverse complement.
TGAAGAAGAGCCCAACAAGCGGATACATATCATTTCCCTCCGATCGTTGACGCGAGCCATGGTCGGAGCACGATTGTGGTACCGGTGCCCGATGGCAGATAGACAAAGCAAACGATGGAAAGTTATTTGCGTCAACTCGCATCGAGGCCTCACTTAACCATGCACAGACTCTTTACCCGACACTCTCATGCTGTTGATCTAAATCCAGACGCCATTCGTCACAAATCTAAATTTCTCTGGGATTCGTTCGTCTAATTCTCCGGCAGTTACTCCGAGAACCTCTGCGTGTTACACCCCCGGTTAATCCATCGAGAAGATTCCCCTTTGAATTGCGGGGACGAAGGTTTGCCGAAACCACGCGACGGTCTCAAGTCTGAGTTCAGCGCTTTCTGGTCGTGATGGTTCATCAATGCATTCTGTGCATTTGTGGCAACTGGACGGGCATCGATCACAAAACCGCTTCATAAGAATCGATAAGAGGTCATTCTATCTAGGAGCGGATGGATCTGATGGCGACTCAACGATTGGAATTCAAACCGTACGGACTTGAGATACCGACGAGGAAGGTTCGTGCTGAAGACCCTCCTTACGCAATATGCGCGAGCGTTCGGGTCCGGGCTGAAACGCGACGCTTATTCCAGGCGTTAGTGGTTCCTGAGTATTTGGAGACATGGCTGCGAATTCCAGAAGAAGGCGCATCATCGTCCATTGTTCTAATGGACGGTCCAAATGGATTCATCCTGCAGTCGGCTGATCCAAAGAGGGTGCGAATTCTGGCTGGTTATACGAGCTGGCGTCGCCGGCGGTTATCGATCTGCTGGAGACTGGAGCGAAATCGTCTGATCAAGCAGAGCAGTGTGGCGCTTCGGCTGATCGGCGATTTTGAATGCAGCGTCCTCTCGCTGTGCCATACGGGCCTGGGATCGTTGGAAGAGTATGCGTGGCATCATCGTCTCTGGACGGAGTCTCTCGAGCGTCTGACGAAGCTGTTTCAGGGGGATCAACTCACCCTGAGTGCTTAGACGAGGATCGTGGAGGGTTCATGCTGGCGGCGTAACTATGAGGCGCCATATCGCAGCAGAATCTTCTCCGGCGAGTCTGAAAAAATCAAGGGAATCGACAGATCGACCTGCACGAGATCGGGCGAAATCTCGCGAATGTTGATGCTCTGATCCTGGTTGAAGTGCAATTGCAGACGGTTCTTTATGTTGCTCAGACCGACGCCGGTTCCGGCAACACGCTGGTCAATGGGAATGGTCAATCCAATGCCGGTGTTGCGTACGGTAAGGATGAGGCGGCTATCCTCGCGGCTGGCACAAATCTGCAGAGCCGCGTTTGCAGTTATGCGCGAGAGGCCGTGGACGTAGGCGTTCTCGACCAGCGGCTGAAGCAACATTGCCGGAACCAGGGCGTCATAGAGTTGCGGATCAACGGATACTTCCTGTTGGACCCGGCCCGCATAGCGCCGATCCTGAAGCGCGAGATACATTTCAATGAATTCAATTTCTTCACCGAGCGAAATCATTTGCTTCGATCCGCGCTCGAGTGCGATGCGAAGCATACTGCTAAGTTGTTCCAGCATGTCGTCTGCCGCTGCGATGTCGGTCTGCATCAGGCTCGAGATGCTATTCATGGTGTTGAAAAGAAAATGCGGATTGATCTGCATGCGAAGCGCCTGCATCTGCGCCCTGGTCAATTCAACAGCAAGTTGCGATAAAGCTCTTTCTTTCTGACGCGATTCCTCGTAATAGCCGAGCGCACGGAACAGGAGAAAGGCCGACCAGAAGATTGTCATATTGCCGAGGAACTCATCGGTGAGGTCGAAGTCCAATCGCTCCCAGAACGTCATGGGATGACTGCTAATGGGGAATTGGGGAATCGCTGCCACCAGCACGACTTCAACAACGACGCTCATCAAGATACTGAGGGGAAAGAGGCGGAAAAGGATATATTTCCAATTTGCCTTTTGCAGAGTGCTGCCGAGCCAGAACCAGAGCATCCAGCAAAACACTCCCCAAAGGACGTACTGCAGTTCCCAGCCTGCAGCCACCAGAAAAATGCTGACCTGGAAGCGCCTGTACCACATGTGTACGCCGACCCATTGCTGAGTGGCGAAAAGAAGACCCACCAACAAAAAGCCAGCGATGAAAACAGCCGGATGCATGATCAACGGCTGCGAACGAGCTCTGAATCTTTCTTTCAATGACATCTCAGAATTCTCTTCTACGGAAATGCCGTGGATCAATGCGCTGCGTTATTCGTTCAATGAGGACCACGAAAGGATAACCCTGAAAGTCCCATCGTGCCCAGCGATGTTCACGAATCGGCTACGGAGCGCGAGCATCGTGTCTCGCTTTGGATGACGTTTGTCTCACGAGACTGGCTATTCGTCACAGAATCGACGCTTCCGCTCGCTAGGGGCGCATATGAGTAGAACGGATGGATTTCCGGAGGATGGATGGATACAGATATCCGGAGCGGGTTTTCTGGCGCGCACCTAAGACCCAGAGTTGGACTCGAGGCGGTCCAGCAGCTCAAAAATCAGGGGAGAGTTTATGCAACAAAGGCTAGGCTGGAACTTTACGGGAGATGGGGAAATGAACGGTGGGAACTGGGCGGTTGGAGAGAGCGGCTTCCGCTTCGCGGATGCGCCGCTGGAGGATAGTGCGAAGTTTGCCGGCCGATTCGTCATCCAGGCCCAGGTGTGAGGATTCTTCCATCACATCGAGAGCATAGCGAAGTTCGGTGGCGAGATCGGGGTTAAGGGAAGCAATACTCATAAGGTCCATTTTAAACCAGGATCTGGGGTTTATCGATTTTCCAGAGCGTTTCATAAGCTCAAAGCGACTGATTCAAAGGAGGTTCCGAGCTAATCCTCTTGGTCATTTTTTGATGATTTTCAGCCTTCGTGAGAGGGGTCTTCCACAGCCTCGATCTGTACTGCCGAGCATCCCGCAGCGACTCAACCTTATTGCCAGCCGCCTCCCAGTGCTCCGTAGAGCTGGACCAGGGAAAGCGCCTCGCCTTCCTGGGTATTCACCAGGTTAAGCTGAGCGGAAAACAGGTTTGAATCGGTGGTGAGCACTTCGAGATAGCCGGTTGCTCCACCTTGATAACGCACGCGAGCGAGGCGTGTGGCATCGCGGGCCGCATCGACGAGCTTTTCCTGCTGCTCACGAGCTGCACGCTGCTTGTTTACCGCGACAAGCGCGTTGGAGACATCACGGAAGGCTCCGGCAATGGTCTTCTGGTAATTCAGGACCATCTCCTCCTTCTGGCGCTGGGAGAGCTGGAGCTGACCGCGCAGCTTGCCTCCTTCGAAGATGGGTTGAGTCAAGGAGCCGATTCCGTAGATGAGACGGCTATCGGGATCGAAGATGGACGAAAGGCTATCCCCACCCACTCCGCCGGAAGCGCTGATGGAAAGCTGCGGGAAGAACTGCGCGCGTGCCACGCCGATTTGGGCATTGGCGGCGACCAGTTGCTGCTCAGCCTCGAGAATGTCCGGGCGGCGCTCAAGCAAGCGCGAAGGCAGGCCGACAGGCAGATTCTGCGGAAGCGGGTTCAACGCATTGGCGTCGCTATGCGAAATTGGACCTGGGTTCTGCCCGAGCAGAAGCCGAAGCGAGTTTTCCTCCTGTTGAATCTGTTGTTCAAGCTGCGGAATCTGTGCTGAAGCGGTGTATTCAAGCTCTTCAGCCTCGCGGAGATCGGACAGCGGAACCGATCCTCCGCTCTCGAGAGTTTTGGTCAGGCCGACGGATTCCTGGCGTGACTTCAGCGTTTCTTTGGCAATTTCGAGTTGCTGGTCGAGCGCGCGCAGTTGGACGTAGGCAGTCGCGACCTGCTGAACCAGGGTCATGCGAACTGCCCGCTGCGCCCATGTTTGCGCCAGCAGCTGGGCTCTTGCCGACTCTGCCTGTCGGCGATAGAGCCCCCAGAAATCCGGAGTCCATGCGGCGGACAGGTTGAAGCTGCCGGCGGTGCTTGCTCCGCTGGGCAAACCGCTTCCGAGGGAATTGGGGAGATCGAGGCCGATCCCGGTGCCACCGACGCTGACGTTGGGGAATTCCTGGGAACGCGTGATGCGGAGCTGCGCCTGCTGCTCCAGGACACGTTTTGCAGCGATGCGAACATCGTAGTTGTTCTCGAGTGCAGTGCGGATCAACTGCTGCAACTCGGGTTCCTCAAAAACCTTTGCCCAGTTCTGATCGCCGAGCGAATCCGGATCGGCACTGGACACGGTCGCATTGTCAGCGCCGCGATAGGCGGGTGGGGCCGTGATCTGGGGCCGGGCGTAATTCGGGCCCACTTTGCAACCAGCAACAAGCAGGGCGGCGCCGAGGAAGATGAATGCGAGGGATTGCTGTCTTGGTGATAGGAGAGCGGTCATGCTTGTCCTTCCTGTGCTTCGCGAGCGAGGACCGGGGCGCGGTCGCCCCGCGATTCCGGCAGATGCGGAGCGTCCATGGTGGTGTCGGAACCGCCTTTACGGAAACGGTGCGAGAGGTACTCGACGACTGCAAATGTGACAGGAACCATGAGGATTCCCACAACGGTGGCAAGAGTCATGCCGCCGATGACGACCGTGCCGAGAATGCGGCGTGAAGCCGCGCCTGAGCCGGTAGCCGTCCACAGCGGCAAGCAGCCAAAGATGAATGCGAATGCGGTCATGACGATTGGCCGGAAGCGCAGGCGAGCCGCGTGAAGCGCCGACTCGGCGATGCTCTGACCCTTGCGGTAATTCGTCACCGCAAATTCAACGATGAGGATGGCGTTCTTCGCGGAGAGGCCGATGAGCATGATCAGGCCGACGGTTGCAAAGATGTCGTTTTCAAGGGAACGCGCCGTTAGTGCCAGGTACGCGCCCAGGATTGCTACCGGCGTGCTGAGAAGAACACTGAACGGCAGCGTCCAGCTCTCGTATAACGCAGCGAGGATGAGAAACACGAATAAGAGCGAAAGCCCGAAGACCATCCAGGCCGGAACGCCTTCCGCGGCACGTTGCTCCTGGTAGCTCATGCCCTGGTAGGAAAATCCCATTCCCGGTGGCATCGTTTCGTGAAACGCCTGTTCGAGCGCTGCGCGGACCTGACCCGAACTGTAGCCGGGCGCACCCGCGATATTCAGTTGCGCTGAGTTGTACTCATTGAAGCGAAGGATGAATTCCGGTCCGGTGATCTGTTTGACGTGCACAAGAGCGCCGAGCGGAACCTGGCTTCCGTTGGCGCTTCGCACATAAAACTGGTTGATGTTTTGAATATTTGTGCGGGAGTCTCCTTCAGCCTCAACGAAGGTCTGCCATTGGCGGCCGAAGCGATTGAAGTAGTTCACCAGATACCCGCCCATGAACGTTTGCATCGTGGTGTAGATCGAACTGAGATCCACCTGCTGCTGCGAGGCCTTATCGCGATCAACGTCGGCATAGAGTTGCGGCACGGCAGGTAAGTAAGACGGGACTGCGGCAGCGATTTCGGGACGCTTGGATACCGCGCCAAGGAAGGCGAACACATTCCTGGTGAGGAACGTTGGGTCGTCGTTGCCGGAGCGGTCCTGGAGGATCATGGTCACTCCGCCGGACGTTCCGATGCCGGGAATCTGCGGCGGCGGGAAGGAGAAGGCGAGCCCTTCACTGACTCCGGCGAGCTTTTGCTGGACGCTCGCCTGAATCGCCTCGATCTGCTCGGTGCGTCTCTTTCTTAGTTCCCATGGCTTAAGAGAGACAAAGAAAAATGCCGAATTTGTGCTCTGGGTCTGGGTAAGCAGGCTGAAGCCGTCGACGCCGACAACGCCGGATATTCCCGGTGTTTCGAGCAATGCCTTGGTGACGCGCTGTACGGCCGAGTCTGTGCGTTGCAGCGATGCTGCATCGGGCAATTGCATGGCGACGAAGAGATAGCCCTGGTCCTCCTGCGGCAGGAAGCCGGTTGGCAGACGACTGCCGAGGAAGACAGCCAGAATGGCAATGACGAAAAGGCCCAGCATGGTCGCGCCGGATTTGTGGATGAGGACTCCGGAGGTGGAGACGTAGTTATCCGTAGTGCGTGCAAACAGGCGGTTGAACCAGTTGAAGAAGCGCTGAAGCGGTCCGGCTCGCTTGGTCGGATCCTTGGGCTTGAGCAGAACTGCAGCCAATGCCGGGCTGAGCGTGAGGGCATTGAATGCGGAAATGAGCACGGAGATGGCGATGGTGATGGCGAACTGTTGATAGAGCTTGCCCGTGATTCCGGGGATGGCCGCGGTGGGGATGAAGACGGCGGCGAGAATCAGGGCGATGGCGACGACCGGTCCGCCAACCTCCTCCATAGCTCGGAACGCGGCATCGCGCGGAGTCATACCCTCATCGATATGGTGTTCGACTGCTTCGACGACGATGATTGCGTCATCGACAACAAGGCCGATCGCGAGCACCAGGCCGAATAGGGACAACGTGTTGATGGAGAATCCGAGAAGCGGAAAGACCGTGAAGGTTCCGATGAGCGAGACCGGCACAGCCATCAGCGGAATCAATGTGGCACGCCAGCCTTGCAGGAAGATGTAGACGACGAGAATGACCAGGGCCAGTGCGATGAGCAGCGTGACGACAATCTCGTGGATGCCGGCGGTAACTGCCTTGGTTGTGTCGAGCGGAATGTCATAGCGCATTCCCGACGGGAAGGTTGATGACAATTCCTTTAGACGCTTGGTCACAGCGCGCGCGGTTTCGACTGCATTCGATCCGGGAAGCTGATAGACCGCCATTATTCCTGCGGGGGCGTTGTTATATCGTGCGGTCAGATTGTAGGTTTGAGTCCCCAGCTCGACTCGCGCGACATCGCGAAGATGAAGGATGGAGCCGTCGGGATTGGCGCGAATGACGATGTTGCCGAATTCCTCCGGCGTTACCAGGCGGCCCTGGGTGCGCACAGTGAATGTGAATTGCTGGCCATTGGGAACCGGTTCGCCGCCGATCTGGCCGGCAGGGTTCACGTTGTTCTGAACCTGAAGGGCGTCGATGACGTCCGTCGCGGTTACGCCTAGTTTTGCGAGCTGATCCGGCTTGACCCAGACTCGCAACGCGTATTGTCCGCCGAATACCTGGATCCGGGCGACGCCGGGGACACGGGTCAGTTCATCCTGCAGGTTGATGATTTCGTAGTTGGTCAGGAAATCGACGTTGTATTTGTTGTCGGGCGATGAGAGTCCGATGAGCATCAGCGGCGAGGTCAAGGACTTCTGCACCGTAACGCCGGCGGTGTTCACCTGTGCCGGGAGTTGCGCCTGCGCCTGCGAAACGCGAAGCTGCGAGAGCACCTGGTCGGTGTCAGGATTTGTCTTCACGTCAAAGTCGACGTATACGGTGGACTGGCCGTTGTTGGCATTCACCGAGTACATGTACAGCATGTTGTCGACGCCGTTCATCTGCTGCTCGACGGGAGTGGCGACGGCCTGCGTCAATGTCCTGGCATCCGCGCCCGGATAGGTGGCCTGCACCATGATCTCGGGGGGAACAATGTCAGGGTATTGCGACGTGGGCAACGTCAGCAATGAAACGATGCCGATGATGACCGTGAGAATAGCGATGACCACCGCCACGATGGGGCGGCGAATGAAGAATTTCGACACGGATTACCTCCCGCCGGTGGGGTTGGAGGTTTCGACCGCGGCCTGCGCGGAGACCTCATGTGGGCTGATCGGAGCGCCGTCCTTCAGCTTTTGCACGTTGTCGGTGATGACGCGGTCGCCGGCCTTGAGGCCGTTCTCGATGATCCAATCGCTGCCGAACTGTGGACCAAGCGTTACGTTGACGACGTGCACATGGTTATCCGAACCCGCGACGTAGATCTGCTCAATGCCTTGCAATTCCTGGACGGCGGCTTGCGGAACAAGAAGTGCGCTATTACGCATTTCGGTGGCTGCGGAGACGCGTCCAAATTGACCCGGTCGCAGCACGTTGCCGGGATTTGGAAACGAAGCTGCAATGCGGATGGCTCCGGTTTGCTGGTTCATCTGCCGATCAACAAAGGCGAAGCGACCTTTGTGGGGATAGGGAGTGCCGTCGGCCAGGGTGAGCGTGAGGGGGATATCCGAGTTATTGCTCAGCAAATCTCCGCCAGTTTGGCGTGCACGCGATGTTAGCGCAAGGTATTCCGCGTCGCTGATGGAGAAGTAGACCTTGATCGGATCGAGTTGCGAAACCGAGGTGAGAACTGATTGCGGGCTGACGAGATTGCCGACCTGGGTGGTGGCCTGTCCGGCAACGCCGCCTATCAAGGAACGCACCTGGGTGAAACCGAGGTTGAGTTTCGCGGTTGTGAGAGCGGCTTCAGCCGATGCAACCGCCGCCTGGGCCGCGGCGACAGCCGCATCCGCCTGGGCAGCCTGCTGCTTGTCGTTATCGAGCTGGCTTTGGGCAATGGCTCGTGCCTGCGCGAGCGGCGTGTCGCGCTTTAGATTGATTTGGGTGAGACCTTGCTGAGCCTCAGCTTGCGCAAGTTGTCCCTTGGCGCGCCCGACTTCGGCCTGGGCCTGGTCGACCACTGCCTGGAAGGGTCGCGGATCAATCTGGAAGAGCACCGCGTCTTTCGCGACGGCAGCGCCCTCTCGATAGTTCTGGCGAATCAGGTAGCCGCTCACCTGGGGCTGGATCTGGGCATTCACAAATCCATCGAGTGTGCCTACCCAGGCGCCGGTCAAGGGGACATCGGTTTGCCTCACTTTCACAACCGAAACCGGCATTGCCATCGATTTGGCAGTTTGCGTGCTCGCATGGGTGGTGGCACAACCGGTGAACACCGGGATAGTAAGCAGAATGAGTGCGCTGGACAGGATCACAGCCGATCCTCGCCGGCTGAAGACGTTTTGTTCGGGGATGGCGCGCTTCATGGATTCGACCTCGGCGTCATGGGGACTTGTATAAAAAACATACATCCCTGTATATTTCCTTCTAGAGACGCGCCAGGGTTCAGTCCCGATTCATGAAATTTTGGCGTGTCGGAAGAAGTACGCAGTTGAAAATGTCAGCGCACAAGCAAGAGCGGGCGCTCGTTACGCGCCAGCAACTCATGCAGGCTGCAAGGGAAGTGTTTACCCGCGACGGGTTCGAATCTGCCCGAATAGAGGACATCGCAGCCAAGGCGGGCAAGACGCGGGGCGCATTCTACGACAATTTCCGCGATAAGGAAGATGTGTTCTTTGCCATCTTCGAAGAAGACATTGCACGCAGCCAGGAGAAGGTGGTCGAAGCATTATCTGAGGCGGCGACTCTGGAGGAGCGGGTGGATGTGCTTGCCCGGCACCTGGACGAGCTGCTCCATGATAAAGAGCGCGTTCTGCTCAATCTCGAATTCAAGATGTACGTGATCCGGCATCCTCGCAAGCGGAAGCGGCTGAGTAAGCTGTTCGAAGAGATGTGCCTGCGCTGTTCCATGACCAAAATCAATACTCTCTTTCCGGAACTGGTTGGAGCAGCCATCGAAAAACGGCGCATGTTGACGATGGATGTGGGCGCAATCATGGACGGACTCGCTCTCAACTCCCTATTCAATCCCGAAGGTCTGACGCGCGAGCAGAGGCGGCGATACCTGCAAATCACAGCGCAGGAAGCGCTGCGAGCCGCTCGCGACAGATAGCGTGTTCGACAGTGAATCTGACTTCAATAACCAGTAGGCCTCCCACAGGGCATCGACTTCGTTTTGCAATCGCCGCGATATGCATCGCGATGTTGGCAAATGGATGCCGCGCGCCGCAGCACCCGGTCCTGACTCTCTCAGTAGCGGCAAGCCTCCAGGATGCGATCACGGAAGTCGAGACTGAGTATCGGCATGAGCACGGAGCCGTCGAGTTTCGCAACAACTTCGGCTCGTCAGGAACGCTTGCGCGCGAGATCGAGCAAGGAGCGCCGGTGGACGCATTCATCTCAGCCGGCGTGAAACCCATGGATCAGTTGGAAGCGGAAGGGATGTTGCGGCCCAGTACGCGCATGAATTTCCTGCGCAACTCGCTGGTTCTGATCGTACCACGTGGATCGAAACTGCAAGGATTCGATCAGTTACTCGGCAACCATGTGCGGTTAATCGCTCTGGGCGATCCAGCGAGCGTGCCGGCGGGTCAATACGGCAAACAGACACTGGATTCTCTGCATTTGTACGACAGGTTGAAAGCGAAGATTGTGCTGGGTAAGGATGTTCGCCAGGTGCTGACTTACGTGGAAACCGGGAATGCAGATGCGGGATTTGTGTATGTCACCGATGCCCGGGTCTCCAATCAAGTCCGGGTGGTGGCGCTTGCACCGGAGGAGTCGCACGATCCGATTGTGTATCCACTGGCAGAGATTAAAGGATCGCACAACGACGAAGCAGTTCGCGCTTTTGTCGCCTTTTTGAAGTCGGCCACGGCGCGTGCAATTTTCGAACGGCACGGATTTAAATCGGAGTGACCGGTGCTGGACGATTTCCACTCAAGCGGCGGTCCGAGGTCTATTTCATCACTGAGCGGTTTCGCCGAAGGGTCCTGAACGTCCAGTTTCCAATGCCCGGTTGGCACTCAATGATTTGAATGATGAGAGAAGCAGAAAGCAGATGATTGCGGAGGCGAATGCCAGGAGCGCATTTGTCCAAAAGATGGTTGAGTATCCGAAGCGCACAATGAGCGATCCGGTAAGTGCCGCGGAGCCAGCTTGCACCAGCGCGCCGGTAATGTTCTGGACTGCTGAGGCGCTACTGCGATCCGAGTCGGGCAAACGGCTCATGAGCAGACCGTAGAAACCTGGACTCGCGGAGAATTGTGCTGCGGTGAAGAGCAGATAAGCGACCAGTATGAAGTGAACGGATTGGCCGAAACAGAGTGAAAAGATTGCTACGCCTGCGATGAGCTGCGCGCAAATAATCCCCGCGACCGAACCGGCTCTTCGGTAGAGCAGCGGCGCGATGAGAACGGCAAAAACCTGCGCAAGCTGTGACGCGGAGAAAATCATGCCCACATGCTGCAGCGACATGCCCACGTGTTTCTGGAAAAAGATGGGCGCGAATGGGATGAAAGATCCAGTGACGAAACTCCAAATTGCAAATGCCGGAAGGAAGCGCAGAAGGTAGGGATGGAATGCTTGCAGGCCTTTGCGCTCGGACTTCTCCGGAGTGCCAAGTTTGAGACGGAGGATAGGCCAGACCCCGACCATGGCGAGGAGCGAAGCGCATATAAGTACGATCCTCATTCCATCTCCCATGGAAGCCGACCGGTGGGCGGATTTCAGCAAACCGGGAAGTGAGCCACCTACGAGACCCGCAAGTGTGCCGGTTCCAATGCCGGTAGCGAAGGAAATGCTGAAGGCGAAGACGCGGTTTTTCTCGGTGGTGAGCTTGGCGATGGTGGGGGCGAAGCAGACGGGCCAACTGCTTAGGGCTACGCCAGTGAGAAACGCAAGTGCGATCTGCATTGGCATGGTGAGGAATGCAGTGCGGAAGATGGAAATCAGAGGTGCGCCAACAAAACAAAGCAGAAACATCTTCTGAAGCCCGAAGCGCCGCACGAGTATGCCAACCGGCACAGTACCGACGACATTACCCAGTGTCAATGCGCCGGCAATGATTCCGATGGAGCGCTCATTGAAGTGCAGGTTGAGCAGGTAGAGGTTGAATAAGAAGAAGAAGAGGCCAATCGCAAAATCGAAGAAGAGCGCGGCAGTGAAAAATATCCAGAATTGGCGACTGAGAGTTTCGACCGACAACCAGGACTTCAGACGCTGAAACAGTGAGGTATCGGTCGCCGGGGGACCAGCGCAATCGACGGCGGAGCCCATCTACATGCCCCTTTCGGCGAGCTTCGCAAGGCGATCGACGGCCCAATCGAGATTGTCGTAACGCAGTTCGAGCGCGCCATCAACGAGCAGGTTCTCGATCATGGCGGCCTGGACCTTCCGCGCTTCCGGCGGACTGAAGATCACCTGGAGCATGAAGTTTCGCGCGACCTCGGTTGGGAAACGCACGAGTTCCTGGCGGCGGATATTACGGCGACTCAGAAAGACGACATGGTTGATGTGCGATGTAAAAGAGGAACTGATATTGCGGAGAGGTTGCATATCGAGCTCGATGGAGGGTTTGCCAACCTGTGAGCGTTGAATCACATTGTGACCGTTGAGTTCAGAGAAGAGACCCACAGCCGAGGGCCGGAACCGCGCCAGGTTGCAGTTGCCGACAACGAGTCGATCATGGCGGTTGTTGACGAGGTAGCTACCATCATCAGTGATGTAAGTCCACCCAGCGCGGGCACAGGCATAGGCGAGAGTAGTTTTGCCGGCCCCCGAATCACCGCAAAGAAGAATCCCGCACCCGTTGCGCTCGACGCAGGCTGCGTGGACCGCCGTGGTGTAGGAGGTCGCCAGCAGCGACATCGCGGCGGACTCCAGGAAGAAGTAGTTGAAGTAATTGCCATGAGCCAGTGCAGCCTCGGTTATCCAGATCGAGGAAAATCGCTGGGCGAGATCGGTGACGGCGTAATTCTCCGGGTCGGCGATATTGGATGCGAGGTGGCGCTGCACACGACAGGCCGGCATCGGCGGACAGACGCTGGAATCGGTTTTGGTTACGCCGACACGAAGCAGGAGAGGCTCAGTATCGAAGAGCTTCACAAAACCTTGCCAGCGAGCGGCGGCTCCAAAAAGCACTTCTTCGCGGTTGGTCTCGATCTGCAGAGGAAAACCAAGAGGATAAAAGGTCTGGCGCAGGGGCATGGGAAAGCGTGCCAGCGCGGGATCGGCGAGTTCCACGGGAGCGGATCGTGCGTAAGCGTCCTGAAGTGCCTCAATAGTCAACATGGGGAGGGTCGGGTTCTCTCAGAATTGGTATTTCAATGCGAATTGGATGATGCGTGGATTGTTGGACGTCGACGTGATGATGCCAAACGGAGGAGCGCCAAAAGCCGGACCCGCCGTGATGTTGCTGGCCGGGTTGTTGAAATTTGTGGTGTTGGCGAGATTGAAGAACTCCGTGCGGAAGCGGAGCTTTTGCGATTCAGTAATGGGAATGGTGCGCTCGACGGCCAAGTCGATGTTGCGTTGGTCCGGACCGCGAACGAGGCCTTCGGAACTGTTGCCGAAACCGGTATCGAAGGGACCCGTGCCAAATGGTGCTTCCGGCGCCGGCGCAAAGGCGGCGGGATTGAGGTAGCCGTTAAGCGCGCGGGAGCGGAGAGAACCCGAGGTTGCAGGTTTGGCAGCGCCGGAGAGCTGAGCGCGGTTCTCGAATGGGTAATTTCCATACACCGAACCGGCGTTGTCATCGAGAATCGTGAGCGCGGTGCCGCTCTGTGCGACGGCGACGGTGGAGATCTGCCAATCGCCTACGATGCGGGCGGTGAGACCAGGTAGATGGCGCGCGAACGAGGTGTTGTAGACGAGGCTGAGGACGCCACGATTGGTGCGATCAAAGTCGGTTGGGCCGTATGCCTGGCGGAAGTTTGTCTGGTCGTTCGTGACGAGGTGCATTTCGAAGACGTTGCTGCCCGAGGAGCCGCTGGTCTGATCGAGATTGCGTGACCAGGTGTAACTGCCGAGGAACTCCAGACCGTGCGACAAGCGTTTCGTGATGCTGGATTGCAGGGAGTTGTAGCTGGCGTTGAAAGACGATTCGCAGAGGAGCGAACCGGGGCTGATGCCCACGAACGGTACGCGTGCGATCACATTGGCGGCGGAGTTGGTTGTCTCGCCATTGATGGGATTGGTTGGGCTGGCCAGCTGAGCCTGGTTGAACTCAATGCAGCCGGCTTCGTGAAAAGAGTGTGTTCCCACGTATCCGATCTCAACGAGATAGTCGTGGGAAAAGGCGACTTGTGCATTGAGGTTGTACTCCGCCGTGTAGGGATCGACCATATGGCGAGAAATGGCCGTGAGACTTGGTCCGCCTCCTGGGATGCGCGGCTGAAACATCGGGTAGGTGTTGCTCGCGGGCAATTGCGGAACGAAGGGTTGCTGCAAAGTTGCGCCGCCATTGGACGATCCAGAGAAAAACTGGAATATCGAGAACGGCTCGACCGCGAGCAGGTTTTCCGACAGGCCCCCGGAGAGGCGGTCGAAGTAGAGTCCATAGCCTCCACGAAGAAGAACTGTCGGGTGATCAGAAACTCGGAAGACAAAGCCGAGGCGCGGCTGGAAGTCGACGTAGTGTGTGGGATAGAGACCGGGGATCGAAGACCTGACGACTCCCTGCGGGACATCGCCTTTGAAATTGGATGGAACCACGAAGCCGCTAAGAGTGCCCTCCGGTGGAGCAGATTTGGTGGCGATGGTGGGATCGAAGGTAACCAGTCTGCCGTTGATGTCGGAGGGGGGGCCGAAGATTTCGTACCGGAGGCCGGCGTTCAGTATGAGACGGCTGGAGAGGCGATAGTCATCCTGTGCGAAGCCCGCGAAGTCGATGTATCGCTCATCTTTGCGGAATAGCCCGGAGCTGCCATTGCTGAGAGTGACATTGCTGCTGCCGCTGGGGCTGCCGTTCTGCGCGGCGCTTTGTCCAACCAGAAAATCGGTGAAGGTGCGGATATCGAGTAGCCCATCGGTCGAGAATGGCGCGGTGACGTCAACCTGGTGGCGCTTAACCTCAGCGCCAAATCGAAGAGCGTGATTGCGCTCAGTGAGGGAAAGCGTGTCCTGCCAGATGAAGCTGTTGGTGACCTGCCATTGGAACGGCGTTCCCGCGTCGCCGACGGTGAACAGGCCGTCGATGGTGATGCCGGGAGCGGCGATGTTTGCGCCGGAGGTACCGGTGGGGGATGTTGTGCCGAGATCGGATGCAAGGATCGGGTTGGAAACCGCGGAGTCACCATCGAACCGCATGTAGCCGAAGCGCGCGACATTGACGAGGCGCGGGCTTAAGACATGCGTGTCAGAAAGAACCAGCATCGTGTTCTGGTCAAGCTCGGTTGTACCCCAACCGGGAACGTTGGCGGCGTTTGGCGAGAATGGTTCGATGGTGGGCGCGTGGGAGTAGAAGAAACGGACCGCGAACTGATTCGAGTCAGAGATCTTATCGATGTTTGCTGTGAATTGATTTTCGCTGTAGGAGGCAGGCGTGGCAAACGTGGATTCGCCGATAGGCATCTGTGTTGGATCGGTGTTCGGGAGGAGGATCTGTGGATTGGGGACCGCGTACTGGCCATTCTTCAACTTGAAGTTGAGGAGCGCCAGGGCGACAGGATTGATGTTGGATCCGTCGCATGCTAATTGAACGCCGCCCGCGGCAGTGGGATAAGCACAGAACTGAGCGCCGAGAGTCTGCGCAGACCGGTCGTTTGTCAGCTGAGGAAGGTTGGCGGTCACCTGGTCGCCGAGGCCGTTACTCGAACGCAGGCCTTGATAGGCGCCGAAGAAGAAGAGGTGACTGTGAAGGATGGGGCCGCCCAACGACGCGCCAAACTGGTTCTGCTTGAGGACAGGACGGGGCTGACCAGTGAGCTTCGAAAAAAATGTGTTGGCGTTGAAGGCGTCATTGCGAAGAAACTCCCACGCTGTGCCATGAAGTGAAGCAGTACCTGTTTTGCTGACGACATCGACATTCGCTCCGGTGCCTCTGCCGTAGCTCGCGTCGTAGTTGCCCGTCTGTACCTTGAACTCCTGGATGGTGTCCGGCGCCGGAGCGGCTACCCCGACTTCTTCGCCGTCATTTGCAGCTGAATTCTGAGAAAGATTATTGGCATCGATGCCATTGAACTGAATGTTGTTTCCTGTTGTCTTGTTTCCGTTGGCAGCGACGTCTTGGGTGCCGCGGCCCAGTGCGCTTGCGCTGGGTAGTTCCACGACGACGCCCGGCGAGAGCGAGAGAATCTGCGTGTAATTGCGATTGGAAAGGGGGAGGGCTTCAATGGTCTGACGATCGACTGCACGGCCAAGCGTAGAACTTTCTGTCTGCGCCAGCTCGATACCCGATTCAACGTAGACATTGGTAGCTGCGACAGCGACAGAGAGGTGCAAATCGACGACTGCAGTCTCACTTACCACAACATTGATGTTCTTGGTTGTCTTTTTGGCGAAGCCCGCGGACTCGATCGTGACGGAGTAAGCACCCGGCGTCAGAAGAGGAAATCCAAATGAACCAGAAGAATCCGTTGAGGAGACGCGAGAGGCCGCAGTCTCGTCGCTAACGAGCGTCACGTGAGCACCTTGGACAGCTGACGATGATGCGTCATAGACCCTGCCTTTGATAGCGCCCGTGCCAGGCGCCTGGCCATAGGAGAGAGCACCAAGCAAGCCCCACAAAACGATTGCAACAGGCCAATCGCGCAAAAAAAGAGATTTCATTTCGATCCTCACTCGGGGAAGTTGTTCAGCCAGGGGCGCACTGATCAGGGGTTGAGGAAATGCAGAATGTCGCGCACATCCTGCTGGCTGAGCGAAGCGCGCACCCGCATGTGTTTCAAAATCGTTCCGGAGATATGCGGTGAAAAGCCCTCGGGAGCACGGTGGCAGCGGGAGCAGTTCTGGTTGAACTTACGTTCGCCTACACTCTGCGCCGTAGCGGGCGGGGTCTGGCTCGTTTGCTTCTGAGGAGCTTGTGCATCCGGCTTGTGGGCTGGACCGGAGGCTGAGAAGGCGGGAATCGCCACAACGGCGATCAGTCCGGCGCCCAGGACGATGGGAAATCCAAAGCGGTTGATGAGTTTTCTCATTTGCCTCTCCAGGTGGGGAAGAGAAACCTGTATGTGATACCGGTTTCCCAGACATTGCGATTGCCGGTGGAAGACAACTGTCGCGAGTAATCGGTGTTGATCCTGATCTCGTGCGGCAAGTGATAATCGAGGGCGAAATCGACGCGATTCGTATCCGCCGAGGGCAGACCATCGGTGGAATCAGGACTGGTGCGAAATGTCTGCTGCCAGCGCACCACGGGCGTGAAGCCGCCGACCAATGAATGAATATTCTCGGAGCGGCTCAGGCGGAATTCCGACTCCATCCAATAGCCATAGGAGTGGGGACCGTGTGCGTACTCAGACCGGAACTTGAACGGAAGATCGGCGGGTTCCCACCAGAGATGCATTCCGGCATAGTTCTGGTGCACTCCTTGGAGGAGACGGGCGTAAGAGCCGCCGAGTTCGAGGCGAGCTTCAGGAAAGTACAAATTACCGCGCCCCCCCGACGATCGCTCCGCATTGAACTGCTGGTTGGTGCTGGTAGCGGAGAAGTAGCCCGCATAGTCGAGCGAGACATGCTGATTTGAAAAAGCGGAGCCACGAAGCATCCCACCGACGCTCGAGGCGGTGCCCATGGTGCCGAGAGAAAAGATCAACGGAGCACTTTCGAAGTTGCTGATCCAGATCGGCGTGAGTCTCTCGTTATAGGTACCGAACGGCGTGAGGAATTCACCGGCCACGATTGTTGCGTGCGGGTTCGCGGTGTAATCCAGTTGGAGATAGGACAGGCCGAGGAAGGAAGAACTTGTGTATCCGCTTTGACCCCCGCCGCGCGGAAAGAATGAATCGAGAACGGTGGCGCGACTCTCAACGAGCAGGTGGTTGCCGAGCGGAGCGGCGAGCACCGGCGAGATGATCGGGAGATAGGTAGTGTTTCCACCGTTTGTGCTGGTAATGAGTCCGCCGCCACCAGAAATCAATGGGGTGTTCTGCGCAGGCAAAGAGTAAGGGATGCAGAACAAACCTGCAGCAAGCACCGCAGCAAGTCGGATTCGTAGACGGGAGCGGATCGAGGAGTCCTTGCGTTGCAACATGGGTACAACGTATCGCCGCGTCAAACAGGTTGTGTCAGCGAGGAGTCTTCTCTTTGTAAGCGGAATGTCATCGAAGCTGGTAAATGCGAAATTCTTCACTTAATCCGCGAACCTAAGAGCACGATAAAGGCACTCCTTTGTGCGATCTGCCGCGGTGGCGACAAAATCATGACAATCCACTTACACATGCATGACACCGCCGCGCCTTGACTCGCCTACCTTAGGCAGAGTCGAAGTTCAGGAAGTGAATCTTCAATGTGGAGTGATTGTGCTGAACAACTGTGGATTGAACCAGATTTCGGGTGGAACGTTCGAAAGGGCACGGAGGAGACTGTTAAGGACAGCGAAGAAGTTGATCGGCGGTGGTGGTCTCGCGATCACGGTCCTCTTGACATTGGCGACAGGACCGGCAGGGACCAGTCCACGCCGCATCGAGGTTACAGCGAAGCGATTCGCATTCGAGCCGGCTGAGATCACGATCAAGCCTGGTGAAAGCGTAGATCTGGTGCTTACCAGCGCTGATGTCCCGCATGGTGTGCGTTTTCGCGAACTCAATGTTGATTTAAATGCGTCGAAGGGCAAGCCGGCAGAGGCGAAGTTTACGCCGGAGAAAACCGGCACGTTCATCGGACACTGCTCGGTGTTCTGCGGTTCAGGACACGGAAAGATGACATTAACAATCCATGTGGTGGACTAAGATGCGCAGTTGGCTGTGGATTCCGGTCATCATCCTGTTGCCGGCGATTATCGTGCTTTGGCGGGGGATCGCGGCAACACGCCCAAGTGCGGTGGAGACGCGCATGATGTGGGCGGCGAAGCGCCATGTGTTTGTCCACGACAAAATGAAGCGGAACCCGTTGCAGGTTACGTCCCAGAGTCTGGCCGATGGGAAAGAGGCCTTCACGCACTATTGTGTTGCGTGCCACGGAATGGATGGCCAGAACACCGGTGTTCCGTTCGCAGACAGCATGTCGCCGCCGGTACCCTCGCTCGCTTCGAGTGAAGTGCAGGGCTATACCGACGGCCAACTGAAGTGGGTAATCGACAACGGCATCTGGCCCTCAGGAATGCCCGGCTCCAAAGGCACACTGAGCGACGACGAAATTTGGTCCATTGTTATCTATCTCCGTCACCTTCCGCCTGCCGGCAGCCTGGGTGAGCCGGAAATGTACAGCCACTGAGAGACTATGAACATTGGTCCGATCCAAATCGAATGGAAACAACGAGCCCGGTCGCTGCGGCTCAAAGAGACGGTGTTCGCGAGCTTCACCGAGGGTGCGCCGTCAGTGCGCGCGAGGCTGGGTGAATTCACACCGGGCGATTGGAGCCGCGCGAAATTCTGGCTGGATGTCAGCGGGTTGGCGCTCTATTTCCTCGATCGCCTGACAGTGCTGGATCTTGAAGAGTGCATTCCTGCGTTCATGCTGCAGCAACTGCGGCAGGATTTTGCGGATAATCGGGCGCGGACCGAGATGCTGCTCGCGGAAGCGCGGGCGGTGAATCGGACGCTTCGCAATCTGGACGTTGACTTTGCGTTTTTGAAAGGCATCACGCTTCCTCCAGAGTCCGTGACCGAACGCGCCCTTCGCAGCCAGATGGATATCGACATTTTGATTCGCGAACAAGACGCAAGGCTGGTGCAGGCGTGTCTTGGCGAGATGGGATACGAACTGGATGCGGTGAGCGGATACACCTGGGAGTTCAAAGCGGGCCCGTCAGGAATGTCCACGCTGAGAAATCTCTACCAGGTGCGGCCTGAACGCGCACTCGAGGTGCATTTATTGCCCGGCGCAATGGAGCATCAAGCGTCGGATCGCCTGTCGCGCATGGATTCGAACAAGAACAACGCCGGGAAGGTCGCGTCGCTTGGGCAGGCGGATGTCTTTGTCTTGCAGGCACAGCACCTCTTCAAACACATGTGCGGCGAGCACACGCGAGTCTCCTGGGTTCTGGAGTATTGGAGACATGTGTGTGCTCGGAGGGATGACGCGAACTTCTGGTGCGAGGTCGAACGAGTGGCCGCCTCGGAAAACGCCGCAATTGCGATCGGGGCAGCGACCCTGCTGGCGAGCCTGATCTTTGGTCCGTTTGCACCAGCGACGCTGACGCGCTGGTCGGTCGATCGACTTTCGCCTGCGATCTGCCTGTGGATTCAACTCTACGGAAAAAGGGTGTTGCTCTCGGATACGCCGGGAAGCAAGCTCTACCTGCTGTTGCGGAAGCAGCTCAATCCGCATGCGGGAGATGAACATCGGCGCCTGCTGTTTCCGATTCATCTGCCGCAGCGCATCACGCGGGCACGCGACCGGGAAGGTGTGACGCAGCGATTTCGGAGATTCAAGATACAGATGCTGTTTTCGGGGCGGCGCTTGCGTTTCCATCTGGCCGAGGGTCTTCGGCTCGCGGTGGAGTCTCCACGTTGGGAGCGTCGGCTCACAGGTGTATCGGAATGAGAAACGACAGCAAGATGCGGGTTCTGCCGGCTGCAGCGGCGGCAGTATTGTTCGTATTGGGAATGTACGGTCAGGCAGCATCTGCACAAACTGCTACCCCGGTTTTGGGCGGCACTTCGGGCGATGCAAGCGACACAACAGCAACCACTGACGCCCCACGC
Source organism: Occallatibacter sp. (assembly GCA_036495975.1). Classification (GTDB taxonomy): domain Bacteria; phylum Acidobacteriota; class Terriglobia; order Terriglobales; family Acidobacteriaceae; genus Telmatobacter. Next base: position 56,256 of record DASXLY010000184.1, on the reverse strand, counting down.
GACCCCTTGACGCCAGAGAATCCCGCCAACGTGACGCTCTCGGCGTCGCAGATCATTTCCATCATTCAGAATCGGCCAGAAGTCGTGATCGAACTGAAGGAACTGGTTGCCGAAAAGCAAAATACAGGTAACGCCATGCAACCGGACTCGATCACCGACGAGATGTTGTACAGCCTGATCACAAACAGCAAGGAATTGCGACAAAGCATCACGATTTTTCTTCGCGCGCGCGGATATGTGGACGATCGTGATCTGCAGCAGGCGGCGATCGACGAACACGATAGCAGACTCCGCGAGATGCCCGACGCCGGATATCCCCAACAGAGCGAGCTGAATAGGGATGTCGATCAGTCTGCGGGCGCGATGGAAAGATCGACTCAGCTTTTGCCGCCAGCGACGGACCGATCAATATCCGCCAGAAATGCAGCGGAACTGCCGTACGATACAACTGCAGCGCGAGAGAAAACCGATCACAAAAATACGAGGAACATTACGGATGAGCCGCAGGTGCTGCGCCAGCCTGCTCCCTACAACCTGATGTCCCTTCGCGATCTGTATACGCAAATTCCCGGTTCGACAGAGCCGCTCAAGCGCTTTGGCTCAGAAGTTTTCACACGCCACGACCGGACTCTGACGGGCTCATCTCCGCTGGATGTCCCGATTGGCCCGGATTATGTGCTGGGTCCGGGAGATAGTCTCACCATCGATCTGTGGGGTGGGATAACGCAAACCGTTTCGCGGACCGTGGCGCCAGATGGACACCTGGCGTTGCTTGAAGCCGGGGACGTACAGGTTGCCGGACTAACCCTCGGGCGCGCTCAGCAACTAATCCAGGAGATGTTGAAGAGACAGTACCGCGATGCGCAGGTTTCGGTCACGCTTTCGCGGCTGCGGACGATTCGAGTCTATGTTGTTGGAGACGTACAAAGGCCCGGCGCCTATGAGATCACGTCGCTTGCGTCACCGCTCACCGCTCTCTATTCAGCGGGAGGCCCTACGGCGATTGGATCTTTGCGGGTCCTCAAGCACTATCGCGGCAAAGAACTATTGGCAACCATCGACCTGTATGACTTTCTGTTGCACGGTGTGCGCGACGGCGACGATCGCCTGCAGGCAGGAGATACTCTCGTGGTTTCTGCGGCTGGTCCGCAGGTGGCCGTGTGGGGCGCGGTGCGGCGGCCGGCCATTTACGAATTGAAGGGCGACAGCAGTCTTGCGGAGTTGTTTGACAATGCCGGCGGGCTCACAGTCGCCGCATCACCGCAAAACATCACGATCGAGCGCATCGATGCGAATCAGAAGAGGGAAACCATCAGCATCGGTTCGACCAGCAACCAGGACGCTGGCGCAAACACCGACGCAATCGCAAAGTTTCAGGTGAAAGATGGCGATCGCATTCACGTGGCGCCGATTGCGCCATTCAGTGAGCGGGTGGTGTATCTCGAAGGACACGTGGTACGCCCAGGGCGGCATCCCTTTCACGACGGAATGAGCCTGAGCGATTTGCTGCACAGCTACCAGGATCTTTTGCCGGAACCGGCCGTACAAGGCGAGATTGTGCGGCTTGTACCTCCCGATTTGCACGCGCAGACGATCGACTTTAATGTTCCCGATGTGTTGATCGGAAATGGCAACCTTCCGCTGCAGCCATTTGACACGATTCGCGTGCTCGGTCGTTATGACGTGGATGCACCAAAGGTCGACATACGCGGTGAAGTGTTGCGACCAGGATCGTACCCGCTATCGGAAGGCATGACTGCGGCACAACTGGTACGCATGGCGGGCGGGTTCAAGCGCGATGCCCTGGTAGAGACTGCGGACCTGATTAGTTATCGGGTGGTAACTGGAACGAAGATCGAGAGCGAACGCACCGACATCCACATTGGAGATGCAGTCGATCGTGGCGACACGTCAGCGGACAGAGAACTGAAGGCGGGCGATGTCCTGACGATTCACCAGATCACCGGATGGAATGATATCGGCGCGTCCATCACGATCGAAGGCGAAGTCGCGCATCCGGGGAGCTATGGCTTTCAAGAAGGAGAGCGCCTGAGTGATGTGCTCCGGCGGGCTGGCGGTTTCCGAGAGACGGCTTATCCTGCGGGCGCGGTCCTGGTCCGCGAGGAAGTGCGCGAACTTGAAGAGAAGAGCCGCTCTGAATTAATCCGCCAGATTGAGACAAGCTCAGCGGCCGCGCGACTCACGCCCAATCTGGGAGCAGCCGATTCAAGCGGACAGTTGACGCTGATTCAGCAACAGCAGGAGCAGATACTCTCCCGGCTGAAAAGCCAGCCGGCTACAGGTCGCCTGGTCATTCACATCGCACAAGATCTGAGTGCGTGGGCGGGGACACCGGCCGACATCGAAGTGCGGAGAGGCGACGTGTTGCGGATTCCGAAGAGACCAGGGTTTGTGCTGGTGAGCGGGCAGGTCTATAACGCATCGGCCATCACGTTTACTCCTGGGAAGTCGGCGGGCTGGTATCTGCAGCATGCGGGCGGTGCGACAGCAGCAGCAAATCGCAAGGAGATTTTCGTGATTCGCTCCAACGGCTCGGTAGTCGGGAGGCGATCCGGCGAGTGGTATGACCGCGACGTGCTCTCGACGAGGCTGCAACCTGGAGATGTTGTGGTAGTTCCGCAGAAGATCATTGGCGCGTCGCTCTTCTGGCGCAATCTTCTAAGTACAGCGCAGATCGCGTCGTCGATAGCGATCACAGCGGCGGTAGCAGGACTGTAGCGACGATGGAGACACAGGTTCAGAAAGACACGGCACGGATGCGGACCGATACTCCCAACTGGGTGGCGAATGCTTCTGTTCTTTGGGAACATCGGCGTTCGCTCCTTCGAATTGCAGTGTTGGGTGCGCTGATCAGTGTGCCGATCGCATTTTCAATCCCGAAGGAATATGAATCGACGGCACGCATCATGCCTCCGGAAAGCTCTTCAGCCGGTACGGCGGTACTTGCGGCACTCGCGGGACGAGGCGGCGGCTCGAGCGAGCTTGGTGGGCTTGGCGGCCTTGCCGCGAGCCTGCTGGGGGTACGCACCACCGGACCGCTTTTTGTTGATTTGCTCCGTAGCGCGAGCGTCGCAGACGAACTCATTCAGCGTTTCCAGTTGCAGCAGGTCTATCACAAACGTTACCGGGTTGATACGGCAAAGAAACTGGGGCACAAAACCTCGATCCTCGAGGACAAGAAGAGCGGCGTTATCTCAATCACCGTGGAAGACTCGGATCCCCAGCGCGCTCGGGACATGGTTCAGGCGTACCTGGACCAACTGAATCTGCTGGTAAACCGGACCAACACGTCTTCTGCTCGTCAGGAGCGAATTTTTATTGAAGATCGCCTGGCGGGTGCGCAAAGAGACCTGGAGCGAGCACAGAAAGAGCTGAGCAACTTTTCCAGCACTCATTCCACGATTGATCTTAAGGAGCAGACGCGGGCGACCGTGGATGCCGCTGCGAAACTCCAGGCGCAGCTGATCGTTGAGCAGTCGGACTTGGACTCACTGAAACAAATCTATGGCGATCAAAACGTCAGGGTTCGTGCCGCCCGCGCTCGCATTGCGGAACTGAATTCACAACTGAAAAGTATCAGCGGTACTTCTGCACCCCTGGACGAAACCGGTGGGAGTACCGCGTTAGATAGCGGGGCTGATCGCCTCGGCGCGGAGTATCCGCCTTTAAGGCAGCTTCCACGATTGGCCGTGCCCTATGCAGACCTTTATCGAGCGGTCCGGGTGCAGGAGGCAGTATACGAACTGCTGACGCAGCAGTACGAAGTGGCAAGGATTCAGGAGGCAAAGGACTTGCCTGTGGTCCGGGTAATTGATGCCCCGGGTGTTCCAGAGAAGAAGTCGTTTCCGCCCCGAGCTATTTTTGCAATTCTCTTCGCGGGACTCGTTGTGATTGCCGGAGCTGTTTTCATTCTTGTGCGCGAACGTTGGGTCCTGATCGATCAGCAGGATCCGCGGAAGAGGCTGATCGAGCGAATTGTCGGCGATCTCAGACAACTGAAGCGTGTGCCGGAGTACAAGTGATGACGACATTCGCAATTGAGCAAAGAGACTCGCGCGTACATTCCATGCCGCACTTCTCTTCCGTCGTAGGTTTTTATTTCGCGTTCCGACTGATCGCAGTCGTGATCGCAGTACGGCTGTTTAATGCCGATCCCCAGCCCGGTGTCGGCGCCAGCCTGGCAATCAACTACCTGTTGCTGATCGCTGCGGTATTTCTTTCGTTTGGTCCAGGTGTCCGCGGATCTTCATGGTTCCTGTCGATCACTAGTTTTCGCTGGGCGTTCATGTTCCTTCTGTTCTCAGGATGCAGTCTTCTGTGGACACGCAGCGCATCGATTTCCGCAGCCACGGCATTCTGGTGCGCGATGGCCTCCGATTTCACGATCGTTGTGTTGCTGCTGCGGATCGGAGATATCGAGGAGACGGCCGACGCGCTCATGAGTGGATTCGTTTGGGGAGCGTGTGCCGTCGCGCTGATTGCATGGCTCTTGCCTGCCCAATCGGACCTTCGGCTAGGCGACGAGGATTACCTGGGGCCGAATCAGATTGGGTATGAATGCGCTTTTGCATTCTTCTTTGTTCAATACCGGATGCAGGCGGGGGTAAAGGGGCTGCGCGTACCTGCGGGGTTTCTAGCCATCACCATGCTCCGTAGTCTGAGCAAGACTACGATTGTTGCTTTCGTCATTGCGCAGGCTTTTCTTCTTTTGCGGGACCGGAACCTGAGCCGGAGAGCGAAACTCTACATTGGTTGCGCTGCTTTGGCCGTGCTCGCTTTGTTTTGGGGGCTTCTGTCGGCTTACTACGACGTATACCGGAATGCCGGGAATCAGTCGGAGACCCTGACAGGGCGAATTGGTATCTGGGTGTTCATTTTGAACGAAGCACTGCAGCAGCCCTGGATCGGGCATGGATTCCATTCGGTGTGGAAGGTGATCCCGCCGTTCGGTCCGTTTGAAGCGAGGCATGCTCACAACGAAGTATTGCAGCAGTTCTACGCCTATGGAGCTGTTGGCGTCGCGCTCCTGTTTTGCATCTACGGGAGTGTTTACAGGGAAATCCGCCGGATGCGAGCCGGTTCGGTCAAGACACTACTGCTGTCTTTGCTGCTATTCATCGTGATTCGCGGGTTCGCGGATACCGAGGTGTTTGATCTCTCGCTGCCATTGTGGGCCATTGCACTGATTGGCTCGATCCTCGCGAGCGAGAGAAGAGAACAAGTTGTCCGCACGCCACTCGAGGTCAGATAGGGGATAGAAGTATGAGAGTCGTTGTTGCAGCTGTCTCTTCGAATCGCAGTATGTCGGGAGTATCGCGTCACGCAGCGAACCTGGTGAAATGTCTCCTCACCCGTCCGGAGATTTCTACTGTTCACGTGCTCGTTGGGAAATGGGAATACAAGTTCGTAAGTGATGCGATCGCGAGGCAGGATGCGAGACTTCACGTGCATGGAGTTGTGCTTGAGACAGGCACACTGAGCAGAAATTTCTGGTACTATCGCACCCTTCCCGCGCTCGCGAGACAGCTGCATGCTGATGTCGTGCATATGGCCTATCCTTCTCCAATTCAGCAGGGTGCATTTCCGTGCCCGGTGGTGACCACATTGCATGATCTTTATCCATACGACATTCCGTCGAATTTCGGCTTTCCAAAGGTCATCTTCAATCGAATGATCCTGAATCAATGCCTGCGGAACGCCGATGCGATTGCCTGTGTCTCAGACAGCACGAGATTGCAGATGGGATTGAGGATGCCGCAGATGCTGCCGAAGGCGGTCACGGTCAACAATTGCGTCGAGAGTGCACATATCACAGTGAAGCCATCGTTCGCCGTGAGTTGGGCTGATCGTCCATTTCTGTTGTGCATCGCCCAGCACCGCCGGAACAAAAACATCCCTGTTGCTTTGGCTGCTTTCAAGCTGCTGCTTTCGAAAGGTGCGATCGAGCCGGATACGAGATTCGTACTGATTGGCATGCAAGGTCCCGAGACCGGTCGAATCGACGAGACTATCCGCAACCTAGGGTTGAAGCAGCGCGTGGTTTTGGCAGACGGCATTTCAGATCCAGAGATGAACTGGTGTTATCGTAATTGCGATGTGTTGCTGGCGCCTTCCCTTGTGGAAGGATTCGGGCTTCCAGTTATAGAGGGTCGCCTGGCCGGCTGCCGAATTGTTTGCTCGGATATTCCCGCGTTCCGGGAGGTTGGGGGTAACAACTGTCGCTTCGTCGAGCTCGGACCGGATGCGGAGATGGGGTTTGCCTCTGCGATGGTGACCAGCCTGAAGGAACGACGACCTCTCCCAGCCAACCTATCTTGCCTGTCGCCGGGGGCCATTGCGCCACAGTATGTTCGGCTTTACCGAAGGCTGGTGGATTCCCGAAGTGCCCTGAAGTCCCCGTCGGCCAATGAAACCGCGCGGCCCGAGAAGGGCAAGAGTATGGAAACCAAGGCAGCCGTTTGAGTTGAAATGCCAAGTGGGTCGGTTTGCAGAGCTACAATTGTCAATCAAATGTAATTTCTTTGGATTCGCTTGTTTACGTTCACATCCAAGGGCAGAATGAACTACATGATGAGCAATCAGGAGCTCCTTCTGGAAGAGATACAGGCACGACCGATACCTAAGCCGGAACTTGGCTTGATTCTCGTTGTCGAGGATGATCCGCGGATGCAGAAAGTTCTCGCCCGTATTTTCACGGGAGAGAGTTATGCGACGGAAATCGCCGGTGATGGAAAGACGGGTCTTGAGTTGTTTCGCACACGGCGCCCTGTAGCCGTCGTATTGGACCTGATCCTACCCCAGATGTCCGGCAGAGAGCTCTGTCAGAAGATGAAGTCGATCTCGCCGGAGACGCCGGTCATTGTATTGAGCGCGATCACCGAAGTTGTGGACAAGGTCCTCCTGCTGGAACTCGGCGCAGATGATTATGTGACCAAGCCGTTCAGTCCACGGGAACTGATGGCGCGCGTGCAGGCAGCCATCCGTCGCCGAAGACGACCCACACAGTCGGCTGTCTACCATTTTGGCGAGTGCGAGATTGATTTCGAGAAGATGACGGCGAAACGGGCGGGCGAGGCGGTTGTACTAACCTCCCATGAGTTCAAGCTGCTCCGGTTCTTCACCGAAAATCCCGAACGCGTGTTAAGCCGGGAACTGCTTCTCAATGAGGTTTGGGGGTACAATTCGTACCCCACAACGCGAACCGTCGACAATCAGATTCTGAAGCTGAGGCAAAAGCTGGAGCCCGATCCGGCGAATCCGAAGCACTTACTTACCATCTATGGGGCAGGATACAAATTTGTCCCGTGAATCTGTGAATCGGGATGTGCAGGCGTTTGAGGAGTAGGGTGCATGGGGGAAAGTCGAGGGATCCGGACCCGCATGCTGCTGGTCGCCGCAATGGCAGTCATCATTGCGAGCGCCACATTCGGTAGTTTATTCATCGTCCGTCATCAGCTTGAGGCTCAGGTCACGCGGGATTTGACCAAGGATCTGACCCATTCCGTTTCTACATTCCAAAATCTCGAGGCACAGAGATTGAGCGCTCTAGAGCACGAGATTGCGCTCCTGGCCGATGAGCCCCGCCTGAAGGCGCTGATGACCACCAGCGATAAGCGGACCATCGAAAATGCGGGCGTCGACTACTGGAAAATCAGCGACAGTGATCTGTTTGCACTGGCAGATAACCAGGGACACGTGGTGGCCGCCTATGCAAAGGGCTTGCACGATACCGGGACGCTTGCGCAGGATCTGCAACAGCTCTTCGAAAAACCAACGTTTCGCTACGTTGTCAGTTCCGGGCATCTCTATGCGTGTGCTTCACACCCGCTTTTCTTTGGAAGTGAAAGAGACGGCGTGCTTCTGGGATACGTAGTCAGCGGATTTGAAATCGGTCCTGATGTGCTGCGCGAGATTGGTGAGGCTACGAGCGTTGAAACCGCATTTCTAAGCAACGGGCACCCGCTTGCCAGCACGCTGGATGAGCACGAACTAAGCCAGATTTCCAATTGGCCGGCAGCAACAACGTCTGAGTCCAATGGGCCAATCACGATCAACGTGGGCGACGAACGGTTCATCGCGGCTACGCGGGATCTGAGCGCGCCCGTCCCGCTGCAACTGGTGGTGTTGAAATCGTTCGATCAGGCGGAGCGATCGATCCACCAAATCGATCGCCTGGTGCTGATTGCAGGTTTGCTGGCCCTGATTGTCGGCACGCTATTGATGATCTGGCTCTCGAGAATCGTTACTCGACCGCTTGAAGACCTGGCGACGGGTGTGCGCGCTTTTGGAGTCGGAGACAGTACGCACCTGTTGCCGAGTGACGGGACCCGCGAAGTTCGTGAACTGAGCCTGGCGTTTGCAAGTATGCGCGATGAGAATCTGCGTAAGAACCAGGCCCTGTTGGAGTCTGAGCGGCTTGCGACCATTGGCAGAATGGCGAGCTCGGTATCGCACGACCTTCGTCACTACCTTGCCAGCGTCTATGCCAACTCAGAGTTTCTGGCATCCTCGCCGTTGTCGGAACAGGAACGCGGGGAGATCCTTGGAGATATTCGCACTGCGGTGCATGGGACGACCGAACTAATCGAATCGATGCTGATCTTCGGTCGCACCGGGGCAGCCATCCGGCGTTCTCATGAACTGGTGACTACCCTTCTGGAGCGGGCCCTGACATTGCTGCGGGCTCATCCCGATGCTGCAGGGGTTCACCTCACGGCGACTCATTGCGAGCCCACGGAATCGTCAGCCCTGGTCGACGGGAAGCAGGTGGAGAGGGCGATCTACAATCTGCTGCTGAATGCCTGCCAGGCAGCGCGAACCGGCGAAGGAGAGGCCCGCGTGCAGGTTCGTCTTGACGTTCGCGACGGTATGATCGTCATCGAGGTAGAAGACAACGGCCCCGGAGTCCCGGATAACATTCGTAACAGCCTGTTCGATCCATTTGTAAGCGAAGGGAAGCAGAAGGGATCGGGGCTTGGGCTCACGCTCGCAAATTGTGTCGCAGCTGAGCACGGTGGAGAAGTAATTCTGGTTACAACTGCTCCTGGTGAAACAATCTTTCGTATGACGATCGCGCGAGGCATCGCGCAGCAGGCGACATCGGAAGATTCCAGTCAAAAAAGGTGGGCAGCGGGATGAGCCAGCGAAACCTGAGTGAATGGATGAGAAAGATTGCCGGCCATGTGATTGTGGGCCTCTGGCTGAGCGGGACGTTCGGTTTTGCGCAGAGTCAGCCCTCGACTGAAGAGAGCCTGGAGATCAAGGTCCAAAGGCTCACCGATGCGATGAACCAGGCCCAGAAGCAGATCGAGCAGTCTCAACGGGAACTCGACGAGCTCCGAGCGCAAATGACGGCTCTGCAGAAGCAGGTCGTCCCGACAAAACCCGCTGAGGCCGAAATTGATGCGGCGAGCCTTTCGGCTGCAGTCGAGCAGATTCGGGAGCAACAGGCCCTCGACCAAACCAAGATCGCCACCCACGAACAAGCCAAGGTCGAAAGTGAGTCGAAATATCCGCTGAAACTCAGCGGGCTCGTATTGCTGACTGGGTTCGTGAATACCAAGCAGGTGGATGATCCGGTTTCGCCATCGATTGTTCTTTTCGGCGGCGGAAGTACGGGAGCTTCCCTGAGTCAAACGGTGTTAGGCTTTGACGCGCGTGGACCGCACCTGTTCAATGCCGAAAGCCATGCGGATCTGCGCATTGATTTCGCCGGTGCTGCGCTTTCCAACGGGAATGCAGCGAGTGCGTATTCCGGAGGGTTAGTGCGTCTCCGCACTGCCCACGCTGATCTTCAGTGGCAACATACGCAGGCCTTTGTTGCACTCGATCACACCATCCTGAGTCCTAATACACCCTCGTCTCTTACAGCGGTCGCAGTGCCGGCGTTGGGGTGGTCGGGAAACCTCTGGACCTGGAATCCGCAAGTCGGGTTGACGCAGGACATTCCTCTCTCGACTGCGCAGCGGTTTCGGATCCAGGCGGCTTTGATCGACGTGATGAATCCGGTGCAGATCTACGGCGGCGCGGGATCACCAACGGCAACGGTCTCGGTTCCCACCACAGCCGAGATGAGCCGCTGGCCAGGCGCTGAAGGCAGGCTGGCGCTTCTGAATGGCACCGAGAATACCGGATTCCAGTTCGGCGTGGGAGGCCTATTTGTACCGCATCGTTCGATTGCCGGAACGCCCTTCAATTCCTGGGCCGGTACGCTCGACTATCGAATTCCATTCGGCAAGCATATTGGGGTAAGCGGCAGTGGTTACTGGGGCGAGGCGCTCGGAGGACTTGGTGGAGGCGCATTCAAGGATTACGTAATTGAGCCTGATCCGCTTTCTCCAACCGGCTATACATTCGAAGACCTTCATGCGATTGGAGGATGGGCTCAGATCAAAGCGCGTGCAAACACGCGTCTTGAATTCAACGCAGCAGTGGGAACGGACCAGGTTCCCGCATTGGAACTCCGACCATTCGCCGGGATCGCCTCGTCCTATTATCTCAACCTCGCGCGCAATCTCACGTATACCGGGAACGTGATCTACAGCCCGAGTGCGTACCTGTTGTTCTCGCTGGAGTATCGTCATCTTCAAAGCGCGCCCGTGAATGACTATTCCGCTAGCGGAGACGTCATCGGGATCGCAACGGGGTATCGCTTCTGATGCGTGGATTGCTTCGTTTCAAGCAACTGATCGGCTGTCTCGCGTTGAGCATACACGTCATGGCGGCACAGGCTGATGTGACGACCGACGTCCACTTGCGGCTCGCGTTTCCCCACCATTCGGCGTCTCGCAGACTGCCTGCTTCGGTCGTCTGGCTTACGCCGACGCAGCCAACGCCTGCATCGACATGGGTGCCCTTGCAGCATTACACACTTGTGCAGAAGAACCGTCAGTTCACGCCACATCTGCTCGTGATTCCGGTGGGCAGTGTTGTGAATTTCCCAAACAAGGACCCGTTCTTCCACAATGTGTTCTCGCTGTTTGACGGAAAACGATTTGACCTTGGGCTGTACGAGGCTGGTTCTACCAAATCAGTTACTTTCTCCCGCGAGGGAGTCTCCTATATCTTCTGCAACATTCATCCCGAAATGAGCGCCGTGATACTAACCTTGACTACCAACCTTTACTCTGTTGCTGATTCGAGCGGAGCATTTCATGTTGCCAAGGTCCCGGTGGGAGATTACGAGATGCACATCTGGATTGAGGGTGTTGCTCAGCCAACCCTTGACCGCATGGTACGACGCGTTCATGTTGCGACCGATTCAGGCGATCTGGGCGTGGTTGAAGCCCCCGGCGTGCTGCTCAAGACGTCGCCACACTCCAACATGTACGGTCAGCCATACGATCGCGATTTGACGCCCACCTACTAGCCGCAACTTGGCGTGCAAATATCTGCTGAGGTCTTGCAGTCGGGGCTATCGTCCTGCCTCGGGAATGTCGTGCCCTCGGGAACCTCGTAGTGCCTTAAACCCGCCATCTGAAGGCTGATTTGAGAGAGGAATGCAGGGTTGTTGCGCATATATCGCCAGAGCAGATGCCGAGGATCCTGCATAAGCCGATGAAGCCATTGCAACCCTGCACGCTTGATCCAATCCGCGCAGTCCCTGATTCTGCCGGTGTGAAAATCGAAGGCCGCTCCCACTCCGAACATCAAGGTTGTGTCGAGTAAGGGCAGATAGCGCCGCATGAAGAGTTCCTGGCGCGGTGTGCTGATGCCCACCCAGACAATGGAAGGCTGTAGCCCGCGCAGGAGGGAGATCAATTGTCGTTCTTCCAGCAACGTAAGGTCGCGGAACGGCGGGGTGTAGGTGCCTACGATATGAGACCAGGGAAATCGACGCGAGAAGGTTTGAGCGAGTTCCTCTGCTATTCCCGACTTGCCTCCATAGAAGAAATGACGATAGCCGGCGAACTGCCTGCGTCGAAAGATCTCGACCATCAGGTCGGGCCCGGTGACTCTTTGGATAGATTGGTGACCCTGTAGCCTGCCAACCCAAACGGTTGGCGTTCCATCCGGCAAGTTCATGAAGGATCCTGCATAGGTCTTCAAGACTTCCGGGTCACGTTGGGCTTCCATGATTCCGTGTACGCCGGTCATGCATATGTAACCCTTGCGCTGGGCCTTCAAGGCAGCTTCGATCTGTGCGAGAGCCCCTGGCAGATCAAGTGCCTCTACCTCGACGCCAAGCACATTGGCGCGATCCTCGGGCTCGGTGACTTTCTCACCAGCGACGGAATCGTCGTTCGATCGGTATGGCTTTTCGTCAATAGCCTGGAGAAGGGATCCGGATCTGGGAGTCATGCGCCCTCCCCACCGGCGAGTCGGCTTTCCATCGAACTCGAACGCGAGTTGAGCCGGCCGAACCCAAGGCTGCGGAGCAGTGGGATGTAGATCAACGCGGCAACCAGGGCAAATGCAAGTCTTGCGTCAACCAGGGCCCAGACGCCCTCGCGTGATAGGAGTTGCAGGGTAACGAGAAACATCGCGAAACCAGCCGCGACGTTGATGATGGTGAGCGAGCGGACATGCCCAAGCGCGAGCATCGCGTAACTTCCCGATACCGTGAGTGCCAGGATTCCTGAACTGGCGACAACGCCTGGCAGCAGGGGTGCACAGGCGCGAGCGACCGCGTCCGTCGCCAGAAGTCTCAGGAGTGGGCCGGAGAACACAAGCAGCAGCGCAACTCCCGCCGCAACCAGCAGTACGTTAACGAGTAACGAGCCCAGGACGATCCTTCTAAGGGCTGCCGGAGTGCCGGTGGCACGCTGGAACGCAATATATGGGAACAGAAAATGAAGCCCGGCAGCGGTAAGTCCATAAACCGGCTGGGCAATCTGCGCGCACAGCGCATAGGCCACTACGGCAGATGCCCCCACGGCGGCTCCGCCGATGATTCTGTCGCTCTGGCTGAACACTACGCTGGTGATGGCGAGAATCCATGTAAATTTGCCAAAATCGAACAGTTCCCGAGTCGACGCAGGATCGAATGTCGGCCGGAATGAGTCGATGTCGAGAAGACGTCGCAAAAGCATGATCTGAATGGCCAAGCCGAGAAAGGCAATGCCGGTGGTGGTGGCCATGATGCTGGTTACGCTGTACGAACCTGAAGCGAGCATTACCGCGGCAAGCAGGCTGAACAGCCGGGCCGCTACGGTCACCCTTACCGCTGATCCATAACGCTCAAACCCCCGCTGGACACTGATGCACACTGTCTCGATGGCTCGAATAAACACGAGAATGGCGGCGATACGTGTGCTTGAAAGACAGATCGACTGAAAGCCGGGGTCAGCCAGCGCCAGGCGCCCTGCCAGATACGGCGCCAATAGCCAGAGCACGGCGCTCACGACGAGTCCAAGGACCAGGTGGATGGCAATTGCTGACCGGACGATACGAAATAGCTGGTCCCGGACCCCGTTCGCGCGACGCGTGGCGACCTGCTGGATGATCGCATCGCCAAAGCCGGAAGCGACAATGGCCCCGATATTGGCTGCCGCAGTTGCGATTGTCCAGGCGCCATATGACGCAGTTCCCAGGTTGCGCAGCACAACCGGTGCCACGACCAACATGCCCACGGGGTACGCAGCATAGTCGAGCAAGCCGTAAAGGGAGTTGGAAAGTTGTCGCTTCACAGGTCACCTGCGAGATTCAGGAGGCGATCCAATGAAGTTTCGGAAAGAGGCCTAAGTGCCATTCCTTGAAGCTATTAGGACAAGCACTGACAAGTGTCAGAGGGCAGTCAGGCGATTGTCATTTGATTGTCAGTTCGAGTTAGGGGTAGCAGATCTCCGCAGCTTAGTTGCCTGTGACAGTAAGATCATCGAACTGTACATGATCCCACCCGGTTCCGATGGCAAACATGCCCTGCAGGTGGGTGGAATCCTGGACCGAAGCAAGCGATTTGCCATCCAGGCGGGCTTCAATCTGGTTCGCGTGGAAGAGCAACTCGAGATGATGCCACTGCGATGGTTCCACCTGCGTAGGCCCTGATGCCAGAACTATGGCCGGCTTCCTGAACTGGGTGGATACAAGCTGCCACGAGCCATTCGGCCCCACGGTGAACACGTATCCGCTGGGCCAGCGCGCCTTGTCATCCTGGAAAACGTCGGCTGAGTCGATTCGACCCATGAGAACGGCCGGTGAAGAGGAAAGCAAACGGATATCCGCGGCGATTCTGTAATCGGTCCATTCCGAATTTCCAGCCATGGTGAAGGGATCCGGGAGCGGTCCCCAGGGAATCGGCTTGGTTGAGATCACCTGCTCAAGACAGTGACCAGGCCGACCGTTGCACGGACGCACTTCAAAAGCGCCATCCTGATCCGCAAGATACTTCGGGGAATGCCCGATCTCAGTTTCTTCGAACCGATCGGTATAGGGAAAAGGGAATCCCGCTGCCGGTGGAGGGTCGGCTGTCCCCTTGCCCTGGCCCGTGGTCGTGGTAAGTGAATAGAGCGAATCGGGATCGAAGGTGTATGAGAATTTTCCGTTCACCGGGTGAACCGTTGCTACCCGATCGAAGACGTGCGTGCCGTTCGTCTCCCACACATAAACATCGGAACCTGAGAGACCGCCGTCAATGGTGAATGTGACGGTTTGCGGATGATCGGCACGAATCGTTTCGAGAACTACGCTCCAGTTCTTGCGGTCGGGCGAGCGCAATGCAACGTAGCTTCCATGCTCCGGCAGATTGCCAGAAGCTGAATCCAGGTACTGCCATCCGGGCTGGGCGACCTGTGTGGTATGCGCCGTTGCCCAGATTGTCCCCTGCACGTCATAGTGTCCGGACCACGGCGTATTGGCATACATCAGGCCGGAATGCGGTGCGGCAAGGTTGTCGTAATAAGAGGTGACTGGACTCCATATCTCTGTGGCGGTCAGCGATCCCTCCAGGTAGTTCTGGTTGTACAAGTGAGCGAGAATCCTTCCTCCCACAGGCCAGTCACGCGTCACGAAGGGTCCGCCGCCTCCGTTGGGCTGATCTTCGGTGGACCAGAGCGGCTTACCTGTCTTTCGCGCGTTTGCGGTAGTCGTGATCTTGCCGTCAACGAGAGGATAGTGCACGCCGATCACCGCCACATCGGCGGCCAGTGAAGGGTCCTTGAGAATCTCGTCGGCGATTGCCCACTGGCCTGTCCCCTCGCCGGGATACTCGTCGCAGCAGACGATTTTTGTGTTGAGCTGCCGCGCCTTCAGTTCGCGAGCCAGCTGTTTTGTGTAGGCCGCGTCATGGACCTTCTCATTCCAAAGGCCGGCGTAGCTGATCTTCAGGTGGTAGTCCTTCTGCGCCGCTTCGATGAACTCCGCGACGTACTCCGCCATCTTCGGCGTGTACAGAGTGTCTTTTCCTACCCATCCTGGCGCGCCCCATGGAAGGACTTCGAGGATGATGTCGGGGTTGCGCTTGTGCGCTTCGACCATGAGCCACCATTCATAGCCTCGACTCGAATCGTGATCGTCAGGGGTGCGCATGAAGCTCGGCTCGGAGCCATCGGTGGAATTGACGTCAGCGCCAATCTCGACCTTGAGACGTTGAAGAGCGGCGCCGTACCCGGGCTTAAAGAGATAGTCGAGGATCTGGCTGCGTTGCGGCTCTGGGTAATCGATCAACAAGCGCGAGGATGCCCCGGCGCTGACGGCGCCCAGGCCGTCAAAGACTCTCCCGCTAGCGTTGCCATTCAATTCGACATGGACTTGTTGGCAGAATACGTTGATCGGCGCACAAAAGAGCAACCAGCAGGCGAGGATGGATAGGACTACTTCACCAGGGACACGGGAGCGATTCATCCTTTTGGTTTCGCAGATTGCGGGCACGCCATTTCTCCGCGCAGACACTTGATGTCAATTGTGCCTTAAAGGGTCGAGGTTCTGTTGTCATTAACGAAGAAGAAGGTCGATTTCTTTGCCCTCGTATGGAATAAGAAAGCTGACGCTATTGGGATTGCGATCGATGTGGGCGGAGAACGAGTTCTTATTGATCAGGACCTCTTCCCGTGGCGGTTTAAATCCGAAGACTTCGAGCCGGATCTGGTTCCACCAAGGGGGGAAAGTTCCCTGGGGTGGCGACACGTGAATTCGCAGACCATCGGAACTGCGCTCGCACGTGAATTGCAAGCGAAGAAAAGCGCCGTTCTTATATGCGAACGTCGTGCCGTCGTCCTGGTAGAGCGACCCACCACAATGATCGCCGACGTACACCCGGAGCGTGAGAGGGCCACGCGGTGTTTCGGCGGTGCTCTGAACAACGGGCGCAAGCGGCAGAATGGAGCCCGCGCGGACGAAGACCGGGAGTTCCTCCAAGCGAGGCGTGACTTGAAGAATGGACGGATCTTTGATATCTGAGGCTGCGCCCGAATTGCTGCCCGCTGCCGGTTGAGACGCAGGTACGACTGCTGCGCCCGACCAGAAGTTATACCAGCCGTCGCACGGAAGTTCTACGGCATAGCTATCCGTCTCATCCGGATAATGGGGAGGCGTGATCAGAAGATCGGGCCCGAGCATAAACTCTCCTGCAGCCGGCAGGTCGACATCAATGGGATGGTGATCGGGAAATGCTTCTGGAAACTCCAGAAAGAGCGGGCGCAACATGGGCAGGCCGGTGCGTGAAGATTCGTCGGCAAGCGTGTAGAGGTAAGGCAGCAGCCGATATCGCTCCTCGATGAAACGGCGTCGGATGTCCTCGTGCAGGCGCCCGCCAATCCAGGGCTCCTGGTCGCCGGTTCCTTTCTCAGTATGGTCGCGGTCGATGGGCTGAAATGCGCCGAGTTCGAACCATTTGGTAAGCAGTTCCGGCGATGGCGTGCCGGCATAGCCGCCGACATCCGCGCCGGCGAACGCAAAGCCGCTAAGGCCGAGGTTCTCCAGCATCGGGGTCGTCATGCGGAGGTGATTCCAACTGCTGCTGTTGTCGCCCGTCCACGTGACGGCGTAGCGTTGCGCCCCAGCATATGCGGCACGGGAGAGCACAAACGGGCGTATACCGGGATCAAGAGCGAGAAGTCCATCGTAGGTTGCGCGCGCGTTCTGCATGCCGTAGACGTTGTGGATCTCAGCGTGTGTGGCAGTGCGTGGCGTGAAGCCGGGTTCATCGATGCGATGCACCGTGGAAACCGGCATGGTGAGAGTTGGAGAGTCGAAGACTGAAGGCTCGTTCATGTCGTTCCAGAAGCCTTCAATGCCGTCTTTGCGCAATCCTGTATAAAGCGAACCCCACCAAGCGCGGGTTTGCCGACGCGTAAAGTCTGGAAAGACCGAAGGACCGGGCCAGACTCGGCCGGCATAGATGGCGCCGTCCGGATTTTTCACGAAGTGGTCGCCACTAACACCCGTGTCGTAAGGAGCGTAGTTCTGTCCTGGGAGATTGGCGATGTGAAGATCGGTGATGGCCACAACGTGAAAGTCGTCGGCCTTGAGTTTCTTCACCATCCCCGCAAGGTCAGGAAACGCAGCCTTGTCGACCGTGAAGGGTCGATTCTTCTCCTGAAAATCGATATCGAGATAAATGGCGTCGGCGGGAATCTTGTCGGCGCGCAGTTGACCGGCAACCTCGAGCACGCGAGCCTGCGTCATGTAGCTGTACCGCGACTGCTGGTAGCCGAAGGACCAGAGAGGGGGCAGCGGTGGAGTGCCCGTGAGCCACGCGTATGTTTCAACTACAGCCTTTGGCGTGGGTCCGAAGAAAAAGTAATAGTCGATGGGGCCACCCGCTGCGCCGAAGGAATACGCATCGGGCATCTCTTTGCCGAAATCGAAGTTCGAGCGCCAGGTATTGTCGAGCAGGATGCCGGCGGCTCGACCCGCACGGTATGTCATGAAGTAGGGGATGCTCTTGTAGAGGGGGTCTGTCGTTTCCTGAAAGCGGTAAGCGTCGGTGTTCCAGAGCGTGAAGGCCTGATTGCGGCGGTCAAGGGGACCGGCCTTGTCGCCAAGGCCAAAGTAATGTTCATCCAGGGACATGGTTTTGTAGATACGAAAAGCGCCGCCATCAAAGCGGATGGGACGAGCGTCTTCGAGGAGGATGGCCCCGCCTGGATCCTGAATGGTAAGCGCCAGGGAGGCTTTGTCGATCTGGATAATCAGCTTGCCGGTGCGAAACCCATAGGTGCGTGCCGAGTTCTTCGGCTTGACGGGAACAGTGCTCGATCGCGCCGATCCCAGCACTGCCCAGGAAGCGTCTTCAGGCGCAGCATCTCCGTGCCAGACGCGAATGCGCACCACATCGTCCCGGAGAGCGACCACCTTCTCGTGGAGGTTGCTCGAAACGACCTCGATGCCATTGGATAGAACCGCTGTGCCGCTCTTGTGTCGGCCACTCTCAGAGACAGTCCTGGGTGAATTGGCGTTGGCAATCGCGATGCCTGGAGCGACGGTACAACCTATGACGAGTGCAAGGATTTCGGCAATAAGGGATCGGCAAGAGTTCATGATGACTCCAAATAATGACGGTTTGCACTTGGTTGAGAGAGATGAAGAAGAAGGGAAAGTATCAAGGCGCCGAAGGCTGGCCAGACGGTGACTCCATTGCGGAGAGTTCTGGGTCCTCAACGAATTTGTATCCACGCTCGCGACGTTTCTCTTTGATGGCTTTCATGCGATCGAGTGCGACTTGCGCCTGTTTTGTATTGCCGAGCGTGCGATAGAGTCGCGCGAGCAAGTACTGAATCGAGCCGTCTTCATCACTCGATGCGCCAAGCTCGAGCTCTTTAATCGCTTGCTGCGGCCGGTCGGTTTCGGCATAGACCTTACCGAGAAGAGCATGTACGCGCGGTAGCATCTGCGGCTTGGCGTGGAGACTCTTGTCGAGATAGGGTTCGGCCGCGGAGTACTCATGGCGCCCAAGCTCAACCTCGGCCATGATGAGGTTCATGTCGGAATCGTCGGGATGAACACTGAGAGCAGACTGCGCAGCCCGTTGAGCAGCCGGAAGGTTGTTATTGCTCAAGTAAGCGGTTGCCGCTCCAAGCAGGGCCGCTGGATCGGCGGGCGCGATCGCCAGCGCCTTCAGGTATTCGGTTTGCGCATCATCGTTCCGATCCAGCTGGTGATAGATGTCGCCTAGCAGGACATGACTTGTAGCGGAGCTTGAATCGAGTTGCTGAAAGTGCGCCAGTGATGCCAGTGCAAGCCGCTCGTTTGCCTGAACCGACCAATAAAGCGCCTCGAACGAATGCGGGTCCAACTTGCGCATTGCCATCGCCGCGCGTGAGACAAGGCGCTCATCCCCAGTGAAGTGCGCGCATGCAGCCAGTAAGCTGAGTTGCTGCGATGTCAGCCGAGCAAAGTTGGAAATTAGTTGCCGGCTACACTCCAGGAAATGACCGGATTGATAGGCAGCCTCTGGATTGGAATCTCTCGACGCGAGCGGATCCGCATTGGATGGAGTTGCCTCGACATCGGATTGAGCGCGCACGAGAGCGGAATCCGAAAGACCTGTTGAGTTCAAAAGAGCACTGCGCAGGCCGGGCGAAAGGTGTCCAGCTTCACTAGATTCGAGCAGGTCGACAATGGCAGGTTTGTTCCCGGAGGAACCATCCATAAGCAATCCGGCATTCGATTCGACAAAGCCGTGATCGCCGGACCAAAGCTCTTCAAGCAGCGCGACAGCCTGTTGCTTGTCGCCGTCTTCCGCCGCCAGGCGTGCTTCGCCGAGCAACGCAAGCGAACACTCTGGATGCTTTGCGATTTCGCTGGTAAATGCTTCTTTGGCGCCGGCCTCATCGTGGTCGCGGAAGAGGGAGAACCCGAGTTCGGAACGAAGGCACGGCGGTTGTGGGCGAGAATTGAGCAGAGATTTGTAGAGAGATGTTGCTTCGCCGAATCGGCCTTGCTTCTGGAGAGATGCGGCGTAAAGAGCGCCGGCGAAGGATGATTCCTTGCCGCGTTCCGAAATATCTTTCGCGTCCTGTTCTACTTGTTCAAGATGAGCGATGCCGAGTGTGAACCAGGCCGCGGCGAGCTTGGGATCGATATCGGTCGCGCGATCGAGTTCCACAACAGCGCGTGAGAGATTGCCTGACACCACGTATACCCGGCCGAGTGCCAACGATGGCTGCGGGTCAGATTTGTTGATCTTTTCGGCGCGGATGAGATAGGGAACTGCAAATTGTGCTTTACCTGTA
Organism: Occallatibacter sp.; assembly: GCA_036495975.1. Classification (GTDB taxonomy): domain Bacteria; phylum Acidobacteriota; class Terriglobia; order Terriglobales; family Acidobacteriaceae; genus Telmatobacter. The sequence continues at coordinate 36,124 of DASXLY010000184.1, read as the reverse complement.
TGTGCGTAGTCAATTCCGAGAAAGAGATTAGGGACGTAGAGTGAAGGGTTGAGGCGATTTGCTCTCTGAAAGCTCGAAATGGCCTCGCTATAGTTTCCTTGCTGATGTTGCATCAGGCCCAGGTTCGCCCAGAGTTGAGGCAGACCAGGTTCAAGTCCGATTGCTCGCTTGTAGTCGGCCGCGGCTTCTGCAAAGTTGCCGGACGACTGCGCTGTTCGCGCATCGGCGAGGAGGATTTCAATCTGCGAGGGAGCGGCTTGCTGGCCGAATCCGCAAAGGGAGACGGCCAGCAATGCCAGTTGAATGAATGGGCCTTTGGTCACAGTCGATTTACCAGTAGAATTTTCCGGCCCACTGAATGTTTCGAGGAGCGAACGCCTGTGTGATGGTTCCGAAACTGCTCACGCAGCCGGAGCCGCCGTTGGGATCGCATCCTCCGTACGCGGTTGCTCCCGCGCCTGGAGAGTAGAAGTTGGGATGGTTAAACGAGTTGAATGTCTCGAAGCGGAACTGGACCCTCATGGATTCGCCAAAGCGCCAGTTCTTTTCCAGGGCCGTGTCCCAGTTCTGGAAGTGAGGACCACGGAGATCAGAGAAGTAACGAGGTGCGTTGCCAAAGCTTCCGTAGGGTGCAAACTCGAAGGCCCCGGTATTGAACCACTCGTGAATGGATGGATGATCGACGTGCACGTTTCCGATGACATTCGGTCTCGGATTGCCGCCCCAGGTAGGCTGATCGTTGCCGAATATGCCGATTGGAATGCCGCCCTTGAAGGTCGCGATTCCTGAGACTTCCCATCCGCCAATAGCTGCATCAGCAGCGCGGCCGATGCCTGAACCGAGCTTCTTGCCGCGACCCACGGGCAGCTCGTAGATGTAGCTGGCCACCAGTGCATGCGGAATATCGCCGGCGTCGACACTCTTGTCGGCTGCGATGTTGTAGTTGTTGGCTGTCCCTACGCCCCAATTGCTCGGACCGTTATAGGACCAGCCATTGTTGCCCTCGACGTTGTCGAGGAATTTGGAGTAGGTGTACGAAACCAGCGCGGTTAATCCCTTGCTGGCGCGGTGGCTGTAGGTTACCTGCAACGCGTTGTAGAGCGACTGGCCAACCGGTGCATCGGCCTGGCTTACCGCCCCGTTGCAGTATTGAGGATAAGGCGACATCAGCTGAGCATTTGTCACGCCTGCGTTGTCGAGGTTGCAGGAACTTGCGGCGACGGTTCCGCCGGCTTCAAGCGCCTGCAATGGAACTGCGAAGGGATTGGAAGCTGCCTTGCCGTTGAGGAAGGTGGCCCCCAATGGCAGGTACTTGGGATCAAGCTGGTTGTAGCCGTGTCCGCCAATCATGCGCACACCCCGATTGCCAATGTAGTTCACATCGAGCTGATCGTTGTGTGAGATTGCGTACTGGATACCGAGCATCCATTGCTGCACATAGGGAGACGGACGGCTGCGGAATACGCTGGACAGACCGTTGCCGACCTGCTGGTACTCCCCGTTGGCGTTGCCCGTGATCTGGGCGTACACACCGCCCCAAGGATTCGAAGTGCTGATGGAGGAATTCGGAGTTACACCGCCATCGAGGCTGGCGTCAGCGTAGGTGGAAGCTGAGAATCCGTCCTGATCGCCGGCGCCGGAACTGGTGACTGATTCAGGATAGAAGATCCCGTATCCCCCGTGGATCACACCTCGTGCCATGGGCTGAAACGAGAAGCCCAGGCGCGGGGCAATGTTGTCGTAATTCGTGTTGTAGACATACCGGTTGCCGGGTCCGAGAAACTGGAGTGCCCCAAGCAGCGGTCGTCCGAGCGAATAGCTGAGCGGATTCATCGCATTAGGATTGAAGATCGAACCTGCGTTGTGACGGTACGTGTAAGGCGTCTGAAGCTCATAGCGCATCCCGAGGTTCAAGGTCAGGTTGCGAACTGGTCTCCAGTCGTCCTGCAGGTACTCGCCAAGAAGATGGTTCGATTCGTACGGGCTGTCGGTGTAGCCAGTCGTGGTGCCGGAGTCGATGACGCCGAGGAGCATTTCTGCAACGCCATTGCCGCTGGCGAAGCCGGAGCCACTTAATGGATTCGGACCTGCGGTGAATTGTCCGGTGAACTGCAGCGAGGATTGGTAATACGGGTGCTGCCCAAAAATCTGCTCCACGCCTGTGGCGCCAAAGCTGAGAGTGTGTTTGCCGCTCAGCTTGACGAAGTCGCCTGACACGGTCCCGATGGGGCCATGGTTGGTGACGGCCTGCTGGTTGTTGCTGCCCGGACCCAGCGCTGACTGGCTTCCCACGTTGACCATCGGAAACATCGGGCTGTTCTGGTGGAGATAGGCTGGAAGGCCCAGTGTGGTTGCGTCAAATCCGAACGACTGGTTGTCAGAGGTTTCGTGCCAGATCTGCACGCCTGATGTGACGTTCATGGTAAATGTGGGATTGAAGATTCGCGAGTAACCGGCCCACATGCCCCAGCGGTTGTTTGGACGCGCATTGCCCGGGCCTGCTGGATTGTCGCCCCAGTCGTTTGCTGCGCCCGTCTTGAACTCCTCTTTGTAGGCGTAACGGAAATAAGCGCGCGAATCCGAGTTGATGTTGTGGTCGACTCGGATGTTGTACTCGTCAGAATGAGCTGGTGCTGTACCGGATACAACGAGGTTATTAGTCAGCCCGCTGCCCGTCGCCTTTGGATAGTAGCTGAGCAGTTTCGCACCGACTGGATCCGGCGAGTATCCGGGAAGGTTGGAAAGGACGTTGCCCGGGACCGGGTTACGCACGTAGCCCGTTTGGGTCGCCGTGAGGCCTGTTCCATAAGGATTCGCAGGCGATGCCGTGTCCGTTTGGCCGGCTGTGACCTGGTGTCCGCTGCGGGGATCGTAGATTTGGCCGACATAGATAGGACGGCCCAGGCCATCGGTTCCTACCGGCGAACTTCCGAGAATTTCAGAGAAGTTACCATTCAGGAAGTTTGAATCGGGTACGGTGTAAGTGCCTACGGTCGGCGTTGAGATAGTGAGGTGCTCGAAAAGACCGAAGATGAAGGTCTTCTCACGCTGCCTGTAGAGGCCAGGAATGTAAAGAGGTCCACCGGCAGCGACGCCGACTTCCTCGCGAGACAGAGATTGGTTGGATTTGGAAAAGTAGGGAACCGAATTGAAGTTCTCGTTTTGGTAGAAGTCCCACGTATCTCCATGGAAAGTGTTGGTTCCGGACTTGGTGACGACGTTGATGACGTTGCCCGTGCTCCAGCCGTATTGTGCGGTGAAGGAGTTGTTCTGGACCTTGAATTCCTGGACGTTGTCCACCGAAGGGACAAAGATCACGCCTCCCCACTCAGTATCTGTATCCCAGGAGCCATCCAGCATGAACCCGGTGGTCCCGAAGAATCCGCCGGCGAAGTTCATGAACGAAATGTCCTGATCGGCGTTGTCGGTGGTATTGGTGCCGCCGCCGAGCAGCATCTGTCCCTCAGACGTATTGCTCACCGAAGAATTGAGGGTGGCGAGGCCGTAGACGTTGCGGGTGTTCAAAGGCAGCTCTACGATCTGTTTGCCGGGAATATCCGCTGCCACATTTGAGTTGTCAGTGTTCAGCAGGGCGGCATCGGCGGTGACCGTCACCGATTCAGTTTCGGCGCCGATGCTAAGCGATACGTTCTGCGTCGAAGACTGGGCGGCATTCAGGACAATGCCTGCCTGGTGGTAGGCTTGAAACCCCTTCGCCGTCGCATTCAGCGAGTAGGTCGAAGGCAGCAGTTGGGCAAAGACAAATCGACCTGAGTTGTCCGTGGTGAAGCTGCGGGTAACGCCCGTTTCTTTACTGGCGAGTGTCACAACGGCATTCGGAACGATGGCCCCGGAGGGGTCAGTTACCGTCCCCGAAAGCGTTGCCGTGGTTGTTGCGATTTGAGCATAAATGGATTGACTGGCGACCGTGATCAGGCCCACCAGGATTGCGAATCCCCCCAGATACCAGAGAGACCATTTCCAACGTCGAATCTTCCTCAATTTGAAGCCTCCTTCAAGTCTTTAGTCCATCGCGCGAGACAACCTTGCTGAGGCCAACAAGGCAAGCTGGTGTAACAAATTGGCTATGAAAATCCCGCGACCGTTCTAACCGAGTAGCACAGAGGCTGATAAGGTCCTTACGGCATGTCCTTGAGACCTTACGGAAAGAGGAGGAAAGAATTTACCTGATAAGTTTTTGGAGGACCCATGTTTTCAACGGATTGAGGCATGCGCGCCAATACGGGTAAAGAACCGGTAACCGGGGTATAATCGCAACGACCAAGCGGAGAAGGTGATGCGGGACACAGTCGAGGACTCAACTCAGGGCCCAGTGGATGGAACTCTGAAAGATGCCGTCCGCGATCAGCTTGATCGGATGCTGGCCAGTCCCTACTTCAGCCATAGCAAACGCTTCCCAACCTTCCTGCGCTTCGTTGTCAGTCACACCCTCAGCGGCACGATAGACAACATCAAGGAACGCACCCTCGGTATCGAGATATTTGGCAGGGATGCGGACTATGACACGGCCTCGGATCCGATTGTGCGCGTGACTGCGGCAGAGATCCGCAAACGGACTGCGCAATATTACCAGGATCCAGAACACCGCGAGGAACTACGCATCACTCTATCTTCGGGTTCCTACGTTCCTCAGTTTCAGTGGCCGGCGAATGCCGCGAAACAGAGCGGCCACGCAATCGAAACCAGAACTTCTCAACAGATAGATGTCAGAGCTTCGCAGGTGGCGGAACCGGCTGCAACTCCGAAGGGGCGTCACCGCCATTGGTTTGTTGCAGGCGCCATTGCGGGTATCTTGATCGCGGGGCTTGTAGGTGCCTTCCTGGAATGGCGGCAAATGCAACGTGGAGCGCTCGAGGCATTCTGGGGACCGGTCCTCGACTCCCATGAGCCGGTGTTGCTTTGTATTGCTGACCAGTTGGAGTACTCAGTCATCGCCCTGCGCGATGCATCCGCTCCCGAACATCAGATTGAGCTCAAGGACAATTTGACGGCTGTCGTGATCGACGACCTGAATGCGACTGTGAAGGTTGCCGGCATCCTGCAATCCCACTCCAGGCAATACTCGCTGAAGGGCGAAGGAGCGACCAACCTCGACGACCTGCGCCACGGCCCAACTGTTTTTGTCGGTGCATTCGACAATGCCTGGACTCTGCGGTTGACCAAACCGCTGCGCTATCATTTCGCCAATGATGCCAACATGAGCCACTTGTGGATCGTGGATTCGACGGCGCCGGGCCAGTCGCGTTGGGTGATTGATCGCGGCGTTCAGATGGCGACCAATAACTATAGGGACTATGCCATCGTGGCTCGATTTACTGACAGCAACACGGGCAACCTTGCCGTGATTCTGGCCGGCGTGGGTCGCGGCGGAACCCGAGTTGCCGGCGAGTTTCTCACCGATCCGAGCGATCTGGCTGATCTTCAACGTCTGGCCAAGGTTGCAGGCGATAAGAAGAACATGGAAGTCGTCCTGAGTACGCTGATCATTGACGGCCAACCCGGTTCACCCAAGATCGAGGCGACCTATTTTTGGTAGGGAGAACGGAAACGACGCGTTTGTCCATGAAGCCAGCTTGTCTCCGGAACAGTCGCACATGGTCAGCGTATCGAGGCTTCGCAGCAATCTGAGAATGCTCGCACTTCCAATCGCACATCCTGCTCAGGCCTAAGGAAGTGCCTAGAGATTTCTCAATCAGCGTGGAATAAATTTCGAACTCTTCGGTTCTAGTGCACGAGGAGTTCTTATGGGTCCCGATGATTCAGCATGGAATACTGGAGCCGATTCCAGCTTCGTTGTCGCAGCAGCAAGCGAACCGTATTTTGACTCGTCGCGAAACACCTGGGTTTTGAGTCGATACGTTGATGTCCTTGCAGCGCTCCGAAATCGAGAACTCGTCCAGTCGTCGTCAAAAGGGAAGGAGTTTCCCGCGATGGAAGACGATGCGGCACGAGCTGACTTGTTCAGCGGATTGAAGAACGAACTCAGCGAGGTTCAATCCGGAGTGCATCGAGGCGCTATGGAATCTGAGGCGCGATTTGTGATTCGAAGTTTGGCAGACCGCGAACGAATTGACCTGGTTGGAGATGTCGCTCTCCCCTGGGCGGTGGCAGTTTTGACCAAGATGAGCGGCGCATCCGGATCGTGTCCCGCAGACATGATGAGGATTGCTGCCTCCCTGCTTTATGAAAAGGCTTTCGGCCTGCATCTCGAAGAAGGCGCCAAACCACTATGGCTGCGGAACGCGGGGCCAGAAGCAAAGAGCGAAAATCCAGAAAGAGAACTCGAACTTCTGATCGAGCGGCGCGAACTCGCAATCAGCAAAGTCATGTTCTTTGCACTAACGCAGTCTCTGACGGTCTATCTTGCAAAGAGCTGGCTTGCTCTCATTTCAAATTCAGATCAAATGGCGTGGCTGGCCGAAGAGCCTGACCGCTTTCAACGAGCGGGAACAGAACTCTTACGATATTCCGGCATCGTGCGCTCTTTGTTTAGGAAGGCAACCGAAGATGTGAGAATCGGTACCGCCCGAATCGGGAAGGGCGAACTTGTCGAACTGAAGATAGCTGCCGCAAACTTCGATTGCCAGCGTTTTCTAAATCCGGCTCAACTGGATATTTCCCGCAGCGTCAAGCTGCAACTCAGCCTTGGTGCGGGACTCCACACCTGTCCAGGGTCCTCGTTGGTACGGCAAGCTTTTGCGGTAGTGACATCGGCCCTTCTGCGGGCAAAGCCGAAGCTAATCCCAAACCAACGGATTGAGTGGATGGGAGATTCCACTTTGCGCTGGCCCCTCGCTGTGTGGGTGTCGTGGGGAAGAGGCGTGGGCGACGAGGCTTCATTCTCTCATGAGATGCAAGTCAACAACGCTGCGCAGACTCGAGAGTGCCAGGTTGCAGAGAAAACGGTTGCGAATGAGGGGAACGATCGGATGAATAATCTCGCTTCGTTCTGAAGTCGCTTCGGTATCCGCCCCTGCCAGGCTCGGCCCTGCACTCGCACGATGAATCGCCGGCATCCCCTACGAGCCATTTCTCCTATCCAAAAAGCCCAGCACGTCCTTGAAACTGACGACGGTGGCATCCGGTTGCGTACCGAGCTTTTCCGGGGTAACGCCCATTCGATTCACCCACGCGGTTGGATATCCAAACCATTTTGCGCCAGCCGCATCCCACCCTCCGAACGCCACATACGCGATCTCGTCACGCCTCAGCCTCCGCAGGCCATCGATCCCCGCTTTTGATAGAGAGTAAAGCTTCCTTCATTGAGTTGGAGCCGGGTCTCCCGCTCGGAATGGGACACTCATCCTACGAGCAGGAATCGATCAGACTTGTACCCGGGCGAAACATGCTGTTGTATACGGATGGAATTATCGAAGCTGCAAATCGTGCCAACGAGGAGTTCGGAGTTGCTCGACTCCTCCAGCATTTTTCCGATCCTCACGCATCTCTCGAAGGGCTGATGCACCGCCTTCAAACCTTTTTCGGATCTCCTCACAAAGCCGATGATTCTACCGCCGCCTCAATTCGCAGTCACGAAGCGTAACGAAGCCAGCATCAAGCGAAGCAGCCCAGGACAACCGCTCAATTAGCTTTGGTATCTCACCAACCGGTTCACCCGGCCGGAGTGGTTCCAATCCGAGATGTAGATGTTGGCCTCGCGATCGATAAAACAACCGTGCGCCGCACTGAACGTAGCGGGCGCGATCGTCTTTGGGTCGAGATCATAGTTGGCCCACTCGGTCTTTCGCGGATTGTCGCCCAGGAAAGCGATCGGAACGTTGTCGCGGTCGAGTACGGTAACGCGCCCTTCCAGTTCAGAAACGATGGCGTAGTCGCCAAAGAGACTAATCTGGCAGGGACGGCGAAGGTGCTGCGTGACGGTGTCGACGTATTTGCCGTCCAGATCAAAGTGGCACAAGCGCCGGTTTTCGCGATCGCACACGAGCAGCAGTGGCTGGCTGTAACGCGTGTCGAGGGTGAGTCCGTGGCTGCAGTTGAGAAGGCCGGGATCAGAGCCCTTTCCGGAATAGCTTCGCAGGTAGTTGCCTTTCCGGTCGAAATGGAAGATCCGCGAATCGCCATAGCCATTGGCGATGAAGATGGAGCCATCTGGCGCGGGAAGCGCGGCGGTGAGGCGCCACTCGTTCGGAGACTTAAAGCCGGCCTCGGGCGGAGCGGTGATCTTCAGCACCGGCGTGCCATCGGTCTTCATTTTCACGAAGAGCCAGTTCTCACTCGGCGTGCCCTTCTGCACAGTCGTGTAAAAATACTCGGTGCCATCCTCTTCAACGTGGACCATCGAGTGAACTTCAGGGAATGTGCCGGCGATCTTGTTGAGAGGGCGGCCATCGGCGCCGTAGACGAGAATGCCGGTTTCGCTTTGGGTACTGACATAAATGTTGCCGGCCTTATCCTGCGCAATTGCGCCGTGTGTTCCGCCGAAGCTCATACCTGGAGGCAGCGTGCCCCAGCCGGATATGACCTTGTACGTCCATTCACCGTTGCCGGTGAGAAGAACCTGAGAGGAAGTTGGTGTACGGTCAGCATGGGCCTCCGCTGGGACGGCGGAGGCGAACGCGGCCGCGCCGGCGGATGCCAGAAATACACGTCGGGTGGGGGTCTGCGGAACTCGCTTCATGGTGTGCTCCTTGCGGTGGTTTCATCGGGCTGAGCGGGCGTATTGAATAGATAGAGATGACGCAGATGAGGCATATTTCTGAGCGGCGTTATGGATTGCGCACTTATTTTCGTCCCGCTTAGATTCAGATAGGTAAGCTGCGCTAACGAGCCGAGCTTGGCGAGGTTGCTGCCGGTGATGGACGTGCCTTCAAGGTGAAGAGCGCGAAGGTGCGTGAATGTTCGCAGGGTGTCGAAGCTGGCATCGGTAACGGCGGTGCGGGCGAGTTCCGCCTCGATGATGTAGGGCGCGAATTTCTGGAATTCTGCGAGCTGGGCGTCACCGAAAGTTGGCGCGATGTCGACAGTGCGAAGGATGAGACCATCCGATCGATTGGCAGAGACGAGCACAAGCTTTGCGCCCTGCCCATGCTGCATGCGAAGAACCTCGGGCATCAGCTGGCTGTAGTCGCCAACCGGTTGTGGTGGAGGTTCGATGCGATCCTCGGCAAGCTTGATGCCGGGAACGCTTGTTTCCGTCGGGGTTGCGCCAGCCTTGATCCAGCTGCGAACCAAGGAAATCTCGGCGGAGGTGAGTGGGGTCCGGCCCTCCGCAGGCATGAAGTGTTGGTCGCCCGGAGTCAGCGTTACGCGTGCCAGGAGCATGCTGGCCTCGGGTTTGCCGGGAACAATAACCGCGCCATCTTTTCCACCACGCATCAGACTGCTGTAGGAGTCGAGCCGGAGACCGGCTTTTTCGCTGCCGGCGCCGTGGCATGCAACACACTTCGCATCGAAGACCGGATGAATCTGCCGTGCGTAAAACGAAGCGGGGTTGATGCCGGGATCGCCGGAAGTAGGCAACAGTGCGCGAAGACGGCCGGGCATGTAGCGGGTGAGGTAATCGCTGCCGTGTGTAATGGAGCCCCCCTGGTGCCCAGTCCAAACAAGTGCGAGCAGAGTTGCGGTCAGCAACGCAGGATATGCAAGTGTTTGCCCCTGCGTTGCCCATGCAGTGCGGGCGAGCAGGCAAAGCATCAGCAGAATAGATAAAGCGATAGCGCCCCACATGTGCCGGTTGACTACGGCGCCGGTATCGCCCGCGCCGTAGGCGAGCATGTATCCGAGGGCAAGGGTAGGTAGAGCGAGAGCGACTGCGGCGCGAAGAACGAAATCGGCAGCTTCGCGCAATGCAGGCCGTCTTGCCCCGGCAATCTCCAGCACAGGAATCAGAACAATCAGGCCGATGGGCAGATGCAGCAAGGCGGGATGAAAGCGGCCTAGGAACTGAAGCCAATCTGCATGCGCATGACCATCCAGGCGGAAGACAAATGGCAACGCAATAAGCAGAATGCCGGCGCTGGAGACTCGAAGCCACGCCGCCCGAGCGATGCGTATTTGTTGTATGAAACTGCGGGCCGCGTCCGTGACTCGTTCAGCAGCAATCATGCAAGCAGGTCTTTGACGACGTATGCAGGCTGAGGACCGGTAAGCCGCTGGTCGAGACCCTGGAAGTCGTACGTGAGCCGGTTGTGATCGATGCCAAGGCACGCGAGGATGGTGGCATTGAAGTTGCGCACGTGTACCGGATCCTTCACAACGTTATAGCTGTAGTCGTCGGTTTCGCCGTAGGTGATGCCCGGTCGCACACCACCTCCGACCATCCAGGTGGTAAAGCAACGCGGGTGGTGATCGCGACCATAGTTTTCGGCGCTGAGTCCACCCTGGCTGTAGACGGTGCGCCCGAATTCGCCTGCCCAGACTACGAGCGTGTCGTCGAGCAGGCCGCGGCGTTTAAGGTCAGTGACGAGAGCATAGCTGGCGCGATCGGTCTCTTTGCATAACACTGGCAGCACGCCGACGACGTCTCCATGAACATCCCAACCTCGCTTGTAAACCTGCACGAATCGCACATCGCGCTCAGCCATGCGGCGCGCCATCAGGCAGTTGTATGCGAAGGTGCCCGGCTCTTTTGCGTCAGGACCATACAGGTCCCAGGTGGACTGCGGTTCGTTGCTCAAGTCGGTAAGTTCCGGCACGGATGCTTGCATACGGAACGCCATCTCGTACTGGGCGATGCGCGCGTTTGTCTCCGGATCTCCCACGTCGGCCAGTGCCTGACGGTTGATCTCTTCGACGGCATCGAGCATCTTGCGACGTACATCGCGGTCGATGCCATCGGGATCGGCAAGATAAAGGACCGGATCACCGCCTGAGCGCAGGCCGACCCCGGCGTATTCCGAAGAAAGAAATCCGCTGCTCCACAAGCGGGAAGAGACTGGTTGGTTGTTTTCCTTGGGATTGGTTTTGGTTTGCAGCACGATGAATGTGGGCAGGTTGTCGTTCATGCTACCGAGGCCATACGCGAGCCAGGAGCCGAGGCATGGTTTGCCGGGATTCATGTTGCCGGTATTGATGAACATGATGGCCGGCTCGTGATTGATGGCGTCCGTGTTCGTTGATTTAACGATGGTGAGATCGTCGACCATCCGCGCGGTGTAGGGCAGCAGGTCGCTTACCCATGTGCCGGTCTGGCCATATTGTTTGAAGCCCCAATGCGAAGGTGCAATGGGGAATCGCGACTGGCCCGCCGTCATGCCGGTGAGTTGCTGACTTCCGCGTACCGAATCGGGGATGTCCTTGTTGAACTGAGATGCAAGGTTCGGTTTGTAATCCAGAAGATCAAGCTGTGGCGGCCCCCCGGACATGAAGAGGTAGATGGCACGCTTCGCCTTCGGTGCAAAGTGCGGCAGGCCGAGTTTGTCGCGGCCCGGCGAACTCACCGGGTCTTTTGCATCGGCGCCGCTTGCATCGCCCCGAAGCGCAGCCGCCTGACCGAAGAGGCTGGCGAGCGCGGCCCAGCCAAGCACTTTGCCCGAACACCCGAGAAAGCGGCGGCGCGTTTCGACCGAGGACCACTCTTGCTTGAGTCCGACTGGAATAGGGAGACCGGTGATGTCGAGTTCGGATTCGCAATCGGTACAGAGCGGATGCTGCTTCATGGGTCTCCTCGGCTACTTGTTCAGTGTTTCATCCAGGTTGAGCATTTCGTTTGCAATCATCGTCCAGGCCGCGAGGTCGGGTTCGGGAATGTTGGCCGGCGGCTTACTTTCGCCTTCGTGCACAAGGGCGCGCGCTGCTTTCGGATCACTTCCATAGTGCTTCTGCATCTGATCGAGCGAAGCCCTCAACACAGCGGAAGTTCGCGGCGGTGGATCATGCCCGAGGAGTATTTCGCTCATGCGGTCGATGCGGGCGTCAGCTGTCGGGGGGGACTCGTGGATGACCCGCTCGGCCAGACCGCGCGCGGCTTCAATCCATTGCACATCATTCATGGTGACGAGGGCCTGCAAAGGAGTGTCGGTGCGTTGCCGGCGAGTGCACACTGTGTCGCGCACCGGCGCGTCGAATGCGTCCATGTCAGGCGGCGATGCCATGCGCTTCCAGTAGGTGTACATGCTGCGGCGATAAAGTGCCTGTCCGTGGTCCTCCACGTACACGAGCGTATCGCTCGAGGGATAGCTGACCTGCTCCCAGACATTTGCAGGCTGATATGGTTTCACGCTGGGGCCTCCGATGCGGTCGGTCAGCAGGTCACCGGATTGAAGCGCGATATCACGAAGCATTTCGGCATCCATGCGAAAACGCGGACCATGCGAAAGCAGCAGGTTGCGTGGATCCTTTGCCAATTGCAGGGGCGTGGACTTTCCACTCTGCCGATACGCAGCGGACATCACCATCAGCTTGTACATATGCTTGACGTTCCATCCGCTTTTCCGGAACTCCACGGCGAGCCAGTCGAGCAGCTGCTGATTTGTGGGGCGCTGGCCCATGATGCCGAAGTCTTCAGTGGTTTCGACAATCCCGGTGCAGAACAGCTCGTACCACATGCGATTGACCGTGACGCGTGCAGTCAGCGGGTTTTCAGGGCTGACTGTCCAGCGCGCGAGTGCGAGGCGATTGCGCGCTATTCCCGTTGGCAACGGCGGAAGATAGTGCGGCGTGTTGGCTTGTACGCGCTCAATACGTGCGGCGTAATTGCCACGCTCGAGCACGGCAGCGTAGGCCAAAGTGGGTTTCTCCCAGGCCACCTGGGTGATGTCACCCCCGGTCGAGAGTTGATCCAGCTCTCCATCGAGCGCATGCATCTGCGAGTAGATAGCGCGGAAGGATGGATCGACGTTGTTGAGGTAATATTCGCCGGCAACGTGCCACTGGTCATCAGTCCACTGCGAAACAGGTTTTGAGGCAATCTCAGCGACGTAGTCTTCGAAGGGAAGACCACGCGCCTCTTCAGGCGCGAGAGCGCGGCCGTAGAGGCGGATGTCCTGATAGCGGAGCTCCTTGGCGGGATTCGCGTCGGGCGAGCGCCAGCCGAGCTGCATGGGAGCGCTGGTGCGAATGCTTTCGCCGTGGAGCGTGTCGCTTTCAACTTCGGTCGCGACAGGGTTGCCATCGATGAAAACCCTTACGCCGGATGCGCGGCCCGAGCCGTCGTAGGTAAAGAAGATATGGCGCCATCCGCCGTCGGTGGGCAGCGGAGCTTCGGTCGAGACCCGGATAGCAACCAGCGGGGTAGTATCAGGTTCCTTTTTCGCGGGTTTCGTCTCTTCCTTTATCTTCTTTTCCTCTTTCTTTTTCGGCTTCTTTTCCTCGGGCGGCCTATAGGGAGAAAGTTCCTGCCTGGTCAGGTTCTGCGGAGAGGGATAGTGGAATGCTTCCTTCGCGTCGGGACGTTTCTTGTCCTTTGCATTCTTGGGCGACGAGTTGATTAGCTCGACCGTGATGATGCCCTTGCGAACCGTGAGATCCCAGCCGCGGTTGTGCTGGGTCGCATCCATCTTCGAAAGCATCGCGCCTGGCGCATCGTCGATCGCGAAGAATGGTGCGGATCGGAACATGAACCAGCCACCGCCGGAGAAGGCCTGGTTAGATTCGAAGTTGCCGGAGTGCTCGAGCGAGACATGGGTGTTCGACTGCATGCGGAAGTCGGGCCAGAGCCACGTCGTTTCGCCCCATTGTGGAGGAACAGTCGTTGCCTTGAACGCCGCCGGGCTCGCGTGTGGAGCGCTGTTGTGCAGAACGGAGCCACTGCCTTCATCGAGCCGGAGCCGGATAAGCAGTTTGTCGGTCGATACGGGCTGCGGAGGGTTCTGATGCGATGCGAGCCATTTGCGCACGAGATCGCGTTCCTGCTCACGTTTTGCACTTAGCTGCGCGAAAAGCTCCGCGCGCCTGGCAAACGCGCGATCATAAGCATCGCGGTTCTGTGGTTTTGGGATTCGCACAACGGGCGCCCACACCGGGCGATCGTCGTTGAACGGCTTCTCGTCGATGTTGTTAAAAAAGGCGGTTAGCGAATAGAAGTCCTTCTGTGTCGTCGGATCGAACTTGTGATCGTGGCAAACGGCGCAGCCAACGGTGAGGCCCAAAAACGTGGCGCCGTATGCTTCGGTGCGGTCACGCGCGATGTTGAAGCGCAACTCTTCCGGAATCGTGCCACCCTCGTTACTGCTTTCGCCCAGGCGCACATATCCGCTGGCAATCAGCGGGTCGAGGCTTTTGGCTGGAAGAAGGTCGCCTGCGATCTGTTCGAGGGCGAACTGGTCGAAGGGCTTATTGCTGTTGAACGAGCGAATAACGTAGTCGCGATAGGGCCAGATGTCACGGCTGTTGTCGAAGTGCAGGCCGTAGGTGTCGGCATAGCGGGCATAATCGAGCCAGTAACGGGCGCGCTGTTCGCCGAATGTGGGCCGGGCGAGCAGGCCGTCAACGAGGTGCTCATATGCGCCAGGTGAATTGTCGTTGGCGAACGCGTGGACCTCTTCGGGAGTCGGAAGCAGACCGGTGAGATCGAGCGTGACGCGGCGGATGAGCGCGGCTTTGTTGGCTTCCGGCGAAGGAATGAGACCGGCCTTGTCAAGCTTGGCAAGAATGAAGTTGTCGATGGGATTGCGGGGCCAATCGGCGTGGGAGTTTGACTGCGGAACCGACGGGCGGATGGGAGCTTCAAAGGCCCAATGCGGACGATAAACCGCGCCCTCGCGAATCCATTCTTTGAGGGTCGCTATCTCCCCGGCGCTCATCGGCTTGGCCTCTCCCTGCGGATTCTGCGGCATCAGGTAATGCGGATCGTGCGACTCGATGCGCTTGATGAGTTCGCTTTTCTCCGGATGACCGGGCACGATCGCATCGGGGTGGCCAGGTCGTTTCTTCGTCGCAGATTCACCAAGGTCGAGGCGCAGGCCTGCCTTGCGCATTTCCGGATCGGGCCCATGACAACTGAAGCAGCGAGCGGCCAGGATGGGCTGGACATCCTGATTGAAGTCGACGGTCCGGCCGGTCGTCGCCGTCGAGGAGCTGTGGCAGCCCGCGAACAGAGTCAGGAAAACGGCAACACTTCCGAGCGGTACCGCCTGTTTAAGGCGAGTCCAATAGATCTGTTGCCATCGCAGGCTGAAGAATGCAGGCAAAGTCAGCGTGCTCCCTGGGGTCCCTTCGGCATAGAAAATCGCTTGTCCTCATTCCGGAAGGAGGGTGGGTAACCGGCAAGCATTCGCCTTTCCGGAGAAGAGAAGTTTCTCATCCCATAATCGCTGCTGTCTATGGATGTCGTGTGCCAGAGGGCTGAGGGGCCAATCCGTGGTTGATTTCGCCCCGACAGGTGCTTCGAACCGGCCCTTCTCCAAAACATGACCCTAAATTGAAGCCATGGAAAAGGAACAGGCAGCGGCGAAGGGGGCAGGAATCAGGAATGGCGGAGAGCGAGGGATTCGAACCCCCGGTACCCTTTCGAGTAC
The DNA here is from genome assembly GCA_036495975.1 of Occallatibacter sp. Taxonomy (GTDB): domain Bacteria; phylum Acidobacteriota; class Terriglobia; order Terriglobales; family Acidobacteriaceae; genus Telmatobacter. The sequence continues at coordinate 20,687 of DASXLY010000184.1, read as the reverse complement.
AACGGTTTTCAAGACCGCCGGTTTCAACCGCTCACCCAGCTCTCCGCGGGTAAGAAGCAACAACTCATCTCAGTTTAGCCCAGGTCGCCCTCAAGGACCGGCAACAAACCGGGTCAACCCCACCCTATGGGATTGCAGTCCGCACCGCGTTGTATCCGCCGAGGAGGATACTGCAGTCCATGCCGACGGCGATCAGGTCGAATCCGGCCGCCGAATATGTCCTTGCTTTCTCCTCGCTGGCCGCAAAGATGCCACAGGGTTTTGCGCCTTTCTTGCATAGCATCTGCACCTTTGCGATGCCCTCGACAACCTGTGGTGAGTCGATTTCCCCAGGGATACCGAAGGAGCCGCTGAGATCGTAGGGCCCGATGACCACGGCATCCACTGCTTCGTGCCTGATGATTGCTTCGGCATTCCGCACGCCCGCGACGGTCTCAATCTGCACGATGATCACGTAGTCCTGTTGTTGCAGGTACTCACTGAATCTGGCCCCGTATCCTTGCGCACGGGAAATACCCACGCTGCGCTCTCCTCGGGGAGGGTAAAGCGCAGCACGCGCGATCTCGTCGACCTCGGCCGCTGACGAAACCTGCGGCAAGATGATTCCGTCGCAGCCGGTATCGAGAAATCGCTTGATGGCGGTGGCCGACCGGTCAGGGAGCCTGACAAACGTTGGTGGTCCACCTGCGGTCACAGCACATGCGACGGCAACGCTGGACTCATTGAAACGGCCATGCTCGCCGTCGATCCAGATCCAGTCGAATCCTGCCAGACGCGCGATCTCCACAATGGTCGGATGATCGATGGTCAGGATTGTGCCAAGTTTTGTTCCGCTCGACTGCAACCATGACTTTGCATTCATCCGGCTCGTACTCCTCCGCAGCGAAAAGGGTGGCTCAACGACGACGCGCCGTCTCGTCCTTCCGTTACTCTCGCGCAGCTTTCGTCAAATACTCATAGCTGACGAACGCCACCTTTGTGCTGTCAGGCGACCAGGAGGGGACATTGTTTGTCCCTTGCCCGCCGAAAAGCTTTGCCAACACTTTCACGCTCTTGTCAGCCAGAGACATCAGATTCAGGGTGACGTCTTTGTCTCCTGGATGCCCCGTCACGTCTTTTTCGTAGGAAAGAAACGTCATCCACTTCCCATCCGGCGAGATGTGTGGGAACCAGTCATTCGTGTCATCGGTGATGACCTGTTGCTGGTCGCTGCCGTCTGGATGCATCCGCCAGATTTGCATGTGCCCGGAGCGTACCGAGTTGAAGTAGATCCATTGCCCATCGGGCGAGTATTCGGAACCGTCGTCCAGCCCCGGAGCTGTTGTCAGCCGTTTCTCCTCCCCGCCGTTTGCTGGAACCGCATAGATATCGAAGTTATCGCCGCGCTGACCTACGAACGCGAGCGTTTTGCCATCCGGCGACCAACCATGCCAGTAGGACGGACCTACCGGGGTGATCTTCTTGGGCGTCCCGCCGGCAATCGGCAGTGTGTACACGAGCGAACTGCCGGTTTCAGTGGAATCACTGATTGCCAGCATGGTCCCATCGGGTGAAATGCCATGATCGTTGTTGCACTTGGTCTCCGCGCCGGTGTTGATATGGGCTGGTTCGCCTCCGCTGACCGGTAGTTTGTAGATGCCGCCATCCTGATTGAACAGGAAATATGAGCCGTCGCGCGACCAGTTTGGCGCTTCGAAGTGAGCCTGCGCCACATACGAGACGCGTCGATCCATGTTCGCGATTGGCACAGTTTCGAGAGTGCTGTAGAGTACAGGCTTTTCTCCGGATTCGTGCAGTTCCTCAATCTTCACATTGGAAAAGATTGCCGTTTCGGTGGCGTCCTTGTCATGTGCGCAGACGCCGATTCCCACGTAGAACGGCCCATTCAGAACCAGTTTTGTCGAGGCGCCAGCCGGCTCAAGCTTCCCATCCTTGCCGGACACAAACGCGTAGAAATAGTCCCCCCGCTTCTCCAGCCGCAAACGTTTTGGTCCATCTATGTTGGATTGAACCTCGCGATCGTCGGCGCCGGCAGCGTCGCGGAATTGGAGGGAAGTCAGGCCCACGCCATGCCGCGCAATATCGACCGCTGGAGAATTACCGTCGAGGCCCTGACGGATCATCAGCACTGCCTTGCGGTGCTCGTTGCCTTTCTGGCCTACGAAGGCGATGTCTGCCGAAATCGCTACATCGCCCATCATCTTTTTCCAGGCAAACTGAAAATCATCGATTCCGAACCACATGTTTTCGCCGCTTCCGGCCACCGCGTAGGTTTGTTTGGCGGCGTCGTAGGTCGTAGAACCGGAGTGCAGCACGGTCCCGACATCCTGGTGTCCGTCGAATATGCCGATCGGCGTTTGCCCCCAAGTCGACAGGGCACTCAATGCAAGAACGACAGACGCACATCTTGACCAGCCAAAATCCATGGCCCATCCTCCGCAGAATCTCGAACGGAATCATTCTCGCGCACCCGGCTCTACTCCGTCTCGAAACAGAACCCTCAGGGGATCGCGGTGGGGCCGCAGAGAACGGAAATAGGGCGTTTTTTGGGCCAATGGTGTTAAAACAAGAGTGCATGCCCAAGAAAGTAAATCAAGGAACGGAGCCGCAACCTGGCCAGCCGATCAGTCTTCGCACGCTTGGCGAATACCTGAATCTTTCGCCGGCGACCATCTCGCTGGTCCTCAATAATGCGCCGGGGGTGCGATCGATACCCCAGGAAACCCGTGACCGGGTGACTGAGGCTGCCGCCAAATTCGACTATCGCCCCAGTTTCTATGCACGCTCACTGCGCAAGCGCCAGACTTTCACCGTCGGTGTGCTGGTACCGGAGCTCAGTGACAACTACGCGATGCAGGTCCTCAGCGGAGTGGAGGAGCACCTCATCGAAGAAGGGTACTTCTATCTGACCGCCAGTCACCGGCGTAAGCCCGATCTCATCGAGGAGTATCCGCGCCTGTTCCTCGATCGCTCCGTGGAAGGCTTCATCTTCATTGATACCGCGCTCGAAAAGAGCTTGGGCTCTTTACCGGCAGTGGTTGTTGCAGGTCATCGAAAAATTGAAGGCGTTACCAATGTTGTGCTCGATCAGAAACGGGCCGCCGAACTTGCGCTGCGTCATCTTTACCAACTCGGTCATCGCAAGATCGCCTTCATGCGCGGCGGCAGCCACAGTTCCGACGCTGACGATCGTTGGAATTGCCTGATGAGCGTCGCCCGCGATCTCAAACTTAACGTGCCTGCCGAGATGGTTGTCCCGCTCAAGCTTCGGGTATCTACGCCGGAACTTGGATTCGAACCAGCCAACGAACTAATCCAGCGCGGAGGCGAATTTACGGCGATGATCTGCTACAACGACGTCTCGGCCATCGGCGCCATTCGTGCGCTGATGAACCACGGCCTGAAGGTCCCGGACGACGTCTCCATCCTGGGCTTCGACGATATTCAGGGTGCCGCATTTCACAACCCGAGCCTCACCACGATTCGACAGCCGTTGCACCAAATGGGAACGACGGCAGCGCGCATCCTGCTGCAACGCATTCGCGGACAGGCGACGTTCCCGGATTTTGTGTCCATTCATCCCGAACTCATCATCCGTGAGTCCACCAGTCCGCCGAACCCCAAACGCGCTCGAGCCAGGCGTGCCTGAGCCGCAGATGACCTCAAGCAAGTCCTCATCGAGCCGGACGCTCGCTGTGCTTCATCCGGTTTTTGCGCTCACGGGCGTGTTGCATGCCGTGGGTGGGTCCATTCTGCCATCCCTTGCGGCCCGGTTCCATCTCAGCGATTCCACTTCCGGCCTGCTCTTCCTGCTTTATTTTGCCGGAACCTCGATCGGGGCCCTGCTTTGCCGGGGAAACTATGCGCGGCTCATGGTGATCGGCTTTGCCGCTATGGTGTTCACCTGTGTCGCCGTTGCATTATCACCGCGCGCCCTTCTTGTTCCCGTATTTCTATTGCTCGGCATCAGCGTGGGTGTACCGATGTCAGCAGTCACGCTCTTGACGGGGCGAAATTTTCCGGAGCGGTGCGCGCCCCTGCTTACGTTTTTGAACTTCAGTTGGAGCATCGGCGCGTTGGCGGCGCCGCTGATTGCCGCTCAGATCCTTGTTCACCACACCTATCGCACTGTATACATTCTTTTCGCCATCGCTTCGGCTGTCGCGTCGATCGCTTGCGCGCTTGTTCTTCGCGACAGTCCTGAATGGGCACGGACACGGACCTCCAGCGAGGTTCGGTCGGCGACACCTGCTTTTTACCTGGTGGCGATATTTGCCTTCACAGCATTCCTGCAGGTTGGCATTGAAAACACGGCTGCTGCCTGGCTGCCCAGCTACGCGCTTGCGATGGCCGGCAGAGGTATCGTTCTTGCCGTGGCATCCTCTTCGTTTTACTGGGCCGGTTTTCTGGCCTCGCGCGGACTATCGTCGCTGCTTTTGCTGAGCGCAGAGCCGATGCGTGTTTTCCGATTCGCCATCCTGCTTGGATTTGCATCGTCACTGCTTCTCGAGTGGGCACCCACCATCGCGGGGCGCAACGTGGCCATGTTTCTTCTCGGAGTCGCACTCGCACCGATCTACCCGCTGGTGCTCGCCGGGTTTTTTGTGCGCGCCCGACAAACATCCGACTCGCGTTGGATCCTGTTCACAGCGGGATTTGGCGGGTCCGCGGTTCCCTGGATCGCCGGCTTTGTCTCCACCCACACTGGAAGTCTGCGCATGGGTATGCTCATAATTCCCGCAGGGTTGATGCTGATGGCTCTCCTTCTGCCAGCCCTTCGCGGGGCCCATGAAGCCACAGCCATCGCGTAAATCAGCACCGTGCCCACAAAAGAAAAGGGGAGCCAATGCGGCTCCCCTGGCAATTCGACTGATTCACTGACAACGGATCATTGACGACTGTCTTACTGCTTTTTCCCCTCAAGCTCGTCGGCTAGCGCATTGGCGCCATAGAGCTTTCGCAGTCCTTCAATCATGCCCGCGGAGTGCACCGCAACCGCGCGATTCCTGGTTCCGTCATAGACAAAATCTCCGGCGAGGGACTCGATGTTGCCATCGAAGATCAACCCCACCAGCTCTCCTTTGCGGTTCACGACCGGTGATCCAGAATTTCCCCCGATAATGTCGCCGGTCGAAACAAAGTCTAGCGGCGTCGATAGGTCCAGCTTGTCGCGGCCGGCTTCTTCCTTTGACGTGAGATTGAACGGAGCCTTGTCGCCGAAGCTATAAGCGCGGTCATACAGGCCGTAGAAAGTCGTGATGGGCGGCGCAATTGTTCCGTTGTACGGGAATCCATCAACGGTGCCATAGCTCAACCGCAGCGTGAACGTTGCATCGGGATACACATCCTTCCCGTAAACCAGGAATCGAGCCTTGCCCAGTTTTTCACCGGCCGGCGTCAGCACACTTGAGATCGTATCTCGGATCCTTCGTTGCGATTCGCGCACAATTGGATCCACGCGCCGCGCAGCCTCGATCATCGGGTCGGTAGACGACGCGATCGCTGCCTCTCCGCCGTCCATCAACTGCCGGCGGAACGCCGCGTCACCAAGCTTGGTGCCATCCACCAGCGCATCCACGCTTGAATCAACCGGTTTACCGCGCAAAACAGCTTCCACGTATGGATCGGACTTGCCCAGTTTCTCTTCGCCCAAATTCAGCGCTGTCTTCATGAACAGTTTTTCGGTTCCGGCGGTAATGGGCGCGGGCGACAGTAACTGGAACTTGAGTGATTGCAGATTTGCATCGTGGAATTGCGGTAAGCGCTCACCGTCCGGCTTCTTGATCTCGGCAACATACTGCACCAGCTGAAGCGCGATGGCGAAGAGGCGGCTGTCGGTTCGGCGATAAATCTGATACCGGAACTCAGGTTCCACCTGTTGCTCGGCCCTTGCAATCGTGTCCCAGGCACTGCCGTATTCCTTCTGCCACTGAGGATTGCTGGTCACCTTCTTTCGAAAGTCGTCTTCTTCAGCCTGTTTCTTCGCTACGAGAGGTTTGTCGGCCAGCGCTTCGGCCCTGCCAACGTACACTTTCAGACTGTTCTGGAGTCCAAAAATCACCGAGCCCACCTGGCGTGCCTGCTCCGGACTCTGTGCAGCATAGGCCTGGGCGGCCGTGATTCTGCGTTTCAAATAATCGATGGCTGCGGGTTCAACAATGTCACGTTCCAATTTCAACTGCGCCATTGTGTCCTGGCGCGAGGTGGATCCGGGATGTCCGGGGATGAAGATCAGTTCGCCGGGCGCTGCGCCCTTCGCATTCCATTTCAAATAGTTGTCGGAGTGGATGGGCTTGTCGTTTTCGTAGACCCGAAAGAGTGCCATGTCGAGGTCATAGCGCGGATAAGTAAAGTTGTCCGGATCGCCACCATAAAATGCCGCCTGTTCCTCGGGCGCGAAAACCAGCCGCACGTCGGTATACACCTTATATTGATAGAGCCAATACTCCCCACCGCTATAGAACGTGACGACGTCCGAGCGAAGGCCAGTCTTGTCCTTGCTTTCTTTCTCAATTGCCGCGATCTCAGCTTCGCGCGCCTTCAGCGCTTTCGCATCGTCCGAGATGCCTTTGGCAGAGCCCTGCACTCGCGCGGTCACGTCCTGCATGCCGATCAGCACATTTATTTCCAGGTCCGCCGATTTCATCTCCTGGGCCTGTGTGGTTGCGTAAAAACCATCGCGCAGATAATCGTGTTCCGCGGTCGAGTTCTTTTGCAACTGGCCACGAGCCACATGATGATTGGTCAGCAGCAAGCCATCGGGACTCACGAAGGAACCTGATCCGCCGTCGTTCAGTCGGATGCTCGACAGACGCAGATGATCCAACCACGCTTGCGATGGGTGGAAGTTGTACCTTGACGCCAGTTGCTTCAGCGGCGGGTTATCAAAGGTCCACATACCCTCTTCGGAGTGGATCGCGGGCGCTGCAATCATCAAAGCAGCAGCAACGACGGAAACGTGTCGACACAAAAGACGAACAAGCATCACATACCTCGCAAATAGCGGCAAAACGGCAACAACGAAATCTATCGCATTGCTCCTGATTATGTACAGCAAGGGGTACACGGCGCGGCCGCACGCCCGTGCAGCTACGTCGTTTGTCTGTTACTCTCTGATTCCTGTTCGCTAATCCCCGTTTTCACTCCTTTGGCATCACCAGGACCTCAACTCCCGAAGCGGCATCCTTCTGATGAAAGACCTGCTCGGTTGCCTTGGTGAACTGCGATGGCGGAGTGAACGGAATGTCTGTGAAAATCTGCGGATTCCGGTCAGTTAATGGGAACCAACTGCTCTGCACCTGAACCATGATGCGGTGCCCGCGCCGGAACGTGTGAAAGAGGTCCGGCATGGTGAAGTGAACGTCCGTCATCTTTTCGGGTACAAGAGGTTCGGGTTTTTCCCAGCTATTCCGGAACTTGGCTCGGAATGGCTCCCCACGAAGCAACTGCTGATATCCGCCCATGAACAGCGGCGGTGCATCCAGCACCCTCTTGTTCGGATTGCCGGCTTCCCCAGGGTTGGGAAAGTCATTCGGATACACATCGATCAACTTGACGTCAAAATCAGAATCCGTGCTCGAACTGGCCACCTTCAGCTTCGGCGAGATCGGACCTGCAATGGTCACATCCTCTTCCAGCGGATCACTCTCATACGTGAGCACATCAGTTCTCTCACTGGCGAATCGCTGATCATCGACCATGTAGCGCTGCGGAACCGTATTGGTGGTGTATCCGACAAACGGTACCGGATGATGCGGATCGCTTTCGTAGTCATCCCGGCTCTGCACTTCGGTCGGAGGTTCAAAGCTCAGTTTCCCGCCCCCATGGAAGTACAGCATCTTGGGCGTCGCTTCTTTCGGAGGCCACTGATCGAAGTGCCGCCACATGTTTGTTCCCGTCTCGAAGACAAGGGCTTTCGCCGGCGCTTCGCCCTTGCTCTTCAGATAGTGCTCAAAGAAAGGGAACTGAATATTCTGGCGGAAATATTCACTTGTTTTCGAACCGAATTGCACATCACCGAGACGCGATCCGTCGCCCCGTGCCCAGCCTCCGTGTACCCATGGGCCCTCAACCAGCGTGGTTGGCGTATCGGGGTTGAATTTTGACGTGGCGTAGAAGGTCCGGTAGGGCCCGCTTAAATCCTCTGCATCGAACCATCCGCCCACCACCAGCACGGCGCATTTGATGTTCTTCAGGTGCTGTGACAAATCGCGCGCCTGCCAGTACCCGTCGTATGTGTCGTGCTTCATCTGGTCGTTAAAGAGCCAGTTCGATCCCTTCAGGTAGAGCTTGTCGAGATTCGCAATGTTGCCGGCATTCAAATAGAACTGGTAGCTGTCGGGCGTGCCAAAGTCGAAGGGAGTTATCGGTTTGGGTGTCTGCGGCTCACTCTGCGGATGAAAGAACGGCGCGTAAAAGCCGAAATTCGCCGAGAGCATGAATGCGCCGCCATGATATCCGTCATCGCCAAGAAACAAGTCCGTCATCGGAGCCTGCGGACTCGCCGCCACCAACGCGGGGTGCGAATCGATCATCGAGGCCGAGGTGTAGAAGCCGGGATAAGAAATCCCCCAGATGCCCACCTTCCCATTGTTATTGAGCACATGCTTCAGAAGGAATTCGATAGTGTCGTGCGTATCCGAGGCATCATCGACATCCTGCGGCCCTTTCTTGTTGTCGATGTGCGGTCGCATTTCCTGGAACTCGCCCTCACTCATCCAGCGTCCACGCACGTCCTGATAGACAAAGATGTACCCGGCCTTTTCGAACTCCTCGGAAGGACCCAGATGTTTCGGATATTGATCTTCGCCGTATGGCCCCACGCTGTACGGGGTCCGATCCATAAGGAACGGGTATGGCCCTTTGTCGGTGAATGCAGTCGCTTTGGGTACATAGACGGCCGTGAACAACTTTTTGCCGTCGCGCATGGGAATGCGAAATTCGTACTTGGTGTAGTGGGCAGGGACAAATTCTTCCTGCGGCTGCTGTGAGTATGCGGAAACCGAGGCAACTGCAAACACCAGGGCAGTGAAGGGAAGTCGGGTCAGTTTGAGCATCGTGGGCGGGGTTCTCCTGAAGGGCAGATTATCGCACCAGGATCGCTCATGCAGTCAATCCTGCGAGAGTCACCGCCCGCATCGAACATTTGTGCACCCATCACGGCGCCTCGTACCGTCTAGTGCTATAGTTGGCGGTTTGTTTAGAGGTGCACGCATGCTCACCCTCAGGACTACTGCACTTGGTCTTGTCGCGGTCTTCTGCCTTCCAACCGCCGCCCTCGCCCAGTTCGACGATTCCGCTCCTCTGCCGCCCCTCCAGATCAACGCGCGCAACGTCCTTGTGGACGTGGTCGTGACGGACAAGAAAGGCGCCGCGGTCCACGGTCTACCCAAAGAGGGATTCCAGGTTTTTGAGAACGGAAAGCCGCAGAAGGTCGAGTTTTTCGAAGAGCACTCTCCAGCTCAATCCAATACCGCCACTGCGCCGCAGTTACCACCGAACACATTCACGAATGTCCCAAGGGCTGAGCCGAACCAGGCCATCAACCTGCTCCTGATGGATGCACTCAATACCAACCTGACTGACCAGATGTTCGTACGCAAAGAGGCAGTGAAGTATCTTTCCAGCATCCCGCCTGACCTCCGCGTCGGCGTGTTTCTGCTCGGCGATCGCCTTCGTATCATTCAGGGATTTACAGACAACTCGACTCTTTTGCGCGCTTCGATTAAACGCCTCGCAAGCAAGCCCATGCAGGCTGGCGTTGAGGGTACACCCGATGAACTCGCATCTCAGTCCAACTCGCTCAATGACCTCAGCACAATGGCAGCGGGACCCGGTGGCGCGCAGATGGCGGATATGATCGCGGCGATGCAGTCGATTCTCGACCAGCAGACTGAAGTTCAGCAAAACCAGCAGCTTCGGATTACTCTGGACGCTTTGCAGACGATCGCTCATTACGTCGCCGCTGTGCCCGGACGGAAGAATCTCATCTGGTTCGTGGGCTCGTTCCCGCGGTGCCTGCCCCGCGCGCCCAGAGATTCACCATTCGGATGTCCATATCCGGATGAGATTGAAAAGACATGGAACGCGCTTGCTGCTGCGCGCGTCTCTGTCTACCCAGTCGATGCCGGCGGCGTGGGTGGGACTCCAAATAGCAACATCGGCGGTAAGGGGACGGACCAGACAGGCAGCCTGGTCCCAGGCACACACCTACCCGGCCAGACAGGTTCTTCGCCTGATCTGGTCTGGGCCAGCTTCAACGCTTCGGAACGCTGGGCGGAGGCCACCGGCGGCAAGGCCTCACACAATAACGACTTCAAAGGCGAGCTGGCCGACGATATCGAGAACGGATCCAGCTACTACACGCTTGCGTATACTCCAACCGATTCAAAGGAAATTGGCCGGGAGCGAAAGATCGAAATCCGCACTCCCGATGTCAACTACAAGCTTGCCTATCGCCGCGCCTACTTCGAACGAAAGCCGGCAGAAATCAAGGCCTCAGCAGCCCCCGATCACGATCCGTTGCGCCCGCTGATGGACCGCGGCATGCCCGATTTCTCTGACCTGAAGTTCCGCGTTCACATCGAGCCGGACTCGGGACAGCCAGCGTCCGATGGCAGCCCGATCGGGGACAACCCATCGTTGAAAGCTCCTCTAAGGCGCTACTCCGTGCGCTTTTTCCTGTCGCCGGAGGAACTGAACCTGGTCGCAGGCTCCGACGGGGTGAGCCGGGCGCCAATTGAGGTAGCGCTCATTGCCTACAGCCAGCGCGGAGACAGCCTCAACTGGATCCTGCGCTCCATTGACCTCGCCATTCGGCCGGACCAGATGGCCCTTGCCCAAACCGATGGGATTCCATTCCATTTTGATTTCGATATTCCTCCGGGGGACGTGTACCTTCGCGCGGGCGTCTACGACCCCAGCACCCAACGTGCCGGGACCCTCGAGATTCCGGTGGCTCTCATTCGAGCCAACGCCCAGATAAGCGCCAAATAAGATTGGGCGCGACCGTCGTCGCGCCCAAACCCACCCCGGTTTAACCTTTCTCAATATTCGTATTCGGCCAGAAGCTCTTTGTAGCTCGCATTCACCGCGTGACAACGCCCTTCCGCATGTCCAAACTCGTTTTCCGTCACATCCATTACGAATCCTGCGATTGGTCCAACGGTCGCGTTTGTTCCCGCGCTCGTACCCGCCTTATACTGCCGCTCCTGGTCATCGGCTTCCCATTGCAGGCCAAGCTCGAAGCAGGCCTCTCTGCGCTGCTGCGCGTAGGTAGTCAACCGTCTCATCTGGTGCTCATCCACGCCGCAGCGAAAAGCGAATCCGCTGCTGAGGGAAAGAGTTACAGCAAGTGCAGACAAAACCGCCACTTCGGCCAGCTTTAAAGCTTTACTCAGAAAACGCAACGACAGATACCTCACACAACTCAGGGTTAAAGGTTTTTTGCGTGCCTTCAGTATACCGTTCTTGGCGTTTTGAGCAGCGCCATACGACGCCCAAGATTGACGGCGCACATACCGTTGGTACCGCAGGGGCGGAGGCCGCCCGATCGTCACGTTCTTCTCCATGCCTGGTGCGATCTGTGCGACAATCGAGCCAATCCCGTCGTCCCCGGCAACGATGAGGTCGCCATGGAAATGGAATCCCCAGCCAAACGCCCGAACCACCCGCTTCGCGCGCTGCTGATTTCGCTCGGGCTGCATGGAGCCTTCTTTGGCGCGGTGTTTGTGTTCGGCACCCACGCCACCATCAGAATCGTTCAGATGGCGCAACCGCAGTTGGTTGCGAGGATCTCGAATTCCGGCGGCTCCCATGCCATTCGCATCATTTTGCCTGCCTCTCAATTTGCTGCGCATACCCGTACGCCAGACGCAGACGCCGACTCCTCGAAGAAAACCAATCTCCCCATGGAGGTACCTCCCGTGAACAGGTCCGGGGGAGGCTCCACGAAGGATCCTCATCATGGCGATGGGTCGGGCAAGGCCGCATTTGGCAACGGCAACGAATCCGAGGACGTTTATCCCGCTTTTCCAGTCTTCTCGCCCCACCCGCCTGTTGCCGACCGCTCTTTGCTGCCGAGTTCCCCTCAGAAGATCGTGGTAGACGTCAATGTTGACGCGTCGGGCCAGGTGGTGAGCATGAAACTCGTGAAAGGGCTTGGAACCCAGCTGGACCGGATCGTCCTGGACACGGTGCGAACCTGGCGCTTTCACCCGGCGACCGTGAATGGCAAGGCTGTTCCGACCGAGGCCGAACTGATCTTCCCGTTCACCCAGGATTACCCGATCGCGGTGTCGTGACCAGACTGCGCACGGCGAATTACGAATCCTGATAGATCAGCTGCCGGGATACCTGAACCCTCTCCAGTTATTCTTTGCTTTTCATCCCTTTGTAAACGGATTACATTCGGGCATCAGGACCGAAAAATCGGTCTCAGCGAGATCTATCCAGAGCCACAAAGTCAAAACATTGTCTAATCTCTCTATCCGGACCCTTCGGCCGATGCGCCTATCGCCATTTGTGCCGAGAACGTCATATCGGGACTGGTCCCGATTGCAGTAATATAGCGAAACCGTAGCAAAACCATAGTTGATATATCCGGAGCCATTTGATCGATGTCGGCGCCACCATCATGGGCGGTGGCTGTGGCAAGCAGGATATCCTTACCACGGTTTTGCAGGAATGATGCGCTCCGGGTCTAATCCCCTGAAGGCATATCATCCCGAGTCAGAGGAAGGTATGGAAAGAGGGAAGAAGGAAAAACACACAACGGACCAGCTGCGGGGCTTCCTCCGGGGCGAAGCCTTTGAGAGCGATTGCGTGGTCGCGCTGGTTACCAAGTTGAATCATGAAACGCCAACCGTAGGTGTGTGGACCAGTCTGCGCATCACCTCGGCGACGCAGAACCCGCCTGACGGAACGTACAGGCTTGAGGTTCACGGGCGCACATTCGATATAAAACGCGTGGGCGGCAAGTGGCCAACGGTGAATTTGTAGGTCTGATCAGAGATTCTTTCCAAACCAGCCAGTTCTTTTCGGACAGAACAATCCGCAGGGAGAGATGTGTCGATGAAAGCTCTTTGGTTTAGTTCGGCTTTGATTGCCATCGCGGGGAGCGTCGCGGCGCAGACGGGCACAACCTTTCTGCCTGCAAGCACTTCGACCGTGGCCTGGGGATACTACTGGTCGAAAGCCAAGCCGGTGCTGACCGTGCACTCCGGCGATCAGGTTAAGATCCAGACACTCTCGACATGTGGGCCCACCGATCGCCTTGAGTCCCAGGGCGTGGCTGCTAAAGACATACCGTCCTACAACGCTGAAATTTACGATCAGGTGAAGGATCGCGGCCCCGGCGGGCACATTCTTACTGGGCCTGTGGCGATAGCCGAAGCCGAACCCGGCGACGTTTTGGAAGTTGACATCGAAAGGATCGATATCGATGTTCCGTGGGCGTGCAATGGCTTCTCCGTAGGCCGGGGATTTCTGCCTAATGATTTTCCGTATGGCAAGCGCAAGATCATCCCGCTGGATCGGGAGAAAATGCTGGCGCATTTCGCGCCGGGAATCGAGATTCCCTTGCATCCTTTCTTCGGCAGCATGGGTGTGGCTCCGCCAGAATCCGCAGGCCGGTACGACAGCGCTCCACCGTGGATGCATGCAGGCAACATCGACAACAAGGAGTTGGTTGCGGGAACCACGCTGTTTATCCCGGTTCATGCGGCGGGAGCGCTGTTTGAGGTGGGCGATGGTCACGCCGGTCAAGGCAATGGCGAAGTGGACATCACGGCGATGGAGACATTTCTCACCGGGACCTTCCGGTTCGTGGTGCACAAGGATGAGCATCTTCTGTGGCCACGGGCCGAGACGCCGACGAGCTACATCAGCATGGGATTCAGCCCGGACCTGAAGACCGCAACCGAGATGGCCGTCCGGAACATGATTGACTTCCTCGTATCAGAAAAACACCTGTCGCGCGACGACGCTTACATGCTGACCAGTGTCGCAGTGGATGTGGACATCACACAACTAGTGGATGGAAACGTCGGCGTGCATGCGATCTGCCCGAAAGCTATCTTTCACGACGCGAAGTGAACCCTCCCGCTTCTTGCCCACCTTTTTGTCCTTCGGTGTCTAAGGAAAATAGCAATTCGAATTTCATCCCGGAGGACAGCATGGGTACTCTGCGCGTCATAGTAAGGCTTGCCTGCATCGCATTGGTTGGAGCCCTTGTGCTCGCCGCGAATGATTCGCATCTCCTTGCATCAGACACGAAGGAGCCCATTGTGAGCGAGAAACCTCTCACATCCGAGCAACTGGCGATCTATCACGAGATCCTGAGGAACTGGATGGATGACGGCAAGCATTCTGTCAATCTTGCTTTAAATACGGTTCCCCTGGAAGAAGAGGCGAAGACATGCGTAAAAAATGTTCAGATGGAAGTTCCGGATTCCGCCATTGTTCATCGCTTCCGCCCGGAAGACCTTTCCCGGCTCGGTTCAAACAAGATCCGTCTTGTTGATCCCGAGTCGCAAGCCAAAGAAATAAAAGAGAACGACCCAGGCAAGGCGATCCGGAACGGCAAATCGGTTGATCAAGCCGTCGAAAATGGCTTTGCCCACGGCCTGGTAACGCTGAGTGAAATCCAGTTCGACGAGAAACATGAAGTGGCCGTTGTGTGGTACGGGTTCACGTGCGGCGGGCTTTGCGGCAATGGAGCCACGGTCGTGTTCGAGAAGAAGAATGGTGCCTGGCAGATGAGGAAGGCGCCATGCAGTGTCTGGATGTCATGAACCTCCTGCCCTTTGCCTCATTTGGACTGGTGGACCCAGGCTAAAGTTGTGTGCGATATCGCACTCGGAATCTGGTCGCTGCCCGGTAAAATCGGGCTGTATGGACATAGTTGATAAGAACCCTGCCAGTGAGGAATCCCAGGATTCGCTCCTCGAGGGCACTCGGTTTGTCCGGGCGTGCCTGCGCAAGCCAGTGGATCGCACCCCGGTGTGGTTCCTCCGCCAGGCTGGCCGCTATATGCAGGAATACCGCGATGTGCGCAAGCACCATACCCTGGTGGAGATCTGCAAAGAGCCGGATCTGGCCGCAGAGGTAACCATCACTGCCGCCGAGAAACTCGGTGTGGATGCGGCCATCATCTTTGCCGATCTGTTGCTGCCGCTCGAGCCGATGGGCCTGCCATTCGAGTTCCAGGCGGGTGAGGGCCCGGTGGTGCATCATCCGGTGCGGACCGCGGAAGACGTAAAAGCTCTGCGCATCGATCGCGTCGACGATCTTGCTTACGTGGCAAAGGCCATTGAGAAGGTTGCCGCTCATTTCGGCGACCGGCTCGGTGTTATTGGATTCTGCGGAGCGCCCTATACGCTGGCGAGCTACATGATTGAAGGCGGCGGTTCGCGGAACTACCTCTTCACCAAGCAGATGATGTATGGCGACACCGCTGCGTGGCGCGGCCTTCTCGACAAACTCGTCGAGGTGCTCACGGAGTATTGCCGTTTACAGGTGCAGGCCGGAGCCGACGTGATTCAAATATTTGACAGCTGGGTTGGTTCGCTCAGCCTGACGGATTATTGCGACTACGCCTTTGAAGCGTCGAAGAGGCTGGTGCGCGCGGTGCAGGAGATGGGCGTGCCCGTCATCTACTTCGGCGTGGAAACCGCGGGTCTTTTGTCGCAGATGGCTGCTACGGGAGCCGACGCGATTGGCCTCGACTGGCGACAACCGCTCGATGTGGGCTGGCGCGAGGTTGGCCACGCCCATGCCGTGCAGGGCAATCTCGATCCAATCACGCTCTTCGCCCCTCTCGAGGTGTTGGAGTTGCGCGTGAAAGAGATTCTGCGTGCGGCTGGTGGAAGGCCGGGGCACATCTTCAACCTCGGTCATGGCATCGTTCCGCAAACGCCGGTCGAAAATGTGCAGGCCGTTGTCCGTATGGTTCGCGAGTTCCGGCTGGAGAACCAGAATGCCTAAGCAAGCTGTCCTGCTGCTCGCGCACGGAACGCCGGAAACGGTGGAACAGATTCCCGAGTATCTGCGCAACGTGGTGAGCGGGCGTCCGATGCCGGAGCATGTGATCGAAGAGATCAAGCATCGCTACGCGCTGATCGGTCGCAGCCCGCTGACCGAGATCACCATCGAGCAAGGACGGCTGGTCGAAGCGGAACTCAAGAACGACGGCGTCAACGTGCCGGTTTACGTCGGAATGCGCAACTGGAAGCCATACATTCCCGACGTGGTTTGCCAGATGCGTGCCAATGGCATTGAGCAGGCCGCGGTCATTTGCCTGGCGCCGCAGAACTCGCGCACCAGTGTGGGACTCTACAAGCGCGCGGTGCAGGCTGAGGCTGGCTCGCTGAAAATTGATTTCACCGAGGGATGGGCGCGGGATCCGTTGCTCGCCGAGGCATTCGCAGAGCGCCTGCGGGTAGCGGAAGCCAAGCTCTCTGCTGAGACCGGCGGCCCGGTTCCGGTGCTGTTTACGGCGCACAGCGTGCCCACGCGCACGGTGCAAGCCCCAGCCAAAGGGCAGGGTAGTGGCCCACGGATGTGGCCGGGCGAGGGCGCGGATCCTTATGCGGAAGACGCGCGCGCAACTGCGGAACTGGTAGCCGAGCGCGTGCCGGAGATTCCGAAACATTGGTTCGCATTCCAGAGCCAGGGCGCCAGCGGTGGTCCGTGGATCGGGCCGACCGTCGAAGAGACGCTCGCGGCGATTGCCGCTGAGGGGGTAAAGGTTCTGCTGCTCCAGCCCATCGGATTCCTGTGCGATCACGTCGAGATCCTTTACGACGTAGATATTGCGTTCAAGCAGTCTGCGGCCGACCTGGGGATTCGCCTGGAGCGTCCGGAGTCACTCAACGGGTCCACGACCCTGGCGCGATCGGTTGCGGGGCTTGCGAAGAGTGGGCTGGTTCGTTTACAAGAGTGTGAAATCCCCAGTCGCACGAACTGAGCTCTCCGCTGGAGTCTCACTGGGTCTGGAACCCGTGACGGCGGGGATGTGCTGTGCAGTGATAAAAGGGCTGTGATGTCGGTGGCTATCTCTTCAACTAATGATTCGATTTCCCATTCTCTCGTCTGTCCGGATTGCGGCAGGCCGCGTATGCGTCGTCTACCACGGGAGGGTTTTTGGCAAAGGCGGTTCTGGCCGATATTGGGTTACTACCCCTGGGAGTGCCCCATCTGCAGAAGACCCCGCATGATCCGGTTTCGAGGGAAGCGTCAAAAGGCCAGTCGGCCCTGAGCAACTGAGGCATCCACGAAGTTAAGCAGTTTCCACCGTCTCTCGATTGATGCTTCCAACGTCATGTACGAATTCAGGAGGATCGCTTGTTCTGCGTTCAAAGGTTTCAGTCCATAAAACCAATCCTGATCTGCATCCTTGGAGCGCTGTTGTTCACTACCGCCTGCTACGGTCAGACGCCGGAGTACTCGATTGAGGCGATCCGATATGCGACGTCGCCAGGCGTACCGGTTTCGGAACTTGTAGTGAATGGGCCGAAGGATCAGAAGGTCGACGTTGCGATGGTGGTGTGGCTGATTCGCGGCGGCGGGCACACCATCCTGTTCGACAGCGGTTTTCATCGCGACACCTTCCTCAAAGAGTTTCCGATGCAGGACTACCTGCGGCCGGACCAGGCCGTGGCCACCGCGGGAGTGAAGCCAGAGGACGTGACCGACATCGTGATCAGTCATGCCCACTGGGATCACATGGGTGGGATCGATCTGTTTCCCAAGGCGACAGTGTGGATCCAGCGCGACGAGTATCGCTATTACGCCGGCGATGCCTGGCAGAAGGGCGGCAATCACGGCGGCATCGATCCCGAGGATGTGCAGGCACTGGTGAAACTGAACATGGAGCATCGTGTGCGGTTCGTGGATGGCGACAACGTGGAGATTCTGCCGGGAATTCGCGCCTATACCGGATCGCGCCATACCTATGCATCGCAATACCTGTGCATCACGGGACACCCGACATGGGTGCTGGCTTCGGATAACGTGTATTTCTATCTGAATCTCAGTTCGCACCTGGCTAGCGCGACCTTCAGCGATGCAGACCACGCGGCAAACATTGCACAGCAGAGACGCATGGCGGAGCTGGCCGGGTCACCAGATCGCGTGGTGCCAGGGCACGATATCCTGCAGTTCCAGAAATTCCCTACGCAGGGGCGTGTGGCGAAGATCAAGTAATTGGCCGTCATTCGGATTCGAAATTCAACACCATGAAGGGGTACCCCTCCCCCCCCCGGTATCTGGACGCAAATTCCTAATGTTGTTGGGGTTTCAGAAGGGTATTCTTGCCAAATTCCTCTGTCCATTTCACTTCGCTGCAGATTCCTCTGCAGTAAGGATCTAGGGCTGGTTCTACGGCGTTTTACTGATAAATCGTTCCCATCCGGGCATGGGACGTTTGTGAGAACGGGGCCTGCGGCAGCCGTCTGAAATCTATTCTAGCGATTTACGGCAAATAGACTGCAAAATGCCGTTGTGGATTAACTATGCCGTTCCAGAGGAGATGCACCCCGAAAATTCGTAGCGGCACTTGACAGGAGGCGGCTGTGGAAAAAAGACGGGACGCTGATGTTCGCGAGGTGCTGGTTGAGACCTACGCGGTGAACGATGCGATGAACCAGTTGTTGCTTGAGCATCTGGATCCGAAGGCGTGGCGGGCGCAACTGCCGGGGTCGGGAAACAACGGGCGGACCATCGGCGCCATCTTCGCGCATCTGCACAACTGCCGGCTGGTTTGGATCAAAGGTAGCGCGCCACATCTGAAGTGTCCGAAGCCGCTCGACCCGCGGCGATGCACGATGGACCAGGCGGCGACCGCGCACCGGAAGAGCGCCGCGCAGTGCCTGCGCATGTTGACGGAGGCGCTGGCCGAGGGAACGGATCGGACGGTGGCGAAGTTTTATCGCGGCAGCTGGACGCGTACGTGGCCGGCGGGAGCAACGATGTTTGCCTACATGTTTTCGCATGAGGCGCATCATCGGGGACAGATCATCATGCTGGCGCATCAGCTCGGGTATCGATTGTCGCCGAAGGCGTGGGGCGGCATCTGGCAATGGGACCGGCTGTGGAAGGAGCAGGGGTTCAAGACGCGACCGCGGTAAGGGGCGATGAGAGCTCGCATCCCAGGTCTCAAAATCGAGATCTGGGGCACCCAAGCTACTAGCTGCCATCCTTCTGGCCTTCCCCGGCCCGAACCCACGGACCCTGCGACTTTGTTCAGGGCAGGCTTTCGGGAGCCTCAGGTTGCGGGGCCACTTGACTCGGCGTAGGCAAACTTTTGCGTTATATCCGAATTGCCGACAACCCGACAGGAACGAATTCTGTGCTCTGTCTCACAAGGCATTGAACGATGGGGATGCTATAGTTCCGCTTCCGCTATTAGGAGGTAGATTCTGATGGCGAAGTCGAACCAACGCGTTGAATTCGTCGCACTCAGAGCGTCAAGTCGATGGCGTTTATCTTTCTTAACGTGCTTGTTCACTCTGATCCTCACGTTTCTACCATCGGTGGTCACTCGTGCTCAGGGCCCGCAAGTATTTCAAGACCCGCGGGCACTCCTTATTTCGGCAGCCAAATCGAACAGTATTGCGACGTCGGATATGAGTCCCTGGCACCTCAAGGCGTCTTATACTCTTTTCGATGAAAATGGAGCGTCACCGGTTCAGGGGACGTTCGAAGAATGGTGGGACGGGGAGCAAAGCAGAAAAACTGCGTATTCCAGTCCAAGCTTTGTGCAGACCGACTACGTCAACGGGGAAGGAACATTCCGGACCGGCATGCAAGCGAGTTCCCCATTCTTTCTCGCGATGCTGGGACGGCAATTAACCGAGCCGCTCTCGGTGCATGAAGAGAAGAACGAGCAGATGATCGTCGAAAGTGAAGTCCGTGAACAGGGCGATGCCAAGTCAATATGTCTGAAACAGACAGGGGTGAGGACATCGGAGGGAGAGCGGAAATTTGGCGGATCGCTCTACTCTTACTGTGTAAATCCAGATGGGCTCGTGCTCACTTCCGTTGAGTCAGGGCCTCCAAACGCCATTCAGCTTGTCCGTACCCGTTTCATAGCGTTCCATCAACGGAATATCCCAGCGGATGTTGTCGCGTTGCGGAACGGCAAGAGAGTCTTTGAAGCGCGTGTGGATTCTCTTGATGGACTGGACAGGAGTGCCAAGTCGAGCCTCACGCCTCCGCCCGATGCGAAGCTTGTCGGGTTTAGGGTCACGCTTTCAGCGGCCGTTGCCCAGCGCATGGTAGTGCAGAAGAAGGCACCCGACTATCCGGCAGACGCAAAGGCCGCCGGTGTCTCCGGCACGGTTTCCATTGAGGTACTGATCAGTAAAGATGGCCGAGTTTCTGACGCCTATGTCAGCAGCGGCCCGCCTGAACTTCAGCAAGCCGCACTGGATGCAGTGCGCAAGTGGGTTTATAGTCCGTACCTGCTAAGGGGCGTGCCGGTGGAAGCGAGCACAACTGTGTATGTCATCTTCTCGCTTTCCTCCTGATCGGAACGTATTGCCGCCCACTCGGAGTGCGCCGGGATAAACCGGCATGTTGTAGGGGTGCAAGTCCCTGCAGGAAAGGAAGTAGCGAATCCATCCTGACCTCGAGTCTTGCGGGTAGCATCGCGAGGTGTTGTCCGAAGCGTAGACAGAGGAGTTGGT
>DASXLY010000183.1:0-3584 GCA_036495975.1 Occallatibacter sp. | reverse complement strand
GATGATTGGTCCACCGACGGCGCCGCCGAACTGATTGCGCTGGAAGGGCGAGACGATGCCCTGGTTGCTGGCGAAGCCGGAGCGGTAATCCTGAAAATTGTAAAAAAGGTTGCCATGGAAGCCGTTGGTGCCGGAATTGGTCGCCACGATGACCTGGCCCGTGCTGCCAAGATCGTTGCCGGCATCGGCGGTAGAACGTATGATCTGAAACTGGCCGATGGCGCCTTGCGATACGTTCACGATGGTAGTGCCAACGTTCTCGTCCGTGATGTCCTGACCGTCCATCAAAATGCGGGTGGTGCGACCGGAGGTGCCGCTAAAGGAAAGTCCCGAGTAGCCGGCTTTCGTCGGATCAAAAGTACTGCCTTGCTGCAGTTGGACGCCCGGCTCAAGCTGCGCCAGATCGAGGAAATTGCGGCCGTTGACCGGCAGTGTCTGGATCTGCTGCTGAGTGATGACATCCTGGACGTTGGATTGTGACTGCTGGACCTGCACCGCGCCGGCGTCCACCTGCACTGTCTCAGCGTTATTGCCGACGGTTAGCTTGATGTTGCCGCTGGTCTCCACGTTGACCTGGACGATGGTCTTGACCTGAGTCTCGCGAAAACCCTGAGCAGACACTGTAACCGAGTAGTTACCAGGAATCAGCGGGCCGGACGCATAGAAACCTGAGCCGTTGCTGGTCAACTCGCGGACCGTGCCGGTGTCGGCATTCTTGATCGTGACTTTCGCGTTTGGCACTACTGCACCGGCGGGGTCGGTGACTGTGCCCTGAATTGACCCGCCGGTCGCCGTGGCTTGCCCGTAAGCGGCAGGGGTGGGGAGCGTAGCCGAGCCGAGAATCAACGACGCAAGAGCGAGAATGCCGGCTGCTCCCGCCTTCCGAAAACCATTTTTTTTGAACGAATGCGAGTCCAACGAGAATCTCCTCCTGCTGCGATGTAACTTTAAAGGCACGTTGCATACCAGTTATCAGGAGGGTCCTTTCATTTTACATATCAGTTATTTAGGGATGAAGCACCCGGGCATGAATCTGAATTTGTGGAGACCAGATACAAAAATACGTAACGAGAAAACAGAGACTTTCGGGGCAAACGCCAGATGCATTGTGCTGCCCGGAACAATCGCAGCAAAGGCAAAGGCCCTGCTTGGCAGCAGGGCCTTTGTGGAAGATGTTGCAGGTTTAGAAGTTGAACTTGAGCTGGTACTCGATCGAGCGTGGACCGCCCTGGTCGAAGGTGCCCGAGCCGCGCTGGGTACGGTTTGCGTCGGCAACCGCCGGCGTATTCGGACCGTTTAGGAAGCCAGCGACGCCAGTAGGACCGCCAGTGGTGACTTGGTTTAGCAGCTGTCCTGAAACGAGTCCAAAGTTGGAGAAGTTCCCAACGTTGTAAACCGCAACTCCGGGCTCAAGGCTCATGCCTTCGTGGAACCGATTCAGACGAATCGGATACAAGAAGTTGGCATCGATCGAACGAAATGCGGGATTGTTGATGGCGTTGCCCTGAGGTAGGTTCGCAATGGGCTGCTGGGCTCCTTGTATGGCCACGAGCTGGTTGCTGGTAAGGAGACCAGCATTGACCAAGGCCTGACCTGCCGGAGTCAGCGTATTTGCAAACCGGCTGTTGTAGTTCGTAATGACAGACTGCAAGGTTTTGGCCTTGACGTCGTGCATGTATGCGCCTGGAGCGGTACCAGGTAGCAGATCGGCGACAGTTCCATCGCCGGTCACGTCGGTCTGGAAGATCTGGGCCGTCGCGCCAGCGGTATTGTCGAGGTTCAGGTTCGAGGGTAACGCCGAGAAGAAGTGACCGATCAAGCCCAGCTGCGGACCATACTTCAAGTTGATCGAGCCACCAAAAGAGAGTTCGTGCTTGCGATCCAACCCTGAGCGTCCCACGAAAGCCGATGGATTGTCGTAGTCGTACGGAGGACTGTTGAAGAACTGGTCTCCACTATTTCCGGTGTTACCTGGCGTCGATATATCCCCGACAATCCTTGACAGGTTGTAGGAGACTTGGAAATTGGCATTGTCCAGACCAGGTGCAGGATGCTGCTTGATCTGTTTGAAAACGATCTGGAGAGCGTCGTAGCCAGACTGCCCGGTCGGAAGGATGAAACCGCCGAAACCAACCGCAGGGTTGAAGCCAGGGAAAGCTGCGCCCGTGGCCGCGTTTGTGCCCACTACCGAGGCCGGCTCTCCGCCAAAAAGGGCATTCCCAGAGTCCAGACCATTTGCGGCGAAGTCCTGGATCATTGCTCCGCCGCCCGATGGGTGGAGGGCCGGGCAAGAGTTAATCGCTTGCTGAACTGAGGTCGCTCCGCAAGCTGCCAGAGTGGCTCCGATCGCATTCTGCGCTGCGGCAACATTCAGGCTTCGGGCCGAGCCCACACGGTTCACGTCAATTACCAGAGGAATCTTCATCGTGGAGTTGTGGACATAGTCACCGCTGACGACGGTTCCCCGGCCGATCTGCTGCTGGATTCCGAAGTTGTACTGAAGCGAATAGGGTGTGAGGTAAGGGGCTGCATACACGCCGGTGCCCGTAGTCAGGAAGTGGCCGATGTAGGACGGATTCGAGGCAGTGTTGTTGGCCTGGGTTGCCGCCTGGTATTGGTGGAGCACGTCGAGGAGGCCGGGAGCAGCCTGGGCGATCGATTCGGAACACAGCGTCGCGAGCGGAACTCCGGCGCCCTGCGTGATCGTTATACCACCAGGGGCCGCCACAACATTTGTTCCACCACAGGCACCAGTGCTATTGAAGAAGGGGCCGGAAGCATTGATCACGCTGCTGCGTGCGTTCGAGGTGTTGTTAAAGACATCGCTCTCGTAGAAGATGCCGATGCCAGCACGAAGTACCGTGTTAGGAGCGGCTGCGGGGTTATACGCGAAGCCCATCTGCGGACCCCAGTTGGCGTAGGGCTGATGGGTTCTCTTGCCGAGACCGGGCTGGTAGGCGTCAAAGAGGTTGGTCTCGCCGTTGGTGCAGGGATTGATGCCAGGGTCCACACTGCTGCAAGGCGGTGTCGGCAGATCCTGGTTGGCGCGATCTGTATCGACGCTCCAGCGGATTCCGGCGTTGAGGGTGAAGGTCGGCCTGATCTTCCACGAATCCGCAAAGTAAGCGCCTTCGCGCCAGTCGAAGGTGCCGCCGCCCGGAAGATTGAATCCGGGCTTCTCGGTGAATACCTGGTTTCCATTGCCCAGAGTGAGTCCGGACGTCGCATAGCCGTTGACCGGGTCTCCGGGGCAAGGTGCGGCGCCGAGAACACTATTACACCCTAGGTTGCCGGGGCCGCCTGCAAGCAGACTGCCCTGGCCAAACTGGGTGAAGAGCGATGCGCCAAAGAACTCCGCACCGCCACCGCCAAGGAGCCGGTTCAGGCTGTAGCCGTACTTGAAGGTGTGGGCGCCTTTGGTCCAGGTTCCGTCATAGCGAAACTGCTTGTCCGACTGAAAGGTCGTCTGAGGCGAGAGGTAGTTGATGCCTGCAAAGAAACCATCGCCCGGGTCATAGAGCGTAAGGCCGGGGATCGGGTTATACAGAGAAGAATTTCCGGTGACGGCGTCGCTGATCAGGTTG
>DASXLY010000182.1:0-3291 GCA_036495975.1 Occallatibacter sp. | reverse complement strand
CTAATCTCAAATTTTTCGGGTTGGGGGCAACAATGGGGGCAACTTTTCCGGATTTCAAACTGTATGCGTATTAGAATAAATAATATAGGTGTGGCTTTTGGTACCCGGTAGCGCTACCAGATAATATCCGCTAAAGCCCGCCAATTCAGCGGGCTTTTCCATTGCGCGAACATGCGGTTAGAGATCGTTCACAGATTTTCACGATCGCCTTCCTCGCGAGCGAGAGGAGAACCACAGCTCTCGAGATACCTGGTGATGACAACGGATGCCCAGCGCCTGGCCCATGGGGTCTGCGCCGGAGCCAGGAATGGCGTCGTTGACCAGTCAAATTCCTGAAACACCGAGGAGAGCCATTGCGTCATTGGCAGGCTGAATCCGGATTTTGGGCGGTTCACGGTATCCGTCCGAGCAAGTACACGGTGGACGCGAGCCGGCGAGGCTGGTAGGTTACTTTGGCCGGCGGGCTGCGTAGGCGCCAGGGAGTATCTGTGCCAAGGATTGTATGGAGCGGTCGGCGAGTCCCGGCAGCACCTCGGCGAGGTACTTGCGAATAGGGATATTGAGCCTGCGGCAGCTCTCGACGACTGAGAAGATCGCTGCGATCTTTGGGCCCGCCTCTTTGCTGCCCAAATGCAGCCAGTTCCTCCGACCTATTGCCACCGGCCGCATCGAGTTCTCCGTCAAGTTGGTGGATAGCTCAAGCTCCGGGTAGTCGAGGAAATGCGTCAGCTTCTTCCACAGGGCGAGGGTATAGTTGGCGGCCTGTCCGGGAAGGCTCTTGGGCAGCGCTGTCTTTTTGATCGCAAGCAGGCAGGTGCGCAGTTCGTCGAGGATTTTGGGCGCCCGTTGCTGACGCAACTCATTTCGTTCGGCATGATCCAGATTGCCCTCGCGCGCCTCGCGGTCGATGGCAAACAGCTCGTCCATCAGGGCGACAACATGCCCAGACGCGAAGTCCTTGGAGTTGGACTTCACCGCCTCCACAAACTTGCGCCTCGAATGCGACCAACATGCCGCATGCACGATCCCCGGACCGCCGACACCGTCATAGGCCTTATAGCCGTCGGTCTGCAGCAGCCCGCTGAATTTTCCCAGGAACACCTTCGGACCTTCTCGGCCCCGACCCATTTGAAAGTCGAAGACCACTCCCTTGCCCGGCGAGCCGTATTGCCAGAGATATCCCTGGTGATTCCTGCCGCGTTTGTCGTGCGTCTGTACGCCTACCGGCGTCTCATCGGCCTGGATGTAGCCGCCGGCAAGCAACTCGCTCTTCATCACGCCGGTTAGGGGAATTAACAGTTCGCCTACCCGCAAGACAGCATCGTCGATCGTCGACAGTGCAACCTCGAGGCCGGCATCGCGCTTCAGCTTGGCCTGCTGACGATACAAGGGCAAGCTGTCACAGTATTTATTCACCGTGAAGTCGATAATCACTTCATCGGAGAAGATCGACTTGGGCAGGATCCGCTCCGGCGCAGCTGCCGTTTCGACGCCCTGCTCTTCGCACGTCTGGCAGGCCCGCTTCTCCCGCTTGATCACCGTGACCACGTACTCGGCGGGCTTCACATCCAGCACCTCCGTCTCTTCGTAGCCGATGACCGAATTCTCCTTGCCGCACCGTCCGCAGGTGCACTGCTCGGGCGAGCAGGGAATGATTGTTTCTACACGCTCCAAATGCGCGGGAAGCTTATTGCGTCCAGGATGCTTTTTCTTGACCCTGGTCTTGGTTTTGTCTTCGTCTTTGCCCGTCTCTGGCGTGATGGGATCGCGTTGGCTCTCCGCCTCAACCTCTTCACTCGATACTCCGGGTTCGACATCCAGCAACTCGAGCTGCAGATCGCTCAGCGTTTCGCTCTGCTTGCCGTACCTCCGAATACGTTCCAGCCGAAGACGAGCTTCCAGAGCTTCGATCTTTAGATGGGCAAACGCCAGCGCATCATCCTTGACCTTGATCCGCTGATCCTTCGCTTCCAGCTGCTTCTGCTGCTCGGTCACCTGCGCTTCCAACTGCGCCACCAGCGACTTCAGAACTGCGGCGTCAACTGTCGATTTAGGCGTCGACTGGAAGGGCGAACTCATGACTCATTTCTACCAAATCTTCTTGTGGACAACATACGAAATCCCCAGTATTTATGCGCCTTTCCGTAACTCCGTTGGTTCCTCTCCCACGGGCTTTCGATACCACTTCAGCGGTTTCGTCTGTGTCAGGTCAATGCCCCCGATCAGCAACGCAAACTGCTCCCGCGTAAGCTGCACTTTACCGCCCGTCGCCGCCGGCCAATGCAGTCGTCCACCCTCCATGCGGCGTGCGCAAACCCACAGACCGACACCATCGAAGTACACCAGCTTCAAGCGATCTCTTCGCTTGTTCGTGAACAAAAAAATATGACCCGTGGTTGGATCACATTCCAGCCGCTCCCGGATCAGGCCCTCAAGACCGAAGCCCTTACGCATGTCTGCAGCCTCGGTGGCCACATAGATGCGTGTGGCCGCGCCCATGGCGAACATCGCTTATCCCTCCAGCACCACAATCAGGCGCTGCAGCAACCTCGCGTTGAAGCCTTCCTCCACTGCGATCCGCCGGCCGTTCCCCAACTCCACACGCAGACACGAGCTTCTCGTTAAATCCGGCCCAACCAACTCCACCGGCAATAACTCTCCCACACTCGACTGCCCGCAGCGTCTATACTTCCGCCGATAGTAGTCCAGCGTATGTGGCTTGACTCCCTGCGCCTGACAAAACGCCAACCTGGTCTGCCCGCTCTGCTCGAATTCCCGCGCCAGCCGCTCACCCTCCTCGCGGCTGCGCCGAACACGCTCTGCTGCACAACTCGATTCATTCATGCATCGAGTTCAACACAAAGAAAAGCTCGGCGAAAGAATGGGATTGCTCGGAGGGATACTGTTCAGCGTCTTTTTGTTACAGCATCCAATGGCGTTGGCGGAACCCTCCAGAATGGTTTTGGCGTCACGCCTAATGGAAACACCTATGACATTACCGAGGGTGTCACAGATGAACTAGGCGAGTCGTATCCGATCACAAATGGGGACGTGAACATCAGTCAACTCACTGGCGGCGGCACTTATTCGTTTTTGGCCAATGAGCCTTATCAAGCAAAATCACCGGTCACCGGCACCCTCACTCGCCCCGGAGAAACCGGCTCTTATACATACACTTGGGAGTACATCCCTGTTTGCACCGGAACGAGCCCATCGGACTACTGCGGCGGCATGTGGACGCTCTGGTCGATCGCTTTGCCAAGCGGCGGTACATATACCTTTTCCTACGAC
>DASXLY010000181.1:0-128209 GCA_036495975.1 Occallatibacter sp. | reverse complement strand
GCTGGAGTTCATCCAGCATCATCTGGCGAAGTCGGGTCACGTGTGCCTCCTCGTGACCACAACCTATCCCAGCCGCCGATCCAATCGGAGGCCCACGCCGCAGCGTCCGCCGCGCAGCGGCTTAGTGCAAACGGGGATGTGACAGGCTCATGTGGTTACCCGCGTCCGTTCCACATTTCTGACGCGATGCCGCCTTCAGGTTACTCATCGGCACAAGAAGCGGTAGTATTGCTTTGTCAAGTACCCCACGCGCAGGATCTACACGTCATTTGACGTTCCGTTCCTTTATAGGTGAAGGAGCATGAGCGAACAGCAAAGCTCTTGTTCGAGATATATGAACGACATCCTTTGGAAATTCAAGAATCAGGTACTGGCAAGCCTGGTCGCACCCCTGTTCGCTCTTTGCCCAGTCATTGCCCAGAATGCACCTGTAGCTGTCAAAACAACTCCTTACACATTGCTCTATGTTTTCGGGGATAGCTACTCCGACTCGGGTTCCGGGTACGTGGACTGCAATGGCCCTACGGCAGTGGTGTATCTCGCCCGGCGCCTCAGCATTCCCTTTACCTATTACGGTGATCCGCAGAGCATGGGCAAAGGACTGAACTTTGCGGTTAGTGCGGCGCAGACCGGCGAAGATCCTGGACGTCGCTTTCCCGCGGGAATGTTTTTTGCTTTAGGCATGAAAAACCAGGTCGACAATTTCGTACATTTTTCGAAGAGGGGGTACATCCCTAAAATTGATCCCCAAAACACCATGTTCTTCTTTGCCGGTGGACTGAATGATGAAGATCGGCCCGACGGGTTCACTCGCACCAACATCGAATCTGAGATCGAGACGCTCTATGAGGTGGGTGCACGTCGCTTTATGGTGGCAGTGTTGCCCGAAAAGATTCCCGCATTTGCCGCTCTCGGCACGAAGCTGAATCAGGAACTGAAGAGGATTCCCGACGAGGAGAGAGCAAAGCATGCGGACATCCGCATCTCCAATTCACAGTGGGGCGCGTTTTTCGACGAGGTCATTATGAATCCGTCGAATTACGGTTTTAGGAACACTATCGACTTCTGCGCGCGCAGGTCATTTTCGAATGAGCCGGTAAAGGCCTGCGCCGAGCCCGGCACCTATTTCTATTACCATGAGGCCCACCCCTCGACTGCTGCCCATCGGGCCGTCGGCGAGATGCTTTATCAGGAGGCCATAACGAGTGCCCCATAGACCCTGAGCACCAGGCCCTGGTTGCCTTCATGGAGCGCCGGCGGAGCGCGCTCGATCGATGTTGTCGCTATCGCTTGGGAGCGGTTGTGCTCAACGATTGGCCCGTGTAGGTCACTTCACGATCGAAGGCTGCAGTAGGTTCTGAGCCGCCTCCGTGGCCGTTACGTACAAACACGATCTGAAATTTGCGGTCTTTCATCATTCCGGGAAACTGGCCAACGCGCTGGCCGATTGTCAATCGCCCGGCCTTGTCATCCCACAGGATTGGAATGACAGAGCGCTGGCCCCTTTCATACGCATAACCGTCGCCTGCATCTTCATAAAGATCAAAACTGCCGTCGGCCCCTGGATAGACTCGTAACTCAATCGGGGCCTCGGGCTGATCGGCGGCATACTCGACTTCGGGACCTAGGGGAAGAACTGAGCCCGCTCTCACGTAAAGTGGAATTCGATCGAGGGGCGCAAGTACTTCGAGTTGCTTGCTCCCAGGCGTCTGTTGACCCGTCCAGAAGTCATACCAAGAAGAGGCCTGAGGAAGATACAATTGGCGACTTGTGGCGCCTTCTTGCGTCACTGGATTTACAAGGATATCAGGCCCAAACATGAACTGGTCGCCAATGTCCCAGACCCTTTGATCGGTCCGCCAGTCCATTACCAGAGGGCGCATGATCGTGCCGTCAGAGTCGGTCACCTTCCACGCAAGTGAGTAAATGTAGGGGAGAAGACGATAGCGGAGCTTGTCGTAGTTGACCAGAATGGGAGTGACGGCTCCGTAACTGAACAACTCGTTCTGATCGTTAACGCGGTGCCCGTGGGTGCGAAAGATGGGACAAAACGTGCCGAACTCGAACCATCGCGTGTAAAGTTCCTGATACGAGGGATCCTCCGTGCTCCGGCCTTTTCCATCCGACGAATAACCTCCGATATCCGTTGTCCAGTAGGGCATACCCGATAGTGCAAAGTTCAACCCTGCCGGCAACTGCCGACCGAAGGCGTGAAAGGTGCTGTACACATCCCCGGACCAGACCGTCGCCGCATTTCGCTGCTCACCGGCAAAGGCGGATCGGGTCAGGAGAAAGACTCGCTTTTCTTCGGTTAGTTCGCGCCAGCCACGGTAGACATTGGTTGTATGCGCCAAGGGGAAGATATTCGAGTAGCGTGCTCCGCTCCCGATGAAGAGTTTCTTATCCCAAAGGACGGGATCCGGGTGAGTGGCCGCTTCGGTTCCTGCCTCGGGTTCAGAAGCGTCAAGCCAGAAGGCATCCCATCCGAGTTCCATTTGCTTCTGAACCAAAGTGCTGAAGTAGAGCGCGGCGGAAGCGGGGTTCGTGGGGTCGTAGTTCATGGTTCCTGGAATCGTCAGGCCCCGTTTAGCCAATTCATGATAAGTCTTCGAATCCGAGTCGAAGGATGGCCACACGCTGAGCATGGCGTGAAAATGTTCTCGATGAAGTTTCTCGAGCGTGTCCCCCACGTTGGGATAGGCTGCAGGACGAAATTCGGCATCTCCGCGATGTATCCACCAGTACCAGTCCTGGACAAGAACGTCAGCCGGTGCATGGTTGCTGCGGTATTGATCGGCAATGTTCAGCAATTCCGCCGCGCTCTTGTATCGATCCTTGGACTGGAAGAATCCATAGGCCCATTTCGGAAACAGGGGTGCATGACCGGTCATCGTGCGGTACTGACGAATAACATCATCGAAGTCCGGACCGTAGATAAAGTAATAGTCGATGGCATCCGCTGCCGCAGAGGAAATCCGCAGTTCAGAGGGGAAGCGGTTATCGAAGAGAGATTTCGAGGCGGTATTCCAGAAAAGCCCGTACCCCTTGGTTGAGAGGAGCAGCGGAATTGCGGCATCCGTATTGATTTGTGCAAGCTCGACCAGAGAGCCTCGATAGTTGAAGACCCCGTCTTGATGCTGTCCGAGCCCATAGAACGCCTCGCTTGCCGGCATCGTGAAACGATCGCTTACTCGATAGAGGGACTCGCTATTCACGACCTCGGGTGAATAGATTCTCGATGAATCGTGAGCTTCTCTGAGGAGCCGAACATCCTGTTCGTCGCTGAACTGAAGGTTGCCGGTATCGAGCGAGACGAGGAGTTTGATCGCTCCCGTATTGAGTACGGCCTGCCCCGGCGCAGCTGGAGGCGCGGTCGCCGGGCTCTTAACTTCCTCCGGCATCGTCACCGCAAACTTATGTGGGGTACAGGGGGAAACCATCCAAGGTTCGTGAGGACTCGCGCTCAGTGCTTTGCCATCTGGGCTGGCGGTGATATGGACGACGGTTTGACTGCAGGCTGTCAATCGTAGGGTATCGGCCGGAGTCTTTACGACCACGGAGCCCGCCTCTTCTCGAATGAGAACGTCGGCTTGCGGGAAGAGGGATGGCGTTGCGAGGATGAATGCGCCTGAAACCAGAGTGATAGCTTTCACAAGATGTAGTCTGTCTAGATTCATTCGCGATGCTCCTTCCGGAAAGGAGGTTAATCCTGTCTCGACGATCCCGACTGACCGTTTCCGGTCTCGGGGAATCGCAAGAGATTTGAAGCAGAATTGCTGGGCCTCGCCTTATCGATATCTTCTTGAACTCCAAGCCAGCCAGCCAGCGTGAGTTCGGGACTGACGGGTTGCGTGCCGGGAAAGAGAAAACTGAAAAGATATCCGCTTCCAAGTAAAGTCAAGTGGCCAAGCGCACCGATCAGATAGTCGTGCCACGGGAAATTCCATCTGCCGAAATCAAGGATCTGGCCGCCATTCACTGTCAGCGTGGCCCAGGTTGTCACGATCAGGCTCAAAGCGATACCGAATTGAGCGCCGCGTGCGCTTGCCCTTGCACTCAAGAACGCAAGGAGAAAGAGTCCGGCTAACCCTCCAGCCGCGATCGCCGTCAAGGTGTAATAGAGCGAAAGTGCTGGACCGCCAACTCGCGCCAGTCCGCCGGCAGCGACCACTGCACCGGCGCCGGCCAATAGCGCGATGATTTTCCCCGTTCGCAATCGCTCTTGATCTGTCGCGTGAGGCTTGAGCAGACGGTAGAAATCTTCCACTCCGATTAGTGAAATGCAATTGATATCTGAAGCGAGCATGGAGATGGCGGCTCCGAGAAACGACGCAAGAAGAAGACCAGCGGCGCCGGCAGGAACATGGGTGGCCAAAAAATGCGGAAAGACCTGATCGGCGCGCCGGATTGTCGTGGGCAAAGCTTCGTGGGCAAGGCGGTAATAGGACCAGAGCAGTGTGCCAATCAACATGAACGAAACCCAGACCGGGATGCAGAGCGTTGCGCCGAGCGCTATGCCTCGCACCGCGGCCCGGTCACTGGGCGCTAGGAGATAGCGCTGCACGACGGTTTGGTCCGCTGTGTACTTTTGGAGGTAAAAGAAAAAGCCGTAGATGGCAAGGACTGGAATCGTGGGGGTTTTCAGATTAAACGCCGCGCTGCCGAAGCCAATCTTCTGTTGATCCCATGCTTCGTGAAAAGCTGCGTGCGCGCCTCCGGGTGTGAGATACAGGATACAACCGATCGAAACTAAGATGCTGCACCAAAGAACGAATCCTTGCAGGACATCGGTCCACACCACGGCCTCGATCCCACCAACCACCGTATAGGTAACCGCAATGAGCCCGGTGAGCACCATGACCCATCTCACGTTCCACCCAGTAACGCTATTGATCGTGAGAGCCACGAGGTACGTGACAAATCCCATTTTTGCGAAGTGGCCGACGGCGAATGCAAAGGATGAGTAGAGACGGACCCCTGGTCCGAAGCGACTGCCAAAGTATGCGTAGGCGCTCAGCGCCCTGGAACGGCGAAAAAAGGGCACCACGATTGTCCCCACGATGAGCAGGACTCCGACGAACATCAGGTTAGGTATTAGGAGTGACCAGTTATCGGCATACGCGGCGCCTGGATAGGCCACGAAAGTAATGCTCGTGATGATGGTGGCCATCAAAGATAGACCCATGGCCCAGGCGGGGATCGCTCGGTTGGCAACGAAGTAGGTGCCGGTGTTTTTCTGGCGTCCAGCGAAGCGCAACCCGATGCCGAGCAGCGTACAGAGGTAGACCAAAATGACGATCGCATCAACCGTTCGCACGGGCCGTCTCCGAGTCGCGATCTCGCCTTCTCTTAGCCATGCCAACGGCCGTCAGAAGTGCCGATCGCATATTGCCTGCATCGGCGAGATTGTTTCCGGCAATATCAAACGCGGTGCCGTGATCTACCGAGGTGCGAATGATCGGAATTCCCAGAGATACATTGACGGTTCCTTCAAAATCGAGGAGCTTCATGGGAATATGTCCCTGGTCGTGGTACATGGCGACGACCAGATCATATGCTCCCCGAGATGCCTTGACGAACAGCGTGTCGGCCGGCAGCGGCCCATCACAAAGCATCCCGGCCTCGACAGCTCGGCGAACTGCGGGTGTAATCTTCTCAGCGTCTTCGGTGCCAAAGAGCCCATGCTCGCCGGCATGAGGATTGAGACCGCAGACCGCGATTCTAGGCTCTCGAAAGCCCATCAGTTTCATGGCTTCGGCACCAAGCTCGATGGTGCGCGTGACCCGTTCAGTGTTGAGTTCACATGCCGACCGAAGACTCGTGTGGGTGGAGACGTGCGCAACCGCGAGCTGTTTTCCTGCGAGCAGCATGCAGCTGTCACCTGCTCCGCAAAGCTCGGCAATGTACTCGGTGTGGCCGGTAAAGGCGAGGCCGGAGAGCGTGACCGCTTCTTTATTTAATGGGGCGGTCACCATAGCATCGACTTCCTGGTCCAAGCACATTTTTGTGGCCATGCGCACATATTCGGCTGCCGCTCGGCCGTATTCGGCACGCAATTTGCCCCATTCGATCGTTGCGTTGGCTTTAAGCGCGTCGGGGCTGAACAGGATGGCTGAAGTGTTTTGAAGCGCGATGCCGGTCACACCGGCAGCCGCGTCGAGAGCCGCCTTGTCTCCGACGATGACCCACTCAGCAGCACCGCTCAACTCAGGATCTGATAAAGCCTTCAATGTGACTTCCGCGCCCACGCCAGCGGGATCCCCGATTGTGATCGCGATCTTCAATTGGACCTCCCAGGGATGTTGCTGCGTCTACGTGTGGTCGGAAACGTGGGGTACCACAGGTCCCGGCACAATCGGAAACAGGCCAATTTCCAGCGTTTCAACTGTCTTGGGGATCGACGCTCCTGAATCCGTAGGTATGGTACCGCCAGTTACACTCGTCTCCGTTCAAGCTGATCATCGTGAAACCCTCGGGCGTGCCCCATCGGGATCCATGCCACCAATTTCCGCACACGGCGCCGCAGCTGATGTAAGGGATTCGGCGGAATCTCACGACCTCATTGATGTGGGTATGCCCCTGAAAAACACCCAGCACGTTCCGCGATTCGAAGAGCGGCAACACTTCATACGCATTCACAATTGACGTTTTGCCAACTTTGTCGGCGCGATATGGTCCGTAGGAAAGAGCGCCAGTAACCAGGGGAACATGCGTGAAGACCAGTGTGGGCATTTCCTTCGGCAACGCCACGAGGTCTTTCTTCAACCATCCGAGTTGAGCCGTGTCGATTCTGGCTTCATAGGAAAAATCAGGTGTGAGCTGGATCGAGTCGAGGACAATGAAATGATATCCAGCGAAGTCGAATGAGTAGTAGATACTGCCAAAGCGATCTTGGTACATCTTCTTGCCGTATTCGGGATCCGATTCAAGGTTCGCAGCCGAGAGCCCGAAGACGTCGTGATTGCCCATCACGTGATGAGTCTTGACGGCCAGGGCTTGCTCGGTTCGAGCGTAGAGGTCAAAAAGCTTCGCTGCATTCCCATGCGTTGCACCGATCGCATCGTAAACGTGATCTCCACCTTGCACTGCGAATGCAGGGCGGAGTGAGCGGATCTTTTCAAATGCCATCGCGCAGCCGCTCGGCGCGTTCAGTTCAGGCTGAATGTGTGTGTCGGTAAAAAATGCAAATTCGATGCCGCGGCGATTCGACGCCTGAGCAGCTTCGCAAGTGCCTGTAGGCATCGCATACGATGCGAGGGCAAGATTGGTGAGGCTGATAAACTCTCTCCTGTTCATAGCTCTCAAATTCTCGCCTTTCAATTGCTGCCATTCGGACGTGCACGGTTTTGAGTTGCCGAGGGTTGTTCTCAACTGCATTCTTTGCAAACTGGAAACACGGTGAGCCGGAGGTGAGTGCTTCCCAGCGGGACAAGGGAAATCTTCTCGAGTGGCCCTGCCGCCGCGCGACTCTCGGGCAATGGGGGTGTCATGTACCACTTCGACAGGTTGCCACCGGGACGAATCAGGTCCCACCCCGGGATTCGCCGCGCTTCGACCTCGAGCTCGACCGGGGGGCTCTTCCAAAGATCCGGATCCCCAGGTCTAGGCCGGAAATTCACCTGCCCTTCAATCGCAGCAGACTCATGGATCGCGAGCGCATAATTCCACGGCGTCCTGGCTGCAACTGCCCACATTGGGAAGTAGTCAGGAGACGTGATTTCGAACTCCGGCATTGTGATCGGCGTCCATTCCTCCTCGGGCCGGAGAGAGTAGACCAAAGGCCCCTTCTCGAGCCACATGCCGCCATCTGGAGAGCGTCCCGCCTTTGTCTGCGAGGGAAGTTCGAGTGTAATCCGGTCGCCGGGCGCATGTATTCGTTCGAGCGTGGCAAAACCCTTGACGACTAGGGTCAAGGGATGAGTTGTGCCGTTGATTCGTAAACTCGGATTCGAGCACCAGCTCGGGATCCGGAGAAAGAGCGGAAATTCAACTGGCCCTCGCGAACGAATCTCGAAATTGATCTGGTCAGAAAACGGGTAAATTGTATCTTCGATGATCTCAACCGCCTGGCCGCTCGCGCCGACCTTTGCGGCGACGTGGCAGGGACCGTACAGCACTGCGGCCAGTCCGCCGCCTGAAGTCTGCATCCAGGTCCGTTGTACATAGCCCGGCAACATGCGGTTGATATTGCCGGCGCAACAGGCGGTCACGAATCTGTATTTCGGGCGATGATCGCTGTTCGGCCCGTAGAGCGCTGCCGCCGTGCCGATATGGCCGACCTGGCAGGAATTGCGGGCGATGTGAAGCTGGTTAGGACAGGAAATGTATTGGACTCCGGTCCAGTCGCTGCGAACCGCGCCCATACCGGCATTGAAGAGTGCACGTTCTATCCGATCGCCGTACTTTCCCTCTCCTGTAGCCATCAGCAAATAGCCCCAAGCCAGATTGAACTCGACGATGTCGCAGGTCTCGTGACCGTCGATAGAGGTTGTTCCGCTGAGACCTTCGGTGGTCGAAGG
This sequence comes from Occallatibacter sp., assembly GCA_036495975.1. Taxonomy (GTDB): domain Bacteria; phylum Acidobacteriota; class Terriglobia; order Terriglobales; family Acidobacteriaceae; genus Telmatobacter. The sequence continues at coordinate 119,690 of DASXLY010000181.1, read as the reverse complement.
GGTGCCGTCCGCCAGCATGTGATACTTGAAAACTCGCTCCATCGCAGCCACGGACACCGCGAGTGGCTTCGAGTCTCCGGTATAGAGGAACACCAGAGCGCCCAACTTCGATCGCTCCGCGAACGTAACTCCGTGCATGTTCGAAGGCTGGTCGCGAACGAGGTCATCTAGCTCCGCGCGTGGAATCTTCGCCCAGATGCCGAGGGCTTTTTCGAGAAGCAGCTTTTCACCCGAATGCCCATAGCACCACAAGATCGATTCGATATTTACTTGGTCGCGTGGCCCGAAAGGACCATGTTGATAATCGCACCCCATGTCTTCGAGGTAGTGATGGCACATTGCGGCGAGGATTTCTTGGGAGTTCTCTCCCTCGGCGGCACCGGCAAGGGCTCTAAAAAATACGGCCTGCGGCCATCGGCTCGGATCCTGGTTTGCCGGGAGACCGAAGAGTTTCTGAGGCCCGAGAAACCAGCCCTCGATCGGATTCCGGACAGTGTACTCAATCGGTTCGAGAGCCTGCATCCTTAAATGTGAATCCACGGCCAATCTTGCAGATCGATACGCCCCGTCGGCCCAATAAGCCGTCTGCTCCCATGGATACCAAAAGGTTCCGCCATTGCGCGATTCTTCGTCCTGTCCGCGTTCGTTACTCGCCCAATAGCGGCGGTCGAAAGGAAAGCAGAAGTTCGCTTGTGGACGAGTAATGCCGCTTACCTGCTTTTCGAGTTCCTTCTTAAGCCAGCCTTCAGGAAGTACACTTCCCAGTTGCAGCTCCCGAAACTTGGCATGAGGTGCGAAAAACTTCTCCCGCTCTGCTAAAGGTTCAGGAGCATCGAACGGTTTGGATTCGCCCGCCGATGCCTGGAAGGGGAGCGGTTCTCGCGAAGGATCTTCAGAGCTCGTCACGAGTGTACGGCGAAGGGTGGCAGCGGCCGCGATGGAGCCCTGGAGGAAGTCGCGTCTGCCTATATGGCTTTTGCTCATAGTCGGATCAAAGGTTCAATACCGCGCTAGGAAGTGGTACATCCAATAGTGGGAAAATCATAGCACGGTCATTTATTGCTTGCCATGCAGGAGCGAAACACGGTTAGATTTCAGAGAAGAGTAGAAAATGATTGGCTCAGCCAAATTTGATTCTACTGAGCTTTTCCGATTTCGGAGGAAGGTCCGTCAGATGCATGGGACCAAGCTTATCTGTTCGCTGATGATCGGATGTTCCTTCGCCTCTGCTGCGCTCTGCCAGAAGAGCAGTTCTCCTGTGGCTTGGTGGAAGTTCGATGAGAACCATGGCGATATAGCGCATGACAGCGCGGGAGGGCAGAACGACCGCATATTGAACTTCCACGATTGGGTCAGGGGCGTTTCGGGGGGAGGCCTGAAATTCGATGGGTTCACCACCCTCGTTGAGCGCGACGCCAGGAATACCCCGAAGCTTCAGGGAGGATTCACCATCGATGCATGGGTCGCCATTCAGTCCTACCCATGGAACTGGGTTGCAATTGTGGATCAGGATGATGAGCGAAATTCAGGATATTTCTTTGGGATCGACGCCAAAGGACGCCTGGGGCTCGAAGTTTCGGTCTGGGGCGTATGGGAGATCTGCCAATCCGACATACGCGTGCCGCTCGCAAAATGGACGCATGTCACCGGAGTCTATGACCCCGATAATGGGATCCACCTCTACATAAACGGAAGACCTGAAGGCTCACTGCCGGTCTTGGGGAACTTCACTCCGGCAACAAGCGTTCCGCTCAGAATTGGACGAAATATCGAGGATCTCCCTCCCGTCGCACTGGTGCGCAAAAACGCGGCCTTCCCTGCGAAATACTCACTGGACGGCATCCTGGACGAGATCCGAATCTATGACCGAAGTCTCTCACCCTCTGAAGTTGCCGCAACTCATGATCCGGTCCTCATAGCCCGAACGCCGGATCTCGCTGCTCGTCACTGGCCAAGCTTTCCTCAGTCCGCGGAACATCTCAATGCGGCCTATACCAGCCTCAGCCTCTATCCGGAGTGGGATAGGTTATGGCGCATGGGAGAAGATTCTGACGTCGTAGTCAGTTTTTGGAAGCTTCCGGCTCACTATGTCTTCTGGCGCGGTGCCAACTTCGGTCCAAACATGGTGACTGAAAACGGAATCTGGATGAGCGATCAAAGCTTCGAAGGGAGCACAAAGGTCGGCACCGCAGAACACATGAACGACAAGCATGACATGCACGCGAGCATCAGCATCGTAGAGACCAGCGATGCTCGGGTGGTACTTCGCTGGCGGTATGCTCTTGTCGACGTGCTGGGCAATTTCGCAGACATAGACTCCCTGACAGGTTGGGGGGATTGGGCAGAAGAGTACTTCTATATCTATCCCGACGGAGTCGCGGTACGGAACGGAACCATCCATGGCACGCGAGGAAAGTACAGTTTCACCGAGCCGACGCTGTTGCTAGAGCCGGGGAAAAAACCAGAAGATTTCATCTCTCTTCAAGCAGCGACCATCGCCAACGACAGTGGAGAGAGCCGCACCTATTCGTGGGAACCGGCAGCTCCAGCTTTTCCGTTTCCTGAGCAACCGGTCAATGCCAACATCGCGCTTGTGAATCTCAAATCGCGATTCAAACCCTTCTATATCTATCGACCAGGAACGATTCTTGGGCCGTACGGATGGCCGCCCGAATATCGCCCCCAGTACTCGCATTTTCCGGTCTGGGATCACTGGCCGGTCAATCAGATACCTTCAGACGGACGCTTTGCTCTTTATCCCGATCATTTCGCGAGTTCCGCCATCATGTCTCCCAACCCGAAGGCCACCTGGATCGATGGTCCTGGCCCGACCAAGACGACCTATTTTCTTTTTGGGTTGACGGATGGTTCAATCGCCGACATGGCTCGGCTCGACAGGTCTTGGCTCAATCCGCCCATTGCGAAAATCGAAGGATCCGGATCTGCGGTGTACGAAGCGGGGCAGCGCGCCTATCTGATCCACGGTGCGCAAACGGCAGACAAAAACCGGCCAACCGTCAACCTGATGCTTGAGGCGAGTGAAACTTCTCCTGTCGTAAATCCGGCACTTGTCATTGACGGATGGGGGGAGGGATCGCCGTCGGTCCATCTGGATGGGTCCCTTCTTGACCGTCAAAAATACCGAATAGGATATCGGCGAACGCTCGCAGGTACCGATCTGATCGTGTGGCTCGAGGAAACTTCCACTCGTCCTGTCAAAATTGTCATCACCTCGCAGAACTGAACATTCGAGGCGGCAAGTGAACGGGAATTTGGGGGCAGCGACTTCAAGGTTTGAATGAAGGATCGGGCTGATCTTAACTCGACCGATTGCAAATTCCAGCAATCGCAGTCAGTGCAGCTTCACTGCCGAATCCACCCGACTTTGTTATGACGCGCATGTGATCTGCCTCGCCACCGCGGATTGTGCCCCATGGAATCCCTGGCAAAAGCTCCCCTCCAATCCAAATGGATTCAGCCGAAAGCGATCGACAAATCGAGAATGCGGTGTCCCCTCCGCTCAAGAGCATGGTTGTCGTCCTCGACTGGCAAACTTGTTTGAGAATACCGCGCATTGCTCCCGGATTTAGTCCGGGAGCGACCCGCCAAATCACGGTAGCCCTCTTCTTGAGGAGGTTTGGCAGCGCTTTCGCGCACTCGCCAACATCACTAAAACATGGCAAGTTCGAATGCACAACAATGTGCTCAATCTGGCGAGCAGAGGCTGGATGATTCGAGCCGATGCAGAATAACAGCGCCTCGTTTCTTGGTTCCCAACCCAGGGGATAGCGGGTCGGGCCACCGAGTCGAGCGGCCAATGCGCGGGCCAAGCCTCCACTGCCAACCCAGATCAATTCACGATCGAAAGCCGCGGCTAATCTGACGATGTGATACAGTTCAGCGTCGGTAGACGCATCACAAAGAAAGAGCCTGGCTCCTTGATTGACGAGGTTGCGCAAATCAGTCGCGCTCGAAGATGCCTGCAGTATGGCGTGAGGAACTCCGACTGCACTCAGAGCATCTGAGATATTCAGACCGTCGTCGGAATCTCTGAGGTGAAGGCATCCCGATCGGACCGTCCGCCCGAGAGACGGAAACGCGGGCGTAAGAAATACAAGCCGCTGCGGAAATTCTGAGACTAATCTCGAAATCTCCGTAAAGGTATTTCCCCTGCACATGGAATCTATTTTCTTAAAGATGGTGCATCGAGCAGGTTGTGGGCGCCGGCGCAAGATGCGAGCCAACCGAGTCCTCGAGAGAGTCTTTGATATGTTACGGCTTTCGGTGCTGATCGCGAATACGTCTGCATGCGAGGTCGACAAATCTGAAGCGAGTTGGACTTCGACGCGGCGTCCACGGGAGGCAAATGGAGCAGCAGAATCGCAGGCACCCGTCAGGTCATCCGCGATGATGAAGACTCGCACGAAGGTCCCTCTTGCCTGCCGTGGAGACCTAAAGATTTTTCCAATTCGACAGAAGATCTTTGGCAGGACCCCATTGATGTAGTGGAAAATTCTTGAAGCCGAGCTTGAGCGCAGGTGAGTTCTCGAGCAATTTGAAATCAAGATTGGCCGGGTCGGCAATCAATGGATCCGAGAAAACGGAATGCTGATCAAACCCCAGTTTCTGCCACTCGGCCAGCGTGCACAGAGTAGCTGCATTGAATTCGCCCTCTGCACGCAAGCTTGCGATCGTGATCAGGGATCCCTGCGAGAGAAAGACGCAGTTGTAATCGATCTCCCGAATTCGTTGGATCCCTTGCAGATTGAGTTGGAGATCGTATAGAGTGTCCCGGTTGAAAACAGCAACATTGTGGTGATACCGGTCGTTCTCGCTGTCCTCGCTCAAGAGCGCTACAGGCTCACTTGAGTTAAACCAGATGTTGTTGTAGATGGTCCGATGCGCGCCGCTACACAGCCGTATTGCTGATCCAATAGCGATGTTGTTGTAGACATCGCAGTGCGTGACTCCCTGATCCAATCGGATCCCCGCGGACGCCTTCCCACGAAGTAGGTTCCCTCGAATGTTGGTTGTCTCTGTGCCTTGGGAGGCAGTCTCATCTCGGTGTGGTTCATTGCCCTGGGCTGTCTCGCTCCGATCACCGCGCGGGTTGCCCGCGACTTGCACGGGGCCGCAGTGCGAAGTTTCCTGAGCTGTGTTGAGAAGGTCATTGTGTTCGATGAGGTGCCCATTCGACGCCCCATCCGCGACAAATACTCCGGAACATGGCATATCGCGAATTTCATTGTGAGCTGCCGTAATGCGTTGAGCGCAGGAGATGTAGATGCCTGCGCTCTGTTTGGCAAAAACTCCGCAGGAGCGGATGATGTTGTCTGAAGCTACGCAATCGGATAGAGAATGCTGCCAGTCAGCGTTTTTTTGGTCTCGTACTCCCGCGAAACATATGGCATTGCCTCCGCACTCCGTAAAGAGACATCCTGAAACATTGCCGAATCGGTTGGACCCGCTCCAGAACACTGCGTTGCCGCCCAGGGAGTCAAACCAGCAATCCCGTATGGAGCAATTGCGGGTTCCTTCGAGAATGACAGCCCCTCCACGGAAAACAGCCCAGTTTCCGGAGGGTGATGTCTCATGCGGCTTCATGTAGATGGTTTCTGTGTGAGCAAAGCGAAAGCCGGCCAGGCTGAGGAACTCGACAGGTTGGTCGTTTGCGCCCTGAATGCGGATGATCTGATCGAGAAGGGGAACCTCGATCTGGGCTTGCTCGATATCGGCGCCTTCCTCTGCACGGTAGTAAAGCGTACTGCCTTGGGTGCTCAGGTACCATTCATGTGGAACGCTCATCTCTTCGAGGACATTATCGACAAAGAACCTTGAATCTTTACCAACGGCTGCCGAGGAGGTCTTCCATCGATCACCGAGCTGATGTCCACCCTTGCCGAACCAGATACGATTCCGGTCGTAGTCAATCGACCGAATCTGCCACTCAAGCATTCCCAAGCCATCTTCTTGGAAGATGTGAATCACGGCTTCCTCTGGCTTGCCCCACCGCCTGTCGGTAAAAGTACCGGGATCAAATTCGATACCAATCACGCCCTGTTCGAGCGGTGCTGCGCCATCGATCGGATCCGGACTCGACGTGCCGGCGGGCAGAGCCCGCACCGCCTTGATATACCCTGCCCTCGGAGAAGGGTCGTAGTCCGGAAAGCGAGCTCGCACCTCCCGCTTGTTGTTGACGAAAAGTTGCGAAAACGCAAATGGTCCATCATTCCCATCGGTAAGATCGCAGATGCTCTTGTTCTTGCGAGTCTGCCAGCGGCAATTGAGCCTGCATCCTCCGCTCAAGGTTACTTTCTCTCCGGGATGAGCAGCAAAGACGACCGGCGCCTCAGCGGTCCCGGAATCATCGGGAGTGAAGACCAGCGATTTCCTCAAGTAGTACGTTCCAGCACGCACCAGAACCGTCACCGGAATGTGCGGGTTCGCCGGGCGGAATTTTCGCGTGGCCTGCTGTGCCCGCTCGAGCGAAGCAAAAGGTTGCTGGGCTGTGCCGGGCTGTTGGTCATTCCCGTCAGTCGAGACATAGAAGATCTGGGAAGAGTGATTGGAAGCTGGGCAGATCCCGGACCCGGCCAGGGCGAGGAGTGAGGCCGCGCTGCTCAGTTTCAAAAATTCTCGGCGTTCCATGATGACCATGTCAAAGGTTGGACCATAGAATAGGACAGGAGCCGAGTGTGGTCAAGGCGTCGCAATCACTGCCGAGTGTCTAGAATCTCGGCTATACACCTCGTTAAGAGGGTTGACCGGTCTTGACACCAGCGCCCGACCTCAGTAGGCTCCGTTTTATCTTGGTCCATCCAATGGAAATGACAAAAAGACTGCGACGGGTTCTGGTTGCGAGCGGAATAGCGGTTCTATGTCTTTTTGCGCGGCGAGGATCGGCGCAGCACGCGATCCAGGCGGCGCGCTGGACATTTGACGAATCGAGCGGAGATGTCGCTCATGACTCGATTGGTCATGCCGAGGGTAAAATTACAGGGACCTACAAACATGTTTCAGGCGTGGAAGGGAACGGTCTACGCTTTGATGGCGACACAGCAGCAGTGACCGTCACCGCGGAGAATGCGCCGGAATTAAATGACTCCTTCACCATTTCGAGTTGGGTCGCGATCAATGCTTATCCATGGAACTGGGTCCCCATCGCAGATCAGAGCCGGGAAGAGAAGGCAGGATACTTCTTCGGCATCGATTCCTTTGGACACCTCGGTCTTCAGCTTTCCGTTAATGGAGCGTGGCAGTTTCTTACTTCGAGCAAGCGCCTACCGTTGAAGCGCTGGGTGCACGTGGCGGCAACCTTCGACCCCTTCGAAGGGATGACTCTTTATATTGATGGGGAAGAGACGGAACATCGGAGGATTCTGGGTGGATTTACCCGAGCGGCAGACCAGACCCTTCTAATCGGCCGGGTCCGATCGCCGCTTCTACCCGCCCAGTGGCTCCATCCCAAGTATCCGGTCTGGTATAGCTTCGACGGAATTCTTGACGACGTTACTTTATCCGAGGGCGCCGCGACCCGAGCCGATGTCGCTAAGACCGTTGCTCAGGTTCATGCTCCCCCCGGTGACGTGCTCCCCTATCCTTCGTTGCCTTCGGGACCGCCGGGGAAAGGGCCGTTCGGCGCCTATTACGCAACTCTAAAATACGACGATCTCTGGGATGCACCTCGCCGGGTAGCGAGGGATTCCGATGTGGTGATCAGGTTTGACCAGTCGCCCATACGCTTCGTTTCCTGGCAGGGGACTAACTACATCCCCGCTTGGGTTACTGAGAATGGCAAATGGTACTCCGACGAGTTCGTCGAAACGGGTGGACTGCCGGGGTGCCCCGACGGTGGCGACTGCGAGCCAATGTCGGACAAGCATAATCGCTATTCGCATGTGAGGATTCTCGAGAGTACGCCGGCACGTGCGGTGATTCACGTTCGCTATGGCCAATGCGAGGTGGAGCATTCAATTTGCGCGAATCCTGACCCATTCACCGGATGGACCGATTGGGCAGATGATTACTACACCGTCTATCCGGATGGTGTTGCGGCCCGGAAGGCCGTGGCTTGGACATCGAACCTCGCCACGTGGCACGAATTTCAGGAATCGATCGTTATCAATCAAGCTGGAACCCGGCCGGAGGACAACATCGAGACCGACGCGCTGACATTTGTAAACCTGAAGGGAGAAACCGCAACCTATTCCTGGGAACATCCGCCGGTGCTGATTTCGAAGCCCGAAAGTGCGAATATTCAAGTGGTGAACCTGAAGGCTCGATGGAAACCATTTCAGATTGTGTCTCCCGACCGTCCGCTCATATCCACGTATATGGGAGAAAAGTCCTACTCGATCTTCGAATGGTGGAATCATTGGCCCGTTGCTCAGGTTCGCTCGAGCGGCATCTCAGCCGTAGCCCCGGATCGACCTTCTCATTCGTCCCTCTCCCATATTGAGGGTCAACCGTATCAGCAGACCGCGAACTCGATCACCAAGATTATGCTCGACGGTCTGACCGATAAGCCGCCTGCGGAGCTAGCATCCCTGGGCCGATCCTGGACATCGCCTCCCAAAGTTGTGGTCACCTCCGGAAACTTTCAGAGCAGTGGTTATGACCCGGGGCAGCGCGCGTTTGTGCTGGAACGCGAGGGAGACCTCTCTCCGCAGTCCCTGAGTCTCAGGTTGGAGGCGAACGAGCAAGCGCCACTCGTGAATCCCGCATTCGTCCTGAATGGATGGGCCGATCGAATTCCGCGATTGAAGCTTAACGGAAAGCCGCAGCCTTGGGGAGCAGACGCCCGCTACGGCATTGTGAGTACGTTGAATGGTGGCAAGCTCGTGGTCTGGCTGCAGTTCACGGCACAATCGATCACCACTTTGGAGATCGAGTCGAATTAGACCTTGCCCGCAAATCCCGGTGATGCGAGTGGCCGCTTGCCCGCGGGGCGAACCAGAAGCGACCGCGCGTCGGTAATATGCTCCAGCATCGCCTGGCGCGCTTCCCCCGCGTTTCGCTCGCGAATCGCCCCGTATATCCTGCGGTGAAACATGAGTGGCTGATCGAGAGAAACACGGTCGGAAAGATGGCCCATGCTGGTGAGCAGGGAGCGGTGAATCCCTTTGAAGAGCAGATGGCAGATGCGGTTGCCACTGGCGCGAAAGATTGCTTCATGGAACGCAAGATCGGCATCGAGGCGCTCGCGCGTCGTCTTGCTCCGTTCCATCGCAAGGATTGCATTGCGAAGCGCGGCCATGTCTTCCGCGGTCGCGCGTTCGGCCGCTCGCGCGGTAAGCTCCGGCTCGACAATCAGTCGCGTCTCAAAGAGCTCGTGGTGCGAAAGATCATCGAGGAGCACAAGAAAATCAATCGGTTCATCCAGGATGGATTCGGCGCTTTCGCTCAGGTAGGTTCCGTCTCCAACCCGTTGCGTCAAGACTCCCATGATCTCAAGAACCTTCAATGCCTGGCGCACGGAGGCGCGGTTGACCCCAAACTCCTTCGCCAATTCCCGCTCCGGAGGGAACTTCGAGCCGGGGGAGATGGCGCCGCTGGCAATCAGGCTCTTGATACGCGAAATGAGTTTGGCCGTAACCCTGGAGTCCTGTTGATCGCGGGCCGTTTTAATTGTGCGTGTCATGAAGGCTATTTGTGGCAACCGGAATGTTTGCCACCAATCGAGGGTAACTGTGTCCGGTGTGCCCCAATGATATCTCAGGAGACGACAGAGAGCAATCATTGGTACAGCAAATCAGCGGATGATCTGGGGTGGCATTTCTTGATGACCGTCCCAACATTTAGATAGAAGCCTTGACTCAAAAAACACCAGTGCTATAATCCCCACACATAATGGCTGGACCAATGTTATCTTGAAAAGCGGACCCAAATGAAGCAGATTGTGCTCGAAGCCCCGGGGAAGTTCGTCAAGCGGCAAGCTCCTGTGCCGGAAGCTGGCCCAGGGGAGGCTCTTATTCGGATGGAGAGGATTGGAGTTTGCGGGAGCGATTTTCATGCTTTTGCAGGAAGACACCCAATCTATACGTATCCGAGGGTCCTGGGTCATGAACTGTCGGGCATCGTGTTGGAGATTGCCGAGAATGACAAAGGAATTCGCGCCGGAGATTGCTGTGCTATCGAGCCCTACATGAGTTGCGGAACCTGCCGCGCATGCGTCTTGGGAAGGAAAAACTGCTGCGAACAAATAAAAGTAATCGGAATTCACGTCGATGGCGGGATGCAGGAGGTCTTGGCGGTTCCCGTCGCGCTGCTTCATAAATCGGATGTTCTATCGCTCGATCAGTTGGCTCTCATAGAAACGATGGGGATTGGGGCGCACGCGGTTGCCCGGAGCGCTTTGCAACCCGGCGACGAGGCGCTGGTAATTGGCGCAGGGCCGATTGGCATTGCAGTTTTGCAGTTTGCCGCAGCACTGGGAACCCTTGTTCATGTCGTTGAGCGCAACGAATGGCGAAGGCGCTTTGTTGAGCGCATGGGGCATACGGTGTCCGAAAAAGCGGACGGCAGACGAGCCGATGTGGTGTTCGACGCAACCGGCAACGCAGAAGCCATGGGCGCGAGTCTCAATCACGTGGCAACCGGTGGCAAGCTGGTATTCGTAGGCCTAACCCGCGATCCCATCCGGATCGATGATTCTCTTTTTCACCGCCGCGAAATCACTCTGCTGGCGAGCCGCAACAGTCAGGATCTTTTTCCGGAAATTATCCGGCGAATCGAAGAGGGAGAGATCGACACCTCCCCTTGGATTACGGAAAGGCTCACCCTTTCCAATGTTGTATCGGACTTCGAACCCTTATCCCGGAAGCAGACCCTGATCAAGGCGATCATTGATGTTCAGGAAGATGCGGGCTGAGAGGACATCCTACCGGACATTTATGACCGAGCTTAGAATCCCAATTCTGGACCTGTGCATCATCGTCGCTTACATTCTGGCGATCCTGCTATTGGGGGTCCTCTCATCGCGCAAAACCAAGGTTACCGGCCAGGTATATTTTCTGGCAGGGAGATCGTTGCCATGGGGAATCGTTGGTGCTGCTTTGTTCGCATCCAACATCTCAACCATCCATCTGGTCGGTCTCACCGCTTCCGGGTACAACGAAGGACTTGTTTGGGGAAATTTCGAGTGGATGGCAGCATTTACCCTCATCCTTCTGTCGCTTGTCTTTGCACCATTCTACTTTCGCAGCAAGATCTCGACACTGCCCGAGTTTCTCGAACGTAGATATGGGCACGCCTCGCGGTCGATTCTTGCCTTCATGGCGATTGTCGCCGCGCTGTTCATCCACATCGGCATGAGCCTTTATGCGGGTGCGGTGGTCTTTGAACGGTTTTTCGGAATCAATGTGAACGCCTCCATTCTCATTGTGGCTGCGGCAGTTTCCATCTACACGGTATTCGGGGGTCTTCGCGCAGTTGTGGTTACCGAATCCGTGAATACAGTGGTTTTGCTGGCAGGAGCCTGTTGCATCACCGCTTTTGCCATTGCCGCGTTACCGGCACATGGGATTCACTCGCTCGCTCAATTTCGATCCTCGGTAAAACCCCTGCAATTGAATATGCTCCAGGCTCATAGCACGGCTGGACTCAATTGGTACGCGGTATTTCTCGGGTATCCGGTTCTGGGAGTATGGTACTGGTGTACCGACCAGACGATCGTGCAGCGCGTGCTCGGAGCGCGCACGGAACGCGATGCAGAACTCGGTCCGCTCTTCGCGGGCTTTCTGAAGATTCTTCCGGTCTTCCTGCTGGTCCTGCCAGGGGTGATTGCTTACGTCCTTTTCCGGGACCAAATTGGCACCGACAGCAATCAGACCCTGCCCGTGCTGATTGCCAGATTGATCCCATCCGGTCTCAAAGGTGTGATCGCGGCAGCGGTGTTGGCGGCTTTGATGAGTGCCGTATCGGCCGCGCTGAACAGTTCCGGGACGTTGGTTGCCGTAGACATCGTCAAGCGGATGCGGCCCGGGATCGGCGATTCAGGGTTGGTTCTGACCGGCCGGATCAGTTCGGTCATCATCATGATATTGGCAATCCTCTGGTCGACACAGGGAGGGCGCTTCTCCAGCATTTTCGCCGCAATCAACGTCATTGCTTCCGATCTCGCTCCCCCAATTACGACCGTGTTCCTCTTCGGCGTATTCTGGCGGCGCGGAACCAGAGAAGCCTCGGTGGTAACTCTGCTTGCCGGGTTTTTTATGGGCGCAGTCTCGTTTGTTCTGGATCTTCCCGTCTTCGGGCGGACCAAGCTGATTACCGACGGTCTGGGAATATCCTTTCTGATGCAGGCTTGGTGGATGTTCTGCATTTGTTGCGGGATTTTCATCATCGTCAGTCTCCTGACTCCGGCCCCTGCCGAGGAGAGCATACGCGGCCTGACCTGGCAGAATCCGCTTTCGGTGGTATTCGGAAAGCCGCTGGCGTCATTGGTCGACCCGCGCATCTTCGCCGGCCTTTTGCTAACCACAATGGCAATTCTCTACGTCATTTTTCGGTAAGCGGAAAGACAGAGCTATGGAATACCGTTCACTTGGCAACACTGGCCTGAAAGTTTCATCTCTCAGTCTCGGAGCCTCCTCTCTTGGGGGCGGGGTCTTCCGCAAGGTTGAGGAACGGGAAGCCATTCGCACTGTGGAAACGGCACTGGGCCTCGGAATCAATTTCATCGATGTTTCTCCCTTTTATGGGATCACCCGCGCAGAAGTTGTGCTGGGAAAGGCCCTGGCCAATTTCTCCCGGGATCGCTACTATCTGGCAACGAAAGTGGGGCGATACGGAGAGAATGAATTCGATTTTTCAAAGGACCGGGTCGCGGCGAGTGTAGACGAGAGCCTGAAGCGTCTTGGTGTTGAATATCTGGACATCCTCCAAGCTCATGACATCGAGTACGGCAATCTGGAACAGGTCATCGAGGAGACGCTGCCTGCCTTGCGGCGGATTCAAGAGCAAGGGAAAGCGCGGTTCATCGGCATCACCGGATATCCATTGCATATTTTCCGATACGTTCTCGAGCGCGCGAAGATCGATACGATTCTTTCCTACAATCACTACTCCCTGAACGACTCTACGCTGGTCAGCCTCCTGCCGTCGCTCGAAGAAAGGGGCGTAGGTGTCATCAACGCATCCCCACTTTCTCAAGGGCTGTTGAGCAATCGCGGCACACCCGTCTGGCACCCGGCCTCAGCGGAAGTCAAAGCGATTTGTGCGCGCGCGGCAGCCTTTTGCAGAGAGCGGGGAAGCGATCTTTCCAAGCTGGCAGTGCAGTTTTCCGTGATCAATCCGCGCATTGCGACCACTCTGGTGGGGAGTGCGGATCCGGCAAACGTGCAAAAGAATGTCGAATGGCTGGACCAGCCTTTGGACAGTGTTTTGCTTCAGGAAGTGCAACGGATACTCCGCCCGATCCAGGACCGGGCATGGATTGTTGGACGCGCGGAGAACAACTAGTGCAGGTACAGCGCATCGACGCCCATCATCATCTCTGGCGGTACGTGCCGGAGGAGTACCCATGGATGGAGTCAGGAATGCAAGCTCTGCACAGGGATTACCTCCTGGAGGACCTGGCTCAAGTGACGCAGGCAGCCGGTGTCACTGGAACCGTCGCGGTTCAGGCCCGACAGTCGACGGTCGAAACCGAGTGGCTCTCCGGATTGGCAGCAGGGAGCGACCTGATACGGGGTGTGGTGGGATGGGCGCCATTGATCGATGCGGACGTTCGCGAATATCTCGAACGAATTTCGTCAATGCCCAAAGTGAAGGCAGTTCGTCACGTGCTTCATGACGAGCCGGACGATCTCTACATGCTTCGAGAGGACTTCAATCGTGGAGTTTCACACTTGAAGGATCTGGGGCTTCGTTATGACCTGCTGATCCGTGAAGGGCACCTGCGTCAGACCATCGAGTTTGTGGATCGACATCCAGGGCAGATCTTCATCCTCGATCACGTGGCAAAGCCCCTGATAAAAGAGCGGACCTTCTCTCCTTGGCGTGAAAATATGCGGGAGTTGGCGCGACGGGGCAACGTCTACTGTAAATTGTCCGGAATGACAACGGAAGCTGATTGGTCCTCCTGGAGAGACGGGGATCTGATGCCTTATTTTGACATTGCATTGGAGACATTTGGTCCGGCGCGGTCCATGTTCGGTTCCGACTGGCCGGTGCTGAACCTGGCTTGCTCTTACGAGCGCTGGATGATGTTTGTGGAACGGGCCGTCATCGGGCTCTCGCCGCATGAGCGCGGGCAAGTGCTTTCCAGTACAGCCGTCGAAGCTTACGGCCTATAGACGACGAATGATCGAGAAACCATGAATCGACTTCAAAAGGCGCGACGGGAAGATGGAAACGCGACCTTACTGGGAATTGCCGTCTACTTCTACGATCCGATCTTCCTTGAGATGGCGGCGCGCCTTGGGTTTCGCGTGATCTGGATCGAGATGGAACATGGCTTCATCAGCTTTGCTCAGGCGGCCGACTTGTGTCGCATGGCACGTGGAACTGGCTTGCTGACTATGATTCGAGTGGCCGACACCCGGCGAGAAAATGTGATGAAGGCGGCCGAATGCGGCCCGGACATAATCGACGTTCCCATGATTGAGACACCGGAAATGGTGAACGATCTCATCCAGGGAGTCCGCTTCCCTCCGGCCGGGAACCGGGGATTTTTCAGCGTCTCCCGGGCACTGGAGTATGGATTAGTGGACAGCATCGCCGAAGAGCAGATGCGGCTCAACGACGAGCTCTGTCTCATGGTCCAGATTGAAACCCAATCGGCGGTCAACAGGATTGATGAACTCTGTGCGATTCCCGGAGTCGAGATCTTTATCGGTCCTTCGGATCTGTCGGCCAGCCTCGGAGTTCCTGGCCAACTCGGCCATTCGAGAGTGTTCGAAGCGGCGAGACGGATTATTGCCTGCGCGAAACAGAATCAAAAGCTGGTCGCGGTCGGTGCGGGACCTGCGGAGTTCGGCTTCTACGCCGATCAAGGTGTGGATCTGCTGTTCTGCGGGAATGACATTGCCTGTATGCGCCTCGGGATTCAATCCATGATCGAACAGGCGCGGGCTGCTTTGAGAAGTGCGTTGGGCAAATGAGGGACGTGGTTGTCCAGGGGCGCGAGGGAGATCTGAGTGGAATTCCGGACCTTGAAGCAAACCAATTTGCGGGTGTCCCGTTTGTGTCTCGGAACGATGACATTTGGCAAGCCCGTTGCACAGAGTGAAGCCACGCAGATGGTGGATCTCTGCCTCGATGCGGAGGTGAACTTCATCCATACCGCGAACCTGTATCAGTTCGGGGGCGCCGAGGAAATACTTGGGCGCGCAATCGAAGGTCGACGAGAGCGGGTTGTGCTGGCCAGCAAGGTTCGCGCCAAGATGGGTGACCAGCCCGATCAGGCTGGGCTCGCAAAGAAGGCGATCTTCCGCGCCATCGATGAATCGCTCCGCCGGCTGCGGACGGACTATCTCGACCTCTATTTTCTGCACCAGCCCGACTATGACGTGGCTATCGAAGAGACGCTCGAGGCGATGGAGCAGTTGGTAACGCAGGGGAAGATCCGATTTCCCGCCACATCCAACTACGCTGCCTGGCAAGTGGCGCAGATGCTCGATATCGCGGAGCGGAGGGAATACAAACCAGCGGCTACGGCGCAGCCAATGTACAACCTGCTGGCGCGGGGGATCGAACAGGAATTTCTTCCCATGGCGAAAGCATTCGACGTCAGCATTCTTGCTTACAACCCTCTGGCCGGCGGTCTGCTCACGGGCAAGCACCAGGCTTCTTCAATCCCACAAGGTGGCCGATTCGACAACAACCAGATGTACCAGGATCGCTACTGGCACCCAAAAACCTTTGAAGCGGTCAATGCCCTGAGCCTTTTAGCCGCCAGCGCAGGCCGCTCGCTAGCGAGCCTGGCCTTCGCCTGGTTGCTCGATCACACCGCGACTGATGTGGTGATTCTCGGTGCGTCGCGGGTCGAACAACTGGTGCAGAATCTGAGATTGTGCGGAGAGGGTCCTCTGGCCGCAGAAGTGGTGAAGCAGTGTGACGAGATCTGGCAGGCAATGCGAGGGCCAGTGCCGGTTTACAACCGCTGAGGTAGGCATGATTACTGGTATCGAACGCGTTGCAATCGCCTCCACCGATCCTTATCGGCTTGCCCGGTGATATTCGGGAACACTCGGATTCCCGATCGTTTTAGACACGGGCAAGACGCTCTATCTAAGGGCACCGAATGGCGTGATTGTCGAGTTCGTGGCCGCCGAGGGGCAGCCGAAGAAGCCCCTCATCCGTGACGCTGGCTTACGCCATATCGCGCTTTCCGTCGAGGATTGGGATGTTGCCCATACCGAATTGCGGGCAAAGGGAATCGAGTTCGGCCGAGAACCGATCGTGACATCCGATCTCCGTCTGCATTTTTTCCGCGACCCTGACGGCAACTCTCCTCATCTTGTCGAACGCACGATCCCGCTTTAGTGAATCGATCGGCCTCCGCTGCCTAAATTGCCGGGAAAATGGTCGGACTATATCGCTCGGTCAGGGAAGGGATTTCGGATCCGTTGAGAAGTCAAGGGGAAACCCGCCTTTGGGGACGAATGACTTTCTACCGCACCGACTCAGTAACATTTGGTACGTCCAAAGCAGGATGTAAAGGACGAGACCTCGCAATTTACGGTCAACTTGGATTTGGCCGTGGTTTTGACTAGATATCGATGAATATTCAAGAATCGACGGAAAAGCGCCTTGACATTCGATTTCAGCCGCTGCTAGATTGTTTCTCAAATTGGACGAACCAATCGATCCCATGGATAATCAGACGGTCCCGCAGTATCCAAGATGGAAACAGTTTTGAGGAGGGGGCATGAGTTCACATCCCACTTGTCATGGCACTTGGCCGCGCATCCTGGTCAAATGGCTTTTCTGGTGTCTCTGTTGTGTAATCTTCCCCGGTCTCGGTCTCGGGCAGAGTTCCGCTTCGTTGAACGGAACCGTGAAAGATCAGAGCGGAGCAGTTATCCCCGGTGCGGTCTTGAATCTGATTGAGGACGGCACGCATTTCAAGCAGACGACTCGCTCGAATGGCACCGGCATTTACAACTTCACCAGCGTTCCGCCAGGGCGCTATGCGCTACAGGTCGTCGCGAAGGGCTTCAAGACAGTCCTTCAATCGAGCTTTCAACTTGCCGTTAACCAAACCTCTACGATAGACATCGCAATGCCCATCGGGGCGGTCACCGCGGAGGTCGTTGTCTCCTCACAGGGTGTTGCTCTTGAAACCTCAACCGCGGAACTTGGCAATGTAGTCGCTGAAAAGGAAGTCAATGACCTGCCGCTGAATGGCCGCAACTTCACTGAATTGCTTCTCCTCACGCCGGGTGCGAGTCCGGTCAATCCACTTCAGAACAAGCAAGGTGCTCCTGCGAATATCGGCAGCTACGTACTTCCGGCTGTCAACGGTCAGTCCAACCGAAGCAATATGTTTCTTCTCGACGGCATTAACAACTACGCTAACGGCAGCGATTCCTATGCGATCCAGCCTACCGTCGACGATATCCTCGAATTCAAAGCCCAATCGCACAACGACGAGGCGCAGTATGGTCAAGTTCTCGGCAGCATCGTGAATTTGGTTACCCGCGCAGGCACCAACCGCTTTCACGGTGCCGCCTGGGAGTTCTTCCGCGATGATTCGCTCGATGCGATTGGGTACTTCGACGCCATAAAGACACCATTCAAGCAGAATCAGTTTGGCGCCTCGGTTGGCGGACCAGTGCTCCTTCCCCACTACAACGGTCGCAACAAGACCTTTTTTTACGGGTCCTATGAGGGTTATCGCAGAACAGACACCAACTCCGCTCTTTTCAATACCCCCACAACAGCTCAGTTAGGTGGAGACTTTTCCGCCGTTTCTGACCAGATTTACAACCCCTACAGCAGACATCCGGACACCGATCCGAACGATCCTGCCGGCAGCTTCGTGAATGATCCGTTGTACTGCGACAGCAGTGGGAATCCGATGCCTCTTAATCCAGATAACACTCAGAATCCAGGGACTCCCTGCAACATTCTTCCGCCTGGTCTGCTTGACCAGAACATGATCAATTACGCCAAAGCTTTCTATCCTGCCCCGCGCAATGTGGGAACTACGGGCTACAACGGACAGGACAATACGCCGCAGACCACCAATGCCGACCAGATGTCTGTCCGCATTGACGAGCAGCTACGGGCGCGAGACCGGGTCTTTTTCCGATACACGGGAGACTGGCAGACCAAGGTGGCTTCGAATGGAATCCCAGGCAACACAAATTCGAATGCAATTGATGGATATAACCTCGCTGCGAACTGGGAGCATACCTTCGACAAAGGATTGATTCAGGTCACCTTCGGACGCGTGAAGGGAACCGCGCTCATCACACCCACATTGAAGGGGCAGGATGCATTCCTTAAGAGCACTACGTTTGCTCCGAACTTTTACAATCACGACATCGGGGGCGTCAACACTCCCCTCGTTCCCACTGTTGGCGTTGGCGGAAGCTACAACCTTAACGATGGTAACTTTATCGGCGGGGGGAGTGGGGGATTCACGGACATCACCGAATATCGCACGGATGATGCTCGAATATTCGGTCGTCATCAGCTGAAATTCGGCGCCAGCTTTGCCAATGACAATGTTGATAATAAGACCATCGGCAGTGTCGATGTTTTCGATCCGTATCAAACGTCCAGTGGATCATCGGCTTCTGGCGGCGATGCGCTTGCCTCGATGTTCCTTGGCCTGCCCATCTATGCTGAGTTCGACAATGTTCATGCCTACCTTCATTCGGGCAAAATCTTCGGCGCTTACGTCGCGGATCAGTGGAAAGTCAGCGACCGGCTGACCATGAACCTCGGCCTGCGGTACGACATCACCTTGTGGCCGCAAGAGGGCACACCGGTCGATCACAGCGACATCACCGGGAATATCGATCTGAACACCGGGACATATGTTTTGCAGAAGCAGGCTCCCTTCTGCTCCGCCACGCAGTCGGCGCCCTGCATTCCTGGAGGAGCTCTTCCCGATCACGTTACCGTCTCCTCAACGGGAAAGATTCTCACCAACCGGTACGCGGACTGGCAGCCGCGCATCGGCTTTGCTTTCCGTCTCAATGACAAGACGACCTTGCGTGGAGCCTATGGTCGCTTTTACGACAACTGGGCAGGTGTCATCGGATTCTCCGGGAACTTCACGGAATTATGGCCGAATGTCGCTTACTTTGAAGGCGATGATCTCAATGATCCGCAGGTGACCGCACCGAATGCCTTCGCATCCGATCCCATGAACCTTGGTTCCGGGACCATTACACCTCCGGCCACTCCCTTTGGCTCCGCTGATGGTTATCTCGATCCAAAGCTGACCAATCCGCACTCGGATCAGTGGAACGTCGGATTCCAGAGATCCTATTGGCGCAACTCTGTTCTTACGGTCAACTATGTCGGTTCGGTCAACCACGATGAAATGGTCCAGATCACTGGCAACGCCGCCACCACACCTGGGCCCGGTGATCCGAGCCTGCGCTCTCCTTATCCGTACATTCTTCCCCAGACCGGTTATGTCCGGAACTACGGAATGAGCAATTACAACGGCCTGCAGGTCTCCTCCGAGGGCAAGGTAGGCGATTTCTCAGACCAATTCACCTACACCTATTCAAAGAGCCTCAATTACGGATGCGACACCTACTCAAACATTTGCGACAATCAGGATCCCTATAACCTCAAGGGAGACTACGGTCCGGCCGGCTGGAATCTGAAACACATCTTTGCCACCAGTCTCATCTACGCCTTACCCTTTGGAAGGGGAAAGCGATTTGACACCGACAATCGCGTCACCAACTTTCTGATCGGGGGGTGGCAGTTGAACACCATCATTTCGCTGCATAGCGGCTCACCATATGATGTGAGCGTTCCCGTTCAGATCGCCAACACCAACAACGTCTCCGGACAGGAACGACCAAATGTCGTGGGAAATCCCTACGAAGGTGGTACAAAGCTCCATCCGATTACCGCCAATGCTTTCGTGTTTCCGGATAACTTTACTTTCGGGAATATGCGGCGCAACAGCCTGATTTCTGACTGGGGTAAGAACGTGGACTTCTCACTCTTTCGGTCGGTCCATTTTGAGGGGGATAAGCGGTTGGAGTTCCGGTTCGAAGCCTACAACCTGACCAATACGCCGGTGTTCTCTCCGCCCGTAAATGACCTTACCGATTCAGAGAACTTCGGTTCGGTCAATCAAGTTTCAAATGCAGCCCGCCAACTGCAACTCGCCGCAAAGTTTTATTTCTGAGGCGGTTTTGAGAGTCGACAGTTGGTCGTTAAGAAAGCTCGAAAGGCTGATCTTGAGTCGGAGCCACTGGGGCCTGGCCAAGGAAGAGACGAAATTGCAGTCTGTGTGTACGGGAAGAAGAGGATTCCTTCTTCGCATTGCATCGTGGTGCATTGTTCTCCTGCTTGACGGTTGCGTGTGCTTCGCCATTGCAGGGCGCCCGCGCATGCATGGCAAGAGTGCAGCGCATACGCCCGTAATCAAGCTCGTACGACATGAATTGTTCATCGACGTTCGGATCGACGGTGCACTCTTCACGACCTATCATTTCAACGATGACTACGTCCTACCTCGGGTGCGGCCTTTCTTCTATCCGGTGCTGGCGGCAGACGGAACGGAAATGACCATCGACCACGCCCAGCATCCGCCCCTCCATGCCTATCAACGTTCGGTCTGGATTGGTGCGGGCGATGTGAATGGCGCGGACCATTGGAAATTCAAAGCCAAACCGGTCCCGAAGCAGCGCCATATCCGATTCGATTGGGTGAATCGCAACGGATTCCAGGAAGAACTCCTGTGGGAGGATGCAACTGGCGCACCTATGCTTAAAGAGACTCGGACCGTCGCCTTTCTTGCTTTCCCAGATGGCGCCCGCCAGATCGACTTTTCGCTCCGATTCAGCCCCATTGATAAAAGCGTAACCTTCTTCAATCGTGCCGATCATGGAATCCTGTCCGTTCGCCCTAATCCGGAAATTGCGGGCAATCCAACGTTCACTGCCAGTGATCACACTGCGGATTGCAACCAACACATAACGTGGTGCGATGAGTCGGGCCAGATTGGAGGCCGGACTTATGGGATCGCGATGTTTGACGCTCCGACCAATCCTCGAAATCCGCCTCTCTGGCACGCTGGCAAAGATCAGCGACTCGCAACCGACATCTTCCTGACGCACCCAGGCGCCAGGGGGAGTGACCCCGACCGGGCCACAGGCGATTTCACGATCCGGGCCGGAGAGTCTGTAGTGTTCCGATACGGCGTACTCTTTCATCCGGGTAACTCAAATGAAGGAAACGTCGAGGAGCACTTTCAGGAATTCGAAAAGACTCATGCGGATATCTCTCCTTAGACACGATCGGTGATTCACTTCTGTGGAACAAATAATTTAGGCCAAGACGGAGGCGGAATTTGATGATTTCCCGGCGGAAATTGCTCCGCAATGCAGGACTGGCCGTGGCGGCATCCAGCATCAGTATGGTGGCGGCTCCGCCTGCTGCATCTCGATCGCGGACTCCAATGGATCGACCCGAGGACGGGGGCGACTTCAGCCCGTCGGGTCCTAGCGACAATCCCACGGCGCCGACCGCAACGATGGCACCTCCGGAGATTGATCGGATCTGGCGGGAAGCGAGCACCGCCTTTGACGGGCACCGCGCTCAAATCCTCGAGCGTGTTCAGAAGCGGATCGAGGAAGGTCCATTCCGAACCGACTGGCAGTCGTTGTCGACGTATCAGGTTCCGGACTGGTACAGGGATGCGAAATTCGGCATCTTTATCCATTGGGGCCTCTACTCGGTTCCGGCATTCGGCAGCGAACAGTACCCTCATGCAATGTATGCAGAGGGATCCGAGATGAATCGGCATCATGTTCGCACCTACGGTCCTCTCACCAAATTCGGGTATAAGGACTTCATTCCCCTGTTTATTGCGAAGAACTACGATCCGACGGCTTGGGCCCAGCTCTTCAAGTCCGCGGGAGCGAAATATGTTGTTCCTGTTTTCGAGCACCACGATGGCTTCGCCATGTATGACAGCGATCTGTCTCGGTGGACTGCCGCGAAGATGGGCCCGCGGCGCGATTTGGCCGGCGAACTAGCGGCCGAGGTTCGCGCCGCCGGGCTGCACCTCGGAGCTTCGTCTCACAGAATCGAACACGATTGGTTTATGTCTCCGGGTCGCACGATTGACTCCGATCTTAATGACCCGAGGTATGCAGATTTTTATGGGCCGTCACACCTCCAGTTTGCTCTCGATGAAGACGCGGACAATTTCCTCGAAGACTGGACCTATGTGAGCCAGGAATTCATCCGCGATTGGCTGGCGCGGGCCGCGGAAGTTGTCGAGAAGTATCACCCCGAGCTTTTCTACTTCGACTTTTGGATCGGCCATCCGCAGGTGCGGCCCTATCTGGCAGAGTTTGCGGCCTATTTCTACAATCAAGCGCTGAAGCGGGGATTGGGTGGAGTCGTCAATTACAAGCTTGAGGCGATGCATCCAACGTCGGCCGTTTTGGATCTCGAGCGAGGTGTGCTGGGCGAGATTCGTCCAGTTTGGCAAAACGATACTTCGATTAGTAACAAGTCCTGGGGATACATTGAGAAGGACGAATTCAAGACCCCGGAGTTCATTGTTCATGAATTGATCGATGTCGTCAGCAAGAATGGGAATTTACTAATGAATGTTGGTCCGCGTGCGGATGGAACCATTCCCGACGAAG
This sequence comes from Occallatibacter sp., assembly GCA_036495975.1. GTDB lineage: Bacteria > Acidobacteriota > Terriglobia > Terriglobales > Acidobacteriaceae > Telmatobacter. The sequence continues at coordinate 96,882 of DASXLY010000181.1, read as the reverse complement.
TTCAGGAGATTCTGCTGAATGTCGGCGCCTGGCTCAAAGTGAACGGGGAGGGAATCTACGGTACGCGTCCGTGGACGATCTTTGGCGAGGGGCCGACCAAGGTGGTTGCCGGTCCCGTAAGCGATACCAAGACACGCGCATTTACCGCTAAGGACTTTCGCTTTACCAGCAAAGAAGGAGCCGTCTACGCATTTCAGATGGCGTGGCCGGTGGGGCAAATCACGTTTATCCGTTCTTTGGGCGCAACCGCGTTGGGTGGAAAGAAGATTGAATCGATTTCGCTCCTGGGAGCGGAAGCTAGAATTCAGTTTCAGCAACACGCCGAATGTCTTCGCATCCACCTGCCAACAGAGCCTCCATGCAAATATGCTTGTGCGTTCCGAGTGCAATTCCAGACCTGATCCATGTTCGGGCGATGCGACGAATTTCGAGAATCGTGGGTGCCCGCCGGTTTTCTCGGCAGCATGGAGCCGCAGAGGGTATGGCTTCTGCGCATACCCGAACTGCTCAGCGCATTCAATACGCAACGCTCGTACAGGGGTCGTAGGGGGCGCGCGCTGCGCCGCGATAATGCCGGAAATTGCAGCCCCAAGCACCAGCACTTCCAAAGGAGATGCTCATCAGCGGCACATCACGCTTCAGTGATGGGTACCCGTCCACGAGTATCATTAAACCTGCACACTATGGCGTGCACGCGCTTTATATTCAGCAGGGCAAAGCCAGGAAAAGACAGTAAGTTGCTTCCGAGAGCGACCCTGAGAAAGGATTTCATTGCTTCAAGGTGCCGGTCGTTCTCAGCAGCACTGCGAGAGCGCGTTGCAGGAAAAGAGTCCTCGCTTTCCCTACCGGGTGTGGCTTCTCGCTCTGGCGATTTGCACGCTAGTCATGGCGGTGGCGTTCGCCTACTTTGACGTACCCATAGCCCGCCAGGTCTATGGGATTCTTTCGTCGGCTGAAAGTCTGGCGACGGGATTCGCAAGTGCCGTTCTTCTCGGTGTCGAAGCGGCGGTCGCGCTGGTGCTGGTTATCGTTCGGATAACGCGCGGACATCTGTCGGCTTATCGCGAGGCCACCGTGCTCGCGTGTCTGACCTCCATCTGTGCCTATGCAATCAACGACAGCACGCTGAAGTTTTTATTCGGGGTACCGAATCCTGAGGCCGTGTTGCACGGAACCCAGCATGCTTTCAATTTTCTGAGTGGATCTTCCAGCAGCAGCTTTCCCTCGGGCCACATGGTTCTCTCCGGCGCCTTCGCCGGTGTTTTTATGCGACTCTATCGGGCCAGTATCTTGCCCTTCTTCTTACTACTATTCATCGCGGCAATGCTGCTGATCGTGGGCGACTGGCATTTCGTCAGCGATGTAATCGCCGGAACATTTCTAGGCGTCTCGGCCGGCCTTCTGGCCGGCGAGGTTTGGCTCGCCCGTTCAAAATAGGGAATTAGGCCACTTTCAGCCTGTGTTTGAGCTAGTGACCGCATGTGACGCGAGCCTTTACCGGGGAAGCACACCTGTTGGCCAGTAAACCGCAAGCCATGGGTTCGAGGAATCGGTGCGCTACCTTCGATTACGGGAATCTTCGGGCTAGCATCCACTGATGGTGCTGACCGGGGAAGAGATCTCCAAGATGGTTTGGATGAGTATGGAATTCATTCGCGCACCAAACAATCGGTTCGGAGTGATCGGATTTGATGAGCGCCGAACCATAGAAACATATTCCACGGTCTGAAACTGGGCATGCTCCGCACCCAGGCTTTAGCTGACGACGAGCATCCCGCCTAATCTCCGACCAAGTGCCTGCTACACACAATGCAGTGAGCCATGTGCTCGACAAAGGCATGTCGAAATTGGAAAAGCGCTGATTCTGCCTCTTTGGCTTTGCCCGAAATCTCTCTCAGCTTTGTAGGACCGAGCGGAATCATCTGAGCGGCCTGTTTGTCCGCTTCCTCGAAACCCCACACTTTCAAGACTCGCGCAAACTCCCTGCACAGATGCAAGCCTTCTTTGCAGTGCCTTCTCACGTTGGCTCCTGACTAGCCACTATTCGGCCTATCGGTTACTTGTCCAAGAGTGGAAACTGTTTCAATTTGCCAAAGTGTTGAAGTCGAGCCTAGAGTTCACCTGCAACCCATAAGCCATCGAATTTTCGAATCTCCATGTTCCGGTCTTCAAACCAAGCTTCATATCGTCCGTCCGGCAGGCCCGAAGGAGCTTGGAGGACTTCGCACTTCACGTATTCGGAAACATTCAATTCCGGCAGCGACAATCTTATGGCGTTCAGGAGACATGGCGTGTTGTGTCCCATTCCGATCAATCGCCCCCGTACAAGAATCGATTCCCGGCGCGATGAAATGACCACAGTTTCAGACATTGCGGGAGGGTATCAAGAACATCCTTAATTTGAGCTTAAGAAAGGGAAAACCGATGTGGTTCCCGCTTTGCCCCTGCGATTCCCCAAAGGGGCCAATTGGCATGCAGATTCAACAAAAATAGCAACTCACATTAGCGTGGTTTGCGACCGAAAATGCTGCGTTTGGCATGTTCCAGCTTTTCAATGCGCCCGGCGAGGATGCGCCTGAGTTCCGCCACCGCTGGAGTATCGGGACGAGGATCGTTCTCAAGTATCTTCAGAGAATCCTTCAGGACTGAAAGGATATCGCGAGACTGCTCTTGATCCATTGCGATCTCAGCCAATTGGAATTGAGGGACTGCCGATGCGATTCATGGATTATATCCCGGACCTGCAATATCGAGTGACGAGCGTCACATACCAGAGGATATGGCGATGCGACGATCTCTTTCACCACCCAATGCAGTTCGTGGTGGGTTCTAGACGAGTCCGCAAGCCGTTAAGCCGACTGCTCTGACACGGACGGAACCGAAGTCGTCTTCTCATCGCCTAGAGACAAAGCGGCTACTTTGTGAAGAATTGCAGAGCTTCGACACATTGTAGCCGCTCGATTTTCGCGCGAGTAGGTGCCGTATGAATCATCCAAACAAAGTGCAGTTCACACGCAGAAACAACCCGGACGGCACAATAGACTCAATTTGTCGTCAGTGCCTTACAACCGCAGCTTTTGAAGATTACGAGTCCAGCTTGCCCGAGAGAGAGCGCGAACACATCTGTGATCTCGCGTTACCAAAGCTGAAAAGAACAGCGTAGTTCCACAGCCCACACACCAGCCGTCCGTCCAATTGCCTCCCGGTTGGGAAGCTCTATTGTTCGAGCTTACGTGTTTTTTTGGGGCTATTGGCTTCGCAGTCATGGGAGCGATTGACGATCGCAAAGATTTCATTCGCACCGCTTCGATGGAATACTGGAAGACTCTTGTGTCGAGCCTTCACCAGCGTGCGCAAGGAACTTCGACCTGATAGGTTCTGACAGATGGGGTCTGCGGAGCGCGCAAGCGGCTTCAATCCGGTCCCCAATGCCCCCTTCCCAGGAGTCCTTCTTTCCTTCCTTCCCTCTATGTGAGCAATCATCGGCAGAGTCGATGAGACGATTGCGAACATCGTCACGTGGCTATTTTAGGTAAACCCAACACTGCACGCCAGATGGAAATAGCAATCGAGGTACGAAAGTCTCATCGGTTTAATACATCCAAAACATTCTGAATATGCACTTTAGGGTTTTCTCTGTTACCAACGTGCAAGACGACTTTGCCGTTTTTTGTTGCCTGTTTCCCATCGAATCGCGACAATGGCCTACACCTAATTCCCCATTGGAGGAAAACATGCAATTGCTGAGCACCAATCTGTACCTGTTCGTCCGCAACCTTCTTGCACGCGAAGAAGGCCAAGACCTCGTGGAATATGCCTTGGTTGTCGCCCTCATTGCGTTCGGTGCAATCGCGGGTATGGGCTTTCTGGCACAAGGCATAAACAATGCCTTCTCCGGAATTGCAACCACTCTCACAGCCAACGTGTAGCCCCATGCGGAGTATGAAACAGGAAAAAGCCGGGGTGTGAACCCCGGCTTTTTTCCGTTCGGATTGCGTACATCGAATTCCAGACTGGAATGCGGTAGGCTCTGGCTGATAAAAGGTAGGACGATTGAATCACGCTCTGTCCTGAATCACAGCACAAATTCTTGGGGCACTGATGGACGAGAGCGACAAAGGTTGGCAGGGAACCACTTCGGCGACCACATTTCCGATTCATGGGGAGCGGAATAAGGAAGGCGAAAACGGGGAGATTGGAAAGATTGCGGGGGCCTCTAGCCTCCCATCACTTCTTCGCCTTCTGTGCGGCCCATCGTCTGCGTTGACCATCGGCAATCCGCTTGCGCGCGTCGGCGGAGAGAACCCGCGCCTTCCGCTTCTTGCCACCCCTGCTCGTGCCACCGTTCTTCGCTGTTCCGACAGCCTTGGTTAATGCCTGAATAGCCTCATCAATACAACTACGCTCTTGCTTAAGCTGCGCAATAATCTTTTCCAAACTCATGCCCGGAAGTATATCAACCGGCGCAAGAATAAACCTAGGGTTCTTCGGTGTCCTCCGCCTTTATCGCCGCACCGTGTGCATTTGCCATTACCAATAAGGTCGACAAGACATTCGTCCGCGGTCACATATTTTCACTTATCATTGCCCAGATTGCCGACCGTCCACCGGAAGCTCACTCTCAAACTCACAGACGAAGTAGCGGGTTTGGTACACGGGGACCTAAGCAATTCATTAGGGGTGGCTTAGATTTCAAAATTCTGGAAGTTTCCCCCAATTTGGCGGTCAGTTTATCTTCGAAGGTCCTAAAACAATAGGGTTATCCGAGGTCGCGCCGAAATGCTGCGTCCGATCCCCAAAAAGCAATATGCCAAGCGGTTCTCCGCTATCGAAGCGAACTTTCGGACTGAGGGGATGGACCCACATCCGGATCCGATCTATCGGGCTGCGAAGAGTGCCGGGACAAACCGGCAAGGAACCAACTAATCCCAACTCGGCGAACCTCCATCTTGGTACTCAATAACCCGCGTCTTGGCGATGAAATGCATGTACAGTTCGCACCGGCCTGGACCAAATCTCAAGAAAATCAACGGTCGAATATCCCCGATTCGCGATCTCACAGCCGATAGCCCCGGTTGCTCAAATTCATTGCCTGCCCGAAATCAACACCGAGGAACTCGATCTCCTGGCTGTTTTCAGAAAGACTGTGTCCCAATATTGCAGTGTCGGCAATGTGAATTCGATCCAGGTTGAATCTCCATCTTTGAGACTTTTGAATGAAATTGGGTGGAACCTTCCACCGTCCACATCCGGGGATGCCCAGCCAACCGATAGTAAGTTCTCCGGCGAGGAGATTTGAAGCCGCAAATCCCGAATCGATGGTGGTGCGGGGCGCGTCATGTTGACGTCGCGCCAACGAGGATCGTCTGAGCCCAGGAGGTTGATCAGGTGAACTACCGTTGTGTCGTCCTTGCGGCGAGCGATGGTCCAGATGGTGTTTGGGACTGCGAGCGGGTTCGTGGTCTGGCCGGGAATGCTGACCTTCACTCCGCACGGTTCGACATCTATATCGTCACGCAGGTAATTCTCGTAGGCTGTCAAATAGTCATAGTAGTGTCGCAGCGCGTCGTGCAGAGCTGGGGAAACCGACAGGCGCGTATCAGCGGGGAAATATTCTCGGGAAAGCATGCGGTTTCCGTCACCGAGTTCGATGTGAGACGCTCCTGAAGCGAAGATGGCAGCGTCAGTGAGCAGGACGCTTGGCATGTTGAACTGCTTCGCTGTGGGGACAGGGCCATTCTCCGGCTCCTTGTGAACATAGGCGGCAATTACGTACCCAACATGAGGATTCGCAAAGTGGACCTGCTTTGTGGCCAGAAGGATCCCGGCAAACGTTTCGTTGTCTTCCCAAAGCTCAGAGTAAACAAAATCTGCCCTAGAACCAGCGATGCTCTCCTGGCCAAGTGTTCCGACGGCGTTGAAGAGGATGCGCTTATGCAGCTTCGCACTCGCGTGATCGATGAAGGGACGAAAACCGGAGATATAGTCCACCCGAGAGCCGTCGAAGGCATAACCTCCCCTTTCGCCAAAGGTATCCACGTGCCATCCGTCGAAGGGATAGACCTCAAAGAGATCGTGCATCTGTGCAAAGAGATAGTTCTGCCATCCGGGACTGTTCTGATTCATATAGTAGAGGCGATGAGTTGACCAACCGGATGTGTTCTGGAGTTCGAGATTCTTGGCGGTCGCAGCCGAGCGTGGTCCATCGTGGGTGTCCCAGATCGCCCATTTCAACGGAAACTGGTCGTGCGGTCTCGAGAAAACGTCGTCATATGCGCTGTAGCTGGCGTTGTAGGCCATTGCCATCATGTTGTAGTGGTGTGCCTGATCGATCAGCGCTCTCACCATTGCGCCGTCGACCGATCTTCCAGCGATGTCTTTCCAACTGGGGTCCGGATGGTCTACGGTGCCGGCCAGTGGTTTGTCGTGGCGATATTGAAAGTCGTAGAACTCCAGTCCATTGATGTGGAACTGATTCAGCTGAGCCATCCATAGCTTGGGATCTGTTCCCTCATTTGCGTTGTAGTGCGCCAGGTATCCATAGCGAGGAAATCGCTTCCAATCCGACGAAACATCGATGGCCGTCTCCCGTTCTCCAAGAGTCCGGCCGCTCCCATCCGTGAGCAGAACAGTGACCAGGTACCCTTGGTAGTCTTTTTCTGGTACAGCGCACGAAAGGGTCAGGGTCTTGGCAGCGTCCGGTCCTAGACGAACGGGCTCGCATTTGCTCACGACCTGTCCAAGGCGCCAGATCGAGCCGGAAACGATCTCTGTGCCGATCGCGTTGCCGCCCAGCTCGACGATTAGATTCACGGGTTCAAAAGGAGCATAGCGCGCCTTGTCGGGATAGACATCGACGATTTGGAGGCCCTGCGCACAAGCGGAAGCACCGGAAATCGAAAAGGCCAGAAGGAACGGGAGCAGCAAGCGCATGGCCCATCATGCAACCCGAGTCTGAAGAATGGGTATGGAGGATTGCCGAGGTTTCGCCGAGGGTTTCTTGGTTCCCTATTCGAAGTGTTCAACAAGGGTCAAGCCGCTCGAAGCCCGGTCGAGTTCAGCAAAAATGACGCGTTTCCCATCGGGAGTCAAGGAGATCCCAGCAAATGGAGTCGGGTCGTGCTTGAGGGTGTGTACGATTTGCGAGCGGCCCGTTTCCGGATCTACCCTCTGGAGGGTGAACCGGCCGTCGTGCTCTGCAAGCGAATAAATATGGCCGCCACTCAGGGTCCAGTAATTCAGATTGCCGGTAGGCGGTCCATCAAATATCTTCTTCTCCGGACCACCGGCGATGGAGCATCGCCACAGACCAGGCTCTCCATAGTGAGTAAAGTAGAGCCACTGCGCGTCTGCGCTCTCAATACCCACCATGCCTCCCCCAGTGGTCATCTGTTGGGCACCACCGGAGCCATCTGAAGACATCTTCCACACCTGCCAGGAACCGGAGCGATTGGAACCGAAGAATATCGAGCGGTCATCGACCGACCAGCTTGGAACGATGTCGTTGTAGTCTCCATGGGTAATGGCCCGTGGAACGCCGCCGTCGGCGTCGATTACATATATGTGAGCAAAGGAATCCGGTCGAGCGTCGAACGCGATGCGACGGCCGTCGTGAGACCAAAACGGGCTTCCGGCCGAGGCGCTCAACGAAGTGAGTTGGACCGGATTGCTTCCATCGACCCTTGACGCCCAGATCTCCTGAGCGCCGGACCGCCACGATTGGAAAGCGATTTTGTCGCCACCCGGTGAAACGTGCGGAGAAGCGTCCTGCTCACTCGAGGTGAGAATCCCCGCCTCGACTTCGCCCTTACCGCTGAGATCGGCAGCGAGGATGCTCCAGGTGGCGCTGCCGTGGGAATAAACAAGCCGATTGCCTTGCCGCGCGATGGACGGCGAGTAGGCGTTGTCGCCGCCGGCGGGCTCATGAACCGGATCCCCTCCTTGCGCCGAAACCCGCCAGAGAGAGATGCTGCCGCTTCGATCCGACGAGAACACGATCGAAGAACTATCGGACGACCATGCGATTCCAACGATAAGCCGGTTATCGTTCGTGATCCTCTGCAGCTGCCCATTCGGCCATCTCATGACATAGAGGTCATACACCGATCCTTCAGGGCCGCGCACAAAGGCAAGCTTGGTGCCATCTGGAGAAACCGCGGGGGTCCAGTCTCCGTTCCAACCCTGCGGCGGAGACGTGAGCTGTCGTACCCTGTGCCCGTCGATCGTTACCTCTATCAGTTCACTCGGGGCTTGCGGACTGGCCTGCTGGGGAATGATGAGTCCCTTGCCGTCCGCAGTCCAGGCAAGGCCGCCGTAATCCCACACGTGATTTGTCGGCAACTCGTAGATCTCTTCTTCTGAACCGCCGATTGTGGGAATGATATTTACGCTGGTGCGCGTTTCGTCATGGCGAATGAATGCAATCCACCGCCCATCGGGCGACCAGGCCGGGCTCAGTTCCTCGGCGGCTCCGGACGTTAGCCGAGAGGGAGCTTCAGAGCCGAGGAGCTTCAGATATATGTGACTGAAACGCTCCCCGTCCTTCAACCAGACGAATGCAACCGCGCTGCCATCGGGCGAAAAGCAGGGCTGAAGTTCCGAGCCAGGATAGGTAGTCAGAGGACGACTGGTGTAAGAGTCGCCCCGGACAACATGGTGGCTTTTTCGCAGGGCAAGCACAGCCCAGGTCAACCCCGCGAGCACCAGGAACAACGATGCCGTCCAAAGCAATCTCCGATTGGGGCGAGCGGCCACGGCGGGGGGGAGCGTCGGATGCGCCACTGAGGCTGTCGCGCCTTCGGACTCAGGTATTCCCGTTTGCTTGGCTGTTGCCACTACGGTTCCGTTGGGATTCTCCGATTCTGCCAGCGAAACAGAGGTGATCAGCCGGTAGCCGACCTTCGGAACAGTCTGAATCACGCTGGGTTCCCGTGGATCGTCCGAGAAGGCGCGTCGTAGTTCCGAAATGGCCCGGATAAGGACGTCTTCGCCGACGAAGACATCGGGCCAGACGATTGTCCGCAGGCGTTCACGGGTGACGACCTCGCCTGGCTCGGAGGCCAAGGCGAGCAGGACCTGCATCACCTTCGGCTCAAGGTGCACTGTCTCTCCGTCCTTCTCCATCGAATTGATTCGTGGATGGATAAGCCAGTCGCCGATGCGGTAATCGCCGCGCACAAGGAATCGCCCTCAGGACCCGATTATAAAAGCACTCGCGAGTTGGATACTGCCGACCCTTGCAAGCGCAAACCTCTGATGCATTGAGAATTAACGGCCCTCGGGAAAACCTCGGGAAAATGTCGCAGGGAGTCCCTCGCCAATTGTATGTCGCTGCGCATACCTTCGGCGCCGTAGTCCAAATGTGCTGCGCGGATTCGCGTAGAGCCAAGCCGCAAACGGGTCGCTCGCGAGATTCCCCCCGGATTGTTCCAACCCCGTTCCACAGGGTCACGCGAGCTCAGCGGCAAATTGACATGGAAGACATTGGAGCAAGTGAGGGAGGCAATCACGTGACCGTGCAGCAAAGAAACACAACCCAAAGCATCGCGTACAATCGTCGTCACCCGGTGTTTCGAACACTTCTCAATCGGCTTGCCTTGGTCTGCCTGGCGGCGCTCGCAGTTCTCCTGTTACCCTCCGGAAGGGTACTGGGGCAGAGCCAGGCATCCAGCGCAACGTTGTCTGGCACCGTAACGGACAAGACCGGTGCGGTTATCCCCGGCGCACTCATCACGCTCACCAGCAAAGACGAAGGCTTTCAGCATCAACAGCAAACTTCCGCCACGGGACTTTATGCCTTCACGCTTCTGCCTCCGGGCAAATACTCCCTGACGGTTCAGAGGCAGGGTCTCAGCACCTTCACCGCAACCAACATCCGCCTCCAGGTTGGGCAGATCGTCGACATCCCAGTTTCGCTTGCAGTGGGTAACGTTTCCGAGGAGGTAACGGTCACTGCAGAGACGCCCCAGTTGAACACTGAGGACTCGAACATCTCCTCGTTCGTCGACGGAAAGGCTATCGTCGAGCTTCCCTTGAATCAGAGGAATATCGTCAGCCTGACATTTCTCAATGCCGCTGTTACAAACCAGGCCCTGACACAATGGACCGGCGGTACCAGCGCCAACCAGCCAAATGCCGACCAGGACCTCAGCTTCCTCAACTTTGCGGGCAGCAGATTTGGCGATACCGAGTACCTTTTGGACGGCCACTGGGATGTGGATCCCCAGTGGGGCGGCATTATCTACACGCCGGGGGTAGACGAGACCGAGGAATTCCGACTGCAGAGCAACAGCTTCTCGGCGCAGTTCGGCTTCAGCTCGGGAAACGTGATCAACATGGTCACCAAGTCGGGTACCGATGAATTCCATGGCGACGTTTTCGACTTCCTGCGTAACAGCGCCGCAGACGCCCGAAACTACTTTGACCCCAATCCTCAGACGCACTTCGAGCGCAATCAATTTGGATTCACCCTCGGTGGCCCGGTCATTCTTCCCCACATCTACGCCGGGCGCAAGAAGACCTTCTTCTTCGGATCCTATGAAGGCCTTCGCGCGGCCAGCCCGGTCACTGCCACCGAGACTGTGCCCACCACCGCCGAGCGCGGGGGTGATTTCTCCGCGCTATTAGGCTCCGCTCTGCCCGGGGTGAAGGATTATCTCGGTCGCCAGGTGTACGCAGGAGCAATTTATGATCCCTACTCGGCACGCCCGGTCACCGCAGGGCAGATTGATCCGGTCTCGGGATTGGCAGCCACATCGAGCGGGGTGGTGGTGGACCCGTTTGGCGGAGTGAACGGATCGATGCCCACCAATATGGTTGCCAGTGGGAGGTTCGACAAGCTTGCTTCCGCTCTGCTGACCTATTATCCTGCGCCGACAAATTCGAACGCGGTGAACAATTATGTGTTCAGCGGGGCATCACCTCAGCAGCAGGATTCCTTTACTGCCCGCATCGATCAGAACCTCGGCGACAAGTCACGGGCCTGGGCAAGGTTCTCAAACAGGAATGAATTCAAGACTGGCGGTGTGGCGCTATTCGGTTCGAATGACTCCGGCGGTCCGGGATTGAAGAACGGCGATAACCGCTGGGATGCAGCCGGGGGGTATTCGCGGACATTCTCGCCATCGCTCGTTTTGAGCGTGAACATTGGCTGGAACCGGTGGATTGAGACCAACGTTCCCCAGGGAAACCCATTCGACGTCACGAAGCTTGGATGGCTCGCTTCGCTGAATGTAGGTGGTGGAGTGTTCCCGAATGTGAATCTGAGCAACGGGTATGGCGGGCTTGGCTCCGGCTCCCCACAGACTGCACCGCGAGAGGCGCGTTCGATCGGCCTCGACCTTACCAAGATGTTTGGTCGCCAGCTATACACTCTGGGATTTGACTTTACGTCGGAGTACTACAACAATCTTTCACCCGGAAACGCCAGTCTTTCGTTCTCGCAGAACGGCACGGCAGGATACGATCCTGTGAACCCCGGCAATGTCGGCGCTGCGACCGGCGACTCCTTCGCGAGTTTTCTCCTTGGTGTTGGCGCAGGAAATTTTCAACAGAGCGGATCACAGACCGCAAACATGAAGAAGGTCGACTGGTATATCCAGGACGATTGGAAGGTCAAGCCGAATCTGACTCTCAACCTTGGTCTCCGCTATGAACTTCAACCGTCTCCGACTGATCGCTTCAATAAGATGGCATGGTTTGATCCAACCGCGGTGAATCCAATCACATCAATGGAGGCCACGCAACCTGTCAGTGGCATTTCTCAACCCGCGGTGACTGCTCTCGGACAGCTCATGTGGCCGAATAACGGCAACAATGGCCGGGGCGTCATTACGAACAGCTATCTGAACTTCGCGCCTCGTTTAGGCTTCTCTTACCATCCGAGGGAGAGGCTGGTAATTCGCGGAGCCTGGGGGGTCTTCTATCCGCAGCGCGCCTCGGTTGCATTTGATGCGAACTTGAACGGCTACACCCAGCAGACCTATTGGCAGGACAAGGACAGCGCCATCAGCGGAAATTCGTACGCCATCACCACGCCGGCCAGCCAGGCATTCCAAAGCGGTCTGCTGCCGATCATCGGCAACGCTCTGGGCGGTCTCACGGGCGTGGGAGCGAGTATCAACGCGATTCAGCACAATTGGAAGAGCCCATTCGTCCAGGACTACACCCTGGGCATTCAGTATGCGTTGACGAAAAACGACGTGCTCGACATTGCCTACATTGGGAACAAGGGCACGAATCTGCCTGTCTCGGGAAGTCTGGATCAGAACCAGCTTCCCGATGAATTGATCACTCAGGCGGCTCAAACAACCGCGAGTACCGGCACGAATCCTCTGTTCACCCTGGTCCCCAATCCGTTCTACACCCCCACCACCCAGGCGGCGAATGGCGGATGCGGTCTGCAGGGTCAAGTCGTCGCGCAATACCAGCTGGAGCGGCCGTTCCCGGAGTATTGCGATATCTACAACCAGCAGGTTCCGATCGGTTTCGACACCTACAACTCGTTGATGGTGACCTGGACTCATCGCTTCTCGCATGGCCTCCAGGTGCTTGCTTCCTACAATCGCTCTAAGTGGATCGATGATGTGACCGGCAACGCGGCATGGAGTTGGGGTGCCTCAAACTCTGAATTCAGAGACAACACCAACATCGCCATGAACAAGTCCGTCGATGCATCCGACGTGCCCAACAGCTTGGTCGTCAGCTATATTTATCAACTGCCGATCGGACATGGTCAGGCGGTCGGAGCTCACCTGCCGAGAGCTGTCGATACGGTTGTCGGGGGCTGGCAGGTAAGTGGCATCAGCACCTTCAGGAATGGTGTGCCGCTTTCGTTGACGGATGATAACAACACCTCTTACTCAATGGGTGGGGGGCAGACGCCCGACCAGGTGCACGCACCCCAAAAGGTATCCCGGGTCTGGAATGCCGCTCGAACGGGAATCATTGACTTCGATACCAGCGCGTTTGCGCAGGCAGCGAGCTTTACCTTTGGAAACACGCAGAGAAATCTCTCCTACCTGCGTGGACCGGGAACCGATCGGACAGATCTGGCTTTGGAAAAGTATTTCCTGATCAACGAGAAGATAAGGACCGAACTGCGTATCGAGGCCTTTGACGTGTTTAACCATCCCTTCTTCACGAATCCAGACACCGGTCTGGGAGATTCCAACTTTGGCCTGGTATCGGGGGCTTTTCAGCCTCGGGAGCTGCAGGCTGCCATCAAAGTATTATGGTGAAGTATCGAGAGAGAGCCGGAGAACTCGCTAGATGTTGGTCTCCATATCTGGAGACTCTCTCAAAAGATATTCAGCCAGAATTCTCCTGAAAAGTGAGGGCACGGCTGAGGCCGTGCCCATTTTTTTTGATGCATAGCGATTTTCAGAAACCTAAGTTTATGAGAAGTTCTGGCGGTGAGAAGATCTGGCTGGCACAGCAGGGGATTGGCTGCGCGATCCTGCTTGCATTGGTCGGAAGCTGGCCGGTCAGCGCTACCCGAATGCAAGAACGGGCGACGGCCACCTCAACCGAAGCGTTGTGGAACCAGGCATCGGTGGCCCAACAGGCTAAAGAGTACGAGCGCGCCGCGTCTCTTTACCGGCAGATTCTCGCGATACAACCAAACTTGACTGAGGCAGAGGTGAACCTCGGCTTGATGCTTCAACTGGAGGGAAACCTCAGCGACGCAATCGACTCTTTCCAGCGCGTTCTCCTTCACCACCCCGATCTGTTTGTTCCGAACTTCCTCGCCGGCATGGACTATCTCAAGCTCGATAATCCGGGTCGCGCACTACCCTATCTGGAGAGAGCGACCAAAGAGAAACCGGATCAGGTCGAGGCGCGGGTCGGATTAGCCAATAGCTATCTTCAGTTGGAAAAATTCTCCCAGGCATTGGACCAATTTACTCGCGCGACCGAGCTGGACGGCAAGTTCGCGGATGCCTGGTACGGGCTTGGTGCAACCTATCTCAGCATCGAAAAACAGATCGAAGGCGATCTCCGGCAAGCATCGTCCCCATTTCGTACAGTCCTGCTTGGCGAGTCCTATTTGCAACAAGGTCAGACGCAGAAAGCGATCGCGACTCTAGGCACCGCGGTTGCCGCCCAGCCCAGGGTACCCTGCGCCCAATCCATCCTCGGCTTCGCATTACTGCGTTCTTCAAGGTTTGACGATGCCGCCCGACAATTTCAGGCCGATTGGAACTCTCATACACAGGAAGGATGCCTGCTGGCCGCACTGGGCATGACCGCGCTCTACGCGCGTAAAGGTGAGACGGAAGATGCATTGCGCGAATTACGTCATGCCGCGGATGTCGATTCGATGTTTGTTCAAGCGAATGGCGACTGGTATTGGGGCGACATAGTCAAGGCCGGGCTGAGCGCCCAGGCTCACGACATTCTGAACGGCGAACATGCGCGGGGCGCCTCTTCGATCAGGCCGTCCTCCGCAGTCGAACTGATGCGGAAAGGGCACTACTCCGATTGCAGCGCCGCACTTCTGAAGCTCTCCGCCCCTGCGAACATGGAGAACCTGCGCCTTGATTCGCTTTGTTCCTTTTACATAGGACGCGATGATTGGGTTTTGATTGCGACCCAAAAACTCTTGGAGCACAGTCCTCGAGACCCGGAAGCGCTCTACTGGCGCCTACAGTCCATGGAGCGCACAGGTCTGGCTGCGCTTACGAGGGGGACCGAGCTCAACCCTGAGTCAGCGTCAATTCATGCGCTCATGGGCGATATGCTGCGCGCCAAAGATGATCTCAGCGAAGCAACCAGTGAATACAGAAAAGCAATCGTCGTCAAACCCGACTTCATCGCCGCGCATCTGGGGCTGGCGCGGGTTCTTTACTCCGATCACAAAGACGACGATGCCGAACATGAAGTCCAATATGTATTGAAGGCGAGCCCCAACGATCCCGAGGCAAACTACCTGATGGGCGAGATTCTAGTCAATCATATGGCACTGTCTCAGTCCTTTCCATTCCTTCAGAGAGCCCTCAATGTCTCACCGGAAGAACTCCCCTATGTTCATGCGGATCTCAGCACCGTCTACGAGGACCGCGGTGATCTTGAACAGGCAATCGCCGAGATGAAGCTGGCAGTTCCGGTTGACGTCGACGGAAGCTATCACTATCGCCTCGGTCATCTATATATGAAATCCGGCGATCGAGCGGCAGCAGCCAATGCCTTGAATCAGGCAGCGAAACTGCGGCGCACAAGCGACGCTGCATCCTTATTTCAGAAATAGCGACTCCCCACATCCAGCGCTAATCATTCTGGGCTTCTGTCATGTCGTTTGCCTTGCCGCGAAAATCCATCCGCCTCACTCAGAGTGTGCGGACGTCTAAGAACATCGCGATCTTCTTGCGAAAGCGACGCCTACGCGAACCCTAGCCATGTACTTCGGCTGTTCGCATGCTTCGGCATCGTACCAGGGATTTTTCGGCCGGGGAACATCTCTATTTCCAAAATATTCTCGTAGAACTAATAAACGTCCAAAACAGGAACTCTGGGGTGTAGGGGATGCCCAGAACGAGAGTCCTTCGATTTCAATTCCGCTTTGCTCCAGAGATAAATTCCATTCGAGAGAGGGCGCGAGCGATTTCCAGAAGGTTCTCAAACAATCGATCATGATTGCATATACAGACGATCCGGTATTCCTTGCCAGTAAGTCGTAAATCCCGACTTACCTCCGCTGCCCGATCCACCATTCCGGCGAACAAGCAACCCTGCGGCACGCGTTAGAAGCTTCTCTGAATATGCAAGCTGGTACAACATTCGCCGGACACACTTGGCAAGGACGTTGGTCTCTTCCCAGCGCCAACGCCCTTGATAGTTCTGCTCCCGGATTCAGCCTTGGGTAGCGATGGCTACGGGCGTTGGGTCCTTCCATGCATCGCGAAGGAAGTCGGGGAACTCGACGGGTGCGCTGCCGCGGCTGATGGAGAGAGTGCTGAGCGGCCCGACGCTGGAGCAGGCGGCGGCGTCGTAGACATCCATGTCGGGCGGAAGGCCCTTGCGGACACACTCAAGAAGGCGGTAGAGCATGATGTAGTCCATGCCTCCGTGGCCGCCGTGCTCGCGGGCCTTTTCCCCTTCATCTTTCCAAAGCGGGTGCTGGTACTCCTGGAATTTGTCTATGCCCTCGAAGGCTTCGTTAGCGTTCATACCGTCGAAGTAGATGCGTGGCGGGTAGTCCTGAAAGATGCCCTTGGTGCCTGCGATCTGGTTGATGCGGTCGTAGGGGCGTGGAGTGGAGACGGCGTGTTTGACGGTGATGGTGAGCCCGTTGGCGGTCTGAATGATGGAGACATTCATGTCGCCGGTGCGGTAGATCTCCTTTTGGCGGGGATCATCGGCGGGGACGTGGGCTTTGCGGTATTGTTCTAGGCCGAGGTGACGCGAGCTCATAGAGACGATGCGTCCAAAACGGTCGCCGCGCTGGATGCCCATGTAGTTGGCTACGGGGCTGAGGCCGTGGGTGGGATAGAGGTTGCCGTCGCGCAGCGTGTGCTCGGTGCGGCGCCAGAGTCCTTCGCCCTTTTGGGAGAAAAGTTCTTCGCGGAGATCGTGGAGGTAGGCGCCTTCGCCATAAAGGAGATCGCCGAAGAGTCCGGCGTGGATCATTCGGAGGACGAGGGTTTCGTTGTACCCATAGCAGCAGTTCTCGAGCATCATGCAGTGTTTCCGGGTTTGCTCGGAGGTGTTCACGATGGACCAGCATTCGTCGAGGGTGACAACACCGGGGACTTCGATGGCAACGTCTTTCTCTGCCTTCATTGCGAATGAGGCCATGGGAGCATGCCAGCTCCAGGGGGTCGCGACAATGACTAGGTCAATATCCCTGCGTTCGAGGAGGCGCTCGTAGTCATGGTCGTCGTGAGTGTAGATTTCGGGGCGGTGCTGTCCGGCTTTAACGACCATATCTGCCGCGCCTTCCGCTTTGGGCTGGACGATGTCGCACAGTGCGACGACCCGGCCGCCGGCGACAAGGAGGTCACCGAGCAGAGAGGTGCCACGGCCGCCTGTGCCGATGATTGCGATGCGCGGTTCGCGCGCGGTAAAGGCGACCCTGCGCATGGAGCTCTGCGGTGCAGCGGTGAGGGCTTCGCCGTGCAGGATAGCCTGCGAGCCGAGTGCGGCCGCAGTGCCGAGTCGAACGAATTGTCTGCGGGTCAATCCGCCAGGACTTTCTGAAACGAGACGCATGGAGTCTGCTCCCCCTTTTGAAATTTCGACGCAACCTAGCATTGCCGGGCGCCATTTGCCGATCTGACAGATCCGAGCGGGCTTACCCCGACCATCCGGATTTGACAGGGAAACCCTGACCCTCCGCACAACCTTGGCTAGATTTTGATGAAGATCTTCTTCCGGTACATCCAATACAGAATGCTCCAATAGGCAAGCATCGTCAGCACACCGAGGAAAAAGGGTTTGAGCGACGGCCCCATCAAGTTCAGGAATCTCTCACCAAAATGGATCCTGAGGCTGTTCTGGATGAATTCCTCCCAGAGATGGGCCATCAAGTAGGCGGCAATCGAATTCATGCCCACTACCACCAGCGGGAAGGCAATCTTCCGATTCCCCTTCACATCGATGATCCATGAAAACGCGGCCAGGAACAGGAAGCAGACTCCGCCGCTCCAGAGAGTCCACGAGGGTGTCCAGATCCGCTTTACGATCGGACAAATGCCGGTGAAGTGAAACAATGACCCGGCAGCCATGAGAGCGATCGCCGCAAGCATGAATCGCTGCAGGGGGATCTTCGGTTTGGACTCCAAGTACCATCGTCCTGCGATCACACCGAGTAGCATTGTGCCCAGCGTCGGAATAAAACTCAACGTCAAATACCCGCCATCGTTGTACTGGAAGCGCTTCGTCCTTGGAAACAGATTAAGGAACCACACGTCAAAGGAATTCCCAAGGTTGCTGTTCTTGTTCCAATGCGAGGCAAAACCGGTATAGAGCTGGCCTTTCCAATCAAGAGGGACGCCAACCGTCGTGTAGTTAAAGCCTGCACCCGGCGCCGGATACAACGCCCACGCAAGCCAGTAACCGAACAGGATTCCGCCCAGCGCGATCCACTGCACGCGCGGTCGTGCATAGGTCAGCAGAAAGCCGAAGGTATAACCAAGGCCGATCTGCGAGAGCGTATCTTCAAAGGTGAAGTAGGTAATCGGTCCGGCTGTCGAACGAAGAAAGACTCCCAACGCGACTAGAACAAAACTGCGCCAGATCGTGTGGATCAGGCTCCGCCGAAAACTTTCCCCTTTGGCCTGCCGGCTTCTGATCGAATAGGGCAGCGCGACCCCGACCAGAAAAGTAAAACCGGGCTGGATTGTGTCGTGCAGACTCATCCCTGACCACTCGACATGGCTCTGGTTATAGGCCAGCCATTTCCAGATCCCGCTGTTTGGAAAGGCGCGCGCCGTCTCGGCAAAACGCATCACCTCACCCATCATCAGGACCATCACCAGGCCGCGGTACGCATCCACCGCCAAATTGCGTTGCGGCGGCGTCAGCCGCGTCGTTCCTGCGATCACATCTTCATTTTCTCTAGGCCGGTCTGCGGTTCGGTTGGCAACTGTTGACATTCGCTGCTCCTGATCAGGATATGGAGGAGTTGCTTTGCCTGAACCCAGGCGCAACCATGCTACAGGAACGGACAAGCAACTATCGAGCGCTTCAGAACTCGGGTAGAGCAAGCCCCACTGGGTCTAGGACCGGCTCTGCTCCACCTGGTGGTCCGCCGTTCCCGTGGCGCGAAGCTACAGAAATCTGAGAGCTGAACTGAAAATCTGGATCCTGCGCGCTGATTTCTGGATCGGGGATCTCATTGCACATTGAAACGGGGCCGCCCGCTCGCGCGAGATCAAGCGCCTTCTCGATCAGCGATCCCGCCTGCATCGGTTGTGTCATTGCGCGGATACGCGCAACATCAATGTTCCGTGCGACGGCACGGTCGCCGAATATGCGCCGTCCTTGAAGTGCACATCCTGATGCGACCAGAGATCCCGCGCCTTCTTCACCTTTGCGAGTCCCAGGTCGCTCGCTCTTACCATGGCCGACGCTGCCGAAGCGCCAAGGTTGACGACTCCGACGGCGACGCTGCCATCAGCCAGGGGTTTAACCCATATTTCCGCTGCGCCTTTCTTTACCGGCGAAGCCTGCCTACCAAGACGGTCCTGGTCCACGGCTATGACTTCTTTGTTCAGCAGAATGGACTTTGTTGCGTCCGACATACTTCGGATGTCATTGCCGGCAAGAAGTGGCGCCGCCGTGAGGGCCCATAAGCTCATGTGGGTGCGGTATTCATCGTCGGTCATGTGACCGTTGCCAATCTCCAGCATGTCGGGGTCGTTCCAGTGTCCCGGCCCGGCATAGGGAGCGGTGGGAACCTGTTTATGGATATTGAACATCATACTTTCCCACTCGTCCCGGATATCGTCTGTGGTTCGCCACAGATTTCCGTCGACATCCGCTCCCCATTTTTCTACCCCGCCCATTCCGTACTCGCAGAGACTGTAGACAATCGGACGGGCGGTCGATTGCAGCGCGTCACCCATGCGCTGATAAATGGGCTGCAACTGCTCGTTCTTATAGATCGAACTCGCGCTGCACCAGTCGTACTTCAGATAGTCGATGCCCCACGCTGCAAACATCTTGGCATCCTGCTCTTCGTGACCGTAGCTGGCTGGATAACCGCCGCAGGTACGCGGCCCGGGTGAGGAGTAGATGCCGATCTTCAGTCCCTTCGAGTGAACATAGTCCGCAAGAGCCTTCATATCAGGGAATTTGTGATTGGTTGCCAGATTACCCTGCGCGTCGCGAGTCCCTTCCCAGGTGTCGTCGATGTTGACGTAGACGTAGCCTGCGTCGCGCATTCCGCTTGAGACCATCGCGTCGGCCATGGTGCGGACTGTCTGATCGTCCACCTTCTCTGCGAAAAGGTTCCAGCTATTCCAGCCCATCGGAGGGGTCTTTGCCAACCCGTTGTACTGTACCTTGTGCAAGGCTGGTGGTTCGATGTAGGCGAGCTTCGGGAAATCATCCGCAGGCGTTGCAGGACGCGCGGTGATTTTGTTTCCCCATTCCGTGCCCCGGATTTCACCGTTGGTCAGCTCGCCTACAAAAAACGGCTTCTTGTCGTTCCAGTCCGCGCCGAGCAATTCGAAGTGTGTACCGTTAACCGTGCCCTTGACATTCGTCGACCAGCCGAGGGACTGGATTGCGCCGGTGAGTTGACTCCCATCCTGCTTCAGGTCAATGATTGCTTTTTCTTGTTCACCGTTTTCGAGTGTCCTGCCCGTGGCAGCCCAGCGGCCGGTAAGACTCTGTGCGTTGCTCGTCGCGATGTTGATAAGGAATACGACCAGGCAACCAAGGGCTGCGACCATGCGGGGGTTTCTCAAGGTATTGCTTCGAAGTCTCTCAATCATCGCGGTTCTCCATGGGGCGTAAGTTGTTGGCGGTGGAAAGGTTCCGATGCGCTTCGATTCTGAGGGTCGGATTCATCATCGCGCCGGATCTGAATCGTGCGCATCATCTGCCGATCCTGCTCTTCCTTCTGGTTCTTGATTTCGTCGAAACGTTGGGATTGCTTTTCGCGACGCGGATCGCCGGTGCGAGCGTAGAGTTGCAGCAACCCAAAATTTGCGGTGTAGTTGTCCGGTTCTAGACGCAAGGCCTCTTCAAATCGTGCAGAAGCTTGCTTGAAGTCGTGCTCTAATAGGCTGACCTGGCCCAACGCGGAGAGGGTATCCGCCTGCCCGGGATGCAGGAAGAGCGATTTACGGAGCTCCATCATAGCTTCATCAAGATGTCCCTCCAGGAGTGCAATGCGGCCGAGATAAAAGTGCGCGTCGGCCGCGGTCTTCGGGTTCTCCCTTGCGCGCTTCAGCCACTGTGTTGCGGCGTCGTAGTCCTTTGCACGAAAGTTCGCGGTTCCCATCGCCAGCGGACCTTCAGGATCGCCGGGCCGGAGTTCGAGATACCGCTTAATGTACGGAAGTGCTTGCGATGGATCCGCGGAGTAGGAGACTACCAGCCCCATGGCCAGGTTGTAATCAGGATTATCGGGCGCGAGGTGGAGTGCGTCATCCAGCGCTTTGCGGGCCTCGCCAAACAGTCGCAAGCGCAGGCAGACGGCTGCGAAAGCGTATGGTAGCTTCGGATCGTTGGGGGCGAGATCGCGCGCATGGGCCAGATACCCCAACGCTCCATCGCTATCGTTTTCAGTCCGTGCAACTCTTGCAAGGTCTTCGAGAATCACAACAGAGTTATTACTCGCAGCGAACCCATTCTCTAGCGTTGCGCGTGCATCGTGCAATTTGCCGTCCGCCTCCTGGGCCAAACCGAGAATGCGCATTCCCTTGGCCGAAAGCTGCTGGTGATTCATAACCGCCGCGAATAGTTCCTCGATGAGGTCCGCGCGCCGGGCAGCTTGGAGCGAGGGGAGGCAGGTGCTCGCGTCGTCTTCGGTCAGATCGGGATTGGAGGCGAGTGCGGTTGCCGCGATGCTCGTTTCAATACGCGGGCCCAGCACAGCTCGATCGACACAGAACAATGCCTCTGCACCAACCTGCTTCCGTGCAGCGGCGTTCAGCTTCTCAAGCTGATTCAGCGAAAGCTGATACCGCTTGTCCCAGAGATAGAGGCTTGCCAGCTGATAATGTGCTTCGTCGTTGCCTGGATCCAGTTCAACGACCTTGAGGCTGTGTCGCAGAGCCGAGGCTCGCATCTTTGGATCGGATCCTGCAGTCTGCATCTCAATGCGGCCGAGGTTCAAATAGGCTCCCACAAGGCGGGGATTACGTGTGATCGCATCGGTAAAGTCCCGCGAAGCTTCCGCGGTGTGTCCCTCTTGAATCTCGATAACACCCAACAGGTTCTCAAGGCCACCATCGCGCGGGTATTTACTCTCTACCGCCTCAATGAGTCTGCGCGCCTGATCCAAATTGCCGCCTTCGATCTCCTTCTGTATTCTGAGAACCGTCTGCTCATAGGCGGGGCTCGGTTGAGCCGATGCCATCAAGACTGCTTGGAATGCAACCAGCGGGATCGCGATCGAATGCAACCTCAGCAACCCTGAGACCAGGCCAGTTCGGCGATTTGCCGTGATCAGTCGGCGAATGTCCACTAGACTAGTCTCCATGAGGTTGGCGAACGCAAGCATACTCATGGCACCAATACTGGTGCTGGCTGCGGCTGGGTTCGCTCGGTTGGTGCAGGCCCAATCTTCCCCTGACGAATCTCGAACTCCACCAGGGCTGATCAGTTCGCTGCAACTCGACACCCAAGCCGCCAGCGAATTGCAGAAGGCAATCGAGGCGCACGACTATATCACCGCGGAGAAGCTTCTGCTTGCGGAGATTGATCACGATGCTCATTCGCCGCGAACTGCGCGCTTGCTGGCTTACGTGGGCACGGTCTACTTTGCGAATCAGGATTATCTGAACGCGGCGGTCGCTTGGAAGAAGTCCGAGGCGATTGCGCCGCTCGATACCAAGCTTCGTTTCTCGCTGGCCATGGCCTATGTGCGACTGGTGCAGCCGGACTGGGCGCGTACTGTGCTCGAGTCGCTGGCTCGGGAGAATGAAAAAGATGCACTCTATCCTTACTGGCTCGGGCGACTCGACTATGACGGGCACTTTTACCACGCTGCCATCAAACACTTCGGGCATGCGATCGAGCTCGATCCGAAATTCGCGAGAGCATACGACAACCTTGGCCTCTGTTACTACTACGAGAATCAGAACGACCTCGCCGTCGCGAACTTTCAGAAAGCGATTGAACTGGAGCGAGTATCGGCTAATCCCTCGCCCTGGCCCTATCTCAATCTTGGCATCACACAGCAGTTTTTGAATCAGCTTCCCGAATCCGAAAAGAGCCTGCGCGAAGCGCTTCGTGTTGATCCGGATTTCATCAAGGCGCATTTCCAGCTTGGGACCGTGCTCGAAGACAGGGGACAGCCGGGAGCCGCACTCGCCGAACTGAAAGAGGCCGCGCGTCTCGATCCCTCGTACCCCGAGCCCCACATGGCAATGGCGCGAATCTATCGCAAGATCGGTCAGGAGGCTGCGGCTCGTGCGGAAGTGAAAACCTATTTGCGCCTCCACCCTCATGCGAATCCCTGATCTTCCTCTGCTAACATGCAGCTTCTTCAATTTCAGAATGCCAAAGTGAAGGACCGCAAGGAAAAGCGCCATCCGGTCGAATCGCAGAGACCAGATGGCGCTTGATGCCTCCTGCCTCAGGTTAAAACTCGATACGCCCAGCGAACTGAATCGTGCGCGGCGGCGTGACCGAGTGCGTCCAGGTACCAAACTGGGTGCTGGCGCTGCTGACGTCTGTGGCAAAGGCAACCGACGGACCGCCGTAATTGCCACCCTGGGTTGCAAGGAAGTAGTGGGTGTTGAACGCGTTGAAGAAGTTGGCGGAGAACTTTAAGTTCACTTTTTCAGCAATCCTGGTGTTCTTGGTCAACGACATGTCAAGATCCTGGAAGCTGGGCCCGTATACAGTCGTAACAGCCCTGCCGGTACCTGTGTATCCGAACGCGGTGAAGTCGGTCTCGAATGCGTTGATGTTGAAATACGTAGCTCCGCTAGACGGATCGAATCCGCTACGTCCGTGAGGCTGAACCTGAGCTCCGGGTTTGAACCCGGGAACGCAACCCTCGCGGAACTGTGGTACCAGTTGAGAGGTTTTGCACGACGAGGAGTAGAACGAGAACGGGGTTCCGTACTCGTAGCGATACAGTGGGCTGACCTGCCATCCACCGATAATGGCGTTGGCGACGCCGGCATTGTTCAGGAACCTCTGGTTGCGTCCGATGGGCAGATCGTATACCACCGCAATCTGACCGGTGACAGGAACATTGTCAGGAGCAATCGCCCAGGCACGCGGGAACAGATTGAACGGCGAGAACTGACCGTTGTTGCCCTGGTTCCCGGCTCCATTGTCATTGGTTGACTGCGTCGTATCAGAAGCATCGGTGTAGAGCTTGGCGATGGTCAACGAGCCAAGGGCATAGAGGCCGCCGGAGAGATGCCGCTCCAGGCGAGCCTGGAACGACTGGTAGATCGAGGTTGCATGCTGCTCGTTCTGCCCCGGTATCGTTCCGCAGAATTGTGGATAGGGGAGCAGGGCCTGAGCAATCGTCGCCGGACAAGCCGCACCGTTTGCGGGGTTGAGCTGCGAGTTCCAACCAACATACGGAACGCTCACGCCGTGCGCCAGGAAGGTTGCCGGGCCATTCGGAGTGTTGTAGTCGGTCGCCAGATCCGTGCCGATCGAAGCGATACCGGGGTTGAGCGGATTTAGCACGTTCAGCGGACTCATCGACGAAGGGAGGTGCGTGCCCTTTGTGCCCACATACGAAACAGCAGCGAAAAAGTTGCTAGGCAACTGCCGCTCGATCGTAAGGTTCCACTGCTGCGAGTAGGGTCTGTGATTGCCGTCGATCGGTCTGTACTTCGCGGGAGTTTTGCCGTTCTCGAAGTCAGAGGAGATGTGCTGTGTCGTACCTACCTGGTTCGGACTAAGACCGGTGCTGAGGTAAATCACGGGAGTCGCGTTGAGTCCGTTCTGGATTTCATTGATATTGACATTCTCGTTGAAACCTTCGAGACTCATGCCGCCGTCCCAACCGGGATAGAAGGCCTGGCCGTAGTAAACGCCGTATCCAGCGCGAACGACCGTTTTATCATTCACGGTGTAGGCAAAACCGACACGCGGAGCCAGAGCGTTTTTGAACGGCTTTTCTGGGAAGTCGGCGCCATAGCTGGCTGCTCCCCACTTGTTTCCGGCGAACGCTAGTCGGCCGGGGAGTTCATTACCGGACGACGTGACCGCACCCGGGTTCGGGCCAAGCGGATCGATGAAAGAGAAGTTATTGAACTTCTCTTTGAACGGCGCAATGTAGTCCCAGCGCAGACTGAAGTTCAGCGTGAGCCTGGGATTGAGCCGCCACGAGTCGCCGGCGTGGGCCGCATATGCGTATTGTCGCGGATACTCAGCGTGCACGTTGTAGAAGTTCACGTTCGCATTGCCAACCGCGCCCAGATAGAAGCTGGCCATTGCATCGCCGGGGCAGCTTCCACCCCCGCAGTTGACGTTCCCGGTCGTATCTGGGTTGAAGCTGAACGTACCGCCCTGATTTCCGCCCAGGTGAATTGAGGTCCCGGCCAGGCGCCATTCAAAGCCGGCCTTAACTGTATGCCGGCCCATGACTCGCGTGAGCACCTCATTCAAGGCATAGGTTCCGCGCGTAGTCTTGTCCAGCGAGGAGTCGGGCACGCCGCTACTGCCCAGCTGGCTGAATCCGCTGATGTTCATTTGCGGATTGAAGCTCGCGTCGGCGACTCCTGGAACCCTGGGCAGGGCGGCGTGACCGTTCAGCGCATAGTAGCCCTCATTCCGGTTCAGATAACCGAGCGTCAGGTGGTTGGTCATTACGTTGGACAACGTGTGCTCCCAGTTCAGACGCTGAATCGGGGCATTTTCCGGGTTGGCCGGTCCGGCAGTTGAGATCGCAAGTGGCAGATCGCTCTGCGTGTTCACACCCGCATACTGCCACCAGTAGGTGTAATACAAATGGTCCCGGTTGCCGAGGTTAAAGTCCGCTCGCCAGAAGTACACGTTCTCGCTGTTGGTCAACGAGCCCTGGCCAGACTTCGGCACGAAGTAGTTGTTTGTCTCCGCGTCGTTGGTAGGCGTCGGCAATTCCATCATGAACCCCGCCGCTACCGGGTCTTCGTAGGCTGGGTTGATCACGTTCTTCTGGCCGTTATAGGCGATCGGAGTACCGGCGTCTGCTCCGTACTTCGCCGCATCAGTCGGGTAATAGAGCTGGCTGGCGACTGCGCTGAAGTTGCCCGTCCGATCATTTACAGAGGCGATCGACAAGGTGGACGAAGTGGAGCTGCCATGGTCCTTGAAGCCCTCCCAGTTGAAATAGAAGTACCCCTTCGCCCAGGAGTGGGCTCCGTGCAGCTTCGGCAGGAGGATCGGGCCGCCGACGTTGAATCCGTAATCGTTCTCCTTGTCGCCGGGCTTTTTGGTCCCGGGGCTGACTCCGTACACGAAAGCATTGAAAGCATCGTTGCGGAGGTATTCGTAACCCGCTCCGTGGAACTGCTCGGTACCGCTCTTGGTTTCGATGATGAGCTGACCGGAGGTGGTGTCGCCGTACTGCGCGTCATAGTTGGCGGTCAGCACTCTGACTTCGCTGGTGATGTCAGGCGACATGCCAAAGTCGGTCTGAAGGCTGACCATGCCGCTCTGGTTCATAAAGCCTTCGATGGCCGTTGCACCGTCGACGACCGCTTCGTCGCCGGTCACCAGGCCGCCGTTAATGCGGGCGTTGAAGGCGTTTCCGCTGCCTGCCGTCGTAACCCCCGGCATCATGATGGCCACCGCCACCGATGAACGCGGAGCACCGTTGACGGTCAACGGAAAGCTCTGCAACGCCTCGGGGGATACGCCGCCTTCTAAGGTTGGGTTTTCATAGTTGATCAGCGATGCATCGCCAGTGACGGTCACGGTTTCGTTCTTGTTGCCAACGGTCAGGTGGACATCCAGACGTGCCGTCTGGTTGACAGCTAGCTCGATGCCAGTCTGGCTGGTCGATCTGAACCCAGCTGCGGTGACCTCGAGGTTGTACTTGCCGGGTGTGAGGTTGTGTATGTTGTACTCTCCGCCCGCATCCGAAACGAAGCTCGACTGGAAAGCCGTTGCCACGTTCGTCAAACTTAGCTTTGCGCCTGGAATGACAGCACCGCTGGGATCTGAGACAGTTCCACTCAGAGAAGCAGTCGTATCCTGCCCGAAACTCTGACTTGTCGCTGCGATCAGCAGAAATCCCAGAAGTGCCGGCAAAAGGTAGTGCCCGATCGAGGATGCCCTGTTTTCCATAGCGTCTCCTCTGGTATTGAGATTTTCTGGTTTTGTCTTGCGTCGAGACGACTGGTCCCGCGCGCCTCCTGTGAATGCTTGGCGATTTCCGGTCCGACAAGATGCCGAAATTCGGATGGACGACGCTCAGGCACTGACCTGCATGCAGCACCCAAGTCAAGCGGTACCGGGGTTCATAGCGGTCAGTTGCAGCTGCCAGATTGCGGAAGGACTCTAGCGATCCTGCATGACCCGCCGAGTAAAGTTCTGCCTGCGGTAGCCTTGTGATCGTTTACGTGTTGTCTGCTTCAGGGAGCGTGTAAACGTTGTCATCTGTGGAACGGCTGCGATACTAGCCCGCGCAAACTACGATTGTCAATTAGTTTCTTGGTCTCATTAGCAGGACGAAATGCATAATCAAGTGTCCTACTTCTTCTCGACCGCGACAGCTTCACCATTGCACTTCTTCATGATGATTGAAGGCAAAAGCATCGCATGAACAGGCGGGTAATATTTTTTGGAAGCGCTTAAGAAAGCGCTTTTGAAATGCTACGATTCTTAGCCGATGCCCGCAGTGACCCGACGAACAATGCTTAGAGCGCTTACCGCCAGCCTCGTGACGATCTGCCGTCCGGGGAGGCTCCTGTGGGGAAGGCATCGCGTCGGAGCTGAAGCGCCGGCCGGGAATCGACCAGACGCCGAGCCTCGGCATTGGTTTACCGACGTTTCCAATAAATCAAGCTTCTCTTACCGTTCCGACAACGGCTTCACCGGAAGAAAGTTTTTCCCTCAACCGATGTGCGGCGGAGTGGCGGCCATTGACTACAACAATGACGGATGGATGGATCTGTTCTTCACCAACGGCGCCAAGCTGCCCGAACTTCAGAAGAACGCACCGGACTACTACAACTGCCTGCTCCGCAACAATCGTGACGGGACATTTACGGATGTAACAGCAAAGGCCGGGCTCACTGGTGCCCATCTCGGATTCTGCTTCGGGGTTGCGGTCGCCGACTACGACAACGACGGCAACCAGGACACCTTCATCTGCAACGCCGGCAGGAACGCCCTTTATCACAACAACGGTGACGGCACGTTCCGCGACGTCACCGTCGGTTCAGGCCTGGATCGCAAGCCCGAAAACATACTGAGCGTGGGTGCCGCATGGTTCGACTTCGACAACGATGGTTTGCTTGATTTGATCGTAACCAACTACACGGTGTGGACCCCTGAGGGCGACCGGCAGTGCATGAAGGACGCCGAACACGAAGAGTATTGCAGCCCCACGGTGTACAAGAGCGTCCCCTCCAGGCTGTATCGCAACCTCGGCAATGGACAATTTGAAGACGTAACCGAATCAAGCGGCATCGGCAAGTCGCTCGGCAAGGGCATGGGCATATCGATTGCCGACTACAACCGCGACGGCTGGATGGATATCTTCGTGGCCAACGACACTGAGCCCAATTTCCTTTTTATCAATCATGGGAACGGCACTTTCCAAGAGCGCGGTCTGGAACTCGGCGTCGCCTACAATATGCAGGGAGCCAGCGTTTCTGGGATGGGTTCCGATGCCAAGGACTTCGATAACGACGGATGGGTCGACATCGTTTACAACGACCTCTCTGGTCAAGTGTTTGGAATCCTGAACAACGACGCCGGCAAATCCTTCACCGACACGACCTGGAGTTCCAAACTCGGTACTCTGAGCCACAATCTTTCCGGATGGAGCATCGGATTCGTCGATTACAACAACGACGGCTGGAAAGACATTTATTCAGCGAATGGCGATGTTGACGATCTTACTGCAACCTCCAAGCAGCATGACACCATGTTCCAGAACGTCGACGGAAAAACTCTTATGGATGTGACGGACCAGATGGGTCCGGACTTCGCCATCGTCGGCTACCAGCGCGGCTCGGCCTTTGTGGATCTCAATAACGACGGGTTCATGGACCTCGTCGTCACATCACTGGGCGAAAAGCCACGTATCCTCATGAACAATGCCCTGGTCAGGAATCACTGGATCCTGTTCGATCTCGAAGGAACCAAGAGCAACCGCGATGCGATCGGCGCCACTATCGAGATCGAAACCGGCTCAGGTCGCAAACTCTACAATCACCTGACCACGAGCGTAGGCTTCATGTCGTCGAGCGACCGCCGGGTGCACTTCGGCCTTGGTGTGGAAAGCAAAATTAAATACGCCGAGATACGCTGGCCAAGCGGAATCGTGCACCGTCTCGAACATCCCGCCACAGATCAGATCCTGAAAGTCAAGGAACCAGCGAATAAGAGCCCGCAATCGAAGTAGGTCGGCCCAAGCTGTCTACGGTCTCTCTACAATCGTCAAAACCTGATCCGCCTTGACATTGGTCAGCGCTTGCTTCACGCCGGTAGGCCACCAGAGTTCGATCTTGTCGATCATTGCAGCTTTCCCCAATCCAAAATGAATCCGCTTGTCGCTCGAGGAACTGTAACCGACTGCGGTGGTCGCCTGGTTGTATTGCACGCCTTCCCTCGTGGTGATCTTCACCTTCGTGCCCAGCCCATCCCGGTTGTCCTTTGTGCCCACGAGATTCAAAATGATCCAGTGATTGCCGTTCGAGGTGCGATTCATGAGCAGTTGCGGCCGGTCATTGAGAACGTTTAGGACAACGTCGATCCTTCCGTCATTGTTCAGATCTCCGAACGCAGCTCCGCGATGAGCCCGCGGCTGCAGAAACGCCGATCCTGCAGTTGAACTCACGTCGGTGAATTTGAAGCCGCCGTTGTTGCGCATCAATCCATCCGGCTGCAGAGTTGGACGATGCAGTGCCTCTCGTTCGTTGTCCAGAATCGCGCCGCCCGCAACAAACAGATCCTTCCAGCCGTCGTTATCAAAATCAAATGCGCCGACACCCCACGCCGTCATGCGACGGCTGAAAGTCGTCATCCCCGATGTCTCGGTAAGATCATCGAATTGAGTCCCCGCGTTCCTGTAAATCGGAAATGTATTTCCAAACATCGCGGTGTGAAAGATGTCGGGCTTCCCGTCGTTATCGAGGTCGCGAAACTCGGCTCCCATTCCGGCCACGAGGGCTCCGCTCAATGTATACGCAACCCCCTGTTCCAGCGCAACATCGGTGAACGTGCCGTCACCGTTGTTGTGCAGCAGGAAATTGGGAAAGGTGTCGTTCGAAATAAACACGTCCGAAAATCCATCGTTGTCGTAGTCCGCAAAAGCCACCCCCATACCTTTGCCCACATAGCGTCCAATGTGAGACTGCGCCGAAACATCCGTGAACGTACCGTCGCCATTATTACGGTAAAGAATATTGGGCGTTCCCTTGAAGTTCCCGGGGGCACAGTAGGTTCGTACGTCGCCGATCGAACACAGCTTGCAATTCGCAATGTTGTAGTCGAGGTAATCCATGACCAGCAGATCGAGCAGGCCGTCATTGTTGTAGTCGAACCACCCGGCAGCCATTGCCCATGGCTTTCCGTAGCCTGCGATCATTCCGCCCACGCCGGCCTTCTCCGTCATATCCGTAAACGTGCCGTCGCCGTTGTTGTGCAGCAGTTGATTCTGATTCACCCCCACAATGTAGAGGTCAACAAAACCATCGTTGTCGTAGTCCCCAGCCGCCACTCCCATCGAGTATCCGATTCCCTTCACGCCGGCCTTCTCGGTTACGTCGGTGAAGGTTCCATCGCCATTGTTCCGATAAAGCCGATTCCAGTAGCTCGGGTCCGTTTTGTCGAGGGAAGGGATTGCCGCGCCGTTGGTAAAGAAGATGTCGAGCAGCCCATCGTTGTTGTAATCGAACACCGCAACACCGCCCAACATCGTCTCTATCGAGAAGCGCTGTGGACTGATGCTGTTCTTCATCTGGAACTTGATGCCTGACTTTTCAACTAGGTCTTCGAAACGTATGCGATCTCCCTCGAGAGCGCTTGCGCTTTGCGGACCTCGCTCCACAGATTTCATCCCGCCAGTTGATTTCTGCTGGGCCGAATGCGCGGGCTGTTGAGTCCATGCGAACGGAGAATTCACAAGCGCGAGAATCAGCAGGAAGACGAGAACGAGAAGTATTGGGTGCGCATCAGGTGCGGAATCGAAGAGAACTTCATACTTGCCGAATTTCAATCCACGAATAAATTGGAAGGCTCGTGTTGTTCCGATTTTGAGCATCGATTGCCAATCAGTATAGTGTGGGGGGGGACAACGGCATGGCATCCATATCGCAGCTGAACCCGTATCAGTGCGACCAAGTGCGGGGCCGCAAACATCGTGGCTGCGCCCGTCCTCTATCAGCAGAGAACGCACACCTACTCCACCAAGTTCCATTCGTGGACCACCCAGCTCTAATCAGCTCAATCCACTGCGCCGCCAGATCCGCGAGGATACCGCCGGCCCCTCTTTGGGGGATCCCCATATGCTGGTCGATAATTTCTAAAGCAGCGGGAGAGAGGGTTGTCGAATCGCGCCATAGCATCGCGACTCCGATCGGGGCTGATCAATTGGATTTGCTGCCGGCGTTGCGGACACAGGAGGTAATCACTTCTGATTACGTTGGTGGGAACGACTCACAGCCGTAAAATGTCCCATCTCGCTGTCCGGTATACATTGAATGAACCGCACCGCCGATGAGGGGCGGCACGGATCTTGATAGAATCGTCGCCGTCGAGCGACGCAGAAATCGCAGCGTTAAAACAGGCAATCGCTATACTCGCCGGTCAGGCACAGTCATCAAAGACGACGCGAGAAGAGACAGTCCAAGTTGTAAACCTTATTGCCTTCGGTTGCCTTTCTCATAGAGGAGGTCACCGTGAATACCAATAGTCTTCGTCCGTTCGCTCATCGATACCTGAAGAGTGGCATCGAATCGATTTGCACGCGATGTTTCCTGATCGTGGCAAAAGAGCATCGTGAAGCCGACCTGGAGCGATTCGAGCACGGCCACATTTGTGATCCCGTGATGATGCGGCGGTTTGAGGCTATCAGCCAACCGGTCTCGACCCGTACGGTATGGCAGGGTCCCTGAAAAGGAAGATCCCGAGCCCTTCTTTAAAAGGAAGATCCCGAGCCCTTCTTTGTTCTCTGGATGCTATGCCGCTAATTATTTAGATTTAATGAGATAAGAGGCGAAACCATAAGTTTGTATATCGATTTTGACGCTATCTAGCGACATCGAATGGCTTTACATCCCCGTCGACTCCTCACGCACTCTGTTCAATCTTTCTTGGATTATTGAGATAGCGTCATGCATAACCAGCCGCCCACTGCACGTCAAGCAGTGTGCCATATGCTCTACATATGCATGACGTGCCTTAAAAAACACCGATTCAGCATGTCTTGCCTGTTTCTGAAACTCGTGGACTTTCGGAAATCCAACTGGCATGATTTCGACAGCCCTTTCATAGGCATCGAACCATCCCCACTCGATCAAGTTTTTTTCAAAGCGCCTTCGAAGGCGTAAGCCTTCTTCACAGCCTGTATTCATGTGGGACTCCTTCGATGATTGACATCAAAGGCCTGAACTACAGCAAGTGATCGCATACTACTTCAATATCGTCAATCTAAATCTGTCTATTGGGACAGGGCAATCCCTGCGGCAAAGCCATCCGATGAGTTGGACTCCGGAAAGGTTTCAGGGTGAGCCCATGCTGAAGCGCCTGTTCTTTCCCCCCTATGCAGAGAGCACCAAGGTTGCACGACAAGTGGTGCATTTCGCTTGGGCCAAGGAAGGGGGTTAAGGATGAGACTTGGGTTGGCACTCGAGCTTGCAGAGAGCAGTAACAGCCCCGATCCATTCGGCTGCATCGAAACTCATGTATGCGGAAAACTGCGTACACTCATGGGCAGGTCATTCTACGTGGTGCAGCTTTTTTATGGGGAAACCGCTAGTCCTGGTTATTGACGATGACCAGATTGTCGCCGATACGTTTGCGATGATCCTGAATTCGAATGGCTTCGACGCCATCGCCGCATATAGCGGAAAAGCTGGTCTAGACGCAGCAAAAAAAGTCGCGTTTGATTTCCTTGTTTCCGATGTCGTCATGCAGGAAATGAATGGAATCGAAGCGGCAAACGAAATTCGCGGCCTGCTGCCGGATTGTAAGGTTGTGCTTATTTCCGGGAACAACGATACCTCCGTTCTCCTCAAAGAAGCCGAGAGCCGAGGACAACACTTTCAGATTCTGCCCAAGCCTGTCCATCCGACCGCGCTGCTCGATGCATTGAGGGGCTGACTGTCTTCGGGAAACTCAAGCGGATTTCTTGAACGGAAAGCATCGTGGCGCGGTTGGACACATGCATCAGACACTCCGACATTGAAGTTGCCCCACGAGCCATCGTCTTCATCCAGTTCCAGATTGCATGCGCTTCTGCAGTCGCGGTCGGCGCAACTCGTTTGAAGCTAACTCTTTTGGGTCGCAGTCCATTTCTGCGGTGGGGAGCGCGGAGAGTTTTTCAGCCTCAGCAATGGCGGAGAGCTGGTTGATGGTTCGCTGCATGCAACTCTGAAGTTCAGCAATGGATGCTGCGGACGAGTCGTCGCTCCCCTCGTAGTACTTAATGAGGGCGTGTGTGGTCCGAAGAATCTGGAGCATTCGAATTGTGGAATCGGGTGCCACTGATCAAACTCCCGGGAGCATAGCCCGATATGCGGGGACGGGAGCGCTATGGCTTCGGGGAATGCTGGCTGAAGCATATTACAAAGGGGTGGGGAGGTCTAGGCTCGGGCCTAGAATCCACGAGCATTCTCGCGATCCGAGATCATTGTGGTTGCAACCTCCCATGCGTTCAGCATCGAATTTTCAGGTTCCTGTAACACGGTGTACACAATCCTTCTGAAACTCGTGCGGCCATCCTTCCCATGACTTTGCGGGTGTTTCCAACAAATTGGAGAGATCTCTTTATGAATCGCCGCGGATCGAGGAGCCAGAAAATTCCTTCGTTGTCGTCTACAGGGGTTACTCGTCCTCGGTTTGCCTTTGTCGGCATGCGTCGCTGCAGAACGGTCACGTCTTCGCCTGTATCGGCGAGATGTTCGGCTTGCAAGGCTCAAATGCCCTCAATGAAGAGCGAAGGGCACCTCATTGGAGCAACCGCTCAAGCAGTTCTCACTTTGCGCTGCCTAGGAGAGATCCGCACAAAAGGCATCTGCGCAGCGACTACTAACGGTGTATGGAGGTCTCCTCCCGTTGTACCGCGGGGAAGTGGACCGGATCGGCGAGGCAGCAGGAGCGCGCAGTTTCGGATTCGCTGTGCGAATCGACGATTAATGGGACACGAGGATCCTGTTTTGTTGCTTTCCGGTCTTGGTACTCGACCTAGTCCCCGGGGAATTGCTGCTTCAAGGCCTTGATCTTCGGACGGTCGCAAATCTGGATGTAAGGATTGGTCCCAAGTGAAAGATTGATCGGGCACTTGCGTCGCCTTGTGAGCAGGTTCAGCCGTGCCGGCATCCGTTTTGAGGTCGGCGTTTCGTAGTCCTGGTGAAGCCCGGTCCATCAACGCGATAATAGAGCGATCAGTGTTGACTTCGCCTCTTGCCAATATCTTGCGCTAAACGGCGTAGCTGACGCTTTCAAAGGGCATATCAGCATGTACAGTTCGGTCCACCGTAGCAATGGCACGTTCTTCGTCCGCATGAGGTCCCCGGGTTTGGTGGCGACCAAAGGATTCACACATGGTCGCGTCAGTTTTGATCCCATCGCGAAGACAGTCCAGTTTTCCCGTCATCCCCCGCTGACGCTTCCGGATTTTGCCGTTACCGTCAAAAAGGACGCTATTCTATCTTTCCAGTTGCTTGCACCGGATGGCACGGCACGCCCGCACAAACGAGAGGTGTTGATTCTCGAGGGCAAAAGTGGGCAACTCTTCGCTCCCGCGGTTCCCAAAACTCCATCCAAGAGGTCAAAGGAAGACGGATGGCGCAACCGCATGATGAAGTTCCGTGCATATTTCACGCACCCTGGAGTTGAGACCGAGCCCGGCAGCATTCCTCATCCAATCGAACTACCGAAGTGGCTTCAGGATTCGATAGATCGTCAGCGCCGATTTCGTAATCGCCTGGTGAAACTTTGCCTGGATGCCCGCAATGCCTGTTGTCCGGTCAATTGCGAGGAGTTCACTCGCATCGTCAAGGAAGCCGTGCTGCCGGCGGTAGATGAATTCAACCATTCGCTCGGCCGCAGCAGGGATAAGATCAGCGTGAAGAAGCTTCGCGTTGAGACTCCATCAATCTTCGTTCTGACGCGGTTCGGAGCCTACCTGCAGCACCTTGAGAGCGATGGTAAGCCGGTTCCGGCAGGGTTGGCGCAACAAATCTCGGCTTTCACGAAGGACCTGAAGATCGATTTCACGCCGATCAACGAGTTCCAACGTAATCTGGACTCGATTGCGCGTCGGGAGCGCTATTTGGAGAGCCTGTCCCTTGTAGAAAGTGAGGATGAGGACGGAGAGGTAAGGCCCCAAATAATGTACCACCGCCTTACTGATCCCGAGATGATCGAGGCCCGCCGTTCCGAACTCGAATTACGCATTTGGGAGTGGAAACCTGTCGTTGCTGGGTTCAAGACCAGTCTCAAACGCCGCAAGACGCTGGGACTCCGATTCTCTGAAGGATGGCCGAGGTTTTCTGACGAGAAGAGTCCGAACTGGGGCATTCACTACTATTTGAACGGCGCCTGTTCGGATGCGTCGCTGCTGACTCGCAAGGGGGTCCGAGCATTACACTTCGAACCCAACATTTCACCAGATATGAGCGGCCGGAAATGGAAGCCAACCGGGCGCCGCGCCCGCCGCGAACTGAACCCTGTGAAAATCAGCTTTCACGACACTCTCTCCGGGGAACGTTTTACTTTTCGCTTCGTAGTCCTTCGCCATCAATTTCCAATCCCGGATGGTGCGCTGGTCAAGGAATGGAAATTGATTCATAACCGCACCGGGCTATGGTTATGCTTCGTGGTTCAAGGTAAATTTGCAAAGCCGGCAACCACGAGCGGTGCAACTGGCGCAGTGCATATTGGCTGGCGGAAAGAGGGCCCCGAACTCTGGCCTGCAATGGTCTTCAACCCGGCTTGCAAGGGTTGTGACACATTTAATCGCGTCGTCATCGACACCGTGCTTGCGCCGGAAAAGTCGGACGAGCACACACCGTTTCGGATCAACATGGGCCCCTCTCGAAAAGGCCGCCGAAGTCCCTACTGGATCAGTGGATCAAAGCCGCATCTTCGTGCAGAGCCAGATGCAGCAGGGGCTGTCCAGATCCAGGATACCTGGAGCGGAATTGAATGGTTGGGGCGGTGGCGTGATGACCGCAAGGATATCTTTAAGTCGCTGCTGTTGAGCTCGCTCAATCCCGTTTCCGCCGGGCTCCAGAAAGCAGGCGTGCGAACGCTCCACAAGATTGGTCAGTCGTTGACAGATCCCATTCTGGCGAAGGCTTACAACGCGTGGGCAACGGAAGACAAGGAGATCGCAGGCTTGATGACCGAGTTTTCAGCTCGGGTTGCCTCTCGCCTCAGCGACGGGTATTCGCGTGTGGCCCACGATGTCTGCCAGCTTTTTTCAGAACATGGGGTTTCAACAATCGCCATTCAGGATTCGCTACTCCGCAAAATTGCGAAGAAGAAGTCTCGAGACACGAAGGCGGAACAGGCAAGTCTCGAAAGCTCTCAAGCCAACCGGCATCGCATTGCGCCAGGCCAGCTTCTGATGAAACTTTCGTCGGTGGCTGAAACGTACGGCCTCAATGTTGTCAAGGTCGGAAACGCACACATCAGCCGAACCCACAACAGCGGAGATCCGGAATGCAATCACGTCAATCCGCAATCGGCTGAGCTCCTCGTCACTTGTGAGAAGTGCGGGAAGGTGTACGACCAGGACGAGAATGCATGTCGGAACATGGTTGCCAACGCGGTCACCGGTCCGCCGAATGGGGGGACCGGCGAAGCCGAGTAATCGAGTTGTTGCGCGGAGGTGATGAGTCTTTCGGTGGCGGCGCGTCAAATTTTCGATGAAGATATGGTGTCGACATTCAAGGAGGCGGGCATTGATAATTGCATCGGCGAGTCGCAAATCCTGGAGCATCCTCATGGTCAGCATTTCTGGTCGGAGCCGGTTATGCCGATAACAACTCCGCGGCAATGGAGGCAGCGAATCGCTACGGCACGGGAACGGGTTCCGAACCTTACAGCGCAGAGACAGCTCCATGAAAATGGAGACCGACTTTAAATATTTCAAATGCGAGTGGATCGATCTCAGCCTGTGGGTGATCATCGGAGAACAGTTCAGGCATTCCCGAACTGGGTGTCAGGTGTCGCTTGTGCGGTGGAGTTGGCCTGCCGCTGTCGGCAGCGGCAGATCCTCGCGCTGATGGACAGTTCGATGGATTGTACCCGTAGTGTCGTTGTGCAACTGGAATTGCTATTAGGCTCGCAGCAATGGCGTCGCACCATTCGAGCCTCGATTTCAACTGCCGAGGACAGTCTATTATAAGATACTCAAAATTTGAGACTTATAAAGTCTAACATCGTGCGCAACGCGCCATGCGTTATTGGCTGAGAGGGTTCGTCGACGAGAAACTTGCCTTCCGATAACCGGTGATTATCGAAGGCCGAGAGGCGGGGACTTCGCCCGGTCGACTTGACAATCTGAGCATCCACCTGCGGTTGATTTGTTCGATCAACGACAGTTGACCCTCCGGAACTCTGGAAGGATCTGAGGCGCTGGGGCGGTTTTGAGTTCCAGATGTGGACAGTTTACTCGGGTGGTTCTCTCGCCGTCCAACTCGCAATCGAGCCAACTTCCCGCTCCCGCCCCTGTCACTATCATTGCAAGCACTAGATGACCCTACTCTGCGAGATTCAGTTTCAAGGGCGGCACCTCCATCTCCTTGTGAATCCCTGCGGGGTCGATGAGTGGTGTTGGAAGATTTGCCTTCCTGACGAGGACATCATTGAGGAAGGTTCAATGCACTCCAGACTGGCTGCTCAAGTGGCCTCGCAACGCGCACTCGAGCAATGGCTCAATCGCAGTTACAAGGGGCGGATAGCGGTTGTTGAGTATCGCTGGACCGAGCCGGAAGTAATGTCTTAACCCGGCGCTCACTGCTTAAAATAGATATGTGTCTTGGAGCGCATCGAGGATTAGAAGTACTCCGCGGTCATGGAGACTGCCAGGGGGCGCGTTCAAGAATCCCATGATCATCGGGTGGCTCGGGCCGGGGTGACGCCGTCAGGAATACGCCTATACCCTGCGGGCGTTCCCGGTGAGAATCATGTCCAGCAACGGCAGAGGGTCTTCGGTGACCTTGGGCACTGCCCCAAACCGGCAGAAACGCGAGTAATCAGAAGAATTAAGGGGGAAATTCAGGTGGCAACCAAAATTACAATTTACAAATTCAACGGAGAAGAGATGCTCAAAATCTCTAACGCGACCGACGTTTCCACCCAAGGACAGCTTCTTTCCTTCAAGTACGAGCACAGCAATAGCGGTAGCAAGTCAGTGCGAACGACACTTCCATACTATGTAGAAGAAAGCGAAGCCGAGGAAAAACCAAGGGCTTGGAGTTGAGCAACGTTTCGCTATGCAAGCCTGAGGAGCAAGTCAGCGCGATGATGGCGGGCACGGCCTCATCAACTGCAATCCAAAAACGCGAACGCGTTTGTGTCCCTTGCGTGGTGGAGAGATTGAACGAGGTGGCGCGCCATCGGGTCGGGTCGTTCTGGACAGGCCATCAAACGTTCCCGGAAACAAAAGCTCTCCATTCCTCTGGTTGCGGCCTGATGATTCTTTCCGCCTTGACGACGCAGCTTGCGATGACTCCGGGCTTCTTAAGTAATCCGGACAGAAGTACGACTTGGCGGATTGATACCACTCAACAACCCCAACGGTTCCGGATCTCAAACCTGGACATCGTCCGGCAACCGCGTGCCAATTCCTCGCATCCATCCAATCAGCAACTTTACTTGAATCATTCGCCTCCTCCCCGGAGGCGGCTTTTTTTGTTCTGCTCCTCATTTAGATCTCTGCTGCTACCTTTGATCGCTGCAGATG
The DNA here is from genome assembly GCA_036495975.1 of Occallatibacter sp. Lineage (GTDB taxonomy): Bacteria > Acidobacteriota > Terriglobia > Terriglobales > Acidobacteriaceae > Telmatobacter. The sequence continues at coordinate 57,944 of DASXLY010000181.1, read as the reverse complement.
AGAATCCTGGCCACGGCAAGTGTAGCGATTCGAACTTGCGAATCAGATCTCCAGCCAAACCGCAAGTGGCCGGAGGAACCAAACCACTGCCAATCCTCATGCCTCGCGTATCTCGAATCCCGAGCTGCTTACTTGATTGGGATTCGCTTGCGCCTCTTACCCGTTGCATCCGCCTGTCAGTCCTAGAAGCCAATGTCGTGTGATCTCGCTCACATCACGATTCGAAAAGAGAGGCTACGCTCTTTTCAAGCATGAGTTGACTGCAGGTGTTGGGGGGCCGTTCTTGACAGCTCCCTTTTTTGTGCCTCAGGGAGCCTGGGCCAACGAGGCAACATGCGCAGAAAGTAAGCCAATGCCATATGCAAGAAATCTGTTCCTGGACCGCTCCACACACGGGTTGAACCTACGGACACTTCGCAAAGAGAACTGCATGCGCCTGTCACGCCTCGCCACCGAAACAGGACCTTCTACCGCACTGCTGTCAAATCTCGAAACCGACCGGATGCTCCGTTCATTGCAGACTCTGGCTCGAACAGAGTCTACGGTATCGGCCTGAGCTACCCTTTCGCTGAAGCGACAGAACGACAGAACATTCTTTGATCATAAGGAAATCGACCCTCTAGGTTGACCGAGCACGCGGGAGACATAGCGGTCGATTCCGCTGCACCGACCGAACGTTTGGAATGCCCTCGGAGGCATCTCAACGACAACTGGCAGTAGCCTGCAAGTGTGACATGCTGTCTGGCTTTTGGTCTTCGTCATCTCGGTCGGCACTATTTCGCAGAGCCCGGAGTTGGATCCAGCCAGTTCAGGCTATGTGGGCCAAGGACGGAATGCCGGGGCGCTCCTAGGATGAAGACGGATCGGGGAGGGAAAGCTCTAGGTGCCTCTTGAGGAGCTGGAAGTCAATTGGCTTCGAGACGCACGCGTTGCATCCGGCTTGGATCACCCGTTCCTGGTCTGTGACCATCGCGTGCGCAGTAACGGCGATTACAGGAGTGTGGCAAAACCGTGGGTTGCCGCGGATCCAAGCAGCCAGGGATAGACCATCCTCAGTGCCAAGTTGCACGTCGAGTAGGACGACATGTGGAGGAGAGAGATGAAACGCGGCGACGGCCTCTTCGAGGTTGGCGGCCGCCACAACAACGAAGCCTTCCAGTTCCAGCCAATCTGCCAAAAGCTCGCGATTTGGCGGATTGTCCTCGACGATCAGTATCCGATACGTCATGATCCTCCCGCGTTGAGGGAGCTTGCAGCCCCCCGGATCCGCTTGATCAGAGCTTCCAACCAGGGCTCGTGTTTGGAGAACAAGGCCGAAGTATGGGTGCGCACATAGTCCCTTTCCTCTGTCGTCAGGTCTTTGTTCGTCAGGACGAAGATGGGAAGCTCAGAGGTTCGAGACGCATCGCGCCATTCCGCGATGAGCTGGAATCCGCTAATTTCGGGCAACATCAGGTCTAGAAGAACAAGGTGAGGCAGGGTTGCGTCAACTTGCGCGCGTGCCTGTACACCATTGGACGCTGTGCTGACGGCATATCCTTCGTTGGACAAGGCTTCGACAAGAAGCTCGCGGGTTGCGACATCGTCCTCAACGACCAGAATCAAGGGCTGGTTTGCCTGCTGTCCCCGATGATTCAGGCAGCGGGCAATGGCTGAGAGGAGGATAGCGCGATCGACTGGTTTGACGATGTACTCATCCGCGCCGAGCAATACTCCGGTCTCGCTCTGGTCCACAATCGAAACGACAATTACAGGGATCTTTGCAGTGCGTGGGTCGGATTTCAGAGACAGCAAGATATCCCACCCATTGAGCGGAAACATGATGATATCCAGAGTGATCGCGGCAGGTTGGAGCTCAACTGCCGCTTCAACAGCTCTCTCCGACTGGCTGCAGATTACGGCCTTGTAGCCGGCCGAAGACAATTGCGATTCGAGCAGATCGGCGGCAGCCATGTCATTTTCGACGATGAGAATTTTCAAGGCCTCCTGAGCCTCAGGCAGAGACTCGTCCTTATGGACGGTGGTCGTCTCGGAAGTTACAGGAGATGGCAAAGTGAAAAAGAAGCAACTGCCTGATCCCAGTTCGCTTTCGAGATCGAGACGCCCACCATGCAGTTGAACCAGGCTCTGGGTGATGGCCAAGCCCAAGCCGGTTCCCTCCGTGGACTTGTCGGACTGTTTCATTCGATGGAAGGCCTCAAAGATACGCTGCTTTTCTTCAGATGGAATGCCTGGACCGGAATCACGCACCTCAACTCGCACCTTGTCATCCAGTTGGTGAGCCGCGAGTTCAATCCTCCCGCCTTCCGGGGTAAATTTGATTGCATTGCCAAGCAGATTCATCAACATTTGGCGAAACCGGGTGCTATCAGCGCGGACCACCAGCTTCGAGACGATGTGTCGGATTAGAGTCTGCGACCTCTTGTCTACGAGAGGCTGCAGTGCACCGCAGACTTCCTCAAATGCGGTGGCAACGGATACATCCTCGAGTTTTAATTGCAGCCGGCCGGCTTCGATCTTGGACAGATCCAGGATGTCGTTAATCAATCGGAGAAGGTGTTGTCCGCTGGTGTGAATATGATCGATATAGCGCTTTTGCCGCTCGTTCACAGGTCCATATCGCGTGTCCAACAACAGTTCCGAGAAGCCCAGGACTGCATTCAATGGGGTTCGCAGTTCGTGACTCATGGTCGAGAGGAACTGGTCTTTGAACTTGCTCGCCCGTTCAACATCCTCCTTGGCGCGGAGGATGGACCGGGAATAAGCTTCTACTTCCTGACGAGCGCGAACAAGCTCCGCGGTTCGTTCTTGCACCCGTTGTTCCAGCTCGTCGTGTGCCTTTTGCAGCCCCGCCTCTTTCCGCTCGATTTGTTCCATCATCTCGTTGAAAGCATCGATCAGTGTGTTGACCTCGCCCACCCCCGGACGCTTATCGACGCGCGACGAGTAACGTTTTTCCGTGGAGACCATTTTCGCGACCTTGGCCAACTCTACGATGGGATTTGCCACAGACTTGCGAAAAACGGATGACACTACGAACGCCGCGAACAGGGAGGCCAGGAGAACCAGAACGCTAATTTCGATATAGAGCCGTAGTCGCTTGTTCAGGGAGTCGGCACTGGAGCGAATGTAGACCGTTCCGATTCTCTCTCCGTCCAGGATGATGGACTGCTCCAAGACGATTGCAGTGAAGCCAACCCAATGAACTTCGGTTTGTCCTGAAGGAATGGGAATGAAATTTGGGCGTGCATTGCCACCATCGCGGGAAAAAGAGGCAAAAGTCTCCTCCGCCGGCGTGTAAATTGCGGCCGACATCACCAGGGGATCGGATTTCAACGCGGCCAGCGTCCTGTCTGCGGAATCCCGATCATTGAATTGCAATGCCGAAGTCGAATTGGAGCCGACGATCTGTGCTCTGACGGAGAGATTGCGGACAACGGACTCTCGAAAGGTCGCCACATCGTATCCAATAAACGCCGAACACGCGGTCAGAAGAGCCACACCGCTGACCAGCATGTTCATCCACATCAGTCTTCGTGAGATGGAAGGTTCCTGGTTCTGGAGCATCATTGGGCTCCTTTCCGGACGGATCCTCGTACGGCAACAGCCACTTTGAGCAAGTCAGAGGTAAGGGTGAGCCCACTGTTCTCAGCGTTGGCACGGTTGATCTCAAAGCGCACCCGGTCACCTTGCAAAACGAATTGAATCATTCCGCCACGTTGAGCGAATTCGGGTATATCACTGACGGTCAGCACGGAAGCGTGGCCCAGAGCCGCAAGGGTTTCATTCAGATGGTCCGCTTCTCCGGTATTCAGAAAGAGAATATGGCAATTGACTCCGTCCCCTGCACGGAGAATGCGTTTTACTGCCACGGGTCTGCCGCCGACGGCCTCGCCGGTAAGGGTCGATTGAAGCACGGCCCCGAAGGAATCCTGGCCGAGCACACAAATAGTAAAAGAAGGGTTCTGATTCGCGACCGAGGTGGTCGGCCATTTCACGAATTTGCCGAAATTGTAAATATAGGCGGCCTTGACCTGATACTCGGTCGGCTTTGTCTGCTGCGCCGACGAATTCACTGCGGCGAGTGCTGCCCAGACGACAAGCCAGGCCATAAACGGGCGCGCGCTGCACTCAATTTGCACTCTTGCGCCAGGCACGACGTCGTGGGGTGGGCGGATTGTGATCCGATCCTTCATAAAGAGCGCACTGCGTTACCTCGTCCAGGTGAGTCTGGCGAATACGCTTCGCTTGATCTCGACCAGAGGGCCGGGGTCGCCTCCGAATTCCGCATGAGTGGGACGCAGTAGGTTCTGTCCAATGACCGAGAGATTCAACCCTCTTCCCATCTCCCAATCCAGTCCTGCGTCCGCAGTACTGTAGGGATGCACGCTGAAGGTAGGAATTTGGCTGACGTAACGATAGGTTTGGTTCAACGCAATATGCTTTGGCAGACTGAAGATCGATTGAAAGCTAACCAGATGGCTGGGGCTGGAGCCCACATAGGAACTGTAGAGATTGGGGACGTTGTTGAACCCGGGTTTGTCTCTGAGGTCCATGTGCAGGTAGGAATACGATGTCCGTAGCTGCCACCACTCTGTGATGTTCCAATTGGGAGAGATTTCCATGCCAGAGGTGTCCCCTTTGATCACGTTGGCATAGGGCAGCACGGCAAGAATGTGCAATGGCGGGGGATCGTCGGACACGGATGCCGCAATGGGCCCGTAGCCTTGGAGGTCATTGTAAGAGTTGTAGAAAGCGGCAACATCAAGATACACGCTCTCCTTGAGTTGTGCGCGATATCCGCCCTCGTAGGCAATCAGGCGCTCTGCTTTCAATTTTGGGTCACCGACGATCTCGGCAACAATCGGTGGTTGCGGGCTCGTCTGTTCTACGATGAAGATCTGAGCATCCTCATCAACCCGCGAAGGTGTGCGTACCGCGCGGGTAATCGCAGTCCAAAGGGACTGGTGTTGGGTTGGCGACCAAAGCAGGCGCACACTCGGCTGGTATTCAAATCCGCTGAAGTTATTGTGTTCGAGCTTGGTGCCCGCGGTTAGCCATAGCCGGTCCGGGACAAGGGGCAGTCTGTATTGCAGAAACCCGCTGTAAATGCTGTCTGTCTGCTTGTTCGGAAGGAAATTGACCCCCGCCGATGTTTGAATAAAAGCGCTTGGACTCACTCTTGCGCCTAAGCCCCAGGTGATTTCATGGCCGCGGAGGATCTCTGCATGCTGCACGAAATCGAAATCGAAGGTGTCGCGAGTCTCACCGTATTCAAAGTCGCGTCGATTGGTGCGGTCGAAATATGCCTGCACCCGAATGTCGGAATGTTCGTCGGCTTTATGTTGCCAACGCAGGATGAGATTGCCCCCGGAAACGTACGCTTTTCCTTCTTCGATCAACTCAGCGAACGGAGAAAATGATGCGATCGGCAAACTCTCCTCACTCTCCTCTCGGTAAGCATCACCTTGCACAGTGAAGCTGTCCTGGTCTCCGCGCTGCCAGTCCGCGCGGAAGCCGATTTGCCCTAAGCGCCAATGATCGAAATTGCCGCCATCGGAGTGAAACTCCGCTCCGCGAATGAGGCCCATGCTATAGAGGCGATAGTTGAAGTTGTTTTTTGCTCTGCCGCCATATCGGGCAGCGCCCTCGCCCTGGTCCACATTTCCGCTCCCCAACGCCGACAAGATGCCCTGGGTGTCCTTCGCACTTCTGGTGATGACATTGATCACGCCGTTCACTGCGTTCGCTCCCCAGATCGTTCCTCCGGGCCCGCGAATCACTTCGATTCGGTCCACGTCCTCGAGCATTACATTTTGAGCATCCCAATAGACACCCGAATAGAGCAGGGAATAGACGCTCCGACCATCGATCAACACCAGCAGGTTTCTTGAGAATTGGCCGCCAAAACCGCGGATTGAAACGGACCAGTGATTGGCGTCGATGCGCCCGACCTCCACGCCCGGCGCCAAGCGCAGGGCTTCCGGAATACTCGTGGCTCCGGATCGGCGAATATCCTCCTTGCTGATCACGAAGACTGCGGCCGGCGTGTGCCACACCTGTTCCGGCTCCTTCGAAACGCTAATCACTTCGATATTTCCGAGCTGCTCCATGCTCAAGTTGTTCAGATCATGCGGAGAACTCTCCTTACTGGGAACTGCTTGCGCACTGAGATGTGCTCCAAGGCTGGTGATTGCGAGGAGACAGAAGATTCCAGGGAGAACCATCACGAGGCGAATGGCGCGCTGGATGCGGTGCGGATGCTTCTGGGCTTTACGGTCCAACGGCATCCTCTTTCGCAACCAAATATTGATCCGGATTGGCCAGCAGGTTTTGAAGCTCGTCGATCAAGGAAGCCTCCCACCATCCGCGTCTTGATTCCTCTCGCATGGTGGAGAGAGCCACTTCATGAGGCAATGCGCCGCGGTAGGGACGGGCAGTGACCAGCGCATCATAGACGTCAGTGATCTGGAGGATGCGCGCGCTTAGTGGGATCTCCGCGCCCTTGAGCCCATCGGGATATCCCGATCCGTCAAGTTTTTCGTGGTGGTGACGGATGATGGGCAACACCAGGCCGAACGACTTTAAAGGAGCACAGATTCGTTCGCCGATGACGGGATGCTGCTTCATGACTTCCCATTCGAGCGCAGTCAAGGGTCCAGGCTTAAGAAGAATGTGTTCGGCAATGCCGATCTTGCCAATGTCGTGGACGACTCCGGCGCGGCGCAGAGCAACACACTGCTCCTGCGGCAACCCGAGGCGATGCGCCAGAGCGACGGAGTACTCTGACAATCGATCGCAGTGTCCTTTTGTATAGGGATCCTTCGCCTCGATGCTGAGTGCCAGGCTGAACAGAACCGCTTCGGCGTTCTCAAGCTCGTCGGTGTACTCCTTCAAGCGCAGAAGCGAGCGGGTGCGAGCCAGGAGTTCTTCTCGGTTTACGGGCTTGCTCAGGAAATCATCAGCGCCAGCCTTGATTCCTTCGATGCGCTCATAAACGCTGGTGAGTCCGGTGACCAGAATTACAGGTATGAAGCGTGTCTCCGGCCGAAGCTTGATCGAAGAGCACACTTCGAATCCGGTGGTTCCGGGCATCACTACATCAAGCAGGACGAGATCAACCGGCTGGTGGCGAATGATCCTCAGCGCCTCGCGGCCATCCCCCGCCAGGACCACGCGATACCCCTCGAGAGTCAAAATTTCGGAGAGTAGCTCGCGGTTCAACTCGCTATCATCTGCAACAAGAATGGTTACTTTGGCAGTAGACGAGTTAGGCATTGGCCCTCTGTCGACAGAGTCCTCTCCGAACACGGACCACAAGCGTGCATTGCGTTCTCGGCCTTCATTCCATCATTAAGGCCGCGGGGAAGGGCACTGGCTCGAACGAGACCTTTGAGTTTGGGAATCGGGTCTCGCAACGTAAGTCTGTGACAGCATTAGAGGATCAGTCAATGACCAATTGGAGCCAAACCCGCTAAACGGGTAACTAAAATAATTGGCGAGTTGGTTAATAACCAAATGATTACCCAGGTAGGACACCCAGGTAGGACACCCAGGTAGGTCACCCAGGTAGGTCGTCCCGGGTAGGTCATCCCCGAGTTGTGGTGGGGCCCTGGATTCAGGGTCGATCAGGGATGTTCGGCTGTGCTCCGCCGTGGAGGATGGTGTTCATGGGTCAGGCTGTGTGAATCAGAGCTATTAGACCGAAGGGATCGATCGTGAGCCGATGAGTTCTCGAATTTTGTCTTTTAATACCTGGCGAGAAAATGGTTTCTGCAGAAACGCATGCATCTCAGCTGAGCTCTCGTGGCCGTCGGAAACATCATCCATGTAGCCTGAAACCAAGAGAACCTTCATTTGAGGACGTTTCTTCAGGAGTTGCCGTGAAAGTTCCCGGCCGTCCATCCGGGGCATAACGACATCGGTTAGAAGTAGATCAATTGCGCCCTTGTGCTGCCGGGCGAGCTCAAGCGCCCCCTCAGACGACCTCGCCGAAAGAACGACGTATCCGCTTTCCTCCAGAAACTCGCAGGTAACTTCGAGAAGCAGGACTTCATTTTCGACCACCAGAATTGTCCTGGAGCTCTCTGAAGGAGCCTTTCGCTCCATCAATTTCGCCGGCATTTCCGAAGGCGCTCTATAGGGCCAGTAAATGTTAAAAGTCGAGCCTCGGCCCGGCTCGCTATAGACGAGGATTTGCCCTCCGCCCCGCTTCACAATGCCGTAAACGGTCGAAAGCCCAAGTGCCGTCGATGTGCCGCTCTCAAAGTCCTCGTTATTGAAGTTCGGATCGAAAATCCGATGTTGTCTCTCCTCGTCCATTCCGCGCCCCGTGTCGCTTATGGAGACGCAGACGTAGGATCCCGGGTGGCTGAACTTACTAGCCTCCTGATCGTCACTCTTGACCTGCAGATTTGAAGTCCTGATGGTCAGCTTGCCTCCATGGGGCATCGCATCCTTGGCATGGAGCGCGAGATTTACAAAGACCTGTTCCAGCTGACTTGAGTTGGCCTCGATGTTGCCGAGCTCGCTGTCTAAATGAATATCGAGCTCAACCGACTCTCCAATCGTCACTTGGAGCAGCTTTTCCAGGGAACTCAGAACCTTGTTGAAGTTCACTGCTTCGGTCGCAACGGGTTGATGACCGGCAAATGCAAGAAGCTGAAAGGTGAGATTCATTCCATGCTTGACGGCATCGTTGATCGACTCCAGTTTGCGCACGCTCTCCCAATCCTCCGCATGAGCAAGGAGGCTCTCGCTTTGCCCACGAATTACGGCAAGCAGATTATTGAAGTTGTGCGCAAGGCCGGCCGCGATCTTTCCGACCGCATCGAGCCTCTCGAACTGGCGCAGCCTCTTCTCCGTCTTTTCTCGCTTGTCAATTTCCTGTCGAAGAAGATGGTTTGCCTCCATCAGGTCCCTCGTGCGTCCCGCGATCCGCCGCTCCAATTGGGTGTTCAACTCCAGTAACTCACCGTTCTTTTCGAACAGCTTCTTGTTCAGGATCTGGACGACTTCAACCCCAGCTTCCGCGGGAGAGATCGGAGGACCGGCGGGATCGGGCGAGGCCAAGGCATCATGGACCAATCGAAGAACTTGCTCTGATTGAATCGGCTTCGACAGCAGGCGCGAAACTCCACAGGCTCGAGCCAGGGTCTGCATTTCAGTATCGTGAAAGGTAGCGCTGCAGAAGACAATTGGAGGAGACGCCGCGGCAGATTGTTGCCGTAGTCTCGATGCAAACTCGAAACCGTTCATCGTCGGCATCAAAATATCCGCGACAATCAGATCCGGCACATCATCACGAGCGACGCTGAGGCCTTCAAGCCCATCGCTTGCCTCGAGCGTGCGGTGACCGTCAGCATTAAGAATTGCGGCAAGCAAGTCCCGATTCGCAGGGGTATCATCGACGATCAGGATGGTAGCGATATTGCACCCCACTCGGTTTTCCGGTTTCCAAAACGCATTATCCCTCTAAAAGCCTCACTTCGCAATCGATCGGAAAGGGTAGTGGGTCAGCTGGGGAAATGAACTCTTTTTGGGACGGCCCGCTCGAAGGAATCTGCTGAATTGCTCTCGCTAGCTTATTCGGTACTCCAGGACCTGCTGCCAAGAGAATGAACCCGGGAACTCGCGTCACAGTCTCCGGGATTACTATCACACTGAGGCCATCGCGACACGAAACAGGCGTGAGGCGAATGCGGGACTCGCACCGAGTCCGAGACCTCGGCCAGGACTTCGTCAAGCCGCTTGTAGCAGTCGGGTGACTCGTCGCGTCCGCCGCCGCGGAGTTCGATCCCGAAGCGATCGATCCATGAGCGCATCATCTCCTCGGCGACCTTCCCTGCGCGCTTCCACTCGCGGGTCTTGCGGTCAAAAACTCCGGTCCCGTCTTTGCGGCCCATGGCGCGGCCAGCGCCTGGACTGTGGAGTAGAGACTGTACTGCGCACCCTCGTTCTCTGCACCTTCAAGGATGACGGGCTGCTCGCCCATGGAGCCTCCGACAAATCCCTTCTCTCTGGGAAATCCGGCATAGCACCCTTGGGAACACCCCGGAACGGCTCGTCGCCATGCTTTTCGTGCCGGCGAAGTTGTGATGGGCTGTGAACCACCTCGACTACTTCAGCGCCCAGAATCTTCGCCACGCGGTCGCACGCCCAATGACGTCCTGCGTATGCGTAGGCACCAGCAGCTGCATGGCCACCAGATACAGCGATCCCGGAACGCTGTTCATATCGAGGACGCAAGCTTTACATCCGTGCCGTTTTTCGCGTCGGCAGCTTTGAGAACCATGTGACAACTCCGTGGCCGAAACCACGCGATCCAAAGTGGATTCCTATCCAGACGTGATCCGTCTCATCTGTAAAGATGTCGACGTAGTGGCGTCGGATACGACATCGGCTGCGGCAACAAGGCAGTTCGACCTGATATGAGAGGTGCTGATCTGCATCCAAACATCAGCTGCATCATGGACGAGGCGGCGAACACACGCAGCTTCGGAATCGGCCGAAAGAACGCGGAGCGCGTTGACTGCGCCGTGTTGCACTCCACTTCAAGCCACGTTGACAAACCGCAGCGACCTGCCGAAGTGACGCGCAAGAGTTCCCATTCGTTCCGGACACGCAAAAGGAATTCGAATGAAAGGACTGCGCAGCAGACTGCCTCCAGCTTCGGAAACACTGCGGAGTAAGAGCGGAATTGAACCTGAGCTCATTCGCTCTCCAATTTTGAGGCCGTAGTTCGCAACAAGGGGCAATCTTCCCTGATGCGCATTTGGGCTTTCTCATAAGCGCACGGGGCAATCCGCAGCTCTGGAAACCCGCCAAATACAAACAACCCCTGATTAAACCGAAGCACGCCAACTGAACCGGACTTCATGGTTGATATTGAGAAAGAGCGAATTTGCTGAAGTCGTAGAACACTCCGATCGTGAAGCCATGGGGAGTAAGAGCGTGATGGGCTAGGAAGTCGGGCCAGAACTGATACTCATAATCGCCCCGTACCCAGAGCCTCCCATGGAGCCTTACCTCGACGCCCCCGGCTGGCGCATAAAATGCCCTTGAATCTTTAAATGTCCCCGCAGTCTTCCCGGACCCATAGTACGCATCATTGGCATGGAAATCGATATTGCCAACACCTGTGAGGAATTTCACATAGGGGTGGAAAGCGGGATCGTAACGCCAAGCATAATTGACCCCGCCGGCAAAGGTGTACTGACGCAGTGTCGGATCAACCCCGGTCCGGTTGTAATTCAGATCTCGTCCCTGGACCTCAAGCTGAAATCCGCTCAAAGAATGCGGCAACTTCGGGATGTCAAGGTCAATCCAAACCGATGGACCGCCTAGTCGACCACCGTCCCCCCCCCTATTCCAATCACTTTCGTAGTTCGAATATCCCGCGCCCAGCCTTAGGGGAAGGCTGCTCCCATGTCCACCTGCGGGGACCACCTGGGACAGCGCCGGAATAGCCGCGCTCACAAGGAGCAAAGTTGAAAGTACCCTCAAACAACTTTGAGACATTGCCGAATCTCCTTCTCTGCGGGTCTTCAAATGACCGTTAGGGAACCTGGTTTCAGGAACTACTGGTTGTCGCATCGACCAATCAGACAGCACAGTGCATAAAGATTTCACAACTCGGCAATCTCGCTGCATACGGCTAACCGGTCACCGATGCGCCCTCGAGTCGGATGCCAAATTGCTAAGCACAAGTGAAGACTGGCGCCGCCAGAAACGCCAACAAAAACTCCGGTTCTATTCAGACATAGCCTCCATGACAAAACCCCAACCAATTATCGAAAACGCCGAGGGCATTGGGGTTAGCCTCGGCCACAATTATAAAGCAGATGTCGTCGCCTAACGCTAGAGCGTCGTTATGTGAATCCAGAACTTGACTAAAAGCGATCTGGAAGCTCTCCGGCTACCGGGGCCGAATTTTGCGCAGTACGCGAGGCCCCCCTCGATTCTGTCGTCGGTTCTCCTTTTCTTAGGAATTCTACAGATCTCTCATCCCTTCCGTACCGTTCAACCGAAAGCACCATTTTGTACTGGAGGTCCGCAGAGTTCGAATAGAGTACGAAAACTGAGCATCGAGGAGCGATTTTGCGGAAGTCTTAGGTTGCTGAATCTGATTCGCGTTAAGGAACTCCCCTTCTCGCAATTGAGCTCAAGTTAGCCGCGTTAGCTCACTTGGTTGGCATAACATAAAGATTGTCGAATTGAACTCGGTCCCACTCCGTCCCCGATCCGAACATTCCGTGGGCATGCGGAATTGTCGGACTCGAGGCCGCATCGCTCATCTGTTTGGACCGTCAAAGCAGCTGTTTCGTCACCTACGCTTTGGATCGCCACACTGGGGACCAAAATACTGCTGGCACTGGTGAGGTAACGGAAGTGGACTCATTTACGCTTGACTCAGCGATCGGCTCAATCTCTGCAATGGGTAGCTGAGCACGAATAGTTCTATGCGCTGAATCTCGCACAAGCTTTTGTTGCTGCTCTTGACGCCTTCTTTGCCAAGGAGCCTGCAGAATCAGGATAGTCTCCCGTGCGCGATTGAAACAAGTGCTGTGACGTTCGTCACAAACTCCCGCCGCGCAAGGGCCCAATGTATGTAAGACTACATCCAGCATCCCCATGAGCAGCAAAAAGTCGAGCCTTTTCATCGCGATTCTGGAGACACTACTTCGCCAAGTGAAGCCCAAGAAAGCGAACCTTGACGACGAAGATGTTCTCGAACATAAACGCGTTCTTCAGCGCCGAATCGAACAGGCGCTCGGCTCAGTCGATCACATCTCTTATGGCGCCGGGTCACCCCGGAATGCGGCGACAGACTCTCTTCACGGGAGATGATCTTTCCTGCGACGTGCCCTCTGTAGATTGACTGCCCGGAATATCGTTTGTGGGGTGGTGTTCGTACCAGGGCACGAACAGCCTATCTTGACCTGGTACTCCTTCGGACGGAACGTCTAGCACGAGATTTACCGTGCAAGGGCAGCGCTTGTTGCGGCGTACTCCGCGCGGAACGCTCGATGCGCAAAAGGGTTCCGACGCTGTCTCAAAACATCCACGATTTCCATCGAGGTCGTCAAGAGCTGTGCAAATCATGCGCTGTTTTCAGCCGGTTCCCGGAGGACATTTCGCCGACGATCGACAGAAGGAGTACCCCGTCGTCTCCAAGCGCTTCAAGGCCGTCTTGTTAGTCTATTGATGTCGACGACGAGTCGCGTTCCCGCTATCAGGGCGTCATCCATGGTGTTGCTATCCTGAGCCCTGAATTAATGCAATGTGTCTACTCGGTGCTCTACGCCCAAAACCCGTTCGCCACTGAAGCGGCCCGAGAAGTTTTCCTTTTGTTTCGATGCCTCAGTTAGTTTCTAGGGAACCGCAATGTCGAAAATCGCTCGTTTGCGCGACCTGGAAATATCCTTGTCCAGAAGACTTGAGAACGCCGAGTAGTTTTCTTGGGACTGCGGGTCCCAACGGAATGCGCTGTTCTCGGAAAGGCTATTATCCGACATGAGAGCGTTGATCTATGGGATCTCGGGACAAGACGGGGCATATCTCTCGCAATATCTCGTCCAGCTTGGATATGAGGTGTGGGGGGCCTCGCGCGATGCCGCGACTGCCCAATTCAGTCGGCTGAAGCGAGTTGGCGTATTTGACCGGGTGAGGCTGCTCTCTGCATCTCTGGGCGACTTTCGAAGTGTTCTCACCTCTTTGGCCGCTGTGAAACCAGATGAGGTCTACAATCTGGCTGGCCAAACCTCAGTCTCCCTTTCCTTCGAACAGCCGGTTGAGACTATGGAGAGCAATAGTTCCAGTGTCCTAAATCTGCTGGAAGCGATTCGATTCATCGGAAGAGAAACAAAACTCTACAACGCCGGATCGAGCGAATGCTTTGGGGATACGCGTTCAATCCGCGCAAACGAAGAGACGGCCTTTCATCCAAGAAGCCCGTATGCGGTTGCAAAATCGGCTGCGTGCTGGTTGACAACCAATTATCGGGAAGCATATGGGCTGTTTGCATGCAATGGAATTCTGTTCAATCATGAATCGCCATTGCGCAGCGAACGTTTCGTAACGCGCAAGGTGATCTCTGCGGTCGCGCGCATTGCTCGCGGCAGTCAGGAAAAGCTGAGACTGGGTAATCTCGATATCCAGCGCGATTGGGGATGGGCTCCGGAGTATGTCCGCGCAATGTGGCGATTGATGCAGCATCCCACGGCCGAAGACATTGTCATTGCTACCGGTGAGTCCCATTCCTTGCGCTCGTTTGTCGATTGCGCTTTCCGCGCGGCGGAGTTGGATTGGGAAAAATACGTGGAACATGATTCAACACTTCTCAGGCCAACGGATATCATGAACAGCTTTGCCGATCCTAGTAAGGCAAACAGAATTCTCGATTGGAGGGCGCAGGTCAAAATGCACGACGTGGTCCGGATGATGCTTGAGGCCGAGTTGAGCGATAGGCCTTAAGAATTCCAACTAGTCAAACGCGGACTGCGGCGAGAGGATTTGGGAAAACGTAAACAGAATCATTCACATTTCCTTCTTGACGACAATGCGAACCTCCGAACACGCCCAAAGCCCAAATTGTGCAATGATTTTCTGAAGCGCTTCGAGAGCCTTCGCGGCGAAGGATCTAAGCTTGGTGCCGTTCTCCTTCAAAATTCCATCGCTCCGAAATTTCGCTGCATCGAGATCGGTTCCGGGTCAAGACCCTGCTCGACCATGATTGTGCTCTTTATTGGACCTCAAGCCTGATATTTTCATTCCCAAACCCGCGAGATATGCCGAACACCATAGAACAAAGGCGGCTTCCGCGGCAGGGGCGGAAGTGGAGCGTTCCCATCTTATGGGGAGTGCCGCTCTGGCTGTGTGGCCTTCTGTCTCTAGCCCTTCTGCTGCTCTGCTGCTGTGTCTACTTCAGTTTCAATCTTGGATATTCATTGACAGTTGACTGCGAGTACCTGACGCGAAATGGAACTCACGTTGCGCGGGTTTCGAACTTCGCGGGGCGTCTTATGTCCAAACAACGGCAAACATTACCGTGGACAAAGAGTGTCGCTGACAAGCCACAAAGTCAGGGAAGCGTTTTTTACTCTAACTATAGGTTATCGGGTAGCATGGCTCCCGCTGCATCGTTGCCAAACATTCAAACTGAAATCAGCTGCGCTATTCGATGGGGCGTATGTGTGGATGCAGGAGAAATAGTCCCGGTGTTCCCGCCACGAACGGGACTAGGCTTCTCGCCCTCCGGTATATCACTCCTCTCGCATCGCGCTGCTGGTAATTGGCAACTGGTTTTTTACGTGGTCTCGCCGACTCCTCAGCTGATTCAGTGACCACCTGTCTTTCCAGGATCAGCCTGAAGGCGCCTGTTGGCCGAAGTTGAACCCGCAATGAACGAGTCCGTTTGAACCGTGGTCATGGCTCAACAAGACTCGATCCTCATTGCGATACTACAGCGACCGTGCAATCGCCTACTGCGCGCCGATAACGAGTGAGATTCAAAAAATACTCAACGCCATCCGATGAAGCTCGGCCCCATCGGCCTCCAGCGAACGCGATGCCAATTGCCTCCGGGGAGCCAATGTGTCGACCGCTGTGATCCGATCCTGGTTGTAGAACATCATTCCTGGGCTAATGCGGAACCCGGAATGAAACGGATACACATCGAGAGAGACGCGTGCCGAGGCCAGCTTAAGTTGTCCATTTGCCGCGAATCCGTTGGTGTCAAAGGTCGTGCCGTAGTGGAAGAGGCTGCCGGTCGCGCGCAGGTTGAGGTGCGGATTGAGGTTTGTGGTAACTTCGGCCCCGATCCCCAGTGACGAAACAGCGCCACTCACCGCAAACCGGGAAAACGGACGAAAGAATGCGGTTGGCACCGGGCTGGCTGAACTTATTGCAACCTCATCGCTGCCAGATACCAGGTTCGCCGACATCTCAGACTGTGCCGTCGCTTTTGGGAGCAGGATGGCGGCGCAGACAACACTAAGAATTAGGTTCATTATCAATAATTCATACAGAAGGTTATGGCACCATTGGTCAAAAATGGACGCCCGTGGAATCGAAAGTAATATGACATCGCGAAAGCTGAGCGGGAGCTTTCAGTTAGCTTTCCGCACACATCCCGATAGCCGCAGAAGTCTGGCTGTGTCGGTTTGAACTTTGGATTTGGAACTAGCGTGGCCACCCGTTCTCAACGATACAGGCAAGTTCAGCCCACATAAGTGAGTTTCCGACGGCGAAAGCCCTATAGTACAAGCCTGCAACGCTCCATCCCGACCCGCTAGCCACGAACTTTTGCGTGGCCGCCGTGTACGCCGGCATTTTGACGGTCCAACGTTCGACGATCGTCCACCACAGAAGCCTCTGCCATTCGATGAGGACTGTTTTGGCATGCTCTCGCCTCAGCCACCAATGAACATCAAACTGCGGATCTGGGACTGCTGCCACCGACCAATGATACTGCGGCATTGTATGTTGCGCGATGGCAAAGGCGCGCCGCGTATGATAACTGGACGTGACGACGATTCCTGAACTTGTCGCGGGTGCAAGCGTGTGGATGCAATTGCTGACTTCAGTCAATTCCTGCCGGGTAGAGTCGGAAGAGAACCTGCAGACGTGAACCCGGCCAACTTGGTCGGGAGCGGTGCCGCGCAGGTAGTCTTCTGCCGCTTCGGCTTGATTGCGTCCGTAAAGTGACCAATCAGGTGCGTCCAAAATGAGTTGCTTTGCGTATCCTTTGCGAAGCAGCATCAACCCGTGCTTAGCGCGGATGTCGTCGATGTCTCCCGAAAGGACGACGATGATGTCGGAGTGCTCTGGTCGATCTATGACTAGAAATCGACCGGCATCGGCCGCTCCGAGGCAGCAAAACGAGACTCCCACTGCGCTAAGGAAAAGAGCAATGACCAGCTTGTGTTTCGGCGTGTGCATCGCAGCCACCTCTCCGACGATACCATGCCAGCAAAAGGTGCTCGGGGAGGCTGTTGCCTCGACTTGTAGCCGAAGAATCTGCTTGATCCAAAGGGTTCGAGAGGGCTTTGTCCTGCGAGCGGTCCGCAATCGGCAACTGCCCGAGTGCGGCAATACCCTTCCGCCAATACGATTGGAATCCGGATTCTTCTTCGGGTACTCTAATGTTGCAACCTGAAGCGAATTGTGGTGGCTACAGTCCTATGATTTCGGTCTCGAACCTGGTCGTCGGGTTAATTGCCATCCTCATCCTGAGTGTTGGATTCACATTCCATTTGGGATGGAGACACGGTTGGGCGGCCGGATTCTCGTCGGGCCAACTGAGCACCGACGAGAAGCCGCAACCTCGCGTCAAGCATATTCTCGGTTTTATTTACGCCCTCGGCTGGCACAAGGGATGGGACTATGGCCTTCGAGAAGCAATGAGGAAGAATATGCGGGGGAAGTAGAGGTCCGCGCCGTCAGATTTGAAGATAGAGGGTTCTGGCGAGCCTCGAAAGCATCGTCCTGGCAAAGGGGGCCGACTGGCATGTTCATGTCACTTCGATTCCAATGCCAAACGCCGACCTCCTGCAGTCGAGGTCGATCTACCAAGATCCCTGAGCGTGCGAACGCCCCGGAGATCCGGGGCGTTCCAAGGTCGCTCAATGAGCGGAGCCCTACGACGAAAGCTTGCTGGAAAGAGTCGAGCAATCGCCGCTCAAGTACACTGGTACATTTTTAATAGGTTCTCAAATGCTGCGTCAATGTGAAACTGCAATCGCACCACCCAGTTACTCCCTGGGGCTCGAACTCGGCGCATCGACCGTGGGGTGGGCCCTGATCGAATTGGACGCGTTCGGATCTCCAATCGGGCTGATTCGCACCGGCGTCCGCGTGTTTGCACCC
Organism: Occallatibacter sp.; assembly: GCA_036495975.1. Lineage (GTDB taxonomy): Bacteria > Acidobacteriota > Terriglobia > Terriglobales > Acidobacteriaceae > Telmatobacter. The sequence continues at coordinate 40,076 of DASXLY010000181.1, read as the reverse complement.
GGTGTGGATGGGGCGCAATCGGAAATTGAGGCGGGCCGGGATCGCCCCAGCTCGTGGGCGCGAAAGATCGCTCGGACTAATCGGCGTCTGCTTCGCCGCCGTGCATACCGCAAGCAGAGACTCTTCGAACTTCTGCAGGAATCGGGTTTGCTGCCGCGGACCAACGGGGCCGAATCGATTCCTCACGCGATCGAAAGGCACACGATTCTCCTCGAGTTGGACAGGAGTCTTTTCCAGAAGTGGCGTTTGACTGAATACGGTTCTAGATTTGATGAACGACCGATGTACGTACTACGCAGGTTAGCGCTTGACGTGGTACTTCAACCCTATGAAATAGGACGCATTCTCTTTCACCTCTGTCAACGCCGCGGTTTCCGGTCAAACGCGAAAGAGCGAAGCAAGAGAAGCTACGGCCGCATTGGACCGGTTCATGCGGGCGTCGACGAGTGGCGCCGATGCTTGGAAGAAGTTCAGGCGCGGACAGTGGGAGAGTACTTCTGCGAGATCGGCGTTCACCCACTTAACGAGAGAGTGCGCGGGAGATGGCTCGCCCGGGAAATGCTGGAGCAAGAGTTTGAAGCCATCTGGCGTAAACAGACGATCTACCATCCTGAACTCCTGACTGCTGAGTTGTACCGAAAAATCCGTCACACGCTTCTGGTGGACCGTCCTAACCGGAAGGGCACCCTCCAGGTCGGATCCTGCGAGTTGGAGGGCGGGAATCATCGTCGCGCCCCATGGGCAACGCTCGAGGCAAATCGCATGAGGCTTCTCGAGAGCATTGGCCATTTGAGGATTGTCGATTGGGAGACACAGGAGTTCTTCGCTGTGTCTCAGCAGCAGAGAGAGGCTCTATACGAACTTCTCGATCAGCGGGGAAATTTGTCTCTCGATCAATTGCGAAAAGGCTTGAAGCTCAGGCCCCATTTGCGCTTGTACAACGATCGCGCAGGTCAGAAGAAGGTGCCCGGGAATCGGATCAACCAGATCATGATCTCTGCTTTTGGTCCACGCTGGGGTTTGTTCTCGGAGCAGGAGCAAACTCAAATCGTGGACGAGTGGCGCACGATTCCATCCGAGAAGTCCCTCATCCGGCGTGGGGTGGAAACGTGGGGACTTGATCAGACGAGCGCAACTCGATGGGCTCATTCCGTCCCTGAAACCGGGTACTGCAAGTTTTCCCGAAAGGCCATCCGAAAGCTGATGCCATTGCAGCTTAAAGGATACCGATTCGAAGAGGCCGTAAACACAATCTATGGAGATCGGAAAAATGATGCTGATGTACTCGAGTCTTTGCCCCCGCTTGAGGTTCACTCCAACCTGGCGCAAGCGGCTCGCAACCGACGTCTGCTCCAGAGAATCGGCCTCGATCATATTGTCGTTCCAGGTCTCGAACGGACCCTGACAGAAATGCGTAAGCTCGTCAACAGTCTCATTCGGGAGTATGGAATGCCGAACGAGATTCACTTTGAGTTGAGACGAGAGCTTAAGATGTACCGAATTGAGAGACTTGCACTCGAGACAAAGATCAAAATGCGAGAACGGAGCCGCCGCAGGGCAGAGGCGCGCCTCGCTCAAGAATGTGGAATTCTCAAGCCCTCAAGGGAACAGCTGGAGATCGCCTTATTGTTTGTTGAATGTGGCGGCGTCTGTCCATATTCTGGCAAAGCCATTCCTTTTCCAGACCTGTTCAGCGAAATGCCACGGTTCAGGCTACAACACATCATACCGAGGCATCTATTCCCCGATGAATCGTTCCAGAACAAAGTGGTGTGCTGGACTGCGGGGCAGGAAGACAGTTCGCGTCCACTCACGCCATTTGAACGATTTGGCGCAAGTCGAGAACAATGGACAGAACTCGTCCACAGAGTGGAAACCTGGAAGCCCGGAAATCCCAACAAGCTCCACCGGATCATGATCAGAAGCGAAGAACAACTCCAAGAGTTTATTGCGATGCAAATCTCGGATCTTCGCCAGGCGAGCGTTCAAACCGCGAGATATCTAGGCTTGCTTTATGGCCACATAACGCAGGGTCAACCGAGAGTCTTTGCGAACACCGGAGTTCTCACGGCGACACTGCGGCGCACCTGGAGACTGGATTTTTTCTCGAGAGATCGAGAGCTTGATGAGACCTCAAGTGTTCGAATCGATTACCGACGGCATGCGATGAATGCCATCATTACCGCGCTGACCAGACATGCGCTCAGAGTAGTTCAAGCATGTTCACGCTCTGCTCCGACCCCCAACGCGCTTCCTCTTCCCTGGAAGGGCTTTGTCACGGACGTTTCGACGGAGATGAAGAGGATCCTCGTTTCGCACCGGCCGGACCACAAGCTCGCCGGAGAAATGCACGATGAATCCTTTTATTCTCCGCCTTACCTCGAAAATGGAAGCTCATTCGTTCATGTGCGCAAGCCTGTGTCCAAGCTGAGCCCGAAGGAGATCGCTGACATCGTTGATCCGATCATTCGCCGTGCAGTTCTCGAAAAAGCACAAAGCCTTCATGGAGATCTATCCCGTTGTGAGCGTGATCAGGACTGGCCGATGCAGATTGAAAAGAGTGGAAAATCGCGGCCGATCAAACGCGTCCGGGTGCGGAAGTCGCTTCGGGTTAAGGAGATTGGTTCCGGTGAGCGTCGACGTTATGTCGCTGCCAAGGGAAAACATCATGTCTCGGTCTTTGCCGTTGGATCCGCTGAGAGGGAGGCTAAGTGGGTCTTCAAACCCGTTTCTCTGTTCGAGGCTATGGAGAGGAAGAAAGAAGGGAAGACAATTGTGGAGAAGACCGATCGTGAAGTTCCAGAGATGAGGTTCAAGTTCTCCCTGATGGGTGGAGATACCGTCGAGGCGCATCGCGGATGCTTTCATGATCTGGGCTCATGCCGGCCCGAGGTCTTCGTCGTGCGCACCATCCAAGGAAACGGTCAACTGGGACTAGTCGAGATTGCCAACGCACAGACGTGGCGCGAGAACGTCGCCACCAAGAAATGGTTATTGGTCAGGGCGGAAGGGCTACGCAAGCTCGATTGCCGAAAGGTGAGAGTGGATGTGCTAGGAAGAATTCACCCCGCGAACGACTGATGCGCGGGGCAATTCCGACGTCCTGAGCATCGATTGTGAGCATCAGAGCAGTAACTCATGTGCTCTCGAGCGCGAATCCCTTCGGCTTCTCAGTGGGGGCTTGAAGGTTGCGAAGCAGTTTCGCCTACCAGATGCAAATTTCTCAGAGCGCTCAGCCCGCCGGCAGGTGTACTTGAGCGGCAATTGCGACTTTCTGCAGCCATTTCCGATTCATTGTGGCTCAAATCGAACGCAGAAACCGATGGCTGGCCTAGGCTGAACACTCCGCCTTTCATTCTAATCGAGAAAGACTGGAGGCAAAGCCCAACCCTCGAACGCCTTGAGACGCAAACTCCGGTCTCGCCAGAGTCGTGGGACGCGGTCCTGCACGATCTCGCTTGAGATTGGAGCATTGAATATGCGGGGAAAATGACCTCTGCTTCAATCTTCCGCCCGAGATGAATCCAGGCGGTCAACGTCCATTCGGCGGCCTGGACACTCCTCGTTCGACGCACTCGCGCTCTTTCCTTTGCGAGCAGGAACAATTCCGCCCTCAGCCAGCAGGCGATTGCGAAGCCGTTTAAGGCGTGAGATTTCGGCATCAATTGCTAGAAGCGCATCCTCAGAGATTGGCATAAGTACGTTACGGCATCTTCGCCGGGCGACAGAAACTCATTGTAAGCCTACCTTGTCGCGGTTTCGGTTGACTCGTCTCTCAACGTCGACCTAATCGGCGTGAGGGATTCGTCTGCTTCGATCGGAACTTTGTCATCTAGGTTCTAGGTTTCAGGTTAGAAGCGGAACAATCCTAGGCACGCAACGGTCCGGCGAGCCAATTTCCGATGCCGATTTCTTGCTTGGGGGTTCCGCAACGACTCCGCTGAGTTTGCAATTTTTCTCTGGGCAGCAGCGCTGGGTCGCGTCTATAGCGGCAAGTTCGTTCCTCGCGGCGCGGGGTATGGAGGCACGGGTCAATCCTTGCTCATAATTTCCTTTGCATTTAAATCAATGCGGAGACTTCATCACTACCTTGTGATGGCCAGACCGAAAACTTTGATTCAGGAGGAATAGAATCGCTCCGAGAGGAAGGGATACAGAGACCATCCAAGGGCTGTATGTTTCTGCAGAAGCACCGGCAGAGAGCAATTGAATCGCAAATAGCTGGAAATTCGGTTGGCCGGTTGCCCAGTTGACTCCCAGCCTTGAAACTCCGACAAGGATAAATACTGCCCAGAGCCATTTTCGAGGTCCTATTTCCGAGCGAATGCACAAAACAAGAACGTACAAGCTGAAGATGGGGAAGAGAATTGCCATCAGGAAGATCAAATACTGCGGAAATCCCTTATTAGACAATCGGAACTCGCTGGCTGCGATGGCTTCGCCCGGAATGATCCGAGCGTGTATTCCCATGATGGAAGATTGGCTCCCCTCTTTCCGATCCACAACATTGAACAGCAGAAGTTCGTTCCTATATCGATATTCAAGAATGATCTGGTGCAAGCAGACGCCGTGGTCACAGTCAACCTTGATCCATTTGGGCGTAACCGAAATCGGGGATTCCTTGGGAATTGTCGCAACCAATTCATCGAATTCAGGACGAAACTCAGTGCGATCCTTGATGAGTGGCTCGAAGTCATTCTCAACTTTTTCGTACTGACCGTTTCGAAGGAAGTCGAAGTAGGTTCGCGACAGAGAGACATCATCGGGATGCTCCCTTTCAATTTGAGCGGATTGGTTACAGCCGACCAGAGCGCCCAGAAGAAAAACCATCACCATTTCTCGTATTTCGAGACTCCCGAGAGGAAGACGCATTTGTTTTATCACCATGTCCTTGAGATGGGCTGCTCGCCAAAAAACGGCCTTTGGATCTCATTATGCTCAGATAACGAACGTGCCCCAACCGGAGTCTTAAGATTCGTCGACAACGCCGTTGCATGGAACCAGGCTCATTACTTTAGGGCGAAAAGACCGGGGCCGCGAACTTGGTGGGCAGGAGATCGCAAAAGTATAATTCGGGGTAATGGCTGTTTGCCGTTCCATCCCAAAGAGATCGCACGACTTGCCAAATCTTTCCCAGGCCATCCAACCAGAGTGACCCGAAATAGCATCAAACGCAATCGAACCATGGGGTATCGCATGCGGGTCAGATCGTCTGTTCCTGAATGAATGAAGCAAGATTGACGTGTCATCTTTGATGGGGGTATATAATCGCAATTGGGAGCAGGCACTCACTCCCTTTTTCGGAATGTCTTCCCCCCGTTTCTGCTCGGATTCCGAAATGTACAAAATGCGCTGAAACATACTGAGAACAGTAGTAGTAAAGCGCTTACTGAAAGTTGCCGGGGTATTCGTGTGTGAATTCTTACCTTGCTTTGACGTGAGCGCCAAGCGTTTGCTAAGTGAGATAGGCGAAGCCTTGTTCAGATCCCGACCGCAAGGTCAGATCTAAAAACTTCGATAACTGCACCGGAAAGAATCTTGTGAGTTGATGTCCGAGAGCTTGGTCTGAGCGTGGGAGCCCGAATGGCCGCACATAGTTTATTTCTTGAACTTGAAGACAAGAGAGCGAACCCAGACGTGGTCGACTCCGGTTTTGAGCGCAGATGGTTCGTTGTATTCACCCTCCCGCAGAATGAAAAATCCGCGATCAGGCACATGGAATTGAGGAAAATTGAAGCGTTTTTGCCAACCTACGAAGCGATTCGTGTTTGGAAGAACCGCCAGCGAGTGAAGTGCATTTTGCCGCTGTTTCCTTCCTATGTGTTTGTGCGGATCAGCCATCGGGAGCGAGGAAGAGTCCTTCAGGTTCCCGGAGTTCTGCATATTGTGGGCAATGGACGACATTCCGTTCCCGTTGAGGATGCGCAGGTAGAGCTGCTCCGGCTAGGTTTCAAAGGCAAGAAAATGGAGCCGTATACAGAATTCGTGGTCGGGGAAAAGGTACGAATTGACACCGGCGTCATGCAAGGAGTGGAGGGCACTTTGGTCAGAAAGAGCAATCAGTTGCGTTTTGTATTGTCAGTAAATCTGATCAATCAATATGCCGTTGTCGAAGTCGATGCTGATGCTCTCACACCGATTTCAGTTTCCGGTTAAAGAGTTCTCATAATGAAGAGTTCTCATAATGTTGTAGCCCACGCGACACGCGTCGGATGGGAGGGGCCCACTGTGTTCCCGCTTGATTTCTGGCTTCAGATCGAAGCTGGATTTCTCTAGTTCCCGCGAACCGAAATCTGGATGGGGGATTGAGACCTATGCCCCTTCGAAAATCAGGGCGAACTGAAAAGATCGTCGCCGCAGCTGCGCACCTGTTCGCATGCCAGGGATACCATGGCACGACTACGCGAGAAATTGCACAACTGGCCGACGTGAGCGAAAACACTCTCTTTCGACACTTCAAGGGAAAGAAGGACATCTTTTGGTCAGCTCTCCGCTCGTATGCGATAGCGCTAATGCCCGCTTTTGATTTGCTCAACGAGATTCAGGCGGATGAAACGCCAGCCGTAATCCTCCCTAAGATTCTGAGACCACTGACGGAAACTCTGGGTCGAAAACCTGAAGTTACGCGACTACTTGCTGTCGCGTTCGTTGAGTTGGATGGTGAAGCCGAATCGACTTGCCGCGAACTCTTTAGCCCTCTTTTTTTGGGGATCAACGAGTATCTGGCGAGAAGCGTTCAGAAGGGGCATGTTCTACGAGTTGACCCAACGATGCTAACCGCATGTTTGTTGTCGATGGTCCTCCTGCTTCCCCAGATCTCGAAACTAACGGGTGGAAAATGCCCATCACTACGTAACAGTGCCGAGGCACTCAGTGCGTACAACAATTTCTGGCTGCAGGTGTTGACGCCAAGGATTGCGATGATAGAGTCCGAGAGTGCGCGCATAGCATGAGAAGAGTACATCTTGAACCTAAGCCAGGACTACCGAACTACCTATTGGCCACCAGAGAGAGTTGAGAAAAAGGAGTGGATAGGAAGGACTCGAATCCGGGCGAGCTTTGGTTGTTCATCTCGAACAACCGCATTCAAACAATGAAAGTCTGCAAATCAAAGCCAGGAGGAAGATATGTCCCCCATATCAATGCCTGATTTACGCATCGCTGTAGATCGCAGATTTTGGCGCTTTTTGATTTCCTTGGGAGATCTCGTTACCTTCGCTCTAGCCGCTCTGCTTGCATTTGGATTGCGGTTCGACGGCACACCTCCCCACAGGTTTGATCGGGCTCTTATCGTATCTCTGTGTGTTTGGGCCTCCACGAAGACGATCACATTCGCGGTTGCAGGCGTGAACCGAGGGTATTGGCGTCACACTTCGATCTACGATGCGCAACGGGTGGCGTTTGCAAATACGATCGGTTCAATCCTTGGCGGACTGACTCTGATTGCCTTGGGAAGTCATATAGGTGTCGTCCCACGGTCCGTATATATCCTTGAATGGATCATTTCGTGCTTCCTGCTCCTCGGATCCCGGCTCGTGATCCGTCTTGCGGTTGCAACCCGGCGATCAAGCTGGGCCAATGGGGAAGGAACCCGCACCCTTATTTATGGCGCGGGTTCAGCCGGCCTTCAGTTGCTGTGGGAGGTGAGGCAGAATCGAAACCTGATGTGCGATGTTGTTGGGCTCATGGACGACGATCCTAGCAAGATTGGCCTGATCCTCGATGGAAAGAAGGTGCTTGGCACCGGAGATTCATTGAAATCCTTGGCAAAGAAGCACGATGTAAAGCGCGTGTTGATTGCAATTCCTTCTGCCAATGGCCCGCAAATGGTGCGAATTCTCAAACTCGCGGCAGAAGCCGGTGTGGAATACAACATGGTACCTAGCCTCGGAGAACTCATTCTCGGCAAGAAACTGGGCAGTCAGATTCGCAAGGTTGCTGTCGAGGATCTTCTCGGAAGACAATCCATTCAACTTGATCAGGCGCATATTTCCGAGCGCATTCAGGGCAAGGTCGTCATGGTTACTGGTGCTGCAGGATCGATCGGCTCTGAATTATGCCGGCAGATTGCACGTTTCCGACCTCAGGCTCTGATCGGCTTCGATCAGGCCGAGACCCCGCTTTTCCAACTCGATTCGGAGCTTCGAAAGGGCTTCCCCGATCTGACATTTCACGCAGAGATTGGAGACATCACTGTACCGGAGCATCTGGAGCACGTCATGGAACGACTTCAGCCTACGGTTCTGTATCATGCCGCCGCGTACAAGCATGTCCCGATCATGGAAAAGCATATGTTTGCAGCCATCGAGAATAACGTGTTCGGTACTTGGCGAACAGCACTTGCGGCCATTAGGTATGGCGTCGAGGATTTTGTGCTCATTTCAACCGATAAGGCGGTGCGACCGACAAGCGTAATGGGTGCAACGAAGAGAGTCGCCGAACTCTTGATCCGATCTCTTCAGTTCGGGAGTCGGACAAGATTCGTGGCTGTACGATTTGGAAATGTACTGGGCAGTAACGGCAGCGTGGTTCCCATTTTTCGATCACAGATAGCCGCCGGCGGGCCAGTTACCGTGACTCATCCCGAGATGCGGCGGTACTTTATGACAATTCCTGAGGCGGCACAGCTAGTGCTTCAGGCATTTTCCTTGGGCCACGGCGGGGAAGTGTTTTTGTTGGACATGGGGGAACCAGTCAAGATCATGGATCTCGCCATCAATCTCATTCTCCTTTCGGGCCTTAAGCCGCACAAAGATATTCCCATTCAGTTCACTGGTTTGCGGCCTGGCGAGAAGCTCTTTGAAGAGTTGAATCTCCAAGATGAATGTTTGCTCCCCACAATGCACTCAAAAATATGTAGATATGCAAGCCATTCTATTTTAGAGACAGCCCAACTGAAGAGGCTCATCCGTGAACTGAAATGGATTGTCGATAACAGAGATTTGAGCCGAATGGTTGAGCTTCTTAAAGAAACGATCCCTGACTATACGCCCAGCGCCTCGCTACTCAATGCGATACCGGTTGAAACTGTCCGGCATCCGGTGTCCATTGAAGATGAAAAGTTCCTTCGGGCGAGCGAAGGTCCGCATGTGAACCTGATGCCGATATCCGAAGTCGGATAATCCGGAGACGACTCGAAAACTCGGTGCCGACTGGAGAAACTGCGCTGCTAGTCCAAATGATCGGAGCGCCTCCTGCATCCGCCGACCGAAAACATACTGCTCGAGCTGACGCTGCGAAGGTGACGTTTCGCCGGAGATCGATTGGTCTTACCAGGTTCCATTTCCTTGTCAGGCCCGAGCGATGGCCCGCGCTGTACCGCATCGTTGCAGGTTGCAGGAGTGAAAACCGGGGAATCTTACCCGCCAGTAGATGGACACGACAGCTCTGAAACTACTCGAACTGGGAGACAAGCCATGATACAGAGCGCACAGAGGAAAGCAGTTTGGCGGCTGGCAAAGCGAACGCTCGATTTGCTGATTGGAACTGCCGTGCTGCCAATCTTTGCTCCGGCTGTAATCGTAGTTTGGTGCCTGATTCGGATCCTGTTGGGCTCTCCTGCTGTGTTTCGGCAGGAGCGGAACGGATTGAACGGCGAGATCTTCACGATCTTCAAGTTCCGGACGATGACCAGTGAGTGTGATTCGGCTGGAGTGCTGTTGCCGGACAAGTTGAGACTCACGCGGCTGGGCCGGTTTCTGCGCAAGACCAGCCTTGACGAGCTACCCCAGTTGCTCAATGTTCTGCGCGGGGAGATGAGCCTGGTTGGGCCGCGGCCGTTACCGCTCTCCTACTTGCCATTCTTCACTTGGGAGGAGCGCCGTCGCTTCGATGTGATGCCCGGCATAACCGGATGGGCCCAGGTGAATGGTCGCAACTTCACACCGTGGACTGAACGCTTTCAGCTCGATATATGGTATGTCAGTCATTGGACTTTATGGCTGGATATCCGGATCCTGGCGCTGACTGCTGTGAAGTCATTGACGGCTGACGGTGTGGTGGCGGATGAGCAGACCGTGATGCCCGAACTCTTCGAAGAGCGGTCGCACCAGCTTCAGTAGTTAGGGTTGTAGTTTCGCCCCGGGTAATTCTTCCCGAATCGAATTCAACTCGCGACCTCGCTGAGATTAACGAATTTCCGGAGGGGCAAGCCTTTGATGAAGGTAGTAAACACTTCCATAGTTCTGATGGCGCTCGTCACAGTGACCACCTCTGGACGGCCCTTGTCAGCACAGATTGCGGCCGACGACATGAATGCACCCCATTCGGCCGAGCCAGGGGCCATCCTGATCGGCAGCGGCGATCTGCTTGATCTGAGCGTCTACGATGTGCCGGAGCTGATCGTGAAAGTACAGGTGAGTTCGACAGGCTATGTATCTCTGCCGCTGATCGGTGACCTGAAGCTCGCCGGACTCACCGTGCGCGATGCTCAGGGGAAGATAGCGAATATCCTGATGAGCCGTGAACTCGTCAAAAAGCCGGAGGTGACGATTCTGATCGAGCAGGCTGCGACACAGGGCATCAAGGTTCTGGGCGAAGTGAACACGCCGGGGGTGTATCCGCTGCTTGGACCACACAAGTTATCGGACGCTATTGCGGCAGCCGGCGGACTGACGCTTCAAGCCGGGCAAACAATCATCGTGCAGCGGGCAGCTGGCGATCGCGGATCCGAAACTTACAGACTGAGCGGGGTAGGATTGAGCGACATTCCGGAGGTCCCAATTTATCCCGGTGATACCGTTTCCGTTTCCAAAGCCGGAGTCGTTTACGTGATGGGCGAAGTCCAGAAGCCTGGCGCATTCCAGATCCAAAATGGGAGTCCGGTAACTATATTGAAAGCTCTGTCGATGGCTGGCGGCACCACGAAACTCGCCTCCATGAAGCGTGCAGTCATCGTTCGCCACTCCGCTGATGGGACGGAGATCGAAATGGACGTTTCCCTCAAGGCTCTTTACGCCGGGCATGTGGCCGATCTGAGCTTGCATTCTGAAGACATTCTCTATGTACCTCTCAGCAACATCAAGAACTACGGGCTGATGGGCTTGGCGGGCGCGATCCAGGCGGCGGTCGAGACGATATACGCGGTACAGTTGCGCTAGCAGGAAGAATAGGCGAGAGTGAACGCACAGTGAATCAAAGTAAAGCATCCTTGTCTGGGCCCGGTAGTTCCGAATTTAATACAAATCCGAGTTCTCGGGAAGCCCGAACATCCGAAGAACTTAGCATCGTGGAACTGCTCCATATCTTCCGTCGCAGAAGAATGTTCGTGATCGGGGCGACTCTCTTTGCTCTGCTGCTCGGTGTTGCCTATTGTATTTTAGCGACACGGCGCTACCAGGCCTCGACCTACATGGTGATCAACCCCGAAGGGTCGAACGCCATGGATCTGGGTGATCTGACCGCGCGGCTGGGAGGTGGTGGCCTCGGATTCGATGAAAGGGTGGCGACTCAGATTCGTGTAATCCAGAGCCAAAGCCTGGCGTGGACCGTCATCAAGGATCTTCGGCTGGACAAGGCACCTTCATTTGCCGGTCATCGCAAGTACGGGCTCTTCGGTCCGCTAGTTCTGGACAAGGTGCCCGAGGATATCGAGAGTGTAAACCCTGGGCGGCACAACAGCTTGATTTCAGCCTTTCAAAACAGCCTGAAGGTTGACGTGGTCCCCCACACTCAGGAAATCCAGGTCAGCTTCCTCAGCTCGGATCCAGCCGTCGCTCGCGAAGTGGTGAACCACCTGACCGCTGCCTACCAGCAACGTGTTTTTACGACCCGCTTTGATGACACACTTAAGGCTTCCGATTGGCTTTCGGAACGCCTTGCAGACCTGAAGAGATCGATCGAAGACTCGCAGGCAAAGCTTGCCACATTTGAAAAACAGACCGGAATCATCGGCACGGACGAAAATGACAATTTGGTTCTATCCAGACTGGATGCGCTGAGCAAGGAAGTAACCGATGCTGAAGCAGACCGGATAGTTAAGGAAGCGGAATACCGTGTGGCACAGACGGGAGATCCGGACAAGATTGCAACCATCGCTCCGAATACGCTTGTCACCTCGCTCCGTTTGCAGCAGGAGCAGCTGAAGGCACAGCTTGCGAGCTTGAACCAGGAATTTGGTGCGAAGTATCCTAAGGTGCTTCAACTCGAAGATCAGTTGAAGCAGACCAATCAATCTCTCTCCGCCGAAATTCTCAACACGCAGGAGCATTTCCGTTCTCAGTACGAGATCTCGGCTGGAGCTGAGGCGAAGATCGACAAGGCTTTTGAAGATCAGAAGCAGAAGGCTTATGCCCTCAGCGCGGGGCTCGATCAGTACGGAATTATGAAGCGAGAGGTACAAGCCGGAAGCGACCTGTACGAGGATCTGCAGAAGAGGATCAAAGAGGCGGGTGTCATTGCTTCACTCAGCGCTCCCACCGTGGATGTGATCGATGTGGCCAACCTTCCCACCTCGCCCGTTTCTCCCAAAACTTCCGTCGTGATCCTGCTGTCTCTGATCGGCGGCTTGGGGCTGGGCGGGGGATTGGCTCTCGCCGCTGACGCTTTGGACAACGTTGTCCGCAATACCGACGAAATGGAGGCACTGGCCGGTATTCCATTATGGGGATATATTCCGAATCTTCGTGACAGATCAAAAAAGAAGCTTGAGGCAACGAAGACGGATCCTCATTCCCTCGTCGTTCAAACAAGGCCGAAATCCTATCCGTCCGAGGCATTCAGAGCAGTGCGTACATCGATCTTGCTCGCCTCCGCCGGCGCCCCGCCCAAGACCATCCTGATATCGAGTTCGGTTCCCGCAGAAGGCAAGACGACTATCAGCACGAATATCGCAGCGGCACTGGCCCAATCCGGTACCCAGGTTTTGCTGGTAGACGCCGATCTGCGCAACGGAAGGCTGAATTCTCGCATTGGTGTTCCCTCGAGCGAGGGCTTGAGCAGCAGTCTTGCGGGCGTGCGTTCATGGCGAGATTTCGTAGAACCGGTCCCGGACTGTCCCAACCTGTTCTGCCTTCCCGCCGGCACGCCGCCGCCCAATTCGGCCGAGCTGCTCGGATCCGAGCATATGCGCGAGCAGATTAACGAGTGGAAGCAAGAGTACGGTCACGTTGTGATTGATTCTCCACCGTGTCTTCTGGTTACGGATGCCGTCTTGCTGGCTCGCTGGATGGATGCCGTTCTACTCGTCACGCGTGTTGGCACAACGCCCCGGCGTGGATTGCAGCACGCGGTAAGATTGCTGCTGCAATCCGTCGAAACCCATTCCTTTGGTTTGATAATTAATGATGTATCCGGGTCAAGCGGCGCCTACGGCTATGGATACGGGTACGGTCACGGGTCTGGGGCCTATCCAGGCTACTTCTCAGAGACCGAGAAATAGATAGCGCAAGCCTACCGATGGCGTGGAGGTCGCGGCAATGTTTCAAAAGAACGTGCGTTTTGTATTGGCTGGGTGTGCCTTGATCGCAGGTTCTCAGGTTGTCCTGCCGCAAATCGTGCCTGGCGTTGTTCCTTCCGTGGCGAATCCGTTTCAGTTCCCCACAGGTATACCAAGTGTGCGGAAGAAGGCGTCGCGCGGAGCCATGTTCAGCGGCACGCACGGGAAGAGAGGAGCCCGAGTCTCTCGTGCCGAACAGGCCGGGGCGACAACCATCACAAACTTCGTGTGTTTTCAACCCGGCGTTGGCTGGACCAAGAAACCAGTTAAGGATCGCGACAATTCGCTCAGTTTCGCAGTAGGTCGGGAAGAGCCTGGCTGTGGATCAGCAGAGACAGCAAAATCTTTTGGCGCTGCACGGCTGGGGAGCGTTCGTTTGAAAGATACGGAAGCGTTCTCCGGACCCCGCCTACCCAGTGTTCTCGCGACCGAATCATTTCCCGACATCACCGAGCTACAACCGAGTTTGTTGGATTTGAGCCGAATGCAGCTATTGCAGGAGAGCGTTCCTCAGCCTATCCCAGTTGAGAGTCGGGAGATTTTGTCTGGGGCGGCGCCAGACGGATTGCTGGTCCCAGAGCAAGGTGAAGAACTCTTTGCGTCAAAGCTGAATCGTGCTCTGAATGTGAATTCGTTTACGATGCGTCAAATGGTGATCAAATCAGGCGATCTCGAAAGCAGACTTGCTTTGGACAGACAATCGAGCTACTCGAGGCCGAAAGAGAAGCATCAGCGAAGGAGAGTACAATCATCGGCGTCTCGCACCGCCCGGCAGTCTGGCAAAGACAACAATACTAAGCCTTTCGCGGGTTCGCGACTTGATAATCAGTGAACCCGCGAATGCTGAACCCGAAGCGAATTATTTTTCGACAGCCGCCGCCTTGCTTCTTAACTGCCGTGCTGTTCTTTATGGCGAGCCTCTTCAACGTCTCCGCTCAGACGACTAACGTCAACCAATTCGCGACCGCAGGTGCCGGGACATCGCAGGACCCTTGGACGAGCAGTAGCGGGTGCGGCGGTCTTAAGGAGGCGTTCCAAAAACTCCCACCGTCTGGTGGAACACTCTACCTGCCGGCAGGCTGGTACAAGATTGCCAGGCCGTGCGACCTTTCAGGCAAGAGCTTTACTTTGACAGGTGCTGGGATAGGCAAAACGTTCATCGATGCCTCTTCCCTAACTATCGAGCAACTCGCAGGCCATCCCGTCATGATTCTAGGCGGATCGTTGCATGAGCGAGTCACCACAACCGTCAACGTCGTTCAGCAGGGCACTACCGTTCTTCCCTTGACCAACGCTGATGGCATCGGGGCCGGATCCTGGTTGCTGTTAAGGTCAAGCGATGAGGACAAAGCTCGAGGCGAAGTCCGATGGAACGGCGGAAATGGGGATCCCTCCTACTACTACAAGGGTGAATGGCAGCAAGTAGCCTCTGTTTCGGGCTCCGTGGTTAGAACATCCAGGCCACTATGGGATAACTACGTCGGCAGCATATTTATCAGCATGCTCGAGCCGGTGACTGTCGACGTCTCAGGTTTCACGATGCTGGGCAGCAACAGCCCGGATAATGGCATTGCTTGCTTCGTGCTTCAGGATGCGATTGGGTCCAGCGTTCACAACACCGAGACCCGAAATTGTAATGAACGCGGATGGGGGCTCTACTATGTCCTGCAAAGCTCGTTTCATGACAACGTCGGAACGGAGCACTATCCGCAGAAGCCGGTCGGAACAAACTACGGCGTCGCGATCGCAATGGGTTACGACCTCGACATCTATAACAACCGAATCACGTCGGGGCGGCACGCAATAACGATTGGATCAGATGCCGCAGGCGGCGTAGATCGGATGATTAACATCCATGACAATCCCAGTCTCGGCACCGAGGTGTTCTACGCTTGTGACGTGCATGGCATCGCCGAATATTACACGTGGAAGAACAACGTCTGCCAGGGCATGGTCCTTGGAGGTCAGTACGGTTCGATCGTGAACAACACAATTATTCGCTCGAAGCCGGCCAATGGAGCTTTCTTCCTGGCAGATGCGAAGAGTTGGAACTTCGACATAGAGCACAACACGTTTGTCATCGACTCTCCTGGGACCGGAGGTGGTTCCCAAATCGAAGCCCTCATGCGCGACGTTTCCTATGCGAGAAATGGAAGGTTCACGTTCTCCAACAATACGATTACGGTTGCTCCGAATGCCTCGATGAGTGAAGCCCTCGTATACTTTTCGCCTGCGGCAGGCGATCACATTGACATGCTGAACTTCACTGGGAACGAAGTCGTAAACAAGGTACCTGTGTCCAGATTCAATCCCGCCGCGAGTCTTGATTTCGTAGCCCGGGGAACCATTGGTACATTGAACCTTAGCAACAACACAATCACCGGGGCAGGATTTCTGATCGAGACCGTTGGAACTGGCGTCCTCGGTCAAGTGTTGATCAGCGATAACGTGATTCACGGGGCGGGAGCTGACGGTCTCTACATTTCCGGCGCCTCCGACGCGTCGTTTGCCCGCAACACCGTGACAGACTCGCAAGGGAGCGGCATCTTCGTAAATAACCTGCGGACACAACTGGCCGTACAGTTCATCAATAACAATCTCTGTGGCAATGGTCGAGACGAGTCTCTGCCATCGGAGAAACGATCCGGAGCATACCTCTACTCTCCTTCTACTTCTCATGCCTACAAAATCTCAGGCAATACCTTCTGCGATCGAAAGTCGCAACCGACTCAGCAGTATGGATTGTTTGTGAACGAGAACAAGGCTACTACGGTTCGAGTGTCCAATAACGCCATTTTTGGAAATGGCAAATCTCCGACGGTTATTCCCGGAGAACAACCTCGCTAGAATTCCTGTCTATCAACTCACGAAAGCAAACGAAAGACCGGACGTCGAATTTTGAGCCGACCGAGTTCTAGCAGCGTTGTTGAGCTGCCAGCTTAGCACGAGGCGGCCTTGCTTTGGCCCCGATTACATCCTGGCTATGATCAGTAGTTCTACACAATTTGATCGCGGTTTCGCTCAGCATCCACTAGTACTCAGCGGCGCTAAGCTCGCTGGCAAGCCGATGCTCTCTCTGCGCGTCGTGCTCAGTTGGGTGTTCCTCTTGAACGTAATTCTTGTGCCTTTTCAGGGAATGGGGCGAGAATCGGGAGAACGATTGCCCAAGAGTATCCTGGCACTCTGCTTCGTGCTGGCGATGGCTAACTGGAAAATCTCATTTAGCCGAATACCGCGGCTCATGTGGGGCTTCGTCGCATTCCTCGGTGCCGAACTCAGTCGCGGGTTGTTTCTCGATCCGTTCCTGCAATCGGATTTTCTTCTACTATTCGGCCGGATGATCGAGATGCTGCTCTTATTTTGGCTGAGCTATAACCTATTCCTCGATGATCACCGATTGCTTCGCCGATCCATGGCCGCCTATGCCGTCTCCTGCGTGCTTCTTTCCACGCTTCTGGCGTCTGGCGTTCTTGCCGAGGACTATCAGAACACCGGTCGGGCCTCCACGTTTGGCACCAATCCAAATACGGTGGGTGGTCTGCTCGCTCTCGGATTCACCATTCTAGCGGCATATTTGCTCGCATCCAGGCGTTGGTGGCTGCGCACGGGCGCCGTCCCAGCGATGGTGTTGGTTGGGAAAGCAATCTTGGAGACAGGATCACGCGGAGCTATGGTGACGGCATTCGTGGGCCTCGCAGTCTGCGCCCTCTTTTCGCTCATCCAGGGTACGGTATTGCAAAGGGCTGCAAGCCTTCTGGTCATGATGGCGATAGTGGTTGTGGCGACGGCGGCAATTACGAGATCGGAGTTGGTCTACAATCGCTGGCAGGCGGCGATCCATAATCCAGATCTCGGGGGACGGCAAGAGATCTATCCCGCAGCTCTGGGGATGATGATAGAGCGTCCTCTGTTTGGCTGGGGACCAGTCTCGAGTTTGTATGAGCTGAATGATCGAGCGATGTACGCTGAGTACATGTACCGAGTCGGGGGTACGCGAGGCGCCCACAATATGATCTTGGGGATGCTGCTCGATGTTGGTGTCGTCGGGACGTTGCCCTACCTCATAACCATTTGGATCATTCTGAGGCGCGCGTATCATGCGCGATATCTCACGGGGAATGTACTGCCACTCGCGCTCTTCCTCTGTGTGATGGTCATCAATATGTCGGACGACTGGCAAATTCTTTCAGCGCAATGGCTCGTCTTTGCCATCGCTGCGGCATCCGCAGAGATAAAGACCGGAGCATTTCAGCGGTCATGAAAGTCCTCTATCTGGTGTCGAGTTACCCCTATGAACACGATCCCTATGGTGGGGTGTTTTTTCAGAATCAGGCAGAGGCTCTCCGCCGTTGCGGCGTCGATATCGAAGTGCTGGTGGTGACTCCATGGACACCTCCTTTCGTTGAGTTTTATTCCCGTGCTCTGTCGGGCTTGAGTGAACTGCCATCGGAGCGATGTATCAACGGTGTTCCAGTTCGAGTCGTACGATATCCCATGCTCCCGAAGATGGGTGCCTCGGCCCTCTCCCATCCCTGGATTGCCTGGGCAGTCAAGCGGGTTCTCCGAGAGATTCCCGACCTCATTCACGGAAATTACGGCTATCCGCTTGGCGCAGTCGCGGCTCGTTTGGGTCAGGAGCTCAACATCCACGCGGTCGTCACGCTGCGCGGAGACGACGTCAATACATTAGCCGCTCGATCGGCGAAGCACCGCGCGATTCTCCGTCAAACGGCGGACTCAGCGACCTTGATCGCGGTGAGCCGTGCCCTATGCGAGAAGACCTACGAGCTGATTGGGACCCGGCCGACGTATCTGCCCGTAGGGATTCAAGTGACTCGATTTCCGTCTCGCGAATCGAGGGCCGAACTCAGAGCAAGTCTTGGAATCGCTGCAAGCTCCGCAGCGCTTCTTTTTGTTGGGAACTTCATCGTAGAGAAGGGATTGCGCGAGCTTATCCAAGCTCTGCAGATGCTGCAACAATCGTCAGTTCTATATGCTGCAGGAGCTGGGCCGCTGGAAGCCGAGCTAAGGGCGACGCCTGGAGTACACGTGCTCGGCGCCTTGCCCAACGAACAGGTTGCCCGCTACATGAAAGCCTGCGATCTGCTCGTTCTGCCTACTTATAACGAAGGTTTGCCCAACGTGCTCTTAGAGGCTGGAGCAACGGGAATTCCGATCGTAGCCACCAATGTGGGTGGCATCCCCCAACTGCTCGGTGCTGATGGAGGCCTGATGGTGGGGCCACGAGATCCGCGCGCGCTGGTCGATGCGATCCATTGCTGTCTGGCCGATTCTGAGGGCGCTCGGGAGCGCAGCGAAAGGCTTCGCGAGCGTATCTTTCGCGACTACGATATCGACCGCAATGCGCGGCGACTGCGCGACCTGTATGCACTCCTCCTGGAATGCGGTGCCGGGTGCAATGCCAGGTTGGTTCACGATCAGGAAGGCGTTTCTTCACAATAGGGTATTTAGGGAGCGTGTTAAGTGTGTGGAATCGCGGGGATCGCCGGGGAATCAGACGGAGCCCTCGCTGAGCTCAAGGTTCGGCAAATGGTCGGCGCCCTAGCGCGGCGCGGACCCGACGCCGAGGGTATCGAAGCGTGGGCGTCAGCCGTTCTGGGTCACCGCCGTCTCTCGGTATTCGATCTTAGCGAGATGGGCCGACAACCGATGTGTTCCCCTGATCGCGGGGTAGGCGTCGTTTTTAATGGGGCCATCTATAACTTTCTTGAACTCCGCGTCGAACTCGAGCAACGTGGATACCGATTCCGAAGCCGGACGGATACCGAAGTCCTAGTTCACGGGTACCGCGAGTGGGGCGTGGACAGTCTGGTCGCGAAACTCCGTGGCATGTTCGCCATCGCGATTTGGGACGACGCGACGCGCGCACTTTTTCTTATACGTGACCGGCTCGGGGTCAAACCGCTTGTTTACGCAGCGCGGGACGGTTCGTTGGCGTTCGCATCGACCGTAAGGGCGCTGCGGCAGGCGGAGTTCGCTAGCGCTCTGGATCCGCAGGCAGTCGTTGAATACCTCGAATTCGGATTTGTCACCGACGCGCGGTCGATCTACCGCGGCATTTCTAAGGTTCAGGCCGGAACGATCGTGGAATGGTCAGCGGACGGCATTCGCAGCCGCCCTTACTGGCCTTCGGTGACGCGCAGTTGTAACGCACCTTCATTTGAAGAAGCGGTCGAGGAGACTGAACGTTTATTCCTGCGAGCGGTCGAGATTCGTCTGTTCGCTGACGTGAAGGTGGGATCGCTTCTCAGTGGCGGAATCGATTCGGGCTTGGTCTGCTGGGCGATCTCCAAGCTTGGTGGCGATATTACAGCCTTCACTGTGGGAACGCCAGGGGACGGGTGGGACGAAACTGCCGACGCTTCTGCAACTGCGCGTGCACTGGGGCTCGACCACCGGATTCTTCCCATTACGCCCGAAGATTCTCCCGGAGTTGAGGAATTGGCGTCGGCCTATGGTGAACCCTTCGCCTGCGCATCCGCTCTCGGGATGCTTGAGGTTTCCAGGGCTGTGAGGGACTGTGCTACCGTGCTTCTTACTGGCGACGGCGGTGACGATGCGTTTCTGGGCTATCCCCGACACCGGTCGCTGTGGACGGCCCAGCGTCTGGCAAAAAGACTCCCGCCGGGAAGTTCTACGTTCTGGCGGGTTGCTCGGCGAATGGTTTCGGAAGCTGGATTCTCGGGACGCCTCAGGCATCTTCTGGATTTTGCCAGCGGTGGTCTGGGAGCGGTGACGGAAGCTCAGGATGGACTTCCGTTCTACCGGCGCACGGCGATGCTTGGAGACGCCCTGGCGGAGGCCAGCTTGCCGCAGCGAGAGATTCCTTGGTCACTTGCCGCGGCGCGCAACCTGCTGGAGGAATTCATCTCCTACGAACGCAACCACGGCTTCGTGGGCGAGTACATGACCAAGGTCGACGGAGCCACCATGTACTACGGACTTGAGGCCCGGTCTCCGTTCCTTGATCACAAACTGTGGGAATTCGCCGATTCGATTCCTGTCGAAACCCACTTGCACGGAGGCCAGTTGAAAGCGGTCCTGCGTGAACTGGCGCGCCGCAGGATCGGCGAGCGCACGGCTGCTGGTCGGAAGCGAGGCTTCGGCGTTCCTGTGCAACGCTGGCTGGCGGATGGGTGGCGCGTCCGCTTTGAAGAATCTCTTGACGGCTCCGAGTTGGAGCGCCAAGGGTTAATTCGGGCAAAGGCCGTACAGGAGGGAATACGCAAAACCGCGCCGAAGGGAATCGTGCCGCAGCAGCTTTGGTATCTGTTTGTGCTCGAAGCCTGGTTGCGCTACGAACAGCAGAATTGCACCGCGGGTGTGAACGCCCTCCTAGGACATGCTCCTGCAGATCTGTCCCAGTAATTCATGTCGGATAGTCACCTGAGTTATGGAGCCTTGCAGAGCAGAATGGTAACCGGGAGAATGGTAACCGAAGAATATCTTGGACAAGAGAGTGCGCTACCGCGGAAGAGCCAATACATCGAATGGCTCTCACGGTCGCGCGCCCAAGCGTTGTATGCGTCGAAAGAGGAGTGGTGGTGTCTTTACCAGGGTGCACTTCTGCCCGCGGCGATCATGCCACATCCGAGCGCAATCACACTAGAGGAAGCGCAACGACTTCTGGCCGAATCGGGCGCATGGTTCTTGCGATACTTCACGCGGACCTTCACCGAACCCACCGAGTTCTGGTGGATAGCCTGTAAGGAGTATGATGCCGTCACGGTGCAAAGTAGGGCACGCAACTATATTCGACGGGCGTATAAAACGTGTGCGGTCCGTCGGCTGAATCGCGGAGAGCTTGAGGAGCAGATTTATCTTTGCTATCGCGCAGCGTTTTCACGATATTCCTATGCGAAGCCGGCCTCCGCAAACACCTACCTCGACGAGATAAAGAGACAGGCAGACGGGCCGTTTGATCGTTGGGGAGTTTTTGTCGGGGAGCATCTGGCCGGGTTTGCGAACTGCGGGGTGGAGGATAGTGCGGTCGGCCTGCTCAGCCTCAAACTCGATCCGAAATATTTGAACCATTACCCGGCCTACGCCCTTATGGACACGATTCTGACCCGCTACGTTGGTGAGAGGCGCCTTCTCATGACGAATGGATTCCGGGCCATCAGTCACGACACCGACATGGATGGCTTTTTGAGGAAGTTCGGCTTTGTCCGGCACTATTGTGACCTGAAAATAGTGTATGGTTCGCGGATTTCCACGCTGGTTCGAGCGGCCTATCCATTTCGAAAGCTACTGGAGCGTCTTTCCGGAGACTCATACATGCATAAGGCTCGCGCTCTGTTGTTTCAGGAGACAATGCGCCGGTCCTTTTGCTGCTCAGAGGACAAATAGCTGCATTGTCCGCTGACTTTTGCGGGAAAAGGTAAAAAAGGCTTGAACTTTGAAAAAGCAGTTCATTTGTCCTCGGCGCATCCGCCGTTCGATGTTCGAATCTTCGAAAAGGAATGCAGATCCCTACGCGCGGCAGGATATGACGTAGTTTTTGTCGTCCCGAACTCAGTTGACGAAGTCCGAGACGGTGTGCAAATTCGTCGGGCAGGCGACCGCCCGCGGTCGCGCCTAGAGAGGTTTACGTCGACGCAGTGGCGGGTTTACCGAAAGGCGCTAAAAGAGAAAGGCGATATCTATCATTTTCACGATCCGGACTTGATCTTCGTTGGGTTGATCCTGAAGCTGCACGGCAAACGGGTGATCTACGACGTTCACGAGAATTACCGTAACGTCGTACTCTCCAGAGAGTGGCTGCCACGGTCGTTCCGCAGGTTCGTCAGCTACGCTGTGGCAGCCATCGAATGGGTCGCCGGGAAGGTCTTCGATGGAATCGTGTCTGCTGTCCCGGCGATTGCGAGACTATTTCCAGAAACGAAGAACACAACAGTCTGCAACTTCCCTGACGCTCGCTGGGCTGGCACAAGAGAGTCGACCGTCGGCCAGCGTGAAACCAGGCGGGGAAGCGTCGTGTATGTGGGAGGGATCTCCCGCTTGCGCGGAATCGAAACCATGATCGAGGCAATCGAACAGGTTCCGGAAGCATTACATCCGGAGCTTGTCGTCGCCGGTGAGTTTTCGAAAGATCTGAAAGAAGCACTGAGCGTCAAGCCCGGATGGAACCGTACAACAATTCTTGACTGGCAGACGCGTGCTCAGGTAGCCTCGCTCCTTCGTGAAAGTCAAGTCGGGATATGTGTCCTGCACCCGACGCCCAATCATATTGAAAGTTTTCCTATTAAGTTATTCGAGTACATGGCCTTTGGGCTCCCTGTTGTTGTCTCAAATTTTCCGTTATGGCATGACATCGTCATCGATTCGAATTGTGGCCTTCTGGTCAATCCGATGGATCCAAAGGCAATTGCAGACGCAATCGCTTGGCTGCTGGCACACCCCTGCGAGGCGGCGGAGATGGGACATAACGGGCAGCGCGCGGTCATGAAACGGTACAACTGGGAATCGGAAGCCGCGCGCCTAGTTGCCGCATATGCTAACGTCCTACCCGCGCGCAGGCTTCTCAATTTACACCGCCCGGCATCCACCCAGTCGGAATCGGCACTACCCAAGCGTCCGGAATCAAAAATGGACGCGGGAACGTTCCGAGACTCAGGGTCTAAAACCGGCATTGAAGCCGAATAGTATGTCCGCAATGCTCCCCTCAAGGGTCAACAGGCGGATGCGGCCGATTGGGTGGTGGGAGCAAGCGTTGGTAGAACGTAAAAGCAGAAGATCGGAGAGATGTCACGAATGTGCGGAATAGCCGGACTCATACTGAAACCCCCGGATAGGCCAGAGGAGGCGGATATTCGCCGGATGACCGATCTGGTGGCTCATCGCGGGCCGGATGGGTCGGGCCATTGCATTTGGAAGAATGTTGCGTTGGGGCACCGGCGTTTGGCGATCCTAGACCTGAGCGAGGCGGGTCACCAGCCCATGTCGTACGCCGATGGCCGATACGTGATTACCTACAATGGAGAGATTTACAACTACATCGAGCTGCGAGAGCAACTTTTGCGAGCGGGCTACATGTTTCAGTCGCAAACGGACACAGAGGTAATCCTCGCGGCCTTCGATTTCTGGGGTGAAAAGTGTCTGGAACGATTCAATGGAATGTGGGCCTTCGCACTTCTCGATAAACAAGAGCACAAGCTGTTCTGCGCCCGAGACCGGTTCGGTATCAAGCCCTTCTACTTCATCGATACAGGCCAGATCTTCGCGTTCGGCTCAGAGATAAAACAGCTTCTCGGTTTCCTCCCCAAGGTGGACGTCCATCGCGAAACCTTGCTCTCGTTTTTCCTTCTTAGCTGTGAAGGTTTCGGCCGCCATACCTTCTTTGAAGGCGTTGAGCGGCTTCGCGCTGGTCATAAGATGTGGGTGGACCTTCGAACAGGGCGCACCGAAGTGAATCCCTACTATGATCTGAAGCCGACAGATTTGGACGGCGCCTCGGATTCAGAGCTCCAGGGTCGTTACTTGGACCTGCTGGAGAGTGCCATTTGCATGCGGCTTCGCTCCGATGTCCCGGTCGGAACCTGTTTGAGCGGCGGGCTTGACAGCTCGAGCATTGCATCCATTGCCTCTGAACAATATCGCGGTATCTCCAGTGACCGTTTCACTGCGATCACTGCGATCACCGGCGAGCCAGAGACAGACGAATCTCGCTTCGCCGCAGCCGTTGTTCAAGCGTCCAATCTCCGTTGGCTTACGGTAAAACCAACGGCTCAGGATCTCTGCAAACTGGATGACCAGCTTATCTATCATCAGGAAGAGCCATTCGCTTCCGGGTCGATCCTCATGCAATATGAGGTGATGAAGACAGCGCGGATGCACCGCATTCCCGTGTTATTGGATGGCCAGGGGGCAGACGAATCGCTGTTGGGCTATCTTCCTTGTCAGGCCGCGCTGGTCGCTCACTATGTGGCACGCGGTCAATATAGTAGTGCAGTCCGCACCTGGAGAGAAATCCGCAACCAGGAGAGTTGGAACAAGCAACTCGAAACATTGATGACGTCCACATCATTGCTGTTTCCTCATCTTGCAAACTTGTACTATTCTCGCCGCAGCGGCTTCATCCAGTCTCGTCCAAATATTCTGCCCGTGCTCCGATCCCGGAGAGAAGCGATCGAAGATATGAGGCTCTATCAGACAACTCTGATCCAAGAGATGAGCTTCCCAAGCCTGCTTCGATATGAAGACAAGAACTCGATGGCCTTTTCGATCGAGGCTCGACTGCCGTTTCTCGATTACCGCCTGGTTGAGTTCTCGCTCGGTTTGCCTGTTACAGCTAAGATTCGAAATGGCTGGCGCAAGTGGATCCTGCGCAAGGCCATGACTGGCCGTCTCCCCGACTCTATTGCCTGGAGAAAGGGAAAACTCGGTTTTGCGGCGCCAGACCGGCAATGGCAGGAATCGGAAAAGGATCGCATCGAAACCGAGATCCTGTCCTGCGATATTCTGCGATCTATGATCGATGAAAAGAAGCTCCGCGCCATGCTTCCGAAGCTCGGCGCCTGGCAAAAGTGGCGCCTCTATTTTGTTGCGCGGTGGGCAAGAACATTTCAAGTGGGAGAACGGACAACGTATAGTGCCCCAGCGGTGGAGTGCATCCGATAACGCCCTTTCTGCTTGTTCAGATATAAGGGCGATTGCTTTAGAGGGCAAGCTCATTGTTACTGCCGCGGGCGGACCAACATATTAGATCGGATTCCGTTGAGGTTGTGGAGGTCCCCGATTTGTTAGGAGAAACGACTGCGCACTGTTTTGCTCATCGCATACAACTATCCACCGGATCCCGCAATTGGCGCATTGAGAGCGGCTGGCCTAGTGAAATACTTGCCGGAATTTGGCTGGAACGCCCTGGTCGTCACGCCCAAGCTTGCAAATCGCGTTCCCGCACCGTCAATTATCGAAACCTGTGACCGTGATCAACTCACTGAATTGAAGATGAGGCTGGGGCTTCGAAATGATTTCAGCCTTTACCGTCAACTGCATGTCAGCCTCGATGCTCCGGCCGGCAAAACACAGCTAAGCAGCAAAATTATTGAGAGGACGAAAAAGCTGCTTGGCGGATATCCCGATAGGTTTTCGGGCTGGCGTCCCTTCGCCGTTGAAGCGGGAGGGAACGCAATCCGCAGAAATCGAGTCGATGCGATTCTGAGCACCGCGTTGCCGCTCACGGCCCACGCGATCGCAGCCGAGGTCAATCGCGAGAAGCCACTTCCCTGGATCGCCGATTATCGTGATCTATGGAATGTCGATTCCGATACACTCGAACCGCGCACCGGCCCCCTCGGCATGATCCTCCGGCGCTATGAGCGGAAATTGCTGTCACGTGCGAGCGCGATCACTTGCGTATCTCCCCAGCTCAAAGAAGTTCTTGTTCAATCCGGAAGACCGGTGCACTGCATCGAGAACGGGTTCGATGAGGATATGTTCCTGGACCCTCAGCCCGCCCCAGATACCCTGTTCACCGTTGTGCACACGGGACAGTTGTATGCGGGGAGGCGCGATCCAAGCCCTCTCGTCGAGGCCGTCGCTTCTCTCATTGCTGAGGGGAAGATCGACTCGACTAAAATAAGAGTAAAGTTCTATGGTCCACTCCCCAACTTCTTATTGTCGATGGTTTCGGAACTCGGATTAACTAGAGTCGTCGAAATCTGCGGAGTCAGGCCTCGTGCGGAATGTATTGAGGCACAGCGCAAGGCCCAACTTCTTCTGCTTCTCACCTGGTCCACCGATAAATCTGCTGCGGTGGTCACGGGCAAGATCTTCGAATACCTAGGATCGCGACGCCCCATCCTCATGGTTGGTGGTACCGGATCGGGGGCAGCAGCCTCTATTCTGAAAGAGACTGGCGCAGGCACGTACGCACGCGACAAGTCCGATACGATGGCCTCAATTTTGGCCGCTTATCGGCAGTTTTGTTCCACCGGCGAGGTACTCTATGACGGTCGCGAAGAGGCTGTACTCAAGTACACTCAGCGGCGCATGGCAAAATGCTTCGCTGATCTGCTGAATGATCAGACCAGAAGTTTCAACAAGTAAGAGATCGACAAAATGCCCATGCTTCATAACTTGGGCGCGCATCCCAACTTTATGAGTCCCTGTCAATCTATCGAGTGCTCGCTTCCAAACGTCCCAGAAACACTTTTGTACTCGAACCTGCACTGCGGCGCGCGCGGCATCTTCTTTCGCGATCTGGACATGCCGAAACCCGAATGAGAACCTAGCCGTAGTTTCGAACTCGCATGAATCGCAGACGTCCTTTCTCATCAAGCCTGTGCGCAGGGCCAGCACGTGACACCAACGCGGCTTGCAACATGTTCTATTCATCTTTCGCTGAGGCGGTTTGTTTGTCGATTCAGGAATCTAATTCGCAGTCTCGCACTAGGCACATATTATCGCGATTCAAATCAGATTGGTTTCATCAATTGCTTAGGCGGCAGACGTTCGTCAGGCATGTTGCATCAACCATGTCTACACAGATTGTCGGGCTGATGCTCAGCGTTGTTGCATCTGTGATTGTTGCCCGCACTCTTGGCCCTCAGGGCAAGGGCGCGGTCGCGGTTGTGTTACTCATCGGCAACTTGCTCGCTCTCGTGCTCAACGGAGGTTTGTCCTCCGCGAACGTCTATTTCGCAGCCTCGGGGAAGATCTCTCCGTCCAAGCTGTTGTCTAACTCGGTCATTTTTGCGCTCCTCGCCACACTCATTGGCGCAGTTTTGGTGCTAGTTTTGGCCTCGACTGGGTTGATCGCAAAGCTGGTGCCGGGGGTGTCGATGGGCCTTCTGTTGGTGGGGATAATCGCGTTTCCGGTCCGGCTTTTGGATTTGCTCCTGAGTTGCATTCTTCAAGGCCTGCAGAAGATCGTTACCGTAAACATTATCGATCTGAATCAATCATTGATTTATGTCGTTCTTGTGCTGATTCTGGTTGTTGTTTTCAAGGGAGGCGTCTGGGGAGCGGTGGTGGCACTGCAGTCCGGCGTGGTGGTTACCGCGATTGCAAAGCTGGTCGTCCTTAATCATCAGAACATCAGACTGCACTTGCGTTGGGACGGTGCAGTTGCCCGCGAAACCTTGCGATATGGGGCGAAGGGATATGTCTCAAATATCATGCAGTTCTTCAACTATCGCCTCGATTCACTGATCGTGAATTTCTATTTAGGTGTCGCTGGTACCGGCCTCTACAGCGTCTCCGTGTCCTTAGCCGAATTGCTTTGGCATATGCCCAATGCAGTCTCCTATTCGCTTTTCCCGAAATCCGCCGCCAGCAAGGTCGAACATGTCAATCGCGTGCTGCCAGGTATCTTTGGGATCACCACCGCTGTCACTGCACTGGGCGCTGGGGCCCTGGCCTTATCGGGAAAGTTCGCGATTAGACTTCTGTTTTCGAGAGCTTTCGCTTCTGCATACACTCCTATGCTCGCACTGTTGCCCGGCGTTGTCTGTTTGGGAGCTGGTAAGGTTCTGCTTGCCTACATCTCCGGCCGCGGCTATCCCATTTACCAGTCGATAGCCATCGGTGTTTCTCTGGTGGTGACGGTAGCCCTCGATTTCGTACTCATTCCCCGGTACGGAATTCTCGGCGCGGCCATCGCCTCCAGTGTGTCTTACACAACGATCCTTCTCTTTGCAGCCTACTTCTACTTCCAGGTGAGAGATCGCGTGTCTGGAAGTGCGGAGCCAGTCAAATCCGCGTGCTGATTCGCGTTGCTGTTGTCAGGTCTTTCTTGAGCAAGCCCTATGAACATCTGGATAATCAATCATTATGCTGTCCCTCCCGAAATGCCTGGAGAGACACGGGCATTCGGTTTTGCAAAAGCGCTGACCGAACAAGGACATGATGTCACGCTCATCTCTTCTGCCTTTCGGCATGCCGATCTGAAGTACTGCGAGGCGGCCCAGCGCGACCCAGGGAAGACGGCATGGCTTGAAACTTGTGACGGGATTCGTTTTCTATGGTTGAGTGCTTCGTGCTACGGCGGGTACCTAAAACGCATGTGGAATATGGCAGAATTCGCCATCCGCGCGAGGTTCGACCGCTCACTCCGCGAACTCCCGCGCCCTGATATCATTGTTGGCTCCACCCTCACCCTCTTCGCGGCTCTTGCCGCTTGTCGCCTTGCCCGTAAGCTTCATGTCCCCTTCATCTTCGAGGTGCGAGATGTGTGGCCGCAGACCCTTATCGATTTCGGGATGAGCCGCTGGAACCCCGGCGTGATCCTGCTTGGCATCATCGAGCGCTATCTCTGCCGTAAAGCCGACACGATCGTCACTTTGCTGCCCGCATCCATCGATCACCTTCGCGCCTGCGGCGCTGTCTGCGAGATTGCCTGGCTTCCCAATGGAGTTCACTTCGGGCTTGTTCCCCAGCCTCAGAAGCCCTGCGGCTACGCCCCGTTCAAAGTCGTCTTTGCCGGCAGCCATTCGCAGGCAAACTCTCCTGAGACGCTTGTGCATGCTGCGGCCGTTCTGCAAAACCGTGGAAGGCGTGACGTCCACATCCTCTTCTTCGGAGACGGTCCCCTAAAGGCACATTTGCGCAAGCTCGCGACGGACAATCAGCTTACGAATGTCGAATTCAACAACTGGGTTCCTAAAACCGAAATTTTCGACGTCTATTCCCGTGCAGATGCCACCGTCGCACTACTGCAGGATGTCGAACTCTATCGGTTCGGAATGAGCCTGAACAAGCTTCATGACTACATGGCCGCCGGACGTCCGGTGATCTTTGCTGCGCGCTCCTTCAATGATCCGGTCTCTGAATCCAACTGCGGCATCGTCGTTCCACCCGAGAACCCTGTGGCACTCGCGGACGCAATCGAAAAGCTTGTTGGAATGTCTCTTGAGGAACGTTGGAAGATGGGCCTAAGGGGGCGAGAATACGCCGAACGGCATCACGATTTTCTTTGGCTTGCAGAGAAGCTAGAAGACGTGCTACGCCGGGCACGCCAGCGATTTGACGAAAGCGCTTCTGGCAAGCCGGCGCGCACCGCCGCATCACGCGTCCGCTGACCGGGTATACACAAACATCTATGGCCGCTTTGGCCACATCTTGCATCAAGAGAAGGGAAAGGGAATCGAAGTGGAATTGCTGGTCGCGATCAAAGCATCAAATGGCAGAGTGAACGAAAGAAGCCGAAACGTCCTCGATCCTGGTTAGTACATTCCCCGAGCGGAAGTCAGTTGGCGTGAGCTTGACTTGCAAAGAAAATGGGCAGCGAGCATTCCCCGCCGGCCAAGCGGCACCGAACGTTCCTGATGGCCGGGCATCGGAACCGACGACAGCTACCACTGTCCCGTTCAAGTTTTTCGCAACGAGTCCTCGTCGCTGCGATCCAACCTTGCAAACTGCTACACGCATTTGCCGCTTCGATTTTCGATACAGTCTCTATACGGTGTGGAAATTAATGCTCGAAAGTTCCAATACATTTCCACTGGAGCGCAATCATCGCGATGCATGTACTTCACGTCGTCGGAGCAAGGCCGAATTTTATGAAAGCCTCGCCGGTCATGCGAGCGATTCAGGCCTATCCCGGAGTCCGACAGACTCTTGTGCATACCGGTCAGCACTACGATGCGAACATGTCGGACGTTTTCTTCAGGCAGCTTGAATTGCCCGCTCCCGACGTGAATCTCGGCGTCGGATCCGGAAGTCACGCAAGACAGACGGCTGAGGTCATGATCGGCTTTGAACAAGTTATGCTGGATCGTCGCCCTGATGTGGTCCTTGTTTACGGGGATGTGAATTCCACCGTTGCAGCGGCGCTGGTGTGCGCGAAGCTCAGAGTGTCTTTCG
The DNA here is from genome assembly GCA_036495975.1 of Occallatibacter sp. Lineage (GTDB taxonomy): Bacteria > Acidobacteriota > Terriglobia > Terriglobales > Acidobacteriaceae > Telmatobacter. The sequence goes on along the minus strand of DASXLY010000181.1, from coordinate 9,814 downwards.
CTCATGTCGAAGCGGGCGTGCGATCCCATGATCGCAGCATGCCTGAGGAGATCAACCGCATTGTGACGGACCGCCTAGCCGACCTCCTTTTGACTCCTTCAGAAGATGCTGACCGGAATCTTCGTGCGGACGGAGTCGATCCCTTCAAAATCCGCTTTGTGGGGAATGTGATGATTGACTCTCTCGTTCGGCTGTTGCCTGCTGCCCAGGCTGTAAACGACCAGCAGATCCCCGAGCAGTTCGCCCTTGTTACGCTGCATCGGCCCTCCAATGTCGACGACAGTGCGAATCTCAGAAGCTTGCTTGAGGCATTCGTGGAGATCAACAATGATCTGAGGATCGTATTTCCGGTGCATCCGCGGACCCGCCGGAAGTTGGAAGCAATAGGCGCGGAGTTTAGAGACCTCCTTATTCTCGACCCTTTGCCTTACATCGAGTTTCTTGGAATCCAGAGCCGCGCAACTGCTGTTCTCACGGATTCAGGAGGAGTGCAGGCCGAGACAACCTATCTGGGTGTTCCTTGTTTAACGTTGCGCAACAACACCGAATGGCCCGTCACTGTCGAATTGGGATCGAATGTACTGGTTGGGAACGACAGGCAGAGACTGCGCCAGGAGCTCATGCGCATACTGGAGGGAAGAGTTCGAAAGGCGAGCGTCCCTCCACTTTGGGATGGCCACGCGGGTGAGCGCATTGCGAGGATAGTCTGCGAGATGTGGCCGTCATAAGCAGCGTTCATCTCGGGGCATGCATGCGCGGATTGCCTGGTCGTGACAATCCCGCAGCCCCAACTCGGCTTGCGTCGTGTACCTGAGATTGGTTTGACAAATGTCCGGGCGTCCTCACTCTCCATCGCCCCATCGGCCCACCGCAGCTCATGAGAAATGTCAGGAATAGTTTTCGAGCGGAGTCGCCACATCGTTTGTGCCTAACTGAGTTGGCCTTAGCAATTTCAGTAAACTAGACCCAAGACGCCCGGACAGGAGTGCTAAAGACTGCAGGAAGGCATCTTTAATCCACGGCAGAGTTGGACGACAAGGAAGTATATCGCGATTCAAGTTGTACAGCTCGGGTCAGGCCTATTGCTGCCGCCGAGCGCACCGGTCGAGTTGCAAGGTAGCCAACGAAATCACCATACCACCCTGGCCCATCAGATCACCCCGGCTGCACGCCGCGTGCAGCTGAACACTTAACCAAGACGGCAGAACGTCATCAAAACACAAATTTCTGACGTTCTCAAGCGGTCACTAAAACCCCGGTTCTGGAGGGAAGTTCTAAATGAAGATTTTGGGTTGTAAATCTGGGAGATCGACGACGCGGAGATGGAGAGCCCATGCAATCCCCTGCTGATTCCCGAGAGCTTTTTGCTGGGTCCGAGTTCGACCACTGGGCCTGGGTGGAAGCATATTTGATGACTCCTGAGCGCTATCTGATCGAGCACTATCTCAGCACCCAGGGGAGGACCCTAGAAGCTGGCGTGGGAGGTGGCAGAATCCTGCAAGCGATGACACGTCTTGGATTCTCGGACCTTTCCGGATTTGACAATGTTCCCGAGATGATTGATGCAGCGCGGGAGCGTGACCCCTCCCGGAAAATAGCTCTTTGTGTAGCGGATGCCCGGCAACTCCCTCACTCAAGCGAAGAATTCGACCAGGTCATCTACCTCGGGCAGGTTACTAGTTTCATCTCTGAAGCCGAAGGGAGAAGGAAGGTTGCCGCAGAAGCCTATCGTGTCCTGAAGGAAGGCGGTACCGCGCTATTTTCGTTTCTGTGCTACGAGGTACGTCTTCAGATTCTGCGGTATAAGGCAATCATTTCGTATATCGCGTGCTTGCGACGGTTGACGGGCCGCCACGAATCATCACAACTTTTGCCTTGGTTGCTGCGCGGGGGCAAGTTCAACCTCTCGGCGCTTCTGGACCGCCCCCCTTACGTATACTGGTTCCGAATTGAGGAGGCTGTGGAGTTACTGACTTCGACCGGTTTTTCCATTGTTGCTATCGCGACCGCGAGGCAGCTCGAGGAAGGAAAAATGTGCGAATCGATCGAAGAGGTGAAGAGAAAACACCTCGGGGGAATGCTATACGTAGCCTGCAGGAAATGAACTGGTTTTGTTCATCGCCCATTTTTTTGCTCCCAACATTTGTGTTGGCTCCCTGACCTGCTTTGGCGCTCTCAGTTCCATGCAGCGAATCTTGGAGACATCACAGTTGATCCTGTTCCCCGAGAGGTTGGCGCAGGTTTCGTGAGCGCACCAAGATAGCGGACTATGCCTCAGGCTTTCCCGCAGACCTCGCGCACAGGTTCGCGATCTTAGACCCTTCGCCGATAAAACCCGACAATCCAGTTCGGAATTTCGCGCTCGGGAATCAGGCTCTTGACTCGGGATTTCAAGGTAGGCTTGTGTGGCGCAGCCTCCGATCTCAGTGCAGGCGCCCGATACTCACACAAAGGACATTGCATGTCCGGTGGCATCGGCTGCATGCGTCTGCCCCGCAGAGGGATCCGAATAGGATATTTCGTCCTGGTCATTACCATCTTGAGAGCCTGCATATCGAAATCGACGAGAAGATTCTGCATGCGCGATTCGTCGAAACGCTGCAGATGACCATAGATCTGGAAAATGCTCTCGCAATAAGGACACTGGCACATTTCGAAGATTGCGGTCTTGTAGGGTACAGAGATAAGGATGTAGCGTGCTGCCACTCGTTGCATTTCTTCTATCGCGGTGGGGAACATCGTGCAGTTTAGGTGTTCGATCACTTCCAGCGCGCTCACCATATCAAAGCTGCGGTCCGGGAACGGTATTTTTGTGATCGAGCCTTGTGTGATGTTGGCCGCACACACGCGGCTTGCCAATGCGGTAGGCGAAAAATCCATGCCACTTAAGCGCATTCTCCGGCCGCGTTCGAGAACATAGAGAAATGCGCCGTTGCCGGTGCCCGCATCCAGGAGCGATTCAGCGTCGTGGGGAACCAAACTCATGGTCATCGCGAAACGCTTCATTTCATTCTCATTCGCAAGGTAGCGTTCCGGCTTCCATGTTTCCGGGTTTTCAAAACGCGAATCTAGTTTCACCTAATTGTCCTTTGACATGGATGTCCTTGGCGGCTCGATTGGATTATATCTGTATTTCGCGCATCCAACAGGGCTCTCATCCTTATAACAATCAAAGTAAATTTGTTTGCTTCGATCGAACTGATGACCTAACCGATTTCAAATGATAAGCCTCGAAAGTCGATACCAAGCCAAAATGAGCGTATCGCCAGATTATGCAGCTTGGGCAACTGTTCGTGACAGTGTCGCGTCACATTGAAGAGCGCCGTGCATATCGTCCGTCCAACCGATTTTGGTCTTTCGGGGGAACGGAATCTGAATTAGCCGGGGTGACAGATCAATAACGAGCGATTTAGAGTGAAGCAAGAGAGACAGGCTAATGGGATGGGAAGTGGGCGAAAGTTGGGGTGCCTGCTGTAACGCAAATCCGCAGTTAGTGAATAGACGATCTATAGGTGAGCAGGAGCAGAAATTACGCCCAGGACGACTTCAGATTGAGGCGTTGAATATTCAAGAGGGGGCGCTGGCTGCTGCCGGTGCTCATGTACAGGCTGCACGGTGATCTCGAGTAGAAGTTCGAGCATCGTCGCCTATCAAATCCCTGATCGACTCGAACAGGACTGATCGAGCAGATACAAAAGAATGCATTGAGCCTTTGCTGCTTTCGCCGAGTGTTATGATTTGTCAATGGTCGAGCAGCTGGTTCCCATTCCATTGCGGCTATTGACAGATGGTTCCGTTTTCGCTCGTCCATGCCGCACACCGATATGTTCAGGGTTTGACCGCTGAGCGTTAGGTTGGAGAACATGTGCCCATCAATGTCGCTGTAGTTGGAAATGGTTACTGGGGCAAAAACCTAGTGCGGAATTTCCACGAACTAGGTGCCCTGCGTTGCGTCTGTGAGAGTGTTCCAGCGCTCTTAGCCGATGCCCAAACGAAATACCCGTCGGTCCAGACGAACTCCGATTTCACACAGGTTCTTCAAGACCCATCAATCCACGGGGTAGTGATTGCAACCCCCGCGGTCACTCACTTCCGGATGGTGAAGCAAGCTCTGCTAGCGGGCAAGGATGTCTTCGTGGAGAAACCTCTTGCGCTGAGTGTGCCAGAGGGAGAGGAACTGGTAAAGCTAGCGGAGAAGTTGAAGCGGATCCTGATGGTCGGCCACATTCTTCAGTATCATCCGGCCGTTCGCATCTTGAAGGAACTCATCACCAAGGGGTCTCTCGGTCGTGTCGAGTACGTCTATTCCAACCGGCTCAATATGGGCAAGATTCGCACCGAAGAGAACATTCTCTGGAGCTTCGCACCCCATGACGTGAGTGTGCTGCTCGGCTTGCTCGGTGAGGAGCCCGACTCAGTTTCCTGCGAAGCTGGAGCGTACCTGAGCCAGGAAGTTGCAGACGTGACCCTCAGTCAGTTCGGTTTCTCCAGCGGAGTGCGCGCGCACGTGTTCGTTAGCTGGTTGCACCCGTTTAAGGAGCAGCGCTTGGTGGTTGTGGGTTCTAACCAGATGGCGGTCTTTGACGACTCCGCCGAGAACAGGCTGGTGCTCTATCCACATCGCGTGGAATGGAAAAACCGGGTGCCCACGGCGGTGAAGGCAGAAGGAGTTCCAGTGGCTTTGGAGAGTGAGGAGCCGCTCAAGAACGAATGTTTGGAGTTTTTGGGCTGCCTCGCATCGAGGCGCGATCCTCTGACGGATGGCCGCGAAGGACTGCGGGTTCTGAAGCTACTGGCCGCCTGTCAAAAATCGATGGCCTCACATAAGACCATTTATCTTCGGGAATCGGCAAGCACAGAACAGCCCTACTTTGTCCATTCCACTGCCACGATCGACGAGCCGTGCGAAATCGGGGAGGGAACTAAGATCTGGCATTATTCGCATGTAATGAGCGGAGCCAAGATCGGCCAACGCTGCATTGTCGGCCAGAGCTGCCAGGTCGCCGGCGGTGTGACAATCGGGAACAATGTCAAGATTCAAAATAACGTCTCAATTTATACGGGGGCCGAGATCGAAGACGACGTGTTCCTAGGGCCGTCTTGCGTCTTGACTAACGTGACCAACCCCCGTTCGCAGGTGAATCGGCATTCACTTTACGAGAAGACGCGCTTCAGGAGGGGAAGCACAGTTGGAGCCAATGCGACCATCGTTTGCGGGATTGAGCTCGGTCGGTATTCCTTTGTGGCGGCGGGAGCCGTGGTTGCGAAGAATGTGCCTGATTATGCACTCATGGTTGGCAATCCGGCGCGCCAAGTGGGCTGGATGAGCCGTCACGGTCATCGCTTGACTGATGACAAGGAGGACGGCATCATGCGGTGCCCGGAGAGCGGTTTCCGCTATAAAGAGGTTGCAGCCGGCGTTCTGCGCTGCCTGGACCTCGATGAAGAGACTCCCCTTCCTGCGGAGATGTCCTTGGGCACCAAGAAGTACGACGAATTGAAAGCAGCGCCCACGCTGCAGGAATCACTATCGTGAAAGTACCTCTTCTTGACTTGAAAGCACAATATACCGGCATCAAGGACGACGTGCTCGCCGCTGTCGCTGAGGTGCTTGAATCCCAGGTGTGCATTCTGGGGCCCAAGGTTGCCGAGCTGGAGCAGAAAGTTGCGCAGCTATCTGGCTGCCGTTTCGGAGTTGGAGTGTCCAGCGGAACGGACGCGCTGCTGGCCGCGTTGATGGCGCTTGGCGTCGGACCCGGGGATGAGGTGATCACGACACCATTCACCTTTTTCGCAACCGCGGGATGCGTCGCCAGAACCGGCGCCCGCCCGGTCTTCGTGGATATCGACAGGCATAGCTGCAACATCGATCCAGCGCTAATCGAAGCCGCCATCACACCGCGCACTAAGGCCATCATTCCCGTGCATTTGTTTGGACAGGTGTGCGACATGGACCCGATTACGGAGGTTGCGCGACGTCACGATCTATTTGTAATCGAGGATGCCGCTCAAGCCATCTCCGCAACTTACAAGGGCCGTAAGGCCGGCAGCATCGGCACGATCGGATGCTTCAGCTTTTTCCCGAGTAAGAATCTGGGAGGCGCCGGCGATGGCGGGATGATTGTGACTAATGACCTCGACCTCTATGATCGCCTGATGGTGGTACGGGCGCATGGTTCCAAACCGAAGTACTACCATAAATTTGTGGGGGGGAATTTCCGACTCGACCCCATCCAGGCGGCGATTCTGCAGGTCAAGCTGCCGCATCTAGACGTGTGGTCGGAGGCTCGCCGCTGCAACGCCGCGATCTACAACCGGATGTTCGCGGGTACGGCAATCGAGCAGCCATGGATTCATCCCGACGTCGTCAGCATCTACAACCAGTATGTGATCCGTGTTCCCCAGCGCAACGAACTGATGAATCGCCTGAAAGCTGCGCAGATCGGCACCGAAATCTACTATCCGGTCCCCATGCATCTACAGGAATGTTTTCAGAATCTGGGGTACAGAACGGGAGATTTTCCGGAGTCGGAGCAGGCCGCCAACGAAGTGCTCGCGCTTCCGATCTACCCCGAACTCGAGAGAGAGCAACTGCACTACGTGGGCGAAACCGTTCTGAAATGGGCAGAGACTGCTCTCTCAACGGGGAGAGCCGTGACGAAAGCGTGATGTCGGAGAACAGCGTCTGGTTCCAAACCAACCAGAAGGGCCGGTCCGGAATGTCAGGCCGGGATCTCCGTTGGCCGTCGCGCGCTCGTGGCTCTGAACTGTGCCTGAATATGAAGTTAGCATGGGGCTTCTACTTAGGAGGTCAGCCTGATGTCTTGCGCGGTTAGCGATTCCCAAAAGATTGCTGCATCCGGACATTCCCTCGTCCCATCCGCGATCGCTGCATCGCCTTGGCCCTTCTTTGAGCAAGATGAGATCGATGCGGCTAACCGTGTGTTGCAGTCTGGAAAAGTCAACTATTGGACGGGAGAAGAGGGCAAGGCTTTTGAGAAGGAATTCGCCGAGTATACCGGTACCCGATATGCTGTTGCTCTAGCCAACGGCACTGTTGCCTTAGAGCTCGCGCTCAAAATGCTTGGAGTAGGTTCTGGCGACGAGGTAATTACATCAACGCGGACCTTCATCGCGTCGGCGAGCTGTGTAGTTGCCGTTGGTGCGCGGCCGGTCCTTGCAGATGTCGATCTCGAAAGTCAGAATCTCACCGCCGATAGCATTCGCAAGGTACTAACTCCCGCCACGAAGGCCATCGTTGCCGTGCATTTGGCTGGCTGGCCCTGTGAGATGGACGACATCATGAATTTAGCGCGCGAGCGCAATCTGAAGGTCATTGAAGATTGCGCGCAAGCGCATGGCGCCCAATACAAGGCCCAGCGAGTCGGCTCGCTTGCTGACGTCGGCGCATTCTCGTTTTGCCAGGACAAAATCATGACCACGGCTGGGGAAGGAGGAATGATTACGCTGAACTCTGAAGAACTCTACGAGAAAGCATGGGCTTACAAGGATCACGGCAAAAGCTTCGACGCAGTGTACCGCCGCGCCCACGGTCCTGGGTTCCGTTGGTTGCATGAGTCCTTCGGAACCAACTGGCGATTGAGTGAAATCCAGTCAGCCATCGGTCGTATTCAGTTGAGCAAACTCCCGCGTTGGATCGCTATCCGTCAAGAATTTGCTGCCCAACTACGATCGCGACTCATGCATCTGCCGGGGTTACGTATGACGATTCCGCCCCAACACTGCGAGCATTCCTATTACAAGTTCTATATTTTCGTCCGGCCGGAGGCACTTCGTCAGGAGTGGAACCGGGATCGGATACTCTCCGAGATCAATCATCACGGGATTCAATGTTTTGAAGGTAGCTGTAGCGAGATCTACCTCGAGAAAGCATTCCCCGCAGAATGGAGGCCTGCCGCGAGGCTACCGATCGCCCGTGAACTCGGTGAAACCAGTTTGATGCTTCTAGTTCATCCCACGCTTTCTCCTGAATACATAACCAGAACTTGTGACGTCATCACGGATGTAATGCATCGAGCCGCGCGCCAAATCCCTGTCACAACTTCTTGAAAAGATGCACGTGAGCCAACCAGATCAGAAGGTCTTTCGCTGATCGCCGAAGAACGAGGCAGAACTGCTGCTGGATTCGCCACTTCGATGCCCAACCCTCGACATCCTTAGGACTGCAGGCCTGGAATGACAGTGGGCCAAACGTCCCCGATGCCAATTGATCTTGTTCTGGGTTCAGGGAAGGCAACGGTCAAAGGCACGGAGCCGACGACGGGTCAGGGAAAGCCCAAAGGTGTGTTTGTGTGCAATGGTTCCGCGAATCACCTCGATGTGGCCGACTCGAGTCGAACTTTCACGAACAGTACAGTGATTTCCTCACACCAGCAGTCTCGCTCGCCCTCCTCACATCGTGGGAGCCGATGTTACCTACAGATCAAAGGAGCAGCCCGATTCTGACAAACCCTTCCTTGCTCTTTGATCAGACAATGTACAATTTCTCTAGCGCTCCTTCTTCCTGGGCGTACGCTGAACTTGCCGTTTCCATGAAGGACCAAAGCTTGTTGTTTCAATGAGGGTTAAATGTACCGACGGCTGATCGCGCTGCTCATTTTCCTCACGGCAACAATCCCGAGTTTCTCGCAGGTGTCTGCCCCGGGTGAGAGCCATAGACTGCCGATTTCAGTTGGCGCCGGTTTTTCAGAGTTCGCCACCAATTGGAGTGGCTACGAGAACGGTCCAGCAGTTTGGCTAGACTGGAACTTCTATAATGCGCCATCTATCCTGAATGGGATCGGCATAGAAGTGCAGGGTCGTGATCTCAACTACAACCGTACCGGCGACACTCCCAATCTGCGCGAAGATACGATTGGAGGCGGAGTAATCTATACGTTCCGAAAGATTCCGCTCCGCAACTTTCATTATTACGGCAAATTCCTAATGGAATATGGAAGCATCGATTTCCACGGCTCACCAGGGTATAATCATGATACGAGAACGGTGTACGCACCTGGTACCGGAGTTGAGGCTCGCGCCTGGCACGACTTGTGGATTCGAGGCGAATACGAATGGCAGTTTTGGCCGGATTTCCCCAACCACCACGCTTTTAACCCGACCGGCTTTACGGTTGGGGCCACTTACCGCCTGCCGCGCATTAAATCTCGTTGACCATTGAGTGCTCCCAATCATTGTCTCTGTGAGATAGGTGGCAAGAGCTCACAGCTACAGATGCTTCTTCCAAGAAGACAAAATTTAGGCTGAGTTAGATGATGGCTCGGTTCCGCGCAGTGTCTTGGGTCAGGTGAGTGAGGCTCCCGATCAAAACACTGGGAAAAGTGAATCGAAGTAGAGAAACCGTCAGCGATGGAGTGGGAGTGCTCTGGAATGTTGAAGCTTCTCTTGATTACCAATTAATTGAGTCGAGGTTGTGCCGAATGAAGCAGGGCGCCAGTTTGTTGAATAGTGCTATGGAGACCTTTGCAGAGTTGAAGTCGAGAATTGAAACGCGCCAGGCACGAATCGGAATCGTAGGCATGGGTTACGTCGGCTTGCCACTCGCGCTGCTCTTCAGCGGTGAGCGCTTTCAGGTCACCGGTTTCGACATCGAAGCGCGGAAGGTTACTACTCTCAATTCCGGCGGTTCCTACATCGTTCGCATCCTCCCTGCCGCGATTCAGCAAGCTCAAAAGTCAGGCTTTCGTGCCACGTCAGACTACGCTGAAATCGAACAGATGGACGCCATCATTATCTGCGTTCCCACCCCGCTCAACGAATATCATGAGCCCGATCTCAGTTACGTCACCGGCAC
>DASXLY010000180.1:0-1567 GCA_036495975.1 Occallatibacter sp. | reverse complement strand
CGCCAGAAAATCTGCGCCAGAATTTCCAGATCGATTCGCGCATCGCCGGGCGGCGGGTTCGCAACATCTCTCCACTGCAACAGGCGCGAGGAGTTCACCATGGTCCCCGCCTTTTCGGAGAACCCCGCACCAGGAAGCCGGTAGACAGTTGTGCCAATCTTCGACTGTTGCTCTGCTGTGATCCCTGGGGCACGCCAGAACTCGCTGGTTTCATCTGGGAAAATCTCGCACACCACCAGCCAGTCCAGCTGACTCATGGCAGCCAAAGTGCGGTTCACCGATGGCCCCAGCGCGAGCGCGTTCATGCCGAAGCAGAATGCACCCTTCACCTTGCCTTTCATCGCTTCTTCCGAAATTGCCCACCAGCCGCGCCCGTCCGGGCGCTTAGGCATGTAATCGTAAGCCCATTCGTTCGCCGCCGTTGCCGCGGGTCCATAGAGCGCCTTCTGCAGCGAAACGGCAAAGCGCGGCGTGTTGGTCCAGTAGTTCATTGACTGCCATTCGCTCGGCTTCGAAGGGTTGGGTGTCGTACGCTTCATCCAGGCGGCAAAGCTACCGTCGCCCGCGCTCGGCGGTTTCAGATAGCCAGGCAGACTATCCCAGGAAATGGCAAGGTCCGTTGCTCCCTGCACGTTAGCGTGTCCGCGCAACGCGTTCACGCCTCCCCCCGGGCGTCCCATGTTGCCGAGCAGGAGCTGAAGAATTGCTCCGGAGCGAATGGTCTGCGTGCCGACAGAGTGATGCGTCCAGCCCAGCGCATACATAAGAGTGCCGGTCTTTGTCATGTCGCCGTTGCGGCGTATCCCGGCGAACTCTTCAGCAACCCGCACGAACTTAGCTTGAGGAACGCCGGTGATCCGCTCGACCATCTCCGGCGTGTAACGCGAGTATTGCTGACGCAGAAGCTGAAATGCGCAATGCGGGTTCTGAAGGGTAGGATCGGCCGCAACATTTTCCGGTAGCTGCCCCGGCGTCGCAGCGCCTGACTTCGCCTGGTAATTCCAAGTGGTCCGGTCGTAGTCCGACTTCACTGCATCGAATCCTGAAAAGAGACCATCGTCCGCACAGTGGAAATCCTCGTTTACGAGGAAGGACGCGTTCGTGTAGTTAAGCACGTATTCGTGTGCGTAGAGGTTGTTCTCAATAACGTAGCGAATCAATCCGCCGACGAAGGCGAGATCACTGCCTGCCCGGATCGGCACATGGAAGTCCGCCGTCGCTGCTGTTCGAGTAAAGCGCGGATCGACCACGATCATCCGCGCATTGCGCAGGCGCCTTGCCTCAATCGCCCACTTGAAGCCGCAGGGATGGTTCTCTGCCGGATTTGCGCCGATGATCAACATAACATCGGTGTTCGCGATGTCATTCCAGCTGTTGGTCATGGCTCCGCGGCCGAACGTGGCTCCCAGACCGGGAACAGAGGGGCCGTGTCAAGTCCGCGCCACGTTTTCGTGGCGCACAACCCCCAAGGCTGCCATTGTTTTCACAACGGTCCAGCAGAATTCATTCGTGTCAGTGGCGCCGCCAAGAAACGCTATATTCTCGCATCGGTTGACCACCCGCCCCT
>DASXLY010000179.1:0-1908 GCA_036495975.1 Occallatibacter sp. | reverse complement strand
GGGATCAGCCCGCCGGCTCAGTGTCTCAACGACGTGGCGCGTCAACGCCTCAACCGCTTCGTGAATACGCCGGGATGCGGTAGCACTCGTGCCTTCAACAGCCACGAACGCCTTCGTGATGGCGACTGAGATCTTGCTGGGATCGAAGGGTGAGAAGGAGCCGTTTCGCCGAATGACCTGAAAACGCTGGTCGACCTGGGAAGACGAACCGTGATCAGCCGGGTAGAAGGGAGGCGGAACGGGCAAAGCGTTCAAACCGTATGTCGCAGAAGTGGCCATGGAGCGTCTCCTTGGCCTCGGAGTGGTGCGAAGAAACAGCGGTGCAGTCCGGAACGAAAGACAAGCCACTGCCACCTCGCCTCCCCTCGGAGGCGTTAGCGTATGTTTCCGTGGCAGGTCTTCGGACTCTGCAGGCTCAACCCTACTCGCCGGACTTCCCAATGCCTTTCGGCACCAGTGTCATCTTGGGCTTTCGTACCTGCTTACCGCTGCGGGGCAGTTCCGGATTCTCACCGGATTCCCTTTTTGATTCTCCTTGCGGAGAAACCATGGAGGAAAACCACCATATCTTGTGTTGCTGTTCAGCGCAAGTCCATTACGTGTGGATAACTTGTTGAAGCGCAAAGTGGCCGCTGGAGTAGCACGGGGAAAGATTCATGCCGTACTGGCAGATCGCAGAGGAGGAGTTCACGTGTTACCCATCGATCATTGCGATGGCATAGCTTGCGTTCGAGACTCCAGGAAGCGAAAAGTCCTCTCAGCCAGAAAGACTTTGGAAAACAGGAAAGTCTCGTCAACCCAACAGCATCGAACGCGAGCCCACATGGCCGAATGCCGGCATCCTGGACGGGCTATGGGAAGTGACCTCTTCGGGACGAGCGGTCGGCGAATCCTACCTCTACGGTCGTTGACCCATTGTCAGTGAGCCACAAGAAAATTCCCGTAACCGACCACCACGGTGGACCCGATCAGCAGAAATAGCCCACAGCCAACCAGAAGACGCGTTCTGAGACTGGTGTCGCGCCACTCGTGGAGTGCAATGCCCCATAGCGTGGCGAAGATAATGATGCTGGCCATGTGAAGCGTCCAACTGGAGAAGTCGTACTTGCCCATCTTTGTCTGCCCCATGGAGTAGAAGAAGAACTGAAAATACCAGATGACGCCCGCAAGTGCGGCCAGCACATAGTTGCGCGCGAGCACAGAAGGCGAGAGGCGCAACGAGAGCTCGGGATGACGCGGATCCAACTCCACGAGCGTGTCCCCCGTCGTAGGCGCGCTGCCCATCGGATTGGTACCCGGCGCGCCGAAGAATTGCCGCGCAGAGCGGTTGCGAACGATCAAGATCGCAGACCAGATTAGATTGGCGGCGAAGCCGCCCCATAGCACGACCACCAGCACCGGCAGGTTCTGCCAGAGCGGGGCGCGATGTTCTACCGCAAGTTGATCGCGCGTTAAATTCGCGATGGGCTTGCCGGCGGCCAGCCCATAGGCAAAGCAGGCGCTCATGATTCCGGCAAAGATCGCGACAGCGAGCCCTTTAGCGAAGGAGTAGTCGCGTTCGCCGAGCAGCGCCTTCTCTTCGGCAGAGACCTCCTTCTCCTTGGAGTACCCGGCCAGCCCATTCACCGCAATGGCCAACAGGCAGACGAAGACGCCCAGCAGGATCACCTGACCGTCGTGCTGGTGCACGATCGCGGACATCTGGCCGCTGAAGATAGGCGGCATCAGCGTGCCGAATGCTGTGCAGAAACCCAGCGCGATGGCATAGCCCAGTGCGATCCCGAGATAGCGGATCGCCAGCCCGAAGGTGAGCCCTCCAATGCCCCACATCGCTCCCCAGAAGAACGAATGCCACATCGTGGCGGACGGCGCTTGGTGCAAGATGGAGTTGAGCCCGGGTACGAACAG
>DASXLY010000178.1:0-5743 GCA_036495975.1 Occallatibacter sp. | reverse complement strand
ATCGTTCAATTGCTGTTCAGAAAGTTTATTGCCCGACAGCCCAAGCTGTAGAACCGGAACGGCAGAAGCGCTGTAGTTGAGCACGAACGGGGGCAATGCGCCTTGCGGAAGTTGTCGGAGGATGGTCTGAGATATCGCCGTTACCTGCGCGTTCGCCTTATCCACACTTGCATTTGGCTGAAGGTAGATCCTGATGACGGCAGTTCCATTGATTGTGGTTGACTCGATGTGTTCAATGTTGTCCACCGTCGTCGTAAGCACGCGCTCGTAGACTGAAGTGATCCTTCCTTCCATTTCCAAGGGGTTCAACCCGTCATATTCCCAAGACACAGCAACAACAGGGACATTGATGTTGGGAAAGATGTCTGTAGGGGTCTTGAGGATTACGACCGGACTCAATATCAGGATGAGCAGACCGAGGATGATAAACGTATATGGCCGACTCAGGGCAAGCTTGACTATCCACATAGAACTTCAGACCTCTCGAGGAAGAACTGTTGTTTCTTCCAATCAGAAGAAAATGGGCCGAGCCAGGAGACCAGTTCCACTGTGTACATGCCTCCGGTGTCCCACGAAAACTCACTTCCTCAATGGCGCCGAACCTCGTTCGTCACCCTTGATAGCTTCGGCTGTCCGTGAAACCAGAATGCGGCGGTCGTCTATTTTTACTCCGGCGCTCATACAGGTCTCTGGAACTCTGAATCAATCTCGATTTCTGAGACGTGATCGAAGTAATTGCTGATCGTTTTCAGGCCGACGCCTACCAAAACCTCGAGCAACTGGTCCTTCGAGTATCCCGCCTCGATGAAGGTATCAACTGTCTTCCTTGGAACGTGTCCTCTCTGACCGACGAGCTGTCTTGTCAGATTTACCAATGCATTGAGTCTGGTATCTGACAGGGGGCTACCGCACTCGATTGCAATGATTGCGTCGACCGGCACATTTGCGAAGAATCTTGCGAGTGCGCTGTGCGATGAGGTGCAATATCCACACTCGTTTTCCTTGCTTGCGGTCAACAGAACGATCTGCTGTTCGGCAGGCGTCAGTGTGCCATATTGGAAGCCAAGATAGGCGTTGAGATACACCTTAAGCGCGGAAGGCGAATGAGCGAGTGTGGCCAGAAGATTGGGAACAAATCCGAAATACCTTTGAGCCTGCTCGAGCAAGTTTCTCGACGCCGACGGCGCATCCTGGATTAGAAGGGGCGTGAAGAGTGGGGTGTCGGTCATATTGCGGCTCCTTTGAAAAGCTTGTTGGTTGACGTAAAGTCGTCGCTCAAGCCCTCGGTGTAGATTTCGGATCATCAATTTGTTTATCCGCGGGGCAGCTCCGAATGATCGTTCGACGAGAGCGCGTTCGTGATCTAGTTGTACCTTCTATCGGTGCGCGCCGGAATTGCCTATTCATTTCCACAGGTATAGCGCTATGACAATATGTAGTAACGTCTGTTGTTGTGATGATTATTTGGCGTAAGTTTTTGGGAGTTATTTGGCGTAGGCTTGGGGCATGCGCAACCTCGCTGAATTGTCGGCGGAGGCTCGGGATCTTGGCGCTGGCCCACTTTCGTTTGCTTGAGCCGCACCTTCAGCACGGCGTGTCGGGACTCAGTATCAAAATGAGCAGACCCAAAATGATGAAGGTGTAGGGGCGGCTCAAAGCTATCTTTACAATCCACATCTGGTATTCCTTATTGCTTGGGAGATCGCCGACATTGAAACCAAGGTAAACTCCAGGCTCCGCGGCGAAGAGGCAAGATCGATCGCGCGCTTGCTGAATCTGAGCTAACGAAAGATCGAATTCGCCCTACGATCTCAGTAAAGCCGAGTTCTCTAGGCTCTTAAGATTGTGATAGAGGATTTTGGAGGATCATGCGCCAGCAACCCGATTGTTCAAATAGAGCAGAAATGCCGATCGGAGCCGAAAGGTTGAAAGTTGGTTTCACGACCGCCGTTTGCGGGGAAGACGTGCGCAGCGCTAGTTCGAGACCCAGGATGCTGAGGAATAGGAGAAAGCAACGGCGGAAGGTCTTTGGACTGATCTTCTGCCGCACTATCGAGCCCAACCACATTCCAGCGAGAGCGGGAATGACAGCCAGCAGCGACAGGCCGAGCTGCTCGAGCCGAAACGCGCCATGGGCCAAGAGCCCTCCTGCGAGAGCAACCGTGGAGACGGTGAACGAAAGGCCAAGAGCCTGCACAAGTTCGTCTTTCTGAAGACCCAACGACTGCAAATAGGGCGTAGCCGGAATCACGAAGACCCCGGTAGCGCCAGTCACCGCCCCGGTAACAATGCCGATGATGGGCGAAAGCCAAGGCTCGACCCGTTCCGGGATTGAGATCGTCGGCGAAAACAGTGCATACGCCGCATAGGCAATCAGGGCGATCCCCAAAGTACGGCCCGACCAGACGGGATCGACGACTGCCAGCAGTCGCGTCCCCAGAACGGTACTGATCACGATGCAGAGCATCATTACCCACAGCCGTCGCAAGAGGCGGAGTTTGTCTGGCCCAACCAGCATTTGCCAAACGTTGGTCACGAACGACGGAATTATCAAGATCCCTGCCGCCGCAAGCGGCGACATGACAGCCCCGAGCAAGCCTATGGCAACCGTGGGCAAACCCATTCCGGTCACGCCTTTAACCACACCGGCTCCGAGAAACGTGGCAAAGAGCAAGCAGATCAATTCAATGGTCAGAGTAGTCATAGAGGTTATTACATCTCCAACCAGTAACTGGCACAATGCGGATTTTCCGATGTTGCCTTTGGATTTTCCGAAGGACATCTGTCATGGTGAGTGTATGAGATTCGATCTCGCGGATCTGCGCCTGTTCCTTTGTGTGGTCGATGCTGGAAGCATTACAGCCGGGGCCCGACAGGCAAATCTCGCATTGGCGTCGGCAAGCGAGCGGATCAGAAACCTCGAGTCGGATGCCGGTGTCGTTCTGCTTGAAAGAAGCCGCAGGGGGGTGGTAACCACCGAGGCGGGAGAGGCGTTAGCGCACCATGCGCGTCTGATACTTCGACAGCACAGCCTATTGCAGGGAGAACTGCGCGACTTTGGCGCCGGTACGCGAGGTACGTTGCTGCTGTACGCAAATACGGCGGCGTTGATGGGCCTCCTGCCGCAGAGGCTCGCGCCGTGGCTGGCTCAGCGTCCGCGACTGAACATTGATCTGAGAGAGCGTACGAGTGCCGAGATTGTGAAGATGATCGACGGAGGCTTG
Organism: Occallatibacter sp.; assembly: GCA_036495975.1. Classification (GTDB taxonomy): domain Bacteria; phylum Acidobacteriota; class Terriglobia; order Terriglobales; family Acidobacteriaceae; genus Telmatobacter. The sequence continues at coordinate 2,519 of DASXLY010000178.1, read as the reverse complement.
GCCGAAGCGGGCGTGGTATCGGATGCGGTCAATCCCAAAGGCCTCACAATCCATCCTGTCGCTAGTGACCATCTCGTCCTGATTGTTCCTGTTGCGCACAGACTCGCAGAATCGAAGGCAACCTGCTTTGCTGATGTCACGGATGAACAGTTTATTGGCTTGGAGGCCGGGAGCGCGCTTCAAGATCACATCGACGAAAGCGCTGCCGATCTGCGCAAGACGCTAGAACTCCGTATCCGTATGAAGAGCTTCGAGGGATCGTGCCAAATGGTGTCGCAGGGAGTGGGGGTAGCGATCATCCCACTGGCGGTCGCCATGCGCTATCGACGCAGATATCCGTTCAAAACCATTACGATCAGCGATAACTGGGCACGCAGACGGCTTTGTCTATGCTTTCAGCAATGGGACACTCTATCTGCGCCGATGCAAAGCCTGCTGGCGCATCTCGGTGGTGGACAGCAGACCGTGTAGCTGGCTGCGGGCGAGCGCCAACGTTCGATTTGAGTACCACTTTCTGCCGCCGCTGGTTGTCGAGTTATGGAGTGTTACCCCGATGTAACGCTGGACGTCGTGCTGGCCGATGAGGTCATCAACGTTGCATGTTCATCCCACCGATATTCCACGCTGCCGTCCACTGTCCCAAGACACCCCGCCGCCGAGCACCGTCGCGACAAGCTGCTGCCCCAGCCGTGGCTCGACCACTGGTCACCAGACACAAGAGAGCAACCCATATCGTTGTCCGGCATCGCGTAGCGTAGTGATGCTCGCTGAATTACTCCCAGGTATTCCTTCGCATTTCTCTCAAATGGCCCCTGACTCATCAGGCGTCATGAGTGCTCAGACGCTGGAATTCAGCTTAATTCCTTGTGCTGCTTGAGTTTTGCAGCGCATCTGCATTGCAGAAAAAACTTGACGGCAGCCATTTTTTATCTGGAGTACACTCAACTTCAAAAAACGCTTTGGCGCGTAAAGAGCACTTCCCGATGAAAGCGCACGAACCTCATGGTTCCTATACTTTATGCGATCTTAGCAGCCGGACTACTCCTCTTTCTACTCAAAGGGAATTCTCATATAACCGATAATTTATTCGCTCCTCTAATCGTTTTTGTGCGATGCTCAAGCATATTCTGGATCCGACCAATATCCGTAGCCGCCGAATAGCTCACGCCGTTGGGGTTCTAGTGTTGTTCTTGACTTGATTCCTCGTCGGATACGTTGAAGGCGGCATTCCTCTTTTATCCGTTGCCGGCGCCAGATGGCTGTCACTTAGTGTTTTCGACTACGTGCTGCTACAACGAAGCATTAATTACGGAGAACCTCCGAACGAAACTATTACCCCGCCGACAAGGGTGCTGGATCCGTTAAGCTAATTTATTTTTCCATCGAAGACTTCGCGCAGCAATGAGTCGAGCCAATCGCTAGCCGATAGCTTTGCTAGGCTTAACCGCATAGTTCACGAACCTGCGAGGCTGGCTATTCTCACAGTTCTCGCAAATTGTCAGCGGGCAGACTTCATCTTCCTTAAGGCTGCAGCTGGTCCGAGCAAGGGAAATTTGTCCGTACAACTTACCTGGTTGGAAGAAGCTGGATTGATTGCGCTGGACAAGACCATAAAACAAGGGCGCACACTCACGACCGCTCGTCTCACCGGAGAAGGCAGTTCTCAAATAACTATCTATTGGCGGCACATGGAGTGCATTCCGATAGGATTTCTGCATAGCCTAACTCTAAAGCTATAGACGTGACTCAAATCCTAAATAGGCGACCAGCCCAAATAGAACGCTTCCTCGCCATCAAAGCAGGGGCCTCAACGGACGTAGTTGATGCGGCCAGTTAGAGCCTAGTCATCGGCTCTAACTAAGAGTGTTCTTCACTTGTACCGCAGTTAGCGGAGAGTCAGAGGAGGCAGTGGGAATGGTTTCCGGATCACTCTCTGCTGCGTGGACGGGACTCGGTAGCGAGGTTCCCGAAATCTCAGCCGATCGTGTCCAGCTGCAGCAGGTTCTGATCAATTTGATGCTCAATGGTCTCGAGGCAATGGACGGCGCCGGAGGTGAATTGACAGCCAGGTCACAGAGAGACCAGAGTGGGTGGGCCATTATCTCTGTCAGTGACGCAGGCGTTGGACTTCCGGCAAAAGCGGCGGAGAAGATCTCCGATGCGTTCTTCACCACCAAGCCGCAAGGGATCGGGATGGGCCTTGCGGTCAGCCGCTCAATCATCGAGTCTCACGGCGGGCGCTTGTGGGCTGCCGCGAACGCCGGGCCGGGTGCGACGTTCTACTTCAGTTTGCCTCCACAATCGGAACCAGGGGACTTGTGAGGGGTCGGGGCTCCGTCACTGCTTTTGAGGTTCTCCGGATCCATGGCGAAACATCAGATCGTCATTGCGATACCGCCGATTATGCTGATTGTGCCGACCGTACCAGCTCCATTTCGTTTTGCTTGCCTCGATCACCATGCGTGCAAGCGTGCTCGAGTCGGAGATCGCAGCGCGTACCCGGGGACTCCGGTTTTGCA
>DASXLY010000177.1:0-3435 GCA_036495975.1 Occallatibacter sp. | reverse complement strand
CCGCCGGATTCGGCAACCACAATTTTCTGAATCTGAAAGACCCGGATCTCATGCTGAGCTGCGTGCAGATCTACAATGACTTTCAGACGGAGTTTGCCTCTGCCGATTCGCGACGCTTGCTGCCCGTCTGTTCCGTCCCGTTCTGGGACGTGCAAGCCACGGCAACGGAGGTCCGCCGGTGCCACGCCATGGGACACAAGGGGATCTTGTTCACTGGCAGCCCAGAATCCTTTGGTATGCCAGGTTTCAGTGATCCTCATTGGGATCCACTGTGGGAAGTAGCGGCAGAGCTCGATATGCCTTTCAGCTTCCACATCGGATCTGGCGGCATAGAAGATGACTTGCCCGCAGCAAAAGTCGCTCGTGAAGGCGCACGGCGGGTCTTTGCCGCCATGTCCGTTCCCATGACGTTGACGACTGCGACTCACATGTCGAATTTGATCATGTCGGGTGTGTTGATTCGGTATCCCACCCTGAAGTTTGTCTCCGTGGAAAGCTCCATCGGATGGATTCCTTACATGCTCGATACCTTGGATTTCAGCTTCAGGCAGTTCCAGGTTGGAGAGAATCATCCTGAGTTCGACATGCTTCCCTCGGAATACTTCAAGAGAAATATCTTCGCGTGCAATTTGCACGAGAAGATTCCCGCCGGGCTGAGCGTGGACAACATTCTGTTTGAAACCGATTTCCCGCATCCGGGCTCCCTATACGGAAAGGACCTTTGGGACGAGGTCGAAAGGTGCCTGGGCAACGAAACCGAAACCGTCCGCAGAAAAGTCTTGTTCGAGAATGCGCAAAAACTCTTCAAGGTTGAGTTGCCCACGGCCAAGGACGAAGCGCGGCTCGAGAAGGTGCTGGCTGAGGCCAAACCGTTTTGGACGGCTGCCGCGTAGCTGGATTGCGGTGGACGCGTTCGAGTCGCATTGTGAATACCACGTGGGCGTCGATGCTCTGCCGCGTGCACGTGGGCTATCTACCCACCAACAAGGTGGTCGGCATCAGCGTAGATCAGCGACCCGAGTTGGAAGGGTGGCTGCTTGTTGCTCTACTAGCGGCAGACGCGAACCGCTCGCGCCCCTCCTGAGGAATCGATTGCGGCGGAACTCACGCACGGCCGCTCTGCAGGTGCTGGCGAGGCCGATTCAAACTGCAAACCATCGGTGAGTTGTTGTGGATTGCGGAACTGCTGATCCAGCATGCTGGCAACATGCACCAGCCAGGCCTTCGATTGCAAATCTGACGATGTAACGCCGTGCAAGGGAGCCGAGAACGTATATAGAGACGGGCCACTCAGCGCCAACCCCAGGGTGAATGTCGCGAAAGGAACGTTCAGCTGCGCACTGTAAACACCTGCGTCAATCAATCGGCGGATCATCTTGCCCAATTGAGACTGGATCGAGGGATGAAGCCTGGAGTAGAACTCGTTCTGTAAGTCTGCATCTCGCACTGGAAAAACGTGTGCGCACGCACGAGCGGATGCATTGTGCGTAGCCGCGAAAGAGGCGATCGTGCTCACGATTCGCCAGGTCGGATTGCCGGCATTTTTATCGAGTAGAGTGGCGTCGATCTTTTTCAACTGCGCGGAGACCTCGCGTACGGTGCGCTCCACGATGATGAACATCAGTTCTTCTTTGGAACCGAAATAGTAGTTGATCATCTTGTAGTTAGTGCCCGCTGCCTGCGCAATCTGCAGGGCAGGTACGTCGCCGCTGCCGGATTCTGTAATACAGCGTTCCGCAGCAGCGATGAGCGACTCGTAGACCCGCCGACCCTCTATGGATCGCGGACGCCCGAGATGGTGCTTCTCGCTCTCATTTGCCGACATATGATTACCCCCAAGTCAATGTTATCGCTGAAGCACCCGAAGGGGTCAAGCTCTGCAAACAGCAATTAATGTGGACGGCGCCACGACGCTTGAATTTCTGTCGGCGAGCCAGCGCAATCAATCGGTTACGAAGGGTGTCGGGTACCGCCCCAAGTGGAGAACGCCCCCGAGCGCCATCGCGACGCCGCTCCGCAAGTCAGCCATGTGACTGTCAGGAAGTTGGCCGCCACTTGCACAACCGAGGTGATTTTGCGAGGCGTCCAACCAACGCCTCGAATAGCGGCGCCACAGATATGGCTGAATGAGACGCGACGGCAAAATCAAGTGGCAAGCGGAATTGAAAGGCTGGAATAATGTCCGTTACTAGGAATTTCTGCTATTGCCACGCTAGGAAAGGAAGTACCATCTCTTTGGGGGCAGCGTGGTGCGGTGCGAGTTCGTGCTCATTCCGCAGCACGCGAACCTCCAACCGGATATCTAAGGACTGCTGAGCCACGCATCAGCGTGAGTCAAGCTTCGAAGAATGTGTGACCACCGCCGCGTCCGCCTCGCAGTAACGAGGGCGCAGCGGTGGCCCAATGCCCGACAAAGGCGGAGTAAGAAAAAATGTCGATCAGTAATGCGTCTGACGCGGCCGAACCTGCGGTGAATGCCGGAGGTGCGATCGATATTCACTCTCACTACCTCGCTCCCTCGCTGAGAGAGGTCACCATGAAGGCCCTTGCCGGCTTCATGACTGGCGCTCAGGGTCCCATCCGCATTCCGGATTCCATCAAGAACTGGTCGCCAACATGGTTGGTCGAGACGATGGACCAAGTCGGAATCCGGACAACTGTGTCGCATGCGACGTGGCGTCCCCCCATGTACGACATGGATGCCGCGGCGCGTAAATCGATCACGCGGGCCACGAACGAGTTTGGCGCGAAAATGAAGCAGGATCATCCCGGTCGCATCGACTTCTTCGGCTTTCTGCCGATGCCGGACGTGGACGCGACGCTGGCTGAGATCGCTTACTGCCTCGATGAGCTGAAGGCGCCGGGCGTTACGGTCATGTCGAGCTATGGCCCGAAATGGTGGGGACATGCCGACTTCATGCCCATCCTGGAAGAGCTCAATCGTCGACGCGCAGTGGTGTTCTGCCATCCCCACACGGGCTCGTGCTGTAGCAATCTAATGCCGGGGTATGTACCCGACGGAATACTCGGGCTCATCGAGTTTCCCTACGATACCGGCCGCGCGGTCACGGGGCTGTTGATGACGGGCGCCCTGGCCAAGTATCCCGACATCCGCTGGATTTTCTGTCACGGCGGCGGACCGGTGCCCGCGCTCGCGGGAAGGCTCCGCATCCACGTGGAAGGGGAAGCCTCGACACCTGAGCGATTGGCGACCATCGCCCCGAAGGGCGTCGATTACGAATTGCAAAAGCTTTACTACGAGACCGCTGATGGAGCCTCGGCGCCGACGATGGCTGCGTTGCTCGCCTACGTGCCGCCCACGCAGGTTCTATTCGGTTCGGACTCTCCGTACATGCAACATGCTGACAACATACACATGCTGCAAGATCGGAAACTCAAGCCCGAAGTCTGGAAAGCCATTACTCAGGATAATGC
>DASXLY010000176.1:0-3557 GCA_036495975.1 Occallatibacter sp. | reverse complement strand
GAACTCGAATCTGCCGCTCGCGTCGGTGAGCACCATGCAGGAGATCTACAGCCAGTCGCTGGCACGCACCTCATTCACGCTTGTCATGCTGGCGATTGCCGGCACAATGGCGCTTGCCCTCAGTCTCATTGGCATCTACGGCGTCATCTCCTACGCCGTTTCGCAGCGGACGCGCGAAATAGGAATTCGCCTGGCGCTAGGAGCACAGAAAGGCATGCTGCGATGGATGTTCGTTCGTTCCGCCCTCGTGCTGACCGGAGGTGGCGTCGTCATCGGCCTCGGAGCCGCGGCCGCACTCATGCAGCTCATGAAAACACTGCTCTTCGGCATCAGCCCGCTCGATCCCCTGACCTTTGTCGCGGTACCGCTCATCTTGATCGCCGCGGCTGCGTTTGCAAGCTATCTGCCGGCTCGCCGCGCTGCTGGAATCAATCCCGTTGAAGCGCTAAGAGCGGAGTAAACCACGCCTGTCGCATGATTAGACGCTTGCGACTGGTGGCGCAAGCCGACCGCCGCCGAAGGAGCTACTGGCACGATCGATCTCTCCGAAGAACACCATGATATCGTTCGGATCAGTGCCGGCACCGTCGAGCGCTTCGACTAAGGCTGCCAGCAGACGAGTCTTCCTGTCGGCGTCAGTCCCGGAAGACACAAGGACTTCGATCATCAACATCTTCTCCGTTCGCGCTTTCGGCAGACCAGGATAGTTGGGATCGATTTTCAGGTCCGCCTGCTCAAGACAAAAAAACCGTTGGAACATGTCGTCGTCGGGATATCCCGCCTTGACGCTTGCCTCATGTATGGCATGCGAGATCGCATTTTTTTCGTCAGTGGCTCTGCCCGCATTCATCGTCACGGTAAACAATGGCATGAGAATCTCTCGACGATGAAGGATGGCCGAGCCGTGCATTCCGGCCTGACCGAGCGACCGATCCTGAATGAACTCAATGTGATCTTAGCCGAGGGTACCGTTGACGAATTCGACCCTCGAAGTCCGGCGTTCGACCTCGATCTTTGTTTACTACTAACATACATAACGACGCATATGAGAAACCCTCCACTGGCATGCCCGCTTGGGATTCATATCGCCTAATCACCGTTATATACCGCCGAAAGCCCGATTATTTCCACAGTCGTAAGGCCGCCCGCCTCGCTTTGTTTGAACTCTCGTTAATACCTATTTGTATAAATCCTTTTACTGCCCAGCAACATCACTCGCTTATCGAGCATTTTTTTGGAGGCAGTCATGCGTCAGTCATTTTTCCCAGCTCGGGCAGCCTGTCCGGTCCAGCCGATCCGGAACACGAGCTCCCGCGCTCTAGCTCTTTTCGTCATCGCGTTACTTTTATGCTCCGGCGCCCGGATGGCGTTGGCGCAAGCCATCTACGGCACCATCTCCGGCACGGTCACAGACGCGACCGGCGCCGCAGTTCCCAATGCGACGGTCACCGTGACCGATATCGCAAAGGGAACCACCAAAACTGTCCAGTCCAACAGCGGCGGCTTCTATACCGTCAATGAACTCATCCCGGACAACTACAGCGTAAAGGCCACCGCCACCAACTTCACGCCAGCGGAGAACAACGGTGTCACCGTCGCCGCTGACACCACGCAGACCGTCAACCTGCAGGTGACCGTCGGAGGGGCCAGCCAGACGGTGACGGTGACGACGGCGGCCCCAGCGCTCAAGACCGACCGCGCCGATGTTGGTCAGGTGCTGGACGAGCGACAGATCCAGAATCTGCCGAACCTGGACCGCAATTTCACGTCCTTCGCCCTGCTCACGCCCGGCGTGCAAAGGTCCAGCTTCAATATCGCTCCCACGGAGAACCCGCAAGGCACTATCGCTTTGAACGCCAACGGCTCCAACTACGGAACGCTGGGATATGTGCTGGACGGTACAGACAATCGTGAGCCCGTCGACGGCATTATCGTCATCAATCCTACGCTCGACTCCATCAGCGAAATGAAGGTGGATACACAGAACTTTCCGGCTGAATTCGGTGGTTCCGTGGGGGGCGTGGTTACCGCGCAGACCAAGTCCGGCGGTAACGCACTTCACGGCGATGCGTTCTTCTTCCGGCGCAGTGATGCGCTGGCTGCGCGCAATCCGTTTACCCAATTTCAGCCGGATCCGGTCACGGGCCGATTGATCCCCTCGGCTCTCTACGGTCTGTTCGGCGGCTCCGTCGGCGGCCCTATCAAGAAGGACAAGGCGTTCTTCTTTCTCGATTATCAGGGAACACGTCAGAAGGTCGGTAGCAGCCTGCAGCAGAACGTGCCTACCGCAACCGTGCGCAATACGTGCCTGAATGCGGCGAGTCCTACATGCGATCTTTCACAATACGGCGGCGGGGTCATCTCCAACGCACTGGTCACGCCGCAGGGGCGCGCTCTGCTGAGCGCCTTTCCCCAACCGAATGCGGGTGCTCCCGGAGCGACCAGTAACAATTACATCGCCTCCGGCTCAGGCAACAACGATGGCGACCTCGCCGATACGCGCCTTGACTACCAGGTGACGTCTACTGTCCACGCCTTCGGACGCTACGACTACGCGAACTTCCGTCTGCTCGGTGCACCGGCGCTCGGTGCTGCCGGCGGCGAAGGCTTTGGCATTGGAGGGACCACTGGTACCGACCAGGTGCAGAACCAGAGCGTATCGGTAGGCTTCGACTGGGCGGTCCGCTCCGACCTGCTCACGGACTTCCGTTTCGGCTTTCTCGACTACCACGTGGCGGAGAACAAGTTCGACGTTGGAACGACGCCGGCTGCCGCGGCTGGACTACCCAACCTCAACACCGGCGCACTGGATACTTCCGGTTCACCGACCTTCAATGTTGTCGATAACAGCATCTCCCCCTTCGGCACCCAGGGCTGCAACTGCCCGCTGGACGAGAGTGAGCAGGTCTTCCAACTGGTGAACAACTGGACCAAGATGGTTGGCAATCACACGATCAAGTTCGGCGGGGACGTCCGCTATGCATTGAATCTGCGCAACGCAAGCGACTCCAACCGGACCGGTCAGTTCTCCTTCAACAACACCACTGGCGCCGGCTCCGGAATCGGCGCGGTACTCACCGGGCAGATCGCGCAGTTCCAGCGGTTCGATGTCTATAACAACAATGCAGCCAATCGCCAAAAGCGCGGCGGCTTCTACGCACAGGACACATGGCGTGTTACGCCGAAGCTGACCCTCGACTATGGCGTGCGATGGGACATCATCTTCCCCGAGACAGTCAACAGTGCGGGAGCCGGCGGTTTTACCGACCTGCAGGCGGGCGTTATCCGTGTTGCGGGTATCGGCGGCGTGGGCAGCAACGGCGGAGCGGAGGTTGATCTGCTGAATCTCGGCGGCCGCTTCGGTTTCGCTTACCAGGTTCGTCCCAACACCGTCATTCGCGGTGCCGTTGGCCAGGTCTACGACGATGTCGGCTTCTTCGGCACGATCTTCGGCAGTGCGCTCACGCACAACGTACCCGTGGTGAATGCAGAAAGCCAGGGCAGCACCAGCGCCACTTCGCCACTGCCGTTCACTTACAACACTCTGCCTGCGCAGG
>DASXLY010000175.1:0-205052 GCA_036495975.1 Occallatibacter sp. | reverse complement strand
AAACTATCCATGCGGGGCATGGCGAGTTTGTAGGCGACGGCGGCCATGCGCAGGGCCTTGGACGGGGGAAGGCCTTTGTCTTTGGCGAGTTGGTAGGCGTGGTGCCATTCGTCCTGACAGTGGGCGGCGGCGCGGGCGGCGAGGCTGGTGCGGTCGCGCGGGGGCGCGGCGTGGGCGTGGAGGATGAGAGGTCGAGCGAGTAGGGCGGTTCTCATGCGTGCTGGAGTTCGCTTTCTGCGCGTGGGCGCTTGATGAGTTCGAGGGTGGCGCGGCTGATGGGCCGCAAATCGTGGTCGAGATACCAGATGGTGCTGGCGAGGTTGCGATGCCCAAGGAGGGCTTGCACGTCGCGGGCGTCGTTGGTGTGCTCGTACATGCGGACGGCGGCGGTGCGGCGGAGGTCGTGCGGGCGGAGGTTTTGCCGGACCGGGAGTGTGGCGAGGAGTCGGCGGAATCGGCAGTTGATGGAGTAGCGCGTGGGGTTGGCTTTGAATTGTCCGCCGCGCGCTTGTTGCTGGCGAAAGCCGAGTTGCTGGACGTAGGAGAGAGGCGACGAGTGGTCGCAGGTGTCGAGCATTTCAGCAATTTCGGCGGTGACGGGGAGGGTTAGCGCTTCATCGCATTTGGTGGTGAAGCGGAGCTCGCGGCGGCGGGGGTCGTAGTTGCTGGGACCGATGCGGGAGGCGGTGCCGGAGCGCATGGCGAGGTCAGAACAGAGGAGTAGCCACAGACGGATATCGTCTGGTGCGGCGACGAGGATGGTGTCTATCTCCTGCTGCGTCATGGTGACGTTGCGCGGGCGGAGTCCTGGGTGCTTGGCGATCATGTGATCGAGCGGCGGGGCTCCGTGCTGCTGCCAGAGGTCGCGCAGGATGCGGCGGACACCGATGGCTAGGTTGTAACGGGTCGAGTGAGCGAAACCACTTTCGCAGATCGCGGCGTCGATGTCGTGAGCGTGGGCCGTGCTGAGTTGTGTTGGCGCCTCGCTGCCCGCGTAGGCGATGACGAGCTTGGCGGCGCGAACGTGAGCGTGTTGCGGCGGCTTGTTGTCAATTTGCGCTTGGAGGATGGCCGCGACGGTCCCGGCGCCGGTGAGTTTGGGCGGGCCGCTTTCTGCTGGGCCTCATAGATAAGGGCGGCTTTAGCCGTGCTGAAGGATTTGCGTTTACGTTTACCGTCGGCGGAGCGCCAGTCTGCGAAGAATTTATGGCCTTTCTGAAACATCGATGTCCTTTTAGATCGAGTTGACACGAGCGGGACACCTGCTGGTAACGTTGCTCGTCACTGCAGACAAGGTGTTGCGCGTGATATGGACACCTTAGTAGTGTTGTGTGCAACAATCTCGCCGGATTTCCGGCGGAGTCAGGCATCCCAGCGAAAACAGGATGGTCTAAGAAGAGAGCACCACGGACGCAAGGACGCTCAAATACGCCCTAAAGCAGGCAGGGGCCTGAAAGCAGGCAGCGGCCTGGACTCAGGCTGTGCCTGACCGGGCGAACTTTTCAGGAAGCGGGGGAGTAAACAAATCCTATGGCAACACGATCAACACCGGCGGCGGCTGCAACCGCGCCGAACTATACCGGCCCCTTCATCACGGTGGCTGTGCTGTTTCTGATCTTCGGATTCATTACGAACTTAAACATGGCGCTGGTGCCGCACCTGCGGAACATATTCACGCTTCCCTACGCGTGGGCCATGCTTGCAGAGTCGGCATTCTTCCTGGCTTATTTTGTTTTCTCCTCGCCGACTTCAAAGCTGATTGAGACGATCGGCTATAAGCGCACAATGGTGGTATCGCTCTTCATCCAGGTAGTGGGCTGCCTCCTGTTTGTTCCTGCCGCCAAGCTGGTGAGTTTCCCGCTGTTTCTGACGGCGGTGTTCATTGTAGGCGCTGGGGTGACGGCACTGCAGACGGCGGCGAATCCGTACGTGGCGATTCTGGGACCGGAGCACAGCGCACCGGTTCGATTGACCTTAGCGCAGGCCTTGAACTCGTTTGGCGGTGCTGTTGCACCCATCATCGCTGGTCATTTTATCCTGACCGATCCCGCAAAGATGGCGTCCCAGGCAGCAGTCGCAAATACCGTTCGGGGACCTTATCTTGCGATTGCCGGCGGATTATTGATTCTCGGTATCGCCGTGGCCTTCATGCATCTTCCTCACATCTCGCAGACGCAGGAGTTTCGCCCGGGCAAGGAAGGTGATTCGATCCTCGAACGGAGCATCTGGAGCTACAAGCACACGGTGCTTGGTGCAATCGGAATCTTCCTTTATGTTGGCGTGGAAGTGGGACTTGCATCCATCGCGGTTAACTATTTCCTCAATCAAGGGATCAACGAACAGACTGCGGCGAGGGTTTCGCATTACATTGACTCGCTCGGTGGGTTCGGCCATTTGATCACATATTTCTTTGGTCCCTGGAGCGTCGTCGGAATCGCTGCCATCCTCGTTTCCCTGTATTGGATCGGCGCGTTGATCGGCCGGCTGCTTGGCTCGTGGGTGCTGACAAAGATCAAGTCGAATATGCTCCTAGGGGCCTTTGGCTTTATCGCAGCGTCACTGCTGGTTGTCTCGATGGTAAGCAGCGGGCTACTGGCCATATGGACGGTTGTGCTCTGCGGCTTCTTCAACTCGATCATGTTCCCGAACATCTTTGCCTTGGCGATCAAAGGACTAGGGCCGATGACGAGCAAGGGTTCGGGGCTAGTTATGACGGCAGTCGTGGGCGGAGCTGTGATTCCTCCCTTGATTGGCGCCGCAGCTGATCGCGTAGGCATTCAGCACGCTTTCTTCATTCCGATCTTCTGCTATGTTTACATCGCGTATTACGGGCTGTGGGGATCGAAGCCTTCGCGGACCGTGACGACGTAAAATTGAATGAAAACTGAAGGCCCTCCGGCGTACTGCTGGAGGGCCTTTTGCGTTCGGCGGGGTCTTGTGTGCCCCCAGAAACCGACCGCAGATGTTTCGAATCGGGCGGCCACCGCGACCATCGCCTCAACATGACAAGCGCGCCAACTGATTGATAGTGCTAAGGATGTAGGCGACATTCGATTTCTCTTGACGAATATTACATATTGCGATATTGTTATTGCAATTTGCGATTGACCGGCGGGACATTGTGAAGCACATCGCGGATTGGAACGAATGAAACTCGGAGAAAAAATCAGGTATCTGCGCGAGGTGGAAGGCAGTTTACGCGGCCTCAACCGGGCGATGAGTCAGTTGGAGCTGACGCGGGCGATCGAAGCGGAGACGGAATCGAAGATCAGCCAGAGCTACCTTTCGCAAATTGAAAGCGGGGCGAGGCCGCACCTGACCAACACGACCCGGCAGATCCTGGCGCAGTTTTTCAAGGTGCATCCGGGGTACCTGGTGGATGATCCGGACGGCTATCACCCGGAGCTGATCAGCGAGGTACGCAACCTCGAAGACAAGCTCGACCTGTGGCTGGTTTCGGGGGCGGAGCGGTTCCGGCGCGATCCGGAGCTGAAGAGTGCGCTGCTGACGATCGCGCGGCACGAGCACACGCGGGAATGTCTGCTGCTGCTCGAGGCGATTCTGGAGACGCCAGGGTTGATGCCGAGGTTGATGGAAGTGCTGAGAAAGCAGGGATCAGAAAAGACGGGGACTAGGGACTAGGGACTGGGAACTATTGGGGGGCAAGGCTTATGAACTGGGAGACATTTTATCTGGTCTGTTTTCTTGCGGGGCTGATGTTAAGCCTGGTTTCTCTCCTGGGTGGCATGGGGCATTTTGGCGGGCATGTTCACGTGCCACACGTCCATGTGCCCCATGCCGGGCACGTACACATCCCGCATACGACTGGTGCTGTGCATGCGGGAAGCGGCGGAGCTGGTGCTCTGGGCGGGCCGGAGGTGCCGTGGTGGAATGCATTCTCGGTGATGATCTTTCTCTGCTGGTTCGGGGCGGCGGGCTATCTGTTGACCAAGTACGGCGGCTTTGTCGCTGGGATCGTGGTGGTGCTGGCAGCGATCTGCGGACTGGCCGGCGGAGCGATCATCTTCGCGTTCCTGACCAGAGTACTGATGCCGCATGATCGGGAACTGACGGCTGACGAGACGGCTGTTGTTGGCGCGGTGGGACGAGTGTCATCGCCAATTCGCGGCGGGGGAACAGGAGAGATCGTATATCAACAGCTCGGCGCGACCCGTTCAGCGATTGCCCGCGCGGAGGATGGCGAGGCGATCGGCAAGGAAGAAGAGGTTTTCGTGATCCGGTACGAGAAAGGGATTGCGTATGTGCGGCGGTGGGAAGATCTGCCGGTGACGGCGAGCAAGGGACCGAGGAACGTGGAAGCAGGGACTAGGAACTGAGGGACGTGGGACTACGGACTCAGACTTCACGCAAACAGTTTGTACCCCGGCCGAAGGACCGGGATTGCAATGTCGAACAATACCGTGCTCATTGCGGATATGGCCATCCTGGTTGGGATTTTTCTGCTGGGATTGCTGGCCAAGCTTTTTCCAAAGAACAGGCACAAGGCAAAGCAGTGATCAGTGGTCAGTGGTTCAGAATCGATTCGATTCCTGCAGGCCGCTAGCCAACAGAGCTGTTCACGAAGCAAAAACCATCAACCGAATTCAACCCCTGTTGAAAGGACAGGGATCGAATGAAACTAGAACCAGAACTTGTACTGATTGTCGGATTGTGCGTACTGTTCCTCATCTTCCTGATGGGTATTGCGGCCAGGATGTACAGGAAAGCGGGCCCGAACGAGGCTCTGATCGTGTACGGAATTAAGGGACCGCGGGTGATCAAGGGCCATGGCACGATGATCTTCCCCATGGTGGAGAACTGCCGCGAGCTGAGCCTGGAGCTAATGAGCTTCGATGTGGCTCCGCAGCAGGATCTCTATACGAAGCAGGGCGTCGCGGTGACGGTGGAGGCGGTAGCGCAGATCAAAGTACGTAGCGACCAGGCCTCGATTCTTACGGCCGCTGAGCAGTTTTTAACCAAGACTCCGGCTCAGCGGGAAGGTCTGATCCGCCTGGTGATGGAAGGTCATTTGCGCGGCATCATCGGCCAGCTGACGGTTGAGCAGATTGTGAAAGAGCCGGAGATGGTGGGCGAGCGGATGCGTGCGACCTGCGCAGAAGACATGAGCAAGATGGGGCTCGAGGTGATTTCGTTCACCATCAAGGAGGTTCGCGACAAGAACGAGTACATCTCAAACATGGGCCGGCCGGACATCGCGCGCATTCGCCGCGACGCGGAGATGGCAACGGCGGATGCAGAGAGGGATACGGCGATCAAGCGGGCTACAGCTCTGCGAGAGTCGGCGGTGGCAAAAGCGCAGGCTGACCAGGAGCGCGTGATTGCGGAAACAGCGTCGGCGACGCGGCAGGCTGAAGCGCAGCGCGACCTCGAGATCAAGAAGGCGGAATATGCCGAGCAGAGCCGTCGCCAGCAAGCGCAAGCCGACAAGGCCTACGAACTGCAGACCAACATCATGCTGCAGCAGGTGACCGCTGAGCAGGTGAAGGTGCAGCAGGTTGAGAAGGAAGGCCAGATCAAGGTGCAGGAAGCCGAGATCGCGCGTCACGAGAAGGAACTCATTGCGACGGTGCTGAAGGGAGCCGAAATCGAGCGCCAGAGAATCGAAAACCTGGCCGCTGCGGAGAAGTCGCGCCTGACAACCGAAGCCGAAGGCCGCGCTGCTGCGATCCGTTCGCAGGGCGAAGCGGAAGCTTCGATCATCTTCCAGAAGGGCGAGGCGGAAGCGAAGGCCATGAACGTGAAGGCCGAGGCTTACCAGGAATGGAACCAGGCGGCGGTGGTCGACAAGCTGCTGACCAACATGGCCGAGGTGGTCCGCGCAATGGCGGAACCGTTGAGCAAGGTGGACAGGATCACGATCGTGTCCACGGGAAACGACGGAGCTGCCGGAGTGAACAAGATCACCGGTGACATGACGAAGATCGCGGCGCAGGTGCCGGCATTGTTTGAGGCACTGAGCGGGATGGACATCAAGCAGTTGATGTCGAACGTTCAGGCAATCAAGGACAAGCCGGCGAAGGGCAATGGCGAGGCGACGAAGGCGTAGCTCCGAGCGTTAGGCCTCACCAAGGTATCCCAGGTCCCCAAATGCGAGGGACCTGGGGCACCCAGGATTTCGGGTCAGCCTGGCGCACTTACCGGTTCAGTACCCGCGGAAACGCAGTTGGAAGTATTGCGAGGATTGGATGAAAACGAAGTTATTTGTCGGGGTGTTGGCGGTGATGCTTACCGGGTCGGCGATCGGGCAGGCACAGGCCTTTGCAGTGGGAGCGGATGGAAAGGCGCAAGAGGAACGAACGATTGCGGCCGACGACCAGGCGACCACGGAACAACTGTCCAAGCTGTTCGACGTGATGCGGGTGAAGGAACAAGTGCAGTCGATGCGGAAGATTGTGCCCTCGATGGTGCAGCAGCAGATCCAGGCAGCCATGAAACAGACGGAGACAAATCTGCCCGCGGGAACCAGGCTGACTGACGATCAGCGTGAACGCCTGCAGCAGGTGATGACCAAGTACGTTGGGAAGGCCATGGACCTGTACCCTTCCGACGAAATGCTCACCGACATGAACGGAATTTATCAGCGGCATCTGAGTAAGGAAGATGTCGATGGCCTGATCACGTTCTATGGTTCGCCGGCAGGGCAACATCTGCTGGATGCGCAGCCGCTGATCGCGCGGGAGTTCATGCCTATCGTGATGGCCAAGGTGCAAGAAAGAAGCCAGGCCATGACTAAGGAAATGGTGAAGGAGATGGCGGAGATTGTGCCGAGGACTAAACCGGCTCCGAAGACGGGTACGACAAAGCCGCCGGCGAAGTAACAGTTTGAATCAACTGTACGGGATTCGAGGATCGAATTTCAGAAGCGAGAGGGAGGTTTTATGTCGTTGCTGGATAGAGTAAGCACGTTGTTGCGAGCGAATCTGAATGACCTTGTAGAGAAGGCCGAGGATCCGGAGCGGATGTTGAAGCAAGTGGTTCTCGACATGGAGAATCAGCTTATGCAGGTGAAGACACAAGTGGCGATCGCAATTGCAGACCAGCATCTGCTGGAGAAGAAAAATGCTGAGCACGAACAGCACTCAGCCGAGTGGCGGCGAAAAGCGGAACTGGCAGTGCAGAAGGGCCAGGACGATTTGGCTCGCGCCGCACTGGAGCGTGCTCTGAGCCAGGATCAGCTTGCGATTGGATTCAAAACACAGGCCGAGGATCAGAAACACGAAGCGGACAATCTGCGCCAGGCGTTGCACAAGCTGGAGCAGAAGCTGACCGAGACACGCGCGCACTGCGAGATGTTGATCGCCGAGCATCGGAGGGCCAAGGTGGTAGGTCGCGCGGCCAAGGCGCAGCACGTGGTCGGCAACGACCAGGAAAACACCATCGGGCGAATGAAGAGCAAGGTGCACGTGACCGCTGCCCAGACTGCCGCGGCCACCGAGGTGCTGACGCCGGAGTCGCTCGAAGACAAGTTCCGCGCCCTCGAAAATGAGGACAAGGTGGAACTTATGTTGAAGGAACTAAAGAGCCGTCAGGGCGCTGCCTAGAGCGGTGACGAAAGTAGCGGAAAGCTAGGCAGGTTAGCGGTTTTTTTGTATCCATCCATGGCAAACTACGTCTAATTTCCCAGGAGAATTTTTTCTCCAAGATGACGCATCCGCCGCCTCTTGAGTGGCGGATGCACCCTGAGGTGCGGTTGCCGGGTCGCGTGGGCGCGATTCGGCAGGCGCACCCGGATTCCTCCTAGGGTGAATTGGATGCGCCATGGATTTTGTCTTTTTACCGCGATTGCGTTAGTTGTTGTGTGCCTGGATGCTGGTGCGCAGGAGCCCGCCAGACCCGATTCGAGAAACATGAATCAACCGGCGCGGGGCAATCCGCCTCGGGGCCGCAAGTTCCTCCTGCGACGGAGAGTGTGCCGTCCGAGCCGAGTCCGGAACCTGGCGAGTTGAGCGGCACGGTGACAGATCTTGGCGGTGACCTGATTCCGGGTGCAACGGTCGCCCTGGACAGCACGGATCCGGCCAGCCATCTAACCCAGGCGGCAAACGATTCGGCGTTCTTTCAGTTCCGCGGGCTAAAGCCGGGTGTGGCCTATCGCGTAACGGTCAGCGCAAAGGGATTTGAAAACTGGGTTTCCTCTCCGGTGGTTTTGACTGCGGGGCAGTTTTTCGACGTGCCCGGTATCAAGCTGAAACTTGAGGACGCAGTCTCATCGGTGACAGTGTATTCGTCGACGGAACAAATTGCCACACAGCAGGTAGAGATTGAAGAGCACCAGCGCATCATGGGATTCATCCCGAATTTCTACGTGGTGTATGACGCGAAGAACGCGGTTCCGCTGACGACTAAGCTGAAGTTCCAGATGGCTTACCGGGTGTCAATCGATCCGGTGAGCATCGTGGGGGCGGCGACGCTGGCCGGAATGAACCAGGCTGGCAACACGCCGAATTATCGGCAGGGAGCGATTGGGTACGGGGAGCGATTTGGTGCGGCATATGCCGACGGAGTGACCGATGTTATGTTCGGTGGAGCAATCCTGCCAGCCCTGCTTCACCAGGATCCGCGGTACTTTTATCAGGGGACCGGCACGGTGAAGTCGCGGCTGATGCATGCCATGGCGGCACCGTTTGTATGCCGAGGTGATAACGGAAAGAATGAAGTGAATTTTTCGAGTATGGGGGGAGACCTGATTTCGGGTTCGATTTCGAATGCGTACTATCCGCCGTCGAACCGGGGAGCAGGCTTAGTGTTTGAGGGTTTCGGGCTGAGCACCGGCGAGCGGGTGGTGAGCACGGTGATACAGGAATTCCTGCTGAAAAAGCTTACGCCGAACGCGAAAAACGGGGATTGAGACGGCGACTCGCTGTTTGGCGCGAAATGCGCTAGCCTTGTTAGATGGCCTTAATTCGATCTGATGCGCGAGTGAACGCAAACTTCTGTGATGATCGAATATCACTAAGCGATTGAGGGCCTGTACGACATCTTGAATTTTTCCAGGATCTCTCGATAGGATCCCTGGATTTGGTGAGTGAATGCATTCTTGTTTGCGAGTAGTTCTCAGCGGCATCGTGCTTGCCGCATATACAAGCGCATATGCGCAACAGATGACAAACGCGGGCGAGCCGTCATCGACCGAGGCGGGCAGCGCGGTTTCGTCGTCTTCGCTTCCGGATGCACCGGATGCCCAGCAGACCCAAACGAAGGATCCGAATTCGAAGCAGGCTCCTGCCGACGAGGGCACTCCGAAATCGAAGCAGCAGCCGAAGCGCATTTTGGGAATCATGCCAAACTATCGAGCGGTAAGCGCCGGCGCCATTCCTCCTCCGCCGACACCGAAACAGGCTTTCAAGATCGCGACGCAGAACAGCTTCGACTATTCCTCGTTCGTCTTCGTGGGGCTGACCTCGATGATTGCCGAGGGTGAAGACACGCACGCTTCGCTGGGCAAGGGCGTGCCGGGATTCTGGGCATATTCGTGGCGCGGCTTCGTCGATAAAGTGGACGGCAACTATTGGGTGATCTTTGCGCTACCTACTGTGTTGCACGAGGATGAGCGGTACTACGCGAAGGGCGAAGGACCAATCATGAAACGTGCGCTCTATTCGTCGACACGCGTTTTCATCACGCCGAATTATCATGGGCACAACACACTCAATGTGGCGGAGCTATCGGGGCGCGCAATTGCCCAGGGTATCGGGACGACGTACTATCCGAGCGCGGATACATCAGCGGGTGCGCTAGCGGAGAAGTGGGGATACGCAATCATGCGCGACGCGCTGACCAATACCTTTCGCGAGTTCTGGCCGGATATCGCAACGCACGTGCTGCACCGGAATCCCTAACCAGTGGTCAGTCCGAAGTTCTTAGTTCACAGTTCTTAGTTCGCTGAAGAGCCTGGGCAATTTGCCCGGGCTTTTGCATTTGCGTTCTGATTCAGCGGCCGAAGCGGATATACTTCTGGCGCGAGTAAATCGCTTCACTTGTGAGCACTGGGAGGCGGAACGTGCGGATGCGGGCTGGATTGCGGAGAGTAGCTCAAGTTGGGCTGCTGTTGATCATGGCTTCTTCGCAGGTGATGGCGAAGACGGCGAAGGAGGACGGCAGCGGAGCATACGCGACGGGAAAGTATCGCAACCTGTTTGCGGAGGATGGGCACTCGCAGAAAGAGATCCGGGGGAAGATCGACGCGGCGTTTCGGCAGCTTTTCCACGGTGACAAGCAGACGCAGGCGATTGCGTTTGATGCGGGCAGCAATGCGAATGGCCCGCTGATGTACGTGACGGACTGGGCCAATCACGATGTGCGCACCGAGGGCATGTCGTACGGGATGATGATCGCCGTCCAATTGAACAAGAAGGTCGAGTTCGACGCGATATGGAACTGGGCGAAGACTTACATGTACATCTCCGATGCGAAGGCACCCAGCTACGAATTCTTTGCGTGGTCGTGCAAGACGGACGGCACTCACAACTCAGAGGGTGCAGCTCCGGATGGAGAATCGTATTTCGCCATGGCACTGCTGTTCGCGTCAAATCGCTGGGGCGATGGAAAGGGGATCTACGCGTATCATGCGGAAGCGAATAGGCTGCTGACCGCAATGGTGCATCGGGAGGTGATCTCGGCACCGGGCAAGTATGGAACCCACACCGTGGGGCCGATGATGAATCAGGATCCGCCGATGATCCTGTTTGTGCCTGAGGTCTCTCCGCAGATGTTTACCGATCCCTCGTATCATCTACCGGGTTTCTATGAGTTGTGGTCGCGGTGGGGGCCGAAGGAGGATCGGGAATTCTGGGCCAAGGCTGCCGAAACCAGCCGGACATTTTTCGTGAAGACAACGAATCCGCAGACGGGACTCGCGCCGGATTATGCGAATTTTGATGGGAGTCCGCATGCGAATCGATTTCCGCAGTCGGGTGAGTTTGGCTACGACGCATGGCGCACGGCGAGCAACTGGTCAGTGGACTGGTCGTGGTGGCACAAGGCTCCCGCAGAGCAGGAGTTGAGCGATCGCATCCAGAAATTCTTTGCCTCGCAGGGCGTCAACGACTACGGACCGGTGTATACGCTCGAGGGCAAGCCGATGGGATCGACTCCGCACTTGACGCACGAGGATCATGCGACCGGACTGGTGGGCACAAACGCGGTGGCCTCGCTGGCGGCAACGGATCGCGCACGCGCGAAGGAGTTTGTTGAGGCGCTTTGGAATACGCCGATTCCGTCGGGGCAGTACCGGTATTACGACGGAATGCTTTACATGATGAGCCTGATGCATTGCGGAGGGGAGTTTCGGGTGTGGAGGCCGAGCGGCAGGGGCTAGGGACTCAGGGACTAGCGAGTAGGAAGTAGGGGGTAGGGAGTAACGAACAAAGACTATTCTCTACCCCAAGCGCCACCGCCGGGGGATTCGATGCGGATGCGAGTGCCTGCCTTTAGTTCGCGAGTGCACTTGCCAGGGAGATTTTCTTCGACACCGTCGCGAACGATCGTGGTGCGGCCGGGCGAGCCGGATTCACCTCCGACAAGTCCCCAGGGTTGAATCTTTCGGCGATCGGCCAGCAGCGTTACCTGCCCGTCGCCGAGCAGTTGCAGTTCCCTCACGATGCCATCGCCGCCGCGATGCTTCCCTGCCCCGCCCGAGTCGCGGCGGATAGCGTAACGAATCATCCGGAACGGGTATGCGTATTCAAGCGCCTCAATCGGCGTGTTGAGCGAGTTGGTCATGTGCGCATGATGTCCGCTGGCTCCGTGCGACTGCGGCGAAGCGCCCAGGCCACCGGCGATGGTTTCGTAGTAGGTGTAGGGTTGACCGCTGCGCGGTCCCGGATGAGTATCGATCCCACCGATGGTGAGGTTGTTCATGGTGCCGGAGCTTGCAGCGGGAATGCGATCGGGCAACGCCGGAGCAAGTGCGCGCATGAGCGTATCGACGATGCGCTGGGATGTCTCGACGTTGCCACCGGCAACCGCAGCGGGCGGACGGGCATTGACGATCGAACCCATGGAGGCGAGAACCTGCACTGGGCGCATCAATCCTGCGGTCGCGATAGCTTCTGGTGGGAGCAGGCAACGAAAGACATAGAAGACGGCGGACCACGTGATGGCATAGACGGCGTTAATGCTGCCGGGAACCTGTGGGTCAGTGCCTGCGAAATCCACGACGGCGCGGCGGCGCCTGGGATCGTTGCTGATCTTGACGCGAATGGCAATTGGGCCCGGAATCACACCGTCGTCGTCGAGGAAATCTTCGGCGCTCCACTCGCCGGCGGGCAAGGATGCGAAGACATTCCGCATGAGGCGCTCTGAACCGGAGAGCATTGCCCCGACGCCTTGCATCAGGCGCGCGTGACTGAAGCGCTTGACGAGTTCGAGCATACGCACGGCGCCGATGCGGCATGCGCCGAGTTGCGCGGTCAGGTCGCCTTCGCGCTCGCGGGGCGTGCGCACGTTGGCGAGAATCGTGGCGAGAAGTTGTGTGTTCATTTTGCCGCCGTGCATCAGCTTCACGGGCGGAATGCGAATGCCTTCCTGGGCGATCTCGCGGCAGGGGCCCATCGAGCCGGGATACATGCCGCCGACATCGGCGTGGTGGGCGCGGTTGGCAACGTAAAACGCCGCACGATTGCGGCCGGGAAGGAAGACCGGCGCAACCATAGTAATGTCGGGTAGGTGCGTGCCGCCGCGATAAGGATCGTTGAGCAGCGCAACGTCGCCGGGTGTGAGACGCAGATCGGCGAGAACCGCCGCGACAGACATGGGCATGGAACCGAGGTGCACGGGCATGTCGTCGCCCATGGCGATCAGATCACCCGCTGCGGAGAAGACGGCGGAGGAGTAGTCGCGGCGTTCCTTGATGTTCGGCGAGAAGGCAGTGCGGCGCAGCGCAGCGCCCATCTCAACCGCGACGGAATGAAGGGCGTGGCCAATGACGGCGATTTCGGCCGGATCAAGCTCGCGACGCGTGGTCATCAGCGGCCTCCTGTACGCAGCATGAGAATGAGGTTGCCGAGAGCGTCGACCTTCGCGGTCCAACCAGTGGAGAGCCAGGTGGTCGCGCTGAGTTCGGTGATTACAGCCGGACCAGCAATGCGATTGCCCGTCTGGAGGCGCGCGCGATCGTACAACGCAGCCTTGCGCCAGCGGCCATCTTCAAAGATGCGATGCGATGCGAGCATTGCGTGTCGTGGATCCCGCTTGCCGAGTGGTGCTGATTTGATGCGCGGTCTTGGCGAGCGCGCGATAGCCTGTACCCGAAGCGTGACGATTTCGATGGGGCGAGTGGGATCGGCATAGCCATAAGACTGCGCATGCAATTGGTGGAAGCGGGTGATGGCATTCGCGGACCAATCAACGCGAAGTTCGTAACCCTGGCCGTGATAGCGCAGGTCGGCGGAGCGTGCCAGGATCGGACGCGCGTTCTCTTTTTTGAAGGCAGCCCGGGCTTCGGCCTCGAGTTCGCGAAATGCGCCTGGGATTTGCGTTGCACCCGGTGCGAGCATCACGGTGCGCGAGAATTCGCGGCGCAGATCGGCGTCGAGAATACCGAGGGCGGACAAAGCGCCGGGAGCGGCTGGAATCAACACGCGACGGATGCCGAGCGATTGGGCCAGCGCGCAGGCGTGCAACGGTCCGGCGCCCCCGAACGCAAGCAGCGTGAAGTTGCGGGGATCGTGGCCGCGCTCGACGGAGACGCGGCGGAGGGCTGATTCCATGCGCGCATTGGCGACGCGAATGATGCCTTCGGCGAGATGCTCGAGAGTCGCGAACGATTTCGCGGCAAGGTGTCGCAATGCGTTTCGAGCGCGAGTTTCATCGAGGGGCATGGCTCCGCCGAGGAAGTGGCCGGGGTGCAAGCGGCCGAGCAGTAGATTCGCATCGGTCACGGTCGCCCTGTCGTGGCGACGGGTGCCATCGCCGCGGCCGTAGCATGCGGGGCCGGGATCGGCTCCAGCGGATTGTGGACCGACCTGCAGCACGCCCGCGGCGTCCATCCACGCGAGCGAACCACCGCCTGCACCAGCGGTATGAATGTCGAGCATGGGGACACTGACGGGAAGACCGGCGACCTCTCCCTCGGTGGTGGTGGGCGGCTCACGCGTGGCGTCTCCACGCCGGCGACTTGGACCTGTCGCCGGGGACCCCGGGTCTCCACCCCAGCGACGTGGACCTGTCGCCGGGGACCCCGGGTCGAGCAGGGCGACGTCGGTCGACGTGCCGCCCATGTCGAAGGTGAGGATGCGATCGATGCCGATGCAGCGCGCAACGCTGAGCGCGCCGATGACGCCACCAGCCGGTCCGGAAAGGATGGTGCGGACGGGCTCGCGCGCGGCAGATGCAGCAGAGAGAATTCCGCCGGAGGACTGCATGATGCTGAGACTCGCGTTGCGCCGTGAAAGCCCACTCTCCACGGACCGAATATAGTTCTGCATCTTCGGAGCAAGATATGCGTTCAGCGCGATGGTCGCGCCGCGCTCGTACTCGCGAAATTCGGGGAGGATCTGGTGGGAGAGCGAGATGGGCAGGCGGAGAGATTCAAGAGAGAGCGCGACGGCTTGCTCGTGCGCGGGATTGGCGAAGGAGAATAGAAGCGAGACGGCGATTGACTCGGCTTTCGATTTGCGGATCGCGCCGCGCAACTCGTCGAGTGCGGCGTTCTCAGGCGCAAGCAGAACGGTGCCGTCGGGGGTAATACGTTCGGAGATGCCAAAACAGAGATCGGTGACCGGAGCAGGGCGGTGATGATTCCAGTCGTAAAGATCGGGCCGGGCCTGGCGGGCGATGGCGAGGGTATCTTCAAATCCCGCTGTCGTAACGAAGGCGACGCGCGCGCCTGTGCGCTCAAGCAGTGCGTTGGTGGCGACGGTGGTTCCATGACGCACCTCGACCTTTGCAGCAGGAACGAGCTTGCAGATGCGGCGGACCGCTTCGAGAATGGCGCGGCTGGGATCGTCGGGCGTGGACGGAAGCTTGAGTACTTCGAGCCGACCGCCGATGCGATAGACGCAATCGGTAAAGGTGCCGCCGGTATCGATGGCGATGGTGAGGTGCGGGGCCACTCAAGAAAACATATCAGGACGAATCGGTTGTAGACGAGAATGGGCTCAGATGAGAGCCTGAGGTTCAATCGGGTGATGACGGGTGGTACCGCACACATCGTGCTTTCCCATCCATTCGACCGAGAGCTGTCGAATGGATGGGGCACCCCAGGTTCGTACTGCTAATCCTTCCTGGCAACTATGACGGATGAAGGTTCCTCGATTTCGATGAGTGCGATGGGCTCGACCGCAACGGCATTCAGTTGGCGCGGTGCGACTGCTGCGCAGCGCCGAGTGGTGATTGCCGCGGCGCTGGGGTGGATGCTCGACGCGTTCGATGTACTGCTCTACTCCATCTTGCTGGCCACGCTGATGCGCGTTTTCAGCATGAGCCGCACCACCGCAGGATTGCTGAACGCGTTGACGCTGATTGCTTCAGCACTGGGCGGACTGCTGTTCGGCGTGCTGGCGGACCGCTTTGGGCGGCGACGGATGCTGAGTGCGAGCATCCTGATCTACTCGGTTTTCACGTTCGCCTGCGGATTGTCGACGAGCATTGCGGCGCTCGCGGCGTGCCGATTTCTGCTGGGGCTCGGGATGGGCGGCGAGTGGAATACCGGCGCAGCACTGGTTGCCGAGACATGGCCCTCGGCGCTGCGCGGTCGGGCGTTGGGCATTGTGCAGAGCAGTTGGGCTGTCGGATATGCCATCTCGGCCGTGGTTGCTGGTTTGATCCTGTCGCATGCCAGCTGGCGATGGGTGTTCTTTGCCGGAATCCTTCCGGCAGCGCTGGTTTTCTGGATCCAGAGTCACGTGCCGGAGCCGGAGATGTGGCAGCGAGCGCATGACCGGTCGGAAACGCACAGACGAGTCCGTGGATCAGTCAAAGCGCTCATCGTGCTTACTGCTACCAATACCTTCGGAATGTTCGGATGGTGGGGGCTGTTCACATGGATTCCGGCATATCTTGTACTGCCGATCGCGCAGGGCGGGCGGGGATTTGCGACGTTGGGCGTTACCGGATTCCTGGTCACCGTGAATCTGCTGGGAATGCTGCCGGGGTATCTGCTGTTTGGCGTGTTCGCGGACCGCTTCGGACGAAAGCGAACATTCGCTGTGTACCTGGCAGCTGCAGCGGCCTCGGTGCCACTGATGGCCGCGGCGCGGGAACCGGGATGGATTTTGGCGTTCGCTTGCGTGGCGGCGTTTTTCGGGACGGGATTCTTCACGGGTTCGGGCATCATTGGTAGCGAGATTTTCCCCACCAAGAACCGGGCTACGGCATTGGGGATTTCATACAACGTCGCGCGCGGTTTGAGTGCGCTGGCGCCGATCACCATTCGCGCGCTTAGCGAGCGGCACGGCCTGTCGTGGGCCTTCGGCGCGAGCGCGATCGCGTTTGCGGCGGCGACCGTGATGGCGATGCTGTTGCCGGAGACGCGGGGGACCGAACTGGGGTGAGGAACGAGGGACTCGGGACTAGAGGGACTAAGGGACTCGAGGAGCAGGGGCAGAGATCAGATGCGGTCTTCGCGGGGAATAGTCTTAGTCCCTAGTCCCTCGTTTCATACAGCCTGTGGAGCAGGGATCATTCCTTCGAGGCGGACGTAGCTTGCTTCCATTCCATGCTCCATGCCGGTGGAGAGCATCATCGAGCGTGTTTTCTCATCGGGCAGAGTCATGCGCATGGTCATCAGCGTGCCGGAACCATCGGCATCGAAGCGCGTTTCGACGTGGTTATCGGGCGTGCGATCGGGGAGGAACATGCGCCCGACGTGGACGATGCGGCTGCAGGGTTCCAGCGTAAGATATTCGCCGGTCTCGTAGAAGCTTTGACCTTTCGCGGCATTGCTCCACTCGTAGCGAAAGTTTCCGCCAGGTTTCGTGTCCATCTGGCACACGGGCATCGTCCAGCCGTCAGGACCGAGGAGCCATTTCTCGACGAGTTTGGGATCGGTGTGGGCACGATACACGGCCTCGGGCGAAGCGGCGAAGTGCCGGGTGGCAATAATGCGGGTCTCTCCCTCGGTTTTGAGTGTGAGTTTGCTCATGATTTCTTCCCTCCTTTTGGGGTTGGGTGACTCATTTCGGTGAGGACAAGATCGAGGCGGTCGTAGCTCTTCTCCAATCCTTTGCGCAACATGTCCAGCCATCTGTCGATTGCTTCGACGCCCGGCTTTACGAGCCGGCGAGGCCGCCGGGCGCCATCTACGCGAACTGCCACCAGACCTGCATCTTCGAGCACTTTCAGGTGCTGCGAAACGGCGGGCTGGGTCATCTCGAACGGCTGGGCGAGTTCCATGACCGTGGCTTCTCCCAGAGCGAGGCGAGCGAGAATGGCGCGCCGGGTAGGATCGGCCAGGGCGGAAAAGGCGGCGTCGAGATCTTGGTGTCCGTGCATAACTAAAATCTTATATAAGTAAATAGTTATGTCAAGCAGCAAGAGACACCAGGGAGCAAAATAATTGTTCGGCTATCATCAAGCCGGCGAAACACAGCCATCAAGATTGACCGCAAGTGCAAAACGGAGTTGCAAATGCGACGTTCCCATTTTCGTCGAAGTCTCGTGGTGCTTCTGGCCGGCTCCGTCTCCTGTGCGACTGCGACTTTGGCGCAAGCCAATGTAACCGCGCAATCTCAGATGCAAGACACCGGCATCTCAGGACTGTGGGTTTTGGCCAACATTAGCTACGCTGGCATGCGTGCGCAAGACAATCAGAGTGCGCTCTGGAGAACTCTCGCCTTCATATTCGGCCTGCCGGGGACAGCCATCACGTTTTTGGCCGTTGATGAGGGCAGTGACCGCGCATACGGAATAGATTTGCCAAGAAGTGGGAAGCAGTAGGTCGTTAAACCTGCCGCGGTCAATCGAGAAGACACTGTGTGCGCAGATCGGATCCTCATCGAATGGTCGTTTTGCGACCGATCCGTCAGCCAAGGGTGCCTGCGGAGACGGGAGCAAGGGCGCGCAGGTTCTGGACGGCTTCGGGGAGGATTTGGAGTACGCGATCGATCTGAGCTTCTGTGGCGGTCTTGAGGAGGCTGAAGCGCAGACTGGCGCCGGCGCGCGCCTTGTCGAGGCCCATGGCCATCAGGACGTGGCTGGGCTCAGTGGCGCCGGAGTGACAGGCTGATCCGCCGGAAACGGCGATGCCCTTTAGATCAAGCGCGATGACGAGCGCTTCGCCTTCGAGGTTGTTGAACCAGATGTTGGTGGTGTTGGCTGCACGCGGCGCGGGCTTTCCATCAGGGAGCGCGCCGTTGAGACCGGTTCCGGGAATGGAAAGCACGCCGGCCTGGAGTTTGTCGCGCAAGGCCGCGACGCGGGCCATGGTGCCGTCTTCGACGCTGTGCATGGCGAGCTCGGCGGCTTTGCCGAGAGCGACGATGCCGGGAACATTTTCGGTGCCGGCTCGACGGCGGCGCTCGTGACTTCCGCCAACGATGAGCGATTCGACCGGCGTTCCGCGGCGGACGAACATGGCTCCGACGCCCTTGGGGGCGTGCATCTTGTGTCCACTGATGGAGAGCAGGTGGCAGCCGATGCTGCGAACGTCGATCTTTACCTTGCCCGCGCCCTGCACGGCATCGATATGGAAGAAGACGCCGGTGTCGGCGGCGATTTTGCCGATTTCCGCGACAGGCTGGATCACGCCGGTTTCGTTGTTGGCGAGCATCACGCTGATGAGGCGTGTCTCCGGGCGGATGGCGCGGAGGAGATCCATGGGGTCGATGAGGCCGCTGGGCTGCGGAGCGACGAAGGTGGTTTCGATTCCCTTCTCAGCGAGGCGCTTTGCGGTCTGGAGAACGGCCGAGTGCTCGATGGAGGTCGTGATGAGGTGATCGCCAGTGTGCAGCAGGCCGACGAGTGCCGTGTTATCGCCCTCGGTGCCGCCCGAGTTGAAAACAACTTCAGCATCATGGCAGTTGAAGAACTCGGCCAGCGTCTCGCGGGCGTGGTCAATACCCTTGCGGGCTGCCTGGCCGTCGAGATGGATGGAGGAGGCGTTCCCGAAGTGCTCGGTCCAGTAGGGTCGCATCGCATCGACCACCTCCGGCAGAAGGGGTGTGGTGGCGTTGGCGTCCATGTAAATACGGACGCCTGATGCGTTTGCAGTGGACATATGCAGAGGCCTCTCTCAATAAGAGCGGCTCTCCAATTCCTGCGAGCAATTTCGAATCGTGAGGCGGCTTTGTCTTGAAGGAAAAGCCGCTTAGCAGTTTCAATTCGCCCAACATCCATTGGAGAACCGCTGTAGCGAGGGTATCACAGGGTTAAGTGATTATTGTGTGGCGGATAACCAGCGCTGGAGATGGTTGATGGGAAGGCATTTGCGGGGCTGGATGCCGTAATCTGGGCGCATGACTCGAGTTGCAAAAACCGGGAATCTCGCTGGTATGCGGCATGAACTGCTGGCGTGGTTCGACCACTGCAAGCGCGACCTGCCCTGGAGGCGGTCCCAGGATCCCTATGCGATCTGGGTGTCGGAGATCATGCTGCAACAAACGCGTGTAGCTGCGGTGATCGAAAAGTACAAGGCGTTTCTGGGGCGATTCCCAACGGTGCAGGCGCTGGCAAAGGCGAACGAGCAGGAGGTGCTGGCATTGTGGAGCGGACTCGGCTACTACCGGCGGGCGCGCATGCTGCACAAGGCCGCGCAAACGGTGGTCGCAGAATACGGTGGCGAGATGCCTCAGTCCGCGAAGGAACTGCGGAACCTGCCCGGGATCGGAGCATACACAGCCGCGGCGATTGCGAGCATTGCACATGGCGAGGCGATCGCAGTGGTGGATGGAAACGTGGAGCGCGTTCTGAGCCGGATTCGCGGATGGGAGTCGCATGACGCGGCGACGGAAGCTGCGGTGCAGCGGAAGGTGGATGAGTTTGCAGCCTCGCTGGTGGATCCGCGGCGGGCGGGTGATTTCAACCAGGCCGTGATGGAACTGGGCGCGACGGTTTGCACGCCGCGAAATCCGCAGTGCCTGGTGTGCCCGTGGGCACGCGAGTGCCGCACGCTGGGCGAACATAAAACGCCGAAGCGCGCGCCGATGACGACGCGGGAGATGGCTTGTGTTCTGGCGATTCATGAAGGAAAAGCGGGAAGCCGCGTGCTGCTGGAGCAGCGGGATGCGAACAACACGGTGATGCCGGGATTATGGGAGCTGCCCGTTTATGCGAACGAAGACGGTCCGGGGTTGGTTCCGGTAATGAAGGTGCGGCACGCGATTATGAATGTCAACTATGTCGTGCGGGTATATGGGGTGTCGGCGGTAAAAGGGGATCGCGGTGCGAAGGGGAAGACTCGGCGATGGGTTCGAGCAGAGGAAGCCGGCACCATAGCGCTGACGGGGCTGGCGCGGAAGATTCTGACGAGAGCGGGACTGTTGGGCGGGCAGCGTCGGAGTGAATTTGCGGCGGCACGGACCATGGAAGTACTCTGATACTTCGCGCCCGAGACATTGCGGCGCGACCACGAATCCGCATGACGATTCGGAGAATCAATGAACAACAAATTATTACTCTGCTTGTTGACGACAGGCCTTTCTCTGCCTTTGGTTGTATTTGCGCAACAACCTTCGATGGACACGGTTCCGGCGATAGATGGCCTCCCGCCGGCGGCCCGGGCTGCGGCGGCGTCGATTGATCCGGAAAAGATTCGCGCGCATGTACGGTTTCTTTCGCTGGATCTGCTGGAGGGCCGTGGTCCCGGCACGCGCGGCGCGGAACTGGCAGCCGAGTACATCGCCACGCAGTTTGCGCTGGATGGCCTGGAGCCCGCAGGCGATCACGGGAGCTACTTCCAGAAGGTTCCGCTGATCGCTGTGCACACCGTTGAGGACAAGACGAAGTTTGCGTTGGTTCCGGCGAGCGGACAACCTATAGACCTTGCGTACGGCAGTGAGATCGTTTCGAAGGACGAGACCGGGCAGGCGAGCGCGGAAATCGACGCTCCGATTGTGTTTGTGGGATACGGCATTCACGCGCCCGAATATAACTGGGACGACTACTCGGGTGTGGATCTGAAGGGCAAGATCGCGCTGGTGATTGTGAACGAGCCGCCCTCGGACGATGAGAAGTTTTTCACGGGCAAGGCGCTCACTTATTACGGGCGCTGGACCTACAAGTACGAAGAGGCATCGCGGCGCGGCGCGGTTGGAGTGCTCATCATTCATCGGACAGATCTCGCAAGTTATGGATGGCAGGTTGTCGAGAACTCGCAGGCCATCGAGAAGAGCTATCTTGTGGGCGATCCGACCAACACACTGCGTGCGGCCGCATGGATTCAGCATGACGTGGCGCAGCGGCTGTTCACGATGGCGAGACTTGGCGACGTCGACCAGGCGATTGCGAAGGCGGGCCAGCCCAGTTTCCACGCGCAGGAACTGAAGGTCCGGCTCAAGGCACATGTCGAGAGCCGCGTGCGCAAATATGTATCGACGAACGTGGTGGGGCGGGTTGCGGGTGTGGCACACGGGCCGGAGAATGCGGTGCTTTATACCGCGCACTACGATCATCTCGGCATCGATCCGAATGCCAAGGGAGATGGGATTTACAACGGCGCCGCGGACAATGGCACGGGCTGTGGAATTCTGCTGGAAATGGCCAGGGCCTTCGCGAAATCGAGTGAACGGCCGCCGCATGTGATGTATTTCGCGGCGGTTACGGCGGAGGAGCAGGGCCTGCTGGGCTCGCAGTACCTGGGCCAGCATCCGCCGGTTCCGGCACACGACATCACGCTTGATCTGAACTTCGACATGCTGTTGCCCATAGGCGTTCCGCTGTCGGCGAGCCTGGGCGGGGCGGAGAGGATCAGCTTCTGGCCGACGGTGCAGAAGGTAGCAAAGGGTTTTGATCTGCAACTGCTGCCCGATCCCGATCCTTCGGCTGGACACTACTACCGGTCCGATCACTTCTCACTGGCTCGGGCGGGTATTCCGGCGTTTTCGATCGACCTGGGACGGCTGTTTGAAGGCCATGACGATGCGTGGGGCAAAGCGCAGTTTGCCGACTACGTGGCGCGCCATTACCACCAGCCGTCGGATGAATTCCGTGCCGACTGGGATTTTCGCGGCAACGCGAAGATGGCGCGGTTTGGATTTGTGCTGGGATGGCTGGCGAGCACACAGCCCGCGTCCATCCAGTGGCAGGCGGGGGATGAGTTTGAAGCCGCGCGGAAACGAAGCGGAACCAGCCGCGAATAGGGTTGATTCAGCGGTGCTAGAATCTCGCGAATGACGATTTATACCATGAGCGAAGATGCAATTGCAGCACGTAGCCGTGCTTTACTCAGAGCACGGAAGGCAAGCTTCGTTTTTGCCTGCATCTTCCTCGTTATTGCTGCGGTTCTAGTCATTTGGTCCCTGGGTTGGATAGCTATTCTTCCCCGAGCAAATGAGCACTTTGTGATTGCAGCAGTCTCGTTATTGATCGTCGCACTCACGCAATTTCTCCTACCGAAGTCCCGGGACAGGGTGACTGAAGCGGCATTAGCAGCAGTCCAGGTTCAATCCGTCTCACTGAATTCCAAAGAAGTACAAGTCAAAAATGGACCATGGTCGAGGACTATCCTGATCAACGAAATCGTTCGCGCTGATGAGCCGCGATCCGGCCTTGGGTTATTTTTGCGGACTTCCAACCCTCTGCGCTGGCTTTTGATCCCCAGGAGGATTGAGGGCTATGAGGAAATCAAATCGAATCTGACTGCGAACGGAATTTCGGTTGCGCAGACCCGGTTCTCACCTCAACGGATCGAGTATGGCCTTTTCGCAGTTGCGTTCGGAACGATGATTTGCGAATTGGTTACGAGCAGCCGTGGGTTCCTGCTTGGGAACGTTGCTTTAGGAATTGTTATTGCGGTTGTCGGGATGCAGGTTGCGCTTGAAAGAGCGGATAGTGCAAAGATCAGATTTCAATACATTCTCTTCTACAGTTTCCCGCTGATTTTCGCAGCTCTGGGCTTGTGGCTCAGGCACCCCTAACTCTCCTGATCAGTAATAATCCGCGCAACTCAGGTAGTACCCGCAGTGGGTACACACCAGCTTGCACTTGTGCCCCGTGAGGCGGTGCGAGCAGGTGGGGCAGATCTGGCAGTGGTGATCCACCGGCGCTTCATCGCAATCGAGTGCGCAAACTACCCCGTTTTGTGGAAAAGTCGCAGCAATTTCATCATCAAAGACGTGAGGCCTGTTGGGAAGCATGGGTGAGAGATTAGCATAGAGATGTGGGCCGCCGCCACGCTGGATCGCGGCAGGCGCCCGAAGAATCAAATCCGTTACGCCGTCATGTTTCTCCTGAGGCGGCGCACCCCAGAACAGAGATCAAACGGTCTGAAATCCCCGAAGGAGGATTATCTATGGCAAGCAAGGCAAGTGCGGTTTGGACAGGTTCATTGAAAGAAGGCAAGGGCACCATTTCCACGGCCACCGGCGTGCTCAAGGATGCCAACTACTCGTTTGCGACCCGCTTTGAGGGCGCAACCAGCGGCACCACTCCCGAAGAGCTGATTGCGGCGGCCCATGCCAGCTGCTTCTCGATGGCGCTGGGTGCGCAGCTCGGCGGCGCCGGCCTGACCCCTACCAAGATCGAGACACATGCAGCCGTGACGCTGGCCAAGGTCGGTGACGGCTTCTCCATCACCAAGATTGCTCTCACCACCACCGCCAGCGTACCCGGCGCAACGAAGGAAGCCTTCGACGCGGCCGCGGCTGGCGCCAAGGTGGGCTGCCCGATCTCGAAGCTCTTCGCCAACAACACCGAGGTCACGCTCGACGCCAAGCTGGTCTGAGCCGGCTCCAAACCCGAAACACTCCGTCCCATCCTGACCGCACAATGTTGCGGCTGGATGGGATGCGTGTTTTTGTGCCTGATTTGAACCGGTTTTCTCTTTGCCGCGCGTTCGCGCGCGTGGCGGCAGCGTGGATGTGGTGATCGAGCGCGATCAAAGTGAGCGGAGCATCGAGGTGCCGGAAGAGTTCGCGAAAGCAATGAAGAAAGCTGGGGTAGTCGAAAGCTTCGAAAAGCTGAGCTATACCCATCGCAAGGAGTATTGCCGGTGGATCACCGAAGCCACGAAGGCGGAGACGCGGCAGACCCGGCTCTCCAAAGCCGTTGAAATGCTGAAACAAGGAGTAAGGACCCCAGCCGCGCGGAAGTAAGCCGGCCAATTTGTTGATTCGCACTGTTCCCTGTTCTAAATCTCCTTGACACGCGCTTCCCCCGGCGCGACAGTCTTAGGCACGATCCAAAGCACTGGATTTGCTGTGAACTACGGCGCAACTGCGCCAGTGGAGGGATCTGGATGCTTCAATTTCACTCTCTGAACAACCTTGCAATTCTGGTATCGGCGATTATTCTGTGGGTTCTGGGTGCAATCTGGTATTCGCCGCCACTGTTTGCCAAGTCATGGATGGAGCTGGCCGGCGTGAAACGGGAGCCCGGCAATCGCGATGGCATGCTGCTGGCCATGACCGCTTCGTTCATTGGGGACCTGGTGCTATCGTTCGTCCTCGCCACCATCGTCATGTGGTCGAACGCGACAGGGTTCAAACTTGGTGGTGTGATCGGCGTGCTGGTTTGGATGGCGTTCTTTGCCGCTCCGAACCTACCACAGGGATTGTACGAAAAGAAGCCTTTCAAGCTGTTCGCGATTAATGGCACCTACTGGTTGTTAGGGCTGTTCATTGTGGGTGGACTGCTGGCGAGCTGGCGGTAGGGTTACGAATCCGGCGGGTGATGGTCTCGCTCGCATACCGAGCGAGACTACTACGAGATTGTGTTCCCATCTCCAATGTGAAAAAGGTGACGGCAGTTCGCTCTAAAATCAATGCATGAGCAAAACGGTCATTTCCACGCAGTCCGCCCCAAATGCGGTGGGTCCGTATTCCCAAGGCATTCGCAGCGGTAACTTCGTTTTCACCGCAGGGCAAGCCGCTCTTGATCCTCAAACCCAGCAATTGATCGACGGCGGAATTTCCGAACAGACCCGGCGCACACTCGAGAACCTGAAAGCAATTCTCGAAGCCGCAGGCACCAGCCTCTCCCGCGTAGTCAAAGCCAATGTCTATCTGAAGGACCTCAAGGACTTCGCTGCTATGAACGCGGTCTACGCTGAGTACCTGGCGCCCCAGGGAGTGGGCGCACCGGCTCGCACCACGATTGAAGCGGCCCGTCTGCCCAAGGACGCCCTGGTCGAGATCGACGTAATTGCCGAAGTCGGTTGATGCCGCATCCTGACGCGCTTCCCGCGCATCCAACACCCGTCTTTCCCGGAGGTTTCAGTTGAGCGCTGTATCGAATGAGCAGGACAAGCCCATCAAGGTTACGCACAGCGATGCCGAATGGCGTTCAAAGCTGACGCCAGAGCAATATCACGTGCTGCGCGAAAAAGGCACCGAGAGGCCCTTCACCGGGGCTCTGACCGAGAATCACGAAACCGGGAATTATCACTGTGCCGGCTGTGGGGCGCTGTTGTTTCTCTCCGGGGCAAAGTTCGACTCTGGTTGCGGCTGGCCGAGTTTTGTCATTCCGGCTGACTCCAAAGCCGTGAAGGAACATAACGACGACTCGTTCGGAATGCGCCGCATTGAGGTGACGTGCGCACAGTGCGGAGGCCATCTGGGACATGTGTTCCCGGATGGCCCGAACCCTACGGGGCTGCGTTATTGCATCAACTCGGCGTCGTTGACGTTTACAAAGGAAAAGTAAAGCTCTGCCGCTAAAGCCCGCCGTGCTTCATGGGGATGTCGGCATTGAAATAGAACGTCTGCTCGGCGCCGTCGTAGGGGTCTTTCGCTTTCATTACGTCGTAGGAGTGGCCGTTTTCGCCGATGATGCTCTGTTCTGAGATCTGATATTTGAGAGCCTGCAGGAACACGTACTCCTCGTGCACCGTGATGACGACCCATGCTGTTCTGGTGGACTTTCCATCGCCCGATTTGCGTATGGAGTCGATCAGGCCCTGGAACACGGTGCGGTGGAATTCAGCTTGTTGTAGGTTTCCAGCATGCCGCTTGGCCAGAGAGTCTACAAAGTGAGCTTCGATGTTTACGTAATCGCTGGCCAGCACATTTTCGGCTTCCTGGATTGCGGCGGCGAAGTCCCTCTTTTCTAAAGAGACCATCATCGCCTTCTCGGAATCGGACGTGTCCTGGGCATGCTCGTATTCCGGCGAGTCCATGTAGCTGAGTCGAAGCCGTGTGTAGTCAATGTCAGTCTTGCCTGATTGCAGTTGAGCAACAAGGGCGGCGTACTCCGATGGAGAGTTGTTCTGCGCCGGTGCGACATAAGGCACAAGGAGCCCAATCAAAACGAAGGCGAGGTGCTTGAGGGACATGGCACGGGCAATCCTACCCCTATCTCCGAATCGGTGTCCATGACGCGGATACGGGAATTGCGAAAGGACATGCCCGATGGATTACCCTTGCACGCATGCGTCGATATTGCTTGATGTTCATGCTCCCGGTATTTATGGCTATCAGCTCCGCACGGACACCGGCCCTTCAAGATGACGCTCAGCTCGATCAACAGATCAAAAGCATTGCCGATGCGCATCATGGGCATGTGGCGTTGTTTGCCCGTGATCTGCGCAGCGGGGAGACGGCATCACTGCTTCCGGATGAGCCGGTGCAGACCGCATCCGTGATCAAGACGGGGATTCTGCTGGATGCGGCCGAGCAGATTCGCGCCGGCAAGGCCAGTTTTGACGAGCGAATCGTGCTGGCGAAGGAGAACCAGGTTGCGGGATCAGGCGTGCTGGGAGTCCTGACTCCGCCAATCGCGCTGACATTTCGCGACACTCTTACGCTGATGGTTGTGCTCAGCGACAACACCGCGACGAATATGGCGATCGATCGCCTGGGCCTGGCGCACATCAACGAGACACTGCGCGAAGCCGGCCTGAAACAGACCGTGCTCTACAAGAAGGTCTATGTTCCGGCCACCGGACCGATGCCGGCGGATCAGCCGAAGTTCGGACTGGGGAAGACGACGGCGCGCGAGATGGCGTCCATCATGGAGCGGTTTGCGACTTGTCATCTTTCGTTTGACAACGCCGCCACAAAGCCAGGCGACGGCCCGATTTGCGGAACGATTCTGCATATGCTGCGCAACCAGCAGGATCGCGACAGCCTGCCCCGTTACCTGGAGACACTGGATACGAGCGAGAACGGCTCGGCGATCGGAAACAAGACAGGGGCGCTGGACCAGGTGCGCAATGACGTAGCGCTGGTCTCAACGAAGGGCGGGCCAGTGGTGATCGCGGGATTTACCTGGGACAATGCCGACCAGCGCTGGACCGGCGACAACGAAGCGGAGCAGACCTTGGGAAAGCTTGCCAAGGCGATCGTGGACCGGTGGGCGCCTGAGGGGCTGGATGCGAAGGCGTTTTCCTGGGAAAACCCGCTAGAGTCAAAAACGACAGCAGCGCGTTAGCTTTTCGGCGCAGCAAAAACCCCATCGGAGGCCGATGGGGTTTTGGTTTTGATCAAGGCTGGGAGGGCAGGGGACTGCCTACGCCTTCTGGATCTTGCCGGTCTTGATGCAGCTGGTGCAGACGCGGATCCGCTTGGGGGCGCCGTTGACCAGCGCTTTAACCGCCTGCAGATTTACATTCCAGCGCCGCCGGCTCACGTTGTGCGCGTGCGAAATGTTGTTGCCAAACTGCGGTCCCTTGCCGCAAATATCACATACCTGTGCCATCTCAATTAGCTCCAAACTTGTCTCAAGTTTCCGCGCCAGCCCGAACCGCTTGCCTTACTTGCGGCTCTCATCCATCCAACCTATGACGGGCGATCAAGCGGATGAAGACACACCCGCCCTCTGGCTTGCCGAATATTCAGTATACCTTGAAAGCGCCTGGAAGCCAAATGAGCGGGCAGGCTCAAAACTACTGAAAACGCGCGAGTTTCCAGCCAAAAAATGACCCCTTCCGGCTGGGCCGGAAGGGGTAGGAGAGTTCAGACACATGAGTCGTGTATGAACAAACCGTCCAGGGGAAGTGTCAGAGGCTTGGTTTTCTGACCTTTATTGCCCGGAAGCCGTCGCGCTTTCGAGCTGGAGACTCACCTTGCTCAGCTGGATGGACTCGAGCTGGTCGGCGCCGTTGACGCGGCTGACGACATAGCCCTTGTGCGAATTCTTCTCTTCAACGAGCTTTGCTGGAACTGTGATGGTCTTACCGTTCTGAGCGAGCGTGACCTGGACGCTCTCGCCGGTACCGGTCCAGGTGACCTTGATTTCACCTGCAGGGATTTCCGTTGAGCCCACTTTGACAGACTGCGATAGAGTTACCGACTGCGAGTTCTTGGCAGCAAACGCCGGGGCAACTGCGAGAGCGAGCACGAGTGCGTATCCGAACAGACGCTTCATGATGTCCTTCTCCGATGCCTCGATGAATTTAAGAGATGAAAAGAGAGGCACTACCTAAGTGAACTACAGAAGCGGAATTTCTCAGCTTAAGAAAGGTTAAGGACTCGAGTGCACTCGAAGCCTCTATGAGATCTTTATGGCCACCTCGTGCGTCAGCGGAATTGCAATGGTGACCCGCAACCCGGGAGTTGCATTTTCGGCCCGGATAGAGCCGCGATGCAGATAAACTGCGCGCTTGGCTATCGATAGCCCCAATCCGGATCCTCCGCCATTGGCGTTGCGAGCCTCTTCCACACGAAAGAACGGGTCGAAAATCCGCGTCATTGCGGAGTCAGGCACGCCGGGGCCGAAATCGCGGATCACAATGTGCGCATCGTCCTCTGTCTCACTGATGGAGAAATCGATCGGCGAATTTTCCGGAGAGTAGCGGATGGCATTTCGCAATACGTTTTCGACGGCGCGCCGCAGCAATTCGGGATTTCCATGCACCTGGCCGCAGACGTCTCCGCTGACTTGGATGGTGCAGCCGCGCGCATCGGCTTCAACGCTGCAATCGCGCACCACTTCGTTGATGATGTCGCGGATACAGATTTCGCGT
Organism: Occallatibacter sp.; assembly: GCA_036495975.1. Classification (GTDB taxonomy): domain Bacteria; phylum Acidobacteriota; class Terriglobia; order Terriglobales; family Acidobacteriaceae; genus Telmatobacter. Next base: position 176,035 of record DASXLY010000175.1, on the reverse strand, counting down.
TGGTCGTGCAGGGCGGGATCATCTTCGACGACATTGATTTCCACGATGTCTGCGACCAGCGATGCGATGCGGTTGACGTCGCGTTCGATGCGTTCGAGAGCCGAAGCGGGATCGGGGCTGGTACGGGCAAGCTTGATAGCGAATTTGAGGCGCGCCAGGGGCGAGCGGAGTTCATGCGAGATGTCGCCCAGAAGGCGTCGTTCGCTGGTGATGAGGCGCTCCAGCCGTTCTGCCATTTCATTGAATGAACGGCCGAGTTGACCGATCTCATCGTCGCGATCGGTCTTGACGCGGACGCCGAGGTTCCCGCGGCCGAAGAGCGCAATGCTGGCGGCGACTTTGCGAATCGGCGAGATAACACCAACGGCAGCGATCCAGCAGAGGATGCCCGTAGCCCCGATAACGAGAAAGTAATACGGCAGAAACGACCAGATGCGTGGCGGACGGGTTTGTCCTTCGGCAGCAAACCAGTAGCGGCCATCCTGGGAACGGTGGGTGATCTCCCAGTGATTGTGGTTCCCGATGCGCGATTTGACCGCGGGCGGCCGCGGAAGCATCGCCGAGCGATCCACCCCGGAGACCAGGTCCTTGCCGTCGGAATCGAGCAGGTAGTGCGAACCGCCGAAGATTTTATCCAACGAGTGCAGGTAACCTGCCATGGCCGGCTGACCGCTGCTTTGCAGGAAGTTGCGCGCGCTCTCCAGTTGCATTTCGTCGAAACGGTCGTAAACCGGGTCGATTTTTTGTGTCTGCATTTGTTCGGAGATGGCGCGAAAGACGACGAAGGAAAGCGAGAGGATGCCCACCATGGCCAGCAGCACCCAGATATAGAGCGAGTGCCGCAGAAGCACCTTTGCAGCCGGGCTGTCAGGCGCCGGTGAAGACATATCCCACTCCCCGGATGGTTCTGATCAGGCTGCGGCCACCCTCGAGCTTTTTGCGCAGGTGGCTGATATGTACATCGAGAAAGCGATCGTAGGGCGTGGCCTCGCGTTCGAAGAGAGCAGCCGTGATCTCGTCGCGTGAGACCACGCGTCCCGTCGAGCGCATCAGCATTTCCAGCAGATCGAATTCGGTGGCGGTCAACTCCACGAGCTCATCATTGAGCCAGGCTTCGCGCGTAGCCGGGTTGAGGCGGATGTTGCCGATGGTGATGTCGTGCGATTCGGGCCGGGCCAGCGACTCGGAGCGGCGCAGGACGGCGCGAATGCGGGCGAGCAGTTCATCGGGATCGAACGGTTTGGGCAGGTAGTCGTCGGCGCCGGCGTCCAGACCGCGGATCCGGTCCTTCTGTTGGACACGAGCAGTCAGCATGATGATGGGCAGGTCTTTGCGGCGGCGCAGGCGTTGCAACAGCTCAAAGCCGTCGAGGATGGGCAGCATTACATCGAGAATGATCAGGTCGTAGGAGCCGTTGAGGGCGGCGGTGAGGCCTTCGCGGCCGTTGTAGGCGCATTCGAGACGATGACCCTCCTGCGCGAAGAACTCGCGCATCATGCTGCACAGCTCCACGTCATCATCCACGAGCAATAACGAGAGCTTTTTCTGCTTCTCCGCTGCTTCCATCTGATTCATTTCAACTGCAAACGCCAATGCCAAATACTCCCACGGTTCATAAGTCTCGCACAACAGAACCCACAGTTCGTCACGAGAGCGCCGAACTTTCCACGCCCAAAGCGCGGCCATCTGCGATTTTCGCAAGTCGCAGCGAACTAGGATAGCGAGTTCAAGCTCGGCTTAACAATTCTTAACGTTGACGATCACCTGAAAGACCAGGGACATGCACCGGTTCGGACGCCGAACCTGAACGGAGCGTGTCATTAAGCTGCGATTTACACTCAGCCATCATCCAGGCTGGTACCGTACATTACCTCTATCGAGATGGCCGCGCTAAACGCATATTTCGGAGATGTTGGGATCGCCCGCCTGTTTCTGCAGAGAGGCCTGGCGGCGATCTACCTGGTTGCGTTTCTGGCAGTGATCAAGCAGTTCAAACCGCTGCTCGGAGAGAAAGGGTTGCTGCCGGTTCCGGAGTACCTGGAACATCTAAGCTGGCGCAACGCTCCCAGTGTTTTTCATTGGCGGTACTCGGATCGACTGCTCGACGTGACGGCGTGGACGGGGCTTGCCATATCGGTGCTGGCGCTTCTGGGTGTGACCGAACTCGGGCCGGTGTGGGTTTCGATGGGCGCATGGCTGCTGCTCTATGTGCTCTACCTCTCGATCGTGAATGTCGGCCAGAAATTCTTTGGATTCGGATGGGAGTCAATGCTGCTCGAAGCCGGATTCTTCGCGGCGTTTCTGGGACCGATGCGGATGCAACCGACAGTCATTCCTCTCGTGATCCTGCGCTGGATGCTGTTCCGGACCGAGGTAGGTGCGGGGCTGATCAAGCTCAGGCATGACAGATGCTGGCGCGAGCTGACATGTCTCTACTATCACTACGAAACGCAGCCGCTACCCAATCCCCTAAGCTGGTATTTTCACTGGATTCCCAAGCCGATGCACCGCTTCTCTGCGCTCGCCAGCCATTTTGTGCAGGTGGTAGTACCGTTCGCGCTATTCGCACCGCAGCCGGTGGCGTCGATTGCGGGCGCGCTCATCATCTTTCATCAGCTGGTGTTGATCGTGAGCGGCAATTACTCCTGGTTGAACTGGCTGACGATGGTATTGGGTTTGAGTGCGTTTGACGACCGCATTCTATGGTTCGCCGTTCCACTGCACGCACCGATGTTGGCGGAGCGGCCGATGGCGTTCGATGCCGTGTTGTATGTGCTCGCAGCAGTGACGATGCTGCTGAGCATTCAGCCGGCGCTGAATCTGATTTCGCCGAACCAGGCGATGAATTTGAGTTACAACCCGTTTCACCTGGTCGGGGCGTATGGTGCATTCGGCAATGTCGGGCGCGAACGGTACGAGATCGTGATGGAAGGCACGAACGACCGGGTGATCACGGCGGCTACTCTTTGGCAGGAGTATGAGTTTAAGGGCAAACCGGGAGATCCGATGCGAAGGCCGCCACAGGTTGCGCCGTACCATCTGCGGCTCGACTGGCTGATCTGGTTTCTGCCTTTCTCAGTAATGGTGAGCGAAAGCGGAATTCGCGTGCCGGGCCACAGCCGATGGTTCCTGCGTTTTGTTGCGAGGCTGCTTGCAGCGGACGGGACTATTTTGCGATTGATGGGAAAAGATCCGTTTGCAGGCGAACCGCCGGTCTTTGTGCGTGCAATGTTTTATCAGTACCGCTATACGACGGCAGAAGAGAGGCGCAGTACGAACGCGTGGTGGGTGCGGAAGCTATTGGGCGTTTACCTGCCGTCGACGTCGCGTGAGATGCCGGAACGGGTATGAGATTTGCTTTCTGTTCCCGTCAGCGCCTCGTGAATCGACAGAGCGGATGGTTCATCTAAACGGATGATGAGTTTACCTGTTTCGGTACTTGATCTTGTGGGGATGCGGCCCGAAGAGACGCCGGGGCCGGCGATTGCGCGATCGGTGGACCTGGCGCAGCACGCCGAGGAGTGGGGCTATCGCCGCTTCTGGCTTGCCGAGCATCACTCGATCGACGGGCTGGCTTGTTCCGCGACGCCGGTTCTGATTGGGCACGTTGCCGGGGCCACCAAAACCATCCGCGTGGGGAGCGGCGGCGTGATGCTGCCGAACCATGCGCCGCTGGTGGTGGCGGAGCAGTTCGGAACGCTCGAAGCGATGTACCCGGGGCGAATCGACCTGGGACTGGGTCGCGCACCGGGCGGTGACTTCCACACCATGCGCGCACTTCGACGCGATCTGCGCCAATCGGGCGATGATTTCCCCGATCTGCTGTCGGAACTGAGGACGTATCTGGGGCCGGAGATGCCCGGGCAGGTCGTCAAGGCGATTCCCGGGAAGAACAGCGACGTCCCCATTACGCTGCTTGGGTCGAGTGACTACAGTGCGCAGCTGGCCGCAATGTTGGGTCTTCCGTTTGCATTCGCTGCGCACTTTGCACCGGAGATGCTGATGCACTCGGCATATCTTTATCGATCCATGTTCCGGCGGAGTGAACAGTTGCAGCAGCCGTGGCTGATGGTGGCGGTGCCGGTGATTGCGGCAGAGACGGATGCTGCGGCGCGCACGTTGCTTACGACACCGCAGCAGCGGTTCCTGCGGCTGATCCGCAATCAGCCGGTTGAGTTGTTGCCGCCGGTCGCTTCAATGGACCCGCTGTGGAACGACTTCGAACGGGCGGCGGTGGAGAGCAGGCTGCGCGAGGCCATCGTGGGTTGCGATTCTACAGTCACGGCCGGACTGGAGAAGCTGATTGCGAATACCGGCGCGGACGAAGTGATTGTGGTCACCGATACGTGGGAGCATGAGGCAAGACTGGATTCGTATCGGCGCGTGGCCCAGATCGCGAGTGGTATTCAAGCGACCGCGTCGGTCGATCTCGCCAAAAACATACGATAGAGCGGGCCTGAAAAGAGGGCGGCATCGCAAGATGCCGCCCCTATTACTGCCGTGTTTCCAGTCCGCCAATTACGGATAAATCCCGCGGATGTGGATGGCTTCGGCGACGCGGCCGATGCCAAGCATGTTTGCTGCGATCCGCATGGAAACGTTGTGTTCGAGGTGGATCTTGAGCACGTCGCGGAATGCGGTTTTCATCACTTTCTCGAGACGGTTATAGACATCCTGCGCTTCCCAGAAGAGGTGCTGCTCATCCTGCACCCACTCGAAGTAGGAGACGGTGACACCTCCGGCATTGCAGAGAATGTCGGGGATGACGAACGCGCCCTTCTTCTCGAGGATGCGGTCGGCTGCCGGAGTGAGTGGGCCGTTGGCCGCTTCGGCAATGATGCGGGCTCCGACAGCAGCGGCGTTGTCTCTGGTGACCGCGTTCTCGAGTGCCGCAGGAACAAGGATGTCGCACTTGAGGGACAGCAGCGCAGCAGGATCCATGGGCTCGCTGCCAGGGAATCCATCCACGTGCCCGGCGATGTTCTTCATATGAATGAGCTCGGGAATGTCGAGGCCATCCTTGCAATAGATTGCACCGGTGGAGTCACTGACGGCGATTATGCGGGCGCCGGCTTCGTGGAGCAGTTGCGCAGCAATGGAGCCTGCATTACCGAAGCCCTGCACGGCTACAGTTGCACCCTTCAGCGGGATATCGAGATGCTCGCACGCGCACTGGATGGTATAGAAGACGCCGCGGCCGGTGGCCTCATTGCGGCCCAGTGAGCCGCCGAGACTGATCGGCTTGCCAGTGACGACGCCGGGAATGGTGTAGCCCTTGGTCATGCTGTAGGTGTCCATGATCCAGGCCATGGTCTGCGGGTTGGTATAGACGTCGGGCGCCGGAATGTCCTGCTGAGGGCCTATCAGCGGCAGAATCGCGCTGGTGTAGCGACGAGTCATCCGCTCGAGTTCACCTTGAGACATGTGCTTGGGATCGCAGGTAACGCCGCCCTTGCCGCCGCCGAACGGAATGTTCACGACAGCGCATTTCCATGTCATCCAGGTTGCCAGGGCCTTCACTTCGTCCAACGTGACCTGGGGATGAAAACGGATGCCGCCCTTAGCCGGGCCACGCGCGGTGGAGTGCTGCACCCGATAGGCTTCGAAGCGTCGGATACGTCCATCGTCCATCCGGACAGGGACAGTTACAGTGAGCACGCGCTCGGGAAATTTGATCATCTCCCGGGTATCGTTATCGAGGCCCAAGGCGTCCGCTGCGGCATCGAAGTTCTCCAGCGCAACGTCGTAGGCGTTTTCTGCGAGTTTTGTTGCGAGCATTTGTTTCCTCCCTTGGCTGCACCGTTTACCCGCGCGTTGCAGCAGGAGAGCCCGCTCCATCTACATGTTTTCAGCCGTGGAGACCAGTTCCTGCTCGTGCTTCATCCGTGATTGGTAAACCGGGGTTAGCCATTTCGAGTAGTCGTGCAGGTGTCCGCGGGTCGCATCGAAATACAGCTTCTGTATCGCGTGCGCCAGCGGGACAATGGTTTCATCTTTCACGGGACGATGATCGACGCGCACGATGGGGGCTACGCCGACGGCCGTACCGGTAAAAAAGAGTTCGTCACATATGTAGAGTTCGCTGCGGTCGATTGGTCGCTCGATAACGCGCAGCCCGAGTTCGCGAGCTGCGAGTTCCATGATGCAATTGCGGGTGATGCCTTCGAGGGCGTTTTCGGTCACGCTTGGGGTGATGAGCTTGCCGTCGCGCACCATGAAGAGGTTGCATGTTGCGCCTTCAGCGACGTGTCCGTTTTCGTTGAGGAAGATGGCTTCGTCAAAGCCCGCCTGCCGTGCATCGTCGCTGGCCAGTGCACTGTTCACATAGGCGCCGCAGATCTTGGCGCGGGCCGGGATCGCGTTGTCCTCGATCCGACGCCAGGAGCTTACGCCCGCATGCAACCCCTTGTCACTATGCAAATATTCGCCAAAAGGCAGGGCGACAATGGCGAAGGCGTCCTGGTCGTCGGTGCTGACGCCAACGCGCTCCGCAGACTTGAAGGCCAGGGGACGGACATAGACGTTCGTGTGGAAGGAATTGCGCCGCATGAGCCCGACGGTGATGGCGCAGAGTTCCGAAACCGTGGCTGGGACGCGGATGCGCAGGATGCCGCAGTTCTTCTTCCAGCGTTCGTAGTGCTCGTGCGGGCGCAGGATGAACATCTCATCCTCGGTTGGAACCCAGTGAGCGCGGATGCCTTCGAAGACGCCGGTTCCGTAGTGCAATGCGTGGGTCAAGATATTGACATGGGCATCGCGGAGCGGCATGTATTTGCCATCGAAATAGACAATCAGATTCGGATCGGCAGTGGCTTTCATATGGCAACCTCGTTGCGGGAGTCTCTGAAAAGCTCGCGGCCACGCGCTAGGGCGCGCTCGTCGAGTTGATACCAGCGTTCTGACTTGACCAGGCGGCGCAGGGCCGCATCGATGCTCGCCTGCGGCAGGGCTGCGGAGATTTCAAGCAACGCACCCAGCATGACCATGTTGGCGGCTCGGGGGTCACCGAGCTGGTCGGCAGCCAGCGTGAAATCCAATGCGATGGCGTTGACATCGTTCCGCCTGCAATCTTCTGGAAGAGCCTCGCCGTTGTAGATGATCCAGCCGCCAGGCTTCACGCTCCGGTCGAACTTGCGGAGAGATGGTTCATTCATCGCGACCAGAAAATTAGGGACGGTGACCAGCGGAGAATCAACGGGCTCCCTTGAGACCCGCACGTGGCAGTTGGAGGTGCCCGAGCGCATCTCAGGACCGTAGGAAGGAAGCCATGAGACTTCGAGTCCTACATCGAGTCCGGCTTCTGCGAGAACTTCCCCGAGGAGCAAGACTCCCTGCCCGCCAAATCCGGCGACGCGGACGTGCAGGTCGATGGGAATGTTTTGGTTGGCAGAAGTCGGAGCCTCGGGTTGGTCGTCGTGCGTGATGCCCAGAATCGCGGGAATCTCTTCGAGGCCTGGGGCGTGAATTGTGGCCTCGCGCGGCTGGCGATCTTTGCTGCGATCGCAGACCACGCCAAGTGGATAGGTCTTCTCCATGACGTCGTGGACCCAACGCTGCGCTTCGACGGCGGACATCTTCCAGATGGTCGGGCAAGTCGAGAGAACTTCGATCAGCGAGAATCCGAGGCCGCGAACCTGGTTTTCAACGGCGCGTTTGATGGCGCGGGCGGCCTGGGTAATTTGCTTGTTGTCGCCGAGAGCGACGCGTTCGATGTAGGCCGGAGCATCTAGGGTGGCAAGCAGCTCGCATACGCGGAGCGGGTAGCCTTCATTTGCCGCCGTGCGTCCGAACGGAGTTGTAGTGCTCTTCTGGCCTAGCAGCGTGGTGGGGGCGACCTGGCCGCCGGTCATGCTGTAGATGGCGTTGTTGACGAAGATGACGGTGATGTTTTCGCCACGGTTGGCGGCGTGCAAAATTTCGGCTGCACCGATCGCCGAGAGATCGCCATCGCCCTGATAGCTGATGACAATGCTGTGTGGGTGGCTGCGCTTGACGGCGGTTGCAACGGCGGGTGCGCGTCCATGGGCGGCCTGCACATTTCCAACATCGAAATAGTTGTAGGCGAAGACCGAGCAGCCCACCGGGCTGATCAGCACGGTCTGGTCCTGAATGCCGAGTTCGTCGATCGTCTTCGCCAGCAGTTTGTGGACGATGCCGTGGCCGCAGCCGGGGCAATAGTGCGTCTGGTGCTGGAGCTCCGTCTTGCGCTCGTAGGACTCGTAGAAGACCTTTGCCTTGGAGTGGCGTTTTTCCGTGAAGGTATGCAATTCCATGTTCAGTGACCACGTAATGGACGTCAGCGCGCGACGTCACAACGCCTGCGCCGGGCTCTAAAACCGGCACGATGCGAGACACCTTTGCTCCGCAGGCGGTGGAAGGAAGGGCGATGATCGGTACTCCACCGCGTGAGCGCGCCGCGCCTCGAATGAAATCAATCTGACCGCCGAATCCGCTGTACGGCCGGGTGCCAAGCGAGTCGGCGCAGACCTGGCCGGTGAGATCGATCTGCAGAGCGGAATTAATAGCAACCATGCGGTCGTTCTGCGCGACGACAAATGGGTCGTTGGTATATGAGATCGGCCGGAATTCGAAGCTGGGATTCTCGTGGATGTAGTCGAAGAGCCGCTGCGTTCCGAGCACGAACGCCGCGACTGCTTTGCCGCGATGCAGCGATTTGCGCGCCCCGTTGATCACACCTTTTTCCATCAGGTCGACAACGCCGTCGGGACACATCTCGGTGTGAATGCCGAGATCGTGCTTGTCTTCGAGACAATGGAGGACCGCTTCAGAGATCCCACCGATTCCCGGTTGGAGCGTGGCGCCATCGGGAATGAGCGAGGCTACATGCCGGGCGACGTTGAGATGCATCTCGGTGCAGGGTTCGGTTCGGAGTTCGAGCAGCGGGCGCGAGGTTTCAACGAACGTCGATATCCGGCTGACGTGAACGGCTGTGTCACCGTGGGTGCGCGGAGCGCGGTCATTCACCTCGGCGATCACCGTTTTGGCGCAGCGGATTGCCGTCAATGTGCAGTCGACCGTTGTGCTGAGGCTCACGAAACCGTGAGCATCCGGAGGCGATACCTGCATCAGCACAACGTCAAGCGGCAGAGCGCCGGTCTCGAAGAGGCCTTCAATTTCGCTGAGAAAGATGGGAGTGTAGTCGGCGCGTCCTTGAGCGACAGCTTCGCGAACGTTATCGCCGAGAAAGAGTCCGCGATGACGGAAGTGGCCCTCGTATTCGGGACACGTGTAGGCCGCCTCGCCCAGAGTCTTCATGTGGACGAGTTCGACGTCGATCAGTTCGGGCGCGCGGGCCACCAGGGCGTCGATTAACGGCTTTGGAGTGCCGCAGCTGGGTTGGATCCAGACGCGATCTCCGGAGCGGATCGCCTTCACCGCTTCGGCGGCGGTTCTGCGCTTACTCTCGTATTCTTCTCGCCACTTCACAACGTTCTGTCTCCGGGCCATTTAGCCTAACATCTTCAAGCGATGCAATGACTTGGGGCTTTAGAGAGAATCCGAAATCCCGGAATATGGTGCTCTCGCTTGAAGATTTGAGACTGTGATGACAGTCACCCGTGAACAGTGGAAGAAGTAAGTGCGTTTGACCGAGGAAATCACCTCCAAAACTTAAGAAAATCGCGCCACAAAGTTGCAGATTGATGGGCGAGTTCATAGAGGCGAGGCGCTCTGTTCGACCACCGCTGCAAGTGCTGAGCAGCCACGCGCTTGAGCCTTGCCCTTTGTCGGGCGCGCAGCCGAGGTACAACCTCGATTGCTTGGCTTCACATCTGAATGGCTGTAGGAACGAGATATGGCTCGAACGAGAAAAGAAATAGAGGAGAGAGATTATATGAAACCAACGGGATCACAGCACGCGTTCCTGTTCAGTACCGCCGCCATCCTGGTTGGCGTAATGACGGTTGCAGGTTGCAACAGAAGCTCCCACCCCGACGAGAAATCTGCGGTCAACGATGCGCTGAAGAACAACAACCTCACCGCGGTCAGCGTTTCGCAGGATCGAGACCAAGGCGTTATGACGCTGAAGGGCAACCTGGATTCTCAGGACATGAAGAGCCAGGCCGAGAATCTGGCCAAACAGGCGGCGCCAGACTACACCATTGCCGATGAAATCGGTGTTCGGCCTCCGGGCGCGAGCGAAGCGGGTTCAGTGGCGTCGAATCTGGACAGCGCCATCGAAGACAACTACAAGGCGATGATTAAGGCCCACGCCAGCCTGAACGATCAGAGCATTCACTGCTCTGCGAAGAACGGGACACTGGTGCTGAATGGCTCGGTGAAGACAGCGAAACAGAAGAAGGAAGCGGAAGACCTGGCGAAGAAGATCCCCAATGTGCAGCAGGTAGTGAACGAGATCGAAGTGAACCCGAAGAAGCATTCGACCGCGACTTCCTAGAGCAATCCGCAGCACGACCCGCATAAGAGGGCCGAATAGTAAATAGTGATATACGTCGCATTGAGAAGATCAGGGCCCAGGCAGCCGGCCCCTGTGCCGGGCCCGACGAGATCGATGATTTTTAACCGAACCAGATGCTGGGGCTAGTTGAATTGCGGAGACGCCCACTCAAGTTCCAATCTGGAACTTCCCTTCTCGATTCCCGATAGCGCACTTCTGGCCATTTTCGAGCGTATTGCGCGCACCAACTTCCCGCCTTCCCAATCGATCATTGACTTGGTATTGGAAGCTTGGGAGTTCTGTACGGTGCTGATGCATTGGGTTTTCGCTTTCCTTAACGGGCTTGGTATTGGCGTGCTTGCGATGCTCCTGCACGAGGCCGGGCACATTGCCGCGGCGTTGGCGCTGGGCGTTCGTGTCAAGAACGTCGGCATCCAGTGGAACAAGGGCCTTTACACGGTTCGTGAGTCGGGCTCCTGCCAGCAGAATCTGCTCATTGCCTTAGCCGGGCCATTCGTCAATCTGCTGCTGGTTGCAACTGAGCCATGGCTGCCCGTGTTCAGCATGGCGAATTTCTGTTACGCGCTGGCCAACATGCTCCCGATCGAGGGATCGGACGGGTTTCGTGTGGCAGCATGCTGGCGCAATATTCGCGAGGGTCATGTGGTTGGGAAGGGCTAGAACCTGATTGATCATCAAGGTCCTGCGTGACTGCGGAGTCGGGTTCCTATGGCTGGGAATGCGCTGCGAATCAGTGATTTGTGATTCATATCACACCGGAGATTTGCCGCGGGATCTGAGGTAACCCGATGGAAGTTGTACCTTTGTTACCACCATCGTGCGATGATTCGCGGGGACGCTTTCGCTAGACTCTCGATCGTGGAGAACCCCATGAGAGAGAACGTTCACAAAGACATCTACCGTTTCGCCTACGACGAGGCCTCTTCAGAACTGCGCAAGATCCTCAAGGCCTTTGAACAGTTGTGCGCGCAGAAAAATCGGGTAGAGAAGCTTATGGAAGTCCTCAAGCCCGAGGCGGGTGTGTCTCAAGTGGAAGACGAGAGACACGTAAAACGCACCACCCACCTGCCAAACTGTACGGTCGTAACGCGCCTCACGGTTCTGTAACCGAGCTCCACGGAAGTTCGGCAGGAGCCGCCACCGGCTCCTCGCTTCCCCTGGGCACGGTCGGCCGGAAGTGACCCCAGACACCTCCCGCTGACCGTACCTACCCCTTTTCCATCAAAATTGGGTTTTTTACCGCACGCCTCTGGTTGCGGAAAGAACCGGGTTCTCCCTCGAGATTCTGGATGAGTCCTTCCTCATCGGCTGAATCATCCTTCATTTTCAGTGACTTACCGAGAATCCGTGCGCCATGGAATTGAAATTGGCGCGCCAGCGGCGCACGGTAAACGGACTTAAATACAGGTTCTAATTGAATTTCGTTCACGGAATTGAGAGAATCCCCGCTACAACCGGTTTGTCTTAGGTAGCCGAAAACCGATGGCAGCAAGACCCGCGGGCGGCACCTGCAGGCATGGATTTCCTGAGATGTGGACGTATGGACACCCCCATTTTCTGCGTTTACAACCTGGCAAGACGAGCTTTCCTCAGCTCCAAGGTGACGGTCGCCGACGCCGTTAATCAACCCTTGAAAGTGCTGAAGGATCTGGTTGCGTTGGATGGGGAGTCCGGGCTCTGGCTCACGACCCTGCTCGGCAGACCGAGCCTGCCGAAGCTGTTTCCGTATGATCTTGCCTATCTCGACAAAGATCTGCGTGTAGTGGAGACGATTGAAGTTCTCCCCGGGATTGATTTTCCGGCACATCGCCGGGAAGTGACGAGTGCGGTCGTGCTGGCGCCCGACACCCTCCGCAAAACCCAGACGCGCGCAGGCGATCACCTGGTTGTGTGCCGGCAAGAAGAGCTGGATAGGCTGCTCGCCGGAATGGGGGAACCAGTTCAAGGTTCACCGCCAAAAAACGAAAGAATTGCGAGCCTTGAAAAGGCGGCATCGGTTGGAACTGGCGGGGCTTCGACAATCTGCGAGGATGTGCCGGGCGCATTGGCGGAAACTGCGGTTCACGTGGGAAGTTTGCCTCTGACTGCGAAGCCTGCTGCGGCTACGTTGGTGGCCGCCATCACCGAGAAGGAGCCTGCAGACCTGGCGGCCACCGTAAAAATGCCTTCGGTTTCGATCACCGAGGTAGTGATTGAGAAGCCCCATGACTTTGACCATCAGATCCAACCAACAGTGGAGCATCGGGCTGGATTAGAGGATCTGTTCGCGAACTGGGTTGACTCTCCTTCTGCGCCACCCTCATGGATAGCGCAGAAGGCGCGAGAGCGGGAGTTGAAAGCCCCACCAGCAGTCGGGGATTCGGTTTCGCACAAGGATCCGGCAGGAGAAGCTGAAAAGACGGAGGCGATGACAGCCGGCAACCCATCAGCGGCAGAGCCACAAGAACCGGCAGCGTTGCGACCGGCTCCGAACCCATCTCCGGTTGACCGTCCATCTCCCGCGCCGACAGCGCCCATCGCAACTCAGATTCCGCAAAGACCGCAAACAACGACTTTTACGATCGGGCAACATGGGATTTGGCAGCTGAGCTCACCCACTGCAATGAGTCCCAAACGGCCGGGTTCAAATGGCTCTGGTCAGGTCCCATCCAAGGGTCCGACGGGATCGAAGCCGGATGAGAGCCCGAAGCCTCAAAACCAGGGACCCCTGAGAAGAACGGGGGACGTTCGTACTTCCCCCCCGTTGAAACCAAGGCAAACGCAGTCGCCTGATGCGCCGGCAAAAGCCCCTCCGGCAGCGGAGACTACTCCGGTGGAGAAGCCTATCGTGGCGCCGGCGGCGGCTCCGATTTCGGAGAAATTGCAGGCAGTTCAACCGGAGGCAATGGAGCCCGAGGTAAAGGCGACTCCGCCGATTCCTGCGACTCAAGTTCCTCCGCGGAAGGTGGAATCGCCGCCGTCTACATCTACACCCCCTCGGTGGTCATTGAGCAACAAAACAGGCACGTCGAGTCCCGTTGCCAGCAGCGAATCGAAACCGGCCGCAAGTCCTGGCGACAAGGTTGTCGAGGCGGTGAAGCCGACAGCATCTAATTTTGCCTCCACGATTCAGGAAAGGCTTGAAAAGCTCCAGACCACAATGGCTCCTACCGGAGTTCCCAACCCGACCCCGGTGGCTGCTGCGGAGAAGAAGATATTCGCGGCGAACCCTCAACCGGCGTCGAAAGCGGGGCTGCCACCGGTCGCTCCTGGCAAGCCTGCCGAAAAGCCTGAGGATAGAAAGGCCGCCGCAGAGCAGCATCACGAGCTCGCAGTGACTCTTCCGCTGCCGAGCTTTCTCAAGCCCAAGCCTGATCAAAAAGAGAAGTTGAAGATTTCGATTCAACGGGTAGAGAGCAACGGGAAGGACGGTTCCCAACCCGATGGCTTCGGGGCAAGATTAAAGCGCTGGCTCAAGCCGACACCGGCAACGAAAAGCGACCGAAGACGCGCACACCGGCGATATGTACCTGGGATGGTGGCTCACTTTTTCACCGGGGGAACTCCAAGGCCGCACGACGTCGCCGACATCAGCATGACCGGTTTTTATCTGCTGACTGAAGAGCGTTGGATACCGGAAACGATCGTTCGAATGACGCTTCAGAAGCCCTGTGCCCGGGGCGAACGAAAGCAATCGATCACGGTTCTCGCGCGAATCATCCGTCGAGGAACGGATGGGGTTGGAGCGGAGTTTGTGATGCAGGAGTCGCTCCGTTCGAATACCCGGGATATTCTGCCCACTCATGCCACCGACCGGTTCTCTCTTGCCCGATTCCTCTGATTCTGTTTGCAAAATCTAGAAGGTAACCCACTGATAACGCGAAGGTAACCGCGCCTGAGTCTCCTTTGCGGCAGCCCATTCAACTTATTGGGGATATCGGTTTTAATTGCGCCAATGGTAGGTTGAAATCGCCGGGGAAGCGTGTCCCGAATTGCTACTGGTGTGCAGGAAAGGAATCTGCGACTATGGAGACACAGAACAGCAGGAGCGGCTTCGCCTCTGCTCCTCATATTGCTGAAGTTACGGTCATTAACTCCTCGACCCCCCCGTTGGAGAAGCGCATGACGGCGTCCCGCCCCAAAGATCCTTTGATGAAGCGCCTGATGAGGTGGCTTGTTCCTGACCAGCGCATGGCGAACCGGCATCTGATGCCGCCCTTGACTGCCTATCTGGGAATGGTGCGTACCTCAAAGGAATACAAAGTGGCTGATGTGAGCGTCGCCGGCTTCTACATGCTCACAGATGAGCGCTGGATTCCCGGTACGGGGTTCCCAGTGACACTGGAGCGTACGGATCAAGGACAAAGCCGGACGTTGACCTTGTATGCGACCGTGGTTCGGACCGGCGAAGATGGTGTTGGCTTCTCGTTCCTGAATCCAGCGGAAGAGGAACAGCAGAATGGCGATAACGCCAGGCGTGTGGATTTGACCCAGGTGGCGCAGTTTCTTAAGGGCCTTCAGCTGTCCGATCCCGATTCCCTGGAGCGTGCGTCCTAAGCATGCTTCAGAAGCCCGATCCAAGTTCAAAGGCCGGTGTACATCTGAAAGGGAGCCCAGTAGAAGGGCTTGCGGAACTCACTGTGCGAATGAAGCAGGCTGAGCTTTGCCTGGCGGAGCGCGGCACTGGGCGGCATCCCACGTTCAAGCCCTTGGTAAAGAGCACCCATCAATTGAGCAGTTGATTCGTCGTTGGCCTCCCACAGGGCGCCGATGACGTTGTGCGCGCCGGCGCGCAGGAAAGCCCATGCCAGGCCGACCAGTCCCTCACCGGCATACGATCGCGTGCCGCTGCCGTAACAGGCGGAGATGGTGACGAGGCGCGCGTGAAGCGGGTGCTGGATGATTTCGCGTGCATGCAGTTTGAATGAGTCCTCGGCCGCGGTTGCGCGGGACAGGATGATGGCCGAGTCAAGAGGGTCGGTGGGGCTGGCCACGCCGTGAGCCACGAAGTGAATATAGGCGAATTGCTGAGGATTGACGGCGAGATAGGCGAGTGCAGTCGCCCGCTCCCGCGCAAAGACGGTTTGATCGCGCGATGCAAAGTGCTGAGCGACTTGTTTCATTTCAGCCGCGGCCATGGGCAGTTCGGGATAGTCCGGATTCGGCGAAACGGCATCACCAAACAGGAGCAGCCTGCGATCGCACGGCTCGGCGAAATTCGCTGCCGCGAGCAGATGGAGCGAGGGTGCGGAAACGACGTTTGAGTCCTCGATAAAGTAATGAGGCTGGGGGGCAGGTACGATCAGAGTTTCGAAGTTGAGCCGGTTGAGTTCGCCGTCGCTCAGAACCACGACATTCGCACCAGGCGGAAGCAGCGACGAGGCGGGAGCGACAAGCATGCGAAAAAGCGCGAGACCGTCGGCATTTGCATTCTCCAGTGGATCTTGAAATCCGAGCAGAGTTTTGCGATAGCGCTCGATCGTCTGCGCGATCTCGCGATGCGGTGGCAACGGGAAAAGCGCGGTTTTCTTCGCCGTAATCACCCACAGATAAGATCGCTTTTCTCCCAGCCAGTAGAAAAGCAGGGTTGCGTTGGTTTTTCGCGCGATAGCCTCCGGATTGAAGGCGAGAGTTTCGAGCTGACTCATTTTTCCGGTTACGCCCAACCCCTGCGCGAGGGTCTGGGCACGGCTTTGATCGGCGATGTGCAGCGCTTCGTCTGCCCTGTTCTGCGTGACAAGGAAATGAATGTAGTCATCGTAGATGCTGGTGGCATTGGCGAGGAACGGGAGCTTGGAGTCCTCGCTCTTGAGCTGATCGCGCGCGGATTCGAAGGTGGTCAGCGCGGTGCGGTAGGTGCGATCGGCCTGCTCCGCGTGCCCTTCAATTTCGAACAACCTCGCTAGCTCATGTTCGGAGCCCAAGCGCATTGACGCGTCGCTTACAGGGTCTTTGTCGACCTCGCGAAACATTGACTCGGCATGGCTGTCGTCTCGCCGAAGAGCTGCAAGCCTGCCACGCGCGAGCGCCACGTCGAGGACGTCGAGCATGTTTGACCCTCCGAGTATCAAGGGATCGAGTTGCTTCAGATAGTTATCGGCGTCATCCAGTTTTCCGGCATCGATGGAAGCGTGACTGAGATCTTCCAGCGAACTGATGATGTCTTGTTTGCTTTTGATCTGATTTGCCAGGGCGAGCGCTCGAAGATAGGACTGGGATGCACGCGCTGAATCGCCTGCATTTCGGTATACATAACCAGCTGTGCTGATCCATCCAAGTTCCGAAGCAATGGAGCCGCGCCGCGCGGCACTTTTTTCGGCTTCAACGAACAAGCCAAGCGCACGTTCGTCATCACCCAATCTGAAGTAGGCCCAGCCGAGATTTCCAGACGCTCTTTCCGCCATATCTTCCGCTCTTAAGGCGACGCAGTCGCGTTGAGCGGATCTCAACCAGTCCATGGCTTCATCGAATTTATCGACCTGCAAGTCGATCCAACCTAGATTCAAGGTTGCACTCGCTTCGAGGAATTTGTCGGATCGCGATTGAGCAAAGGAGAGCGTATCGAGGAAGAATTGACGCGCCCTGCCAAAGTCTCCGGCCTGCGCCGCGAGGATTCCATTTGACCGCAAGACAGCGCCGCATGCGGCATACTCTGCAGTTTTGCAGAGAGCATTTGCCAGTCTGAGCTTTTCTTTGGCGAGTACGATCTGCTGCTGGTGGGTTAATGCCACCGATTCAATCGCCAACATCCGAACGATACTTTCGTCGTTCTCTGTTTGGGCGTTGAAATTTGCCAGGAGTTTCAGGGCGTCATCATACAGCCCTCTCCGGACCATACCCTCCGCCTCTAACAGCAGAAACTGCGAAGCCCATTTCGGATCGTCGCTACGAAACCGCTGGTAACCCCGATCAGACTTCTGCTGGCTGTCTACGAGATCACCACGTACATAGCCTTGCCATGCGATGCCATATTCGGCTTGCGCGCTGAGTGAGCTTCCTGCCCGCAGTGGAATCAGCAATGCGAAGGCAAGGGGCCACGCGAATCCCAAGCGGGGACTCCACATTCGCGGCCCGCGACCTCTCAGAGAATCCAGGGCCGAGTGATTTCCGTCGCCGCCTGTTAGCGCTACGGATCGCTTTGTCCGTTGGTTTTGCCGCTGCCACCGAGTAAGGTCCCACCACCGATGCAGCCCATCTCGATTTCGAGCATGTTCAAGCTGATGAGGGTCTTCATCGGAACCCCGGTTAGCTTGTTTGGATCCGACTGCTTGATGCTGAGGGTCGCCAGAGAGATCCAGCCGAAGTTGGGCACGTCGATCAGGTGCCCAAACGAGCGCCCGGGATACGAACCCTCTGCCTGGTTGACCAGTGAACACTCAATCGACTCCAGATTTGCCGATTTTGATGGAACTTGATTGTATCGCTTGAGAATCCCGGCGGGAAGGTTCTGATGGCCGTGGAGCCGCTCGTATTGTCGCGTTGCGCGATCGAGGAACCCGGAGTCGCTTGTGTAGGGCTGATCGCCGGCGGGCTTTGGGCCCAGGATATTTGGATCGAAATCGAGCTTGACGGGGTGACCAGCGATGCGCAGATTCTCAAAACGAGACCCGAGGAACGTGACGGCCTGGACATAGCCGCTCAGCGGATGATCGGTGGAGATCTGCACAACTACGCGATCGGCGGTGAGGACGTCCATCACGTTCAGGTCCTCGATGACCGCGGTGGCAAGGGTATTCCAGCCGTGATCGGCCTTGATGTCACGATTACCCGCTACCTGCGTATAAGCGGAGCGAAAAGACACGACTCCGCCGAGCCGGAAATTTTCAGTATGCTGCGAAACGTATCCGCCCTCTTGGTTGAGCTTGACGGAAGTTGGGGAGCTGAATTGCTGAACGA
Organism: Occallatibacter sp.; assembly: GCA_036495975.1. GTDB lineage: Bacteria > Acidobacteriota > Terriglobia > Terriglobales > Acidobacteriaceae > Telmatobacter. The sequence continues at coordinate 157,722 of DASXLY010000175.1, read as the reverse complement.
ACGGGAGGCGCAGGCTGCCCTCGAGCGCGATGGCCTCGGCGAAATACGTGTGCTGTCTCTTCACTTCTTCGTCTGGCATATGGCCTTTCAGTTTTCGACAGAAGTCGTGGGATTCGATCAGTGGCTGAATTGTATATCCAGATTGCGGCGGTCAATCTCGGCGTGAGTGCCTTGCTGACCGACGCCGGATATCACAAGGATATACGAACCTTCTCGAAGCCCCGCGCCCGGAATGACAAGAGAGACAATGCCATCATCCCCTGCATCCGGAGTTGATCCAGATACGGTGTGTGTCCACACCTGCTGCCCGGTGGGGTCGTGCAGTTCAAAGACGAACGACGAATAGGTCGATGTTTGTGGCAGCTCAAACGAAAGGGCTAGTCCTTCGGTGCGATCCGCTGTAATGGGGGTGCGGGCTGAGCCGCGGGTTCCGATGTGGATCGCCGTAGAGTGCAGGATCCGGGGCGCAACGGCGTCTTCCTTCAGACCCGGAATGACCGAGATGTTCTGATAGGCAACGACGCCCAGAAGCACTGCAAATGCGGGGATTGCGAAGGCCGGCTGGATCCAAAAGGACCAGCCGCGTTTTTTGCCTGCCGGCCGGGCGGGCTGAGCCACAGGGACGGAGGATTGCGGCAAAAGCTCGGGAAGCTGCGCCTTGGCCTCGGTGATAAAGACGGAGCCGGCACGAAGATCGAGGGCGCATTCGGGACAATCGAAGACGTGCTCTTCGAAGGCTTCCCGCTCTTCGGGCGTCAGCTCATTCAGAAGGTATCTCTCGGTTGCCATCTGTTGTATCGCGTCGCTGTGTTTCATCGCAGTTTCCTGGCTGATCATCACCTCAGAGATGGTGATCCGGCCTCCCTATCCGTTTCAACTTTCCGTCGGACAATTTGGTCCGCCGATTCGCTTCAAATACTCGGCCTTGAATACCTGTTTCGCGCGGTGCAGCAGCACGCGAAGATACTCGCGATCTACACGAAATTCGCGACAAACATCATCCCTGTCTTTTTCATCGAGAAAAACAGCCTTAAGCAGCGAGCGATCCCTTAGCGGCAAATCGAGGAGAATCTCGCGGACCTTAAGCTTGATTTCCCCAGCAACAACAATGCTATGTGCGTCTGCGCCGGTCGCGGGCAAACGGGCGCTGTCTTCGTCCTCAAGCGGCTGGCTCCGGGATGAGGAGCGGTAATGCTCGAAAAGCACGTTGTTGCACACCGTATTGACGTAAGCGCCCAGGCTTTCCGGCTGGCGAAGCGCGCCTGGCTTGCTGAGCCCGTTCAGGACGCGGGCAAATGTCTCCTGGCGCACGTCTTCAATGGCCTGAGGGGAGCGGAGCCGCGAGCGGAGTTTCAGATGGAGCAGCTCAGTGAAATAGCCGACAAAGTGCTCCTGAGTGCCCGGATCCCCGGCACGGAGATTTTCGATGTAAGCTGCATCGAAGGCATGAAATTCCAAAGCGGTCCCCGCTAACCTGAGAGACCGCAAGTATAACATCCCAAACGGCTGCGGAGTATCCGCTGTCGATTGACCGCGACACGTGCGCCGCTCGGAAGCGCGCTGGCGCCCGCGCAAGGAGATTGCCGAAGCTGTTGCACCAATCGACATTAGAACCGCGATTCAAACCTGCAAGAGTGCATCATCCTCCGACCGGCAGACTGCTCGGGGAAGAGCGCCTGCCGGCGGAGAGACATGGCGATCTGGCGGCTTCCAAGCCAGATCGACAATAGCGAGAACCAAAAGCAAACAGAATGGAACAGATTCATCGAAACACCAAGTTTGGATATCTTGCAGCGGGTCCGTTAGCGCAATTCAACGGGCGGCTGGCTGATATTCGCGGGACGGCACGGATGAGGGTCGAAAGAGGCCGGTTGGTCTGAGGGTCTCAACCGGCCTCACGTCGTCTGCATCGAAGCGTTGTCCCAGGTCCACCATCGATACAGGTTCGTTTGCGAACTGAATTCTGGATTCGGTCCGCAAACTGAGCGTCCGACGAGCATCACGACTGCCGATACGAATTTGCGTTTCCGCCACATTGCCCCACAGAGGAGTCCAGTCGGGCGCGTCAGCGGGAGGCATCGAATTCCAGGAGAGAATCGCGCGCACCATGACCACGTCCTCGGCGCGATAGTCCTGGAGCAAATCGACCTTTTTGGTGACCAGGTAAAGGCGCGGTCCTTCCCGCGGCTTGTCTTCGACATTGACTGCACTGATCCCCTTGTCCTGCCAGGTCACTCCCCTGTCGAAGGAGAGATAGAAGCGGATGTATTCCCGGGAGCCGGGATGACCGACCTGAAAGGAGTAGCCAGTCTCCCGCTTAAGGTTGATCGACACGTAGAGCTGATCGAGCAGCGGGATGTACCGGACGCACCCAAGGCTTTCAAATGCGGTATCGCCGCTGAGGTTGAGGACGATCCGGAATGAGTTTTCGGCGAGATTGGAAAAGTAGTTGGGGTTGTTGAGTAAAAGTTTGCGAAGGCATTGACTGGCCTGCTCTGGCTCAAGCGTGGCGAGATAGATCAACTCCAGAGCCGGCTGTAACGAAGGAGTGCTGGTGTTGCCATGGGGGGAGGGCATATCCATATTCCTCGACTGCATTTGGTTCGATCAAAGCCAGAATGCCTGGCGCGTTTGTTTGGGGCTGCTCGATGGCAGGATTCCAGATTGAGCGTTGGTCCGTAGGGCCGCTGGCGGTCCCGGGGCTTCGCCTTTGTTGCGTTCAGGGGGATAGTGTGGCCAGGGGCCTGAGCGTTTCGCCCATCGGCCAGAATTCTGTGGCGATGCCCAAATATGGTTTCAGGGGCAACGGCGATTCAGAGTTCGTTGATGATCAGGATCACGCGGCCGGCGATCAGATCTCCGGGCGAGATGTCGGGGCCGATCTCGATGAGATTGACCGGAAACGCCTGCCCCAGGGGCCGCAGGACCAGGCGCATCGCAGCGTAGTCGGCATAGCGCAAGGTCAGATGCGCACCGTCGCGAACGGCATAAAGGTTGGGGCGGCTGGCGCGGTACGAGATCAGGGAGATGTAGTGGCGGTCGATCACGGCCAGCGCATCGGGTAAAAGAAGGGGGTCCATCGGGAGCGCATCGGAGCGCGCCACGCGAATAGCAACGAAGCGCTGCCAGAAGCGCCGCGGTGACCCGCCTCGCGGTTTCACACCCTGCAAGACTCCGGGCGGCAGGTGCAGCGTCGTTTGGACCGCACTGGGCCGAATTGTGGGTTCAAAAAGAGCGCTGGCATGGGAAATCACGGGAATCGGGCCGATCCCGTTGTTAGCGACTCCGCCGGTGCCACGTTCCAGCAGATCCTCGGCGTCCATGTGTTGAGCAGCCAACACCCGATCCATACCATCCATCGAAAGCCTGCGCCGCGCATGCAGAAAATTAGACACGTGCGAGACGCCAAGGCCAGTCTGGCGTGAGAGGAGCGAAATGCTCAGGGTGCCGCGCTGAATCCTGCGCAACATCTCGATGCGAAGTTGTTCGTGCATGTGGGTAATGTTCATCGGTGGAAATTCCGCCATCAGACATGGGGACGCGTGATTGCTCTTTTCTTTCAGCAAACCCATTTGCGCCATTTGGCCTTCATTCTCGCGAATCGTGTGCTCTGCCGACCGAACGAAGGACGAAATGAGCCTGGCAGCGTTGACGCAGAGGATACGTCTCTCTAGATTTGGTTTATTCCAACTCGCACAGGTTTTTGGGAATTCTGGGGGATTCAGTTCATTCGCGCAATTGAACGAGGGTGGTATTGGGCCCTCTTCGGTAACGAATGAGCCGAGATAAGAGCCTTTTGTCTTCTTGCCGGAATCTGCCGTAACCTTGCGAAGTTGATTCCAGATTCTGCGCATTCATTCTGATGATCACCATTTTCCGAGCACAAACGGCAATCGCACACCGGGGCAGTAGAACCCCGGACGCGTGCGCCGAGCTCCTTTCAACCCGCCAACCAGGAGACGAGAAACTGAACGAGCGGGAGAAAGCAATCAACTGGGGGATTCCCAATGGAATTGCGCGTACAAATAAAAGTTTGCGAAGGGTGCGGGTGTTTGTGGTACCGGCCCTCCCACCTTGGTTCGGTGTACTGCACTGGTTGCCGTGAGAAGCTGGAAAACTTTCCCAGCCCCGAATCGCGAAAACAACCAGGCAGGCCAGTAAGAAGAAGACGTTCGATTGATCTCTGGGCGGTGGCTACGGCAGATGGGGGTGCGGAATGAGCGCAGCCCTTCAACTGCCCACCATCTGGGCAACTCAAACCACCACTCTTCACTCGAGCTCAGCCGAGGCCGACTCCGGTGCTCAATCCGCACCAACCGATCCCGAACAGGACATGGTTGCCGAGTCGCTTCCGGAGATCAGTCTCGCCTTCTATCGCAAACATACTGAGAAAATGTTGAGGCGTTATTTATACGCATCCATGTTGGTCGGGCGGGCCCCGGTCATCCTTGGCGAACCGATTTCGCGGGGATGGGTTTCGTGCCACCGGATCAAGACATTTGAGGATGCCGTCATCTTTGTACTCGATATCGAGCGGTGCCTCAAACGGCTCGGGGCGTTCGATCGTGCGATTCTCAGCCGCATTGCCCTGCAAGAGTACACGCATGTGGAGACAGCGGCCCTGCTCCGCGTGAGTCCGCGAACCGTGTCCCATAAGTATCCGATGGCACTCGATCGGCTGACCGAACTGCTGCAACACTACGGACTCCTGATCCTTCCGCATTCATAATTACTCATCCGGAATTGCAATGGAGGGGGCGTCCGGTGGACGTCCCCTTTTTGCCTGGAGCGCGGTCGTGAGTGAGCGGGCTCTCCACGAATTGCCTGAAGCGCGCAGGAAATAGAATTTCCCGATGTCTTGTAGAATTCCGGTTCTGCCGTTCGTCGTTATAGTGAAGGCGGGGCAATTAGCCCGCCTGAAGACCACTACAGGAGAAAACGATGCCGCAATATTTGGTTGCTGGTTACCTCCCCGACGACTTCGACCCGTCCACAATGGACGAAGCGGTGGGCCGCGAGATCCACGCGCTCAACAAAGAGATGATTGCCGCCGGCGTAAGGAAATTCGCTTGCGGCCTTGGGGCCGCGAAGTCGCTGCGACCGCAGACCGATGGTGGAGTTCTCATCACCGACGGCCCATACCTTGAGACCAAGGAACACATCGGCGGCTTTTGGATATTGGAATGCGCCGACATGGAGGAGGCAGTCGCATGGGCACGCAAAGGCGTCGCCGCCACCCGAGGACAGGTCGAGATACGAGAGATCTTCTTCAATCCGTCACCCGACTAGCAACTGAGCGGGGAGGCACTTTCCAGAACCCGTCTCATAGCTTGCGCTAACCGGAACGAAAGCTGGGTCCTCCGGCATCATCACCAGCTCATACACTCCCGCCGGACCGTTGCAGACCTGAGGCCGCGGTTCTGACGGGGAGCGCGATCAGGCTGGATCATCAATATGGGGTAGCTCAATGCGTTTCATGATGGTAGTGATTCCCAAAGGATATGAATCGGCAGCGCCGGGCGCAGTTCCCAGCGCTAAAGCGATGGCCAAGATGGCGGAGTACAACAAGAGTCTGCAACAAGCGGGCGTACTGCTCGCGCTCGATGGACTCTTTCCGCCTTCGACAGGGGTACGGATCTCATACTCCGACGGCAAACCCACGGTTACAGACGGACCGTTTGCTGAAGCGAAAGAAGTGATCGGGGGCTACTGGATTATTCAGGTGCGCTCGCGCGAAGAAGCGATCGAGTGGGCCAGGCGCGCGCCGATGTCGAATAACGAGGTCATCGAAGTTCGCCAGATTCAGGAGATGCGCGATTTCCCTGAAGATGTGCGGAGGGCCGCAGAAGGTTATGAGGATCTTCCGCATTCGGCAACCACGAAGGCATGACGGACATTCACAAAACGATTGAGGCGGTGTGGAAGATCGAGTCCACGCGGCTCATCGCTGCGATTGCTCGCGTCACCCGCGATATCGGCATTGCAGAGGAACTCGCCCAGGACGCTCTGGTGATTGCCCTCGAACAATGGCCCGAAGAAGGTGTCCCTGAAAATCCTGGTGCGTGGTTAATGACGGCGGCCAAGCGGCGTGCGCTCGATTCTTTGCGGCGTAGCGGCATGCTTGTACAAAAACACGAAGAGATTGCCCGGGAGCTTGAATTCGAACAGCAGCGCCTCGGAGAGGCTATGGACCAGGCACTGGACCAGGTGATCGACGATGACGTCCTGCGGCTTATCTTTACCGCGTGCCATCCTGTCCTTGCGGTGGAAGGACGCGTCGCGCTTACGTTGCGTCTGATCTGCGGCCTGACCACGGAGGAGATCGCCCGCGCCTTCCTGGTGCCTGAGAAGACCCTCGGCCAGCGAATCTTTCGCGCCAAGAAGACTCTCTCTGAAGCTCAGGTCCCCTATGCGACGCCGCGCGGGGACGAGTTGCGCAGTAGGGTCCAGTCCGTACTTTCAGTGGTCTACCTGATCTTCAACGAGGGTTATACCGCAACATCGGGAGAGGAATGGATGCGGGCTGCACTCTGCGACGAGGCGCTGCGGCTCGGACGCATGCTAGCGCAACTTCTTCCCGGCGAATCTGAAGTCCATGGCCTTATGGCATTGATGGAACTGCACGCATCACGCACTGCGGCGCGTCGGGGACCAAAAGGCGAGGCAGTTTTATTGCCGGACCAGAACCGCTCATTGTGGGATCAAGCGCAGATTCAGCGAGGAATGTCTGCGCTCAAACACGCGCAAAAGCTGGGCGGTGGTGCCGGCAACTATGCCCTGCAGGCGGCGATTGCTGCCTGTCACATGCGAGCCCGCACGGCCAAAGAGACCGACTGGGAGCAAATCGTTCTTCTTTACGACGCTCTGATGCAAGTCAGCCTGTCCCCCATCGTGGCCCTGAACCGGGCAGTCGCTCTTGGTATGGCGCAAGGTCCGGCCGCTGGACTCAACGCACTCGATGCAATTGCCACCCTCTCCGGTGACTGCTCCCTGGCTGGCAACCATCTGCTGCCCAGTGTTCGGGGAGACTTCCTTATGAAGATGGCGAGGTTCCCTGAGGCGCGTGACGAAATCCGACGCGCAATCGCAATGACCAAAAATCTGCGGGAACAGGAATTGCTCACGGAAAGGATGAAGCAGATTGAGAAGACCGCCGAATCAGCATAGGTCGCCACCCATTGCACCGTTCAGAATTTTCGCGACCACTCTCGCGGCCAGCGCTCTACGATCACTTTCTTGTCGGTGAAGAACTCGATGGCATCCCTTCCCTGCGCATGCATCACGCCAAAGAAGCTGCCCTTCCAGCCGGAAAACGGAAAGTAGGCCATGGGCGCTGGAACGCCGATATTGATGCCCACGTTCCCAGTCGAGACGACATTGCGGAACTTGCGCGCCGAGGCGCCTGACGTGGTGAAGATGGAACTTGCATTGCCGTAGGCGGAGCGCTCGATCATGGCAATCGCATCCTCAACCGTGTCTGCGTGTACCACCGACAGCACCGGCCCGAAGATTTCAGTTTCCATCAGAGGGCTTGCCGCCGGGAGGCCATCGAGCACCGTCGGACCGACGAACGATCCAGCCGAGCCGTTCCCGCGATTGCCGCGTCCATCGACGATTGGGCGGGCGCCCTGGTCCGCACCCTGACCAATCAGGGAGAGAACGCGTTCGCGGCTGGCTGGCGTGATTACGGGACCCATCTGTGTTGCGGGATCGAGGCCGTTGCCCACCTTTAGCGATGCGGCCGTCTCTGAAATCGCTTCGCCGAACCAGTTTTTCGCGTCGCCAACCGTCACCGTGACGCTGACAGCAAGGCAGCGTTGTCCGGCGCAACCGAAGGCCGAATCGGCGATGATCTTTGTTGTGGTCTCCCGGTCCGCATCGGGCAGAACCACCACGTGGTTCTTCGCGCCACCCTGGCACTGCACGCGCTTCCCGCTCGCCGAGCCGCGTGCATACACGTATTTCGCTATGGGCGTCGATCCCACAAAGCTCACGGCGCGCACCAACGGATGATCGAGTAACGCATCCACTGCAGGTTTGCCGCCATTCACGAGATTTATTACTCCATCCGGAAGTCCGGTTTCCTGCATCAACTCGAGCAGGCGTGCCGCAGAAAACGGAACGCGATCGCTGGGCTTCAACACCACCGTGTTCCCCGTGGCGATGGCATAAGGAATGAACCACAAGGGAATCATCAGGGGAAAGTTGAAGGGTGTGATCACCGCGCATACGCCAAGCGGTTGACGAACCATGATCTCGTCGATACCAGGCGCAACGTCTTCGAGGGAGTAGCCCTGCATCAGCACAGGAATGCCGCAGGCGACCTCGACGTTTTCGATGCCGCGGCGAAGCTCACCCTTCGATTCGGCGAGCGTTTTGCCGTTTTCGATCGTGATCAGGCGGGCCAATTCTTCGAGTTGTTCTTCAAGCAGCACCTTGAGCCTGAAGAGATATTGCACGCGATCAGCGGCGGGCACATTGCGCCAGGAGAGGAAGGCGGTCTGCGCCGATTGCACGGCCGCATCGACCTCCGCTGCGGAACCGGCGGGAGACTGACCCAACGACTCGCCGGTGGCCGGGTTTGCAAGCTCAATGCCGGCGGGGCCAGTCGAAGTCAACCATTTGCCGCCGATCAGGTTATGGATTGAGGGGGAAGCGATGGCTGTCATGGAACTCAATGTAATTCACCGGGCTTAGAGGCGGCAGCAGGATTTTTTGGCGCCACCCTATCTGCATTTTTCATTGTGATTTCGACCTGCCAGTTGGGTTTTTGCTGGAAATTCAAGTTGAAATCGGGTTATAGTTTTAAGACCCGCCGGTGTCTCCGACTATGGAGGAGAACAATGTTCCAGCTTGTCGCCATTCGACCTTCGCGCTGAACATTGCCTCGGGTTTTTCCCTTCTCTCGTCCCCGAGGTCATTCCCAGACCTGGGGTAATACTGCAAAGCAAAGTCTGATCGCCGCAGCGTGCCCCTTTTTGCTATTGGTGTGCCCTTTGTCTGCGCACATCAACGTGGAGCAATTGCAATGTCAGTTCTTGAATGGTTGATGCCACCTCCGGCAGAGCCGGGGGAACGAAGTTTCTGGTCTTCGGTGCGCGAGGCGTTGAAAGGCTCGCACCAGGACTACACAACTGGAAATCTGAATCGCGCCATTTTGCTCCTGGCCATCCCCATGGTGCTGGAGATGGTGCTGGAGTCGCTGTTCGCCGTCACCGATGTGTTCTGGGTAGGGCGGCTTGGCGCAAATGCGGTGGCAACGGTTGGCATCACGGAGTCGATGCTGGCGCTGGTGTTCGCGATCGGCCTGGGCGTCTCAATGTCGACGACAGCGATGGTGGCGCGGCGCATCGGCGAAAAAGATCCCGAGGATGCGGCGATTGCCGGCGTGCAGGCGATCGTGCTTGGCCTGCTGATTTCGCTGGGGATCGGGATTCCGACGGGGATTTATGCGCCGGACTTGCTGCGCGCGATGGGTGCTTCGCCGGAGATCGTGGCGATCGGTTCCGGTTACGCGCGGGTTGCGCTGGGCGGATGCGGCGCGATCCTCATGCTGTTTCTGAACAACGCTATCTTCCGCGGAGCGGGCGATGCAGCGATTGCGATGCGATTGCTGTGGGTCTCGAACATCATCAACCTGGTGCTCGATCCATGCCTGATCTTCGGTCTCGGTCCGTTTCCGCGAATGGGTGTGACGGGCGCGGCCGTGGCGACCCTGACAGGGCGCTCCGTCGGTGTGCTGTATCAGTTCTATCGGTTGCTGCGAGGAACGGAGCGTATTCATATCCTGGTGCGGCAACTGCGCATCAACGTGCGCGTGATGGCCAGGCTGCTGCGGGTTTCCATGACCGGCATTCTGCAGTTTGCGATCGCGAATACGAGCTGGATAGTGCTGGTGCGAATCGTTTCGATCTTTGGTGCGACGGCGGTAGCGGGATACACGATCGCAATTCGCATCGTGGTGTTCTTCATTCTGCCCGCATGGGGACTGAGCAACGCGGCGGCAACGTTGGTGGGACAGAACCTGGGAGCGAAAAGACCGGACCGTGCAGCGCAAGCGGTGTGGCGCACCAGCACATACAACGTGATCTTCCTCGGCGTGCTGGGGATTTTCTTTGTGGTGTTTGCGACTCCGGTGGTGCGCCTGTTTGTTCATGATGATGCGGTAGTACCGATCGCCGCTACTGCATTGCGTACCTTTGCTTGCGGCAACGTCGGCTATGCCTACGTGATGGTGATGCTGCAGGCGTTCAACGGGGCTGGTGACACCTTGACGCCAACGATTGTGAACTTCTTTGGCTTCTGGGTGCTGGAGCTTCCGCTGGCGTGGTGGCTGGCGGTGGGACTGCGTCTTGGAGCCAACGGCGCCTTTCTGTCGGTCGTGATCGCCGAATGTTCGATCGCGGCAGCGAGCGTCATCCTGTTCCGGCGGGGGAGGTGGGCACGACAGCAGATTTAGGGTCGAAACCGACCGTGTCCCACTCAGGTCTCCAGACGCGGAACCCCTCGGATTCGCTGAGGGCGCGCCTTGCCGGACCGGCTTTTACTGGAATCCGGCGAATTTTGCAGAATTTTTGCACCGGATTCCGGTATTTTCCTAGGTGATTGGGAATCCTTAGCGCGGCTCAAACATCTGAGAAAATGATGGTTGTGAAAGAGATCGTACATTTTGGCGCTGGCCGGGCGAGGGCGGCCGTGTGTTTTGCGGCCCTGGCCCTCAGCGGCGTGATGGTGCACGCGCAGGTACAGGCACCCAATCCAACTTCAACAACGAATCCGTTTTACGGCAGCGTCACGGTGCATACGATCAGCGATGAGCCACTGAAACTCTCGCTGGATGATGCGGTGCACAGGGGCCTCGAGAACAATCTCGGGCTGAAGGAAGCCGAAAGCGGGGAGAAGCTCTTCCAGGGCGAAAAGAACATCGCGCTGCAGGAGTTTTTGCCGACCATCAACATGAGCGGCGGCACAGGAGTGCATCAATACAATCTTGCGGCGCAGGGATTCGGGCCCGGAGTACTCAAGCAGTTTGCCGGATTGTTTCCAGGGGGACTTCCGACCGGATTGTCGCTGATCACACGGGCAGATGTGACACAGGGGCAACTCTCCTATAAGCAGAACTTGTTTTCCGGCGTGGTGATTGCGGGATGGAAGGCCGCAGGTGCAGCTGCACGTTCGGCATATTTCCAGAAAATGTCGGCACGCGGCGAGGTGGTGCAGCAGGTATCGACGGCATATTTGCGGGCAATCGCTGACGCCAGCGAAGTGGATAACGCGACGGCGCTGATGAAAGCGGACCAGCTCCAATATGATCACGAACACGAGGCGCATGAAGCCGGAACCGCGGCCAACCTGGATGAGTTACGCGCGCGTGTGCAGCTGCAATCGCAGCAGCAGGCTCTGATTGCGGCGCAGAATGCGCAGGAGAAAGACCTGATCCTGCTCAAGCGGGAGATCGGCATCGATTCCGGCCAGAAGATTGTGTTGATTGACCCTGCTCCGTACAGCGACCTTGCCGACCAGACGCCTGCCGAGGTGCGGGCCATCGCGTACAAAAGCCGCCAGGACTACCAGAATCTACAGAACCAGCTGATTGAGATACGTGCCCTTCATTCGGCGTATAAGGCGCAACGACTGCCGAGCCTGAGTTTCAGCGGATTCTATGGCGTGGACAAAGTGAACGGCAGTTCCAGCCACGGAGTTTTTTCCGCAATCGGAACCCTGAACATTCCGATTTTCCGCGAAGCGGATATTCGAGGATCGTCTGACGCAGCGGCAGCGCAACTAGCGTCGATCAACGCACAACTTGAGGATTTGCGGGCGAAGATCGATCAGCAGGTCAGGTCAGCTCTGCTCGATGTCGCGGCCGCAAAGGAACTGGTGGATGTGGCGAGATCAAATGTCGACCTGGCGACGCAGGCTCTGAGCGATGAAACCGATCGCGTGAATTCCGGCGTCGACGACACCCTTCCACTGGTGACGGCGCAGGCTTCCCTGGCTTCGGCGCAGAACAATTATGTCGAGAGTCTGCACCAGTACAACGTGGCCAAGCTGAGGCTGGCGCGCTCAGCCGGAGTGATCGAATTGCAGTATCGGGTCTACCTGGGCAAGTGAGGGGAACGGCTTTCAGTTGTCAGTGATCAGCTATCGGGTCGTTACCCGATCGACGGTCACCCCGTTAACTGGCCGGGGTGACCTTTCCGACCAGCGTCAGATCGATGTCCACTTCCTTGGCAACTTTCAGAATGAAGACGCTCGGGTCTTTCAATCCCCATTTCACATAGGGAACGGCGAAGTGCGTTTTAGCGGTGAGCGCGCCGCTGTCGATGTGGACCTGCATTGGAACGGTGAGGTCGTGGGGCGTGCCATGCAGCGTGAAAGTGCCGGAGACCTGGATGGTGGAGTCGCCGGTTAGGGCGATCGGGCCGTCGAATTTCTGCGCAACAAATGTGATCTCGGAATAGTGCGCCACGTCGAGAACCTCGTTGTGCATCTTCTTGTCGCGACTGGCTTCGCCGCTATCGCCGCTGCCTGCCGCAACCACGATTGAGCCCGAGATGGTGTGAGCCGTGCGATCGAAGTCGACGGCGCCGCTCTGCACATGAAAGGTCCCGTTAACGTGATGGCTGTTTCCGCCGAGGGCAAAGGCGACCTGGCTGGCACTGGGATCAACCGTAAAGGTTTGGTGCTGGGCCAGGGCAACGGGAGCAAAGGGCAGCGAAGCTGCGATAACGGCTGAGCACACAAGGTCTTTCATTGGTTTTCTCCTGAGCGTTTATTGTTTTTGTGCCGGGCGCGCGGAGCTTTGCGCGAGCCACTTGCTTATCGAAGCGATATCGCGATCGGACAAATATTCGTGTCCGGCCATATCGGAATTGGGGATGCCAAACTTGATGATCTCCGCCAGATGGCCGGCGCGAGCTGATTCTGCAGCTTCTCCGATGCCGGACTGCAACGCTCCCGCAGAAAGAATGGCCGGCGACTCTATGAAGTCCGATTCCCACCGCAGGCGGGTGCGGCCGTTGGCGTTGTGGCAGGTGGAGCAGTAACGGTTATAAAGCGAGGGCCCATCGTCTGGATTCGCTGCGGCAAGAGCGTCGGTGGGCAGGTGCCACTGTTGTTCCCGGGCTACGCGTGTTTCGGAGCCCTTTCCACGAAGGCTAGCGAGATACGCAACCAGATCATTGCCTCTTCCATCGCGAAACAAAAATGAGTAGGAGGGCATGACAGAGCCTCCGCTGACTTCATGGGGATCGTAAAGATGCATCTTGAGCCATAACGCAGAACGGCGCGCACCCACCTGGGCGAGATCGGGCCCCTGGCGGCGATTGCCGATCAGCGGCGGGTGCTGCTGGTGAATTTGATTGAGGTCTTCGACCGGCCCCCACATCAGCACGTCGGCCGTGTTGGGGCGCACGAACTGCGAATGGCAATGGATGCAGCCTTCGGAGATGTAAACGAGGCGGCCGCGTTCGACTGCGGAAGGGGAGGCCGCAACCGGCGCGGACGGTTGAAAGCGATAGACGATCAACGCAACAAATAGAAGGAGCCCTGTTACGGCGAGTTCGCGCGGCCGATGACGGAAGACCTCGATAAGGATCGGCATCAGAACAACGATGACCGCAATCGCCACAAATGCGGGAGGAACGTGGCCGAGATTCTGGCCCATACCTATGCCGAGCGCAGACCCGATCCAGCCGGCAATGGCATAAATCCAGCCCGCCTGCCGTGCGCGTTGGTCCGTCGTAGATGCCGGCGAAAGCAGTGACGGATAAGCGACCAACGCTACCGAATAGAATGAGACCCCAATTGGGTAGAAGACCGACGCTGTAAGTGCATGCGACGGATCGAGGAGAAGGAGACAGGCAAATGCCAAGGCTCCAGCAGCTGCTGCGAGAACCGGGAGAAGACCGCGCCGGCCGAGAATCCATGCGCTGAAGAGCGCGGCTCCGAGGTGGATGAGACCGTTGGCCCAGAGATGGGCTGTTCCCTGCCATGTTCCGGCTTTCAGGGCCTTGGTGTTCTGGATGATGTAGAAGGCCGCCGAGTCGAGCCAGATGAGTGCGGCGAAAGCTGCGACAATCAACGCGAACGGAATCGCCGCGGATTGGCCGGAAGACTTTTCATAAGGCGGATCATCGTTCGTAGTCATGCCCGCGAGAAACACTCCGACCAGGCAAAGTGCCGCGACGGTGACCGCCTGGATCTGCGATGTCGAGGTAAAGAACGACGGCACATTGCAGAGCAGGTAGCCGATGCCGGTTCCGAGCCCAACCTTCATGAGCGCGTGTTGTTCGCCAGTCCATCGACGAAGGTGGGTAACGAGAGTGACGGTAAGCAGGCCGAGGCCCGCTCCAATCAGGAGAGACACAAGCAGCGCAGTTGTCGGGTTGAGTGAGAGTACGGTAAGCAACGTTGCGAGGCCCGCGATGCCGAAGGCAAGCTGCAGGCGTCGTTCAGGAGCCGGCAGCCTCCGAACGCGCGGAGAAAGAAGACTGAGCAGAATGCCGCCGATGGCCATGGCGGCCATGACGGATTTAAGGTGATCGCCGGTAATGCCCAGCGCATCAAGCCGGTGCAGAAATGCGAACTGCGCGAAAATCAGGAAATACACGTAGGTGATGGCAACAAGAGCCGTCCCCTGCGCTCCCGATTTGCGCAATCTAGCGAGCAACATTCAACCAGCCTCGGCGCAGTCCGCGCGCCTGAATTAGAACGCAAATGGCATCGAAGATCGCGATGGTGAGCCACCCCGGCGCAAGCGAACCGTTGAGCACGGCGGCCACAACAAAAATGGCAACCGAGCTGCGGGTCATCGCCGTCAGAAGCCAGACGGCCTCTAGCCGTGGAACACCACTGGTGCGGCGGACCAGGAGGGCGCCATAGAGATACGCGAGGCCAACCGCGAGCACAAACGCTCCGATGAAGGACAGGAACGGGGTTGCGTCGTGCGGAACAGCGAGGCCCATCATTCTGAGGGTGAAGAGCGGGGCTACAATCAGGAGCACGCCGGTTGAGGTATCGGAAAGGCCGGCGACGAGTTGGTAAGTGAGCAGCAGGAGGTCTTTCATACGATCACCTCATCACGATGTCGAGACAAAACGTTGCCGTGCTTAGGAAGCAGTGCCGAAGCGGCTGCGAACCATTCGGCTGAGGAGACAAGCATAAAGATGCCGGTAACCAGGCGAAGGCTGTAAAGGGTGTTGCGCAATGGACCGGGAGCACTGGTAAAGGCTGGGTTGTCCCCTTCGATCCAACCGGCTATGAACATGAGAACGACGTATGCGAGGACGCTCCAGTTCCACATGTGGAATGACCAGCGCCGGGTGAGGATCCAGCCCTGGTCGCCGAGTAATTGCACCAGCACAAGGGCCAGCATTGCGGTGAGAAAGCCGGCAACGGCCAGCAGCGAGTGGCCAACCAGACCATCGGTGAATTTGAAGCGATCGAGCACGCCGGGTAGAAACATGATCCAGCCGGAGACGACCAGGAATCCCCACCACCATAAGAGCGCCTTGCGCCAGGAGCGAGTATTTTCATGCCACTGAAAGGTTGCATAATATGCGGGCACGATGGGAATCCATGCAAGCAGACTGCCGAGACTCAGGTACTGCGAGGGGATATGGTGGCTGACGTCACCACGACTCATCGAGAAACAGAGAAGCGACTCTAAGGCGAAGACGACGGCCGCGGTGGCAAGTGGCCATCCACGACCGGGCCGGCGGCGCGCGAGGCCGAACGGCACAAGAAGAAGAATGGCGACGACGCCGAGCGAAGATTCAAGCTGGCTCTCGCCGGTAGGGCCTCCAGTGGCCGGATTGATTGCCGGATAGATTCCCGGGCTCGAGGCAACATAGATGGCGAACGGCACTGCAAAGAGGATCGCAAGCGAGACGATCTTGATTGCCCGTGCTGACCAATGCTGGTTGCGTGCTGATTTCCACCCGAGCACGAGCGAAACCGCGAGCAGCAGCCAGAGTGCGAGCATCGCTGCGGGAAAGGCGATGCGCGCATAACCGGACCAGTCGAGGAATACCTTGCCACTGGAGTGGCCGGCGAGCCATGTGAACGAGCCAATGAAGAGTGCGGTGGCCCACACCCACAAGACAGGACGGCACCAAACGGCGAGGGGGCCGCGATCAGCGCCATAGATGCGAAAAAGCCATCCGATCATGGGCAGGCCGCACCATCCGTAAAGAAGAATATTGACGTGCACCATCATCCAGCGGCCGTAAGTCCACTCCCCGAGAAAGATGTTGAGGGACGGAATCAACAACAGCAACGCGAGCATCACGCCGATGGCGTTGCCGACGACGAGCCATAGGAATGCATGCCAGGCCGCAGTGGCGATTGGCCGTGTAGATGGAATGTGCGCGAGAGTGTGATTCTCGCCCTCGGAGCGCAAATCCCACGCGAGATATTCTTCGCGATCGGCGTGTGCTGGCGCTTCGAGAACGCTAGACGGGACGGGGCTCATAGATCCTCCCGTCATGCATTTCAATGAAGCGATCGCAACGGTAAGCCAGGGCGCGGTCGTGCGTGGCCATCAACAATGTGACGCCCTCGTTCGCCGCCAGATCCAGCAAAAGCTGAAAGACGGACTCACTGTTGTGCTCATCGAGCGAGCCGGTCGGTTCGTCGGCAAGCAGGATTTTGGGGCGATTCATCAATGCGCGGCAGATCGCGGTCCGTTGGCGTTCGCCGCCGGAGAGCTTCTGAATCTTGTGATTCAAGCGATGCACAAGGCCGGTTCGCTCGGCAAGCTGATGCAGGCGCATCATGGCGAGAACGCGATCGATTCCGGCCGCCACGGTAGGAATGAGACAGTTTTCCGCCAACGTGAGATCGGGAATGAGATTGTGCATCTGGAAGATGAAACCAATCTCGTGACGCAGTAGTTTGACCAGATCGCGATGCCGATTGACTTCGACGCTGTTGATGACGATGCGTCCGCTGTCGGGTTCGTCGAGTCCGGCGAAGAGGTGCAGGAGCGTGCTCTTGCCACAGCCGGAGGGCCCGCACAGCGCAATGGTCTCGCCTTGTCCCGCTTCGAGATCGACACCGCGAAGAACCGTAATGGCACCGTCGTCGTAGCTCTTCCACACGTTTTCGGCGCGGAGGACGATCTGCCCAGTGCGGACGGAATGTGTGATGAGACCACTCATTCGAAACGCAGCGCCTCCACTGCACGGATGCGCATCGCGTAGGCGGCCGGGTAGAGCGCGCCGGCAATCCCGGTAATGAGGGCAAGCACGACGACGGTAAGCATGAGCAGCGGCCTCATCGATGCATCCACGTAGCCGTCCAATGCAGGAACGTGCTTCAGCATAACGAGCGCAAGGATGCCTACAGTAAGGCCGAGGACCGCGCCGGCCGCGGCAACGCAGGAAGATTCGCCGAAGATCATACCGGCGATCTGCGTCCTCGAGAAGCCGTTTACGCGGAGAATGGCGATCTCGCGGATACGCGTGAATACCGACATGATCATGGTGTTGGCTACACCCAGTCCGCCGAGGATGAGGCCACATCCGCCCACGGCCCAAGCCGTCGCTTTGAGAATTTTGAACTGGGAGTAGGAATGCGAGAACTCAGAGTTCTCGAGAGCGATCAGGCTCGGGTAGTTCTGGCGGATCTGCGCCTTGAATGCCGCGGCATCGTCCTTGTTGCGGAGTTTGACGGTGACAACGGAGCTTCCATCTTTGTGAAAGAAGCTCTGCGCCGCAGCAATGGGCATAAACACGCCGCCATCTTCGAAGCCGTTGGCGGTCCGCAGGATTCCAACGACGTGAAATGTACCGTGGCCGATAGGAACGCGGCTGCCTACTGTGGCATTCAGGAAATCTGCCGCGCGCGAGCCGAGGACGACATCGTCATTGCCCTTTCCAAAGTCGATTCGATTGCCGGCCAGCCACGTGGCTTTGCGAATGCGCGCGTCCTGCGGTGTTACGCCAAAACAGGTGATGATGGGGTGATCGGCGCTGGAGACAATTCCAAATAACACCGGGTCGGCATGGTCGACGGTCGGCCAGCCGGCGATGTTGCCGGCAACAGAAGCGGGGACATTGCTGAAGAAGAGATCCGAGACGTTGCGCTCGAAAACGATAATTTCGCTGTCGCTGGAGAGGATGTTCGAGAACATGCCGATGGCGCCTTGCAGAATGGTGACCACGGTGAGCATGGCAGCCACGCTGAAGGCGATTCCGGCGATGCTTATGAGCGAGCGGATGCGGTGCCGGCGCAAATTAGTGAGGATCAGTTTCAAAAAGATCATCCCTGTCCCCTGGTCGCAGCCTCCTCTACCAACCCACGGACCAGGACCTGTCCGTGGAAACCCCCAGGTTCTGCCACTCCACAGACTAAGTCGTGTCTGTGGGCTCCCCGGAGAGCGCTTTCGGTCACTTCGCGGAGTTCGCTTTCGAGGTCGCCGCGGAGCTTGGAGAGGAACGACAGCGCCGGACGCCGAACGAGCAGGCGTCGCAGCGTGCGGTCGCCTATACCCATGAGACGTTCGAGGCGCTGGACGGCTCCGCAGATGCCTATGGCCGAAGCAATGTTCGGCCGATCAAGCAATTCGTCGCGTGCGGCGGTCTTGCCGGTCTCGGAGGGGCTTTGCAAAACGTCCTTGAGGTCGTCGATGATTTGGTAACCAAATCCCCAGCAAACGGCGATGCGCTCGAGGAGTTGGATCTCGCGCGGCGGTGCTCCGCCCAGCATGGCCGGTAAGACGAGGGTGAGACGAATGAGCGAAACCGTTTTGCCGCGAGCAATGCGCTCGGTGGTTTCGAGGGTATGGGGAAGCGCCGAGTAGTGCAAGTCGAGGCTCTGGCCGTTGAGCAGGCCATCGACGCCAAGGCGTTTTTCGATGTAGGTGGTCACGTCGTGCCTGCCGTGCGGGGGAGTGGCCGCCACGGCACGCCACACCAATGCGTAGGCGCGATTGATCAGTGCAAGCGCGGAGAGGACAGCGTTGGCTTCGCCAAACCTGATGTGAACGCATGGGGCTCCGCGGCGTTCAACTGCGTTATCCATGCACGGCAGGTCGTCAAAGATCAGCGATGCGGTGTGAAAATATTCCAGCGCAATCGCAACGTTGTGAGCGGCGCCCCGATCCAGATCGTACGCCGCGGCAACGCGCATCACCATACGCGGCCGAATCATGCTGCCCGGATTCCGCAACACGTGCCGGAGTGCCTGTTCGAAGCCTGGATCAAGCGGAGAAGGCAGCGGCAAGAATCCGCGAAATGAGTTACTCAGTTCAGCCGCGCTCGATTTGTCAAATTGAGGTTCCCTTGGCAATCAATTCCTCTTCGGTCTGTGATCTTTACTTGCAATCGCAGCGCGCGAAGACACCTGATGGGTACCCAGAACACGAGCCGCCGTGTATTTGGATGAGACGCGGCGGCTTCTCATTTGGTGTAGACCCCTGGCACTGAAATGCATGAAGTTTCGTTCATTTCTTCCTGTGAAACGGGAGACAGGCGAGCGAAGGGGCCTTTCCTATCAAACATATTGGAGAGAGATGACAACCAATCTAAGTCCACATGACGAATCGTTCATATAGTGCGCTTACAGTAACCAACCTGCTACGACCTTGCTCAAATTCTCGACACAGCAGCGTCCAACCCTCTTGAACTATATTTCTGGCATGCGGCTTCTGTTAGTTGAAGACGAGCACGATATTCAATCGTTTTTGCGGCGCTCCCTGGAAGAGGCGGGCTACCACGTGGACGCGGCGCCGAACGGCAAATCGGCCGAGGCGCTGGCGACTGAGAACGTATACGACATCCTGCTGGTAGATCTGGGCCTGCCCGATTGCGACGGAATCAGCCTGATTCTGCGCTTGCGCCAAATTGGCGTGAAGGCGCCAGTGCTGATCCTGTCGGCGCGGCGATCGGTCGACGACCGGGTGCGCGGACTGGAGCAGGGTGGCGACGACTACCTGACCAAGCCCTTTGCATTGGCTGAATTGCTGGCACGGTTGCGGAATCTGCTGAAGCGCAACAGTCCGGCGGGCAGCGAGTCGACACGGCTGCGGGTGATGGATCTGGAACTGGATTTATTGCGACGCGAAGCAACGCGGTCCGGCGAGGTGCTGCAGTTGACTCCGCAGGAGTTTGTGCTGCTCGAATACCTCTGCCGCAATGCCGGCAGGGTGGTGACGCGGTCAATGATCCTGGACAAGGTATGGGGAATGCGCATCCAACCGGACACGAATGTCGTGGACGTGCACATCTACCGGTTGCGCGGAAAAGTGGATGCCAAGGGGCAGCCGTTGATACGGACGCTGCGCGGAGTGGGCTATGTCCTCAAGGACAGATAGGACCAAGATGCACAGCGCCGCGTGGCGCATTTCGCTGTGGGGCACGCTGGCCTACGCATGCGGCACCGTGCTGATCCTTGTGTTCCTGCACCGTTTCGTGGCCCTCGATATCCAGCGGCGCAGCGATGCATGGCTTTCCGGCGAAGTGGAAGTGCTGGGCGATGTGGCCGAGCACACTCCGAAGGACGCGCTGTACGGACGCGTTGTCGGCGAAGTGGCCGAGCTTGCCAGCAAGGAGGTCCCCAACCGCATTCGTGGCGAGAGCGCCGCCAACGACTCGGTTTTCTTCCTGCAGATGGGCTCGAATGGAGCCATGGAGCTTTGGGCCGGTCCGGGCAGCAGCGAACCCTACGTAGCGGCAATCCAGAACGCAAAGTTTGCGCAGGATCGACCGACCGATGTGAACGTAATCGGCGCCGCCATTCCCTTCCGCGTGGCCACATTGCGCATCGACGACGGAAGCCGCGTATACCTGGGCCTTTCAGAACGCGACGAGCTGCGAGTACTCGACAATCTGCGCCTGAAGTTCATTTCGTGGTGGCTGCTGCTGGTGATGCTGGGATTTGCGATTGTCTTTTACATCACGCGCAGAATGTTGAGCCATGTGCGGCGGATTACCGAAGCCGCATCGCGCATTGGCCACTCGGACCTGCATAAGCGCGTACCGGAAAGCGAACGAAATGACGAGGTAGGGCAACTTGCACGCACCCTGAACAGGATGCTCGACCGCATCGAGAACTCCATGCACCAGTTGCATACGATTACCGACTCGCTGGCCCATGATCTGCGCAGCCCGCTTACGGCGATTCGCGGCAAGCTGGAGATGTCGCTTTCAACAGCAACTCACGGAGAGCAGGCCGAACCCATCGTTTCGGCCATTGATGAGCTGGACAGGCTGACGGAATTTCTGAACGCTTCGCTGGATGTGGCGGAGGCCCGCGCGGATGCGTTGCGGCTTTCGCGGAGCGAAATCGATCTCGATGAGTTGTTGCGAATCATGATCGATCTGTATGAGCCGTCGATGGCCGAGAAGGGATTGCAAATCAGGCTGCGCAGCAAGGGACCGGTAACCATTGACGCGGACGCTGCTCTGGTGCACCGGATGATTGCCAACCTGTTTGATAACGAATTGAAGCACCTGCCGGCGTCGTGCACGGTGACCATAAAACTGGAAGCAGCCGACAGCCTGGCACTCCTTTCGGTCGAGGATGATGGGCCAGGAATTACGCCTGAGGTAAGCCAGCACCTGTTTGAGCGGCGGGTAAAGGGCAAAGAGTCCAACGGGCATGGGCTGGGGTTGGCGTTCGTGGACGCGGTAGTTCGTGCCCATGGAGGTACGATTACCGCGACCAATCGCGAGGGCGGAGGGGCACAGATCGTGCTGTCGGTGCCTCTGGCGCCGGTGCATGCCGTGTAGGATGGCGCCATTGGAACGCGTTTCCCTGGACGACCGCTGGGTGGCCGCAATTTTCTAAAAATTGACGAAATCTGAGCGCCTCTTTGGAGTCTTGTCCTGCATCTTTGAAGACGTTCCCTTGTTGTCAAATGCATGCAGCACATCGTGAAAATGCAACTGTAAGGTAGAGATTGGAGGTCACACCAATGCCCTCGGAATTGAGGATTGAATACATCGTTGAGCCGGACAGCACGGCGCTGGCACGGCGAACTGCGCAGCATTTCGTCGAAGTGGCGGACCAGGCAGTGGCAAAACGCGGCCGGGCGCGAATCGCGGTCAGCGGCGGCTCGACCCCAAAGGCAGCCTTTCAGTTGCTCGCCGATCCTTCCCAACCCTGGCTCAAACGCATGCCGTGGGACAAGCTCGAACTGTATTGGGTCGACGAGCGGACCGTTCCTCCGGATGATCCGGACAGCAACTATCGCATGACCCGCGAGGCCATGCTCGATCATGTCCCGCTGAAGCCGGAACAAGTGCATCGGATGGAGGGCGAACTGGAGCCACAGGTTGCTGCAGCGCGCTACGAGTCAATGTTGAGAAACACCTTCCGGCTTGAGGGCGCGGAAACACCGCGCTTTGACCTGATCGGCCTGGGAATGGGCGACGATGGACACACCGCTTCGCTCTTTCCGCACACCGAGGCAATTCACGAGATGGGCCGGTTGGTAACCGCCAACCAGGTTCCGCAGAAGGACACCTGGCGCATCACGCTCACCTGGCCGGTGATCAACCATGGCAGCTCGGTTTTCTTTTTAATCGGCGGCAAAAACAAGGCGGAATTGGTGAAAGAGGTCTTCACCGGGCCGCGCGATCCCGAGCGTCTGCCCAGCCAACTGATATGGCCCGCAAGCGGTATACTCACTCTGATCCTGGATAAGGACGCTGCTGCGCTGTTGCCCGCCACTGACGGGCAGGGCCGTGGTTTTTTTGAGAGGGAAAGATGATTCTGGCTGGAGATGTGGGCGGAACGAAGGTCCACCTGGCGTTGTATGACTTTACAGAAGGGAAGCTAAACCATACACGGGACAAGCAGTTTCCGGCGAAGGAATATGCAGGGCTGGAAGAGATTGTCAGGGAGTTCCTGGGCATCGACAAGGTAAGTGCAGCCTGTTTTGGCGTACCGGGACCGGTTCGCGACGGGCGCCTGCGCCTTACCAATCTGCCATGGACAATCGACAGCCGGGAGTTGTCGTTGCATCTCGGAATCGACCATGTGTTCCTGATCAACGACCTCGAAGCCAACGGCTACGGCGTGGCCGAGCTGTCATCGGACCAGATCTACACGTTGAGTGAAGGCGATCCGAGCCAGATCGGCAACCGCGGGTTGATCGCGGCCGGGACCGGGCTTGGAGAAGGCATCCTGGCATGGAACGGGCGCATTCACGTTCCCTACCCTTCCGAAGGCGGGCACACCGACTTCGGCCCGCGCAACGAGGAACAGATTGAGTTGCTGCGATTCCTGCAGCGGAAGTACAACGGCCGCATCAGCTATGAGCGCGTGGTCAGCGGCATGGGGCTAACGAACATCTACGAGTTCCTCCGCAATGGGCAGGGCATGGAAGAACCTGCCTGGCTGAGCGAAAAAATAGCCGAAGCACACGACCCCAACAGCGTGATCACGGAGATGGCGCTTTCGGTCAAGAGCGAGATCTGCGAGAAGGCTCTCGACATGATGGTTTCGATTTATGGTGCCGAGGCCGGCAACCTGGCGTTGAAGGTGCTTTCGGTAGGCGGACTCTATGTGGGCGGCGGCATCGCACCGAAGATCCTGGAAAAAATGAAGGACGGTACGTTCCTCAAGGCATTCCAGGACAAGGGTCGCCTGAGTCAGTTGCTGATCCATATGCCGGTGCGGGTGATTCTCGAGAGCCGGGCGGCGCTATTGGGTGCGGCAGCCTATGCAGAAGCACGTGCGGCGGAGCTGAGCGGCGTTTCTCCGCGAGCGGCCTCGGTGGCGCATACCGCGTAGGATTCGAAACTGGAAGATGAGAGGGCTGGCCGATTGGCTGGCCCTTTTCGTTTGGCAGATGCTCTGATCGGAGCAGGATATGCCGGTGCTTTCACCCTGCGCAATTGCTTCCCTCCCCCGGTTGGAATCAGTGCGCCGTTTCATTATTGACAATGCGCGCCGTCAGCCATTCGCGATAGATGCTGCATTGTGCAGCGCGCAAACCGGCGGCAGTCTGAACCGACCCATCCTGCTGGAACTGAATGTAAGTGCCGTTGTCATCCTGTTGCGGCCATTTTGGCAGGCCCGTTCCGTTGGGATTGCCGGTCTTGGCGAAGTTGGTCCAGTAGGTCTCCATCAGGTCGGCGAGCGTGATGTCTACGTCGCCGAACTTGCCGCTGATGTTGCCCCATTTCGGAAAGTATCCGAAGACATACGGAAGGTCGGCGGAGTGGACAGAGTTGTCCTGCCCGGGAATGGCGCGGTTGAATTCGTATTCGTATGTGGCGTTGTGAGCCGCTGCATGCCAGGCGCCCTGGGTTGTTGCGGGACAGCGGAAGACTATATCTGCGAACCACTGGTCGGCAGCGGCGCCGTATTTCGGATCGTTGGTTCCCTGGGCGCCATCGGCGAGCCCGTAGGCGGCCAGCGTTTTGGATACAAATTTTCCGGCAGAAAGGGTGATAGCTCCGCGGAGCTGGGCGACAGATTGATTGCTGCCGAACTCGCGCGTGGTGGTGCCGTAGAGAAGCGGGATGTGCGCCTCACGCCCCAACGCAAAGACCGAGGCTGGCAACTCGGGAAGGACCCAGCCATCGATGTCGGGACCCACACGGAGATGACTGGGAAGCTTGGCCAGAGTGGTCAGCAGATCGGAAGCCGAGAGAGTACGAAGAAACTTGATTTGCTCGCTTCCGGCAGGAGCGCCGAGCTGTTGTGCAAGCGATGCGCCTACTTGTTCGGCGCTGGGCAGTGGGAGCAACGGAGCTGTAAATGCCGCTCCGCTTTCCCCAATTGCCTTCTGAAAAAGGTCCTTCGCTAGCGGCGATGTCATCAGCATGCTGGTATCCATGGAGCCGGCGGACTGGCCGAAGACCGTGATGTTGTTTACGTCGCCACCGAATCGCGTGATGTTGTCGCGGACCCAGCGCAACGCGAGGACCTGGTCCATCAAGCCGTAGTTGCCGGATCCATGATGCGCGGACTCAGCTGTGAGCTCGGGGTGGGCAAGAAAACCGAAGATGCCGAGACGATAGTTGACGGTGACGAGGATGACACGGTGCTTCACCAGGGTACCGTCTTTGTAGAGCGCACTGGATGCGGTACCTCCTTCATTGGCGCCACCATGGATCCAGAACATGACCGGGAGCGGTTTGATTACGGGCCACTCGGGCGCGATGACGTTGAGAAAGAGACAGTCTTCCTTGCCGGTTTCGGCGTCATGCCGGTTCCAGTCGCCGAGGTCAGGCTGCGAACAGGGAGCGCCGAACGAAGCTGCCTCGCGCACGCCGGACCATGGCTTCGTGGGCAATGGCTCGTGCCAGCGCAGATCGCCGACCGGCGGCTGAGCATAGGGAATGCCGAGGAATTCGGCGCCTCCACCCGGACGTGCGATTCCCTTGAGCTGTCCCATCGTGGTGTCGACAACCAGCGATGCGGCTGATTGTGTTTGCGCCGATGGTACGGCTGCGAAAGCCAGGATGACGAGAATGAGCGCGGAGGCACGTGGTGTGACGTTCATAGGCTGGATTCCTTGGAATGTTGCGACAGGGGAATTCTAAACGGCTCATCAAAGATCAGATTTGGAGGGGTTTCGCTCTTCGCCGGGAAGATCGCGTACGATTCACTGATACGCGGTGTCGCAGCGGTTCATCCAGAGGGGGCTTGATCTTGATTTGGAAGTGGGTCGGGCGAATCATGCTGGTGCTGATAGCGGCATTTGTCGTGGTTTATCTGGGTGACTGGGCAGTGTACAAGCTGCGCGGCTCACCGCAGGACAGTGTCACCGTGAACCGCACGCTGTCGGTACCGCTGAAGGGGAACAAGACAGAGGTCGACTACCTGGGCACCAGCAATGTGCCCTGTTCGGTTTCATTGTTTTCGCAGGGCGGTGAAAGTCCCTGCTGGCAACTGCGGCGCAATCGGAATCAGAACACAACGATGTAGAGAATCGGATTGGTGTTGGCTGTCGAGTCCTGTGCGCATCTCACACGCGTGCGTGATAGAGGTCACGTTTTTTCGTTATGCACGATGCGTACTATCGAGAAACCTTGCTCCTGGCGAGCATGTGGACGGCAGCTATGTACAGCCGAACGCAGAACGAAAACGGTACTTTCAACACGCGTTGTCTCGATTGCCTGCTGACGGTCGCGACCGCGGTTGAGTCGGAAGACGCTTTGAACCGGCTCGAGTCGCATCATCTGTGCCCGGAGCGGGCGCTCGCACAACTGGTTGCCGGAAAAGCGGTGACGGGGCAGAACGCGCACCGAAACTGAACGACGGTCACGGATTGGCGGGCGGCGCCGGGGTGACCGGCGGCTTGGCTGAACCACCTGAGATTTTCTTGTACAGCTCCTGGTCGGCTGACCGGGTAATGGAACTGGCCTTGTCCAACTCGGCCTTGGCTTCCTCTTTCTTTCCCATGGCGCGATAGAGACGGCCAAGCCGCCAATGCACGTTCACATCGTTGGAATTGAGCTTTTCCGCAGCCAGGAAGTCGCGCAGGGCATCGTCGTTTCGCCCGTCATTGACGGCAACAATACCGAGATCGAGGTGCGCGAGGCCGAGCGACGGATCCAGCTTGGCCGCTTTTTCGAGATAAGGAGCGGCGTCAGAGAACTGGTTCATCTGGATTTCGGCGTCGCCGATGTAGAGCATCGACTGCGCATGATTCGGGTCGTTAACCAGCTCTGCCTGGAACTCCTTGATCGCTTCCGGATACTGCTTCTGCGACCAGAGCAGATAACCAAGTCCAAAGTGGACTTCAGGCGCGTTGGGCTTGGCTGCAACAGCCTTACGGAACATCTCGATGGCACCGGAAGCGTCGCTCATCTCGTCAAGCGCTTCACCGGCCAGCATGTCGGCCTCGGCAGAATCTGGATCGAGGGTGAGGATCTCTTTGTACACGTCGAGGACCTTGCTGTACTGCTTTGACCAGAGCAGGCTGTGGGCGAGGGCGAGGCGAATCGGCAGATTTTTGGGGTCGGCATCGGCAGCGATTTTTAGATAAGGGGCAGCCTGAGCAGATTGGCCGAGTCCATAGTGCGCCATGCCCAGCAGGATGGTGCAGCGCATTGCCTCGGGCGAGCGGGATGGTGCGCTCTTGAGAAGGAGATTTAGTTCGGGGATCGCACCCTTCAGGTCGTCGGACTTGAATAACGCGAGAGCGAGGTTAAGGCGAAGGCCGGGCATTCCGGGTTTGAGGCCGAGCGCTTTGCGATAGAGCGGAACGGCTTCTTTGTAGTGCTCCTGGCGCGCTTCGAGCAAACCGAGATGCGCATAAGGTTCGGCATCGGTGGGATGAGTTTTGAGGTATGTGCGCCAGGTTTGTTCAGACTCGGCGAACTTGCCCTGCTGCTCATAGGCCAGCGCGGATTGTCTGAGATCGCCCGCTGGCGGCGTGGATTGCGCAAGGATAACGGGGATGGAAAGGAAGAGAGCCAATGATGACAAGATCAGTTTCAACCCGCTTCCCTTCCCTTCCCTTCTGCTCTGATTCTTCTTCGATCATTCTCGCGCGCGGAGGGGGTTGAGACAAATCGAGCAGGGCCTGCTGGTGGACTTGGGCAGGGTCAAAGACCGGCTTAGTGATCCCTTTTATTGGCACCCTGGACTGTTTTCGCGTGTGGCGGATAATTCCGTCCCGGCGAGCGCCCAGTTTACGGCCCGGAGACAATGCGCGGAGCATCCGGGTTCTTGGGTACCGTTGATGGGCGGAAGGTACCTGCCACGAGCACAAACGCAAGAACCACAGTGGACAGAATCAGAAAGAAGAAAACGCGGCACGACATCATTTGAATTCTCTATATCTCTCTAGTTTTTTAGACGTGCGACTCACTGGAACCGCTGACTGCGGACTGCCGTCAAGTCAATTATTGGATGGCTGGCATAAGGAAAGGGATACCCGCATGACCTTCCCGCCAGCGGGAAGACCGAGACGGGCCTTTACATAAAGACTCAGCTCACCCGCTTCACAGCAAATGAGCCGATATCTCGATCACAGTTGAGGAACCTATTTCCATTCCCACATCTTTGAGACGGTGGCCCCTTTGGCATCCACTTCGTATTCGAAGGCAGCGCAGGCGTTGTTCAGGCGAGCCAGCTTTTTTGAGGTCGTTCTCATGAACAGCATGCCCCTGTAGCTGACCGAGCCGCCGGGGCCGAAATGACCTTGTCCCGTTCCTGTCCAGGTCACAGCTTCGCCGTCGTCGGTAGTTTCCATTCCCTGGCCAGTGCCGTAGACGGAGCCATCCGGGCGAATTACCGATGTATAGGTGCCCATGCCGGTAACGGGAATACCGAACAACTTGCCTGCATCTTCGAACGACACCTCCGCCGTCGGGGGATCAACCGATAGAACGCGCCTCACGAGCCTCTTGCCCTTCACTTCACCAATCTTGTCTCCTAACATTCGTTCGACCTTTCCTTTCGCTGGAGCCTAGATGGATAACTCACCCAGGAATTCAGGGCGAATTCTCCTCGGGAACTCCAAAACCAGTCATGAATGGATGCGCACGAGTTTCCGCTCGCTCGCGCCTGTTGTCAACAAGAAAGCACGCCGATTGGGCGCGATCGTTGACTTGTCAGGACGATCACGATGCGGAAAACAGGAATGGGAATGGCGCCCGAATTTTGATTGCCAACAACCACTTGGCACGGCATGGCTCAAGCGCGTAGCTTAGGTTGCAGCGGTCGGTAATCGTCCCGGGGTCCCGATGCAGATAAGCCTTACGGAAAAGCAGACAACTACGGTCAATCCCGCGCTCACGACCAGTCCGGTCAAGCGACTTCTCTCGCTCGACGTCGCCCGTGGCATCACGATCGCGTTCATGATCATGGTGAACAACAACGGCGGGCCGGGCTCATGGCACTTCATGAACCACGCCCCTTGGAACGGCCTCACGCCGACCGATCTCGTTTTCCCCACGTTTGTCTTCGTGGTTGGTGTCTCGGTTGTGTTTGCTACTCAGGCACGGCTGGCGAAAGGGACTTCGCGCGCCAAGCTCGCGAAACACACCGTCATCCGGACAGTCGTCCTGATTCTCTTCGGGATCATCGTCAACAGCTTTCCGTTCTTCCATCTCGCGCACATGCGCTTTTACGGGGTGCTGCAGCGGATTGCGATTTGTTACCTGGTGGTTGGCTTGTTCTACCTGTGGGATCAACGCGCTTCGACCAAGTGGCTGGGCTTGGCCGTATGCCTGGTCGGCTACTGGGTCCTCGTCCGGTGGGTGCCAATCCCGGGACTGGGGATGCCCGGGCGCGATGTTCCGTTCATGGACGTTTCGAAGAACCTTGTCTCATGGATCGACCAGCACCTCTTCCCGTATCACCTCTACCTGTATTCGCCGGACCACAATGTGCGCGATCCAGAGGGCATGCTGAGTAATCTGCCGGCGATCGGCACAGCGCTGATGGGCGTGCTTGCGGGTTTGTGGCTGCGGTCGTCCCGCCCAGTGGAGCGCAAGGCAGCTGGCCTGGCGGTTGCGTCGCTATGCAGCCTTGCCGTTGGCTATCTGTGGTCAATGGAGTTTCCGCTGAACAAGAACATGTGGACCAGCTCATTCGTTCTTGTCGCCGGCGGCTATTCGCTGGCGCTGCTGACCTTCTGCTATTTCACCATCGAGCTGATGAACTGGCGCAAAGGATGGACCTGGCCGTGGCTCGTCTTTGGTTCCAACGCGATTGCCGCCTACATGTTCAGCGAACTGGTGCCGGGAATCCTCGACACGATAGCGATTCCCAATGGGCCGGGATGGCACGCGGATCTGAATATCGTCATCTTCCAGCACACGTTCGCACACATTCCCAATCCGCACTGGGCGGCATTTGCCTATTCGGTCTCGTTTACGGCGTTTTGTTTTATTCCCGTCTGGATCCTCTACCGGAAGAAAATTTTCCTCAAGGTGTAGCTCGGTTGAGGGCCCCTGGGGAAGAAGCCCCAAGTCAAAAGTCGGCGGTATTCGAGGGCTGAAGACCCCTGCTCCGCCCGACGCTGCTCTGCCCGTGCGCGCCCTCCCGTTCATTCTTTCCTCCGGATTGAAGCTGCCCGTTTCAAGAACGCTGATGACGGTTTCATCCCGTAGTGCCTCAGGATGGTGACTACTGTTACTCCACAAAAGTGGCAGGCCTGCTTCTCACCGGATAACGTTGGGGCTATGCTAGCCGTCTATCTGTTTCAACAGGACGGATGGCCCAACCTGTTAGAGCAGTCTTCCCTTGCCGGTTGAAGAAAGACGAAGCCGGCGCCGAAGTCCCTGCATCTTTCTTCGGCAAGGAGGTCGGGATGAGTGTACCCGGGGACCCCACAACGAACTGCGCGTGCGCCGCGGTGGCAGTACCCAAGCGGCGCGCAACGTGGGAGATTCTCGAACTCCTCATCGGGTACGGCCTCATCCTCTCTGTCATCTGGACACCCCGACCGCTGCAGCATTGGCTCTACTTTCTCGCTTTAGGATGGTTCGTCGTCTCGATCGCGTTGTCGTTTGAGAGCTGGAATGCGATGGGTTGCTGCGTTGCTGGTTTCTGGCGCTCGTCCTGGGTGGTCGGCGTAGCGATCATCATGGCCGCTGTCGCGACCTTCTTCGCGAGCAGCTATCACACGCTTCACCATCCCGGCGGCCCCGTACAGTGGCTTAGGTCGTTCGGCGGATACACGGTCTGGGCCCTGATGCAGCAGCTGCTGTTGCAGGGATACTTCCTGGTGCGATTGATGCGCCTGCTTCCCAGCCCGAACCTGGCCGCGCTTCTTACCGCATCAGTGTTTTCCCTAGCGCATCTTCCCAACCCGATCCTGACGCCGCTTACGCTGATCTGGGGACTGACGGCCTGCCTGGTTTTCATCCGGTCGCGGAACGTGTATCCGCTGGCTATTGCACATGCGATCTTCGGGATCTGCGTGGCGATTACCATCCCGGCGTCAATGATTCACAACATGAGGGTCGGCCTGGGGTATCTCGAATATCAGCCGCACCGGGTTCACCTGAGCCAGATGGACCACGTGGTATCGACGGACGCGTGGGTCAGAGCCGATGCGCCCACCCGCCGCTGAGCCAGCCACGCCCTTCCATAGAAAATTCCGGCAACGGCCGCCATCAGCACATAGCGCCAGTTGAAGTGGATGGCGCGCTTGTTCCAGTGCGACAGGCCGAATAGGGCTGCAGTGATGAGCAGAGCCATGGTTCGGCCCATCCGGCGTTCCAGCAGGTTCTGAAGCCAGCCGCGAAAGAAGAGCTCCTCGGGAATCGCGATGAACGCAAAGGTGAATACGAATGCGCCGATAAGGCGGAGGGGGGAAGGCAGGATTGAATGCAGATGGAGAAATCCGAGCCACAACCCCAGGGGAACGGCGACGATTGCGTAAAGCAGGAACTCGCCGAGGCCGCGGCGCACGTCTCGCCAGTTGAGGCGCAAATCGAAGCCAACCCCCTCGAGTCTCCGCACCACCAGAAATCCGAAGATTCCCGCATCGAGCAGGAGCATCTTTCCCAGCGCCGCCAAACCCTGCGGCCATGCGGGCTCCAGCCAGCGCAGATCCACGGCAAGCCCGAGGACCAGCAGTACAGCAAAGTCGCGCCAGTTGCCACGTTGTGCGGAATCCTTTTCGCGCGCCTGCTCCAAAAGAAACGCGATGGCTACCGGCAGCAGCGCGTACAGGGCGAACCAGCCCAAGCGAAATGTGCCGAAGGAATCAGCCACGAGCGCGTAGGGGAGGCCGAGCAAAGCCGGCGCACCGATGCGCAGGATGCGCGGCACAATGCGGCCCAGCTTTTCCACCGGCGCGGGACAAAAGGCCGCGATAAGCATCGGCGCGACCAGCAGAACCGCGCCGGCCGCAGCACCGAGCTGGAAACCATAAACAGAATTCATTCCTTAATTCGTTGCCACGGGCGCCAGCTTGACCGGCCGGAAGAGCCACGTCATGAGCAGGGTAAACAGGAGGGCCCCCACGGAGAACTTCAGCCACACCGGCGCCTGCGAAGGCGAGAAGAACCCCTCCAGGCATCCGGCCACCACCAGCATGGGAATCACTCCTGAGACAAGCTGGGTGGCCTCGATGCCGCCTTTGGCTACCGATTGCTTCCAGCGGTATTCGCCGGGAAAGAGCATGGCTTTACCGATGCGGAATCCCGCGCCACCCGCAATAATGATCGCCGGCAGTTCCAGGGACCCGTGCGGAGCTACGAAGCTCCACAACGCCAGCGACATGCCGTATTGGTGACACGCGGCGCCAATTACGCCGAGCATCATGCCGTTCCGGTAGAGGAGCCAGAATGTGCCCAACCCAAAAAGAATCCCTCCGGCAAAGGTTACGAAGCTGACGGAGAGATTGTTTGTCATGATATGGCTGGTCTCCTGCGGAGCGACGCTCACGATCGACTCTGTCCACATCTTGTGGCGTTCCATGGTATCGATCATCGCCGGGCCGACGTAGTGGCGCATGAACTGGGGCCGCGCGCTGGTCAGCGCCGCACCCAGCAGTCCCCAGGCCACCGATATCAGCAACGAAGCGGCCACGTAGGGCAGTTGCCGCCGGAAGATGATCGGGTATTCATCCTTGAGAAAACGAAATAGAGTAAGCCAGGTCGTCTTCTTGCGCGAATATATGATGTGGTGGGCCCGGGCCAGCAATTGATTCACGTGGTCCGTATAGGTCCGCGCTGTTTCATCGCGGCGCAGTACTGAGAGGTCGGCCGCAACCTGCCGGTAGAGCAACGCCAACTCCTGCAACTCGGCGCGGGAAAGGTCTTTAAGGCCGTGCTGGTCCGACCGGGTGAGCAGAACCGCAAGCCGATCCCAGTGGGGCCGCCGCTTCGCAATCCACTGATTCGATAGAATGGGCGCCATGAATCCGATTGACCAGAGTTCAGATCAGCTTAGCATTGAAACCCCTGAGCTGGTTGCCATACAGATGCCGATCGCCGGTATTGGCAGCCGTTTCATTGCTCTTCTGGTTGACTACCTGATCTGGGTTCCGGCGATTCTGCTGGTCGGCAAGATATTCTCCTACATTCTGCCCAGCCTCACCGCCTTCAATCGACTTTCAGAACAATGGGCCGTGGCTATCTACATCTTTCTGATTTTCCTGTTTAACTGGGGCTACTTCACCCTGTTCGAGGCTTTCTGGAATGGCCGCACGCCCGGCAAACGCGTTGCCCGCATCCGCGTGATCCAGCGCTCGGGACGCGCGATCGGGCTGTTTGAATCGATGGCGCGGAACTTTATCCGATACATCGACATGATTCCAATCGTCATCCCATACGCGGTCGGCACCATCGCCATCTTTGTTACGCGCGATCACCAGCGCCTCGGCGATCTGGCGGCGGGCACGCTGGTGGTCCGCGACCGTATCGAGGAAGCGCCGGCCAGCACTGAAAGCACTCGCACCTTTACAGCCAATCTCTTTGCGCCGGCTGTTCCAACCCCTGAGCCCCACGCCGGGTTCTCGCTGCCCGATCACGACATTGCCAAGCTCACGAGCGCCGATCTCCAGGTGCTGGAAGGCTTCTTTGCCCGGCGGCTCGACATGCCGATGGCGACCCGCGAGGCTCTCGCGCTGCGGATCGCAGCAGCGATTCAGGCCAAGTCCGGGCTCGAACCACCTCCCGGGGCCAGCACCGAGACGTTTCTCGAAATCACCGCTCGCCAGCTTCGTGATATCGCCCGCTTGCATTCGTGATCAGTATTCTCACGATCAGGCAATCATTTCGGAGTTTCAGGTGTTTTTGCGGGGACGAGGGTACAACAAGGACCCTACAGATCTCATCTCATACAAAAGACTTCCGATCACGGCGATCCACAAGGGATTGCGGTGAACGATGAGAATACTGCGAGGGTATAGAGCTATGGCTACAGAGTTTATGGAAAAATCAAGTGCGACCGTCGATGATGTTCTTCGCGAGGTATCACGCTTCAAGGGAATGGTCACGGAAGCTGTGGAAGAGGGCGTTGAGTCCGCCATGAAGGCATTCGAACATGGACGCGATGCCGCCGAAGATGCGATCGTCGACGCGCGACGCGCGATCAAGCGGAATCCACTGCAGGCAGCCGGGATCATCTTTGCGGCCGGAATCGTTATGGGAACGCTGGTGGCGTGGACCACATCGCGCCGCCGTTAACATCACCATCCACCAACGCCTTACGCGATGGTTCGACAGCTACGGAATTGACCAGGGCGCATCGAAAAAGAAGCCCGGATCCTGGGATCCGGGCTTCCGTCCTGGACAGGTGCGCGTTATTGCACAGTTAAATGAACCGTTGTCGGTACCGATGTCGAGCCAGAGGTGCCATTCACGGTAATGGTGTAGGTGCCGGCCCGCGCTCTTTTATTTGCCGTGACCGTCATCGTCGAGGTGGTGCTGCCGGTGATGGAGGTCGGGGTGAAGGTGACGGTCACTCGGGAGGGTACTCCCGAAGCCGAAAGCGCGATAGTCGGCGAACCCTGCGTGACCGCCGCCGATATCTTGGATGTCCCAGCCGCGCCGCCACGGAGAACAGTGAAAGTGTTTGGCGACGCGCTAATCGTATAAACCGGCTGGGGGGCCGTCACGGTCAGCGCAATGGGTGTGGTCTGCGTGACACCATTGCCGATTCCAGTAATGGTGATGTTATAGGTCCCGGCCGGTGTGGTGGAGCTCGTTGAGATGGTGAGGGTTGAGCTGCCTGAACCCGGCGCAGCGATTGAGGTCGGGTTGAAGGTCGCATTGGCTCCGGTGGGCAATCCGGATGCGCTCAAACTAACTGCCGCGTCAAAGCCGTTCACGATCGCCGTGGTTATGGTGAACACTCCTTGACTTCCTTGTGTCACTGAGCGCGAGGTTGGCGAAGCCGAAATGGTAAAGCTCGGGCTCGGTGGTCCGGTAAGGGCATTGATAAGCGCTGCCTGCGGGCTGCCCCATCCGGTTACGAGATCGAAGCCCGTGACCGCGGAGAAGCTGCCTGAGGTGCCGCTGGTGGTGTCGTGGAAGTCAGCAGCGTAGGCAGAGGTCAGAGCGCCGCCCGAGATGTTCTGGCTGTAGATGTTGGGGTTGATGAACCCGATGGTCTGACCGGGATTCGATTGCGCGAACTGTTGATTGGCAAGCGCGATGAATCCCGCCCACATGGGCGCGGCAAAGCTTGTGCCACCGTAGGTGTTGGCCAGACATGCGCGTTTATTGGCGCAGGTGTAAAAGGTGAAGTTCGCATTGGCGGCAACGTCTGGGCCGTCGCGCAGGGTTGTGGACCCCTTGTTGCTGGAATTGATTACGCCAGCAAGCTTCTGCCACGAGGGAATCGCGATGCTGTCGGGGCTGATGCCGCCGCCGCTATCCGCCCATGCGGTTTCCGATTTCCACGGACCCGCGGCACTCGCGGTGACAAGATCGGTTCCGCCGACCGAAACAATATAGGCGTCGTCAGCCGGCCAGGCCGCAGAATTGCCGGTCTTGGTCCAGGTCGAATTGTCTCCGCTGGCTGCGAAGAAGTTCTGACCCTGTGCGGCCATTTTCTGGAAGTAGGGATCGAGGGTGCTGGGATCCACAGGAGACCATCCCCACGAGCAGCCAATGGTGGTGGGCAGCGGATTATGCGTGGTCATGGCGCTGATGATGGCGACATCCGACGTCGTGCTGATGTACATGTCCAGGGTCGCCAGCCCCGGCGCCATACCGAGTGCCTGCGTCATATCCAGGGTCTGTTCGGTGTCGTCACAGCCGGGATAGACGCAACTGGTACTGGAGCCGTCTACAGAGATCAGGTTGATGGGCACGGAATTTGTCTGGTGGACGTTGGCGTAGTAAGTGTTCAAGTCGGCAAGATTGGTGCCCAGGAACTCGAAGAGGCCCAGGTGCTGGCCGGCGCCGGTGAGCGCCGTACCGCCGTAGTAAGCAGCCCGCATGTCGCTGCCGAGGAAAGAGGCTGAGGGGCCGGAGCCGGTGGTGGCGTGAGAGACGACTTTGTCGGCATCAATGCCGTGGGCTGCTGCGTATTCATCGCGGCTGACGTGCAGCGGACGGGGAATGGAGAAGTTGTCGAGGCCAGAGATGTGCCACAGGTTGAAAGGCAGATCCAATTTGGGTTCATGATCGGGCGAGAAGAAGGTGCGGGCCTCGGTGGGGTGCTGATAGGTCCGCATATTCACGTGGAATGCGGCTTCGATGTTGGCCACGGTTCCCTTCACCTGGACTTCCATCCCGTCGCGGGAGCCGCCGATCACCTGCAATCCGTAGGTGGTGGCAAAACGCAGAACGGTGTCGTAGTCCTCTTGGGTTGGACCAAAGCGGGCGGTAAATTCAGCCGGGGTGAGGAACTGACGATAGTTGGGGCTTGAGGGGTTATATGCGTCGGCCAGGAACGACTTGAGGCCTGAGGGATCGCGCAGTGGCAGGACAAGATCGAGTTGCAGGACCTGGTTGTTCGGCAGGCGGCCATTGGCCTGGGCGTTGCCGTTACGGACAACGTCGCGAACGTGATGCGTCATGACGGATTGGGCAAGACAGGATGCGGCGGAGACCAGCAGCGCTGCGAAGGTGGGCAGAAATCTCCCTTGTCTTTGATTCACACTTAACTCCTTGGGCGGGGGAAGTTGAGGCGCGGTGCGGATTGATTGGCACCCCCGGGGTGGATGAATTTTCCGGTACGGGCGCGCGAATGTCTACAAAATTCCTGCATTTAGCGCTGTCAGGAGTGTTACCCCAGCCATGAAACCGAATGCACCACCGTCATATGCCGGTAACCCGGTGGTGCACTGTGACGGCTTCTACACGACATTCAAGGAACCATACGTTAGCATTACCGGAAAAGCACACAAGCCCGGTTCCATGCCTTAAACTTCTTCGGTTCAGGCAAACCAGTCGATTTTGTCTGCATTTTCTGGGAGGCAATCCGTGCCCGAGTTTCAGTCGTTTGTTCCGCCCGGCGAGAGCCGGCCTGAGTTCACCTTTCGCGCCATCCTGCTGGGATGCATCTTTGGCATCATCTTCGGCGCGGTCACGGTCTACGTGGGCCTGCGGGCCGGCCTCACGGTGGCGGCTTCCATCCCCATCTCAGTGCTCTCGATCAGCATTCTGCGCGCCTTTGGCCGCGCTTCCATTCTCGAAAACAACATTGTGCAGACCACCGGCAATGCGGGGCAGTCGATTGCTTCGGGCGTAATCTTCACCCTGCCCGCGCTGGTCTTTCTCGGCTTCGACCTCGAGTATTCACGCATCTTTTTGCTGGCCCTGATCGGCGGCTGGCTCGGCGTGCTGTTCATGATTCCGCTGCGGCGGCAATTGATTGTGGAAGAGCACGGCACCCTCACCTATCCCGAGGGCACCGCCTGCGCCGACGTGCTGATCGCCGGAGAAAAAGGCGGATCGCTGGCCAGCCGCGTGTTCCTGGGCCTGGGACTGGGCGCGCTCTACACCCTCTTCCAGAACGACAACATCTTCAAGGCATGGCCGGGCACGCCGGAGTTTCAGCCCGACTTCGGGCCGCAGCACATCATGAAGGGCTCCTCGATCAAGGCCGATGCCACACCGGAATATCTGGGCGTGGGCTACATCATCGGACCGCGAGTAGCGGGCATCATCTTTGCCGGTGGCGTGTTCTCATGGCTGGTGCTGATGCCACTGATTTACTTCTTTGGCAAGGCGCTGCCCAATCCCATCTATCCCGGCACGGTTCCGATTGCGCAGATGGGACCCAGCCAGCTCTGGTCCACCTACATTCGCCCCATGGGGGCGGGCGCCGTGGCCGCCGCCGGGCTGATCACGCTGCTCAAGACCATGCCGACCATCGTGAATGCGCTCACCGCAGGCTTTCGCACCATGCGATCCGGCGGGGCCGACGCCAAAAAGCCGATCCGCACCGAAGACGATCTTTCCATGAGCATCGTGGTCTTCGGTTCGCTGATCCTGGTTGCAGTCATGTTCTTCTTCCTGCAGTTCAAGCCGGTGCCGGGCGCCTACGTGGGATGGGCGGCCAACCTGGCGGCATCGCTGCTGGTAATCGTTTTTGGATTCCTGTTTGTGACGGTGAGTTCGCGCATTGTGGGCCTGATCGGCAGCTCGGCCAGCCCCGTCTCGGGTATGACGATTGCAACGTTGATGGCCACGTCGGCCATCTTTCTTGTGCAGGGTTGGACGGCTCCGGCCTTCGGCGCACTGGCCATCACCATCGGCGGTGTGGTCTGCATCGCGGCGTCGAACTCGGGAGACACCTCGCAGGATTTGAAGACCGGCTATCTGATCGGTTCGACTCCGTGGAAGCAGCAGGTTGCGCTGATGATCGGCGTGGTGGTCTCCACCGTCTTCATTGGATACACGTTGAACCTGATGAACACCGGCTTGCAGCATTTCGATGCCGCGCCGCGGGCGTGGAATGCTTCTGCCTTGCATCCCGGAGTCGCCGTGCAGCAGGACACGCGCCATCTGCCCGACCAGTTCCCGGTGATCAATCCCGACAAGACCACAACGCTGCACCACAAGAGTGAATACGTGGTGCTCAATGCATTGGGCTCTTCCGAACTGGCCGACGGCAAGTATCTCTACTCGCCTGCGACCGGCAACATCGAGGTGCAGTGGGTTCAGGGCATCGGCAGCGAGAAGGCCGCGGCCCCGCAGGCGCGCCTGATGGCCACGGTCATCAACGGCATCCTGAGTCGCAAGCTGCCGTGGGGCCTGGTGATGCTGGGCGTTTTTCTGGTCATCGCCGTGGAACTACTGGGGATTCGCTCCCTGTCGTTTGCGGTGGGCGCATATCTGTCGATCGGCACGACACTGGCTATTTTCTGCGGCGGCGCAGTGCGCTGGTTTGTCGATCAGGCGGTGAAGAAGGCCGGCGGCAACACGGAAGAAGCGGAGAGCGAGGTTTCGCCGGGATCGCTGTATGCCTCAGGGTTGATCGCGGCGGGAGGCATTGTCGGGCTGATGGGCGTGGCCCTCAAAGGCTACGAGACCACCACCGACAAGGGCGACATCCTCAACTTCCCTGCCGGAACTTTTCTGGATCACACCTGGGTCTCAGTGCTGGCGTTCGCGATGCTGGCGTTTTCGCTGTATTACTTCGCACGAAAGCCGCTGAAGAAGTAATCAGCGGCCAGTGTGACAAGCGAGAGAGAACTGGCCTTGCCGCCAGGCGGTCAGCCAGGCTTTCCGGCCTAGTGGGCCAGGTGCCACAAGTGCCAGATTCCATAGAGAAGAAGGGCCATACCCCCTTCGAGCATGAAGGCTGCGCGGACTCCCCGGGCACAACCCAGACCATCGCCTTCCGATTGGTTCCGGTTTTCGACCGGCCCGACCCAGGCGGGAGAATCGCAGATGGAGATTACGGTCGCAACTGAGGGACGGGGCAAAGCGGCTGCTGGGGTTCGCACCGCGGCCGAACGGAACTCGTAGATCGAATAACTGTGCATCGCGGAAACTCCCCTGAGGGGTGCATGCCGGAGGATGCACACACCCTTCAGGACCTGAGCTCTAGTGCTCTAGCGGATGAAGCGATTCTCCCGCTCTCTCTTTAGGAAATATGTGATTTATATCACTTCGATTGAATTGCGGGCTGGTAAATTTCTGCGGAAATTCGGGTACTAAAGTTGCAAATCTCCTGGCCGGGAAGTGGAGTTGCAGCGTGCAGCGGTCCGGATTTGCCTCAGTGTGGAACCGGGTCGTCGAACGCGCGCCTATCATCGAAGAGGAGTAGGAATAGAAATCCAAAAACGCGGACCGAACGCCGCGATGCACACGGTCCAAAGAGAGATCAGGGATGGGGATGGAAGTGGACGATCTGGCGCAGCAATTTGCAAGCGACAACTACGCGGGAATCTGCCCCGAAGCGTGGGCAGCGATGGAAGCCGCCAATCGCGGGCATGCAACGGCATACGGTGATGACGTGTGGACGACGCGGGCCGCGAACGCCTTTCGCGAGCTGTTTGAGACGGAGTGCGAGGTGTTCTTTGTCTTCAACGGAACCGCGGCGAATTCACTGGCCCTAGCCTCGTTGTGCCAGTCGTATCACGGAGTGATCTGCTGCGATGCATCGCACGTTGAGACGGATGAGTGCGGCGCGCCGGAGTTCTTTTCCAACGGATCGAAGCTGCTGGTAGCGCAAGGCGTGGATGGAAAGCTGACCCCCGCATCGATCCATGAGTTGGCGACAAAGCGGCAAGACATCCACTATCCCAAGCCACGGGTGGTAACGATTTCGCAGCCAACCGAGACTGGCCGTCTGTACGCCATCGTGGAGTTGAAGGCCATTTCGGAAGCGTGCAAGCAGCATGGGCTCTCATTGCATATGGACGGCGCGCGCTTTGCGAACGCCTGCGCAAGCCTGGGATGTTCTCCGGCGGAATTGAGCTGGAAGGGCGGGGTGGATGTGCTCTGCTTTGGCGGAACGAAGAACGGCATGGCCGTCGGTGAGGCGGTGATCTTCTTCGACAAGGCGCTGGCCGCGGATTTCGATTATCGCTGCAAACAGGCCGGGCAACTGGCTTCGAAGATGCGCTTTCTGGCGGCTCCCTGGGTGGGAATGCTGGAGAGCGGCGCGTGGCTGAAGAATGCGCAGCACGCAAACCACTGCGCCCGGTATTTTGCCGAGCGAGCCAGGGGAATCCCCAATCTCAAAGTCGTTTCGGACGTGAACGCGAATAGCGTCTTCCTGAATACTTCGGATGAAATCCTGGACAGTCTGCGCAACCGGGGATGGAAGTTCTACACCTTCATTGGCGGAGCAGCGCGAATCATGTTTGCCTGGGATTCAGAACTCAAGCGCGTGGATGCGCTCCTGGCGGATCTGGAAGAGTGCGCCGGGAAGGTTGTCGAGGACACTCGAATACCGACTCCGGCCAATTGACAACCTTCGTCCCGAAGATAGAAGCAGGTCCTTCGCTCCCGCGCAGGCTGATACCCCGTTACTGGTTCGGACGTTTGCGGAAGACGATTTTGAGTTCCTGGCGCCAGTGTTCGCTTAGCGCGATGAGTTCCCAATCGACTTCTGGAGACAGGTAGCGCAGCACGGGAAGATTCGCGGGATGAATCCGGAGCGCAGGTGCGGCCAGGAGCAACCGTGGCGGAAGCTCGGAGACTTCGCTGCCCGGGAAATAGCCTTCGCGCTCGAACGCGCAGAGCGATCGATCTCCGGCTGCGGTGTGCCGGCGATCGGCATTGAGCGCACGCACCCGGATCCAGTAGTCGAGCGTCTGCAGCGGCAGATGCAGGTCTTCATCCGCTTTGAGTTCGATCACGGTGAGCCTGCCCTGGCGGTCGAGGGTCAGCAAGTCGAGCATCCCGCGATCGCCCGACGACAATGCGGGAACCTGCGAATAGAGCACGTCACTGCGCAGGAACGGCAACAGCTCGGAGAGGCCGCAGCGGAACTCTGATTCGAGCCAGCGTTCGGGCTGCATACGAAACAGCGGATCGTTATATGCGCCGTCGCGTTGACGACCGGCGAACAGACGCGCGCAAAGTTCGCGACAAAGGTCTTCGGTCTCGTCGGTCAGCGGCGTTTCGTTTGCACCTGCGCCGAAAATGATCTCCTCCTGCGGTGCAAAGGAGTGGGCTGCAGAGCCACAGCGAACGCGAGCGAATTCGAGTCCGTGGAGCGAGAGGCCGACTTCCGTCGCCGAACCGGGACGGATTTCGATGCGGGATTGTGCACCAGGTGGGAGAAGCTGCATGATCCTGCTAATCCCAGATTGGCAGCGCTCAAGAGCGGCCTTCGCCGAAAACGCGTGTACCAGGCGAGCAGTCCGGTTCCCGACGTCACGGAAGTCGACTGCCTCAAGTTCTTCGCTACGTTGATCTAGGGTGTAGAGCTCGAAATTGGCCGCAGCATGGTTGAGCCAGGCCATGCGTTCGGCGGTCGTTTGAAACGCCCCACGGGACACGATCACTTTCAATCCGCCGAAGTGCCGGCGCGCATCGGCCTTCTCGCGGCAGTAGTCGAGCCAGAGAATGCCGAGGGTGAGGATGCCGTCAATCGTGGCGGACGATTCAGCTTCGCTGACACCGATTACTGCATCGGAGGCGGTTCCGCGCAGCAGGCGTCCGCGAACGTAGGCCGGACCAAAGCTGTGCTCGAGGTCCATGCCAGAGCGAAAGCCATCGACCTTGGCGCCGAGAAAGGCCCGGCTGAGCACCCGTTCGAGCAGACGCTGATAGTTGCGGCGGGATGAGTCGCGCACAGTGGGAGTGCGGCGGTCGCTGGAGGGAACAAGTTCGAGGGCCTGGGGCTTGGGCGCACCCATGCGCCGCGTCATCACGCGAAGAGAATGCGCGCGAGGCTGGATTTCGACAACGGTGCGGACCAGGTTACGCTCCTCGCTCCAAAACTGCAGCAGGCAGCGGCCGTGCGATTCGGCAATGGAATAGCGTGCAAGGCGCATGTCGAAAAGCACGCGCCCGTCTTCAAGGAGAGCAGCTGCGGGATGTTCGGCGAGATACTCTTCGAGGATTGAGGCGAGTTTGGCGGCCGGAAGAGCTTCGACAACAGAGGACACAGCGGTCTACCAGTTCTTCCTTGAGCGCATGCTCGTGATGTGCGCGGTGTGATGGCGCGAATGCCAGGCATAGAGCGCAACGACCGTGGCAAGATTCTGGCGGCCACTCTCAGGATGGTTGTAGCCCCGCTGGAAGTCCGCGTCAGAGAGCGATTCGATCAGGGCCACCCAGCGCTCGTGGAGCGCCGCAACCATTGCCAGCGAGCCGTCGATGGGCAGACGGCTGTCGGGAAGTCGCGCCCACGCGGCTTCATCGTACGGCTTAATGGTGGGCCAGTCCTCGGTGAGCGCAAGCTTGGTGCGGGTATAGGCATTTGCGTGGCTATCCGCAACGTGGTGGACAAGCTGGCGAAGCGTCCAGCCGCCTTCGCGATAAGGCGTGTCGAGTTGAGAGTGATTGAGTCCGCTGACCGCTGCCTGAAGATTGGCGGGAAGCAGGCGGAGGATGGAAATGTGTTCGGCGCGAGTGGCCGGTTCAGAAGAGGAAGGCGGAGTAAAACGGCCGATCGGGTAGCGAAGGTGTTCCAATTCTTCCATTACAAAACCTGAAGCGCCGCGACACGCCGCCGATGGCCGGGGTCGGGCGATCCTGCTCTATTTACTATGCGTGGTGCTTCTGGGCCTTGTGCTTGACCCGTTCCTTCTGGTGCTGGTTTTTCTCATGGAAAGCCTTGGGATGCTCGGCGAAGCGCGGGTCTTTGTGCGGCCTTTTGTGGAGGGCGAAGGCCGGAGCGGCACACACCACCAGCAACAGCGCAGCAACTGCAATTTTCCTCATGGCAGGAATGTAGCACGAGAGCGGAAACGGCGATAGTACCGGAGGTCACCGAACCCTCCTGGCACCATTCCTGGCACCAAAAGAGGCACCGGAACTGCCCTGTGGCGGGCAGGACTGGCCCACACCGCAGATGGGCCAATCTTTCGGTTTGCACAATGGCCGGTTGGCGACCCGGATCAGACCGGTTCTGAGCCTAGGCAGCCCTGTGGTGATGGTGATGATGGTGGTGGTAATGGTGATGCACGGTCGTGGCAAACGCCGGAGCGGCGAAGACCAAGACTAAAAGCACAGCAGCGAGAATCTTCTTCATGGAAGAAATTTAGCACGATGCGGATTGTGGAAACACGCGCGCAGACCGCATGAATCAACCGAGGTAACGAT
Organism: Occallatibacter sp.; assembly: GCA_036495975.1. GTDB lineage: Bacteria > Acidobacteriota > Terriglobia > Terriglobales > Acidobacteriaceae > Telmatobacter. Next base: position 114,163 of record DASXLY010000175.1, on the reverse strand, counting down.
TTGTGCCAGCAGACGGGAAGCCACTCCGAAATCGCCGGGAAGCGTAAACTGGAGACAGTGATGAATCTACCCGAACCTTCCCCGCAGCCCAGCCAGAGACGCTACTTCTTTGAGAAATTTGGAATCACCGAACGGCTGCTGGAGCGCTGCCTGGGCGAGGCGCTCTCTGCCGGTGGGGATTATGCCGATCTCTATTTCGAATCGGTGACTTCGACATCCCTGGGCGTGGACGAACAGATTGTGAAGTCCGCCAGCACGGGAACCAGCGCCGGATGCGGCATACGGGTGCTGTCGGGCGAGCGGACCGGTTATGCCTACACCGATAACCTCAATCCCGACCGCCTGCTGCACGCGGCCAAGACTGCGGCTCTGATCGCCTCCGGCCCGGCGAAGCAGCCGATTCAAGGGTTTACGGAGACTGAGCCGGCGGACCTCTATCCCGTACCGGTGGGCGGGTTTGACCTGGACCTGGCGGCGCGCCTGGAATTGATTTTGCGAGCGGATCGAGCCGCCCGGGCGTTTGATGCCCGGATTGTTCAGGTTCGAGCCGGATACAGCGAAGAGTTACGGCGAATCCTGGTGGCGGGCTCTGATGGATCCTTTGCCAGCGATACACAGCCTTTGTGCCGGTTGAACGTCTTTGTGATTGCCCGGGATGGGCAGTCGACCACCAAGGGCTCGGCGGGCGGGGGTGGCCGCGCCGGTCTGGATCAGTTTGCCGGCTCAAAGAGCCCGGAGCACCTGGCGCAGGAAGCTGCTCGCGGCGCGATTCTGCAGCTTGGAGCCGTTCCCGCGCCAGCAGGCGAAATGCAGGTGGTGTTAGGGCCCGGCTGGCCCGGAATCCTGTTGCATGAAGCTGTGGGCCATGGACTTGAGGCTGACTTTAACCGCAAAGGCACTTCGGCGTTTACCGGGCTGATTGGTCGTCCCGTGGCTAGCAGCAAGGTCACGGTTGTAGATAACGGAACCATGGCCGGACGGCGCGGCTCACTGAACGTCGATGACGAAGGGTCGCCGACGCAGGAGACGGTGCTGATTGAAAACGGGGTGCTGAAGGGGTATCTGACCGACAAGCTTTCCGCGCGGCTGATGGGGACGGCGAATACCGGCTCGGGACGGCGCGAAAGCTACCACTGTATTCCGATGCCGCGGATGACCAACACTTATATGCTGGCTGGCGAGGACGACCCGGAGGACATCGTGCGGTCGGTGAAGCACGGGCTCTATGCCGTGAACTTCGGCGGGGGGCAGGTGGACATCACGAATGGCAAGTTCGTGTTTTCGGCGTCCGAGGCTTATCTCATCGAAGACGGGAAGATTACCGCGCCGGTGAAAGATGCCACGTTGATCGGCAACGGCCCTGAGGCCCTGAGGTATGTCTCGATGGTTGGTAATGATTTGAAACTGGATGAGGGCATCGGGACCTGCGGCAAAGACGGCCAGAGCGTGCCCGTGGGTGTGGGCATGCCCACAATCAAGCTGGACCGGATGACGGTTGGCGGAACGGGGCGGTAGGATCAAGCCCCGACTTGCGTCTCGTTGATCGGCCCAGGACGATACATCCGGCAGGTTTGGCAAACGCTGGGTATTCTCTTTCCGTCTCTCCAGTCAGAGCGTAACTTCGCGAGATGTTGGCCGCGCCACATCTCCTGCAGTGACTTCTCAGACAAGTTCCCCAGGATGAGTTCGCTGGATGCTTCGAAGTCAACGCAATTACATGCGCCGACCTTTCCGTTCGAGTAGATCATGAGGTTTCGCAGAAGACGTCCGCAGGGTCGACGCTTGCGCGGCCAGAGCGGAAACAGTCGAAGATAAGATGGCGGTTGAATCGCGCCTCCCCAGTCCATCACAAAGAAGTCTTCCCGGTTTACATACGCTCGAATATCCTGATCGATCAGCGTCTCAGTTTGGAGGAAATCCGGATGATTGAGAATGCTCTTCCGGCTCTCCGGGGTTGGCTTAATACTGAGCTCAATCTTTATTGGCCGATTGCGGCGATTGTTCTCGGTCAGCAGAGCAATAAGGTTCGACAACATCTGCTCGTACTTGTCTACCCCGAAAAATGCTTTATAGGGTTCAGGCCCCGAAAGCGTGGTGGAAACGGTGATCCAGTTGAAGCCGCAATCAAAGAACTCGTCCAGATTGAATCGATGAAGCCACTGCAGGGTCGTGGTAAAGCCCGTATCGGTGACCTGCGGGAATTCTCTAAGATAAGCCGCCCGCTCCAGCAGTAGCGGATCGAGCAGCGGATCGCCAATCATGACGGAGAAATTGATGTCATTTGCTCCCATTTGAATGGCCTCGTCCACGGCCGTTCGGAAGACCTCCATGGTCATGGCTTGTCTAGGTCGCTGCATGATGCCATTCGGGCAGAAGACACAGCGGGAATTGCACACGCTGGTATTCTCGATCGCAATTTCCGGAATGGCGATCGGACTCCATCGTCCGCGCTGAAAGAAACCAAGCACATACTTTATGGCGAATTTCAGCGCAGCTTGAGCCCAGATCCATCTCCGAAACCAGGGGCTTACGCGATAAGGTTTCGGGACGTCAGCGCGGGGAAACGTGACGAGAGAAGAGTGCACGGAAAGAGGGTACCACGAAGGCAGACCTGCTCAATCCATCAGCTGACTCGTCCTTTTTGGAATCGTCCTGCGCGATCATCCGGGTCGTTTCTGGTGATTACGCCCCTTGTCAGCCGATGCTGGAGAGGGCTCATCAAGATGGAGCGAAAAGGCTGTATCTTCGAGCCTTCAACCACTTGCACGTGGCAGGATGCGGTGCAGGACGGCGGTTTGTTAAGGTTGACCCATGCCGGAAGTTGTTCAAAGCACAGAAACACCCGCCGTCGATTTTGAATCCCTCGCAACCGATGTTGTGAAGCTGGCTGTGAAAGCCGGCGCCAGCGATGCCGAAGTCGTCATCCGCGAAGGCGACGAGTTCAGCGTGAACGTGCGCCTGGGGCAGGTCGAAACCCTGAAAGAGTCGGGCTCGCGCGCACTGGGGCTGCGGGTTTATCTGGGCAAACGGTCGGCTTCGGCTTCAACCAGCGACTTGACCGACGATGGGATCCGGCAGATGGTGGACGGCGCAATGGCTCTGGCGAAGGTTACGGAGGAGGACCCGTTTCTGGGTCTGCCAGATGAGGAGTTCGGCGCGATCGAGCAGGACCTGCACCTCTACTTCGAAGATGTGTACTCGCTGGCTGGGCCGGAGCGAATTGAGTTGGCTCGGCGTGCCGAGGCGGCCGCGCTTGCGGCCGACAAGCGAATCACCAATTCGGACGGAGGAAGCTTCGACGCAGCAACCGGCAGCAAGGTGTTGGCGAATTCGCGGGGATTCGTCGGCAGCTATCGATCGAGCTATGCAGGTGTTTCGGCCGCACCGCTGGCCGCGGATGAGAACGGATACATGCAGCGGGATGGCTGGTGGTCGAGCGCTCGGCGGATGCGGGAGCTGGATTCTCCTGAGTCCGTGGGCGCTGAAGCAGCACGGCGCACCCTGCGGCGACTGGGAGCGCGTCGGGTTCCGACCCAGCGCGTGCCGATTATATTTTCGCCAGAGGTGGCGCGATCGCTGATCGGGTCGGTGTTTGATGCGGCCTCTGGGGATGCCATCTGGCGGCACGCTTCGTTCCTGGCCGGCAAGCTGGGCGAACAGATCGGAGCGGAGACGCTGAACATCATCGACGACAACACCATGCTGTTGCCGACAGGCGTTGGAGGGTACGGCAGCTCGCCCTTCGATGGCGAAGGACTGCCTTCGCGACGGACGGTTCTGCTGGAAAATGGCATACTGCGCAACTACATGCTGAATACCTACTCCGCGCGCAAGCTGGGGATGAAATCGACGCACAATGCTTCGCGTGGGCTGGCCGGTGCGCCGGGAATCGGGTGCGGCAACCTTTATCTCGAGCCAGGCACGCTGACGCCGGAGCAGATCATTGGCGACGTGAAAGCCGGGCTCTACGTCACGAGCCTGATGGGGTTCGGAACCAATACCGTGACCGGCGACTACTCGCGTGGCGCAGCCGGACTGTGGATCGAAAACGGACAGCTCACGCATGCGGTCGAAGAGATTACGATCGCGGGTAATCTCGGCGAGATGCTGAAGAACGTGACGGCCATCGGGAATGACCTGGTATTTCGCGGATCGGTAGCATCGCCAACGCTGCGCATTGACGGGATGACGATTGCGGGGGCGTGAGTCCTGAAGCGGAGTTAGCCGCGCTTACGCGCGTGTCAGCGGAGTTAGCGCGCTTTGCGCGTTAGCAAGGCAGCAAGTCCACCGGCGGAGCGGAACTTTGAGGCAATCAATCGAAAACCCGATGCAGAGCGTGGCTTTTGATCCCGCCGATCCTAATGCTGCGCTGTTGCAGTTACCGCACTCTCCGGCGGTGTTTGCACTGCATGGCGCGGAAGCGAAGGACGAGCCCTACATCGGGCGAACGCCGAATCTTCGTGGGCGGCTGGAGCGACTGCTTCAGCCCTCGGCAAAACATCCACGCAGACTGCAGCTGGCCGGAAGAGTACGCCGGATTGCCTATCGGTTGACCGGTTCTGATTTTGAGTCTCTGCTCACCCAGTTCTCCCTTCTTGAAAATACGTACGGCGCGAAGGTGTTGGAGCGGATGCATCTGCGCGCGCCCGCGTTCGTACGCTTTCTGGGGAGCAACCCGTATCCGCGGATCGTAGTGACCAACAAGCCAAGCCAGCGCGAGTCCGATTGGGCATACGGACCCTTTGCATCGCGAGCAGCCGCGGAGCGCTTTGGCGAGGAGATGCTGAAGCTTTTCCTGCTGCGGCGGTGCACCGACGATCTGAATCCTGACCCGAGCCATCCGGGATGCGTCTACTCGGAGATGAAGATGTGCCTCGCTCCCTGCTACAAGGGCTGCACCGACGAGCGCTATGCCGAGGAGTCCGCGGCAGTGCAGGATTTTCTGGCCACGCGCGGCGAGAGCAAACTGCTGGTTCTGCGCAGCGAGCGCGATGCGGCCTCGCAGAAACTGGCGTTTGAGGATGCGTCGGCGTTGCATGCGCAGGTGCAAAAGGTGGAGGCGGTGCGCGCGCTGGCTCCGGAGCTGGTGCAGCCGGTGAACAAGTTGCGGGCGGTCGTCTTACAGGGCTCAGCGAACACGGATGAGGTTGCTGTGTTCCTGTTTGAACAGGGCCGCCTGCGAGGGCCAGTTCCGTTTTCGACCATCGGCATGCGGATTCAGAATGAGCAGTCCGGTTCGAGTTCATTGTTTGCGCAACCAATGGCGCTGGAACCCGTGCCCGAAGAACGGGCGGCAGGGACCAGCGATCAACGATCAGAAGGCCCTGCTCCCGCGAAAGTTCCGCGCACCATGTTGGAAGCGCGGATGGACGGTGTCCTGGCAGAGCTGACGAAGCCGATGGAATCAACTGACGCAGTCGTGAGGCAGGGGCATCTGGCATTGCTCAAACGCTGGTATTACCGGCCAGAGGTTAAGCGCGAGGGCGAAATCTGTTTTCCGGATGCTGAAGGACACTGGCCGGTCAAGGCGCTGCTGCGATGCGCGGGACGGATTGCTGCCAAGGGTCTGACAACGGCGAAGCCGCAGTGAGAGAATATCGGCGACACGATGCCGACAGCGGAAAGTATCCGGCAAATGCTGACGCCGGGCCCACGTCTCGCCGTGGGGCGGGTGCGGGAAGTCGTCGTACTGATTGAGAAACAACCGGAAATACTGAGACACGTGGTTGAGTGCCTCTGGGACGATGCCCCGGGAGTGGCCAGCCGCGCCGCCGACGTGCTGGAGCGGGTGACCCACAGCCGGCCGCCTCAAGCCCAGCGATGGAAAGATGCCCTGCTGGGATTGTTGGCGGAGACGACCGAGAAGAAAGTCCGCTGGAATCTGGCGCTGGTCATTCCCCGGCTGAAGCTGACAGTGGCGGAGTGCCGGCGCGTTGCCGAGTCGCTCCACGCATACCTAGACGACTCCAGTTCAATCGTGAAGACCACCGCATTGCACGGCCTGACCGATCTGACACGGCAAGATCCGGAGTCGCTTCCCGATGTGCTTGACCTGCTGCGCGTGGCAGGGCGATCGGGAACGCCGGCAATGCGGGCACGAAGCCGGATTTTGCTGAAAGAGCTGGAACGCAAGGGGAAGAAGTCCCAAAGCCGCGGGTCTGTTCACATGTTTGACTGAGCGGCCTATGTTCGAATGCCCGACTGATACACTGACCGCGTGGGAACCGCATCCCGTTTCAACGGGATGCATCTCAGACGTATGATTGAACTACTTCCATCAATTCTTTCGGCAGACTTCGCCCGGCTGGCGGAAGAGGTTGCCGCGGCAGAACGCGGCGGCGGCACGGTAATCCATGTGGACATCATGGACGGTCATTTCGTGCCCAACATCACCATTGGCCCGCCCGTAGTGGCCAGCCTGCGAAAGGCCACAAAGCTGCCGCTCGACTGTCACCTGATGATCGAGAACCCGGATGAATTCATTCCGGCATTTGCCGAGGCCGGGGCCAACTGGGTCAGCGTCCATTATGAGACCTGCCGGCACCTGCATCGGTCTTTAATGCACATTGCCGACCATGGGATGCAGCCGGGGGTCGTTCTGAATCCAGCTACCCGGGTGGAGCTGATCCTGGACATCCTGCCGATGGTCCACCACGTGCTTATCATGAGCGTAAATCCGGGGTTCGGCGGCCAGAGCTTCATTCCCTTCTCGCTGGATAAAATCCGGCGGCTGGTGGAATTGCGCCAGGAACTCGGATTGGCATTTAAAATCGAAGTTGACGGCGGGGTAGCTCACGACACAGTCGCCCGGGTCGTCCAAGCAGGAGCGGAGCTATTGGTGGCCGGCAATGCTGTATTTGGCGCAGGCCATGCCGAACGGGATGCCCGCGCGCTGCTGGCTGCGGCTCGCGCGGCTGCAGGCGAGCAAGTTCTTGAAACTACGTAACTCGTGGCAGTTTCCCCCTGCCAACATTGAGGTGGTATGAACCGGTTGTCGAGAAGTTTTGCTGCGTTGGCGCTGGCGTCGCTGGTGCTATCCGGGGTAACGGCTCAGGCCAAGGAAAAGAAGCCCAAGCACAAAAAACAGGACCTGAGCGCGAATCCGCTGGCAAATGTGAATTCGAAGCAGCCCGACAAGGAGCTCTTCGACAAGGCCATGATCGCCCTGAAGAAGGGACGCTACGACGTGGCGCGGCTCGACCTGCAGACCATGCTCAATACCTATCCGGACTCGGAATACCGGATGCGCGCCAAGCTGGCCGTTGGCGATAGCTGGTTTAAAGAAGGCGGAACCGCCGCGCTTGCCCAGGCCGAGGCAGAATACAAGGACTTCATCACCTTCTTCCCTGACGCTCCCGAGGCCGCTGAGGCGCAGATGAAGGTAGGCGACATCTACTACCAGCAGATGGAAAAGCCGGACCGCGACTACAACAACGCGATCAATTCTGAGAAAGAGTACCGGACCATGATCAACATGTTCCCGGACTCCCCGCTCATTCCGCGCGCAAAACAGAAGTTACGCGACGTGCAGGAGGTCCTGGCGGAGCGCGAATCGCAGATTGGGATTTACTACGGAGCGAAGGAGAACTATCCGGCCGCCATCGCCAGGCTGGAGACGGTGGTTGACACCTATCCCCTGTATTCCAAGAGCGACCAGGCGCTGATTGCGATTGGCGACGCCTATGCCGGAGAGGCACATGCTGTGCAGATTGCGCCCAACATTCCGGGTGCAGTGCGCGAGCGTCTGCGCACGCTGTATCAAGACAAAGCGGCCGCGTTCTACGCGCGGGTGATCACCCGGTACCCGATGGCTCCGCACGTCGAGGATGCCCGCGACCGGCTGGTGGCCATGAATCGTCCCGTTCCGGAACCAACCGACGCCGCGGTCGCCGAGAACGATGCGGAAGTGAAGAGCCAGCAGCCCATCCGCTTTACTACCCGTACGCTGGACATCATCAAGCACGGTCCCATGGTGGTCGAGGCATCGCACGTTGGTGAGCCGTCCCTTGACGATCCGAAGCGGACATTGGCGCCTGATGTGACCAAGGAGAATGTCGCGCTGTTCAACGACGCTCTCGGCAAACCGGCCGCTGCTGCCGAAGCCAAACCGACTGGACCCAATGAGCCGCCGCGCAGCGATGCGCCCTCGACTGCCCCAACATTTACTCCGCCGGCGGGGGGAACGGGCGTGGGTGTTTCGATTGTGAACGCGCCGAGCGGCGACGCATCAGCAACACCGAGCGGAAGCGAAGCGGCACCTGCTGCGTCCGGAACGCCGGCTGCCGCTGGGAATGGGGGCGCAGCAGCCAGTCCGCTGGTGAAGTCGGTGGGTCCGAACAACACTGAGTTGCCGGCGGTGGACAAGCCGGCCGACGCGCCGATGCCTCTCAATGACATCAAGCCGGGCACTGCCCAGCAGCAAACACAGGCCAACGAGAAAAAACCCAAGGTCAACCTGGACGAACAGTCTTCCAGCAAGAAGAAAAAGAAGAAGGGCCTGGGCAAGCTCAATCCGTTCTAGACGCAGGGAACCGGGAGAGTAAAGACAATGAGGCCGCATCCGAAAGGATGCGGCTTTCCTTTTGTTCGCGACGAGAGGACTTCCACCTTCGGGAGTGAGATGCACAATCTGCTAAAGTGGAGAGTGGCCTATTTTGACTGGAATCCCTGTGTAATTAGGGTTTTGTAGCAATTTCCAGACCGGCCTCTACTACACATATGCCTCACGATTTACCCAAAGCGTACGACCCGACTGTCATTGAAGATCATTGGGCTGAGTACTGGGTGCGGCAGAAGTTATTCGCGCAGCCGACCCCCCATCCAGCCGAGTCTTCAGGCCGCGAAGCGGCGTCCGGCACCGGCGCCCCGCCGGCCTTTGTCATTCTGCTTCCGCCTCCGAATGTGACCGGTCGGCTGCACATGGGTCACATGCTGAACCAGACGGAGATGGACATCCTGACCCGATGGCGGCGCATGAGCGGCGACCGGGCCCTCTGGCTGCCGGGTACCGACCATGCCGGCATCGCTACACAAATGATGGTGGAGCGGCAACTCACCACCGAGGGAAAGAAGCGGCAGGAACTGGGACGCGAGAAATTCGTGGAGCGCGTGTGGGAATGGAAACACCACTACGGCGGAGCGATTCTCGACCAGATGAAGCGGCTGGGCGCGTCGGTCGATTGGGACCGCGAGTATTTCACGATGGACGAGCGCCTCTCCGTGGCCGTGCGTGAAGCCTTTGTCCGTCTCTACGAACAGGGACTGATCTATCGCGGCGCCTACATCGTGAACTGGTGTCCGCGCTGCCAGACAGCCATCAGCGACCTTGAGGTCGTGTATGACGAGCACAAGGGACACCTGTGGGAGATCCGTTATCCCGTCATCGGTGACAACGGCAAGGATACGGGCGAGTTCCTGTCAGTAGCGACGACCCGGCCCGAGACCATGCTGGGCGACGTTGCGGTTGCGGTTCATCCCGAGGATGGCCGCTACAAGCATCTGCACGGAAAGAAACTGCGCCTCCCGCTAATGAGACGCGAGATTCCGGTGATCACCGACGAGTGGGTCAGCCCCGACTTCGGTACCGGCGCGGTGAAGGTGACGCCGGCGCACGATCCCAATGACTTCGCGCTGGGTCAGCGGCATCATCTGCCTTCGATCAGCGTAATGGACGATACCGCGCACATCAACGCCGAGGGCGCGAAATACGCGGGCCTCGAGCGGTTCATCGCACGCAAGCACATTGTGGCGGATCTGGAAGAGCAGGGTCTCCTCGCCGGCATCAAGGATCATGTCCACAACGTGGGCCACTGCGACCGCTGCAAAACGGTTGTAGAGCCGCGTCTTTCGCTGCAGTGGTTCATCAAGATTCAGCCGCTCGCCGACAAGGCAATTGCCGCGGTGAAGGAGGGCCACATCCGGTTCACGCCGGAGATGTACGCGAAGACCTACCTGAACTGGATGGAGAACATTCACGACTGGTGCATCTCGCGGCAGTTGTGGTGGGGACATCGGATTCCGGCGTGGCATTGTTCTGTCTGCCACAAAACAACCGTCGGCCGCGAGGATCCGGCGAAATGCGCCCACTGCGGGTCGGAGAAGATCGAGCAGTCCACCGACGTGCTGGACACCTGGTTTTCGTCGGGGCTCCTGCCGGTGTCGGTGTTTGGATGGCCAAATATCACGGCGGAGAACCGAGCGGACTTTGACGCGTTCTATCCCACCAGCCTACTCGTCACCGGCTTCGACATTCTCTTCTTCTGGGTGGCCCGCATGATTATGCTGGGCTGCTGGTTCTCGACTGACGTGCCCAATCAGGATGGATCGGAGCGTTCGCTGGCCGATTCGGTTCCGTTCCGCGACGTGTACATTCACGCGCTGGTGCGCGATGCCAATCGCGAGAAGATGTCGAAGACCAAAGGCAACGTGATCGATCCCATCGAGATTGTGAAACAGTACGGGACGGATGCGGTGCGCTTTACGCTGGCTTCGATGGCCTCGCCGGGAACCGATATTGCGTTCAACGTGGCACGAACCGAAGGCTATCGCGCGTTCGCCAACAAGATCTGGAACGCAGCGCGGTTCATGTTCATGAACATCGATCGTGCAGCGGAGGCCGGCATCGGCGTGGATATGGCTGCGCTGGGCGCGATGCCTGCCGCCGCCGCCGATGATCCGTTGGAAACGCGGTGGATCGTTGCCGAGTTGAACGCCACCGCGGAAAAGGTGAACCAGGCGCTGGTGAACTACCGTTTCGACGACGCGGCAAGTGCGACCTACCAGTTCTTCTGGGGCAGCTTCTGCGACTGGTACCTGGAGATTGTGAAGCTGAGCCTCGACTTCAACGAAGGCTCGGATAAAGCCCGTACAACCGCTGCGCTCGCTACTCTTGTGGGCGTCTTCGAAGCTTCACTGCGCCTGCTCTCGCCGATCATGCCGTTTCTGACTGAGGAGATCTGGCATGCGGTTTACGATGGCAATCCGCCCGCAAAGTCGATTGCACTGACTCGGTTTCCGCAAGGCGCAAGTTCGGCAACAGACCGGGCCGCATTGGACGAGATGACGCTGCTGCAGGGGCTGATCGTCGAGGTCCGCGCGCTGCGCAAGGAGATTGGCGTCGAAGAGAAAGCCGCGGTGCCGATTGAGGTACGGATCGACGGGCAATTGAAGCCAGTGATCAGCGGTAGTCTGGCGATTATCGAACGCTTGGCGCGGGTAAGCGAGGTGCGATTCGTGAGCGAGATTTCAGCAGGACTCGCCAAACACTCCACACCGCAATTCGATGTAGCTGTAGTGTACGAACGCAAGATCGATGTCGCTGCCGAGCGGGAGAGACTGACGAAGGAACTCGCGAAGGTCGAAAAGAGGATTACAGGCGCGGAAAATCAACTGAACAATCCCGGGTTCCTCGCCAAAGCTCCTCAACATATTGTGGATGGCCTCAAGAAGCAACTCGAAGAAGATCGCAATCTACGAGAGAAGCTGCGCCGTGATCTTGATTCTCTGCCGGAGTGAGTAAAGCGCCGGATGGCCTGTATCTGCAAATCGTGTGTCGAGCACTCGCGTACCCTTGGCGTTGATCAGGCTCTGACCACAAAGCATGCGATCCACAAGGCGTATCGCATGGCCGCGAAGCGCTGGCATCCCGATCGTGTACAGGGGGATGATCGCAAGCGGAAAGAGGCCGAAGAACGATTCAAGCGCGTCCATGCGGCCTACGAGGCGTTATGCGAGCACCTGGAGAGTCCGCACCGTCGGCCGCGGGAGTCAGAGTTTGTCACTCCCATTCGGAGGGAAGCACCGCCAACGATCTTCTTCGGCGACGCGCCAGGATGCTATGCCGGTCCGACCTTTCCACCCGCAGTGCAGGCGTGCATTGTGGCCTCGCGCCCGGAAACTTCGGAGACTCCAGTGGGTTTTGTCGATATGGCGCCGGAGAAGGGGCGGATTTCGGAATTCATCCTGCTGACCAACTACCGGATGTACATCCGGGACGAAAGGGATTTGCTGTTGGTCATCTGGTACGACGATTTAGGCGAAGTCAGGCTCATCGACTTGGAAGCAGGGAAGAAGGCGCGAGTATGGCAACGAATTGTCGAGCGACTCTCAGGCAAAGTTCAAAGGTACGTGCTCGAGATCTATCGCCAGAATGGCAAGCATTTCTATACTTTGGGCGACCGCCCGGATGACAAGGCAAAGAAAGTTATTTATAACTTTCTCTTACAAATGAAATCGAAATCGCAAGCCTGATCATCGAAAGAGAACCGATGGATTGGAAGAGCCACCGTATCGAAGCAATTCTGGAACACGCATTGGTTGAAGATCGCGCCGTCAGCGACACCACCACGAGCGTCACGATCGACGCAAATCTGCGCGCCTCCGCTTCGATCATTGCGCGGCAGGAGATGGTGGTCGCCGGGCTGGGTGCCGTGCCCCAATTTCTTGAGGTCTTCGCTCGGCTCGATCCGCGCCCTGCCGCACATACGCGGTACGAGGTCGTCAGCCATCCGGAGATTTTCGATGGCGTGCGCGTCCGTAAGGGCCAGGTGCTGGCAGTGATTCGTCACAATGCGCGCGTGCTCCTGAGTTGCGAGCGTGTGATCCTGAACCTGATGCAGCATCTAAGCGGGATTGCGACGCTGACTCGGCAGTATGTTGACGAGATTCAGGGAACCAAGGCTCACGTGCTGGATACGCGCAAAACCATGCCGGGGCTGCGCGTACTTGAGAAATACGCGGTGCTCTGCGGAGGCGGTACGAACCATCGTCTCGATCTGGCATCAGGAATTCTGATCAAGAACAACCACATCTCGCTGGGAGGCGGATTGCGTACCGCCGTCACCAACGCGCTGGCCAAGCGCAAACCTGGCAATCGCGTGCAGGTGGAGGTGCGCTCTCAAACAGAACTGGAAGAGGCGCTGGAGTGCGGCGCCGAGGCTATTCTGCTGGACAATATGACGCCGCCGCAGGTCAAAACCGCTGTGGAGCGGATTCGCAAAGAAGAGCGCTGGATCCCAATCGAAGCCTCCGGCGGCATTGTGCTCGAGAACATCCGCGCCTATGCCGAGACGGGGGTTGACTTTATCAGCGTGGGCGCGTTGACACACTCGGCGAAAGCAGCCGACATCTCGATGCGCATTGTTGCGGAGCCCGCCTAATCGTGTACGACCTCGACGCACTCGATGCAGCCTTCTCCCGGAGTATCTACTCCGGGAATTTCCATTACACTCCCTCCACCGGTTCGACCAACACCGACGCGCTCACAGCCGCGCGCGCTGGGGCACCGCACGGATCCGTGTTCCTCACCGACGAACAGACCGCGGGACGCGGACGCGGCGACCACGATTGGGAGTCTGCCGCGGGAAAGGGCCTGTATGTGTCGGTGCTCCTGCGGCCCAGCATCGCGGCTGAACATATGCCGCTCATCCCTCTTGCTGCGGGACTGGCAGCGGCACAGGCAATTGGCATCACGGCAGGCCTGGAAGTCGACCTTCGCTGGCCCAACGATCTCCTCATCGGCGAGCGGAAAGCAGGCGGCATCCTGGTCGAATCGAAAACAGAAGGCACCGCGCTCAGTTTCGCGGTGGTGGGCATCGGAATCAACGTTCACCAGCGTTCCTTCGACCCGGATCTATCCACACCCGCGACCTCCCTGGAAATCGAATCGCGTCGCACCATCAACCGCCAGCCGCTCCTCATCTCCCTGCTAGAATCGCTGCAGCACGAGACCTGGGCACTGCTCGAACCCGGATTGGTGGCCGCAATTCCAGCGCGTGTGGCGTTCATGTCCAAGTGGGTTTCGAACCGTCGCGTCGAAGTCCATGGACCCCAATCGTGCGTCGGTGTCACCGCAGGGTTGGATGAACACGGATTTCTGCTCGTACAGACAGATCAGGGCCTGGTAACGGTGCAGACCGGCGGTATCCGCGCTGCCGAATCGGATTGAAGGAAGACAATGCTGCTGGCAGTCGACGTTGGGAACACGAACACCGTGCTTGGCCTTTTCAGGCTCGATGAAAAGGCATCGCTTCCGCCCAAGGGATCGGCCGTTCCTGCGAAAGACAGGCTCGACCTGACCGCGCATTGGCGCATCAGCACGCATCGCGCCCAGACTGTCGATGAGTACGGCGTGTTTTTTGTGAATTTGTTTGAAATGCATGGATTGTCGCCGAGCCAGGTAACGCACATCATCATCTCGTCCGTCGTCCCTCCGCTCGACTCGACCCTGCGACAAGTTTGCGAAACCTACTTTCACCTGGAGCCGCTCTTCGTCGAACCCGGAATCAAGACCGGAATGCCGGCGCTGGTGGATAACCCCACCGAGCTTGGCGCAGATCGCATCGCCGACTGCGTAGCGGCGATCGAACGCTATGGCGGACCCTGCATCGTGGTGGACTTCGGAACCGCAACCAAGTTTGAAGTGATCTCCGAACGGGGCGAGTACCTGGGCGGCGCGATCGCTCCAGGCCTCGGCCTCAGTGCGGAAGCGCTGTTCTCCCGGGCGGCAAGATTGAGCCGCGTCGACATCAAGCGACCGGAAAAAGTGGTTGCAACCAACACCGTGGGTCACTTGCAAAGCGGCTTGTACTACGGCTACATCGGGCTCGTCGACGGAATCCTGGAACGCATTTTTGCAGAACTGGGACAGAAGCCGCGGGTCATCGCTACCGGCGGCCTGGCGCACATGATCGCAGCCGATTCGCACTACATCGAGGAGATCGACGAATTGCTCACGCTTGACGGCCTGCGCTTGCTGTTTGAACGCAATCGCAATGTGCGTCCGCGAGGACGCGCGCATTAAGCAGTGGTCGGTGAGCAGTTGTCAGTGATCAGGGTGAGGATCGCCGCACGAGACGAACAGATAGTCTTTTCTAAGAACGGTCGAACTCAGGATCCGCAACTCTCTTGTCCACACCGGCTTTACTGATCACTGTCCACTGACCACTGACCGACCGCTGACCACTGCACTTTTCACTGGCCACTGAATCCTGTGCACAACTACTTCAACTACTTTACGGAGATCGAAGAGCGCTTTCAGCAGCGGCGCGGATCCATTCTGCTGCTCTCAACTCTGGATTGGGCGCTCATCGAGACTTGGCGGGATGCGGGGATTCCGCTGGAGGCTGTGCTGCGTGGCATCGACACTGCATTCGAAAAATACGAGTCGCGCCAGAAACGCGGCCGCATGCGTCGTGTCAATGGGCTGGCATGGTGCGCCCAGGCAGTGCTGGAAGCCGCCGAGGAATTGCGCCAGGCAAGTGCCGGCAGCGCAACTTCGCCGGCGTCCAGCGACGAAACCGGTTTTGAGCATGAGCGCGTGGCGTCGCACCTTGAAGCTGCAGCTATTGCGCTCGGTGCATCGCAGATTGCCCAGGAGGCGTGTGCGGCAACCGCGGCCCGGCTGCGCCAGCTTGCGGCGGAAGCGCGCGGCGGAAAATCCGACACAACCATAGCCCGCGAAATGGAAGCGTTCGAACGGGTCCTGACGGTGCTGGAAGAAAAATTATTTGCATCTCTAACGGCAGCTGCGCCAGAGGACCTGCTGGTTGCCTTGAAGGAACACGCGGCCCGTGAGCTTGCACCCTATCGCAGCCGCATGGGCGCCGTGCAACTACGACAGGTCGAGCACCAGTTTGTACAGAAACAGTTGCTGGTGCACTACAGCCTACCCCGCCTCAGCCTGTTCTACATGAGCCAGCAATGAAGCGCGACGACATCAGCACCGCGAAATACCCCGCGGACCAAAGTGTCCTGGTCCAGATCGAAAAGCCGATCTACGGTGGCTCGTTTCTCGCACGATTGGAAGGCAAGGCCGTATTTGTTCCGCTCACACTTCCAGGCGAACAGGCGCGCGTCCGCATCGTGGAAGAAAAGAAGAGCTATGCGAGCGCAGAGCCGGAAGCTATCGTCATTGCCGCCTCAAATCGCGTAGAGCCTGGTTGCCGCCACTTCGGCGTTTGCGGGGGATGCCAGTATCAGCACGCCGACTATGAGACGCAGCTTGCCTTCAAACACGCGATCCTGCGCGAGACGCTGGAACGCGGAGGAGCGCAGGCACCGGAAAAGATCGAGATTCTGGCCGGAGATCCGTGGAATTATCGCAATCGCATCCGGCTGGCCGTTGACGCTGCGGGTCGCGTGGGCTATCGCGAAAGGCGATCACACGCGACCGTTCCCATCAGTGAATGCCCGATCGCAGCACCAACCCTGGTCGCTGCAGCCTTCAGCGCAGCCGAGGTGTTACGCGCGCTAAATCCGAAGTTGAACCCGACGGAAATCTCGCTCTTCTGTAACGCAAACGAAACCGAATTACTGGCTACCCTTTTTGTTCAGCATCGGTCAAGGCGCTCCATTGACCGGTTTGCGGAAGAGCTAAAGGATCGCGTGCCGGCACTGACGGGCGTGCAACTCATCGCATTCGACCGTAGCGGCCATGCGGCCGAGATCATTGCCGAATGGGGCAGTCGATCCTTGACATACAGGGTCGGCGGGATCGACTACCAGGTTGGGAATGGAGCTTTTTTCCAGGTCAATCGCTGGTTGCTCGACAAGTTTGCCGATCGGGTAACGGCGGGGAGAAGTGGCGCAATTGCATGGGATCTGTTCGCCGGAGTGGGGCTTTTTGCGCGGCGGCTCGCGGACGGCTTCAAGGAAGTGATTGCGGTCGAATCGGCGCCGGCTTCGACCCAGGCTCTGGCTGCCAATCTTGAACGCGGCCCCGGAAAAGGCGTCGAGGCCGATGTTGCCGCATTCCTGAAAAGCAAAAACGCGCGATCGAAGCCTGATCTGATCGTTGTCGATCCCCCGCGCACCGGTCTTGGCAGTGAGGTCACTTCCCTTCTCGCGAATGTTGGTGCGCGAACCATTGTGTATGTCTCGTGCGACCCGGCAACGCTGGCCCGCGATCTGCGCGTGATGATCACCGCAGGTTATGCAGTGTCGTCCATCACGCTTGCGGATCTGTTTCCGCAGACGTTTCACCTCGAGACGGTGGTGGAACTGCAAAGGTCCTGATAACCTTGGATACATAAATAATTTTTAGATTCAGGCACGATGGAAGCAGATCGAGGAAGCTCCGGGCTGTTCGTTTTCCGCCCATTTTCGGCCGGGGTTGGAGCGCCTCTTTTTCATGCCGCGTGGTTGTTTGCCCTGGGAATTGCCCTTGCCCATTGGGTTTGGTTCCGGCCGAGCTATCTGCTCCTGTCGCTCGCTCCAACCGCGATCTTATGCGCGATTGCCGTGTTTCGCGCCCAACGGATTGCATGGCTCCCGCTTGGCGTTCTGCTCTGCCTGCTGGGCACCTGGTGCGCGGAGATGCAGCCGCAACCAGCACCTGAACCGGCGATTGCAGCGCTCTCCGACGGGCTGATCCGTTCCGTTGAAGGCACCATCACAAATGCCGGCTCCATACGCAGCGAAATCGAAGAGAACGTCGAGGAGACAAGCGGCTCCTCTTTCACCCAGCGCATCGACGTGCGCGTCACAAGTATAGAAAACGTCAACGATGATGAAGATATCCAGGCCCCTGTCCGAGGTGCAGTAAGGCTCACGGTACGATGGCCTGATGGCGCCAACCTTCCCACTGGCAGCGGCTTGCCGGCTGGGTTTCGATGCGGCGATCGGATTCGCGCAGACGCGCGGCTCCTGCGTCCACAGATATATCGCGATCCGGGCGCGTGGAATCGCAGCGATTACCTGCTTGACCAGGGCATCACCTCCACGGCCACGGTGAATGCGGATCGGGTGACCGTGACCGGAACAGAGGGCGAACGCGGCTTCGGTTGCCGCATGTCAGGATGGCAACACGCGGCCAGCGCGAAAATCTTAACCCTGCCCGTCGCGATGCGCAATGTGCCGCCAGCGCTACGCATGAGCGATGACGATGCCGTAATGCTGGCGGCGATGGTTACCGGAGATCGCACCTACCTGACCCATTCCATGCGTGCGGGTTTCGAGCGCACCGGCTCATTTCACATGCTGGTTGTCTCCGGATTGCACGTAGCGATCGTGGCGGGGTTTGTCGTCTGGATTACGCGAAAGCTGCGCCTGCCTCCAGTTCCAGCTACGTTCATCACGATATGTGCTTCGTTTGCGTATGCGCTCTTCACCGGCTTCGCAACGCCGGTACAGCGTTCGCTTTGGATGGTGACGCTCTACCTGTTGGGCCGATTGATCTATCGCGAGCGCAATCCTCTCAACACGATTGGCTTTGCGTCGTTGTGCCTGCTGGTGGCGAGCCCGCGCGATCTGTTCGATTCGAGCCTGCAGATGACGCTGCTCGCCGTGGTCTCGATTAGCGGCGTGGCCGCCCCGATGCTCGAAGGCACGATTCACCCGTATCTACTGGCCGCGCGCGATTTGAAACTGATTGCACTCGACGTAAAGCTTACGCCGAGGGTGGCTCAATTCCGCGTCCTGGCTCGCATGTTTGCCGCAGCAGTATCGCGTGTCGCGGGCAAGTGGATAGGGTGGACAGCGTTTCCGTGGATCGTGCGCACGACGCTGCGGTGTCTTGAGGCGTTGGTGGTTTCACTCATTGTGGAACTGGCGATGGCGTTGCCGATGGCGATCTATTTCCATCGCATCACCGTCTTTGCTCTGCCGGTAAATGTGTTCATCCTGCCGCTGCTCGTGGTCCTCGTGCCGGCGGCCCTGATCACACTGCTGATGCTGCTCGTCTCCAGCGCGGCAGCAGTGATTCCGGCAGCAGCATCGGCCGTCCTCTTGCATGTCGGCGTCGGGATTGTGCACGCCTTCGGATCGATGGCCGTCGGCGACTTCCGTATTCCCGCGCCGATGTTCTGGCAAATCGCGGCTTTTTGTGCGTTGCTTGGCGCGGCCATTGTGCTTGCCCGGTGGGCGAACTTGACGAACTCATCCTGGTCCAGGAGATTCGCCTCCGCGGCCATGCTTGCGATGGCGGTTGCGGTCGTATTGCCGCGTCCGATTGATCATCCGCATCACGCGCTGTTGGTCGAGGCGATCGATGTTGGACAGGGAGATTCGCTGCTGCTGATTTCGCCGGAGGGCAAGACCATGCTGGTCGACGGCGGAGGGTTTGGCGGAGGTCCCCGGCAGGCTCCTCAGGACTTCGACATCGGCGAAGAGGTGGTGTCGCCGGTACTGTGGTCCCGCGGCATCCGTCACCTCGACGTAGTTGCTCTCAGCCATGCGCACTCTGACCACATGGGGGGCTTGCCTGCTGTGCTGCGAAATTTCAAACCCGACGAATTGTGGGTAGGCAACAATCCTCCAGTTCCGGCCTATAACGCACTGCTTGAGGAAGCCCGCGGCCTCGGCATGCGTGTGCGAAGCTTGCGTGCGGGTGACGCTGCGGCACTGGGAAGTGCGAAGGTGAACGTCCTCGCACCCCTTGCAAACTACAAGCCCGGCGCAGTACCCGAAAACAATGATTCGCTCGTGTTGCGCGTGTCAGAAGGCGAAACTGCCGTCCTGCTCGAAGGGGACGCGGAAGAACCGATCGAGAATGCGATGCTCAGCGAACAGGGGCTCGGAAGTACGCTATTGAAGGTCGGCCATCACGGCAGCACTACGTCAACCAAGCCAGCGTTCCTCGCCCGCGTGGCACCGCAGTTTGCCGTGATTTCCTGCGGACTGCGCAACCATTACGGGCATCCGCGCCCCGAGGTGCTCGGCGCATTGCAGGCCTCGCATGTGCGCACCTTCTCCACCGACATCAACGGCGCGACATGCTTCGAACTCGATGAGAAGAGCGTGAAAGCAAGTGCATTCTGCGGCATGCCTTCCCAGTGAGGTCGTAAACACTGCTTCGGCAGATTCGCGTGTCCAATGACAGCCCGTGGCCTCAGAACCGCATCCGCGCCCCGAATTGAATCTGGCGCTCGCGATAGAAATCGGTGGCATTGATGTTCAGCGGCTTGCCGAATTCAGTTTGGCCGGTCTTGAGACCAGTTAGGAAGTTCAGTCGAGGCATGCCTCCGTTTACAGTTCCAGATTCGATGGTGTAGCCGGTGGTCTCGAGCTCGGTGACGTTCTGGTGATTGAAGAGATTGAAGCTCTCGGCCATCAGTTCAAGCCGGCGCATCTGGCCCAGATTGAAGCGCCGCGTGAGACGCAGGTCGGCCTTCCATGTTGACGGATAGCGATAGGTGTTGCGGCCAATGCCATAGACGCGATTGTCTCCGCCATAGCCGTTCATGCCCGTGCTGAGCCCAACAATGGCGGAGCCGGTGGAATCGAACTCCTTCGCAATGGAACCGGCGGTGTGCATTGTGTAAGGCAGGCCGCTATGAAAGTAGCCGACGCCACTAAGCATCCAGCCGTTGGCGAGGTGGCCGACAAGCTCCTTCAGCTTCCACCTGGGCTCGAGGATCATGGCCACGGATGTGGAATGCCGCACATCGAGACTGCTGGTACCGTATTCTTCACGGAAGTCAGTGGGATCGAGGACGCTGGGCCCGCCCACCTGCGATGTTTCATCCGGGTTCCAATCCATCGCGTGCGCATAGGTGTAGCGAGCCCGAACCGTAAGAGGGTGCATACTTCGCGACAACCGGAATATCGCGGCTTCATACGTGGAATTCGCGCGGCTGAAAAGCTCGCTCACTTGCTGGTAGTTGGGATTGAGTCGGCCCTGGGAACCAGTGGACGATGGCCACGACGCATAAAACGGAACCGTGATTTGCGGCGTCTTGATGGGCCCTGACCCGTTACCATCCATCATCGCATAGGCAATAGTTTTGGGATTTACCGCGGGGTCGATGTTGGCGTCAATGGTCACCGGGAGGCGGCGACCCAGGCTGACTACGGCGCTTGCTTCTACATGAACGCGACCGGGCAGGCTCTCCTCAACAGCAGCTTCGGCCTGATGCACTTCGCCATTGCGGAAGTTCGGTCCAAACTCAACCGCGCCCGGTTTCACGACGCTGGCAGGCTCGCCTTGAAACACATAAGGAAACGGCGGAGCATCGCCGGCATTGAGATTGTCGGTCGGTCGCACGAAGAAGTTCAGGTCGCCTTTGAGCGAGCCGGTCTGGGTGAGCGCCGACTCCACCACTGCATTGCGCGTGCGCGCGAAGTACATGCCGTATCCCAGTCGCAGCACCGGCCAGTGGTTTTCGCCCGTGCCCCAGGCGAAAGCAGCGCGCGGACCCCATTGATTTCCGAGCGCCGGCAAATGCTGCGTCAGGGGCAGATCGACATTCTGAAGCGTAGGAATTGCCCGAGGAAGCTGCTCGAGTTCCCACCGCATCGCCAGCGTCAGGGCAGTGCGCTTTCCCGGCTGCCATTGCGACGTAACATAACCCGCCCAGTCATTCGTGCTCAGCCACCAGTTTGCGGGTCCCATGGTTTGCGAATAGTAGGAATAACACGGCAGATAGCCCAGGCCGTGCAACTGCCCGGCTGTATCGCGCCATGCCTTGCCCCTCTGATCACAATTGTGCTGATCCATCGGATTGAGCTGGCCGCTCAGGCCAAATGACGAGAAAGCAAGCGCATCCGAAGCGAAGTTTTCAATGGTCGCGTAGTAGTAGGTTCCAGTCTGATTACGCAACCGGCTGGTTGCATCCCGGTTGTGGCTGAGTTCAACGCCGGACTTCACCATCAGCTGTCCATGGACCCAGTTCAATTGTTGCTGGGCAAGGTAGAGCTGCTCATCGGGGTAGCTGCCGCGTCCAAACCGTGCCGGGTTGCCGATGGTGAACCCGTACCGGGAATCGACGACGATCTGCGGAAGCTGTCCCCAGGCATTGATGTTCAACGACTGCTCAAACTGCGAAGGCCTCTCCGGCATGGCGCTTTGCACCTGGTGCCCAAAAGAACCCTGGCTAACGGCGAGCAGGTTGGGCGTGAGGAAGGCTTCCCATCGCCCCAGGCCCCACTGCTCCGTGGCATCCATCGAACCGAAGCTGTGCGTGCCGTATGTCTCCGAGGCGCGGGAAAACCCTCCGCCGGACGAGTTCAGTCTTACGGCCGACCACTCGAACGTGAAGCGATGACGCTCTGCGGCCTTCCAATCGATCCGGCCAAAACCCGTCCATTGCGATGTGGATCGTGGCGACGGCCCGAGGAGGCCGGCAAGGGATTCGAGAAGCTTCGAGTACGCACCGAGTCCTGCACTCACGGGGTCTGCGCTGGCGATTCCGAGTTGCGCGCTCAACAACTGCATCTGATCGTTCGTTGGCTGGGCGAAGAACGTGTCTGGATGCTTCACCGTCGAAATCGCAGGATCATTACGCTCGATCCCATCGAGCGCTGCGAACCAAAGCAGGCGCTGCTTGTGCAGCATTCCGCCGACCCCCAAACCCCAAAGCGCTTCGCGATCACCGGGGCTGAATGCGAGAGGCGTGAATGCAGGAACGGTGGTATGCGTCGCGGGAGCCGTCTCCTGCACCCATTGCGTAAATGGGTTCCGAGCCCCCAGCATGTTCTGCCGATCGAACAAAAATGCCTGCCCGTGGAGTTGCTCAGTGCCATGCTGGGTCTCGACATTGGTGCGGTTTCCACCGGCTCCAGCACTTTCGTCGATCTGCACCTCGCGGACTGCGCTATCTCCCGATGTCGGGCCAATAAGCGATGTGCCTGCGACGCGTGGGAGCCTGCCGCCGCTGCTTCCAAATGCGAGTTGAATGCGTGCACCGTCGACCGTAATCCCGGGGCCTGCTCCGGCTGAGTTGCGGGTGCCCTGCTCATCGTCTGAGGCACCGCTTTGGGCTGGCGCATCGAAAACGAAATTCCGCCAGTTGCGACCCGCAAGAGGAAGAGCCTGGAGTTGCGATGCATCGAGAGATTGTGCCGAAGTCCGGGCAGATTCGACCTGCGCCTCGCCTGCGGGTTGAGCGATCGCGGAAGAAATCCGTACTCCGAGCGATGCGTCAGCAACTGCTTCCTCCTCGCGTCCACCGGTAATGGGACCAGCAGAGGAACGCTCCGCGGACTTGGCCGGGATGCCGGGAAGCGGAAGAGAATACAAGCCCTGAACCGCGATCTGAGTCTCCGGCAAAGGTTGCACGGTTTGCTGGATTGGTGGAGTTATGGCTCGCGCAACTTGCCATGTGCGCAGTTGCAAGCCGGCATCTGCGGCGATCATTTGAGGCGAGGTGCGATTTTCAGAATCCACGGCGGACTCGATCTTCAGTTCGATCGCTGTCTGAACCCGCGCTTCGTGTCCGGCGGCAACATAGATTCCCTCAACTCGGCCAATACCGGTGGCGTCCACCGCGGTCACGGTGTATTCCCCTTCAGGAAGTCCTTCGAAGTGATAGCTGCCGGAGCGCGAAGTTTTCGCCTGCTGCTCGGCGCCCGTTGTCGCATTGCGAAGCGTTACTGCCACATCCTCGAGCGGCACGGAATGGAGATCCGTGAGCCTTCCCGCCAGCGAGCCCGTCGAGGGCTGCTGGGCGCGAGCACAAAACAGCAAACCCGCGCCGGCAATGATCAGCAGCGCGGCTCTCGCCAGCGGCTTAACACAGGATCGCGTCACGATGGTGACAAAACGTCGTTCCCTGCGCGGATCAGTTGCCGGTTCTTCCCCAATGCGAGGCTCATCCCAACACGGGAATTCCCCCGCTCTACGAACCGATTTTTCCTTGCAGTGAATTCGCCAGTGATTGTAAGGAACTGAGGGGAAACGAAGTGGTGACAGCTAGCACAGAGATGGTTCGAAACGGGACATCCGCACCGAGCGACCTTTGGGAACGACCGGGGCGATTGGATAAACTGAAAGGACGGTGTTGCAGACCAGCAAAAAGTAGTCGTGCCCGAAGCTAAGGCACACAAATTCAAATCATTGATTTAAATAAGCTTATGTTTATCGATGAGGCCAAAATACGGGTAAAGGCCGGCGACGGCGGGAACGGCTGCATGGCCTTCCGTCGCGAGAAATTCGTGCCCCGCGGCGGCCCCTCGGGCGGAGATGGCGGCCGCGGCGGCGATGTGATCATGGAGTCGAGCCAGCGGCATAACACGCTCATCCATTTCCGCTACAACCCTGAGCACAAGGCACAACGCGGCGAGCACGGCATGGGATCGAACTGCACTGGACTCGACGGCAAGTCGATCGTGCTGCAGGTGCCCGTCGGAACCTCCCTCTACGACAACGAGACCGGAGAGCTGGTTCATGATTTTCAGGAACCCGATGAGCGCCTCATTGTTGCCAAGGGCGGGCGCGGCGGGCGCGGGAATCAACATTTTGCCACCAGCACGCACCAGGCGCCGCGCGAGCACGAGTTGGGGCGTCCAGGTGAGGAGCGCTCCTTCCGGCTGGAGTTGAAGCTGATCGCCGACGTCGGACTGGTGGGTTATCCAAATGCCGGCAAGTCGACGCTGATCTCGCGCATCTCGGCGGCCAAGCCCAAAATCGCCGACTACCCCTTCACCACGCTGGAGCCGAACCTCGGAGTCGTCACGGTAGGCGAGGCGCCGCATGAACAGTCGTTCGTGGTAGCGGATGTTCCGGGATTGATTGAGGGTGCGCATCTTGGCTCGGGACTTGGAACGCAGTTCCTGCGCCACATCGAACGCACGCGTGTCCTCGCGCACCTCGTCGATGTTTCCGATTCCTCGGCCCGGCCCGATCCCGTGGAAGACTTCAAGGTGATCAACAACGAGCTGGCAAGTTTCGGCAATGGGATCGAAGAGAAGCCCATGATGGTGGTGGCAACGAAGATCGACGTTGCCAATCCCGAAAAGTTGAAGAAGCTGACCGCCTACGCCAAGCGCCGCAAGCTCGAGTTCCACGCCATCTCAGCCGTCACCGGCCAGGGCATCGATGAGCTGAAGTGGGCACTGGCCAAGCAAGTGCAGCCATCGGAAGAGCCCGACAACACGAAACGCGCAGCCGTAGCTCGCTGACTCGGCAATCCTGCAAGAGAACCGGCTGTCGTCACATCGCGCGACGGGCATCCCTCTACACCATCGCCCGCTCTTTCACCATCAGGTATTGATTCAGCACAGACGACGTCACTGCCTCGGGATTCAGGTCGAGGGTGAGTGCGCCCTGTTCGTGCAGGCGGGCGAGCATCAATTCGCGGCGACCGGCCATCTCCTGGGCCGCTGCGGCACGAAACATCTCTTCGACATTCTTAGGCCGTTGCTGCGCGATCGAATCAACCTCCGGCTGCGCCATGGCGACAAAGAGCAGCACGTGACGCCGCAACAGGTTCATTGCGCCATCGATAACCTCGGGGCGCATCGCAGTCTCGGCCAGATCCGTGATCCAGAGTATGAGCGAACGCCGGGGCTGGAGACGTCCGAGCAACGCCGTCGCCCGCAGATGGTCGGCTTCGCTCGATTCCGCCCGCAGCTGCGCCAGCAGTTCAATCATCTGCCGCAGATGCGCTGCGCCGCGGCCCGGCAGCAGGCGCTGCTGAATGGTTTGGCCGTAAGCGAGCAGGCCTACGCGATCGCCTGAGAAAAGCGCCAGCTGCGCCAGCGCAACGGCAGCCGTACATGCGTGGTCGAGTTTGGAATGAGCGCGCAAGCTGCCGGTTGGCAATGCCAGGGTTGCGTTGGCGCGCGGTGCGGCCACCACCTGCGAGCGCATCAGGCGGCCGCAATCGAGCACAATCCACACCGGCTGGCTGCGCTCGGTTTGATACTGGCGCGTGATCAGGCTCCCGCGTCGTGCACTGGCGGTCCAGCAGATGTCGCGCAGGTCATCGCCTTCGCGGTATTCGCGCAAGCTTTCAAAGTCGCGGCCGAGTCCGCGCTGACGGGTCTGGCGCAGCTGAAGATCGATCTGGCGGCTGCGCGCAAGAAATATCTGCTGCTCCTCGCCGGTACGGAGCGCGGGATAAACGCGGACAGTTTGTGACAGCGCCGCCTTGGCCCATCGTTCCGCCAGGCCCAGCGGCGAGCGATAGCGGATGTAGAGCGATCCGGTGGTGCAGTCTCCGCGCTGCTGCGGTTCCACGCGATAACGGATCGCGGCGGGAACCCGTGGAAATGCCGTCACGCGTAGTGGAGCCGTCTGTTCCTGATCTCTCAGAGCAGTTGGAAGGTCGTCGATGAGAAAACAGTCGACGATCACCGTGCCCTGGTTTTCGATCGCCAGTTCGATCTCCGTCTGGCTATCGAGCGAGGGCGCGTTCGACCAATGGCGCGACGCAATCAAACTTGCGACTTTCGGTAGCCGCAATCCGTCGAGCAGTGCCGCCAGCATGACCAGCGCATCCCACGCCAGCATTCCGTAGCTCAATCGTTCATCCCAAAGGCCCGGAATCAGAAAGGCAAATCCCGCGATCAGAAGCGCAATGGACCGGGCTGTGAGACTGAAGCCCCAGCGGCTTCTCGGTTCGCAGTTGGCGCGAACCGACGCGGGATGGAAGTTGGGAGAGATCATTGTCTCGGTACCGGAACCGCGGCGATTACGTCGGCCAGCACGCGATCGGCATCGAAGCCTTCGAGTTCAGCCTCCGGTTTGAGCATCACACGATGCCGCAGCACCGGAGGAATCGCCCGCTTCACGTCGTCGGGCACCAGGTAATTGCGGCCATCGAAGGCGGCTGCAGCCTGGGCCACGCGCATCAGGCTCAGGGCGGCGCGTGGGCTGGCGCCGAGCAACAGGGTCGGCCACTCGCGCGTACGCCTCGCCAGGGTAAGGATGTATCCATACAGTTCCGGCTCGATGCGAATGGAACGAACTTCCCCGCGCGCTTCATCCAGCATTCCCTGCGGAATTGGCTGAATCGCGACATCGTCGAGCAGGTTTGTGCCGCTGCCTGCGTGATGCCGCTCGAGTATCTGCAACTCTTCGGCCTCGGTGGGATAGGCGACTCGAATCTTCATCAGGAAGCGGTCGAGTTGCGCCTCCGGCAGCGGATAGGTACCTTCAAAGTCCACCGGATTCTGCGTTGCGAAGACGGTGAACCATGAGGGCAGCGGGCGCCGCGTTCCGTCGCTGGTCACCTGGCGCTCTTCCATGCATTCCAGCAATGCGGCCTGCGTGCGCGGAGGCATGCGGTTGATTTCGTCCACCAGCAGAAGATCCGTAAATACCGGGCCAGCATGGAACGTAAAGGAATCAGTGCCAGGCCGGAGGATCGTCGTGCCCAGAATGTCGGCAGGCATCAGATCGGGAGTCGCCTGGACGCGCTGAAAGCCAAGCCCAAGCAGCCGGCCGAGCGTTTTCACCATCAGTGTTTTGGCGATGCCTGGAACGCCCTCAAGCAGGGCGTGACCCTGGCAGAGAACCGCGATCAGCACTTCTTCGACGGCCTGGTTCTGACCAGAGATGACGCGTCCAAGTTCAGCGCGTGCATGCGCAATCAGCTCTGCTGTTGCCGGTAGCGTCGCCGGTTGTTCGGTATTCGTGTTCACGCGGATTTCCTCGCTCATGAGGGCCTTTCGTTGCTCGCAGATTCAATTCGAGCGGTTTGAATGGATTTGCCGCCGGTCCCGGATCCTTCGGCGAGCATCTGGCGATGGCGGTGAAGCGTCTGGATTATCTTCAATGCCACGCGCGGTTCAATCTTCTCATTCGATCGTGCTTCTTCACAGGCAGCCAGATCCGCCTCAAGGTTCGGTTCGGCTTGCGGGAAGCGGCGCCGGATGGCGGTAGCCAGTTCTGCCGCGCTGATCGGAGCCTGGCGCAGCCCGCAAAGGCGCAAGGCGTAACGTCGAAAACGCTCCCATGCGATGGTAACGGCAGTGGATGAGGCGCCAGCACCACGATAGAGGGAGCCAAGCGCTTCAAGGAATTCGATAGGCGTGGCGCGCGCTGGGGGCGGCAGTTCGCGCAAAGGACCGCTGCGCCGGCTGAAGCTGAACACGATGAGGATCGAAGTAAGGATCAAGCCCGTCCAAAGCAGCGCGATCGTCGGTCCGGAAACATAACTCCACTCGGTGCGAATGTCGCCGTGCAGCGACTCATCCCAGTAGAAGCGGTGCCCTTCGCGCGGGCCAAGCGAATTCAGCAGCAGGTCGAAGTTGGCCGCGCGCGCCAGCGAACCATTTTCCAGTGGTGTGGAACTCGCCCACCAAATCACGTGACCGGCTCCATAGTTGTACTCGACGACCGCCGGCTGTCCTGCGCAACGGTATTGGATGCGCTGCGAAGGATTGCCTACCTGCCAGGTCGCCTCAGGAGCCATCCATACCTCGCCGGTATTCGCCATTCTATCCAGGCCCTCGGGTTCAAGCTGACAGGCAACCGAAAACTCCTGCGATGGCCCGGCTTCTCCACCCGGAACCAGGTAACCGCCCCATATCCCGGTTACCAGGACCCGCCCGCCGCGGCTAAGAATTCGTTCGACCGCCTTGAAGTCGTCGGTTTCGCGCGTGAATGGCTGGGCAAAAATTACCACCGTGTTTGGCCCGGCAGTTGCCGCCAGCTCGGCCAATGGGCGCTCCCAGCGCTCGATGTCGTAGCCGCCTCGTAACAACGAGTCGTACGCCGCCCGCGCTCCATGCTGACCGGTGAGATAAGTTGACGGAAGCGGATTGTCGTCGTTGTTGTCATTGGGAATCGCAAAGCCGATCAGCACCGCAAGACCGATTGCGATGGACACGCTCCAAAGCAGCAGGCGGCGATCCTTGGGATCGAGCGACGACAGGAATCTCATCGCGCACCGCCTTCCGGTGCAGTCGACAAGGGCGCAGAGCCTGCTGGCGAACCGCCTGACATGAGCGTCGAAGCCAGGCTCTCGGCGTTTTGATAGTCATTTTCGCCAGCCAGACGGCCGCCATACCAGAAGCGCTCAAATGTGCTGGTCAGCTCCGATAGACCGGGACGGCGCGGGTCTTCAGGAGCGACAAGGGCAAGGTATTCCCGCGGCGTTCGTGCGCGATCGGCAGGCCATAGACGCCGCGATTCCAGGCGAGAAATTGCTGCCCAGTAGACAAAATGGATGGCCTCGCGCCACAGGCCCGATGCTGCCGCCCGCCGCGCGTCTTCGAGCCACAACTGCCAGTCCCGTGCCGAAGGTGCACCGGGAGCGGGCCGGTCTACGTCGATCGTGAGTCGCAGGCGCCATCGCCGCTCCAGCCGGACCAGCGAATACACCAGCACAACGCAAACCCCAAAGATAAATCCCCAGACGATAGTGCGGCCTACCCACTTCGAATGCGATCGCAAATTCCCGGCGCTCGCCAGCAAACGATTCAGCCAGTTGCCTAATTTCTCCCATGCAGAATCGGTCACGCTTTGCCGCTTCAGGTTGCGGAAATCCGGCCCGGCCAGGACCTGTTCCATGGCCGCCCGCTCCGCAGCGTGATCGGGAATAGGGGCTTCTGGTGCATGCGACTGGGCCACGTCATTCTCAAGACGGACCTTTGCGTCCGTCAGGAAATCAGAGGTGGTTGGCTGAATCTGATTGCTGCCCGCCTTTATCCCGCTCGACGGCTTCACGGCCGGCGCCGTTTTTTCGTCAGGCTCTTCGGCTTTTGCAAACAGCACGCGCAACCAGCCGTAGCGAACCAGGCGGTTCTCGGTTTGCGACCCAACCACGATGGGCACGCGATCATCCTGGCCAATCAGCGTTGGGTCACAACCCTTCACGTTGCGCGCCTTGGCGCAGGAATCCACGAGGGCCGACAGGGCGACCAGGTGTTGCCGGTACTCGTCGATGGAGATATCGTGCCAGCGGCCGTTCGCCTGCGACGGCTGCTGCGGAGAGTTCTGCGCATCCGCCGCGAGTGCGGCGAGAGCCAGGAGGAAAACGATCCAAGTGCGGGCTCGCGTTTGCGCAGTGCTCATTAACAATTCAGTGTGGAATCCTGTAAGTCAGTATGCGCTGATGATACCGCCTCGGTTGCTGAAATGGAGCATTACCTTTATATCGGCGCCCCCGTTGACATGGAGCCCACCGGCTGCCCGTGGATGCGGAAGAGTTGATCGTTGTAGATGACGGCAAACGCGGTGGTGAAAGCCGCCCATGCACCTGCGGTGCACACCGCGATGAACACCATGTAGGCGATAATCCCCAAAACTATTGCCACGATGATCGCGAATTTGGAATGAGAGTGCGGCCCCGCAAACATGAATCCGATTGCTGCCACCGAAAATGCTACGAACATCAGAATTAGGATTGCGGCGTAGATTGCCGCGTAGATCACCAGCACGACCAGAAAGATGCGGCCCAGCGCCCCCCGTGTCAATGTCCACCCGCGTTTGATCGCGTCCTTGACCTTGAGAACCTCGAAGACCGACGCCGGGAACGCGAGTGACAAACGAAGAGCAATGACGGCTCCGGCGATAAAAAAGGCAAAAACCAGGAAAAATTCGAAAGGGAGCAAAAGAATCAATGCTGGATTGGGAGTTCCTTTGTTCGCTCCGAAGGGAGACAGCGAAGCAAACATTGCCAGTTCCAGCAGCAGCGCCGGAAGAAAGGTAATGGAATAGATAGCGACCACCAGCAGCAGATAATGGCCTGTTCGTGACCACGCGACGCGGTAGGCTTCGCCAATACTGACGCCGGTGCCACGATCGGCCAGGACGGCGGCATACGATGCTGCTGCCAGGTACAGAGCGAACACGGCAAGACAAACCAGCAGGACGGGAACAGAGAAAGCGGAGAACAGCCGGACCATGCGAATTACTTCTGCCGGGTTGGGGGACTGCGCTTTCGAGATAAGTTCCCTGCCCCATATTGCAAACAACACGCCATAGCCGACCAGGAACACGAGACCAGGAACCGCCGCGATTCCCATCAGCAGGCTGAAATTCGCCCGCAGCAACCGATAAACGCGATCCAGAATCTGTCCGACAGTCATTGGCTGAAACGGTGGGATCGGCAGCGGAATGTCGCTCATGCCTTGACTTCTCCGGATGCACTGGCCAAATCCTGATTCTGCGCAGGAAATGGCTGTGGCAACTCGTTCTCCATCGGGATCGCGACAATGGTTTCGTCAACCGCGGCGGCCTGCGGCAACGATGGCTCGGCAGATTGCACATCAGGGTTCGGCACCGCGGCTGGCACGGGATCCGCTACAGGCTGCGGAATCGGCACCATCCCTGCCTGGTGCATCAGCAATTCGATATCGAATGCTTCTTTGCGAATACGCTGGTCGAAATAAAAGATGGTCAGCGCAATTCCGTAGATCGGCTTGATCAGGGCCTTGACCGCAAAATACGAACCGTAGAGAGAAAACATCATGATCATGCCGACTGCCTGGGAATGCTTTTGGCCCTGCAATGAGGGAATCATTGCGACCGCGATGACCACGATGAAGGTGACTGCCCAGGTCAGCATCCAGTTGAGAACCATGCCAAGGATGTAGAGAACCAGGATTCGCCCTCGCGTTCCGTGGCTCAGCCCGATTCCCCGTTTCAGCGCGGTCCAGGCCGTTGCCTGTTCCACAACGCATGTCGGAAAGGCAAGACAGAACCGCAACAGCATCCAGACGGCGAATGCGCCGAGGACGATGAACAGCAGGAACAGCAGGCCGCCGAACAGAGGGCTGTTATCGCCGGCAGCATAGCCGCTGACCTTGCCGACAATCATGGCGAAGATGGCGATGGAGAACACGACGACTGGCAAACCGAAGATCACCAACCCCTGCAGAACGTATAAGCCCATGTAACGCCAGCCGCTCTTCCACACGTTCTTGTAGGAGCTTCGGATCGTGATCGCTTCGCCCAGGAACATGCGTGCCGAGGCATCGCTCATCGCGGCGGCGCCCAGGGAACTCGCCCCCAGAGCGACTGGCACCACAAGGACACCTAGCAGAATGAGGAATACCCAGACAAAAACGTCGGCAACCGAGCCTCCGTTGCGGGAGTTCGATCCCATCCAGGCGACAAATGCAAAGGCCCCCGCGGCAAACACGAAAATCGTTCCTGCGGGAATGGTGGAGACGCCGAGGAACACCAGGAAGCGCGAGCGGTACAGCTGCGCAGTCCGGTCGAGGATCTCCGCCAGGTTCAGCGGGCGTAGTGGCTCATTCATGCACGCTCCCAGGCTCCGCAGAGGGCAGCGGCTCGCTGAACTGGGGAGCGGCGGCTGCGGATTCGACCTGAACCATTCCCGCCGTCTGCATCATGCGCTCGATGTCGTAGCCCTCCTTGCGTACGCGCTGGTCATAGTAAAAGAGCGTGAACCCGGTGGCATAGATGGGCTGGACAAAGGTGTTGGTCAAAAACGCGAGGAACTGCTGCATCACGCTCATCCACACCGGAATCGCCCCGTGATGCTTGATGCCGATAACCACAAAAAATCCCTGGGTAATGCCGGTGAGTCCAATTTGAATGACCCCGGCCAGCAAGCCGAGCATGAAAATCCTGCCGCGCGCGCCCTTGCTCAATTGAATGCTGCGCCGGATTGCGGCACGAGCTTTCAGGTTCTCAACCGTGCATGCGGGCACCGCCAGCGAGTAGCGCAAGCTCATGATGACGCCATAGACAAATCCCGCCAGGGCCAGCACCAGAAATGCCAGCGTCGCTACCCCAAAGATCATCATGGTCTGCATATCGGCTTGCGTATGGGCCGTGGGATGCGGGGTGAGAAGACCCTTGGGGCGGACGTAAGTAAAAACCAGGGCAGCATAGGCTGCGTAGACCAATGCGAAGGGAAACCATGCCCGGAAATACGTCATGGTCATCAGCCAAAGGTAGCGGCCTGTACGCGGCAGAATGGCTTGATATGCGGCGTTGATGCTGGCCGGTTCTCCAAGATGCACCCAGCCCACAGCGCGGGTGTTTGCGGCAATAGCCAATCCGCCAGCCACAAAGATAACCAGCCAGAGCACGATCACCCCGACCACCGAAACGACGATCGGCTTGCCGCCCACATGCGACGCCAGCAGAGCCTGCTGCACGCCGATTTGAGCCAGGCTGAGAACCAGCAGAATGCCCGCGTAGACCGAGGAGATCCCGGCCAACAAAAAGAAGTTGTTGCGATAGAGTTCCGCAGTTCGATCGAGAATCTCGCCGAGAGTAAGCGGGCGCAGTGTCGTTTCCATTTTCCAGAATCCCCTGGGATTGGCGGCAGATGCTTGCCGGGATGCTAGCACAACCGAGGCAACCAGTGCCGCACCACAAACGTGGTGCCTCACCGTAGGCCAAAAGCTCCAGCAGTTTTTTCCCACCCGGCATTTCTTACCGCCCTGCCATATAAAGATTCCGGGCGCATCCTGTTCGAAATAAACAAAATGATTTTTGGCCCAAGGGTTGCTACCGGTAGTGTTCGCAAGACACGGGCGTTTTGCTGTTAGGCCGCCCCGATCTGCGTAGTGCACCCGGCGGAAAAAAGCGATAGCGCTCACCCCCGGAGGTTTAAATATGAAGTTGACTAAATTTCACATGCTTCTCGGCGCTTCTGCTTGCGCCCTATTCCTGGTAAGTGCTCAGGCGCAAGGGATTGCCTCTTCGTATTCCGCGACCCCTATGCCGGTGATCCAGGAGCCCCAGTCTCCGCCTTCCCAGACGCCACCCGACCAGGCGATGCCGAACCCGGACTCGTCCAAAACCACTACCTTTACTGGCACGGTAGTAAAGGACGGCGAACAATACGTCCTTCGCGACTCATCGGGGAGCGTATACAAACTCGATGACTCTTCGCGCGCTCAAGCCTTCGAAGGCAAAACCGTGAAGGTGACCGGCAAACTGGATCCCAACTCGAAGATGATCCACGTTGACAGCATTCAGGCACTTGCGTCCTGAACCGGCTGAACTGATCACATTCCATCCTCAGAACCAAACGGCGCCGAAGTCAGCTACTTGACTTCGGCGCACGTGTGTTCGGCCTTGCGCGAATGAGTATCCTGATTATCCAAGGAGCTTCGCTCATGCCCGCCGATCAAACCGCCCAGCTTTTTCTTGAGTTCTCGCGCCATAAACTGCTCGCGCAATACTGGCCTCGTCTGGGCTTGGCGGTGGAACCCCTCAGTCTGGAGCAAGTATGGTGGCGTCCTAACGCCGCCAGCAACAGCGTCGGAAACCTCGTTCTGCACCTCAACGGCAACGTCTGGCAGTGGATCGTTTCTTCATTCAACAGACTTGAAGACCGGCGCGACCGACCTCAGGAGTTCAGCGCCACGGGCGATCTGACCGCAGCCGACTTGCTTGCGCGGCTTGGTGAAACGATGGACGAGGCGGCCAAGGTGCTCGCGCGGCTCACCGAGGAAGATCTGGTCGCCGTTCACCAGATCCAGGGCTACACGGTGTCAGGGCTCGCCGCGGTGTACCAGGTGGTCGAGCACTTCGGCCTGCACTACGGACAGATTGTCTATATCACCAAGGCTCTCGAGGGTCGCGATCTCGGATTCTACAGCGAACTGAACAAGACGGGACGCGCCAGCGGCGGATCGGTTTAATATCTCTCGACTGCCGCTAATCCGAATGATCCAGGTGCTGCACCTGGGTCCCTTCAGGAATTTTCACGCTGAACTCGCCATCCGGCAGCTTCTGGTTCTTGTCAACGTTCTCGACGGTGAGAACAAGCTGAATACCTTCAAGGGGCCGTTTGATGACCACCCGAGTGGGATACTGCGTCCCCCCAAAGTCCTTGTAGGCGGAGTAGCTCACCTGGCTTTCGAGATTTCCCTGACTGTCGTAGAGGTCCTGGTTCGAGGGCAACAGATCGTCGCGATGGAATGTAATCACTCGTACTGGTTTGTCTACCCGGGTTCCGTTTGGAGCGTGCTGAGTGATGCTCAAAACGTACTCGGGCATTGTGTATAGATGCTTTTTTGCGGCGTCTTCAATGGTTTCCGTGTCCGAGATTCTTGCATAGTAGTCATCCGGATCAAGACCGCGAACCATCATGGAATCGAAAAAGAATCCTGGCCGAAGGTTTTCGAACTGATTCTGGGATTTCTTGACCACTGAATTCGAACCTTCGATCGCCTTGTTCTTTGGCGGGATCACGAGCGTGAACGTCTTTCCATCGCTGGCCATGTCGAACACTTTCACGCTCAGGTACTGTCCTACCACGCGCAGACTATCGGGCTTCTGCATGACAATGAAGCCGCGACAGGATGGATAATCGGTCGCGAGGCCCTGCTGCTGTTTCAGCAATGTCGCCTGGATTTCGACCTTGGCAGTCAGATTCTGGAAATCGTTCCACCGCTTATCCATCTGCGCCACCAGTTCCTCCGGCGTAGCCGTCAGAACTGTCGCTGGAGCCTTGGGCACAGGCAAATGCCGCTTCATCGGGAAAAACGACGAGCAACCCGTCAGCAACAAGGGAGCGGAGAGCGCCATAACCGTCCACCGATTCGCAGGCTTCATCGCTCACCTGCCTTTTTCATCGCATGACGATAGCCAGTCACCTTGCGCGTGTGCTCCTCGAGAGTGGTCGAGAACAGCGACTGCCCCTGGGGATTCGCGCCGGCCGCAACAAAATACAGGTACTTGC
This sequence comes from Occallatibacter sp., assembly GCA_036495975.1. Classification (GTDB taxonomy): domain Bacteria; phylum Acidobacteriota; class Terriglobia; order Terriglobales; family Acidobacteriaceae; genus Telmatobacter. Next base: position 78,887 of record DASXLY010000175.1, on the reverse strand, counting down.
TATGCGCCGGGTTCATGGCTGCACGCAAAGCGGGCAAACCGGGATTCGCCACTGGACCGGGCGGAAGACCCGCGTGCAGGTAAGTGTTGTACGGCGTATCGAGCCTTAGATCGCTCGCATGGATCGCGCCGCGCCAGGTATTTCTCACTTCGAGGCCGTAGATCACCGCGGGATCGGTCATCAGCGGCATGTGTTTGGCCAGGCGGTTCTCAAAGACGCTGGCCACAAGGGGCCGTTCAGCATCAACGGCCGTCTCCCGTTCCACCAGCGAGGCAAGCGTCACCACGTCGTGCACATTCTCCTTCAACCCGATCCCTGCTGCCTCCACTCGAAATTGCCGGACCATTGCCGCCGCAACCTGCGCGGGCGATGTCTTGCGCGGAAATCTGTATGTATCCGGAAACAGATAACCCTCGAGCGACTTGGCACGCGGATCGAGATCGGCGATAAGATCCGTCAGATGCGCCTGCTGGTCCAGAAAGTCGTTACGCGTCCCGATCCCCGCCTGTTCCAACCGCATCGCGACATCAAAAATACTTGCCCCTTCTGGCACGGTTACCGCAACCGTATAGACGTCACCTCGCGCAATGCGGTCATACACCGCGGTGAGCGGAACCGGACGGTCGAATCGATACTCTCCTGCCTTGAGCTTGCCCTTTCGCACCCAACGCCAGAGATCGAACGCAAACTGGCTCCGCACCACCCCAGCGGATTGAAGCTGCTGGGCGATCTGAATGGTCGACGAACCCGGTGCGATATCGACAAACGTTTCGGCAGATGGCCCGAATGGCGTAAATATCGTCCACCCAGCCGCTCCGACCGCCAGAATTGCGATCAGAAAGAGCCCCAGTAGGAACCCCGCCGCGCCGAGCCCTCTTTTCTTTCGTTTCCCCCGACTGCGGCTTGCTGCCATCTAAGCTGGAACACCCTTCCTCATGATAAGACGCGCCTGTAACCCCTCTCGATTCTCAACCTTTCCTCATTGTATCGGGATCGTGCACCGGGTCCCCGGCGGTGCTTCGCGCTTTGGCGTGAAACGCCCTAAATGCCGTGAAACGCGGCAGATGAACAAAGATTCATTCGACAAGCCAAAGAAACATCCCAAAATGAGTCAAATCGAAGTTGTTTTTCGGGGAGGATACAGTGAAAGTTTGTTCCTTCTTGGCGCTCTGCCCAATTCTGTTTGCCGCTCAAACCTGGCCCCAAGCCCACCCAACTTCTGGCGACGTTCCTTCGGCCGCGCGTGCGCAAGGGGAAATCTTTGGCGGCTTCTCGCTGGCCGCTGGCGGAGCTTCTCAACAGGGAAGCGCTACCGGGGCGCAATACGGGTTCAATGGCGGCCTCGACTTCCCAATAGCCAGGCACTTTTATCTGGTGGCGGAGGTGAGTCAATTCAGCCATCCCACGGGAGGCGTCAATACCACCTCGGATACGGCGTTCCTCTTCGGCCCGCGCTACCTGATACCCCTTCGCCCCAACTCGCGCGTGTCGGTCTTCGGCGAGTTCCTTTTAGGCGGGGATGCTTACCACAACACCGGCCAGGCATACACCATCGCCTACAACAGCAAGACGAGCTTCGCCTTCGCTATTCAGGGTGGTTTGGACTACGCATTGAGCAGACGCCTGAGCGCGCGATTTGAAGGCGGCTACCTGCGCAACACACTGTATTTCAGCTCGTACGGTGGCCCTCCAAATCCCGCCACGGCCTCCAACAATCGGGGGCGATTTGTCATCGACTTCGTCTATCGCTTCTGAACTCCCTCGACGAAATGACGTATACCCCGGTTAAGCTGGACAGCAGGATCTCCATGCCTGAGCCGAAACCGCCGCGCTATCTCGCGATTGACGTTGGTACAAAGCGCATCGGTGTTGCCGTGTCTGACGAACTGGGGCTTACGGCGCAGCCTGTACTCACCCTTGAGCGGCGGCGCAACCCACGCGAGGATCTTCGTTCTCTGGCCCGTCTGTGCCGGCGTTTCGGTGTTTCGGGCATCGTGGTGGGAAATCCACTGAAGCTTGACGGAGAGATGAGCCCCCAAACAGCCAGGGTACATAGCTTTGCTGCGCAACTTGGAGAACTGAGCGGATTGCCCATCCACCTGTGGGACGAGCGCCTGACCACACACGAGGCCCACCAGCTCTTGTATGAGTCAGGCCGGGCTCGCCAGACACATCGCCGGGTGGTCGACCAGGTAGCCGCAACCATGATCCTGCAATCATTTCTTGACGATCAGGCAAGATCTGCCGCGAAGGACCAATAAACTGCGATTTACTGGTTCGCACTCCGCAGAGATTGTGCGAGCTGCTGAATTGCTGCTTTGTCCGCGTCTCCAATCACGAAGAAACGCAATCCATGCTGCTCCCAGGTCTCCACGTTGAAGGAATCGCGCACGGCCACGCCTCCTGAAAGCGACAGCGCAGCCCCAAGCGCCGAAGTTTCCTGCAGGATGAGGACAGAGATTTTGTGCTGCCGTGCGCCGACAACCACCTGGGCCGCCGGCTGCTGATGCACGTAGACCATCCTCCCGCCGAGGAGCGTGAGGTCGCTGCCGCCAAACTCGGGCAGATTGAAAGCAAACGGAATCCGCCCCTGAAACCATGGTTTGACCGTGTGCCGATCAGACGAGACAACATCATACGGGTTTGCGCTCGCCAGGTCAGAGATGTGCAGGTCCGCAACCTCGCGGAATGTATCCCCGCGCAGGCTGCTCTGGCGGCTCCAGACCAGTGCAACCACCATTACCGCCAACGCCGCAGCAGCCAGGGGCCACATCCACTGCATCCGGATCCTCTTGGATGGTGAAACCTGCTCCCGCACCTTCTGCCGGAATTGTGCGCTGGCAGTGAAGCGCGAGGCCGCCGGCTTCATGGCCCGGCGAAGGCTGACCATTGCTGCGATCTCTGCAGCACAATCTGGGCAGGCGCGAAGGTGCTGCTGCAGTGTCTTCGACTCATTCGCCGCAAGCTCGCCGTCGAGGTAAGCTGCGAGTTTGCCGCGATCCTGATCGCACGACATCATTTCACCGCCTCCTTGACCCCGGCTCCAAGCGCATGCCGCAGATTCGCGCGTGCCCGCGACAGACGCGACATCACAGTTCCAACCGGTGCATCGAGAACCTGTGCAATCTCGCGGTACGACATCTCGTCCACGTCGCAAAGCAGGATGACTTCGCGATGACTCACCGGCAATGACTCAAGCGCCGCAAAAACAGTCTCCTGGCTTTCGCTGCGCAACAGGATCATCTCGGGGGTCGCTTCCTCGACGACCGCATCTTCCGGCGTCATCTCTTCATCCTCGAGATAGCTGGTCTTCTGCGCCGCCAGTCCGGCACGCGAATTCAGGAACGCGTTGCGAAGGATGCGGAACATCCACGCGCGCAGGTTGGTTCCTTCCGCGAAGGACGCGAATCCCTTCAGTGCCTTGGCGTAGGTCTCCTGTACCAGGTCTTCGGCGTCAGCTCGATCGCCGGTGACCCAGCATGCGTGGTTGTAGAGTTGATCGAACAGCGGCATGGCCAACTGCTCGAAGAACGCCCGATCCATTTCATCCTTTCCGCACCGGATTCTCCGGCTCGGATCTATTTGCCCGAGGATATACCGGACTAGGAATCACTGTGGAGGTGAGTTGATGCTCTCAAGTGCCGTTTTCCCCAGAGAGAACGGCACCCTCCACGTCTCTCAAATTCCCTGCGTTAATTCCTGTTCTGGTCTAGCCGAAGGAATTGAATGATGTCCGCTCTTTCCTGCGGGTTAGAGACGTGAAAAGCCATGTCGTTATCCGGCACGGCCGCATCGGGATTGGTCAACCACTTGTCGAGAGAGACGTCATCCCACGTGATGTTTGAAGCCTTCAGCGGGTCGGAATAACTGAAGTCCGCAATCGAACCAGCCTTTCGCCCATATACTCCGCGCAAGCGTGGACCTTCTTTGTTTTTGTCGAGGGAATGGCAGCCGGTGCATCGCTTTTCAAACAGCACCTTACCATTGGCCGGGTCGCCGGATGTTGAACCTGCCGCCACCACAGTGTTTGGAAGCAGGAACATAGAGGTAAGAATCCAAAGCATCCATGTGGCGGAGATGAAACCCAGAAGTCGCGGTGCGTCAAGTCGTCGTGTCACTGCTTGCTTGTCTCCTTTTCTTCGTTTGTGGCCCTCAAGCGTTTTCTCTCCGCCCGAGCCCAGGTTGCGATTTGCTGCTTGTCATCGTCCGTAAGCCGGTTCGCCGGATGCATCAAGGCGTACGGTCCCGGAGGCATTTGCCCGGTGCGAACCTCGGCCGCAATGCGCGTGAGGGCCGCGATGCGGCCTTCGACCGGCATTCCGTTCCACTGCGAAAGGTTCATCGCCGTCCGGGCGGCATTCACGTCGTGCTCCATCAGCCAGGAACCGGGTGCAAGCCTGCTGTAGATCGGCCAGTGCGTCCGGTTCGAATGGCAATCGGCACACTTGGTTTCGATGGTCGACCGCACATTCGATGGGATCGCAATGCCCCCAAGGATTTCGTCATTCGAGCTTGCGTGGCGCACATCGCCCCAGGGGTGCGCGAACGAGAGGCCCACGCTCAACGCCAGCATCGAAGCAACAAAGATTGCTGCCTTGCTCCACATCACAGGCCTTGCACGGGCCGTTGTGCCGTCATGCCAGAGAGCGTTGCATCCACAATCGCCAGCTCTCGGTGTTGCGCAACGAAGTTCACATCCGTAATACCGAGGACGCTTTGCAGCCGTTCAGCCGGTACCTTCATGGGGCCGGGCGAAGGAGCCGATCCGGGCGCGGGCTGCGGAAAGGCGGTGGACATGGCGGTGTGAAACATCACCTGCCCCTCGACCTTCTGCATCACCTGGTGAATGTGGCCGTTCAGCACCGTCACCGAGCCGAACCGCTTCAGCATTGCGAATGCCTGCTCGCTATCCGATGTCCCCCAACCCCACTCGGGATAGATCGCCCACAGCGGGATGTGCGCGAACAGAACGATGGGCGTGCTGCTCTTGACGCCATGCAGATCCTGCTTCAGCCAGTCGAGTTGCGCCGCGCCCAGCTTGCCCATGCCCTCCAACTGCACCACGTTGACCATTCCAATGAAATGAACTCCCTTGTGATCGAAGCTGTACCAGCCATTGCCCTTGGTGTTTTTTCCATAACGTTCGAGATACATCTTGCCGTCATCGACGGAGGTGTCGTGTTCGCCCGGCACGTAGAACACCTGGCGACGCGGGGTAAGAACCTGATCGAGAGTGTCGAACTCGGCCGGCTTCGACGAGTGGGTCAGGTCGCCGGTGTGAATCAGGAAGTCGGGAGCCGCCGTCGCGGCATCGATCCTGGCCAGCGCCGCCTGCAGGGTCGCTGTCACATCCGTGTTGGCCGGCTTGTTGAATCCAATGTGGCTGTCGCTGATCTGCACAAAGCTAAAGTCCGACTGCCGGTTGCCGTGCGGCGTCTCTCCAAAGACACGCGAAGTGGGAATGCCGCCGGCGAAGGTCCACACCAGGCCGGTGCCTGCCCAGGCCATGCATTTCAGGAATCCGCGACGGTCGATCCCGTCGGCGCCGACGATTGACGTGTTTTGAGTCTGATCTTCGCTAGGTGCGCTCATGGTTTCTCCAGGAACCGGGTCGGTTCACTGAAGAGAACCGGCGTGGAACAGATTTATTCCACGGTTGAGTCAGATTCCGGGCCAAATCGTGAAGATCTAGCCGATACACCCCTTAGGGCAGCCAGATCCCCACCCGTCATGGCGCGTATAATGGGGTGTCTAGACGTTTCATCTCTTGCGGTTGAGCAACCCCGCTCGCCGCTATGGATCACGGATGCCCGATCACATAAAAAAGCAACTCCTCAAGGAGATTGCTGCACTCGAGCATGAGCTCGCCCACGAATTGCCGGCGGAGATCAAGAAGGCCGTCGCCATGGGCGACCTGTCGGAGAACGCCGAGTACCACATGGCGAAGCAGCGGCAGGAGTTTGTGAATGCGCGGCTTGGCCAGCTGAAGCGGCGCATGGCCGAACTTTCGCTTGTGAATCTGGCCAACATTCCCCGCGATAAAGCCGGGTTCGGTTCCACCGTAGTGGTCTACGACAGCACCAAAGACGAGGAAATTGTCTATCGTCTCGTAACCAGCGAGGAATCAGATGTGGCCAAAGGTCTCATCTCCACGACTTCGCCCATCGGCCGCGGATTGGTGGGCAAGAAGGTTGGCGATATGGCGACGATCGTGACGCCCAATGGCAAGCGAGACCTCGAGATTCTGAAGTTAACCACTGTCCACGATGAAGTGGACATTGAAGAGGCCGAAACCGGCACAGAGAAGTAAGGAAGTAAGAATGACCTGGACCAGTGCTTTCGGCCGCGCCTGCGGCTGGCTTCTTGATCGAATCGTGCATGGCCTGGCACTGACTCGAATTTCTCCCAACGTCCTCACTTTCCTTGGATTGGTCATCAACATCGTGGCGGCGTTCTTCTTTGGACACGCCAATACGACCAATCCAGACCGGATGTTCTTCTATGCGGGTCTGGTCATCTTCGGCGCCGGATTGTTCGACATGGTCGATGGCCGTGTGGCGCGCCGCAATAACCAGGTAACGGTCTTCGGCTCCTTCTTCGATTCCGTGATCGACCGCTATTCCGACGTGGTGCTCTTCTTCGGGTTGCTGGTCTACTACGGCCGCATCAATCGCTTTCGCTACGTGGTGCTGGTTGCGTTCGTGATGGTCACGTCCCTGATGGTGAGCTACACCCGCGCCCGCGCCGAAGCGCTGATCGGGCAATGCAAGGTTGGATTCATGGAGCGCCCGGAGCGCATCGTTCTCATTCTGCTTGGCGCGCTCTTCAATCACTGGGGAGTGATGGCGCCGGTGCTGTGGGTGCTCGCGGTGCTCTCGACCATCACGGTCATCCACCGCATTCAATACACCTACCAGTACACCAAGAATATGGCGCCGATCAGCCAGTGAGGCGAGAGCAGAGACGCAGCGTCGCTCTGCATGGCCTGAACCTTACCGCATCCACGATTCGTGACAGTAGATGACACGCCAACCGGCAGGAAGTCTCTGCCAGATGCTGGTGATCGCGAATCTTCCGTCGCTCGGCTTCCCGTCTGGCAACGTGCGATGAGACGCCAACTGCTGGGTTACGAGTACCGTCTCTGAGCCGAGGCGGAGGAATTCAGGAGGGGCCGGCTCGGAATAAACAACATCGCTCTTGCCGTTGTTCCACCACTTAAGCTGTTGCTCACGCAAATTTTCAAAGCCGCGAATCACCTCGCCGTTCACGGCGAACACAAGCGAAACGTCATGGGAATACGTCGCCAGAAAAGCATCCGTATCATGCGCATTCGCAGCGAGCATCTGCTTGTTGAGCAAAGGAAGAATCTGCTGTTCGATGGACGGCTCGGACTTTGCCTGCGAGAGAACCGGAACGAACAGGACAAGAGCGAGAATTGGATAGATCCCTAACTTCATCGAGCACTCCCAGAATCAGACGGTCCCTGGGCCGCCGTTCTTCCATTGTTCGTAGGTCAGGCGCGGAATAGTCACGAATGCGTCGCGGGTGTGCACGTACTTGCCCAGCCCGTTCATTCGGCCAATCGTGTGCAGTTCTTCTGCGCGGATATACGGTCCTGCAGGATCGACAAAGCGATCTTCTACAAATGCGGCTACAACGCGTCCCAGAATCACGCGCGAGCGGCCAATCTCGATAGTTGCATGTTCGCGGCACTCGAGCGCGGCATGCGCCTGTGCGATGCGCGGCACACCCACCGCCGATGAGGGAGTCGCAGCGAGTTTCGCCATCTCCAGCTCATTTACTCCCGCAGGGAAATCCACCGCGCAGATGTTCATCTGCTCTGCGATGTCCTCGGTCACGACATTCACCACGAACTCACCGGTGCGGCGGATATTTCGAGCTGTATCTTTCGGCAGGAAGTCGGCGCCCACTCGATCTGCCACTCCAATTGCCACGATCGGCGGATCGGTACCCAGGTAGTTGAATGCGCTGAATGGCGCTGCGTTCAGACGGCCGTGCTCGTCGGTGCTCGTAATCAGCGCGATTGGCCGCGGCGCAACCAACCCGATCATCAACTTGTAGATGGTGCTCTGGGACTCTGTTTCCAGATTGAAATGCACTTCAGTTCGTTTCCTTCGCTATGAATGACACGGCGGCCGATCTCAGCAGGTCACCATCGTGACGCTGCAACCCGGGCGTGTCGGTTTCCATTGCACCAGGAAACTCGTTACGGAATTCGCCTGCATCCGGCGCATGGCTTCGAATTCGCCGCTCTTCTGGCTATAGAGCAGCTTGCCGGTATCGCTCACCACCGCCAGTGCGGGAACTCCCTTCGCAATCGGCACACCATACTTCTGCGCAATGTCGAGATTCGCATCCATGTTGCCGATGTTCACATGCACCAGGACGTAGTTCGATTCGAGAATCGGCCGGTTCTGCGGATTGTGGAAGTAGATGTCGAGCACCTGGCAGTCACCACACCAGTTCCCGCCAAAATCGATGATCACCCGTTTGTGGGTCCCTGCTGCAGTCTTCAACGCAGCGGCAAGGTCGGCTTTAGCCTGCGATGGATCCGGGTAGATGTCGCGATTGGCAGCGAGTGCCGTTCCCGCGATGAATACCAACGCGGCAATCGGGCTCAACAGCTTGGTCAATTTCATGGACGGGGAATCCTCCACTAGCTACGTCAAGTCTGCCATATGGATGCACAAGCCTGCCATTCCGTTACAAACGATTTGAGCGCTACCTTCGCAGCCACGATTTAGTCTTAATTCTCATGAACAAGCTCCGCGAAAAGCTCGAGTCTCATCCGTACGCCGATTTGGGCGCGATGATGGATGGGTACTCGAGGGCAGCGGCCGAGGTGGCCGATATCGAATATCAACGGAAGCTCGATTACTCGCCGGACTCAGTGACTGCGCTGGACGAAATTCTGGTTCTCCTCAGCGAAAGCCCCGACATCGACCTCGACTTCGAATCGCGTTTGTGGGGCAGTTATCTCGGCGAGTTGTTACGCCGCCGCTATGCCGGCACCTGGGAGATGACCCAATATCCTGGCGGCCAGGTGGCGGTCCCGGCGATCGACGTGCGCGGATCAAGGCTCTTTCCGCTGATGAAGGTCTACCGGCGGCTCACCATCGGAGAAGAAGAAGACCTGCCGGGCTTCTACGCCATGGTTACGGGGCGGCTGGGCAATCCGGCACGGGTGAATTGAACGTATGTCCATCAGTTGAAGTCGAGTGCCATTGGTCACACCGCTGCTCCGGCTTTGTGCGACAATTAGGGGTGACAGGCGCGCCACGTACACGGGGCGTGCGGAAGGATACAAGATGGGCGATCTATTTCAACCGACTCACCTTCTGGTGATCGCAATCGTGCTACTGGTGCTCTTTGGCGCCAAACGGTTGCCCGAGCTCGGAAAAGGTTTAGGCGAAGGACTGAAAGGGTTTAAGGAAGGCCTGAAGGGCGTTACAGATTCTCCCCAGACGACTACCCAGCAGAGTACGCAGACCCCCCCTCCCCCCCCGCCCGCAAGCAGCGAGCCGCCAAGGCAGGCATAAGGGAAAGCTGGTCCGGTTTTATCAGGGAATTTGAAAAGGCCTGTGCCGAAGACGGCACGGGCCTTTGTGTTTCATGCGCTCAGCAGTGCGACCGCAGCCAGCGCGAGGCCCATCCCCGCGAGCTGCCGCCTGCTTGGGCGCTCGCGAAGAATGACTCCAGCCAGCAGAATGGTTCCGGCAGGATACATCGAGCTGATCACGGCTGCCACGTCGAGACGGCCCACCTGGGAAGCCATCATGTAAAACAGGTTCCCGGCGGAATCAAGCGCCCCCGAAACCACTCCAGGCAACCAGAAGCCCCGCCCGTGGCTCTTTGGCGGCGCAAGCATCACGACCAGGAGAATCGCTGCCGAGCCAGCCACTCGGCCCGAGGTCAACGCCCACAGCACGCCCCCCGCGGCAGCCATTTTGAACAGGATGAGCTGGGCCCCGAACCCCACCCCAGCACATGCGCCCAGCACTAGCGCCCGATGCGGAGTTCCGGCGCCTGTGTTGACCGGAGATTGCGCAATGAGCCAGATCGCCACGAGACCTGCGGCCAATCCCACTGACGTATACGCGCCCGGCCACCCCGTATTGAAAAACTCGAAGACTACCGGCACCAGGGCGGTCAAAAGGCCGGTAAGCGCCGCTGTCAGCCCCATGGCGCCCATCGCCAGCGCCCGGTAGAAGATCGCCAGCGCAAAAGCTCCTTCAAAACCGCCAATTGCACCGTAGATCAGAAACCTGTTTGGTGGAATGGGAATTCGAAGACCGAGACAGACAACCAGCAGCACCGCCAAAGAGATAACTTGACCCGCAGTGGTAATCAGTACAGGGGAAGCGCGGCGAGCACCCCATCCGCCGGCGAAATCAGACCCACCCCAATTGGCGGCGGCAAGCAGGCCAAGCCCTGCCGCAGCTCCCGAACTTGCGGGCATCTAGTACTGTTTGTCCTGTCCCGAGGGGTAGTAGCCCTTTTTGGCGATCACTTCGACGCTGGGCCGATCGACGCGAACCTCGATCTTGCGGTACTTGCTGTCGAATGGAGGCTCGTGGCTGGCGTAGACCAGCATGTACTGGTTGCGGCTCTGCTCGGCGAGTGAGGCGTAGCTCTTTTCGATTCCATTCACGTTGCCCTCGGACTCGAGATCGCCGCCGGTCGCCAGCACGTAGCCTGCGAGCCGGTTGTCATACATCTGGAAGGGCAGGTGCAAACGGCTGATCCGACCTTCGCCCCAGCGCGCTGAATCGCCCACCAGCGTGCCATACACGGCAATCTTGTTGGTCTGGAGGTAGCGCAGAACATCCTTGTAGGTAGCCTTGCTGCCGTACTCCTTGCCATCGGAGACCACGTAGATGAGGCGGCGGCGTCCCTGCGGACGGGTTGAAAGCTCTTTGGCTGCCGCAAAGATCGCATCGTTGAGAGTGTGAATCTCCTTGGGAAGCGTAATGAATGAGGGATTTCCGACCGATCCACCCTGCTGGATGGTGGGATTTGAATCGATGCAACCGCCATTCTTGGTGATGGCACACCCGCCAAACGGTCCGCTGTTGGTGGGAACCTGGTCATCCCGCCCTGCCGCCTTGGCCAGCGCCAGCACCGCCGGGACGCGATTCCCCTGCGCGCCGGTAAACCCAGTCCACTCGCGCGGGCCGTTGTTGTAAGAGAAGACTGCCACTTCGTCGTATGGGGAAAGGGCGCCCTGTACTGCGCCCAATGAGCTGTTCACCTTCTCCATCACCGAAGAAGGCAGGCTCTGATCAATGACAAAAGCGATAGAAAGCGCCGCCGGATCGACGCTGAAAATCTTCAGGGGCTCCCATTTGTCGTTTTCATAGACCCGGAAATCGCGCCAGGTGAGACCGGCAATCGGCTTGCCCTTGGGATCCTTCACCGTCACCGGCACTTCGACGTACGTCGTGTACGTGCGGACGATCGTGCCGATATCCTCCGGAGTCACGCCCTGTTGCGGAGGGGTGGCCTGCACATCCTTGGTCTGGCTCGGAGGAGGCTGCGTAGCCGGGGCTTGTTGGGGCACGTCTGTTGACGTACTCGAATTTGAGGGTTGGGGAGCAATCCCGGGAGTAATCGGCCCCAGACCCTTGAGTGGCGAAACTGCCTGCGGGGCAGGAGCGTCGGGGACAGCCTGCTGATCTGCCGGCGTCTGCTGCGGTTGCGTCTGGGCAAAAGCCGCCGGACTGAGGCTCAACGTACTCAGAATTGCGGTCAGCGCCAGTGCTCTCAAGCCACGGTCCACAGGTATTCTTTCCTCTCTAACCCACTGCGCCAGCCAAATTTTTCGGCCCCGCAGGCGTGCCCTCCAGTGTCTCTCGACTCATGGTGGCTGCACCCGTCAGATTATCAGACGCACGAGGCCCCTGCAGGTTGCCCCGCGCGCGGGAAAGAGTTACGCTATGTTCTCTCTTCCGAGAGAAATTGCTCTCTTTGAAGTGTCTGCTCTCTTTCGGCCTGCATTTTTCGTCCAACCAACAGATATGCGTGTCCTCCGGTCCCTTGTCGTGCTGTTCGTTGCCCTTCCGCTATTCGCAACTGGGGCATGGGGACAGCTCGTGCCATCGCCGGACGCGCCGCCGGTCAGCACCGCGCCACCTCCGCCACCCGACGAACCTTCAATGGGCACTCTGAAGCTGAAGGTCAATCTTGTTGACTTGTTTTTTACGGTCAAGAACAAGTCCGGCGAACTGGAGCCACATCTGACGAAGGACGATTGTTCTGTGTCGGAGGACAAGATTCCTCAGACGATGAAGAACTTCTCCGCGGAGACTCACCTGCCTCTTACGTTGGGCATTCTGCTCGACACGTCAGGAAGCCAGCAGGACGTTTTGCCTCTGGAGCAGCAGGCGGGTGGGCAATTCCTGGAACGCGTTCTCAAATCGAAGGACCAGGCGTTTTTGGTTTCTTTCGACGTAAATATCGACCTTTTGCAGGACTTGACGAACAGCGCGCGGATGCTGCAACACGCCATGGATAAAGCGGAGATCAACACCGCAGGCGGGAACGGCAGCTCGGGTACCCCTGGGCTCGGAGGCGGGACGATTCCGGTTCATGGAACTCCGAAAGGCACCCTGCTCTATGACGCCATCTATCAGGCGTCCAACAGCAAAATGTCGCAGCAGATTGGCCGGAAAGCGATGATCATCCTGACCGATGGCGACGACCAGGGCAGCGACCACAAGATCCAGGACGCAGTTGCCGCAGCCCAGAAATCGAACACCATCGTCTACGTGATCCTCATCGCCGATACGGGCTTCTATGGCGGGTTCGGATACTCCGGGTATTCTGCCGCGAAAAAGCTCTCCGAGGAGACCGGCGGGCGCATGATCAATGTGGGCAACAATGGCAAGAAGCTCGATGCCGCCTTCCAGCAGATTGAGGAAGAACTTCGCACCGAGTATCTGGCCAGCTATACGCCAACCAATCCCAGGCAGGACGGCAGCTTCCGCCGCATCTCCGTGCAATGCAAGGGCGATGACATGAAGGTGCAGGTACGCAAGGGCTACTATGCGCAGGTGCCTGAGGGCCAATGATTCCCCGCTAGTTATTACCGAAGTGCCGGTCCTCCCCGGCCGGGACGGTCCTCTCTCCGGCAATCTTGCATCGTATCCGTCAACCTGCTTCGCTCCCCTGGCCCTCTTAGCTCATATGCCGCAGTGACTTCCTTGGAGGACAAGTGATGAAGACCGCCATCCTTTTCGCAACTGCTCTCGTTTCCGGATTAAACCTTTCCCTGACAGCGCAGCAACCATCGGCGAGCGCCGACCAAAGCGCAGCCGCATCGGCATCCCAAAGCCAGTCCGATCAATCTACAACAGCCTCCGCGAACGGAGCAGCCTCCGCGAACGGAGCAGCCTCCGCGCACGGAGCAGCCTCCGCGAACGTCTCCGAGCTGGCCTACAGCTACATGCGGCCGGTCAACTGTGAACTCGCCGGCAAGCTCGATTCGAAAACGGCAAAGAACGGAGATGCCGTAGTAGCCAAGACAAAAGAGAGCCTCCGCACCGCTGACGGCACGGCGATTCCCAAGGGAGCCAAACTCGTCGGACACGTCACCGATGTGCAGGCGCATACCTCCAGTCAGCCTGAGTCCCACCTGACCATCGCATTCGATCGTGCCGAGTGGAGCGGCGGACACTCACTCCCAATTCATTCCGTGATTCAGGCTGTAACCCCACCGACGAATGCTTTTGCATCGGAATCTGGAGACAGCTACGACTCTCTCTCGGGCCCGATTGGCGGAGCGGGATCGCGCGGAACAGGCAACGCTCGCGGTGGTGGCGGCGGACTGGTCGGCGGAACCGCAAGTACAGCGGGTTCAGCCACTGGGAACCTCGGGTCTAACGTTGGGTCCAATGCATCAAACCTCGGCGCCAATGCAGGAGGTGTTGTGCGGACCGCGGGAGAGACCACTGGCAATGTGGGCGCAGTAGCGAACACTGGTGTAGGCGCTGCAACCTCGGCATCGATGGGCGCGCACGCAACCGGCGTTCCCGGAGTGATGCTGGCCGGCGATGCATCGGGTGCAACTGCGGGAACGCTTTCCGCATCGAAGCGCAACGTTCATCTCGATTCCGGAACCCAACTCACCATCGCCTTTTCCGCAACCGCATCGCAGTGAGCGCGAGAAATTGAAATAGGAACCCGCCACTCCGGCGGTCACCATCGCTCCCTGGGCAACGGGAGCGCAATTAATACATACGAGAATTTACACGCAGGCGACACAATTGCTCGCAGCTGAGCGTCCACCTGGCTGACGCCTGCAATCCTGTTGCGAACTTCTTTTCCGCTAAGGTTTTTCTTTCTCTGAATATCAACGGCAGACAAAGGTTTTCTCGAACATCTACGTAGGTTTGGCAACGTTCGTGCCAACAGCATGCGTGCGTTAGTATCCCGTGCCGTCGAATAGCGGCCAACCCCCGGATGGTGTTCCATGGAGGACGTTTTTATGAAAGCAGCCACAGTCGTTGCGGTGGCGCTCGCCGCTTTTTCCAGCTTCCCCTCGCCTGCCCAGCAGGACAAACAGTCCGAGCAGACAACTCTGCGGCAGCAGGCAGCTTCGCCGCAGACTCTGGCGATGCTGCAGGAGCCGGCATCTCCGCAATCACAGACCTCACCAGCACAATCCCAACAGACTGTCCCTTCCCAGGCCCCTGCGCAGACGCAGCAACCTGCGCAGACGCAGCAACAGCCCGATCAGCAGGCACAGCCGGAACAACAACCCAGCGTCAAAACCGTTCAGCTTCAACTGATCACCGGCGAACTGCAAGACAAGCTTGATTCGAAGTCCGCGAAGCAGGGCGATAGCGTCGTTCTGAAGACTAGGGAAGACGTGAAGACTCCCGATGGAACCGCGATTCCGAAAGGATCGAAGCTCGTGGGTCACATCACCAACGTTCAGGCACGCGGCGACGGCAAGGAAAACTCGCAGATCACTCTTCAATTCGATCGCGCAGAAGTGAAGGGAGGCTCGAGTCTGCCCATTGAATCGGTCCTCGAGTCGGTTGCGCCCTCCACCGGGGCAGGCACGATGGACAACAACGGCGGCATGACGCCGGCGCCTGGAGCTACCGCCTCGGCCGGCACCGGATCGATGAACAACGGAACCGCCAGCGCCTCAAACAATGCCGGCACCAATCGGACAACCGGTAACGATCAGCCCGGGGTTGCTGCTGGACCGACGGCACAGGCACCAGCTCAGAACGCCAACAATGGCGGCATGCCTGCGCCCGGCAGCATCGTTGCGCGTAATGGCAACGTGGCCATCCGCACCACCTCCATTCCAGGCGTACTCGTCGCGAACAACATCACCGGGCAGCCATTCTCGAACGCGTCCGGCGTGTTGCTCGGTGCACGGCGCGATATCCAGCTCGATGGCGGCACGCAGATGGTGGTGGGTGTCACACCCGCGCCACAAGCCGGCGGCAGCGGCATGGTCCGCTGATCCTTCGTATCGATCGATAGTCAAGTTCTTGCCTCATTGAAGTACCACAGGGCCGGAGTAACTCTCCGGTCCTGTGTTTTTTCCGGACAAGTGGATTACTCAAGTTCTGCATCTGCGTAATCTGGCGTCAGAGCGTTGCGCATCGTTAATATCACCGGTGGCCAGGGAGACTTAAAGATCTGCCGGCCAGCCTGCGCAAAGCGCAGCGGGAGTTCGCGATGGCGTTCGATTGCCCATCCCCAGAAGATGACCTCGGCGGATTCGAAGTAAGCCCTCGATTTCGCAAGATGATTGAACAACGCATCGCGCGTCTCGACGAAGATGCGACAGGCGATGAGGCCGTGATTCCCCTGCTTGAGAACAGGGATCATATCCGCAGACAGAGACGACTGGTCAACGTGCAGCGCGTTGAAGCAGCGCGGATGCAGCGCTTTCTCGATAAAGCCAGAATGCGTGTCCCCAACCCGCTCATCACCATGTGAGTCCTGTCGCCCTTCTACTCCTGTGGAATGCGCCGCCAAGCGAAGCTTCATAATGGAGCATGACCGTTCCATTGGACCCCGGCTTAACGCTCGACTATCAGATCGTCGATGTCTTCACTGAGACAGCTCTCAAGGGCAATGGCCTCGCGGTCGTCTTCGATACGGTCGGGCTTCCGACGGAACGCATGCAGACCATCGCCCGCGAATTCAATCTTTCCGAAACGACGTTCATCCAGCGGCGCGATCCGGAGACGGAACGGCGCGAGGGTGTGCGTGTTCGCATCTTCACGACGCAGGAGGAGCTGCCCTTCGCAGGGCACCCTACGCTTGGGACGGCCAGCGTGCTCATGCTCTCCGCGCCCAAGGCGCTCGATGGCGACACCATCCATCTCGCATTGAATGTCGGCCGTGTTCCGGTTCGTTTCAGCGAGGGCCTGTTCGGCGAGATGACTCAGCGCGATCCCGAATTCGGCCCCGAACTCGATCCCAAAACGGTTGCCGGTCTGATCGGTTTAGACCTGGACGACCTTGCCTCCTCAGCTGCTCCGCAGATCGTCTCTACGGGCACGGCATTTGCGATCGTGGCTCTGCGATCGCACCAACCTCTCGCGCGTCTCCACGTTGACCAGGAAGCGGCTACCAAATACCTGCGAGAGCGGGGCGGTCGCTGGTTCTTCGTGCTTGGACCCACCGGCGATACAAAACCTGAGTGGCGGGCGCGCATGCAGTTCTATGGCGGTGAGGATCCAGCCACCGGCTCTGCCGCGGGGTGCGCGATCAGCTACCTGGTGCGTCACGGAATGGTCGCACCGAACACGCGAATTCACGTTCAGCAAGGTGTCGAAATCGGTCGCACAAGCGATTTATTTCTGGCCGCGGATTCGGTCGACGGCAAGGTGAGGGATATACGGGTTGCGGGCAGCACTGTTCGCGTTGCAAAGGGGCAGCTTTTCCTGCCGTAATACACACGCTTTCAACAGAATTTAATCAACCCAAGTTACTATCTGTGTTCATTCTGGCGGTTTTTCCTTTGTTTCAGAATACTTTTCATGCACGGTTTCGCTTCCTGTTCCCTCTTTTCATGCCTCCTCGCAGTCCGTACTCTTGCCCAAGCATTGAACGCAACTCAGCCGGAATCATTCCGGTTTTTATAACGGCTTCAAACACAATCTGACCGCAGCGAGGCTTCCCTCTCCCGGATTGATTGCAATCGAAGTCGCCTGGAGGGGTCGCCGTCGGTCTGCACTGCGGGCGTGCCTCCCGGACGAAGTCGTACGCTCAAATCCTGTAAGTCAGCCTTGGTCGCGGCCGTCGGCCCCGGAGTATGACGAGCCTGCCCGAAAACAAACGGGCATCGCTGCCGTGCGTTTCGAAACGCGGCCGCAAAGAATTCAACGAACAGGAGCAGCAACCGCTAACATGCGACCAAAGAAAGTAATACTCTGCGTAGACGACAATGAACAGGACCTGTCTGTTCTCAAGTTCATGCTGGTAACAAACGGTTACCGGGTACTGGACGCCACCAATGGCCAGGATGCCATCGCCCTCTTTGCCGACAATCAAATTGACCTGGTCCTCGCTGATTTTGCGATGCCGAATATGGCCGGAGACCAATTGGTCTTGAAACTCAAACAGATCGCGTCGCACGTTCCGATGGTGATCCTCGGGGATCCCCAAAAGATGAACGGCCAGATCCATGGCGCCGATGCGCTCCTGGCCAAGAAAACCTGTTCTCCGCAGGAGTTGCTGGAGCGCGTCAAGATCATGAGTGCTCGCAAACGCGGACCCCGCAAGGGATATTCAAGGCTGGTCAACACCGAATTGGCGGTTGCCTCCTAATTCTTTAGCAATTTGCGACAGACGGCCGGCAGGTAACGCGTCTACACGGGAGGTAATGCTCGCGCAGTATCCTCCGTGCGACTGCCGGTCGGCTTTCCCTTGACGATCTGAAGGGCCTAACGGCATACTCGCCAACGGTATCGAGACTGGTGTATGTTCCTTTTCGAACCGGTGGAAGCAGGCCTATATGGATCTCGTCCTTGTTCGTGTTCTTTTTGTTGCCTTACTTTCTGGAGTTTGTTATTTTCTTCATCCTTTTGGCATAGCGGGATGGCAAGGTGCGGCCGGCGGCGCGCTGGCAGCCTCCGCAGTCATCGTCTTTGAACTGCGAGTACGCGCTCTCAGTCTTCGCCGGTTGATCGGCGCGGTCGCAGGAAGTGTGCTGGGCATCTTCGGCGCAGCGCTGTTTTGCCTGGTGCTTCGTTCCGCCCCTCTGAACCCGTCCACCTCCGCGGTGCTGCAGATCTTCGTCCTGCTGCTGATGACCTACGTGGGTCTGCTGGTCGGGGCGAACAAGGGCGATCTGCTCAACCCCGCGGCTTTGGGCACGCTGTTTGCCGGGGAACGTCCGTCGCGCAAAAGCGCCAAGGTACTCGATACCAGCGTCATCATCGATGGCCGGATCGCCGACATTGCCGAAGCCGGCTTCATTGACGGCACGATGGTAGTTCCGGAGTTCGTGCTGCGTGAGTTGCAGGTCGTGGCCGATTCCACCGACGGCTCCAAGCGCCAGCGTGGACGCCGTGGTCTGGACATGCTCCAGCGCATGCAATCGAGTTCCAATATCCAGGTGCAGATTGTGCCTGACGATTTTCCTTCGATCCGGGAAGTCGACCTCAAGTTGCTGGAACTCGCCAAGAAGTGGGAAGCCAAGGTTGTCACCAACGACTTCAACCTGAACAAGGTCGCCCACTTGCACCGCGTGGAAGTGCTCAACATCAACGACCTCGCCAACGCACTCAAGCCAGTCGTATTGCCCGGCGAAAAGATGAATGTGCTCATCCTCAAGGAAGGCAAGGAATACAACCAGGGAGTCGGCTACCTCGACGACGGCACCATGGTGGTGGTTGATCATGCCCGCAAGATGATCGGCCGGGCGGTAGAGATCTCCGTCACCAGCGTTCTGCAAACCGCCAGCGGCAAGATGATCTTCGGCAAGATGGATGAGAACGGAAAACCCTTAGGGGAGCCAACCAAGGCCGGAGCGGTGGAGATGGCACGCTAGGTACGTCCCACTACCAGCAGCATTGATCGAACGCGTATTGCGTGCCGTAATGAATACAGCAATATCCATCTGAACCATAGATGCCCACCTTCGCAGGACAGGGAGAGGCTGACGCTTGAATACGCAGGCTAGGCCATTCAGCAAGCCACTCTTCGCGCTGTTTGTGCTCGGCTGTCTGGCGGCCATCTTCTATGTTCCATATCTTGTTCCCCAGGCCCCATCGACATCGCAGTCCTGGATCTTCGGTTTTAACAACCGCGCCGGGTCGGTGCTCGTGCTCACCTCGGTTCTCATTGCGCTGCTTTGGACCCGCGGAATGGGTCTGTCGATTCCGGCCCCCGACTCTTTCGGCAAACTGCCCCGCAAGGTCCTCTTCGCCACATTGATCGCGTACCTGTGTGCCGCGCTTGCCATGTGGCATTTCGCAGGCCGCTATGGCGGATTTGGCGAGTCGTTCTACTTCATCGATCGCGCCTGGCTGGTGGAACACGGGCAAATCCCATATAGGGAATTCGAATATTGCTTCGGCATCTCGTTCCTCTACGGACCTATCGCCCTCGAGCATCTGCTGCACATTTCGCTTCTCAGCGCCTATCACATTTACTGGATCCTGAACCTGCTTGTCTCGGTCGTGCTGAGTTACGCGATCTTCAATCGCATCAACTTCCCCACGCCCTCGCGGCTTTCGATTTATCTGATTCTGGTCGTTCCCGGCCTTCTCTCCGTCCTCAACATGGGCGTGAACTATGCCGGACCGCGCTTTCTGTTTCCGATCTATTTTGTGCTGGTCATGCGGAGTCTGTTCGAGGGCGTCGAAACGCGCCGCCGAATTCGCGCGGTGTTCTTCGCTCTCTGCGCAACCGCATTCATGTTTTTGTTCTCTGCAGAAACACCGTTTGCGCTCGCCTTCACGGCCGTTTGTTTCTATTTTCTTTACACACCGAAGTGGACTCGCAGTCTGGTTACAGTTCTTGCGGCGATGATAGTAGCATTTGCCGCACTTTTTCTGGCCCTTGTGCCCACGCACATTTTCGACACCATCAGGACGGACGGCGCCGGCGCAAACAGCTTCCCGATCGCGCTTTCTCCGCCCGTTCTCTACTACCTTCTAATTCTCTTCTTCTGCGGATGCTATCTCTTCCGTCGTCTCCAGCAACGGATCCTGAATGACGACTGTCTCGCGCTGATCATCTATTCCATTCCAATGATTGGGGGGGGCGCTGGGACGGTGTGATCCCGGCCATCTCAACTCGAATGGCATGGGTTTCGTGTTGGTGAGCATGCTGTATGCATCGACATACAAGAAGCTGTGGCGAAGGTATCAGGTGTTCTTCGTCGTGTTCATGGTCCTGCTTCCGGAGCTTTCAAGCCTGGCGATTTCCAAGATTCAGATCCAACAAGCTGCCCAGCTGAATGCGGCCCGAACAGATCCAAACAGTGCTCTGAACCTCAGTCAGGTTTATCCAGCGTGGTCGAGTGACTTTTTTGTTCCTTTCGGATTCAGGCCGAATGGAATCGGGACCTATCTCTCCACTCGCATCGACTATGGACGCTTTGATGGGCTGCAAAACATGAACACCGTCCCTGGAGTCTCAGAGACAATCGAGCACATGCAGGACCATCCTGAACAGGCGCTTCTGCTGCCCGATCACTTTGACGATTTCTGCCAGATCAACCCTTTCGGACAGAGGCTCATCATCAGCTTGCTGTTCGATACCGTTTACCTGCACCGAGTGGCGCATCCGACCAGCATCCGCAAGCCAATCTGCGATTACATTCACGCGAACTACACCCTCGCGCAGCCGCCAGGCAACCAGAACTTCACCTACGGGCTATGGATCCGCCAGCCGGCGCAAGTCCGTCTTCAACAGACAACTCTTGCCGTGCGCTGAAAAAGGACCTCAGTATTTCTGCACCTTGGGATCGATCTCGTCGCTCCAGGCCAGGATGCCGCCAGCCAGGTTGACCACCTGCGAATAGCCCGACTGTTTCAGGAATTCGGCGATCTTCTGCGAACGCGACCCGGAGCGGCATTGCACCACAATTTCCCGGTCGCGCGGAATCTCACCCAGCCGCTGCGGCACATCATTCTGCGGAATCAGTTTTCCGCCGATCTGCGCAATCTGGTACTCATAGGGCTCGCGCACATCGAGCAGAAAGACGTCCTCGCCCGCATCGCGGCGCCGCTTCAGTTCCTTCACGTTCATTTGCGGAATGCCGTTCTTCACGGCCTTCTCTTCCTTCGATTCGGGAACGATGCCGCAGAACTGGTCGTAATCGATGAGTTCCTTCACCGTCGGATTCTCACCGCACACCGGGCACTCGGGATTCTTGCGCAGCTTCAATTCCCGGAAGCGCATCCCGAGCGCATCCACCAGTAGCAGACGCCCGATCAGCGGACTTCCTTTGCCGAGGATCAGCTTGATCACTTCCGTTGCCTGGATCACACCAACAAGTCCCGGCAGAATTCCAAGCACGCCGCCTTCTGCGCAACTCGGAACCAAACCCGGCGGTGGCGGCTCAGGATAGAGGCAGCGATAGCATGGCCCTTCCTCAGTCGCAAAAACGCTGGCCTGTCCCTCAAACCTGAAGATCGACCCGTATGCATTCGGTTTCCCGAGGAGCACGCAGGCATCGTTCACCAGGTATCGCGTCGGAAAATTGTCGGTGCCATCCGCCACCACGTCGTAGTCTTTCAGGATCTCCAGCGCATTCGCGCTCGAGAGCAGGGTGTCGTGCTTAACCACGTTCAATGCGGGATTGAGCGCGTTCAGCTTTTCGGCGGCCGAATCTAGCTTCTTGCGGCCAATGTCTTTGGTGGAGTGGATGATCTGGCGCTGCAGGTTGCTCGCATCCACCACGTCGAAGTCAACCAGGCCCAGCGTGCCGATTCCGGCAGCGGCAAGATAAAAGGCCAGCGGCGAACCTAGTCCGCCGGTGCCCACGCAGAGCACGCGCGCAGCCTTCAGTTTGCGCTGCCCTTCCATGCCCACTTCAGGCAGGATCAGGTGGCGTGAGTAGCGGGAAAGGTCGTCGGTCGTCAGTTCGGGCAGCTGGATCGGTTCGGTAGCGGTAGCCATCGTCGGTTCTTCTATGGATGAATTTGTGAAGCGTGCGATTCAAATACGGGAAATCTCTTTCCCTCGGGAGCAGAAGCAGATTTCAACGCGCTTTCTATAGGTTAACAAAAAAACAAACGGCCCCGGTTGAGCCGGAGCCGCTCCAATGATGCGATCTGTCGTTGTTTCAGCGGGATGCAGGTTTTGGTGAAGCTGTAGGTTTTGCTGCGGCAGCACTTTGAGCCTTGGGAGCAGCAGCCTTGGGCTTCCAGAAGTCCGGATCGGCCTTGGCCGTGGATTCGTCGACAAAGCTCTGTTTTGGGTTGATGGAGAACAGCTCCGTATGCGAAGAATCGACCGCTTGGCCGAACAGTTCATCGAACTTGCTCATGCCCTCTTCTCCGCCCATGGCTTCCATCAGTTTCTTGCCATCAGCCATTTCCGTGTCGAGTTCCGTCAGCGAATCACGATGGGTCAATGCAATGTACGTACCGCCATCGCCGCCGAACGCGACCTGGTACATGCCCCAGTGAATGCCGGCGCCCGCCTTTTCGCATGCATCCTTGTACATCTTGGTCACCTCGTGCCATTCGCGAGTGTGACCCGGGCGAACATGGAACGACATGATCTGGTAATAGCGCGCGTGGGAAAAGTCCGGACGGGGATGAAAGCTCATGCTCTCCACGTAGGTCAGCACGGCCTGGTCCAGTCCCTCCAGCAGTTCTCCATCCGCCACCGCATCGCGGTCCAGTTCTGCGGAAATCGATGCGTTCTTCTCGATGACCTTGTTATCGCTTTCCCATGCGGCATACGAGTCATAACGCGTCATGTAGAGAGCGCGCGACTTGCCCGACATGGAGTTGAGCGCAATGTAGTGGCCTTGTACCCTGCTCCGGTTCATCACCGAGACAAACGCCGCTTCTGACTTGTCGTGAATTGCGCCGCTCTTTCCCGGCTTGAGCCACTCCCGAGTGATCTGGATGACCGCAGGCGGCTTCATTGCATCCTGCGAATCCTGTGCGAACGCTAACCCTGTTCCTGCAACGGCGAGGGTCAAGCAGAGGGCTTGTGTGAGTTTCATGTGCAACCTCCTGGACTTGCTCAGAGATCACTTGCGGCGGGGGAGGACTGGGAACGAAACGCGGGTGCTCTGGGGCGTGCCGGAATAGTAGCCCCGATTACGTCGCTTGTAAAGCGACCTCTCTGTCCACGCGGGCGAACCCGCTTCCTCTTCTCCGGGCAGTGCCGGTCCATCCGCGCACGGAAAAATCGACCAGCCTGTGCAGATCAGAGATTGCACCCGTTTTCTCGTTCCGGCTGCAATTCACTTCAATGACTTGCACCGCACGCCTTGGGGGTTCCGCGCAGCGTATACGTGTGAATCACAAGGCTGGAATCGTCGATCACCGCGCTCGGCACCTCCTGCGCATCCTGGATCTCCGTTGCGATGGCGATCCCGTCGACCATCTTCAACCGCGTCACGACGAAATCTTCGGTTACCACTGCCGTCGCGCCGCCGGGCAGTGCAATCGTCAGGATCATCGTGCCCATGCCCTCCGCATTGATCGTGTAGGTGCCGGAGATTCCGATGCTCGTCAATGACCTCGTATTGCTGGGTCCGGGCTGGTTGACGATCGCCGCGCCGGTGATCTTTCCGTGCCCGTCCATCGCTTCAAAGCCAAGCGCGCACGCCACATTCGCGCCATAGGTCGCGATCGCGCCGTAGTTCCCACACAAGCTTGCCCTGGAAAATCGAAGTGGCAAATTGGCGTCGTCGCGCTCCTGCTGCGCCGAAACAAACGCAGGAGCCAGCGCCAGCGCCAGCATCAGCACCGCCAGCGGACATCGGTGGACCTTGGTGATTGAGATTTGCATCATCCTTGACCTCCGGTGAGTCTGCCGGACCTGGGAGAGACACGCGTGCCGGCTCAAAAAGCAGATTGAGCATAACGAGTTCTTATCGTGTTAGCAATCAAAATGGGCTGGCCTCTGCTGCCCTCGAGCGTCAGCCCGATTGCAGAATCGGCTCCGGTAGTGCGAGACTTGAATCAGCGATTGACCCTCGTATATCAAAACCGATAGAGAAGATTAATTATGTCCAGAAAGCCCGCCCCGCTAACCTTCGATCAGGTAATCGAATCACTCCGCGCCCATGGTTTTGAGGAATCGTCCTTCGCCGGTGTCTCCGGCGGCCTGCTGGTGAGCAAGTACGGAGCAGCTGCAGTCCTGGTACCGGCGCGCGATCGCGAGTGCGGTCCGGCAGCGTTGGCGGAACATCCGGGAATCCTGGTGCGGGGGCAGATCGCGCGTCTACTCGACCGCGGCTATCAAAAGTTCATTAAGACATCCCAATTTGAACTTCCCGCAACGGCAGACCAGTTGCATGCGATTCACCAGTTCAGCGAGGAACTGACACAACTGACCGGCGGCACGAGTCTGTATAACGAGTCGCTTGGCACCACCAGCGATCAATATCAATACGATCGCCTGCGCGGCCGCGAGCTTGATGCCGCACTGCCTGCCAAGCGCCCCTGGGAATTGGCCGACGACCATTAGAGCGGTTCCGACAAACCCTGGAACCGCGGTAAGTTCGCCTCGCTTATGAGGTGGAATTACGCTCGTGGCAGACCATACGGAAAACCAGGATCATCCTGAGAGCGCCGCGGATGAGTGCATTTGGTCCCCCCCGGGTTCCTGCAGGCAGCGGATCGTCCAGCGCAGACTCGCGCTCGACAATACGGCAGTGATTCGCCTCATTAGCCTGGCCGCTGACGTGCACGGACACATCGTCGATATCAGTCTTGGAGGCTGCCGAATTCGCACCGAGCAGCGATTTCCGCTGGGCGTCTTTCGCCGGGTCGAAGTCCAATTCCGCGTTGAGGGACTGCCGTTTCGCCTCGGCGGCGTAACCCAGGCAATCTACGATCCTTTCAATGTCGGAATCCGATTCCTCGATCTCAGCGATCGCAAGCGCGAGCAGCTGCTGCAACTCATCGAGGAAATGAACAAGGCGGCAGGACATCCAGAAGCCCCGAAGCCCTGAGCCATCGGGTGGCCTCGCAGCTTCCACCTGGCGCCCGAGTTAGCAATCAAAGTTAGAGAGAGCTTGACCTGTGTTCGCTGGAGTAATTGGGCGCGCGAACAATGCGCATCAGCTCGCCGTGGTCCAGCCAGTTCAGGGCACACTGGTCGCAATCGTCGATAATCACATTGCCGGGACCATTGTAGAAATGCGTATCCATGCGCTGATGGCAGTGGGGACAATTGATTTTGCGCTGCAGATCGTGCGGGTCCGGAGTCGGCGCAATCAGCGTTCCCTGTTCTCCGCCCCGCAATTCCTCCACCAGCGCCAGAAACACGCCCATCGGGATAAGCATGCCGCGGCACCGCGTGCAGTAGCGGATTCGTATCTTCGCCAACGCCGCGTCCATCAGCGGAACCGCACAGATGGGGCAGGCCTCGTCTGAAGCCACGGTCAGCACGCTGACGCCCTCATCGTCCTTGGCGGGAAAGAAAACGCTTTTGCAATACTCACACCGAAAGTGATCGTCGTCGGTGTCGAGGCGCATCGAGGCGCCACACGTAGGACAGTTCATTGAGCCTTTCCGCAAGACGGACAGAAATGAGCGCCTTCCGGCACCGTCTTGCC
The DNA here is from genome assembly GCA_036495975.1 of Occallatibacter sp. Classification (GTDB taxonomy): domain Bacteria; phylum Acidobacteriota; class Terriglobia; order Terriglobales; family Acidobacteriaceae; genus Telmatobacter. The sequence continues at coordinate 53,131 of DASXLY010000175.1, read as the reverse complement.
GCAATCCGTGCAAAACTTTGTTACGCCGACTGCCTCTGGCGGTGCCGCGGGCTGCTTGATGGCGGCCATCATATTCTGGCCCATCACCGCACCAGCGCCCAGGCCGACTCCCATCCCCGCCGCCCCGCCCGAGTTTGCCGCTGCAATCGGCATCGACTGCGCCGCTTCGAATTGCGTGTACTTGCCCAGGTCGCCAACCATGCTCACGCCAATCCGCGCGTCCATCACTTTCTGCAACTCTTCCGGCAACGAGATGTTCTCCACTACGAAAGAAGCAAGTTCGAGTCCCAGCGCCGTGAAGGTCGGCTTCATCTCCTCTTCGATCTTCTTGCCCAGCGACGTCTGGTTGGCCGCCATGTCAAGAAACGAGATCTTGCTGGTCGCAAAGATATCCGTCATGCGCGCCACGATGGTGTTGCGAAGCTGGCCCTCGAGATCGCTGACGTAGTAGGCAGGACGCGTGCCGCTCACCTGTGTAAAGAAAGTGCGTGGATCAGAGATGTGATAGGAGTAGATCCCGTATCCGCGCAGCCGCACCGCGCCGAACTCGCCATCCCGAATGGTGATTGGAGTGGCAGTTCCCCACTTCTGATCGATTTGCAGATGAGTCGAGAAGAAGTAAACATCCGACTTGAACGGCGACTCAAATCCCTTGTCCCAGTTCATCAGGTCGGTCAAAACGGGAAGGTTGCGCGTGTTCAGCGTATGCAGCCCGGGTCCGAAGACATCGGCAATCTTGCCTTCATTTACGAACGCCGCCATCTGCGATTCGCGGACCGTGAGCTGGCCGCCGTTCTGGATCTCCATGTCCTGCATGGGATAGCGATAGACCAGGATGCCCTCTTCCGGCTCACTCCACTGGATAACGTCAATAAATTGCTTGGCGACGAATTGCTTGAGGGTCACGTGGCCTCCGGGAATTCTGTGTGGGTCCTGGAAAGTCACTCTAGCATGCGTTTCGTTGCGGATTCGAGAAAAAACGGCGACACAGTGGTTACCACCCGTACCCTATAACTGCTTGCAATATCTATGGATTGCGCTATTGCAGCCTGCGATTGAAAAAGCAGCTGACTGAGAACTGAGAATTGAGAACTAAGAACTAAGAACTGAGAACTAGTTTGGTGTGCCGGTGCTCTCTTCGGCCTCGAACCTGCACTCCGCGCACTGGCAGTGACGACGCAGATAATCCCATGAGTAGATCCCGCCCGAATGCCCGTCCTGCCAGTTGAATTGAATGGCATAACGGCCGACTCCGTGCGCGCTCGCCGGCTTGGACGGTGGCGTATACATGGGCAATAACGCTGCACCCTTCGGCTTGGACTGCCCGGCCTTGCGGACCTGAGCCTTGCGCTCGTCAATACAGGTGGCGCATGGGCACGCGTCGCGCAGCCAGGCAAAGTTCCATGCACTCTTATGCCCGTCCAGCCAGTCGACCTCCAACCCGGTGCCCTCGGTGATCTTCACCCGCACCTTCTCTGGAGTGACGGCTACCTTCGGCAATGGCCTGTTTTGCTTATCTTCGCGCTCCTGATCTTCTTTTGAAGTGAACCGAATGCCCTCGTGACTCATGATTACAGTTTACAGTCGCCAGGGAACGGCGGACAGCGATCGGGACGAAGCCTGAACTGAACCTGAGATTGCCTCAAAACCTGCATGCTAGGATGTCCAGATCATGCCGGCTGACAATTCGACCGAGGCTTGGAGAATTTCTCCAGAGCTGCAGCAGCCCATTCCGCGCTCTGTTCGGCTGACCGGAATCGGAATCGTGTATTGCCTTTCCGCCGTGGCGTTCTTTCTGTTTGGGGTTGGCCTGTCCTATCGCGTCGTGCACGATGAGTTTCGCCGGCAAGCCACGAACGCATCCCTCGCGCGCCGCCTGGTTACGGAGGGCCTCGAAACCCAGGCCACAGTAACCCACTTGTTTACGGGTATGGGGTACGTCGTCAACTACCAATACAGCGTGGACGGTCGAAGCTACGAGAGAGGTGCCTTTATCGCTGAGGCGCATTGGCAATCCCTACAAGCAGGGTCGCCCCTGGCAATTCGCTATCTGCCTTCTGATCCGGGCCACGCTTATCCAGATGGAGACCCTCCGAGTTCCCAGAACCATTGGTCTATTGTTTTGCCAATGTCGGGAATGATCCTGTTGTTCATGTTCGGCTTTGCGGCCATATTCATTTCCCCGGTATTGTCCCAACGCCGTCTCCTGACGCGTGGACAGGCTGCTCGCGGGATCGTGACCCGCTGCAAGGAAGGCGGCAAAGGCCGCCGTAGTGGATATTTCCTGTATTACGATTTCTCAATGCCAGACGGCAGCCAGCACCAGGGCAAGACATTCTCTGGTTCGCAACTCGCGCAAGGCTCCTCCGTCACTCTTCTCTACGATCCGAGCCGTCCACGACGCAATGCCATTTATCCAGTGGAGACAGTGCGCATCCGTGTCACCTGAGCGAGTGCGATGCCAAGCTCGCAGCTCACAGCTACCAGAGCCTCATCCCCCCGGGCCCAGCGTCCGCGCGCTTCACGAATCGAAAGCCCGGTTGGAAATCCGTCAATGCTCTCAACATTTTTCAGCCGGCGATATTCATTCAGACCCTCTTCCCCCTTGACCTGGGCCCACCGCCGAAGCGTATCGCGCTCTCCAACATATTCAAACAGCGGAACACCATATCCGCAGGAGGTTTGAACGCGATCGACTTCAAGAACGATAATTTGACGCGCGCCGGGCGGCTCAACTCCGTCAAACGTTGAATTCAGCAGTTCCGTGTACGCCGCGCTCTTTCCTGGCAGCACGGTTGCGAGACCGTAAAGCCGCAGAATCATCGGCGCACCCTCAAATGCGCAGAACATCAGCGTCAATCTTCGGTTGGAACGAACATGCGCCGCCGTCTCGTTCCCGCTGCCGGTCTGGTCGAGATACGCCACCCTGTTCTCGCTCAGAATACGCAACGATGCGGCATCTTTCGGCGACACATTCGCCCGGCCGTCTGCCGCGGCAGAGGCGGTAAAGAAGATCCTCTGTTGCCGGATGAACTCGGCGAACCTCGCGTCGATGGACCCGAATGCCTTGGCCACAAATTGCTCCTGATAAAGGGCGTGAACTCAGAACTTTGAACTCCCAACTACGAACCATTTCTCCAGAAGAACCAGGCCGCCATCCCCAACCCGATCATCACCACGATCGTGCGCAGAGCCTGCTGCGGCACCTTTCGCGACAAACTGGCAGACGTGTATCCGCCCACGGCGCACGTGACCATGGCCACCAGGCAGTACCTCCACACCACTTGCCCGTTAACAACAAACAACACAAAGGCAATGCCGTTGGCCATCGTGGTGGCCACCACCTTCAGCCCATTGATCACGTTCAGGTCCTGGTAGCCGAACAGGGACAGCAGCGTGATGATCAGGAACCCCGCGCCCGCCCCGAAATATCCGATATAGAAGCACACGAAAATCGTGCCGACAAAGATCGCAACCATGTTCGGCCGGTGGATCTCGTTCGCCCCGGCCTCCCCCCGCAGGGACTTGCGACGCTCCAGCCAGCGCGATACCGGTCCGCTAAGCGCAAAGATCACAGCTGCAACCAGCAGCAACCACGGCACGAGGTGGAGAAACGTCATCTGCGGCGTATTCAGCAGGACGACCGCCCCCACGGTTCCACCCAGCAGGCCCGCAATCGCCATCGGGATCGCGACGCCAACGTGATTCCGGACGTCCTTCCAGTAAGCCGCAACCGAAGTCAGCTGACCCGGCCACAGCGCAACCGTGTTGGTCGCGTTGGCCTGCACCGGCAAGACCTTCATCCCCAGGATCGCCGGAAACAGCAGAAACGACCCGCCTCCCGCCACAGCGTTGAGCAGGCCTCCGAGGAACGAGGCCACGGTAAGCCAGAACCAGTGCCAGTTGACGTAGGAAGGAATCCCCGAAACCACCATCATCTGGTTCTGATTGTATGGGGCAAGTTGACCGCGCCCCAGGGCCCGCGGCTTCTGGTGCGATCAAATATGGCCGAGCCGGCCAAGTGGGGCACGCTCCCCAGCACCATTTCTCTACAAATCATCCATTAACCCCTATGTATTACATGCATTTACAATAGATTTAATATATTAGTGTATTACGCTCATATTTTATGAATCATTTGTGCTATAGTCTCATCAGATTGATTGACGGGTCCGGGACCGAGTCCCGACCCGCAAATCCAGAAATCCAGTTGGAGGACACAAAAATCATGGCAATTACCCGTTGGGACCCGTTTCGTGAAGTCGTTGCTCTACAGAACCGCGTGAATTCGCTTTTCCGCGATTTCAATGAGAGTGACGGTCCCCTGACAGCTGCCAGCTTTGTGCCGGCCGTCGATATCTATGAAGACCCCAAAAAGGTAGTGTTGAACCTTGAAGTTCCAGGCCTCGAAGAGAAGGATCTGGACATCCGGGTGGAAAACAACACCCTGACGGTGAAGGGCGAGCGTAAGTTTGAAAAGGATGAGAAGGAAGAGAACTTCCATCGTATCGAGCGCCGCTATGGAACCTTTTACCGCTCGTTCACGCTGCCCACGACGGTGGACACAGAAAATGTCCAGGCAAGCTACAACGCCGGCATTTTGAAGCTGGAACTGAACAAAAAGCCCGAAGCGCAGCCGAAACAGATCAAGGTAAACGTCGGCGGCCAGAGCAAGCCCGAAACCAATAAGCAAGAACCCGAGTTGGTGGGCGCACGCTAAGAAAAGACCAGTGGTCAGTGATCAGTCCCAGGCGCCGGCGGGCACTCGCGGGGCCGGGACTGGTCCTGACCATTTTCTTTTGGGATCATCACTTCACTTGGGATCATCATTTCTTTGGGATCATCTCTCGACAATCCTGATCGCGAGCGCAAACATCATTATGTGTGGATCAGTGATCCGGAAAGCTACGGATCACGAAAAGAATACAAACTGATCACTGTTCACTGAACACTGGTCACTGGAGCAATCATGGCCATTCGTTGGGAAAAATTGACAGTGAAATCGCAGGAGGCGATGCAGCAGGCGCAGGGACGCGCGGCGGAGTTCGGCAATCCCGAAATCCAGCCCGTCCATCTCATGCTGGCGCTCATCGAAGATCGCGAAGGCGTCATCCCCGCGGTGCTCGAGAAGATCGGTGTCCCCACCGAACGGCTCGAAACCAATCTGCACCAGATCGAGGAGAAGCTGCCTCGGGTGCAGGGCTCATCGGCCCAACCCGGACCGGGCAGCGCGCTGACCAAGGTGCTGGAGCAGGCATTTCGCGAAGCCTCGAATTTCAAGGATGATTACGTCTCGACCGAGCACCTGTTGCTCGGCGTAGCACATCTCAAAGGCGATGCCGCGCGGGATGCGCTGACCGCCGTCGGCGCGACACATGAGGCCATCCTGCAGGCGCTGACCGCGGTGCGCGGTTCGCAGCGCGTGACCGACCAGAATCCCGAGGGCAAATTCCAGGCGCTTGAAAAATACGCCAAAGACCTGACCGACCTTGCCCGGCGTGGCAAACTCGATCCGGTGATCGGGCGCGATGAGGAGATTCGGCGTGTAGTCCAGGTGCTGAGCCGCCGCACCAAGAACAATCCGGTCCTCATCGGCGAGCCTGGCGTTGGAAAAACCGCCATCGTCGAGGGACTCGCACGGCGCATTGTTTCCGGCGACGTCCCGGAGAGCCTGCGCGATAAGCGGGTAATCTCGCTGGACCTCGGATCGATGCTCGCCGGAGCCAAGTATCGCGGCGAGTTTGAAGACCGCCTCAAGGCCGTCCTCAAGGAAATCGACGAATCGAACGGACAGATCGTGCTCTTCATCGACGAACTTCATACGCTTGTCGGAGCCGGCGCGGCCGAAGGCGCCATCGACGCCAGCAACATGCTCAAACCGGCACTCGCTCGCGGCGAATTGCGGGCCATCGGCGCCACCACGCTGAACGAGTACCGCAAGTACATCGAAAAGGATGCGGCGCTGGAGCGGCGTTTCCAGATCGTCTATGTGGGTGAGCCAAACGTCGAAGACACCATTGCGATTCTGCGCGGACTGAAAGATCGCTACGAGGCACACCACAACGTGCGCATCAAGGACTCTGCGATTGTGGCCGCGGCGACGCTGTCGCATCGCTATATCAGCGACCGCTTCCTGCCCGACAAAGCCATCGACCTCGTCGATGAGGCCGCGGCTTCCCTGGCAATCCAGATTGGGAGTGTCCCGACCGAGATCGACCAGCTCGAGCGCCAGGCAACATCGCTCGAGATCGAACGCGCAGCACTGAAACGCGAAACCGATTCGAACAGCCGGACGCGACTCGATGAAGTCGAGCGCGAACTCGCCACCATCAAGGAGCAGGCCACCGCGCTGCGTGCGCGCTGGACCAAGGAGCGCGACGCAATCAGCCGCATCAGCGAGCTGAAGAAGAAGATCGAGGCCCTGCGCTTCGAAGCAGAAGAGCAGACCCGCAAGGGCCAGCTCGATCGTGCTGCGCAGATCCAGTACGGCGAACTGCCCAAGGCCGAGGCCGAACTGAAGCAACTGAACGCAATCCAGGACGGCAGTGCAGGTAGCTTGCGCATGCTGAAGGAAGAGGTCGACGAGGAAGACATCGCCAAGATCGTCAGCAAGTGGACCGGCATTCCCGTCTCGAAGATGCTGGAAGGCGAAGTGAAAAAGCTCGTCCACATGGAAGATCGGCTGCGCGAACGCGTGGTTGGTCAGGATGCAGCTCTCAGCGTGGTGGCGAATGCCATCCGCCGCTCGCGTGCAGGCCTGAGCGATCCCAAGCGTCCCATCGGCTCCTTCATCTTTCTCGGACCGACGGGCGTGGGCAAGACCGAGACCGCGCGCGCGCTGGCCGAATTCCTGTTCGATGACGAGCAGGCCATTGTGCGCATCGACATGAGCGAGTACATGGAGAAGCACGCCGTATCAAGACTGATCGGCGCGCCTCCGGGATACGTAGGCTACGACGAAGGTGGTCAACTCACGGAAGCTATTCGTAGAAGGCCCTATGCCGTAGTCCTTTTCGACGAAATCGAGAAGGCGCACCCTGACGTATTCAACGTGCTGCTCCAGATCATGGACGATGGTCGCCTCACCGACTCGAAGGGTCGCACCGTGGACTTCAAGAACACGGGGCTGATCATGACGTCGAACCTCGGCGCAGCGTTCCTGTCGACGGAGTCGCTCAAAACCGAGCACGACTTCGACATGGCGCGGGAGAGTGTGATGCGCGTGCTGCGCGAGCACTTCCGTCCGGAGTTCCTGAACCGCGTCGACGACATGGTCATCTTCCGTCCGCTTGGTCATACGCAACTCGAAGCCATTCTCGAACTGCGCCTGAACGAGATTCGCAAGCTGCTCGAAGACCGCCAGATCTCTTTCGAGCTGACGTCTGCAGCTCGGGAACTGGTGCTGGCTTCCGGTTCAGACGTTGCCTACGGTGCGCGTCCGCTGAAAAGAGCACTGCAGCGGATGGTGCAGGACCCGATGGCGATGAAGATTCTCGACGGCGAGATCCTGCATGGCGCGCATGTTCGCATCGACGCCGATCGCAACTCAAACCAGTTGCGCTTCGAGCCGATGGGACGCGAAGCCATGGCCTAAACCACCTGCGGTGGGGCCAACCGCGCTATGGCGCCATAAAACCTCAAGACCTCGGAAATTTTCGTTTCCGAGGTCTTTTTCTATCTTCGCTTGCTGATAACACCGAGTGCCCCAGGTCCCGATTTTCGGACCTGGAAAAGCACGAACTCAATCAGCCAATCGACGGCTGGGCTCTACTTTCCCAACGCCGATTCAACTGCGCCCTGTATGTCAGCAGAATCCGGCGTCACCGGCGGCTCAAAACGCGCCACCAGATTCCCATTGCGATCGAACAGGAACTTGGTGAAGTTCCACTTGATGTCGCCACCGAACTTGGGATCTGAAGACTTGTCGGTGAGCGTGCGGTAGAGCGGCGTCTCGTCATCCCCGAGCACCGAGACCTTGGACATCATGGGGAAGGTCACGCTGTACTTGCGCGAGCAGAAAGTCTTGATCTCCTCGTTGGTTCCCGGTTCCTGCTGCCCGAAATTATTCGCAGGGATCCCGATGATCACCAGGCCCCGATCCTTGTACTTCTCATAGAGCGCTTCGAGCGCCGTGTACTGCGGCGTGAAACCGCATTTGCTGGCCACGTTTACCAGCAGGACCACCTTGCCTTTGTAGCTCTTCAGGCTGACGGGCTGGCCGTCAATCGATTTCATGGTGAAGTCGTAGATGCTGGCTGCGTTGGCAACCGTCGCACCCGATACGAAGAACACCATCAAAGCCAAAATCAGTTTGCGCACGAAGTTCCTCCCACGAGATTTATTACTAAGCCCAGTTGCACTCGATCATACGAACCCACACCGCATGGATTGTCAACAAAATGTCAATCGCCCGACACGGGTCCGGGTGCCCCAGGTCCGGATTTTCGGACCTTTGAAAGCACGATTCAAGCAATCGAATCCAGCTCTCTTCACTCATTCGCAAGTAAGTGAGCCTCGACTATTACTCCGGCGCCTGCGCCGCATGTGGCAGTAATCCGCGATCCACCAGCACCGGCGGCTTGCGATGATGCGTCTTCAGTTCGTAGTCATACGCCCAGCCGATCAAGTCTCCATCGTGCCATTTCCTCGTACTGATCTCGATCCCAAACGGCAGCCCGGAATCATAGAACCCGGCGGGAATGCTGATAGCCGGCACACCAAGCATGTTCACCCACCCCGTCGCCGAATGCGGACCACCGCTCAGTTCGCCATCCTGCGCCATGGTCTCATCCGGCGGCGGCATCTGCGCGGCGGGATAGACAAATCCATCCAGGTGCAGCCGGTCGAGTTCTTTCTCATACATCGCCAGCACCTGGCGGCGCGGCCCCAGCAGCGTTGTTTCCGCGCTGGCATCGGCTTCGAGCTTCGCCTGTTCGATTCCACCTCGCACGGTCAGTTTGTTTGAGTGGCCGCCAATGATCACCGACGGCAGCGGCTTTCCCACAGCTTTCTCGTACTCTTCCGGCGAGTGGTACTGCGCCGGGCCGAACGTCGCGAGAAACTTCTCCGTGCCTTCGCGAATGTAGGGCAGCGTGCAGATATGCATAGCCACGTCGGCGAAGCTGTCGGGCAGAATGCCGGGATCGATCAGCACCGTCGCCCCCGCCGCACGCAACTCCTCAACAGCCTTCATGAACATGGCGCGCGTATCGGGTCTGGGCGGAAGAAATGCATCCTTCCTCGCCGCAACAATCTCATCGGGCGTAGCGGTGGGACACACTCCCTGGAACGGCGGCGAATCGCCATCGAGAATGAAGGCTGGAACCGCGAAGCGCTTCCCCTCGAGAGCACCAGGCTTGAGGTACTGCGTATAGGGCCCGCCCTGCGCCTTCCTAGCTGAACCAGCCGTGACCGGATCGAGCGTGTCCTCGCCGGCCATCACGGTAAGCGCAACCGCGGCATCGGCGACATTACGCGCGATGGGCCCAGTGTTGTCGAGCTGCCAGTCAAGCGGCGCGATTCCGGCAATGCTGACCAGGCCGCGCGTCGGGAAGACGCCGACCAGGTTGCTGGTGGCGACGGGCATCCGGATGGAGTTCCCTGTATCGGTGCCGTTGCCGAGCACGGCAAAGTTGGACGTAACGGCGGTGACCGTTCCACCGGAAGATCCGCCCGGCGAGAAGCGCACATCGTAGGCGTTGCCGGTTCGACCAAAAGCCGTGGAGCGGTTGGTATCGCTTGCGGCGAAGTCGGGCATGTTGGTTACGCCGATAAGGATCGCACCAGCACCGCGCAGTTTCGCAACGATGGTCGCGTCTCGCGGAGCGACAAGTTCGTGGCCGGGAATCATGTACCCGCGCCAGCCATCGGTGGTCACCAGTCCCTTGATGCTGGTGTTGGCCTTCGTCACAATCGGCACTCCCCACAGCAGGCCTGGAGCGAACCCCGGCTGTTGCGCTTCGGCGTCTTCGCGCGCCGCTTCGGCCATCGCTGCCTTGTCGTTCACCGTCTGCACGGCGCGATAGATGCCGTTGTAGCGTGCGATGCGATCAAGATGCCACTGGACGACCTGTGTCACGGTGTAGCGATGTTCGCGATAGAGTTCGTGCAGGCGATCAACCGTAACCTCCATCAGGTCGCGATCCATCTGCGACGGCGCTGGATTTGGGCTGGACTGACCCAATGCCGGAACCGCGATCACAAGGCAGAGCAGGAGTTTGCGCATGTTGGGAAGATAACAGGCGCAGGAGATTGCCGCAGCTTCTTCCAAAACCCATCCACTTTCCCCTCGAAAAGTGGACCCGAATGGGTAGCCGCAGCATCTACTCCCCAGGTGGATACGAAGTTGGAAATTCCATTCTGGATAAGGAAACTGCAGCAACTCTGGAGGCTGGTGCGCGAGAGCCATGCGCAGCCTATTGCGGGTCAACCCGCAAAGCCGCCGAACGTGAGTGACGGCGAAACCGCGATCACGTTTATCGGGCACTCATCATTTTTGATTCAGACTGCGGGGCGCGCATTGCTCGTCGATCCTGTTTTCGCCCAGCGTCTGATCCTGCTGCGACGCCAGCGGCACCCCGGTATTCGTATCTCTGACTTGCCCCCGATCGACGCGGTGCTGCTCACCCATGCGCACATGGACCATTTGAACCGGCCATCGCTCCGCGCCGTTACGCGAGAGATGCGACGGCGCGGTCTGCCCGCACCCATAGCCATCGTGCCCAAAAACGTGGAAGACCTGGTCCGGGATCTGGGGTTCGCCCGAATCGAATCGTTGGAATGGTGGCAGTCGGCGCAGTTGAACCGCAACTCCGACGCGACCCGCAAGGCGCTGGATCCCCTCACCATCACCATGACTCCGGCGCGGCATTGGGGTGCGAGGATGTTCAAGGACACGCATCGCGGATTCGGCGGATACGTGATCGAGTCTGCCGGCGGCCCGGCGATCTATCACTCCGGAGACACAGCCTACTTTGACAGATTCGCGGAGATCGGCCGGCGCTTGCGACCCGAGATCGCCTTGCTGCCAATCGGCGCGTATTTTCCTGACAGTTATCGCGCCGTGCATACCAGTCCTGAAGAAGCCTTGCGCGGCTTTTTTGATTTGAAATCCGACATCATGATTCCGATGCACTACGGCACGTTCCGGCTCGGCCGCGAACCGATGGATGAGCCTCTTCCGCGACTGATGCAGGCCGCAGACCAGGCCGGTGTGACTGACCGAATATCGCCGTTGATTGAGGGCAAGAGCTGGGTTTCGAAGGAAGCTACGGTCGGTTCGGCGGCCGCAGATTAGTTCGTAAAAACTGGGGCCGCGCCTACTGCCGCAATTCCACCAGCGTGGCGCCCTGCCCGCCTTCGTTCTGCGGAGCCTCGGCGATCGTCGCCACATGAGGATGCGACTTAAGAAATTCCCGCACTCCGCGCCGCAGAATGCCTGCACCGTGCCCATGAATCACACGCACCCGCGGCAGCCCCGCCATGAATGCGCGGTCGAGGTACTTCTCCAACTCCTCCGTAGCTTCATCAACGGTGCGGCCAATCAGATTGATCTCGCTCCGCATCTCGTCCGTATTGGCGCTGGAGACTGAGACGTGTATGCCCTTCTGACGGCGCGCTGCGGCAAGAGGATCCGGGCGATCGGTCTGCGGCGCCCCTGACTTCACCACTTCGGCGATATCATCCCTCTTTACGCGCATCTTGATTGGGCCAAGCGCAACTTCAAAAAGGTCCTTCTCAACCTCACGCTGGACCACGGCAATCTTCCCCATTGACTTCAGACGAACCTGGTCGCCGGTCGCGACGTGCCGCACGATGTGCGGCTGGGCGTTCGCATCTCCCGAATCCGCCCCGGTACGGTGAGCCACGACGGTCTGGTTGAAGCTCTCCTGGAACTCGTGGCGCAGGCGATTGATGCGGCGTTCGGCTTCCTTTGAGAGCTTCTGCTGCGCGGCGCGATCTTCGATAACGCGAACATTCTCGCGCATCTGGAATTCAAATTCCTTCATCAGCGAGGCGAGCTTCTGCTCGAGTTCCCGGGTGCGATTGCGCAGTTCGGTGTCGCCTTCGCGCTCCAGTCGCTTGCGTTCCTGGTTCAGCGCGTATTGCTGTTCGCGGGCCGCCTTGCGGTCTTCTTCAAGTTGCGTGAGCTCCTTGTGAAGCCGATCGAGGAAGCGGGCGATGTCGACTTGCTGCGAGCCAAGACGTTCGCGCGCCGCCGAGACGATGGTGCGATTGAGGCCAAGGCGTTCGGCGGTCTGGATGCCTGCGGAGGCTCCAGGTACGCCCAGACGAAGCTGGTAGTTGGGAACCAGCGTAACTTCATCAACCCCGGCAGCCGCGTTGAGCACCCCCGGCGTGTTGGCCGCGTAGACCTTGAGCGACGTGTGGTGCGTAGAGATAAACGTCCAGGCACGGCCAGCGAGAAAGTGCGCAGCCACAGCGACAGCCAGCGCAGAACCTTCTTCCGGATCTGTCGCCGAACCGAGTTCGTCCAGCAGTACCAGCGAATCCGGACCGGCCAGTTGCGACAGCCGATTGAGGTTGACGATGTGCGCGGAAAAAGTGGAGAGCTCTGCCTCGATGGATTGCGCATCGCCGATGTCCGCAAGAAATGCCGTGAACACCGGGAAACTGGCAGCCGCAGCTGGAACGGGCAAACCGGCCTGCGCCATCATCGCCAGCAGCGCCGCGGTCTTCAGCGTCACCGTCTTGCCGCCGGTATTGGGGCCGCTGATGATGAGCTGGCGCGAATCAGAGGTGAGTTCCAGCGTCAATGGGACAACGTGACCGCCTGTAATCCTAAGATGGCGTTCGAGCAGCGGATGTCGAGCCTTTTCGAGATGGAAACGATCAGGGCCAAATGCCGGTCCGACGCAATCGTAATCCCTGGCGAAGCGCGCACACGCGAGCAGCGTGTCGACAAGTGCCAGGACGCGAGCACCCGCAACGAGAGCGTGGGCATATCCGCTCACTTGGCGCGTAAGCGCGACGAAGATACGATGAATTTCCGCCTGCTCTTCTTCAATAAGCCGAACAAGCTCGTTGTTCTGCTCGATGGTTTCAAGCGGCTCGACATACACAGTCTGGCCGGAGGAACTTGCTCCATGGACCACGCCGGAGATCCGCCGCTTGAGTTCGCTGCGGACAGGGATGACGAAGCGATCGCCGCGGATGGTGATGACGTCGTCCTGCGTGGAACCTTCGCTGGACAGACGGCGCAGGGCGGAGCGGAGCGATTCTTCGATGGCGCGCTGCTGGCGTTCCTGCTCGCGGCGGATGCGGTTAAGTTCGGGCGAGGCATCGTCGGCCAGCGAGCCGTCGGGCATAATTTTCCGCTCGATCGATTCGGCAAGCGGCTTCAGCGATGAGCCTGCGAGCGCAGCGGAGAGTTCCAACAGCCCCGCGATTTTGCCCACAACACGCGCTGGAGGTTCGCGAAGCAGCGCTTGCCATGCCGCAACATCATTGGCGATGCGGGCGACGGACTGCAGTTCCGCGGCCTCGAGAGCGGCCCCGGGAATCTGCGACTTGGCCGCGAGTTGCGTGGGATCGAACAGACCTCCGAGCGGGATCGAAACCTGGTCTTCCAAGAGCAGGCGGAGTTCGTTCCAAAGTTGGTGCTGGCGCGTGATCCACAATTCGTCCGTCGAGGGCCGAAGGGCCAGAATGGCTTCGCGGCCTACTGGCGACGCCGCGTAACCCGAAAGGATCGCGAGCAGCGGCTCCCACTCGAGGGCCGCGGCATCGGCGTTCTTGACGGGAGACGGAATGGGATCGAGCAGCGGCATTGGCTGTGACTATTTTAGGCGGGAGCTTTGTTTCTCAAGATCAGCTTTCGCTGGAAGACGGCTTGGATGTCGAGGACTCTGACGAGGACGAAGACGCGGCGGGAGTCGATGGCGCGCTGCTGCTCGAATCACTCGGCTTCGCAGCCTCTTTTGCTACGGCCGGCTTGGATTCGGAAGAGGGTTCTGGCGTGGACTCCGAACTGGATTCGGAGCTTTTGGGAGCGTAGTCGTTCACATACCAGCCGGCGCCCTTGAAGTTGAACCGCGGCGCAGTGAGCGGACGCATCAGGGTTTCCTTGCCGCACTTGGGGCAAACCTTCTCCGGCTCAGACGAAAAGCTTTGGATCTTTTCGAAGCGATGGCCGCACGAGGTGCAGCGATATGGATACAGGGGCAAGGCTCTTTACTCTCCCGAACGAGTCGTACTCTACCATTCTAGCTTCGGCGGCAGGGCGGAGCCTGTTGTCGTCCTGCCGCCAGATACCGGTTATTTGTGCGCATTGACAGCAACGGAGGCCTCGTGATCCTCCCACTCCAGGGTGATAGTCCCCTTGCCACCCCCATTGTCCTTGACGGTGTATACCAGGTTCTCCACCATCGACGAAGGCTTCGACATAGTCATCTTCGTCTTGCCAAGGTCCTGAGAGCCGTCGTACGCAAGGCCCCATTCGCCCGTCTTCTTGTTGACGATCAGGCTCCACTGGTCAGGGTCGGAGATGTCGACGAAGAGCGTGTAATCGCCCTTGGGGACATTGATGTCGCCGATCATCAGGTCACCATCAGTATGCAGTGCGGTGGCAGAGTTCGCGCCCCCACGCCACACGGGAAAGTGCGGGTTGTGGCTGATCAGCCCGTCCTTGGTGAAGATCTTGCCCTCGCGTCCTTTCACTCCCGGCGAGGAGTAGGTGATAGTCACTTCATGGCCGCCGATAGTGGCCGTAGCCTTTGCAGGTGGGCTGGCGGGGGCTTTTTTGGCGGGCGCGTCCTGCGCCAACATGGTGGTAGCAGCGAAGAGAAGTCCGGCACAAACGATGAGTGGCTTCATAAGGTAATTCTCCTCCGGGCAGCGGCGCTCAAATCAGCAGGCCGCGGCAACGGGGATGATTGTCGCACCGCAGGGTCAGGGTAGGAAAGCCGCCCGCCGTCGGCGCGTTGGCGAAACTGCTATGATGCGGCGAAAGGCGTTCCATGGAACAACAATCGGCTGGTGAAAAATTTCGCGCGGCACTGGCACAAGAGAAGCCTCTGCAAGTCGCAGGTGCCATCAATGCTTACGCCGCCCGCATGGCGGAGGCGACCGGATTTCGCGCGCTATATCTCTCCGGCGGCGGAGTCGCCGCGAACTCGCTGGGAATGCCGGATCTGGGCATCAGCACGATGGAAGATGTGCTGACCGATGTCCGCCGCATCACCGAGGTCACGACGCTTCCCCTCCTGGTCGATATCGACACCGGCTGGGGCAGCGCATTCAACATTGCTCGCACCATTCGCTCCATGATCAAGGCGGGCGCCGCGGCTGCGCACATGGAAGACCAGGTGGGCACGAAACGCTGCGGCCACCGGCCCGGCAAGGAACTCGTCCCGGCAGAGGAGATGGTCGACCGCATCAAGGCCGCAGTGGACGCCCGCACCGACGATGCATTTGTCATCATGGCGCGCACAGATGCGCTGGCAGGAGAAGGGCTGAAGGCGGCGATCGAGCGCGCGCAGGCGTATGTAGCTGCGGGTGCTGACATGATCTTCGCCGAGGCGGTAACGGAGTTGTCGCAGTACACCGAATTCCGGAAAGCCGCAAGCGTGCCAATCCTGGCAAATATCACCGAATTCGGCCAGACCCCGCTGTGGACGCGCGACGAGCTTGCGGCCGCTGGCGTTGACGTCATTCTGTATTGCTGTGCGGCCTATCGCGCCATGAATGCCGCGGCCCTCAAGGTGTACGAGGCCATCCGCGGCGACGGCACGCAGAAGCATGTAATTCCGATGATGCAGACCCGCGCCGATCTCTACAAATACCTCGACTACCACGCCTACGAGCAGAAGCTCGATGCCCTCTTTGCAAAGGATAAGACGGCCCGGTAGACACGTTTGGCGCTGATCCGTTAGCTTGATGCTCTGCGGGGGTGGCAATGAGCAACGAAGCAAGTACGACAACGGCGGCGTTCAAGCCGAAGAAGTCTGTTGCACTGTCGGGCACGCCGGCCGGCTCCACTGCACTGTGCACGGTGGGGCACACCGGCAACGATCTGCACTATCGCGGATACGACATCAAGGACCTCGCGGCAAACTGCCAATTCGAAGAGGTCGCCTACCTTCTGGTGCACGGCAAATTGCCCAATGCCGCCGAACTCGCGACCTACAAAGCGAGCCTGCGGCCACTGCGCAGCCTGCCGGCAGCTGTGAAGCAGGCGCTGGAGTTGCTGCCTCCCTCCACGCATCCCATGGACGTCCTGCGCACCGGCGTTTCCGTTCTGGGCTGCGTGCTGCCGGAGAGTGAGAGCCACAAGGAGAGCGGCGCGCGCAGGATCGCCGATACCCTGCTCGCCTGCATGGGTTCGATGCTTCTCTACTGGCACCACTACGCGCGCAACGGCCGGCGAATTGAAGTGGAGCGCGTCGAAGATTCGATTGCCGCGCACTTTCTGCACCTGCTGCATGGCACGGCGCCGTCAGCCGAGTGGACGGCGGCCATGCAGACCTCGCTCATTCTCTATGCCGAACATGAATTTAATGCCTCGACCTTCACGGCGCGAGTGATTGCAGGGACTGGGTCGGACATCTACTCGTCCATCGCGGGAGCAATCGGCGCGCTCAAGGGACCGAAGCACGGCGGTGCAAACGAGGTCGCACTGGAGATCCAGAAACGCTATCAAAGGCCCGACGAAGCTGAAGCCGACATGCGATGGCGGGTCGGCGAGCGCGAGGTGATCATCGGCTTTGGGCATCCGGTGTACACCATCAGCGATCCGCGCAGCGACATCATCAAGGGGGTGGCGCATCGACTTGCAAAAGCCGGCGGCGATATGCGCCTCTTCGATGTGGCTGAGCGGATCGAAAGCACCATGCACGAGGTCAAGCGCATGTTCCCTAATCTCGACTGGTACAGCGCCGTTGCATATGACCTCATGGGCATTCCCGTGGATCTGTTTACGCCCTTGTTCGTAATAGCCAGAGCCGCCGGCTGGTGCGCACACGTAATCGAGCAGCGGCAGGATGGAAAGATCATCCGCCCGTCGGCAACTTACACTGGACCCGAGCCGAAGGAGTTCGTGCCCATCGGGAAGCGGTAGCCATCGCGTCTCCCAAGGAGCCCTCGTGTCATCGCATATATCGAATGAACGGCCGGCGCCGGATAAGGTGATCGCGGATATCGCCGATTACGCACTGGGATACGAAATCAAAAGCGACCTCGCTTACGACACCGCGCGCTACTGCCTTCTGGATACCCTGGGCTGCGGACTCGAAGCACTGGAGTATCCGGCGTGCACCAAGCTCCTGGGTCCGATTGTGCCGGGAACGACCGTGCCGCATGGCGTTCGCGTTCCCGGCACTAGCTTCCAACTCGATCCGGTGCAGGCCGCATTCAACATTGGCGCGATGATTCGCTGGCTCGATTACAACGACACATGGCTGGCGGCGGAGTGGGGACACCCTTCCGATAATCTTGGCGGAATTCTGGCTGTCGCGGACTGGCTATCCCGAACCGGCGCCGCAGAGGGCAAGCCTCCGGTGAAAATGCGCGACGTGCTGACAGCAATGATCAAGGCGCACGAAATCCAGGGTTGCATCGCGCTCGAGAACTCCTTCAACAAGGTCGGCCTCGATCATGTGGTGCTGGTCAAGGTGGCGTCGACGGCGGTGGTATGCGGTCTGCTCGGCTTGACCCGCGATCAGACGATTAACGCGATTTCGCTGGCATGGGTAGATGGGCAGAGCCTGCGAACCTATCGCCACTCACCAAATACAGGTTCGAGGAAGAGTTGGGCGGCCGGCGATGCCACCAGCCGTGCAGTGCGGCTGGCGTTGATGGCAAAGGCCGGAGAGATGGGTTATCCCTCGGCCCTGACGGCAAAGACATGGGGTTTCTACGATGTGTCGTTTCGCGGGCAGGAATTCAAATTCCAGCGCCCCTATGGCAGCTATGTCATGGAGAATGTGCTGTTCAAGATCAGCTATCCGGCCGAATTCCACGCACAGACCGCCGTGGAAGCGGCGATGACCCTGAAAACGAAGCTGGACGCGAACCGCAAGACCCCCGATGACATTCGCCGCATCACGATCCGCACCCACGAGGCCTGCCTGCGCATCATTGACAAGAGGGGTTCGCTCTCGAATCCCGCGGACCGCGACCACTGCGTGCAATACATGATCGCCATCCCGCTGATCTTCGGCCGGTTGACCGCGGCGGATTACGAGGATGCGGTTGCCTCCGATCCCCGCATCGATGCCCTGCGTGCCAAAGTGGAGTGCGTTGAAAATCCGCAGTTCACGCGCGATTATCACGATCCGGAAAAGCGTTCGATTGCGAATTCTCTTCGTGTCGAACTGGCTGACGGATCGGTGCTGGAAGAAACGGTCGAATATCCCATCGGCCACAAGCGGCGCCGCACCGAAGGCATGCCGCTGCTCGTAGAGAAGTTCAAACGCAACCTGGCGCGCAGCTTCGGAACCGAACAGCAGCAGCGGATTCTGGATGCATCGATAGATCGCGCCCGGCTGGAGCGGATGCCGGTGAACGAGTACGTAGATTTGTACGTAGTGTAGTTTGGACCCGGACGCTGTTAACCTTCCGGCGGTTGCGGTGCGGGGGGCGTACGTGTTTGACTTGGGTCCGAAGGAAGATTGATGGCCTACGTACTTGCATTGGACCAGGGCACGACCAGTTCGCGTGCCATTCTGTTTGATGAATCCGGCAGTATTGCGGCGGTTGCCCAGAAAGAATTCCAGCAGTTCTACCCCCAGCCCGGTTGGGTCGAACACGACCCCATGGAGATCCTTACCAGCCAGATGGCCTGTGCCGTGGAGGCGTTAGGCAAGGTAGGCGCGCGCCCGCGTGACATTGCCGCCATCGGCATCACCAACCAGCGCGAGACCGTAGTGGTGTGGGAGCGCGAGACCGGCAATGCGATCCATCCCGCGATCGTTTGGCAGGATCGCCGAACTGCGCAGATGTGCGCTGCGCTGGAAGAGAGCGGGCTGGGCGAGACGGTCTCTGCCAAGACGGGCCTGGTGCTCGATCCATACTTTTCCGCCACCAAGGTGCGCTGGATTCTCGACAATGTTGCAGGAGCACGCGACAAGGCCGAGCGCGGCGAACTGGCATTCGGAACCATCGACAGCTGGTTGATCTGGCATCTCACCAGTGGCATGCGCCACGTAACCGACGTCACCAACGCATCGCGGACGCTGCTTTACAACATCGTGAAGGGCGAGTGGGACGATGAGATGCTGCGCATCTTCGATATCCCTGCGAAGATGCTTCCGCAGGTGGTCTGGTCGAGCCAGCCAATCGGCGACGTCACCACGACACTCGGATTGAGTGGAATCACCATCGCCGGAATTGCCGGCGATCAGCAGGCGGCTCTGTTTGGCCAGCTCTGTTGGAACGAAGGCGACGCGAAGAACACCTACGGAACCGGCTGCTTCCTGCTCAAGAACATCGGAACGGAGTTTGTGCGATCGAAGCACAAGCTCATCACCACCATTGCAGCCAGCGCGCGGCGGCGTCTGGAATACGCGCTGGAGGGAAGCGTCTTCATCGGCGGAGCGGTGGTGCAGTGGCTGCGCGATAACCTGCGGCTGATTGGCTCGTCGGCTGAGGTCGAGGCTCTTGCCGCAGGCGTGCCAGACACCGGCGGCGTCGTATTCGTTCCCGCGTTTGTTGGGTTGGGTGCTCCCCATTGGGACCCTCATGCCGGCGGACTCCTGATCGGGTTGCGGCGCGAGACCAAGCCGGGACACATCGCGAGAGCGGCCCTTGAGAGCATTGCCTTCCAGGTCGCAGACGTGCTCGAGGCGGTCAACAGCGAGACAGGCACCCCACTGGGCGCACTGCGTGTCGATGGCGGGGCCGCGGTGAATGATCTAATGATGCAGTTCCAGGCGGATGTGCTGGGCGTCCCCGTGATACGCCCGCAAGTGACCGAAACCACCGCCTTGGGTGCGGCCTACTTGGCGGGGTTGGCCACCGGATTCTGGGCAAGCCCGGACGAGTTGCGGGCCAGGCGCGAGGGAGATGTGCACTTTGAACCTCATATGAGCAGCGATGAAAGGACCGCACGCCGTTCGCGCTGGCAAAGAGCAGTCGAGCGCTCAAGAAACTGGACCGAATGACAGGAGAGTGAGATGCGCAGAGAGGAGATGCTGCGCAGGATTCGCGAACGCCGCGAACCGTGGGACATTGCCGTAATCGGCGGCGGAGCAACAGGCGCAGGCGTTGCCGTGGACGCCGCGGCCCGTGGTTTCGACGTGGTGCTGGTTGAGGCGCACGATTTCGGCAAAGGCACCAGCAGCCGCAGCACCAAGCTGGTCCACGGCGGCGTACGCTATCTGGAGCAAGGCAATATTCCGCTGGTGATGTCGGCGCTGAAGGAGCGCGGACTGCTTCGTCAAAACGCGCCTCACCTGGTGCACGATCTCGCGTTTGTGGTGCCCAACTACTCGTGGTGGGAAGCCCCCTTCTACGGAATCGGGCTGAAGCTCTACGATCTGCTCGCCGGAAAATACGGATTCGGCGCGTCGAAACTCCTTAGCAAGGAAGAAACATTGGAACGCTTGCCGGGACTCGAACCGGAAGAGCTACGCGGTGGCGTGGTTTACTACGACGGCCAGTTTGACGATTCGAGATTACTGATCCACCTCATGATGACGGCGGCGGACCATGGGGCTACGGTCGCAAATTATTGTCGTGCAACCGATTTGTTGCGTGATGAAGAAGGTTATGTGAACGGCCTGACAGCGCGCGACGAGGAACACGGTGAAGATTTTACGATTTCAGCGCGTATCGTGGTCAATGCGACCGGAGTCTTTACGGACGAAGTCCGGCGGATGGCGGATGCGACTGTCGATCCGTTGATGGTCACCAGCCAGGGCATCCATCTTGTCTTCGATCGCTCATTCCTGAAGAGCGATACGGCGCTGATGGTTCCCCGCACGAGTGACGGACGCGTGCTGTTTGTCATTCCCTGGCACGACCACGCCGTTGCGGGCACAACCGATACACCGGTAGACGCACCCAGCCTGGAACCAAAGGCGCTCGATGAGGAGATCGACTTCATCCTTGAAACGGCTGGGCGATATCTCAGCCGGCCTCCCACGCGCAATGACGTGCTCGCGGTCTATGTTGGATTGCGGCCGCTCGTGAAAGCGACCGGCGAGGGCAAGACGTCGGCAATTTCGCGCGATCACGTGATTCATGTGGACAATTCAGGCCTGCTGACGATTACCGGCGGAAAGTGGACAACCTATCGGCACATGGCCGAGGATACCGTGGATCATGCAATCACCCTTGGGCGATTACGCGATGAAGCGTGCCCGACGAAGAACCTGAAAATTCACGGGTACCTCGAATGCGCGGAACCCATCGAGTGCCGCGAGGATCCACTGGCGGTTTACGGCGCGGACGCGGAGAAGATCCGTGCCCTCGCTGCTGATCCGGAATCGCCGGATTTGGCGGAGAGGCTGTATCCGGCGTTGCCCTACATCGGCGCCGAGGTGGTGTGGGCCACGCGCGAAGAGATGGCTCGCAGTGTGGAAGACGTCCTGGCGCGACGGACGCGGGCACTCTTCCTGAATGCGCAGGCGGCAATGCAGATGGCAAGGCCAGTGGCGAGACTCATGGCCCGGGAACTAGGACAAGATGACGCGTGGCGCGCAGCCCAGACCAGGGCCTTCTGCGAGTTGGCAAAACAGTATACGGTTTACAACAGCTCTCCAACTGGAGAGCGGGGATAGAGCAACTGAACTTTGGGGGTTCAAATCAATGGCGAATCAGTGCACGCACGTCAAGGATCATGTCAAAAATGTGAAGCCCGGGTCGAAGGGCTGCGAAGAGTGCTTGAAAACCGGGAGCACGTGGGTACATCTGCGCATGTGCCTTGAATGTGGTCAGGTTGGCTGTTGCGATTCGTCGCCGAACCGCCATGCCCGCGCGCATTTTCATGAAACCCAGCATCCCATCATCCGCTCAGCCGAGCGCGGCGAAGACTGGCGCTGGTGCTACCTCGACGAGACCTACCTCTAAGCGAGTTCTACCTCGATCGTCTTCGACGCCGCTTCGATCTTCGTGATCTTGAAGCTGCGAATCTGGCCGGCTTGGAGCGGTTCAAGAGAGGTCGACGGGGTGGCCGCACTTCCCTTCCAGCGCGCTTGAAGCATCGAGCTCAGCGAAGACAGGTCGGCTTTCCCGGTGGGCCGATTCGCAGTCGCGGCAGCCGGCGCATTTTTAGCCGTACCGCAAACGGCGCGAATCCCCTCGCCGAGTTCGATCGTGGCTCGAGCGGGCGACTCATCGACCACCCGGCCCGAAACGACGTCACCCACCTTATGTTCAGCGATGTATTCGTCGATGCTGGTCGGAACGAGTTGCTTGATGCTGAGCTTGATCTGGCGCTTCTCCGGCGCGATGCCGAGCACCTGCGCCTTCACCACCTGCCCAACCCGAAGTGCATCCTGCGGGTGATGGATGCGCTTCTCCGCGCTGATCTCGCTCACATGAACAAGACCCTCAACACCCTCGGCGATCTGTACGAATGCGCCAAAGGGCATTATCCGTGTGACAGGTCCCTCGACCTGCGAGCCGACCGGGAAACGATGCGTCACATCGGACCATGGATCAGTGAGAGTCTGCTTGAGACCAAGCGCCATCCGCCGTTCTTCAAGCTTGATGCCGAGAATGACAGCATCGACCCGGTCGCCCTGCTTGACCACGTCGGAGGGATGGCGGATTTTCTTGCCCCACGACATCTCGGAGATGTGGATGAGACCCTCGATGCCCGGCTCGAGTTCGACGAAAGCGCCAAAGTCGGTGAGGCGCGAAACCGTGCCGGTGACGCGCTGGCCAAGTTGATATTTTGACGGCGCAGATTCCCACGGCTCGGGCTGAAGCTGCTTGAGCCCCAGGGAAATCTTCCTCGTCTCCGCATCGATCTTGAGAATGCGAACCTGGATCTGTTGCCCGACGGAGAGCACGTCTTCCGGCTTGTTGACGCGGTTCCACGAGATGTCGCTCACGTGCAGAAGTCCGTCGAAGCCACCCAGATCAACGAATGCCCCATAGGGCATAAGCGTGCGAACCGTGCCTTCCAGCACCTCGCCTGCCTGCAGGACCGCAAGACGGCCCTCCTGGGCTGCGCGTGCCTGCTCTTCAAGAACCGCTCGCCGATCGACAACTACATCTTCATCGGTGGTATCGAGCTTGGTGATGCGGCATGTAATCTCGGTGCCGACCAGGGCTTCAAGTTCGGCGGCATCGTGCGTGCCGCTGCGGCTTGCAGGCATAAACGCACGCACCCCAACATCGACAGTAAGCCCGCCTTTGACCACGCCCGTGACCGTTCCCACAATGGCCACTTTTTGCTTGAACGCCTCTTCCAGCGCGGTCCAGTCGCGCGGCTGGGCGACTTTGAAACGAGTCAAGTCGTAGTAGCCCTCTTCGTTCCGGCCCTTGATGGAAACGAGAACCTTGTCGCCGGTTTTCACATTGGCGGCGTTGTTCTCGAAGGCCGAACGCGGAAGCACGCCTTCGATCTTGTAGCCGATATCGACAAACACCTGCTCGGCGGTCAGCGAGATAACCGTACCATCGATCTGCTTCGCGCCCGTACTGGGCTTGTGCGTGTGGCTGCGCTCGAACTGCTGGAGGATATCGGCAAAATTCTCCTCGGGCTCGGCGGGCTCTTCAGCCGGTGCCGTCTCGGGTTCTACGGCCGTCGTCTCAGCGGGAGCAGCGGCTTCAGCAGCATGCTGAAACTCAGCGGCGGATCCTGCGGCTGGCATTGCGGTCTGCTCGCTTTCGGCCTGCGGAGTTTCGGAAGAGGGCTCGGATTCAGGAATGCTATCGGCGCTCATGATGTATACGATTCCATTGTCCCATGCTGCGCCCGGCACGTTTTGCGCACCGGGTGATCGTGAGTGCCTCATTTTCCCGGGAACTCATTCACTTTCGGATCGATCCGGCGCGGGGCGACGTGCGTGGGCCCGCCCTTGTAATCAATCACGTTGGAGATTTCGCCAAGATTATCCAGCGCGACAGTGATCATGTGGTGGAAGCGGACTCCGGGTGTAACCGGCACCTCGATAGCCCGCGAGAGCGTCACGTTGGGATGACGGAAGACGCTGTAGATCCCGAGACCCCAGGCTTCGTGCGTGGTGACATTCTCCGCTACCTTGTACGACGCCCAGCCATTGGTCCCAGGAGCCGAAGTGAAGCTGGCTTGATCCGGCGGATCGTAGGGAATCTCCGATTGGTAGAAGTAGGTACGACCGTGGTTCCCGTTCCACACCACCTGGAATTGCTGATGATGCTCCACAAACAGGCCGTAGGCCGTAACGTTATTGCCGTTCACCACCAGGCCGTTGTCGCTCAGGTTGGTGGACCAGCCCACGCCCTTCCCGTGATCGGCCCGCCATATCCAGGTATGGTCGATAACGGTGTCGTTGGCGTTGACGCGTAGATTCACCTTCACGCTGCCCGCACTCGCGCCGCCATCGCGGAAGAAAACATCGTACAGGAAGATAGGGTCTTTGGCGTGCGAGGCATGACTGCCTTCCGGTCCCACCTCGACGAGCACCGGCGAGACTTGCTGGCCGGCATCGAGCAGGATTCCCGCGATATCGATGCCGTCAACGTCGGCCGTGGTCATAGCCGCCGTTCCATTGGTGGGGCGCAGGGTCGCGAAGCCGAGCCCGATGACCAGCGTGTTCGCGCGCGTGACACGGATAGGTTCCGTAAGGTCGTAAATACCCGGCGTCAGCAGCAGGTTCTTGCCCTTCGCCAGTTGCGCGTTCATCGTGGATGCAGAATCCCGGCCCGCCTGTGCGATATAGAAGCGGCGGAGAGGGATGGAACGGCCCGGTGTAGATCCGCCATGCCAGGTGATGCCTTGACTGTCTGTCTGAAGCGCCGGAACGCGAACCGACCAATTCCCTTTCGCATCGACTTCGAAAAACGGCTTTTCGCGGACGATCGGTGTGCGCTCCACCTTGGTGTACGGCGGCGTAGGCCACTCCCCCGCGGGTGGGTGCGGAATACCGACGAACACCATGTTCCAGTTGGCTCCCGTCCAGCTGCCCCACTCGCTGTTGCGCGAGATCCACTGCTGCTGCGGGCCTGCGCCTACGTTGCCGTCGATCAGCGAATCCGACATCCATCCGCCGCTGGCCCATCCGCCCTTCTGGTGCAGAACGATGTTGCCCAGCACGTGCATGCGGCGAAATGGCACCGCCTGCGAGACAGCCCATTGCATGGTGCCGCCCGTCGGTGTCACCGAGAACCCTTCGACTGCCCGCCAGAAGGTGCAGGTGGCATTGTTGCGCGGCAGACTGGCATCCGAATGAACGTTCCCGATGATGTGGACCGCGTCGGGCGTTGCGCCAAGCCCGATGACTTCCGTATAGAAACCGACGGGAATATCAACGTGATACTCGCCGGGCAGGAACAGCAGCGCGTTGCGGGCAGGGCCGAATTCGCTGTGCTGCTGAATCGCGTAGACCTTGTCGATCTGGGCCTGGATGTCCGCCGAAGGCATCGACGGATTGAAGATCAGAACGTTCGGCCCGAGGTCAGGAAGTGCGTCAGGCTTCACCGCCTGCGCGGCTGTCTCAAACGTGCCGATTGCGGCCATCAGGATGATTCCGAGATTGAAGTTTGCTCTAAGTGTTCCCAAAATCCGCATGGGCCCTTCCTCGTTTCGACGCTCTAATGCAAGAACTGCCGTATGAATCCTATGCCATCGGAGTCCCGGTGTTCTTGTGTCGGTGGACACGGCAGCGTCTGGCAGGCGAGAATTTCGGACGCATGGGAAAGGCATGATTCATGGGACCTATATCACGCAGGGAGTTCGTGCGTTTGGGCGCAGGAGCCGTCGCTGCCGGAGCCGCGGCTAAATCGATTGTGCTGCAACCAGGGTATTTGGCGGCGCAAACACCGGGCGAACGAAAGATTCGTTTTGTTTCCATCGGTACCGGAATTCGCGGATGCGACTTGCTGCGTTCGGCGCGCAAGGTGCCCAACGGCGTTTGCGTGGGAACGGCCGATCTCTACGAGATGCATCGCAAGGCGGGTGTCGAAGCCTGGGGCTCGGAGATTCCCGCCACGCGCGATTACCGCGAACTGCTTGACCGCAAGGATGTGGATGCGGTCATCGTTGCGGTCGCCGATTTTCAGCATCGGCATGTGGTGCTCGATTGCGTGGCTGCGGGCAAAGATGTGTATTGCGAAAAACCCATGTCGCACAACGTGGCCGATGGCCTGGCAATGGTCAAGGCGGTCGAGGACGGCAAGAAAATCTTTCAGGCCGGCAGCCAGCGAGTCAGCAGCATGGCCTTCAAGAAGGCTGCGGAGATCTACAAATCAGGACGCCTGGGCGAGGTGACGTACATCGATGCCCACACCGATCGGAATTCGCCGTCGGGTGCGTGGGTGTACCCCATCGCTCCTGACGCGAGCCCGGAAACCATCGACTGGACCGCGTGGTTGCGCGATGCGCCGTCACGGCCGTTTGATGCGGCGCGGTTTTTCCGCTGGCGCTGCTTTGCAGACTATGGCGAAGGGGTTGCCGGCGACCTGTTCGTGCATCTCCTGTCGGGCATTCAGTGCGTCACGGCTATCAATGCCATCCCGGAGCGCGCATACTCCACCGGCAGCCTGACCCACTTCAAAGACGGGCGAGATTATCCCGATCTTCTGGCGACGCTCTATGACTATCCCGGTCTAAGTGTCAGCATGCACTGCAACCAAAACAACGCGGCAGGCGACCTCACCATCTTTTATGGGAAGGAGGCCACGATGACCATCAACGGCAACTCGCTCAGTGTGGCTCCCCAGGACACGCGGCCCCAGCCCGAAGGGTATTCCCTGAATGGCTGGACCGCCGAAGACAAGAAAAAATATCTGGACGACTGGCATGCGCAGCATCCTGAGCCTCAAAAACCGTTGCCGTTGACCGAATCCTTCTCCACTCCGCAGGGATATGACGATACCGCAGAACATATCGCGAACTTCTTCCGTGCCGTGGAAACACGCGAACACGTCGTGGAAGACGAGGTCTTCGGAAACAATGCTGCCATTGCATGCCACATGGCGAATCACTCTTACTTTCACAAAAACGTGGCCACATGGGATGAGGCTGCGCACACCATCAAGGCCTGATCGGCACTTGAGGAGCACATACGAATGACCCTTTCCCGGCGCAATTTCTTGAAAGCCTCAGGCACGTTGGCTGCAACGGCCTGTATTGGCACGGATCGATTGTTCTCTGCCCCGCTCTCGATGCCAGTTGGTTTACAACTCTACTCCGTACGCAACCAGTTGCCGAAGGACTTCGACGGCACCCTCCACCAGCTCGCGGCCGCCGGATACAAAGAGGTGGAAGCTGCTGGATTCTTCGATAAGACCGCAGCCGATTTTGGCAATGCGATGCAAAAGGCCGGTCTGAAATGCATCAGTTCGCACCACCAGCTAACCCAGCTGAAGTCGCAACTTGATCAGCTGATCGAGTACGCACAGGCGCTCGGATTGGAATACATCATCTGCTCATCGGCCGGGGTGCATCGTGATCCCACGCGTACCGGCGACCTGAACCTTGACGACTGGCGTTACGTAGCCGACCAGTTCAACACCATCGGCGCCAAGGTCAAGGCGGCGGGAATGACCTTCGGCTATCACAATCACACCATCGAGTTCGCCAAAGAGAACGGCATCATCTACTTCGATGAACTGTTGAAGCGCACCGATCCCAAGGTGGTCTCGTTCGAAATGGACTGCGGCTGGGTCGTCGTAGGCGGACACAATCCCGTCGAATACCTGGGCAAGTTCCCCGAGCGCTTTCCTCTGATGCACGTGAAGGACATGGTGAAGCAGCCGGATGGCAAATGGCGCAACGTAGAGATGGGCAAAGGATCCATCGATTACAAGCCCATCCTCCGGGCCGCAACCGGGCTGAAGCACTACTTCATCGAGCAGGAAGAGTTCGAGGGCGACCCGCTCACGGAACTGCACGCGGACGCCGACTTCATGAAGAAGCTGGACGTCTGACCCTCAATCGCGTTTGTGAGCTCGGCCGATTCCGATAGGCTTGGCTCATGAATGTTTTCGACGAGAAGCGCTCAGAGCTAGAGCAGCACGAATTCATGATGGGCCTGGAGCGCGGCAGGCTGGCCGTCGCGCTCGACCTGCTCACCGATTCGCTGATCCTGGTGGGCCAGCACGGCGTGTACTGCGCCTCAACCCGCAATCCAGCGAAGCCCGCACTCGATCTGCAGGCCGTCCTAAGCGGCATGGAAGGCGCGAAAGCACTGATCCAATCAGTGATGGAAGAGTTACGAAAAAGCCGTGAGACAGGGATTCGGGAGTGAACATCCTTCGGCAGAGCCGGACTATTGCTAGCCCTCAAAGGGCCTGACGAAAGCATCTGTTGCTTTCTCATCCCGCGCCCAAGCCCACACCCGTACCGCGCCGGAGGCGCATTGGTTCGTTAGCCCCGCGCTTCAGCGTGGGGTAGGTTGATGGCACGATGGTGGCGAAGCGCCGGAGGCGCATGGTTCGTTAGCCCGCGCTTCAGCGTGGGGTAGCGTGATGACACGATCATGGCAAAGCGCCGGAGGCGCATTGGTTCGTTAGCCCCGCGCTTCAGCGTGGGGTAGGTTGATGGCACGATGGTGGCAACGGTCCCGTAGGGACGCCGCCATCTCCACCACCTCGAACACCCGAATCGGTGGGTACGGTGGCTTCCGACCCAGTCAGCCACCAAACTCGAAAATACGATAGACTGATATGGCGCGCCCGTAGCTCAGCTGGATAGAGCGAATGCCTCCGGAGCATTAGGTCGGGAGTTCGAATCTCTCCGGGCGCACCATCCTTCCGCGCCGGTTGCTCCAACCATCCCGCGCCGTCTCGCTCCACACTACCGGTTCATTTCCTGGATTTTACCGCCGACGCCGGTCCTCGCGCGGCCCAATGTCCTAGACTAAGTGTTTGGTCCCTGCCTCCCCGGGCGGGGTAACTAATCAAGGAATTTCATGCATTTTGATTTTCATTTCAACGCGGTTTCCATTCTGTGGACGTTGACGTTTGCAGCATTGCTGGTCATTCTGGTCGTCCTGCTGGGGCGCGACCGCGCCAAACGGTTCCCGTGGTTCACCACCTCGATCGTGGTCATCGCATTGCGGCTGCTCATCAACCGGCTGCTGCATGACAGGCTGCCGCCCATCACCATGGGCGCGATTGGCATTACCGTGGCTGACCTCTCCGCCCTGGTAGGTCTGCTGGTACTGGTCGAAATGGCACGGCGGGCCTTCCGAAAGGCAAGCTGGAAAGCATGGACCGGGTGGGGACTCGTCCTGCTCGCGATAGGCGGAGTCGTCCTCTGGAAGTGGGGCCCATGGCCGCAATGGAAGGCGCTCACGTTCGACACCACCATCGCGAAGCTGCAGTTCATGCAACTACTGGCTGTGAAGACCGGCCTGCTGATGCATGTGCTGTCGATTCTGCTGGGCATTCTCGTGGTGGCATTCGGAGCGCGCTACGGGGCTGGCTGGCGCACCCACGTACAACGCATCATGATCGGCTTGTCGACCGCATCGCTATCGCAGCTCTCCGTCCAGGCAGTCTTTGAGATCATCGTGCGCCACACCACGATTGACTCGCGTGTCAAGTACGAACACCTGATGAACCTCCAGGAAAAGCTGCTGAATGGAAACAGCGTTGTCTATCTTCTGGTGCTCATCTGGTTGATCGTCTGCTTGTGGATTGAGGAACCGGGCGCCCAGATCACTGTTCCCGCAGTCGAAGCCGGCGAACCGCAGCCGGCTGCGTACTCTCAAGAAACCGGCGATGCCTAGCCGACAACCAGTGCCCGTTACATCGCGAAATCGATGAATCCCCGCTGCGGGTCGGTCGATACCAGCTTGACCGTCAACCTGTCGCCCACGTCCAATCCTTTGGAGCCGGGCTTACCGGCGTTCACCAGCATCCCTTCCACGTGAGGATTGAGCGCACGGACAAATGTGCCGTGCTGATTCACGCCGGTGACAATAGCCTGGAATGTCTGGCCAATCCGCGGGTGCAGCACCACGGCGGCAATGCGCTTCTCCATGTCGCGCTCCACCTTTCGCGCCGCATCCTCCATTTGCGTACAGTGCTGCGCGATCGCGTTGAGCTCGTTTTCGGAATAAGGCTGCGCTGACTTGGCCAGAAATGCCTTGAGTAGCCGTTGCGTCACCATGTCCGGGAAACGGCGATTCGGTGCCGTGGAGTGCGTGTAGTCTCGCACCGCGAGGCCGAAGTGTCCCGGGGATTGCTCGTTTGGCTTCACCAGCACGTATTCGCCGGGACCCATCAGCTTGACCACGGCAAGCGACAGATCGGGAAAGTGGTCGGGGTCCTTCTTCTTCTGCGCAAGCAGAAAGTCGTTCAGCGCCTTCGAGTCGGGCTCTTCCGGCAGCTTCGTTCCCATTCCATCGGCAAGCTCCACGATGCGATCCCAGCGCTTGGGAGTTCGCACGATCCGGCGGATGGATGCAATCCCGGCTGCTTCGAAGGTCCGCGCGACAATGCCATTCGAGGCCACCATGAATTCCTCGATCACCGAAGTAGCACGATTCTTTTCAAGCTTGGTGATACCGACTGCCTGGTCATCGGCGGACATCACAGGATGCGTCTCGATGGTTTCGAGATCAAGTGCTCCGTGTTGGAAACGGCTGCCCTCCATGCTTTTTGCGGCTTGGTCCTGCAGTTTCAGCTGCGCCGCAAGATCGGCATTGGCCGCAACCTTTGCCGGAGCCGCCCCGGTGCCCGCGAGCCACGCGCCTACTCCGTTGTACGCAAGCTGCGCGCGGTTGCGGACCAGCGCGCGATACGCCTTGCCATCGGCAACAACCCCGCTGGCATCCACGGTGTACTCGACGACAATCGCCACACGGTCTTCATTTTCATTCAGCGACGTGATCCCCTCTGACAAATCAGCAGGCAGCATCGGGAAGACCTTCACGCCCGTGTAGACAGAAGTCGTCTCCGCTTGCGCATGCTTGTCGATGACACTTCCGCGAGGCACGCGGACGTCCACATCTGCCACCCCAATCAGCACGCGGATGCGGCCATCCGGAAGCTTCTCAGCCCACTCGATCTGATCGAGATCTTTCGACGTGTCGTTGTCGAGGGAAGACCAAAGCAGATTGCGCAGGTCCTGCGCACCCGGAGCAGCAGGCAACCCCGGATTCGCCTTGATCGCGGCAAGTTGTTGATCGGTTCCGGAGGGAAAGTCAGGTTGAAAGCCACGCTCGATCATGTCGGCATGGGCAGCAGCGACCAGGTCGAATTGCGGTGTCTTCGTCGAATGCATCGTGGTTGGGCCCCTCTGATTTTGCTGGAAAAGTGAAGAGTCAGCCTAACACGCCCCTGTAACACTCCGGCAAAAAACACCGCGGGGCAGCCGCGAAGCCGCCCCAACCCCAACCGGTGTACTGCAACTTATTGCTGAATACCCAGGTCCGACAGCACCTTGGGTTTGGCCTCATCCACTGCAAGCAGGTTATGGCAGGCCGTACAGTCTTGCGTTAACGCTTTGCCATTCTGCGCCAGGTGATCACCATCGTGGCAGCGGAAGCATCCGGGATAGCTCATGTGCCCGATGTGATTCGGATGAGTTCCCCAGGTCACTTTCATATCCGGGAACGAGTTCGTCGTGAACACAAATACCAGTCCCTCGCCTGCCTGCTTCACCAGATCCGGATGTGCGGCCAGCACCTCTGGATGCTCGTTGCGATAGAACTGCGTGAGCTGCTCGGGAATCTTCTGCCGGGCTTCGGCTTCCGTCTTGTAGTCGGCTTTGAGCAGTTCCAGGCCCTTCTTGTGGACCCACGGCAGTTCCGGACTGATCGCGCCATCCGCCATCGCGCGGTTGAGCGCGTCTTCGGCGGTCTGCATGGTGTGGGCGGCCCGATTGTGGCAGTCGATGCAATCCATCACGCGGCGCTCGCCCTGCGGCACAGCACCCTTCAGGTTCGAAGAGGCAAACGCGGTCTTCGATCCATCAGAGTACGTCCGCTCCGCCCACGGGATCGTTGTCCGTGTAGGGTCCGTCGCGATGTATTCGATATGACCGAGGTGCACACCGTGAATTCCGGTCAGGTGCGACAGTGAGTCGATGCCCCCCAGGTGCAGAACCACCACGCTCTGGGTTTCAGTGTTCTTCTCATCATCGGCAAAGCTCGATTTCACCAGCAGCTTTTCGCCCACAAACTTGGCGGGCGTATGGCAGCCTTCGCAGATTTCACGCGCCGGACGCAGATTCCTCACCGGCGATGGAATCGGCGAAGGATAACGATTGAAAGCAACTTCGACAAGCTGCTTGGTACCGTTCACCTTCGCTTCGAAGTACGATTGAGCACCGGATCCAATGTGGCACTCCACGCACGCAACATGCGAGTGGGCGGAAACCTTGTACGCCGTGTATTCGGGATGCATGACATGGCACGACTGACCGCAGAACTGCGGAGAGTCCATGTAGGCCGCGCCGCGATAGCTGGCCATCGAAACAACTAGCAGATTGACGATGGTCGCTACCAGCACAATATCGAGACCATGCCGGAACATGCGATCGTTCAGGTCAACCTTCGGAAACTCGGCTGGAATCTCGCCGAGTTGCTGCAGCCTCCTGCGGCGGAGATACACACCGGCGGGAATCAGTAGCAGACCCAGCACAAAAATCGCGGGCAGGATCAGGAAGAAAATAATTCCAAGATATGGATTATCGTTGGGCCGGCCAAACAGCTCCACCAGCCAGTAGCCAATCATGGTCACGCCCGCGGCGCTGGTAATCGCTCCGCCGGCAAGGCTGATGGGATTGTTGCCGAAGAACAGTGCCGGCCGCACCCAGTTCTCACGGAATCGTTGAAACATTGTTGCGTTCCCCCTAAGGACAACAGTGATTAGTGATCAGTGGTCAGCAAGAACCGATCCTTGCCTCGGCCCTCAGTTCACTCACGAGCAAACTCGCCACTGACCACTGTTCACTGACAACTGTCTACTTCAACGTGCGGAAATAATCGACCGCGTCTTTGATCTGCGCGTCGGTCAGTTTGCTCGAGAAAGCCTTCATCTTGCCTTTTCCGTTCTTCACGGAGGCAATCATGTCGGTTGCGGACTCTTTCTTGTAGTCGGGATCAGAAGTTGGCTTCACGCCCATCGCCTTCGCGATTCCCGGATTTGGCGTCCCCGTGCTGCCGTGGCAGCTCTGACAGTTCGCTTTGTAAACCGCTTCACCCGCTGATTGAGCGAAGCCCATGGTGCCGGCCAGGCATACCGCCGCGGCCATTACCGCCATCGATCGAAACGTCTTCGTCATTGCAAGACTCCTTCAAATTGCATTATGGCCAAGATCGCTGGGGGCCATGCCCATCAATGGAACCTTCGCTTGCTTAAACACCGGCAACCACGATAAGTAGCTCGTCCTGGTGATATGCACCGGGAACCATTCAATCTAACTCCGGCGCATGCCCCTAACTTCGCGGAATGCGCCGGAACTCATAAAAGCAGCTAACTACAACCTGTCTACGAATTATGAACTACGAGCTGTGTGCTGTACTTCCACTTACTTCACAAACGTACGGAAATATCCCACGGCATCCTTGATTTGCGCATCCGTCAACTTATCCTTGTACGGCTGCATTTTGCCCATTCCATCGCGAACCGCGTCGATCATCTGCGTCTCGCTCAGCTTCTTCACATCGGGATCAGTGGCGGGCTTCACCTTCATCGCCTTGCCCGCGCCCGAATCCGCCAGGCCCTTTTCGCCATGGCACATCTGGCACTTCGCCTTGTACAACGCTTCGCCTGAAGATTGCGCGAAGCTCACGGAACCGGCGAGGAGAATCATCACCATCCCCGCTACAGCATTGCGGAACAACGTTGTCATGCCTTGCTCTCCCAGTGACACCCCTCGCATAAGCGCGGGGAACGTCGCCGGACGAAAGGAACATCGTTAAAGGCAGCCTCGAAACTTCTTCAATTCGCGACTGCGCGGTTCGTTGATGGGTGGACTGGTAAAGCTCTGCGGTGTCCAGTCCACCCACGTGACTCAGAATGCGTACTTCACACCCAGAGTGACGACATCACCATGGAACGTGCGTGGACCCGGACCAGCAGCGCCGGACTCGTCGTATCCATGGTGAACCCAGTTACCGTGCCACGCCCACTGTGGCGCGATATTAACTACGACATCGCTGAAGGGCGAGACCACTTTCGACTGCAGTGCGCCCGGAACCATCAGCGGGTTGAGAAACTCTGCGGAACCATTGGTGTCGGTGACACGGGCACCGCCGTTAAAGCGAAGATACCTCGAGGGAGCCCAGGTGACCGCGCCGGAGAAGAAATTCACCGGAGCGTCGTACCAGCCGTTGCCCAGGTAATCGGCGGTACTGGCCGCCAGTGTTGTAAATTGGCAAGTGCCTGCCCGATCCACCGCGCCCGCCGGAACCCCATAGTTCGCGTTCGGCACAAAGACATAGCAGATATTCGTCTCAGAGAAAACATCGTCATGCGCGTAGTTCATATCGAAGCTGAACTTCTCACTCGGCATGATCTGCGTCGCGAAGCTGAAGTCGTGACTGTGCTCCAGATGATTCACGAAAGGATCGTTGTTCTTGCCTTCAAAATCATTGGCCGTCACCGCAAAGTTGATCCACTTTGCCGGGTTAATGGTCGCGCGCGCCCTTACGTGATAGACCTTGTCAGGCGCCTCCCGTGTGAAGGTGTTGCTCGGCGTGGTATTGAGATCCGCCGACTTCCAGTTGAGCGTATCGAAATTCACGTTCAGCCGGAAGACGCGTGACGCTGTGACCACTGCGCCGATCAGCAGCCCGTTCTGATGCCAGGTAAGGTCGTCCCCCGGATCCGTGATGTTGCGGTTATCGAAACGCCAGCCGGCGGAGAACTTGAACTCCGGAACCACCGTTAGCGTTCCCAGCACCGTATTGCCAAAGATCTTCTGATTCAGGAATGAGTTGTTCTGGGTCGTGGTCTGAGAAATCGTAAGACTGCTAAGCGGAGTATTGACGTTCAGGCTTGCCGTTGGAACCGGTGGCGGAGTTCCGGAATCGTTCCAAACCTGAGAAACCAGGCTATTGTTGCCTTCGGTGCGAAATGCCCGGTACGAAAAAACGTCGGAGACTGCGAAGCTTTTGCTCAGCTCGGCCTCGGCGCCGAAATCGCCATTCAGGCTGTCACGCTTATTATGCGCCAGGCGGCCATTGCCCAAACCGCCCGTGTCGATTTCCTGCCGGAGCGAGGTCCGCGCGAGAAGACCGTTGAAAGTCTCATTGAAGTTATTCACGTTCAGCACGTCACCCGTGTATGCGATCCGGCCGTTGAACGAGACCTTGTCCCAATAATGCGAACTGAACCGGAACTGCTCGGTCGGGAAGCTGGTGCGAGTCGGCGCCACCTGGCTTTCTACGAGCGTCTGCGTACAGTACGGGTTGGCGATGCCATTAACCACTTCGGCTGTCTTGTTCGCGCCCGTGCCGCAAGTCGTCCCCGCCTGCGTATTGACGCCCAGCGACGTAGGCGTACCGTTCGCCAGCGTGAACGGCGTTGGCGAAAGTTGAAATGTCGTATCGCCGCGATACAGTGCGAAGAACTGGTCGTAGCTCAGCGTGGTGCGCTTGGCCAGCTTGAAATCCACTCCGCCGGTGTAAGTATCGAGGCTGTTCCGGAACCATTGCGAGAGCTGAACATCGCCGCCCTCATGCACCGTGGCAAAGGTTGGACCCTCGCTGGTGTTGTGGTTGTAGCCGACGCGGAAGCTGAACCGCGAAAGCGGAAACAACGTGAAGAGCGCGTCGGTGTTGCGCCGCACAGTGTTGAAGAGATGCAGCGAATCCGGTTCGGGAACCAGTGCTGGATTCGTCGGCGTCGCACTCGACAAGAACGAATTCGCCAGCAGGTTGTAGTCGAAATAGTTGCGATCACGGCGGAAATTGCCTGAGAAGTCGTAGAACTTGCCCTTCGACATCTTCAGGTACGTGACATCGTTGGGTTCGCCGCCGTAGCCGAAGCTTGCGGTCGACAGCGTATCAAAGAACGGCGTCTTCGAGGGATTCTTGGTGCGAAGTTCGAGCGACTGGTTCAGCACTCTCATGCCGGTCCCCTCGTTCACCATCGTCGCCCACATCGCGCGGCTTCCGTCTTTCTGCGTGATCACACCACCCAGTTCCACGCTGGAGTGCATCGTGTAATTGCCGAGCGTCTTCTCTTTCGGCACCGCTACAGGCTTTGTTTCGGTTGCCGGCTTCGCGGCCTCAGCGGGCTTCGCGTTCTCCGGTTGCGTTGCCTCCGGCTGCTGCCCGAAGGCATTCATCGCCGCGCCGATAGCCAGGATGGCCGCTACGGTAAGGACGCTGAGCCGGGAGATACGAACCCCGGCCGGCGACCCAACCAGACTGTTTGCGAATTTTGTCTGTATTGTCATCGCTCGTCCCTTACTCAATTCGAATTGAAGAACACCGCGCTCACATTCGATCCGTGAATGCTGGTGTGGCAGATGGTGCACGACTGATACTGCACGGCCTGGTTATGCGCCGGCCCAATGGGCTCGCCCGTCGTGAAGTTCGGCGACGGCGAATGGCACTGCAGGCAGAGAGTGTTCACATTGGCGCGGGTCAGCAGGCGTGGATTCGGCCCGCCATGCGGGAAATGGCATGCGGTGCAGCCTTCCGTCTTCACCACGTCGTGCTCATACACAAACGGCCCCGCCGTCTCGCTGTGGCACTTGGTGCAGACCGCATCCATCTGCGCGGAAGTGCGCAGGTTCTTCTTGTTGAAGGTGCCGTGCGGATCGTGGCAGTCGCTGCACTTCAGCAGTCCCTCCTCCACCTTGTGATGGAAGGGCATGTTGAACTGCGACTTGGTATCGGTGTGGCACTGGTAGCAGAGCTTCGGCTCCGACGCCTTCAGCAGTTGCTCCTTGTCATCGGTATGGTGAACGCTGTGGCAGCTCAGGCAACTCACATTGTTTTCGCCGTGCGCCGTGCGTTCGAAATTGGCATGCTGGCCCTGGTGGCAGCTCAGGCAGCGCGCATCCACTTCTTTTGCCGTTGCCTTGGCGGGATTGAAAATCTTGGCCACGTCTCCGCCACCGTCAACGTGCGCCTTGCCCGGTCCGTGGCATCCTTCGCAGGTCACGCCCGTCTTGCCGTGCATCTCCGCCAGCTTCGAATGCGGATTGGAAGCGAATCCCTTCGCCGCATCCTCGTGGCAGCTCGCACACACTTCCTGGCCAACGAATTCGCCCTGTGCCGCTGCGGATTGAGAGGGCTTTGCGCCGGGGGGATTGGAAGCCATTGCCCGGGTGGAAAACAGCACCACCATCAGCAACACCAACGATGAGATCAGCCATGCGGATTTCAGTCCCCATCTGCTGGTCCCGTGCGTTCGCAGTCTCGGCCCTTCATTATGCATAAAGATCCACCTTGTGGTGAGCTCCCGTAGCTGCTTCCGAATCGTTCCCGGCAACCATCGCCGTGCGACCCCTAATTCGGAGAATCACGCATCCTGGAACTTCGGTGGCCCTTCCAGACCGAAGCCACAATCTGTGTGGAGCATCACCTTATGGGCGCAATCGTATCGTGTAGGGAATGGGTGATACGGTGACCTCCATCACACCGAGTCGGGAGCGCAGATGGCCGGCTCGAGGGCAAAAACCCAGTATCTCTTCCTGGTTCAGACAATGCTGGCGTTTGGAATTCCTGATCATTCATAAACCCTGAAGGGCCAGAAGTATAGCGGAATCCCTCCGCTCCGGCTCCTGCCTGGATTGGATCGGGCCCTGGGAGGAATCTAGGGGATTCTTCGCAACCGGAATTCCCGGGAATGGGAGGGTACCCATCACACCCGACGTTCTCGATCGAAAGCGACCGTCCTATCAGACAGAACGGCGCATCCCGGAACAACGGTCCAGATCCAGCCACCTGGTTGGCGACCTTCTGGGTAGGTCAACGCTCATCCCAGTCCAGCGCGTAGATCTCAGTGTTGGTTCCTGCGTTTCTCGTCGCCAGTAACGAACCATCGGGCCCCAGTCCGACCCAGCCAAAGTTTGGGTCTGTCGGGGCAAAACTCAATTTCGTCAGATCAGCCACGACCTCCGCTTTTCCGTCTTTGATCCGGACCCGATACTCCTCCGCCCCGCTATTGCCGGTGGCGTAGACGAACAGACTGTCATTGGACCAGGTAGGCCAGCCCGCGCCTCCCTGGGGTGCAAAGACGACCCGTTGCTCATGAGTCTTGAAGTCGTAGAGCACGACCTTCGAAGGATCAGCGAATGAGAGTGCGGCAACGTACTGGCCGTCAGGCGACCAGCGGGGAGACCACAGCCCTTGTGTCCCGGGGAGGACGGAAACGTGGCCGGATCGCATATCAACCTTGCTGAGCGGTGAGCTTCCATTCCCCAAGGAGCAATTGAAGAGGAGGTAAGCTCCGTCAGACGACCAGGTCGGATCCCCTTTTCCATTGACACACTCGCCACTGGCCAACTCGCGCAGGCCACCACCCTCTGCGGATTCCACATAGATCCGCCAGGGCTCGCCTGAGCCACGTGCCGCAAAAGCGATCTGAGTGCCATCTGGCGACCAGCGCGGGTTCATCGCTTGAAGAGAGGAAGTGATGAGTTGCAGCTTGTGGCTCCCGTCGAGAGCGCTGCGCCACAATCCCGCCTCGGGATAACTGTTGTAGACCACCCATTTCCCATCCCGGGAGAAGTCGACATGGGTCGCCGCGAGGCCCGAGAGGTACGGGAGCCATTGATCCGTCCTCGTGTCATAGCGAACCAGTTCACCGCGGTCCACCCAACCAAGGAAATAAATACGCTTGCCGTCGGGGCTGGGCTGGGGATAGTTGGCCCATAACGGCCCCATGGTCAAGCGAACAGGATCCACATGAGAGAGGCGCCCGCTCTCACGAAGTGCCCAGATGTCCATTCTTCCCCAGCTCTGCTCAAAGGATTTCGCGAAAACGAAATACCTTGCATCCGGGGTCCATCTGCCGCTCACATATGCCGTTCGCGTCCAATCTGGAAAAATCCGATGCTGCCCCGTACCGTCTGGCGACACCTCGGCCATATTCGAGCCAGTTTCGCCATAGACCGAGAACCGGATGGCTCGGCCATCAGGAGACCACCGGACGGAATAGATGAGATTACTACCCGTCAACAGCTTGTGGGCGCCTGAGCCGTTGCTTTCTGCTACCCAGAGCTCGTTCTCGTGTGGATCATTGGGTGGGGCCGCATAGGCGATCCGATCTCCATTGGGAGACCAGCTGGCATCACCCGCAATCAAGTCTCCCAGGCGACTCGGCGTCCCTCCCAGAACCGAAGCTACCCAAACTGTGTTGTCCCGATTATTGTTTAGCAACAGCTTGGTGCGATCGGCTGAAATGTCGAGGGGAGACATGCCATCCAGTTGATTCATCTGAACCGGCTCGCCACCCTGCGAGCTCACTTGATAAAACTTGACCTCTGGCCCGACTTGAACGCTGTAATAAAGCCGCACCCCATCCGTCACGTAAGACAATTTCTGATGACCATCGTTGGTGATCTGCGCAACGTTCGTTACATGCGGCGGCGCCGGCGATCGAGATAGTTCCCACACCAGCGCCGCCGTGCCCAGAACAACGGCTGCTCCGATGGCCAGCCATATCTTCCCCCTCCCAGGCTTCCCGTGAGACCCCATCGCCCGCACCGGATCACCTGAGGATTGCTGCGCAGAACCAACCGAAATCGCAGCGGCCGCGGTTCCTGCAATCGGAGTTTCGTTCTGAGCCGACACGGTGATGTCAGCGTGTTGTGGCAGGGCGATATCCGCCGAAGGATCTTCCAGCATTTCCACCGGGAACAGAAAGCGGTATCCCACCGTCGCCACAGTCTCTATAAAACGCGGATCGTGCGCGTCATCCTCCAGAACCCGGCGCAGCAGCGCTACCGATCGCGTCAGCGAATTCTCCGTTACCGCCGCATCGCCCCAAATCGTGTCCAGCAACTCCACTTTTGAAATCAGCTTTTTCGGATTCCGCAACAGCATCAGCAGAACGCGAAAAGCCTTCGGTTCCACCGCGAAGCTCTGCCCGTTCCGCACCACGCAGAATTCGCGCTCCCGAACTTCCACATCCGCGAATTTGAAAACAAGAGACTTAGCAGCCATCACAACTCCATCACATCGAACTGCGCGGCTTCCAACAAACACATCATCCGTTCTCAGAAACTGATCAGAAGGTCCTCAGGACCATGCAGTGGCATGCGCCCAAAGTCCCCTCAGCCCACCCGGCTGAGGAGCTCACGCAATGCCAAATCCAAAGTGGTTCGCCGTCTTCGCCATCGCAGCAACTGTCACCTGCAATCTGTCGGCTGAAAATCGTTGCCCGGGAAATGTCGCAAGTCTACCCTACCGGCTTGTCAAAGGCCATCTCATGGTGGTCGAAGTTTCCATCAATCACTCGGGTCCCTTCAACTTCCTGCTCGATACCGGGACTCATTCCATCATGGTTGACCCTGCGCTCGCCGCTGCATTGCATTTAAACCCCGAAGGCCGGATGCTGATCGCGAGCGTCGGCTCTGAGACCACGGCCTCCCTCGTGCAGGTTCCCTTGATCGAAGCCGGCTCTCATGCCCTCGCCAACCAGGATGCGATCGTCTACGACCTCGCAAACATCGGAAACCTCGGCATCGCGATCCGCGGAATCCTGGGCGAGGACTTTCTTGCCCACTTCGACGTTCTGATCGACAACTCGCAACGCCTGCTTTGTCTGG
Source organism: Occallatibacter sp. (assembly GCA_036495975.1). Lineage (GTDB taxonomy): Bacteria > Acidobacteriota > Terriglobia > Terriglobales > Acidobacteriaceae > Telmatobacter. Next base: position 12,333 of record DASXLY010000175.1, on the reverse strand, counting down.
ATAACGGGACAGCGATGCGCAGCAAGATCAAGGGCGCACATGTTCCGTTGATTCTGCTGGCCGGCAGGGCGGACACATCAATCAATTCCCTGATTATCGAAGCGCAGTTCTCTGCTGTGGTGCGACCGGTTCGCATGAAGCTCGATTCCGGCGCCAACGAATCGGTCCTCTTCGACCCTCCACACTCCACCGCCGCACGAGTCGTAAGCGGAAATGGAACCGACGGGACCGCAAACACATTCGTCACCCTCCCAAGACAGACACTGAGAATTGGCCAAGCCGAAGTATCCAATGTTCCCCTGGTCGCATTCGCCCACCCCCGAAAAGGTCTCTTCACCTCTGAGTCCGACGGCCTGCTGAGCCTTGGGTTGTTCCGCAGGATCTTCATCGACCACGCCGATCGCTATCTGGTTGTCGAACCTTGGTAAGGCGAAGCTCCGTTACTGCGCTTTCAGCGCGTTCATTGGGTCCACTCTGGCTGCCCTTACGCCTGGAAGGAAACAGGCGGCCAGCACCGCCAGCAGAAGCAGTCGCAGTCGTTGCAGATTGTCGGCGGGTAAGCCCTCCGGTGCGACCGCGTATTCTGATGTTCGATTGACACCGGATTGGTTTGAGTGATGACTAATTGTGGCCCGTCAAAATTGAACTTTGGAATGAGCCCCCTGCTCGTTGCAGCTGGATTGATATCCCTTGCGGTGCCTTCTTCCCCGGGACAGACAAGCGCCACAACTTCGCAATCCTCGAAGGCTCCGTACGTCGCAACCATGACGTTTGACGTCGCGTCGGTGCGGGAGAACAAGAATGCTGATTTAAGCGCCGGCATTACCATGAGTGGCCAGTTTGTGCCTCACACGACGATCCTGCGCGTGATCAACTGGCGAATCGAAAATTTGATCAGCTATGCGTATGGGGTAAATGAGTTTCAGCTCGTGGGTGCGCCGAAGTGGCCATGGCCAACTGTCTTTGTGATCGAAGCCAAAGGTAGTACAGAGGCCGATACAAAGATCGCGACGCTGACCACGGACCAGCAGTTGGCCGAGCAACAGCATATGCTCCAGGCGCTGCTGCAGGACCGTTTCAAGCTCAAAACACACTGGGAGACGAAAGAGGGCGACGCCTACAACCTGGTGGTCGCGAAGGGCGGCCCGAAGCTGAGCGCAGAAGGCTCGACGCCGCCATCCGCCAAAGAGTTGAGCGACTTTGGGGATCACCCGATACCGCCCCTCTACCAGAAGAATGACGTGCAGGGCTACGACTTCATTGCGCATGGGTGTTCAATCAGCCAGCTGGTCGAGATGCTCACGGCGCAGTTTGGACGCCCTGTGACGGATAAGACGGCCCTGACAGGCAAGTACGATTTTGTGCTGAAGTACAAGGGCCGGTGGGACCGGGACCGGAACGCAGATGATTTGGACCCTATGCCGCCCATGGATCGGGCCCTCCAGGAAGAGCTCGGTTTGAAGGTTGAACCTGCGAAGGGACCGGTCAACGTGTTGGTCATCGACCACATCGAGAAGCCATCGGAAAACTAGGCCGGCACAAATTTCTTCACAGGAACAGGTACCGCCAGTCCCTGCAAAATACAGGAAAACAACACAATGCCATTGCGAAATCGGGCCAAACTGCGCGCTGCAGACGTGAGCCCCATCACATCTACAAATGGGCCCTCGTCGGCAAACTGAATGTGGGCAAAAATATGGCTGAGTTAGACATCATGGCGGGCCCGTCAAGGCGACAGAAGAGCCTGACCCGTCAGTCTCCCATTGGTTGTGCGGTGTGTTCCAATCGCCGCCCGGGCTGGTTCTGTTCGCTGGGCAGCGCTGTCCTTGCCGATTTGGAGCTCATCACCAGCACCATCAGCCTTCCGTCGCAGGCAGCGCTGTTCACGCAGGGTGAGGATGCCCGTTGTCTCTACCTCATCTGTGGCGGCTACTTGAAGCTCACCGCCGGCCGCGCCCAGGACCGCCAGATGATCGTCCGCGTCGCCGGACCAGGATCGGTGCTCGGTCTCTATGCCGCCCTCTCCCACGGCGTCTATGAGGTATCCGCCGAGTCGCTTACCCCGGCGCATCTGCGCCCCGTCGAACGAGAGCGATTCCTCGCCTTCCTTAGAAATCACAAGGAAGCCCAGATGCGCGCTGTCCAGTGCATTTGCCAGGAGTACCGGTTTGCCTTGCAGGACGCCTGTCGCATCTCCCTGGCTGAAACCGTAGCCGGACGCCTTGGCCGCCTGCTGCTGGAGCTCGCCCACCAGATCGGTGAGCACGTAAATAGCGGTTTCCGCTTCCCCTTGCTTCTCACCCACGAGGAAATGGCCTCCATGGCCTGTACAACGCGCGAGACCGTTACGCGCACCCTGGGTCAGTTCCGCAAGGATGGTTCGATCACGATCGAAGACTCGGTCGTCACCTTGCATCAGCCCGACCGGCTGCAGAACCTTATCTGAACTTCCCCTCCTCACCGGCTGCCATCCTCGGCTCGCCAGCTTTCGTTGCGCCATGCTCCGAAGTCCAAGAGATATGATCGTATCTGGGAGTATTGGCACGCGTATGATCCGCTCTGCAGCTTGTTTTTCTGTTGTTTTTCTCTCCTGCGCTGTGTTCGCACAAGATCCAGCTTCTGCCCCGCCGGTGGTGCATGCCCCGGTTACATCTACCGCTTCTCCTGAGCTTCAGCAATTCCAGAAGATCGAAGATTCCTGGGACGACGCCCTCAACCAGCGCAATCAGTATGGTTTGGAGCTCGTGCTGTCGCCGTTGTTCGTCGATGTGGCTGCCTCGGGAGACATCACCACCCGCAACCAGCAGATCGCCTACCTGCTTACCACCGAAGACAAGACGCTGCACCTCGAGCAGAAGGTGATTACGGTGCGGAGGCTGGGCGATATCGCCGTGGCCAATGGGACCTACAGCCTGCATCATCGCGGACCTTCAGGGCAAGTGGATGAAAAGGGTGTATTTACCCATGTGTTCGAGCGCGCTCACAACGGCTGGCTGTGCATCAACTCACAGCGCACCGCGCTGCGTGAAGACGGCGGCAGAAGCAAGAAGCAGTCCAACGCCGAACTGCCGTTCCACATCCCGCTCTTCGGTAAGTCCGAGAAGAAGGACTCGCAATAGCAACCCGCAGGCATTCTTCAAGCGCGGTAACGGATACAGTGGCTCCAGGACAAATGCAGTGCCCGACACATCCGAGTATCTGAATCGAATACGCAGCTACGCATCCGGCAAAGACCCGCTGGAAACGCAGGCTCGCACGCCGCAAATCTTGTCAGAACTCGTTTCCGGCGTTTCTAACACTCGCCTTACAGAACAGCCGGGCCCGGGTCGCTGGTCGATCACCCAAATCCTCGCGCACCTCGCCGAAGACGAGATTGCCACTGCATGGCGTTATCGTCAGATGGTGGAGCACGACGGGGTCGAGCTGCCTGGGTTCGATCAGGACCTCTGGGCAAAGATGGGTAACTATGCCGCGCGCGATCCACAGGACTCCATCGCCCTGTTTCGACTCCTCCGCAATTCCAATCTCGAATTCCTGCGCGGGTTGAATACGGAGCAGTGGAACAATTCGGGAGTTCATGCCGAGCGCGGCCGCATCACCGTGATGGAACTGGCTGCTCACATGGCGGGCCATGACGCCAATCACATCGAGCAAATCCGAAAGATCCTTGGATAAGCAGATCCGCTGGTTGCTGCGAAAGCGCAAACCTGACGTGTGCTCACTTCGCTGACCGCCTGTGATTCCCAAGGATGATCAAGGTTATTCCGCCTGCTGCAACTGCACCGCCCCCGGAATAGAGGGCAGCCTTTCTGGATGTGGTAGCCCAATCGTGCAGTATGCCAGTCATGCAGATCACGCCCCCTCCAATGACCACCATTCCAATGCCGACGCCGATCATGGTCTTTCCCCCACTGGTGCGGGGCCCCCGAGGCGGTGGAGTCGGCACAGTCGTGGATTTGTCCTGGGCATCGCTCATAGCAAGGGCGCCGGGCTGCGCACCAGCGGTTTGCATCAATGACTTGAAGGGGACAGGACCTTCTGCATTCGCCAGCGTTGAATTGCACAACATTCCGACAACCAGGATTGTCACTGCAACAAGCTTCATCGATCCTCCTTGCAACTCGATCAGCCCAACCCAATTTTGGTGTTGCGCGGAATCGCACAATCCTTCATCCGATGAAGTCTGTTTGTCAATCCAAAACGACGGCCTGCAGCCTTCTCCTTTCGCCGGACGAACGCTTCAGAGATCTTCGTCCTTGTCGGCTTCAGCACCCGCAGTCAGCGATTGTACTTTTTCAAGATCTCCTGCAACTTCTCATGCGGGAGTGCATAGACCGTGTGCCCGTCGATGCCGGTCATCGTCTTGGCCCCAACCATCGCATTCACGATCGCTTCTTCTGTTGCCTCCACCGTCGCCTCGAAGAGCGGACTGATGCGTTCGTTGGATACTGTCAGTACGGTGTTCGGGCCGGGTTCAGCATTGGCACGGGTGTTCGCAGTGGAAAAGGCAATGAAGATGTCGCCCGAGCCGTTTCCTGAGATCGATCCAGTACGTGCCAGGCCCAGCGAGGCTCGCCGCGCAATGCGCTTCAGCTGATGGGGCAGGAGGGGCGCGTCCGTTCCGATGACAATGATGATCGAGCCCACATCGCCTTTCAACTCGCTGCCCGGCAGCCCAGGCGAAGCGTTCTCTGCGTAAGGCTCGTTTCCCGGAATTTCCTTTCCCACCGGAACGCCCGCGATCATGAGCTGCGGCCTGCGTCCGCAATTGCACTGCACAAGAACGCCAACCGTGTAGCCGCCCTGCTCTTTCGAGAGAACGCGTGATGAGCTTCCCGTGCCTCCTTTGAATCCATAGCAGACCATCCCCGTACCGCCGCCCGTGTTGCCCTCTGCAACCGGTCCCGGTTTCGCCGAGTCGAGCGCAGCGAAGACGTCTTCCTTCTTCACGTGAAAGCCGTTGAGGTCGTTGAGGTATCCGTCCCAGGTTTCAGCCACCACCGGTAACGCCCACGGCTGCGCCAGCGCTCCGTGCTGAAGTCCCCACGCAATCATTGAATCGCGAACAATCCCCACGCTGTGTGTATTGGTAATCGCCACGGGTCCCTCGAGAAAGCCCGACTCCTCCACCCACGTGGTGCCGGTCATCTCACCATTGCCGTTCAGGCTGAACCAACCTGCGTAGACCGGATCCACGTTTTTCGGACCTCGCGGCAGAATCACTGTGACACCGGTGCGCACCGGTCCCTCGCCGACCTTGAGCGGGCCCTCCCCACGAATCAAGGTTGTCGATCCGACCTCGACGCCGGGCACATCGGTGATTGCGTTCGCCAGTCCTGGGGTGCCGTCGAACGGTACTCCAAGATCACGCGCGCGAACCAGGGAAGCGTCGGGGCTCTGTGCGTGAGCCGTCATAACGGAGGCCAAGAGCAACAGGAGTGCACATCGGGCATGGCAAAGCATACCCCAATCTATCTCAACCGCACTGTTGTCTTAACCGGCCCTTGCAGTCTGCGAAGGAGGCTGCACCCGTTTCGACCCCTGCAAGCGGATCGAAACGTGCACAAGAGAGAGCGCAGCCGGCGTAACTCCCGGAATCCGGCTGGCCTGGCCGATGGTACCGGGACGAACGCGTTCAAGCTTCTCGCGCATCTCCCGCGAGAGACCGCTGATGATGCTGTAGTCGATCCACTCCGGAATCGAGACCCCTTCGGCAGCCTTCAGCTTTTCGATGGCCTTCTTCTGCTGGTCGAGATAGCCGGCAAACTTGATTTCGGTTTCGACCGCGCGAGCCTCGTTATGCAACTGGGCACGGCGCACGGCCGGGTCCTGCTCGATGTGCGCGAGTTCCACTAGAAGTGGATCGCCCGCAAGCGCGTCTCGCAATCCCCTGAGGATTGGCTCAATGGAGACCTCGGGACGCTTCAAAAGCTGTGCCCAGCTTTGGCCGATGACACCTGCCAGATCGCCGAGCCCCGCCGCCGCGAGTTTGTCGGCATCCACCTTGCGTGTGTTCAGAAGATTTGCCAGCGCCGTCATGCGAGCCTGCTTCTGCTCGTACTCCGCCCAGGCCTCATCGTTGATCAATCCCAGTCGACGGCCATACGGAGTGAGGCGGCGATCGGCATTATCGATGCGCAGATGCAGACGGAACTCCGCACGCGAAGTAAACATGCGATAAGGCTCGTTGGTGCCCTTGGAGATCAGATCGTCGATGAGGATGCCCGTGTAGCCCTCGGTGCGATCCATCGTGAACGGCGGTTCGCCTTTGACATACAACGCAGCGTTGATGCCGGCCATGATTCCCTGGCACGCAGCTTCCTCATATCCGCTCGTTCCGTTGATCTGGCCCGCGAGATAAAGGCCCTCCATGCACTTCACTCTCAGACTGCGATCCAGTTCGGTGGCGTCAACTGAGTCGTATTCGATGGCGTAGCCGGGCCGCAGCATCTCTGCTTCATCAAGCCCGGGAATCGAGTGCACGATCTGCCACTGCACCTCCATGGGAAGTGAAGTGGACATGCCGTTGATATAAACCTCGTGTGTATTCAACCCCTCGGGCTCGAGGAAAAACTGGTGCTGCGTCTTGTCGGGAAACTTGACCACCTTGTCTTCGATCGAAGGACAATAGCGCGGGCCGATGCCTTCAATCTGCCCCGAGTACATCGCCGAGCGATGCACGTTTTCGCGGATCAGGCGTAGCGTCTCCGGTGTGGTGAAGGCAATATGGCAACTCACCTGCGGCTGCGCGATTTTCCGGGTGCGAAAGCTGAAGGGCGTCGGTTCCGCATCGCCCGGCTGCTCTTCGAACGTCTCCCACTTGATCGTGCGGCCATCGAGGCGCGGCGGCGTGCCGGTCTTCAGCCGGCATGTCCGCAGACCCAGCCTTCGAAGCGCCTCCCCAAGAAGCACCGAAGCGGGCTCGCCACTACGCCCCGCGGGGTACCGTTCCTCTCCGCAGTGAATCAGTCCGTTGAGGAATGTCCCCGTGGTGATAATGGTGGCTCCAGCCATCAGCCGCCGCCCATCGCGCAACTTCAACCCCAGCACCCGCCCGCTCGGACGCACCGGACGCGGCACTTCGGTCAGCTCATCTGTCTGATCCCTGACCCCTGTTCCCTGTTCCCTGTCCTCGAGCACCAGGTCGACAACCTCGGCCTGCCGAATGTGCAGCCCCGGTTGCGCTTCAAGAACTTCCCGCATCTTCACCCGGTAGAGTTGCTTGTCGCACTGGGCACGCGGGCTCCACACAGCAGGTCCACGCGACGTATTCAGGAGGCGGAACTGGATGCCAACCGCGTCGGCAACCTCGCCCATAATGCCTCCCAGGGCGTCGACTTCGCGCACCAGGTGTCCCTTGGCGACGCCGCCGATGGCCGGATTGCAGCTCATCTGGGCGATCAGGTCGAGGTTCATCGTAATCAGCGCGGTCTTCAAACCCATGCGCGCAGCTGCCATCGCCGCTTCGCATCCGGCGTGTCCAGCGCCCACGATGACCAGATCGTATTGCTCAGTAAAAGGCATCCAATCCTATTTTACGTGCTATTTTTTATTGCAATCCGTAAAGGTACTGTGACCGGGAAAAAGCAGAGAGTCTCTGCGGCGGTCAATATTCTCTATAATGGCGGAATCCACCGGGCCCCAATCGAGAAGCCGTAAGAAGGAGAGCAGTTGCCCTTCGCAAGCAGATGCGTGTGTGGCAATCTGGCCGATAGCTACGGCGGATTGTGCGACCGTTGTGTCGCCTTGCAGGCGCTGGGCCTGGACATGAATGCCTCGGACGCCCAGATTGAAGACTCGTATCGAACCCTGGTGAAGGTATGGCATCCAGACCGGTTTCAGACCGATCCGAAGATGCGATTGGCGGCCGAAGAGAAGCTTAAGGAAATCAACTCGGCGCACGAGTTCCTGATGTCGGAAGAGGCGCCCCGTCCTGAGCCCAGGCCCAAGCCGAAACCGCCCGAACCCCAGGCGGCGCCGCTCGATGAAGAGCCCCCGCAAGATGCCATTGACGAACCGGAACCGGAGCCCGGGCTCGAAACCGCTGAGATTCGCAGGATTCTCAAGCGGAAGCGACAGAACAAGATCTGGCTCCCGAAATTCCTCCTGCAGGCCGGCTTCGCTGTCGGAGCCATCGCCATGGTGGCGGTCCTCTGGCTGGTAGTCGATTCCATTCTCATGGCGAATCCCAGGACCGCCGGTCCCTGGGAACAATACAAAGCGGAACTTGGGCGTGATTTACACGCCGAGGGCCTTCGCATATGGAGCAATGCGACGGATAACCTTCATGGGAAGAAGGACGCGAACGCAACTGGTTCGACAGCGCCGCAATCGCCAACGCCCGCCCCACAGCCCGTCGCCCCACCCCCTCCAGCGAACAACGCAGAAGCATCCCGGCCGGCTTCCGGCCCACCCCACATCAAGGTTGGCGACACCCGCCGCGCGGCTCAGCCCTATGTGACCTCGGGGCTTACGCCCTTGGAGGTGCTGGCAATTCTGGGTACTCCAACCTCCTCATCGGGCGAAAAGATGTTCTACAAAGGGTCGGAAATCGACTTCAGGAACGGGCGCGTGGCTGGATGGAAGGTCGATCTGCAGTCCGCACCGATCCGGGTGAAGTTGTGGCCCAGTGCGGCGCCTGCTCCTGGCCTCACCCAATTTGCGCGTGGCTCTTCGAAGAGCGAGGTCATCGCCCTGCAGGGGACGCCAACCCTCTTTTCTGACAATAAGTTCGGCTATGGCAACTCGGTCGTGTTCTTCCAGAACGATCGCGTGGTCGGCTGGCAGGAAGATCCGAATTCCGTGCGCCTGCGAGTAGCTCACTAGAGTCCCCGTTACTTTCGGAGATCGGGCTTTCCCCGAATCCGCTGCTACGATGCACTCCAAGCACCACAATTTCATCCAATACCGAGGAGGAATTGCGGCATGGGTTTATCTCGGAACCCCTGGCAGCGGCAAGAAGACGCTATCCCAGCTTCCCCATCTCAAGCGGAACTCAAAAAACACCCGACCCAGACACCTGAGGAGTTGCAGGAAGAAGGCCGCAAGATCCGGCGCCTGCAGATGATGATGAACATGGTGATGCAGGTGATCGCGCAGGATTCATCCTTGACCGTGGAGGAAGCATCGGAGATGGTGGCCGATACACGCAAGGCCGCGTTGCTGATGTTCCCCGACAAGGAGCTGGCGTTCAACCTGATCTTCTGGCCGCGCCTCCAGCGCCTCATGCGCGAGCGATATCGAATGCAGTAAGGAATTGATCAGTGATCAAAGCGGCGAAACTTCCCCATTGGGGACAAACCGCCCCGAATCTGAACGGCACAAGCGAACAAGAGGACAAATGGTTATCTCCTTGTGTCATGAACATGGCTCCCGCACTGCTCAGTCTCGTTTTTTGATTCTTGCTTCTCCCGCGCGCCGGGACGAGCTAAGGGTCAAAATCCCCGCGAGACTCCGAGCGTTTCGAAGGCATTGACTGGCCAGAGTCGAACGCACGTGGACACCGGAATTTGCGGTCTGTTGATCGTCGTGATTTCCCGCATTGATGCGGGCTTTCCACGGATACACAAAATCGAGGTAATGGCATACTGCGCCCATGGATGTCTCACCACCGTCGGAACTGGAGTCGCTTGATCGCGAAGCACTGCTCGATCCGGTCGAGCCTTCTTTGCTTGCCTGGCACCGCAATACCTCTGAGTCATAATATTCATAGTCCTGTTCCACAGAATGCCCGACGGAGATCGCGTGAAAAAGAGCCAATGGGTTCCGGCCCTCGTTCTGTTTTTGGCGCTGGCCGCCTTCGCCCTTTGGGCGCACTCCCGAATTCACTTCGATTTCCGTGTCTTTGCGGTGCAGGTTGCCACGCTGACTGGCGCAGGATCGCCATCGCCGCGGTCTGCATCTACATAGCCTTTGTCTTCCGTGCAGCTCGCTGGAGCCTGCTGATGCGGCACAACAAGAAGGTCCCGCTCTTCTCACTTTTGGGGATCCAGGTCATCGGATTTACTGCTGTAGGATTGATTGGCCGTATGGCGGACCCGGTCCGGCCCTACCTGGTTGCCAAGAAGACTGGTGAGCCCCTGAGTTCGCAATTTGCTATCTATATTGTTGAACGTCTGTTCGATTTCGGTACCATGGCGCTCATCGTTTCGCTGGCGCTGCTGTGGATTCCTCAGCCTGCGCTGGCCGCAGTTCCCGGCCAATCAGGTGTCGTCAGCCATCTGGTCGCCCCGCTCATCCACCGCTTTCCCGCTCTCTCCGTAGTATTCACCCGCTTTGGCGCACTTCTGCTGACGATGGCTGGTGTGTTGCTCCTTGTAGCGGTGCGTCTGTCCGGCGACGCTGTAGCTGGTTTCTTTGAAAAATCCTTTGGACTCATTTCCAGGAACACAGGTCCCGCCATCGGCCACAAGATTCGGGCCTTTCACGCTGGCCTCGATCTCATACGCAGTTTCTCTGACTTCGCCTTCACGGCATCGATCTCACTCGGCATGTGGTGCCTCATAGCGCTCGCCTACGTTGAAACCGTACATCCGTTTACCGCCAGTCCCGCACTGGCCGGGCTGAGCCTGCCGAATTGCGTTCTTCTTCTCATGATCAGCGGAAGCGTCAGTGTCTTCCAGCTTCCAGTGCTAGGCTGGTTTTCCCAGATCGCCTTCGTTGCCGCGGCGCTTACCAGCTTCTTCGGCGCGGCCCCCGAGGGTTCTACTGCCTGCTCTGCAACTCTCTTGCTGGTGACTTTTCTCAGCATCGTTCCAGTGGGATTGATCTGGGCCCGCTTCGAGCACCTCAACTTGCGCAAGGTCGCCCTCGAAAGTGAGCACGCCGAAGAAGATCTGGAAGCCGCCAAGAAAATCAATCCCGCGATCGCGCCTTGATTATGCACGGTCACTAATGCAGCCGCGCGGCTCGAAGAGCCAGCAGGAAAGACTTGCAATTTGCCCAGATCCCACATAATGCATGGACTCCGTTCCACAGAGAGCCCCCTTGCATTTCATGGGGAGAATCTGAGATTATCCCTTGCGTTGTTAGGGGAGCGGATGGACGCCACCAAACTTGAATTCTTCCGCGGAACACTCGATGTCCTCATCTTGAAGTCTTGCGCGTGGGGACCCCTGCATGGGTATGCCATCACCAACTTCATCCGCCAGCGAAGTGACGACGCGCTGCTCCTCGAAGAGGGTACTCTGTACCCCGCACTTTGGCGCCTCGAGAGCAAGGGACTGCTCCAATCCGACTGGGGCCTGTCGGAGAACAACCGCAAGGCCAAATTCTACCGCCTGACAGCGAGGGGACGTCGTCAACTCCAGCAGGAAACCACCACTTGGCATGCTTACGCGGCGGCAGTATCCAAAGTGCTCGCTGCAGAGCAGCCTGACCGGCCACTCGCGGAGGAAATCCGATGAGCCTGAATCGTATGTGGCGCCGATATGATCGGTTGCTCGGTCCCGACGTTGCCTCGGACGTCGATCAGGAACTCCGTTTCCACATCGAAGCGAAAGCTGAGGATCTTGTTGCGCAGGGATGGAACGAAGATGAAGCCCGTAAGGAAGCTGAAAGGCAGTTCGGAAACCTCTGCACTCTGCAGCGCGAAGGTGAACGCATCGGTAATGGAATCGAGCGCCGCAGGCGGCTGAGGGAATACTCGAGCGATGTGCTGCAAGACACGCGATACGGCTTCCGAAAGGTCGTCAAAGGCCCTGGATTCGCCTTGTTTGTCATCCTTACCCTGGCTGTCGGGATTGGTTTATGCAACGTTATCTGCGCCTTCCTGAGCGCAACTCTAAGGCCTTTACCGGCCGTCCCTGAATCGGAACGACTGGCAACGATGCAGGCTCCCGTTCCATATCCGTGGTTTGAAGCGTATCGGGATAATGGCAAAGACGCCTGGACAGCGGCAGCATTTATGTCATCGACACCATTCAACGTGAGTATCGAAGGAGAGGGCTCTGAGCGTGTAACCGGCAGTCTTGTTTCGCCAGAGTACTTCGATACGCTGGGAGTGCATCCGCAACTCGGCAGATTTTTCAATGTGCAGTCCGAACGGGAAGGCAGCCCGCCGGTCGTCGTCGTCACAGATTACTTTTGGAGGACTCGACTTCATTCGGATCCACACGCGGTTGGCCGGAACCTCCGCATAAACGTTAGGTTCCTATCGGAACTGGCCGTGCGAGGACGCAGTTCGGGCAGACCGTTTCCTGGCCAGTTTCGATAGGACCGTTTGCACTGAGCCGCTGCGTTTGCGGCGGACGCGGTGATCTACCACCTATGGGAATTGAATGGGGCGAGGACGCCGGAATAAATCATTCCAGTGCTTGAGTGCTCGGCTAGAGG
>DASXLY010000174.1:0-9310 GCA_036495975.1 Occallatibacter sp. | reverse complement strand
AGGGACCGAAAAGGGTCTGCAACTCCAGTTGCAGTCGTTGAATGGTGGTGCTCTTCCCTACCCCATCCGGGCCCAGCATCACGCAGAATAGGCCACTAGGACGAAGCCATGCGCGAACACCTCGAAGCGCGATTTTCAATCCAATCTGAGCCGATGCCGTTACAGAATGCCACGAGCCGCCACGGTTTTTCTCGCAGTCGGAGGATGAAACGCCGGCCAGACACAATCGTTCTCGCGTGATGATCTTATGGCTTTCCGCCGGGATTACTCTTATTGCCGAGTATCGACGCTTTCCGTCCCTGACATCCTCCAAAATAATCTGAGACCCCCCGGTTACTCCTACAGGCCGTACCAACCTCACCTGTCTCAGCGTTCGGCAGACGCTTCTAAACGCGCCTATGTCTTCAGGATGGATCGTTATGTGCGATTCAACGGTTTCCTGTTGGCTTGCGTGGATCGCATAGTGCCGCACGCTATTCAGTTCAAGCTGCGTAAGAAGCACTTGCATAGCAGTTTGAACATGCGCTTCCTGTTCAGGCAAAACAGCCATGGGCTCTAAATGTGCGCCCAAACTCGAACTTACACCCGAAGTAAAGATTTGCGTTGCTTCTGGCTGCATTTGTTCACGAGTCCGGAAAGGCGACCTTCAGCGTTTACAGCATCGCGGCTAGAATACTTATGCGAAATCAGACATCGCTTCTATGCCGCTGCTTCCTTACCAGGCAAATCAGAGCCTCTTGTAGATAGCCGTGGGTATCGGGTAGGTGCGCTTGTTCAGCACTACTCCCAACATGCGCACTTTAGCTGCTGCTGCACTTTTCGCTGCCTTCAGGGCCGTCTCACGATTCGTGTAGTTTGCTTCGACCACCATGGCCAGTCCATCAATTCTGCTCGCAACAGCTAATGCATCGGAGCTTGCGGCCAACGGGGGCGTATCGAAGAGCACAAAGTCGAAAGAGGCGCGAAGCTCGTCCACGCAGGCTCGAAAAGCGGAGGAGGCGAGGAGGGGCTCTGCTTTCAAGGCTAAGGAGCCGCTGCTAAGCAGGTGAAGACGTCCGCCCAGCCGCCGCACATATTCGCAAACAGGATGAGGAGCAACGAGAGCATCGGACAGCCCACAACTGTTGCGAACATGAAGATATATGTGCAGCATAGAGCTGCGCAGATTGGCATCCACAACGCACACTGAGCCAGCGTCTGCAGCCGCGAGCAATTCCGCAGTGCGGACCAGCATCCAGCTACACCCCACCCCCGCCTGTACCCCTGAGAAAGCGACAACCCGCGAGCCACCCGAGTTCAGGAACAGCGTGTGAGTTAACCTGGTGAGCTCTTGTCGGGTTGCCCGGTCCATCTCTAGCGCGGGTGGTGATCCGACCTTTGTTCCCGGTGTTGTCTCGTCGGCAACTGCCACACCTGCAGCTGTGCTTTGCGTCACCCTCTGGCCGGGGAAGCGGTTGATTTCGCCGGTCATCACCGCCCCGTTCCCGTTCAGGTGACTCACGGATTGAGCGCCAACATCATCCAAGCCTACAAATATTTTGCTCACAATTCTCCTTTATCGCCGCCGTTTTGGCCATTTATCGATTCGCGGCTCGGGATACTGTCTGCCATCCAGGTTGCGCTTACCCGCTGTTCATCATCGAGAATGAAGCGCGGTGATGAAGTCGCCCCGACTTGGCGAGGGATCGAGATCAGCACCGGAATTCCAAGATAGGCTTCGAGCTCATGCGGCCTATGGAATGTTCGATCCATATGCTCAAGTGACCAGATCAAACCGAAACTTGCCGTCAACATCGCTACCATTGCAAGCCCACCAAAAAACAGCGGCGAGTGCGATGGAAGTGCAGGCACGAGTGGATACTCAGCCACGGCGATGTTCACCATGCGGCGCGCATCCAAAGCGTCCGTGATTCTCGCCTCCTCACTCTTCTTGAGGTAAAGAAGGTAGTTGTCTTCTTCGGCCTTCAGGTTGCGCTGGAGACTTGCTTCCTGCAAGCTGCCGGTATCGAGTTCGCGTGCCCTGGCGGAATAGTTGTTTACGATGGTCTGCGTCGCCTCCTCGCGCGCCTCGTCTCCCGCCAATTCCGTCTTCGCTTTAGCAAGCTCTGTACGGATCATTTGGTGCGTCGGATCGACATCCGTGGTCACGTCGCTCATTGGAGAACTCAGCTCTTTCTGGATGGCTGCACGCGCCTGCGCAATTTGTACGTCGAGTTCTTTTACCGGCCGGTAGTCGGGTTGGTATTTGGCGAGGAGGTCCGATCGCTTAAGTTCCAGCGTAAGCAACGAACTCTTGAGTTGTTCTAGCAACTGTGGGTTATCGGCTTTCCGCACTTGCGTGGTAATTCGGATGGGAATGGAGCTTTCCTGTTGATTCAGGCGGTGGATCCGCTGACTGGTCTCGGCAATGGCCGCACGGGTCTGGTCCAGAGAGAACCTGAACTCCGCGAGCTTCTGCATGGTTAGCGTTCGATCCATTGCAGGTGCCGCCGAACCATTTGTCGCCGCGAAGTTGGCCAGGCTTGCCTCTGCGGCTTCCATCCTCTTGCGGTATTCGTTCGTCTGTTGCGCGAAAAATGCGTATTGGCCGCCAGGATGGCGTACTGCCGTATGCTTGGCCATATACACCTGCACCAGCTTATCCAGCACCTGCTTCGCAAGTTCTCGATCCCTGGACTTGTACACCACATTGATGATGTAACTTCCCTTCGCGGGCTCGACAACGAGATCGCGCGCCAGCTGGTTCGCTCTGGCGGTAACTCTTTTTTCATAGCTCTGCTGGTTGCCTGGACGCCCAACCATCTTGCTCCACCATGAAACAATGCCGGAATCGGCAAGACCCAAATCTCTTACTACCTCGGCAAGCACCTCGGTTGACTTCATCAGCTCGACTTCAGATCGCAGGTCCTCATCCGTCACAATCGGCTGGGCCGCCAGGGCAAAGTTACTCATCTCCGGAGTCGGCGACAAAACCGGATCGACACGTGCTCGATCCACCAATATCTTCGCCTCGCCATGGTATCTGGGGAGAAACATGCCGGCCAGCACAGCCGCCAACAAGGTTGCCACTAAACAGAACAGGACTAAACGTTTACGACGAAACGCGACAGACAGTCCATCGCGCAACGAAGTCGGTCTAAGACTGTAACTTTGACTGATCATGATGAGCGTCCTTGCAAATCGTGAAACGAGTTAGAAAGTCTGCGGGCTGAAATATGTGTTCACACTTGAAGTTGGAATAAAACGGGCTATTTTCGATATCGTGTTCTGCGGGACATAAATCATGTCGCCGGGGCGCAGAATATAGTCTTCGCTCAGGTTTCCAGCGTTCAGCATCTTCTTTACGTCCAGAACCCTTGCTTCGGTCCACTGGTCCGAAACTCGACGAAACAGCACCACATGTGAGTGTTTAGATTTATCGGTAAACCCTCCGGCCATTGCTACCCCTTCGGTCACAGTCGTGTCACCATGCAAGGTGTATTTGCCCGGGTGGCTGACCTGACCATTGGCGGTGAAATACGGTCTCTCAAAGTCTTTCAACAGAACCGAGATGGCTGGTTTATTAAGAATTTTTCCGTAAGCAGTCTGCAACGTTGCGATTAATTGCGGAAGTGTCTCTAAGCTTACGTGGACGTCTCCAATCCCGCGCAAGCTGATGTATCCGTCTGGCTGCACTGTCACAGTCTGGTTGAACTCCGGGCTAAACTCGAAGACCAGGTCCATAGTGTCTCCGGGCAACAATTGATATCGGGGATAGCGCTCTTGAAAGCCGATGGGATTTCCGCTATTCCCGGTCTGACTGCTGACTGTCTTCGTATCAACAGATTGGCCCGATGGGTTCTGAACCGTTGTTTGACAGGAGAGCAAAAGCCCGCCGGCCTGAATGACGAATGCTACGACAAGACAAAGTGTGAGTTTTCCGGGCATTCCGGACCTCCGATGCAATGCTTTTAAGTTTGAAAACGATTGTGGTCGACCAGATACCTTGATAGCCCCGTAGGGGACTAGTTCCTTCCCGGAACTTTCCGCGACTCGTGACGCGCACCGTCTGTGCGCGTGAGCCTACGCCGCAATGAGACTAGCAGCATCGACTTCGACGGCCACGGAACGCATGATCAAGTCAACGGAGATGACGATTCGGCATCCCGCCGAGGTCCTTAGGATAGTCCCGATGACGCCTGCCATCGGTCCTGAAGCGATGCGCACCCGATTGCCGGGCGCGAGATATGGATGCGGCTCGATATTGCGTCCTGTCCGAATCGCCTTTCGCAATAACTCTATCTCTTCTAGGGGTATCTCCGTAGGTGACTTGGCCATGCCAACGAAGTGCACTACTCCCGGGACCGCCAGCGGGTGGCGGCCATGCTGGGGTGTTTGAACAAATACGTATCCTGGGAAAAGAGGTAGAGAAACCCTTGCAGTCTTCTTGTTCCACTTGTGAATCGATGTATATAGGGGTAGGAAGTAAGGGATGCCGCGCTCTTCGAAATGTCGCGCGACCTTCTTCTCGTGGCGTGCCCAGATATAAACCGCATACCATCGCGGATGATATGAGACTGTCTCGCGGAACTCTGAGCTATCGACAGGCGTCTTCCACATAGACGGATCGTTATCGTAGGCCGCCATTTTTCCCCTTTCGACAAGGCTTCGCCATCCTCAACCGACGAGGTAGATTTCGTAAGTAGCAGCCTGGACCTGGTTCGACGGACACTGCGGATGCAATCAACCAGGTGCATGGACAATAAGGGAAGCGTAAGAATGTATGCAAGGGCCTTGCTTCTCATTATTCTTGCGCTTGTATCTTTTTCTCGCAGATTTGGTGTGCATTTCATCAGTTAGAATGCAACCCACCCAGTTACACTTCCCAAAGACAGGCCTTGTCAACCAACCGGATCGAAGCTCAGGGTTTTCTGTAGGTCTTTTCCTTTGTTAAGCATCCGGAAGCTGGTGAACACTGTTCTTCATCTTGGAGATGACGCCTCAAACCGGGCTGCCCAACGAATCGCTGAGGATGAGAATGCAGCGTAAGCCTGTGCTATCAATCTTTCGACGCCATGATCCGGTGGCTGTCGGAACGAGTGGAAACCCTTACTACAAAAGACACCAGCGACAGGGTCATTCTTCTCTGCCGGGTTTCTCACCAGTAATTGCTTCTTTCGCTGCACAATTAGCTGCCAGCTGAAATACTGACATGGAAATAACTAGAAGGAGACAAATTACGTGCGACGTTCATTGTGTAATGTCCGCGCTGGCATAGCTCGCATTCGCTGAGATAAGCTCTGATGTAGGAGAGACCTGCACCAACATTAAAGGTGCGATCGGGATCATACGCGGGGACCTGGTTCTTTCGCGAGAAATGCTAATTCTCGAACACACCGACAGGTCACAGATGGCATTTGCTCATTCTTTGGTACGACGTCAGTTATGGCCACAGCGCCGTACAGAAAGAAATCTTTCCCGTAACTTGCGTGTTACCTCTTAACCATGCGTCCCATTCTGCACAGGTTCGTTCATCATCAAAACAGCCAGTTCCACCCGGCTGCTAACTCCGACTTTTTCGAAGAGCCGATACAGGAAATTTTTAACTGTGTGCTCGCTTAGGTTCAACCGTCGCGCGATCTGCCGATTCGTCTGCCCCGTCGCGACCAGGCGGGCAACCATAAGTTCTCGATCGTTCAAGTGGGAGTTAGTGCCAACCTTGCCGGAAAACGGAGAAGATTCCGCGAAAGCGTCAAACACTGCGCGCAATTCTCTGGGTCGAACCCAAACCTGTCCCTGGCGCACCCGGCAGATACACTTGACGAGCTGTTCCATAGGGTCCGCACGATAGAAAACGCCGCGGGCGTGGGCGCGAAACGCATCTATCGCCAACTCCTCGTCGTTACCGTCGAGCAGCATAATGACGGGGCACTTCGGCAGAATACTCTGCAAGGTGGGCAATACCCGGAAACCGGCTAACGGGCCATCGCTCAAACCCGCGCTGATTAGTGCAACCTCTGGCTGTTGCGTGCGGGCGACCTGCTCTATCTCAGCGCTACTGGTGGCGCACGCCACGCTGCCGATCAGGTTTCGACGCCGACTAAGACCAAGAAGCATGAGTTCGCAGCCCAACGCTGTTCGATCTGAAATCAGCAGCCGCAGTGGTCTTGGTTCAACCGCACTATTGCCATTCTGGCCGTCTATAAAGACTTTCCGCCGATGTTTTGACTGGGATCCCATCGGATTTTGTGAACTCTCGACTCTTCCTTCCCCCTCTTGAGTCGCCGCAATACTGGGAAAAGGTTGTTCTTCAGAGAATAACTGGGTACGCAGAACAAGGTGAGTCAGGTCAGTATCTTCAGACTTCGATTTGACCTTCATATGATTTTTCCTCAAAACCAACTAACTGCAATTGTCGAAACAACGGGGATGAATGGTCCGGCGACGCGGTTTCAATCCGAGGCTTGCTGCCATCTTCCACAAATAGCCTGAGACCACTGTTTTCGATCTTCAAAGCAGTAACGGCATTGAGCCCAGCGAGTAGACTCCGATACGGCGTAGGTAGGATAGGAGGGACTTTTTCAGCAGTTACCCACGTGTGCCCAAATGGAGCAGCACGAACGAAGTGTTAGTGACAGAATGCGATGACATTATAGCAAAAAAGGTTTTCTACTTCGCAAAATAGTGCCGTCTTGAAGTAGTTCAGATCACGTTCAACTCATTTCGTTGTGCCTTAGTAAAATTGTGTTTTCACAGATTAGAGAGTAATCACCATAAATTAGGTCAAGAATCAACGACCTGATGAGCTTCACCAGAATGCGCGGGCTCCGGTGCAAATTCTTCAAGTTTAAGGTCGACGATAATGATGCGAGATGAGAGCGTTGGATTTGTTCAAAGGGCGGCATTTCGATTGGGAAATGATTGTGCTTTGGTTCGTTGGTATCTCAGACAGAAACTGAGTTCGAGGGATCTAGTCCAAATGATGGCCGAACGCGGAATTGCATTGGAACACAACTGCGATTCTGCGCTGGATACAACGGTCCCTGAGTTCGAGAAGCGCTGGAGCCAGTACTCTCGGTCAGTAGGAAAGTCATGGCTCTGCGATGAAACCGATATCAAAGTGAAGGGACACTGGACCTAGTTGTATGAGCAGTTGACAGATTGGGTCGAACCGTAGACTTTCTGTTGAGTGAACGACGCGATGTTGCTGCGGCGAAACGCTTCTTCAGTAAGGTAATCAAGAAGCATGGAACACCGCGAGTCATCACACTGGATGCTTACGCAGCTTCACATCGAGCTATCACTCATCGTCGATCACATGCGCTGACAGAGTCTGCACCAGAACCCTAGCGATCTGCTGTTATTTTGGCCCACAAAATGGAACATTCGTTCGCTAAACTGCAACAATTTGTTGACCGGCCCGACTCCGCGCAACTCCATCGGAAACGTGAGGGCTGTCAAGAAACTCTAGACTGCTGCAGTCAGATGTCTAACGAGACGCTTCGAAGTAAACTTCGCACCATGAGCGAATCTGGCCAGCGGACCAAAACAATTGGCAGAAGCTAAGCCAACCAGGTAGAGACCTCTCACGGAGGATTCGAAATTCCGGGAAAGAACCGGGGTGTCTTCTACGGCCCGGATCCGTTGCCGCAGATCCTCGTCCAGGAATTTCAATCTTGAGATTGCAACGCGGAAACCTGTTGCACCGATCACGTGGTCGACCTCCAACTCCGCATAGCTGCCGTCACTCTCAATGAAATTGAGAATGACTTTGCCGTTCTCCACTGTGGCTGCGGTGAGTGTCGTCCCAAGGTGCATAGGAAAGCGGCCGACAACCTTGTCACGAACGAACCATCCAGCGGAGGGTCCAAGAAGAAGCTTGACCGACAGAAAGCGCAACTTTTGCGGCAGGTGGTAGAAAATGAGAGGCGCATCAGTGCAGAATCTGGATTTCCAACCCAGGCCGAGGCCTGATCGGGGTTGCTTTATCTGCTGAAGAAGCGGACGGGGCTCCTCCGATCGCTGATGGAACACGATAGTCTGGCGACGGGCCACAAGGTGAACTCCCGCCCCATGCTCGTTCAGCAGCGCAGCAATATCCACGGCAGAGGAGCCTCCACCAATCACTGCCAGCTTCTGCCCACGAAAGGTGCTCAGATCGGGATGTTGCGAACTATGGCTCACCCGGTCTCCTGGCAGGTCCGCCAACAGTAGCGGCAGGTACGCGAAATGAGTAATACCGGTAGCGACGACCACCTGTCGTGCGTGCACTGTTTCTCCATCGGCAGTCTGCAGCTCAAAACCTTCAGAGGCGCATTTGACTGACGTGATGTTCGTCTCCTCCAATGTCGGCACGAGTCGCTTCTGGAACTCCAGGCCATAGGCAGCAAAAGTTTCGCAGGGCACCGGCAATCCCACATCAGCATAGGGCAGATTGTTTTCCGCGCAGTATTGTCCGAGGATAAATGCCTCTTCCGGATCGTGAAGATTCGAGGCAAAGCCCTCCGATTTGAGAAGCATGCCCCTGGGCATATGCTGACGCCAGCTCTCCATCGGAGTTCCAAAGATGCGGAAACGCAACCTGCTCTCGCGCAGGTGCGCCGCAATAGACAAGCCATATGGACCAGCCCCAATGATGGCAACGTCAGATATGGGAAGAGTCAAGATATGCTCCAGACTGGATCCACATTGCGCGGTAATACCGTAGTGAACCGCGCTTTCCAGTGTCTTATAAAGTCGTGACAGTTTACTATCACGGAGATATTGGCTACATGATGCTTCTTTAGTCGTATATGAGCAATGACAAATTGTTGCTAAGAAGTTACAAGGAGGTTTTGAAAAACACTGTTCGACCTAGGGTGCTGCTCGGTGCAACCGTATGGTGGCCGTCGTCTGCCCGCTTGGCAACAGCTCTCATCCGGCATGGATGCAGGGTTTCTGGTGTCTGCCCGCCTGGGCACGCTCTAAGGCTCGTGAAGGGGATTGAAAACCTCTATCCCTATAGAGCACATACCTTGAAAGCGGTCATCGAAGATTCCTGCCCCGACATCATTGCACCCTCCGATGACGGCGTGGTTTGGCAGCTGCACAGTTTGCACGCCAGTATCCCGGCTCTCAGGCCGCTGATCGAGTACTCACTGGGTGCGCCGGAGATGTATTCGACCATCCGCAGTCGCGCCGAAACGCTGCAGGCCGCGTCGGAACTCGGTATCCGAGTTCCTTTCACTTCGACTCTGGCCTCGAAAGAAGAGCTTATTTACCGATGCTCCGAATTCCCGGTTGTCTTGAAGCTGGATGGAACCTGGGGCGGAACTGGAGTGGAGATCGCGCA
>DASXLY010000173.1:0-1945 GCA_036495975.1 Occallatibacter sp. | reverse complement strand
AGCCCAGCCCCCGTTTTGGCCCGATCTCGATCTGCAAGCAGCGCGGGTCGAAGATGCTCGAACTCGGATGCCCTGGTGCCGTACCAAGTACTCCCATCATTTGGCTACAGCGGTATTGGACTGGCGGTGTAGGTCCAAGCTTGGCCGTCACGTGGCAAAACAAGTTGGAACGGCACTAGTGTAGTGCGGCCTAAATAGTAACAAATATCAGCATGACAGCGTCTCTATAATCAGGAGACGTTCGCATGCGCGTTGCGCCACAAATCGTATTGACCTCCGAACAGCAGCAAACCTTGCAGCAATGGTCGCGCGGCAGGTCTTTGCCAGCCAGACAAGTGGAACGTGCGCGGGTTATCTTGTTGGCGGCAGCCGGCAAACAGGACCTCGAAATTGCTGCGGAAATCGGGATCAGCAATCAAAAGGCAGCTCGGTGGCGAAAGCGCTTCTTGAAATCTGGGCTGGCCGGGCTGGAAAAGGATGCTCCCCGTCCCGGCCGCACGCCGACCATCACTGCATCGAAGATTCAGGAAGTGATTCGCAAGACGACCATGGAGAAGCCCGCCAACGCAACGCACTGGAGCACTCGGACGATGGCGAAGGTCGCCGGTCTAAGCGAAAAGAGCGTCCGGCGGATCTGGCACAAACATGGCCTCAAGCCACACTTGTCGCGCTCCTTCAAAGTCAGCAACGATCCGGCTTTTGCGGAAAAGTTGGAGGCCATTGTGGGCCTTTATCTCAACCCGCCGGAGCATGCCATTGTGCTCTGCGCCGATGAGAAGAGCCAAATTCAGGCTCTGGACCGGACGCAACCCGGCTTACCGCTTAAGAAGGGTCACTGCGGCACCATGACACACGATTACAAGCGCAACGGAACCGCCACACTGTTCGCCGCCCTGAACACTCTCGACGGAACCGTCATCAGCATGTGCGACGATCGGCATCGTCATCAAGAGTGGCTGAAATTCCTAAAGGTGATCGAGGACGTTACACCCACGGGTCAGGAGATCCACCTGATTGCTGACAACTATGCCACCCACAAGCATCCCAAAGTGCAGAAGTGGTTGGCCCGACACCAACGATTTCACATCTACTTCACGCCGACCAGCAGTTCCTGGCTCAATATGGTGGAACGCTTCTTCCGCGATCTCACGGCGAAGCAGATTCGCCGTGGTGTTTTCCGCGATGTCGAGGAGCTGATTATGGCCATCGGCAACTACATCGATCATCACAACGAGAACCCCAAACCATTCGTTTGGACCGCCAAGGCCTCCGATATTCTTGAAAAGGTCAAGCGCGCTCGCAAAGCATTGAATAATGGTTAATCTAATCGCCGCACTACACTAGTTTATTGTCCGGCAGAGTCAGCGGTCCGTATTGGGCCGATCTGCTTTCGCGGAAACTTGGCTACACAGTCCAACCGGGCGAACCCTATTACACGACTGGGTGCGTGAGCTCCGCGCAATGTGTGCTACCCGGGGCCCGCATTCCGGCCCGCGCCTGGTCGACGCCAGCCAAAGCGCTGCTGCCATTCATCCCCGAGCCAAACCAGGGCGTCAATACATTCTCGACTTCGGCCTACAACCAGAACCTGCGTGACGATAAGGGGGCATTGAGAGCCGACGGCAACACAAGGTGGGGCGCACTGTCCGCCTATTACTTTTCCGACGATTACCGGATGGATAACCCCTATCCGACCGGACAGGGCGGCGCCAACGTGCCTGGATTCAATGCGATCTCAATGGGACGCGCACAGCTTGCGACCTTCGGACTGACGACCACCCTCAGTTCCACGTCGATCAACGAACTGCGTTTCGGTTACATGCGGACTGCTAACAACGTGGGGCAACCGGTGGGCGGCGTACTCGCCATCCTGGGCGACGAGCTCGTGGTGTGAGCCGAGCTCGACGATCTCGCCGTCGATCACCACCGCGATCCGGTCGGCGTC
>DASXLY010000172.1:0-2867 GCA_036495975.1 Occallatibacter sp. | reverse complement strand
TCCCGCACGTGGCGTTTTGGGAATCCACAGATCGGCGTCATACCAGCCGAAGCGTGGCGGCATGATTCCGACCAGAGTGCGCGCCGTGCCATTCAGCACGAAAACCTTGTTCAGCACGTTTGGATCGCCGTTGAAGCGCGCCTTCCAAGTTTTGTATCGCAGCACGAATACCGGCGGCGCTCCCGGCTTGTAGTCTGCTAGTTGTAGGACCCGCCCGTACAGTGCAGGCATACCGAAGAATTCAAATGAGCCCGGAGTCATATCGGCTCCGTAGAGCCATTCGACGCCGGCGCCATGTTTGTAAAGTACGGGATCGTCGGTGGTGCCGATAACGCTCTCGAATGAATGGTTCTGCCTGGCAAGTTCCAGAAACTCATCCGAACTGTATCCCTGGCGCCCCTCATCAGGACCTTGTGTAGCGGCATGAATGCGCGGAAATATGATGCGTCTGGCATCTTTATAGGGAAATGGCTCGAGCAACACGTTGTCTATGACGCTGAAAATCGCCGTGCTGGCCCCAATGCCAAGCGCGAGAGTGATGATCGCAACCAGAGCGAAACCAGGGTTGCGCTGGAACTGCCGGAGCGCGTACCGCAGGTCTTGCCAGAAGTTCGCGAAGACGTTGCTGCGACCACTGTTTCGAGGCGCCGCTGGTTCTTGCCGCGCCTCGAGCATCGTCTCGAGTAGCCCTTGCGTCAGCAGGTTCTCGTTATTGAGTTCCATCAGCACATCGCGGCGGGCGTCTTCCTCCGTAGCTCCGCCGGAGATCAAGTCGTCGTAGCGGTCCTCCAGATGCTGCGACAATTCCTCAATGATCTCGATTTCGCGAGTTGGTTCCAGCCTGAGAGACGAGAGCCGCCTAGCAATTTCCTTTCTCCAGTCAGGCATGTTCCGCCTCCGTAATCCGGTTGACTGCTTCCACGAATGTTTTCCAGCCACGGCGCTGTGAGGCCAAAACCTTTTGGCCCTCGGCTGTCAGGCGGTAATAACGGCGGCGGCGCTGCCCGCTCTTTTCTACCCATCGGCCCTGAATCCACCTGCGTTTCTCTAGGCGATAAAGCAATGGATAGAGGGAGGCGACATAGAAGCGGACGGCCCCTCCCGAGCGTTGCTCGATGAGTTTGGAAATCTCGTAGCCGTGTCGTGGCCGGGCCTCGACGAGAGACAGGATCAAAAGCTCCGCACTGACCTTCTTCCACTCAACTTCTGATGTCATCCCTCGCTCCCACATATGGCGTATCCATATATGCGCGCCGCAGCACACCGAAGTCAAGTTCAAGCGATCGCGAAAGGCCACCATCGCGCAACCGGCCGCCGCTGCATCCGACCCTAGCAGAGGCGACCGGACCGAGATCAGGTATGCCATACAGAAGTCCACTATCCGGGGATAACGATAATGAAGAATGCAATGGCAATACGTATTTCCTCCTCCTCCGCCTTCTCATCCTTGTACTTTTCAGAAGTAGATGAGAATCAGCAGAATTGATGAGAAATGCAAACACTCTTTGGCCGCTCGCTACCGCCGGCCCTCGCAATTGCAAGCTCTTCGACTGCGCAGTGGGGTAATCCTTGGCGATGATTCCGAAGAAAGAAATAAGAGGAAGCAGATCTACACAGAACGAGTCGGGAAGGCGCGAAAGGGCGAGTGATCGGCCCCGTGGGCAAGGAACGCGCGTTCCCACTGCTTCGAAAAACTTATCCCTGTCGCAATGAAAGCATTGAATCGGCGAAAGCGGAATGGCAACTACTCCTTAGTTCACTCCTCGCGCAGCAACCGCGCCGGATTGACGCTGAGCGCATGCCGCGCGGGAATCCAAGTTGCGACAAGCCCGACTACCGTCATCGTCGCGATCACGCCGGCCAGCACCAGCGGGTCGCGCGAGGTCGCCTGGTAGACAATCTGCGCAAGAAGCCGGCTGACCAGTATTCCCAGCGCAAGGCCCGCAATCGAGCCGGAGGCAAGAAGCAGCAAAGGACGCCCCAGCGCCGAACGTACAAGTTGCGCGCGCTGCGCACCTAACGCCACGCGGATGCCCAGTTCACGCATGCGCTTACTGACGCTATAGGCGGCCATGCCGAAGATGCCGGTGATGGCGAGCATGGCCGCCAGCAGGCCCATGACGCCCAGGATTGCTGCGGCGATGCGCGCCGGGAACAGTACGAGGCTCAGCGAATTGGGCCATCTCGATATCGAGATGGGCAGCGCGGGATCGATGCTGGTGAGAATGTGGTCCATCTCCTTCGCCGTGTCAGCCGGCGGCAATTGCGATCGCACCACCAGCGTTGTTCTGCTGTTGGTGTCCTGCGCCAGGGGATAGAAGACCGCAGCGCTGGGACCTTCGGTGAGTGAGTCGTACTTTCCGTTCTCCACTATGCCAACGATCTCGTACCGGTCGTCTTTTCCGGTCATGAAATGCTGACCGATGGCGGATGCGTTGCCGAAGAGTTGGTGCGCGAACGTCTGATTGATCACGGCGACTTTGGGAGATTTCGCATCATCCTGCCAGGTGATGTCGCGGCCGGCCATCAGGTGTGTCTCGGCCGCCTGCAGGTAGCCGGGCGAAATAACGTAGAAACGTGCCCCGAGCGCATTATGTGAGCGGCCGAACTCCGTGGTGCCGTCGCGGTAGATGCCGGTGGTGCTGCAGCTTCAGCTGAGCGGCGGGGTATTGATGGTGCCTGCAGCGGTAACGCCAGGGGTGGCGAGCGCTTCATTCAGCATGCGTTTCTGCAGCGGGAGAGCGGCGTCATTGGAGTAGCCGGCCATCAGCATATCGGAGGAAGCCAGCAACACGCCCTGCGGCCGAAAGCCCATTGGCGCGTGCAGAGAGTGCTGCATGCCGCGCAGGGCGACCAGCAAGGCGGTC
>DASXLY010000171.1:0-2990 GCA_036495975.1 Occallatibacter sp. | reverse complement strand
ACCTCACACGCTCAAGCTATATCTCGATGGCAAGATCGAGCAGTTTTGGTTCCGCGCGGACACCGGGCCGATTTTCCTCATGACGGCTGACTCGGTCGAAGAAGTCAAAGCGACAGTCGATGCAATGCCTCTCGTAGCTGGGGGCTTTGCGAAATATCAATTTTGGCCGGTAGGTCCACTCGCCCCGCTGGGCCTACTGATCCAGGGCAAGTAGGTGATGGAGGGCGCCGCCGCAAAGTTGGCGCCGCCCTTCGGTTTTGCAGTGAATATCTAACAGTTAACACGTAGGCTGAAACCGAGCGCTGTACTCAGCAAGTCAAAGCTGAGCGTACCGATTGCACCTCATGCTTCGATCCAGGTCGGGGAAATATCGGTCTACCTTCTGTAGACTTCGGCATTCTGATAAATAAATCCCACGTTACTTGGTCGCAGAGCCAATCAGCAGCTTCCAATTCGCGTAATCCGTCCCGTCTAGTGTTCCCAGAGACTCCGCCAGAAAGTCCAGCCTTCCCGTCGCCGGTGTCTTCGTCTGTTTTCGATCCGCTAGGAAATACGGAGGCAGTGTCTGCGAATACAAACTCACCGTCGTATGCACATTCTCCGCATTCGCTCCTGCTGGCAACGGAATCTCATACCGCACAATCGACTGTCCCTTGCCTGCCAAGTACACCGGATCTTTTAGCGCACCGCCGAACGGCCGTGTGGCATCCAGATACCGTTCTGGAATTCTGAGGTCTTTTGGTCCATGCAGCGACCAGCCGATCGGCAGCAACCGGTTGTCTTTAATGTGGTAATCGCGCCGCGTAAAGCTTGTTGTGAATTGGTGATCGGCATTCTGCGTGAGCTCTTCGTAAATCTGCACCTGGTCGCTTGCCCGGATCGGATTCGACTGGCTGAAGTGCGGTTGATAGGCGCCATTCTGGAAAGACTCGGTTGGCAGCACCTGCCCGGCGAAGTTCGTAATCTGCCCCTTGTCGTTCGTCGCCCCCGAACTGAAGAATGGCTTCCCATTCGCAGTCGCCTCCAGATTGAGAAATGCTCTCCGGAACCCCACGCCGCTCGGGAATCGATGCCCGGCCTTGTTCGTCACGGTCACTTCCACCACCAGCGTGTTGTTCTGCACCTCCCATTTCGAAATCTCCACGGTTGCCGTGATCGCCCGTACCTGCTGCACCACGTTGTCCGAAGCCGCTTGCAGATCCGTCGTCAGCCCCGACATGTAATCGCTGAGCCGAACCCCAAGCGCCTCGTTGTTGCCCATGCTGTTCATCGGCTTCAGGAACATCTGCAGCAGAAATCCATTCATCCCGAGAAGCTCATGCCGCGTGAACCCTGTCTCGCGATAGCGCACATTCAAATCGTCCGGCTTGGCCAGATGGTCCGCCGCGGGATAGGTTCCGTCCTGCACAATCGCAATCTTGTCCTGGATTTGGGCCACGTTCACGCCCATTTTTGCATTCTCGTAGCCACTCGGCATGTGGCAGTCCTGGCAACTCTTAGGCGTCGCGCCTACTGATCCATACTCGTTGCGATAATCGCTGTTCAGCCATTCCGGATACGTCGCTTGTTCGACCGACTTCTTTTCTCGATCCGGGTTGTCTAACACCGGCAGCAGAATCGTATGGCACGTCCCACACATCTGCGACGACCGGATGTACGCATCGTGCTTCGGCTTTACATTAATGCCGGTCAGCATCGGGTAGGTTGTAATCTCGTTGTCCTCAAATGGTCCATGAAGTTCGTCCTGCGGACTCACGTCAAACACACCGTTGATCTGGTGTTCCAGAAAATATGGCAAGCTTGGATCCTTCGGTGCCAGCATCCGATGGCACACCTCGCAGCTGATCCCGTCCCGCGCGAGCCCTCCATACTTGAAGCCATCGCTATGCGCATCCGTGTCATAGACAAACGCAAGCTTATACTCGTCGTGCGGATGCTCTGCGGCGAACGTTCTCTTGCCCATCGCGTTGTGACACTGCGTGCAGGTGTCGATCACTCCTTGTTGCTTCGAGTGTTCTTTCAGGTACGCCAGTTCGCTGTCCAACTGCGAATAGAAGACCGGGTCGCGTCCTGCCAATCCCATCGGGCTCCACCGCCACTCGCCATAGGGGGACACGTTGACTGGAGGCAGCGTCTGCAATGTGAGCGTCGGCGACGTCTTCTCGGCCAGTATCATCGTTGGACCCAACCCCGCTCCGGTCAGCCCGCTATGGCATCCCGTACACTGCGACGATGTCACAAACCCTGGCGAATTGTTCACTGGCGTTCCTGCTGGAGGCTTCGGCGGCGACATCACCGTATCCAGCGGCTCAGGCGGCAGCTTCTGAAGATTCGACGGCAGCGCGCGTCGCAGCTTCACCAGCGGCATCGTCCGCAAATCCTCCTGGATCGCCGCATTCTTCTGGTGCTCAGGAAAGAGCAGAGGTGGAATCGTCTCCTGTTGTTCCTGTCGTGGCTGCTCCGTTATAAGCGCTGCCCGGCTCTCCAGCATGTCGATGAAGGTAGAAGTGCCAGCCCCGCATGTCTTCGGCGGCAGGGGAGCTTCCTGGCTCCTCCAGCTGTCATCCACCCGATATTGGAGCGGCCATCCCGGCGCGCCCTCGATGTTGTTTAGCGACGCAAACGTACCCTCCTTCTCGGCTGACGAATGGCATCGCAAACACACCAATCCATATCCCGCGTTCGGGTACTGAAATGGATTGTCGAAATTCATCGAGTTCGACGGCTTGCTCCCGTTCCACACTTCGGCCCAGAACCATCCGTCAAATGACGCTTTCGAGTTCTTGATCATGATGGTCCAGTCGTTCGAACACCCCAGATCCTTCTCGGCAATACCGTGATATCGTGCCGCCGGAATCGGAGAGAACTGCTCCTTGATGATCACCGCGCCATCTGGAATCTCCCCCTTGCGCCCGTTCACAAGCCAGTTCGACACCTCCGGCGAGTAGTAGATATGCACCGCTGGATGCACTGTGGCTGCCACACCCTGG
>DASXLY010000170.1:0-2290 GCA_036495975.1 Occallatibacter sp. | reverse complement strand
ACAGATTTTTGTCTTGCGCCATGCGCCGCACGACTGGCTGTTTCCGCATATGTCGGCTGCCGTCCATCACGGCGGCGCCGGCACTACTGCCGCTGCCGTGCGTGCAGGGATACCATCGGTGATCGTGCCGTTCTTCGGCGACCAACCATTCTGGGCGAATCGCCTGAATCGTAAGGGTGTTGCCCCGCCGGCACTCGAGCGGAAGAGCTTGACCTCTGCTGTGCTGGCCTCAGCGCTCTCGACCACACAGCAGCCGGCGATGATCAAGGCGGCAGCGGCACTGGGCCGCGCCGTACGCGCCGAGGACAGTATTGGCGAAGCTCTCCGCCATTTGCGCACATGGAATCTACTTCCAGATGATGCGCCGGAGGCTGTAGCTGGACCGTTCGCCAGGACTACGGCATGAAACTCTTTAAGAACGTCGCAGCGTTCGCGCGGATTCTCCTTTCTTCCTGGAGAAGGCGCCTCAGGGTGATATGGAGGCTTCATGAATGGAACCAAGCATGAGAGCGAAGCCCGCAGTGGATCCGTCGCGAAAGATCGCAGGAGAGCACGACCATTGCTGTTGCCGGAACGAACCATGTATCGCGATGGACGAACACCCTTTACCAGCGTATTTCCCGTCAAGCTAGCCGGTGAGATAGAGGAGTCCCGGTTACGTCATGCATTAGCTCTCGTGCAGAAGAAGCATCCACTGCTGCGTTGTGTGATCAACTGTACCGCCGACCGGCCTTGGTTTGCCCTGCAGGATGAACCTGCTCCGATCTCCTTGCGCATCGTTGAGCGCGGCGGCGAAAACGACTGGCAGACCGAAGTGCGGAAGGAATGGGTCGCGCCGTTCGATGCCACCCTCGAGCCGCTAGTAAGGTTGGTGTGGCTGCGCGGCGAAAAAGTTCATGAGTTTATATTGGTAGCTCATCATTCCATCTGTGACGGCATCGCAGGCATCAATCTTCTTCGCGAGTGTCTAACTGCCTACGACCAACCAGATCATGATCTTGGATCCTACGATGCGCTCGGTGGAGTGGAAGATATCGTACCCGCGGGTCTGCTGCAGAGCCAACGCTTTCGATACCGTGTGCGATGGAAGATAGGTGTACTCAGGCTGGCTCTTTCGCTGAAGCGGCGCAGCAAACGCAAGCGCGCCGGCCCCCGCATCTCCGCCGAGCGGATGTACTTCCATCGCTGGAATATCGGGGAGGGGACGATGGAGGCGCTGACCCAGCGGTGCCGTGCGGAAAACGTCACGGTGCTTGCTGCCGTGAGCATGGCTTTCATGCAGGCATTTCGCGATGTGCTCGGGCCCCAGTCACTCAGCAAGACCTACACGATGGTGAATGCGCGCAGGTTTTTACCCGGGCTTCGTGGCGATGCGATGTTCGGAATCGCACCTAGCGTTGCGCTCGGAATGAAGCGCCTGCCGCCGCTACAAAACATGTCCGTCGATGGGTTCTGGTCGCGGGCACGGGTCACGAAGACGGATCTGAATCGTCGGATTGAGCATATGGGCGCCGATCTCTATTGCTATCTGGTCGGTCTGGAAGGACTGCACCGCGACTACGCCAAGTTCGTGGCATATTTCGACGAAGCCCCCGCAGTGCGCCATCTGACGTTGTCGAATATGGGGCAGATAGATCTGCCGCAGCAGTTCCGAAGCTTCCGACTCGAAAAGGTCTACAGCCCGTTGGTCATGGTATCGCCCACGCCGGCCAATACTGTCGTTGTCTCAAGCTTTGGCGGGCAACTTGAGTTCGCGATCGTCTCTGACGAGCATTCTCTGGCTCGTGTGGAGGCATTTGCCATCGAGCAACGGGCTATGACGATACTACGCACCTGCATCGAGATGGCGGCAAAGCACCAACTGAGCCCCACCGACAATATGCCCAAGGTTCGGGCGAACACGATATGAAACGCCTTGGCCTCATTTTCGTTCTCTACAATCCCTCAGAGGACTTCCTGGAAAATCTCGTAGAGGCCCGCACGGCCTGTCCGAACGTCATCGCAGTCGACAACTCTCCTGAGGCGAATGTGCGCCTGCACGAGCGTCTGGCCGGCCAAGGCATACAGGTGATCTTCAACCGCAACCAGGGCGGACTCGCCGGCGCTTACAACCGAGGAGCGGAGCTATTGTTGGCTCAAGCGTGCGAGTTGATCTTCTTGATGGATCAAGACTCCGACATCGAGAAGGTATTTTTCATCGACATGATGGAGGCCGCAGATGGGCTCGGTACCGACACGTTTCTGATCGGTCCAAAGATCTTCGAGATCAAGTTGCAGCGATGCATGCCCG
>DASXLY010000169.1:0-1568 GCA_036495975.1 Occallatibacter sp. | reverse complement strand
CCGGCGGTCTTATCGATCGGGGCTCTGGCGCCTTGTGCGCAATGAACTCGAACCTTATCCAGGGCGCCTTACCAAAGTGATCCACTACACCGTCGCGACCGTCGTGGCAGCCATCCTGGTTCTGACTTTTCGGCTGCCGAGCGCAGTGCTCGGTGTCTACTATCCGCTCTTGTTAATGAAAGACACGCCGGCGGCAAGTTTTCGTGCGGCGAAAAGCTGTACGCTGTTCCTTTTCTTTGCTGCCCTATGGCTGTTATGTGGTGCAGTCTTCGTGCTTGGCTCCCCCGTATTGCACTTCCTCTGGGTAGCCTGCACGCTGTTCCTCGCTGCCTGGTTGATTGAAGCAGGGGAGGATGCTGCAGCAGCAACAAGTTTCGGACTCTATGCGGGTACAGGGATCGATGTTCTCGATGCTAGGATCTCTGCCGAACTTCGCTTCGAGACAATCCTCTATATCCTGTTGAGTTTCCTCATCGGGATCGCGACATTTCTCGCCGTTCAGTATGTCCTGGACATCGACAAGGAGACGAACGGAGTGCGGCGCGGCCTTCATACGAGGCTTTCCGCTGTGCGCGACTGTCTTGAAGTGATCTCCGAAGGCCGCATACCAGGTCCGTTACTTCAGCGACGGTTGAGGCAGTATTCCATGGTCGGCACCGGACGACTGCGTCACACCTTACTCGGGCTTCACTACTCGCGAAGGGTTCATGATGAGCAGGCCTCCGCTATCTCCCTCATTGGCAATATGGTGGACTTCACCCGTGGTCTGGTGGATGTGCCCAGCCAACCAGTGCCGCATCAGCGGGAGCGGCTCCGCGAGCTAGTGAATGCCATAGACCAGCTACGCGAGGAATTCCTTGCAGGCCGGGTACCGGAGCTGCGATCTTTACCGTCTCCGCAGCCTGGGGAATTACGCCATTCTCCCGTGTACAGGCTTGAATATTCGGTGGCCATCCTTACAGAGATCTATTCCAGCCATCTGATCGCTCAACGTGTCCCTGAAGAAAAGCAGAGACCGAAGGGCCTGCTTCGGCCCGGCGCTCTCACGGACCCCGAAATCCTCCGCTTCGCCCTGCGTGTTTCTCCGGCAGCAATTTGCTGCTATGTCTTTTACTGGGCTGTCGACTGGCCGGGACTCTCTGCCGCACTCACGACCTGTATTGTGACGGCACTTTCGAGTGCGGGAGCATCTCGACAGAAGCAGATGCTTCGCTTCTTCGGCGCGATGGCGGGCGGGGTCCTTGCCTTTGTGGCACAGATTTTCATTTTGCCTCGCACGCAGTCGATTGGCGGATTCACGCTGGCATTGGCGGGAGCGATCTTCTGTGCGAGCTGGGTCTTCACTTCCTCACCGCGTATCGCGTATGCCGGTCGTCAGATGGCGCTTTCCTATGATCTGGTCCACCTCAGCGACCCACGCTACAACGTCGGTCTCACCCAGGTGCGGGACCGGGTCTTTGGAATCTTTCTGGGGCTGCTTGCAATGTGGCTGATCTTTGACCGTCTCTGGACACGTCCCGCAGCCCCGACGATGACTCACTTGTTCGACCAAACTCTTGAACTCATCG
>DASXLY010000168.1:0-1989 GCA_036495975.1 Occallatibacter sp. | reverse complement strand
GTGTTTGGTCGCGGCGACCGGAGCCCGGCTTGCACCCGACGAATCGGCTGTGATTCCTTGTCGAGCACCCGAATCACTTTGGAGGGTGCT
This sequence comes from Occallatibacter sp., assembly GCA_036495975.1. GTDB lineage: Bacteria > Acidobacteriota > Terriglobia > Terriglobales > Acidobacteriaceae > Telmatobacter. The sequence goes on along the minus strand of DASXLY010000168.1, from coordinate 1,899 downwards.
TTGTGATATTGAGAGAAGACCGCCGTGGTCGCGGCGTCGAGGCCACCAGCTGGATCGATCGAGAGATTGCGGCTTGCCAATTTGCTGACGTTCGGCTCGGCAAAAGGCTTCACTGCTTGTTAGAGCAGATTGGCGATGCGGTCGGCGAGAGCGTTCCCATGGCTTGCCAGGATTGGGCGAACACCAAAGCAGCATATCGCTTCTTCTCGAACGAACGCGTGAATGAAGCCGACATTCTGGCTGGGCATTTCCAGGCAACGAAGGATCGATTCATTGCGACCCAAGGCCCCATCTTGGTGTTGCACGATACGACAGAGTTTTCGTTTCACCGGGAAAGCCCAGACGAGATTGGGATCATTACCATCACCCACGGCCGGAGCGGTAAAGGCCGTCGCCCCCAACCACACACGGTGTGCGGAATTCTGATGCATTCAAGTCTCGCGGTAACAACGGAAGGCCTGCCCCTCGGATTAGCCGCTATCAAATTCTGGAACAGGCAGAAATTCAAAGGAACGGCAGCGCTGAAGAAGAAGATCAACCCAACGCGCGTTCCAATAGAGCATAAGGAGAGCATCCGCTGGCTGCAGAACCTGAGGCAGTCCACTGCAACGCTGGGGAACCCGGGGCGGTGCGTGCATATCGGCGACCGCGAGAGCGACATTTATGAGCTCTTCTGCACAGCAAAAGAGATCGGCACCCATTTTCTAGTGCGGACCTGTGTGGATCGGCTCGCGGGCGATGGGAAGCACACGGTGGCCGCTGACATGGCCAAGGCTGAGATCAAGGGCCGGTACCGCGTCGAGGTTCGGGATGCCCAGGGCAATCCCGACATTGCCGAGCTCGACATCAAGTTTGAGAGGCTTCACCTCCTTCCACCGATCGGCAAACAGAAGCAATATCCAGCCCTGGATCTGACCGTGGTTCATGCAAAAGAGCGTGGCAAGCCGAAGAAGAACAGGAAGCTTATCGACTGGAAGCTGATCACCGATCTACCAGTTCGATCGCTCAAGGACGCCAAAGAAAAACTGCAGTGGTATGCGCTGCGCTGGAAAATCGAGGTGTTTCACAAGGTTCTGAAGTCTGGCTGCAAAGCAGAAGAGTCTAAGCTTCGGACTGCTGAGCGCCTTGTCAATCTGATCTCTGTATTCTGTATTGTCAGTTGGCGCATATTTTGGCTGACGATGTTAAATCGTGCCGCCCCCAACGCGCCGCCCAATCTCGCATTGACCGATACCGAGATACGTCTGCTCGACCATCTCGTTCCGGACAAAAGCGAACCAAAGAGCCACAAGTCCATCTCGCGCTACATCATCAAAATCGCCAGGCTCGGTGGCTATCTCGCCCGCGCCAACGATCCAGTCCCTGGAAATATCGTCATGTGGCGCGGACTGTCGCGCCTCTCAGATATTGAGTTTGGTGCACTCGCGGGGTCAACAATTGTGGGTAATTGAAAGGCGATGGACTCGGCTCCAGACCGCCGCAAACAGGCCTTGCAGTGCTTAGAACCGCGTCGAGCGGCAAAGGGCTACCCTCCGACCTTTTCCCGCACCAGCGGCCTCCTGCGTGGCCTCCTGCGCGGCCCGTAAGTCGTTGCGCCAAGCCCTACAGCTGCGGGTGCGGGTGCGCAAGGCGCTGCCCCTGCCCCTGCCCTCCCCAAGGGAAGGCGCAGCTCGTCGCCCTACCCCTGCGGGTGCGCCAGCGCGCTGCCCGTGCCAAAGGCCATGCACAGGCTTACTGCACGTGGTGCCATGCATCTCATGATGACTTACTCCCTATCCTTTATCTTTTACTATTATCCGGAATATTTGCTCGGGGGTTTCTCTGACGGTCATCACGTTTCCTGCTCCACTCACAAAGTGAATTGTGGTTGTCTGATCTTCCGTTCCTCGCTTTATGTGT
>DASXLY010000167.1:0-6285 GCA_036495975.1 Occallatibacter sp. | reverse complement strand
GGATGATGCTTCCGAGCCACGGTATCTGATCACCCATGCCTATTTTGGCTATGAGTTTTGCGATCATTAAATGACGGTGGGACCATTTATGCCTCCTTTAGGGGCTAGGATTTAGGATCGGCATTGATTTAGAGAGGAGGTGCTTCAATGCCGAATGTTCATGGTGTTGAGTTCCACGCCAATCAGTCTGAATTGGTAAAAGAGATGGTTCGAGAGTTGCTCAAGGACGGAGATTGCGCTGTCTATGCAGTCCCACATATCAAGCCGCATGGTGAGCTACGGATGGCTTCTACACCACCCATTCCTGGGCCGAGACGACAGAAAGGCGTTTTCCTGAGAATCCGACCCGGAGTAAATGAAGCGACGATTGTGCGCCCAATGAATGCAAAGGCAGGAGAGCCGCTTACTAAACTCAATAAGTTGTCTCGCCTCGAACTCTTGGAATTAGCCCGTATCTGGCGTCAACAGACAATGCCGGAATCACGGGACGAGAGACCCAGCCAAGCTTGCATGCAATAGGGGTGCAAGAAGTCTGAGCCACATGAAAGCGGTCAGATCGGGCAAGTGGGGCTTCGATTGAAGCTCTAGCACCGTCACAAAGAGGTTGGAATGGTCATAAGGACAGCCTTTTCTAATAGCGGTGTCGAAAACACATCCCGCTTTCTCGAAAGTTGCCAGTGGATTTCGCTCATACTCGCTTTACTTGCATCCCTGTCCCCTGGTTGCGAAGCGCAAACGCTTAACGAAGTCTTCTTGCCGATGGTAAAGCACTCGCATGCCCTCTTTAATGCCTGCTTCTCGAGTAGCCGTTCGGTGATCAGCCGCGAGATCCTGGCTTGTAACCTCAATCGCTTGAGCTCAGCCGGTGTACTGCCCAGTAAACAGACCATCGGCCATAGGTGAACTATCCTTGAAGTTGCGGTTGCTCAATACGGTAAACACACAAACCATCTGCTTTATTGGAGTTTGAGAAACCGCAACACCGGTCCCACTGGAATGCGTTTCAACAACGACAGGAGGACGAGGACTCAACAGCACCGTACAAAGACAGAGAAATCGAAGCTGCCACCGATCGTTTCTATTTTGTGCGCCGAACTCTTGCTGCATCTGTGCTTTGTCGCACTTGCGTTTCGAGATATTGCTCCAAATGAGAGCGGGCTATCAGCACTGCCTCTCGATTGCGTTCCAGTCGGCTCATCATTAATGCACCCTCCAGACACGAAATAAGAATGGTTGCCAAATGGACGGGCTTGATTCCCTGCTTAATCTCATTCCGCTTTATGCCGGTGCTGATGATCGATTCTAGAAGAATGCGCCACTCGACCAGCGCCTTACGGGCGCGGGCGCGCAGCACTGGATTGCCGTCATCTGCATCAATGGCGGTGTTTAGAAGCGGGCAACCACCAGGAACTGAGGGCAGTAGAGGATCTACACAGTTGGCTACATATTGCTTGAGTTTGTCTACGGTGTTTGAGACTGCATCCACGTCATGCATCCTGGCTTCGAATATGGCTTGCCAAGCATAATCGAAAGCTTGAGCCGCAATATCCTCTTTGCTGGAGAAATGGCGGTAAAGTCCTCCCTTTTCCAGACCTGTAGCCTTCATCAGGTCGGACATGGACGTGCCCTCAAGGCCGTGCCGATTAAACAGCGCCGCTGCTTCGGCCACAATTCGCTCGCGTGTTTCCTCGCCTTTTGACATCATTTTACCTCTTTGTGTACAGATGAGACCGCCTGGTCGCGTGCCGCAAATATATCAACAGTGTTTTCTTTTAGTGAACAGCCGGGAGCAGTTGACTCGAGAGACCGAATAGTCTCGCGAATGTCCAAAAAAACTCCTTACACCGTTTCACGCGGCTTTCTCGCCAAGGAAGGTTCAACAGTTCGACGTCGACTTTGTATGTGTTGGATCCAGGATGCGACTTAATGCGACCGCTAGGTCTCACGCGTCACCAGAATAATACGGCGGTTGCAAGATCAACCTGACCGTTAGGAGCCGGGGATGTTCAAGAGGATTGTTGTGGCCTTCGATGAGGTCGCCTGGGGCGTGGCACGGACTGGCTTCCGCGATCACTCTTGCCAAAGTACTCAACGCTCAATTGGATACCGTGACCGTCGTCGAGCCTTCTACTTATGAGCCCTACGTTGGGGTTATTCCATTCTTCTCGCAAATTCTGAAGGAAGGACAGATTGGGATTCTACGAAGGGCTGCAGCCGAGGGCTGCAATAGAGGGGAAAGGCACGATATCGCACTTCAAACCCCACATCGTTACTAATGGTCTCTTTTCAATGCGGTGCGCCGTTCGCTCCTCGGGGGATGTATGCCCGCCTGCAAAATGAATCCGGCCCTCCTTCGACGCACCTGCTCGATAGATGCGACCGCACGGTCTCTAGATGAATCAAAGAGGAAACGACGGAATGGAGTATTCATCCCGCTCAACGGAAAAGCAAAAGGAGACAAAATGAATGCACAAACGACAACAAAGAAAGCTTCACCTGCAACCGCTACTAGCGCGGCGATTGAGAGGGACCACATGAAAAAAGGGTATTGGGTCGGCTGCTATCGATCAATCTCGAATTCCGAAGCGCTCAAGAACTATTCGGCACTGGCGGGACCGGCGGCTGAGGCTGCTGGGGGCCGTATCCTGTCGCGCGGTAAGGCCATCGCCGCTCACGAGGCGGGTTGGTTGGAACGGACGGTGATCGTAGAGTTTGACAGCGTAGAACTCGCTAAAGCCGCCTATGAATCTGACGCCTACCAGGCTGCACTTGCTGAAATGAAGGGCGGCGTCGAACGGGACTTCCGCATACTAGAAGGGATGTAGACGGGCCATGCTCTTCCAGAGGTCTCCATGCTAAAGCGCGTGTGGAAGGAGCGGTCCGAATGGTGGAACGGTCAAGAAATGATTACCTTCATCCTTCGGTGGCTCTCGAATCTTTACTTTCGGCGCTACTGAGGAGCTTACTGGCTCAGTCGATTTCATTGAGTGAATACATCTCGGTGACCAATAGTCAGGGCGAGGTTTGCGCCCAGGCCGTGGCGGCTTTCGCCGTCAGCTATCCGGAGGAGACATGATCCCGACTTCCTTGACCCCGGGCGCGACCGTCAGCGCCCAAGACCGCAGCGACGTGATCGATCTGGTCAATCGGCTCAACATGGCGTTCGATGTCTGGGACCTGGACACCATGCTAGGCCTGCATACCGACGATTTCACCGTCCATCATCCCAAGGGTGTGGCCACTGGGCACGATCAGATGGTGGCGTTCTACGAGGCCTATTATCCGCTTACGGTCGGCGTGCGTCGCCAGCATCTAAGCCACGTCGTCACCGGCAACGACGACGGCACGATCACCGTGCTGAGCTACAACCTGTTGATCCGGGTGGCCACGCCCGAGCGGGCGGCGGCTCTGAAAGGCCGGTCGGTGATCGAGGCGGAGCCAGGTCTTCCGGCCATCGCCATGCACTCAGTGATGATCGACCGCTTCCGGCGTGATCCGGGGCATGGCTGGCGGTTCGCCGAGCGCCATGTCGAGGAGACGGTGATCAGTCCGACTTACCGATAGGGCCGGCCGCTCCGAGGCGCCGCCGCTTTTGCGCACGATGCCCGAACGAGCGTCCGGCAGGGTGTGGCGGTCTGGGGAAAGTCCTTACTGTCACCGCTTAACGAGCGTGGGCGAGGCCACGATGTTCGCGCGGCGCCCGATTCAGTGAGCGGAAGAGCCGCTACTCCCGACTGTAAAGAGTCTAGTCAGAAGCACGAGCGGAGCCGCAGTCAGCCACAGAATGCCCACAAGACGAAAACAATTCATGAACGCCAGAAGATGAAGACGTGAATGCAACTCGTTGAGCATCGACATCGGAAAATCCGCGCACGTGAACGTACGCTGCGGCTTCGATTACGCGCGGTTGTGATGCTCTTGAGGAGGCTTGCAGATTGGCCCCGACGACCGACTGATGAAAGTCGAAACGGCGCTCGGACATTGTGTTCACGAAAGCAATACCGAAGCTACCGCCCCAGTTGCGGAAGAAATTCGTCATGGCGGAATGGAGTATTCATCCCGCCCAAGACCCAGGCATCGAGTGGCTCAATATCGACCTTCCCTCGCTCCAAGGTCCCAGAATGGCGAAAGAAGTCCTGACCGCTTGAAAATCTCCTGCGCTTCGGCGATTGTCCATTTGTGCCAGTTCGTATCGGCGTGCGTACCATACCAAACTTGTGCCAACCGGGCGACCTGATGCAAAGGAACATCCTCTCCATGCGGTACCCGGTGTCGATCACACCAGGCAGCGATGTCTTCCCGCGAACAAAAGGGGAGCACCATCGAGCAATGCTGATGAACGTTCTGCCAAGCTCGGGCCGGGGGAATGGCGAAGTGTACCCATACGTCCTCCAGACCGACAGGCTCACCCTTAACGACCCGGATGACCAACGGCTCAGCCTCGGCTCCGACTCGGGTGTGGATTCGAGTCTCGCTTAGCACGAGGGTCGCGATGCCGAAGGCACACCAAATGCATGGAGCCCACCAATTGCCATCTGCTCCCTCAACCCAGTGGGCCGTTGGAGTGATGGAAAAAGGGTGAACCAACCACGGTTCGCAGACATGAGGGTGCAAAACAACTCCATGGATCTCGGCTAACTCGGAAAGCAGTTGTTCAATTAGGGCAACCGGCAGGTCGAGGCGCTGCGCTAGTTCGTATCGGCTCGGGCAGCTACCGGTATCGATCAGAGTCCGAATCAACTCGTGGTGGATAAGTGACACGGACACTGCGTCACGCGTCTTCGCTGAATTCACGATTATCCCTCCGAAGTCTCTGGCCTGACTTCGCCAAGCCGCATGTAAGTGACTTGCGCCAGAGCAACCTGCGCCCCATTCATATCGCGGAGGGTCACCGACACTGGACAAAGCGTCTTTCCAAACTTGATAACTGTAGCCTCCGCAGTGCAGTTTGATCGGCATGGGGCCAGGAACCGAATGTTCATGTCTGTTGTGGTGATCTCGGCATTGGCCCCTGCTGACATCAGCACAGCAACGCAAGCCGCGGTATCGGCGAGTGTCATCAATAACCCGCCGTGAAACGATTGGAAGATACCGTCATAACTCGGATCGTACGGTGCGATCAGTGTTGCGCTACCCTTGCTCACGGCTTCCAGCCGGAATCCAAGTGTTCGAAAGATAGGAATCTTCCCAAGACGTTGTTCAAGTGCTTTTGTTTCCACCGTTTCGGCTCCATCACCGCTGTCTATTCAAGAGAAACGTTCGGGACCGGAGACACATAAGCTTCGGCTTCCTCGTCGCCCCAAGAAGCATCGAAACTATTATTCAAGAGAGGCCAGTTGCCAGTCTTGCAAAATCTTGCTCGGATCACCGCGAAAGATCGCTGGAGTTCGTTCGGTGCAGAGGCCGCCTGGAATTCAGCGATGGCGAAACGAGCGCCTCGGCACGTAGCCATCGTCGAATTCCGGCGAATCGCTTATCCGGCGAATCGCCTCTAATGAGAGAAGCCTTGATCGGGGTTACGAGGCCTTGCCGAGCATCATTCTTAGCTATGCTGCAAGCTGCACAATCGGTTCGGGTTTATCGCCTGGGTACGACTTACGCGGGAGAAGTCGTCCACGCGCGTTATGTGCAACACCGGTTTGCGCGCCATGCGCACGAACACCTTGTCATAGCCCTGGTCGAAGAAGGCGTCCAGCAGTACACGTATCAAGGTTCTCTGCACAGAACGCCCGCGGGGCAGATATTTTTTGTTGACGGCGGCGAGCCGCACACGGGCGAACCGGCGACTGACGGCGGGTATTTTTACCGAACCCTTTGCATCAATCCCCGAGTGTTTATGCAACTCGGGTCGGAGGTGACCGATCGAGAGGACCTGCCGCACTTTCGTGATGTGGTGGTTGATGATCGGGAATTATTCACGCGACTTTTGCGGTTGCACAGGGCAGTTGCGAAAGGTGCGCCGACGATGGATCGCGAGTCGTTCCTGTTGGCGATCGTCGAGCATCTCACCGCGACACACGTCGAGCAAAGGCGGCTGAGTGTGCAATTAGGCAGGGAGGATCTTGTCGTCAGACAGGTTCGAGAGTATCTGCAAGCTCACTACGCGGAGGATGTATCCCTTGCGCAACTTGGCGCACTTACCTCCAGGAGTTCCTTCCATCTTGCCCGGGCGTTCTCGAAGACGTTCGGGTTACCGCCTCATGCATATCTGGAAAGCATTCGCGTGCAGCGCGCCCGAGAATTACTGAGATCTGGCACCAGTGTGGTTGATACGGCGTTGTCCGT
>DASXLY010000166.1:0-10300 GCA_036495975.1 Occallatibacter sp. | reverse complement strand
GGGGGGCACAGACCCAGCGATCGCTCGAGCATTTCAGCATCGGGAAAGATTTGATCCCTCGCGAAATGATCACAGCCTACGCGATCCTGAAGAAAGCCGCCGCCAACGCAAATCACGAGGGCTGCAGGCTTGATGACGAGCACCACAAGCTCATTGTTCAGACCTGCGATGAATTCCTCGCCGGTAAGCATCAGGATATGTTCCCTCTGCACGTCTGGATGACAGGCAGTGGCACGCAATTCAATATGAACGTGAATGAAGTGATTTCCAACCGCTGCTGCGAACTCGCGGGGACGCCACTTGGAAGCAAGAAGCCCGTGCATCCTAACGACCACGTCAACATGTCGCAGTCATCCAATGATTCTTTTCCCACCGCGATGAACATTGCGGCGGCAGTGAACGTGAAAGAGAGACTTATACCCGCGGTGGTTGCGATGCGCGATGCAATCGCGGCGAAAGCCGAGGAGTGGAAAGACATCGTAAAGATCGGCCGGACGCATATGCAGGATGCCACGCCACTCACGCTTGGGCAGGAGTGGTCGGGATATGCTGGTATGCTCAGCGAAGATCTCGAACATATTGAGAACACGCTGAAGAGCGCGTATCGCCTCGCTCTCGGCGGCACAGCCGTAGGGACAGGCATCAACACCGCTCCAGGATTTGGCGAGGCGGCCGCAGGCGAAATTGCGAAGCTCACGAGCCTTCCCTTTGTGAGCGCGCCAAACAAGTTCACCGTGCAGGGCGCTCACGATGCCCTCGTTCAACTCTCCGGCACGTTACGCACTCTGGCAGTGTCGCTCTACAAAATCGCAAACGACATTCGGCTACTATCGTGCGGTCCGCGTGCCGGTTTCGCTGAATTGGTGATTCCGTCGAATGAGCCGGGCTCGTCCATCATGCCCGGGAAGGTGAATCCTACCCAGGCCGAAGCACTGACCATGCTCGCTGTGCAAGTGATGGCCAACGATGTAGCGGTAGGATTCGGGGGCGCCGGCGGCTACCTCGAGATGAATGTGTACAAGCCTCTGATCATCTTCAATATCACTCACTCCATCACGATCATGACCGACGGGTGTACAAACTTCCGGAAGTTTCTCGTCGAAGGGACACAGCCAAATTTGAAGAAGATCGAGGAGTATGTGGAGCGCTCCCTGATGCTGGTGACCGCTCTTGCGCCCGTGATTGGTTATGACAAGGCGTCGGAGATTGCACACTACGCGCTCGACCACGACCTGACACTCAAGCAAGCCGCACTGAAGCTGGAATACGTGACGGAAGACGAGTTCGATCACGTCGTCGATCCGGCGAACATGGTGCATCCGTACGTTGCGAACGCCAGCTGAGCGAAATCAGATCTTCTGATTCGTTTACAAACGGTTTTCATCCCATTCATTGCTTTGACTGACACTGTGTTGTTCTTTCCTTTCCGGTTGATGGCTTAGTTGAGCATTCCGGGGTGCATGATTTCCATCAATTTGTGGTTGTCGCTGTAGTCCACTGGAACCCCGATGACCACCGGCCCCTGCATCTCCAGCGCCTTCCGGAGCGTGGGCGTGATCTCTTCCGGACGCTGGATCATCATGCCGTGTGCGCCGCACGCTCGTGCAATGCCGGCAACATCCACCGGGCCGAATTGCACAGCGGCCTCGCGTCCGTACTTGGCCACCTGTTGGAATCGGACCATGTCATAGTGGCCATCCATCCAAACCAGATGGACGAGGTTGCAGTTGAGCCGGACCGCAGTCTCCAGTTCCATCGACGAGAACATGAATCCGCCGTCGCCCGAGATCGAGATCACCTTCTCGCTGGGACGAACCAGGGATGCCGCAATCGCCCACGGCAGGCCGACTCCCATCGTCTGCTGGCCGTTGGTGATCAGAACCTGCCGCGCGCGGAAGCTATACAGATAACGGGCGAGCCAGATGTGGAAGGAACCCATGTCGAGGCAGACAGTCATGTCCGCGCTCATCAGTAGCTGCAACTCGTGCACCAGCCGCATGGGATGGATCGGAGTTCTATGCATCTGCGCTGCGCGCTCGGCGAAGAGAGCGCGCTCCATCGCGATCTCGCTGAGGATTTCGAGATTCTGGCCCTGCGTGATCGGGTTCACCTTCTTGGTGAGCCGCGCCAGCGTCGCGCTGACGTTGCCGATCAACTCCACCTCGGGCTTGTAGTGTTTGTCCGAGTCAGGACGGACAGCATCAATATGGATGATGCGTCCTCTCTTTCCCTTGTTCCACAGAACGGTGTCGTACTCGATGGGATCGTAGCCCACCGTGATCACCACATCCGCGGCATCGAGGAGCCGGTCGCCTGACTGGTTGTGAAAGAGTCCGACGCGTCCACCGAATTGCGAGAAGAGATCCTGCGAGACCACGCCTGCGGCCTGATAGGTACTCACCACCGGAAGGCCGGTCTGCTTCAGAAAGAGTCGAATCGCATCGGCTGTCTGCTGCTGACTGGCCAGCATGCCGAGCAGCACGACGGGGTTGTTCGCCCGGTTGATCGCCGATGCAGCTGCATGGAGGGACTGCTCATCGGCAGCGCCGAGAAGGTCTGGCTTCACCGGTGTGAGCACGTCTCCGGCTGCAGGTGCCGCCATGATGTTCATCGGCAGGCTGACGAAGGAGGCTCCGGGGCGCCCTGACTCGGCGGCGCGAAAGGCATCCGCAACCACTTCGGAGATCGCATCAGTCGAGTTCACCTCCGCACTGTACTTGGTGACAGGCTTGAAGATCGATACCGTGTCCATGGCCTGGTGAACGCGCTTGAGGCGGTTAGCTACCGTCGTCGCGCCGCCCAGTGCAACCACCGGATCGCCTTCGGAGGTAGCCGTCGCGAGGCCGGTGACGAGGTTCGAGGCGCCGGGGCCGGAGGTCCCGATACACACTCCTGCCTTGCTGGTCATGCGCCCGATGCCGGCGGCGATGAAGGCCGCATTCTGCTCGTGCCGGCAGAGGACCGTTTTGATCTTCGAATCGACAAGCGTGTCGAAGACCTTGTCGATCTTTGCCCCAGGGATTCCGAAGATGTATTCGACTCCCTGGGCTTCGAGATTCTTCACCAGCAGTTCCGCACCGGATTGATTGACCGCTGCAGCCGGGTTCTGTGTGTTTGTTTTGGTCGATGCAGTGCTCATGATTTACTTCACCTTTCCGGCTGAAAGCTCTCAGCCTTCTCTAAGTCCTCGGAGGGATCCCGGCGCAGATCCGCGTCGAGAAAGGAACTCGTTTCGGGCAGTACCAGGGTGAAGCGGCTGCCACGCTGGAGTTGCAGGGTCAATGCCGCACCACGACACTCAAGCAGGTGCCCTCCCGCCCGGTGGTCCTCACTGAGGAAGTGCAGGTGATAGCCAGGAATGCTGAGTGTTTTGGTGAATTGTGGCGACCAGAAGCCAACCAAGGTGCCGTAGACGTTCCGGTACTCGAACTCAGGCTGCACCTCCGCTGCGTCGAGCAACTTCGTGCCGGGAGTCATGCGGCATAGGGCGCGCGTGCGGATGTAATCGAAGTATCCTTCGACGCGCAACGAGAAGAACAGGTTCTCGGTTGGTCGCAGTTGATCGTATGCCGCGGTGATACTCGCAAAATCCGGGCAGCGTTTGAGAAGCACTTCTGCATCCGGACGGAATCGGGCGACGGTGGCGAAGGGGGTCAGGACGTTGTCCGCAACTTCGCGGACAGAGCCGTCGCAGCGGACCTGAAACACACGCCCGTCCACTACCACCATCTCGCCGTCTAGCTGTTCGAAGGTGCCGAGTCCCAGGTCCCCGTACTTCAGCAGCGTGCCGATCTCCAGCGCGCCCTCGCCGACGCCCTCGACCAGCGCGCTCGATGTCGATACCTGATAGAGCCTGTTTCTGCTGTTATCGATATACTCCGACAACGCGCTGAGCATGATCTCAGCAGAGTCACCGCCCTGCTGATCTCCGTGAGCTTCGATGGCCTGCCAGAGATCCGGAGGAACATTGATATTGAATTGTGGCATTTCGGACCTGCTCCCTATTCGTTTCTGCCTTACACCTGCCACCCCTGGCGTTCAATGCCTCAGTTGTATGATTTAAAAGTTCACCTTGGCGCGAAGGCCGACCGAGATGTCAGACTTGGAGGTAGCGCCGACGTCAAGGATCCGTTGCACTACCGGTTGAAGGACGATCCCGCGTGGAAATCCGATCAGCGTGTTCAACTCAAGCAAGTTCTCGGCATGCTGCGTCCCCCGTCCCAACGGCCGTCGATCACTTCCTGCGCGGCACTCACGATCAGATCAATCTTTTCTTTCGGAAGCTGGCCTAGTCGCTGTTGGCCAGGGCCGCGCGTTTTTTCAAAATGCCAAGAGCGCGGATCACTTGGCGGCCCCACCGGAAACGCTCGACCCCGATCGGAAAGTTGATGCGCGACCGCTCTGTTTGTGCGCCCCACAGATGATCGGCTGGAACCTGGACTTCTCCTAAGGCGTCTTCTTCGGCACGGAATTGAGAACCGGCCGTCTCCGTCTCATGGATCGACGTTTCAGGACCTCCCCGCTTCGGTCTCCGCATCCTCGTGGATTGGTTGTTGAACAACCGCGGGGACAACCAAAGGCTCCCGGTGGCGGTACGATGTCGCTCGAATCAGATCGCGGTTCATCTTCGCAATGAACTCAAGGGGTATCTGCTTTGGACACACCGCTTCACACTCGCCATGATTAGTGCAACTGCCGAACCGTTCGTTGGTCATCGCGACTACCATGCTGAGGGTCCGCTGGTCGCGCTGGGGCTGCCCCTGCGGAAGGACGTTGAGTTGTGTAATTTTGGCGGATGTGAAAAGCATGGCGGCTGCATTCGGACAAGCGGCGACGCAGGCTCCGCAGCCAATGCAGGCGGCTGCGTCAAACGCCGTATCCGCGGCCTCTTTTGGGATCAGGATCGCATTTGCATCGGGAGCGCTCCCCGTCGGCACGCTGATGAAGCCACCTGCTTGAATGATTCGGTCAAAGGCCGACCGATTTACCATCAGATCCCGGATCACCGGGAAAGCGCGTGCACGCCACGGCTCGAGCGTGAGCGAGTCGCCGTCTTTGAAGAAGCGCATCGAAAGTTGACACACTGTGGTACCCCGCTGGCCCCCGTGGGCCACACCATTGATTAGGAATCCGCATGACCCGCAGATCCCCTCCCGGCAGTCGTGTTCGAAGGCCACTGGAGGCTCCTCCCGGCTGAGAAGTTCCTCGTTGAGAGTATCGAGCATTTCGAGAAATGACATGTCCGCCGTCACATCCTTCACCTGGTAGGTGACGAACTTTCCTGATTCATTTCCGCTTCGCTGTCGCCAAATCCTAAGAGTGAGATTCATAGCTACTTGTAACTCCTTTGGGAGAGGGGAACGTACTCGAATGTGAGCGGTTCCTTATGAAGTGCGGGAGCCTGATCGAGTCCCTTCCACTCCCAGGCCGCGGTGTAGGAGAAGTTCGTGTCATCTCGTTTCGCTTCGCCTTCGGGTGTCTGGCTCTCCACGCGGAAGTGGCCGCCGCACGACTCTGTGCGATCCAGCCCGTCAAGACACATGAGTTCGGCGATTTCGAGAAAGTCGGAAACACGGTTCGCCTTCTCGAGAGACTGGTTCAACTCATCCTCTCCGCCGACAAGACGGAGGTTGTGCCAAAACTCATCCCGTAACTCGGGGATTCGAGCGAGGGCTTTGCGCAGGCCTGCATCGGAGCGAGCCATGCCGCAGTTGTCCCAAACAATCTTGCCGAGTTCTTTATGAAACGAATCGGGGCTACGTTTGCCCTTGATCGCAATCAGGCGCTTGATTCTGTCCTTGACCTCGGCTTTGGCAGCCGTGAAGGCCGGGTGCGAGACGTTTACAGGGTCCGGCTTGGTTGAGGCGAGGTAATCGGGCACAGTAGCCGGCAGAACGAAGTAGCCGTCGGCGAGACCCTGCATGAGCGCGCTGGCGCCAAGTCTATTCGCGCCGTGGTCAGAGAAGTTAGCCTCACCACCCACGAATAGTCCTGGGATGGTCGACATCAGGTGATAGTCCACCCACAGCCCGCCCATGGTGTAGTGGGGAGCGGGATAGATCCGCATCGGCACAGTGTACGCATCCTCACCGGTGATCCGCTCATAAATGTCGAATAAGTTGCCATACTTTTCAACTACAGTTTGCAAACCCAGCCGGTGAATAGCATCCGCGAAGTCCAGATAGACACCTTGCCCGTGCGGCCCGACGCCCCGGCCTTCATCACAGACTTCCTTGGCGTTTCGCGACGCCACATCACGGGGTACGAGGTTGCCAAAACTCGGATAGCGGCTCTCCAGATAATAGTCGCGCTCGCTTTCCGGAATGTCCCTCGCCGCGCGCGTCTCGCCTTCCTTCTTTGGCACCCATACGCGTCCATCGTTGCGGAGTGATTCTGACATCAACGTCAGCTTGGACTGATGGTCGCTGCTCAGTGGGATACATGTCGGATGAATCTGCGTGAAGCACGGATTCGCGAACAGGGCGCTGCGGCGGTGCGCACGCCATATGGCAGTGCAGTTGGACGCCTTGGCGTTGGTCGAGAGGTAGAAGGCATTTGAGTACCCTCCCGTTGCGAGTACGACCACATCGGCGGCATGACATTCGATCTCACCGGTCACCAGGTCGCGCGTCACGATGCCGCGCGCTCTGCCATTGACGACCACCACGTCCAGCATCTCGCTGCGGATATGCATGGTAACCGTGCCGGCTGCCAGCTGCTCTTCCAGGGCCTGGTAAGCTCCGAGCAATAGCTGCTGTCCCGTCTGACCTCGAGCGTAAAACGTTCGCTGAACCTGCACGCCGCCAAACGATCGGGTGTCGAGAAGACCGCCATACTCTCTCGCGAACGGCACACCTTGGGCAACGCATTGGTCGATGATGTTGACACTGATCTGGGCGAGACGGTAGACGTTGGATTCACGTGCCCGAAAATCGCCACCTTTAACCGTGTCCCTAAAGAGGCGGAGAATGCTGTCACCGTCATTGCGGTAATTCTTGGCGGCATTAATCCCGCCCTGGGCCGCGATGGAGTGCGCACGACGCGGGGTGTCGTGATAAGAAAAGCATTGGACGTGATAGCCTTGCTGACCGAGAGTGGCCGCAGCCGCAGCACCAGCTAGCCCCGCACCCACGACGATGATCGAGTGCTTGCGACGGTTAGCGGGATTTACGAGCTTCATCTCGAAGCGGCATTTGTCCCACCGCTGTTCAATCGGACCTGACGGTATCCGTGCTTCCAACATATTGTCTCCTCTAGTGCAGCCAGCCTGCGATCACCGCGACCGGAGCCGAAATAAACCCCACAAACACCACTATTCCTATGGCACGCGACAGCAACTTCAGCGATGCTTCGTTTCGTGCATTGCTCCAGCCGAGCGTTTGCAGCATGCTCCAGATTCCATGGCTGAGATGCAGGCTTAGTGCGCCCATCGCCACGATGTAGAAGAGTGCGACAGGCCAGACGGAAAACCCGGCGATCACGTTTTGGTAAACAGCTAGATGCTTGAACTGTCCCGCCTTGAACCCGACGACACCTCCTGTCAGGTGCAGAAGGTGAAAGATGATGAACACAACCAAGAGCACCCCGCCCCAGCGCATCGTCCGGGCCGCAAACGTCGTCTCGATATCTCGCTTGCTGGTGTACCCGACGGGACGCGCAGCCCGGCTCATGCGAGTGAGTTGAATCGCGGCGGTTACGTGAAGGACCACACAGATAAGCAGAACGATGCGCACGATCCAAAGCAGCTGACCGTAACCGAGCTCCGGCTGCCCCACCTCTCTGAGAAAGCGCGAGTACGCGTTGATTCCGTCCGGGCCAGCAAATATTTTGAGATTGCCTAGCATGTGGGCGATGACGAAGCCGATGAGAACGATGCCGGTGACCGCCATCACCACCTTCTTCCCGATCGCGGTGCGCCAGAGGGCCATCACTCGATTGCCAGCCGGCACGCGGCGTATGATCGCCTTCTCACCAAGATGCCCCGCCGAATTCACACGTATTATGTTTGGCATGCAAACCTCACTCTCTAATTGCAGTTCCGTTGTATTTGCTACCTCAACGCCGGGTAGACTGGGGTCCACTGTGTTGCCTGCACTCTGTGCCGCAGCTCATCTTCGGTGAGTTTGGGAGCGACTCCGTCCTTTTGCGCCTCCATGCCAACCGCGATGGCGATTTCGACGGCCACCCTCCGGATTTCGGTCAAAGGAGGCAGCAATGACGCGGAAGGGTCTTTGAGAGCGGGCGAATTCGCAGCGAGCGCTCTGGCAGCGCCCAGCATCATCCGCTCGGTAACTCGGCGAGCGCCGGAGGCGACAAGCCCAAGTCCCACTGCTGGGAAGATATACACGTTGTTGCACTGGGCGATCGGAATCGTGCGCCCGCCGTAGCTGACCGGGGCAAACGGTGAACCCGTGGCCACCAGAGCGCGCCCATCGGTCCAGCGGATCAAATCTTCGGCATTCGCTTCAGATTTTGCAGTCGGATTCGACAAGGGGAAGATGATTGGTCGCTCGACCTTGCGCGCCATCTCGCGAACAATCGTTTCCGAGAACGCTCCGGTCGCGGTGGAGAGACCGATTAAGATTTTCGCTTCGATCTTTCCAATCACGTCGGCAAGTCCGATGTGACCATTGGAAGGTGACGTCCATCCCGCGAGCCGGCTCTCCGGCTGCGCGTAGACGCTCTGTTCCGGAGTAAGGTCCTTTCGGCCCGAATGCAAGAGACCGTTCTTGTCAATGACCCAGAAGTGGTTGCGCGCCTCCTGTTCCGACAGCCCTTCGCCTTTCATCGCTTCACGCAATCCATCGACAACGCCGATTCCTGCCGAACCTGCTCCAAGCATGACGATCTGTTGTTCCTTCAAACTTTTTCTGGAGACATTGACTGCGCCTAGAACAGCTCCCAACGCAACCGCCGAGGTACCCTGGATGTCATCATTGAAGGTCAGTAGTTGGTCGCGATATCGCTGAAGGATAGGGCGGGCATGTGGCGTCGCGAAATCCTCCCATTGCAGACAAGTATCGGGAAGTTCCTGCTTAACCGCCTGGAGAAATTGATCGACGAAGTCAAAGTAGGGCTGACCTGTAACGCGCCCATGACGCCAGCCGAGGTATTCAGGATCGTTGAGCCGTTCCGCATTGTTGGTTCCCACATCCAAAACGATGGGCAGCGTGCGTTCCGGACGAATCCCACCGATGAGCGTGTACAAGGAGAGTTTGCCGATCGGAATGCCGAGGCCGCCCACCCCTTGATCGCCAATGCCCAGAATGCGCTCACCGTCAGTGACAACAATGACGTCGACTTCCGGATTGGGGCGATTTCGCAAGAGCGCAGGGATGGAGTCCCGCAGCGGATAAGAGATGACTAGACCTCGAGGTCGCCTGTAGATGTGACTAAACTGCTGGCACGCTTGCGCTACCACCGGCGTGTAAACCATCGGGGTCATTTCTACGATGTGGTCGAGCAAAAGCCTATAAAAGAGAACTTCGTTGGTGTCTTGCAATGCCCGCAAATAAATATGCCGTTCCAGATCGTCGTCCTTTCTCTGGTAGGCCTCGTAAGCGCGCATTGCCTGTTCATCCAGTGTCTCGACCTGGGGTGGCAAAAGTCCGTGCAGGCCCAGGTGGATGCGTTCTTCTTCTGTGAATGCCGTGCCTTTGTTAAGGCCTTGATTGTTGAGCAGATCCATCCCATGGGGAAGATCCCGCGAACTAGATCCGTTGATTGATACCTGCTGTGTAGCCATTTGTCGCGCATCCATTCTTGTTTGTCATTGACTCAAATCTGTTCCCGCTAACGGACCAGATTGCCTCTTGCCAATCGATGAGTTCGTCGCCACGACCATCGCCGAGTCGAGGTAGACACGAACTCGCACGATCAATCCCTCTCGGAAATAAACTACCCAGCAGTAGCGATTGTCGAAGCGCATGCCGTTCGTCGCCGTCGCTAGAGAGTGAAGTTCAACTACCGCCTCGTCGTCCTTTACGATCAAATCCTCCACATGGAGCTGCGCGCCGTGTGGGAGAACCTGTCTCAACTTGGCGAAGGTGCCCTCCGTGAAAGCCTTCTTGCTACGGTAGTGATCGGCGAGGGGTGGGTGCCCATCACTGTCCAGTCGACGTCGTCGGCTACCCCTTCGAAGAACGCAGCGCCGTCGCCGTTCTCAAGTCCCTTGAAGATCTCGCGAACACTGTCTGATGTAATTGCCATTTGAATTGCTCCCTGTCATTTTGCTATCTGTCTCCTGCGCTTTCGCAATTAGCTATGCAGGTATCCTGCCAATCGCTAAGGTGCTGAAAAG
>DASXLY010000165.1:0-3665 GCA_036495975.1 Occallatibacter sp. | reverse complement strand
CTTCGACAAGGCAATGAGCGACCGCACGTTTAGGTTGAAATGCTTGTCGTAGGAATCGTCTGAAGACTCAAGGAACGGTCCGAATTCCACGGTACCGGCGTTATTGACGAGGATATCGAGGCGACCGCCAAACTTGCTACCAAAGACTTTGTCGATGGAACCGATAAGCACGTTTATTCCTTCGATGGTGCTCAGATCGGCCTGAACAGCCTGAGCGTGACCACCAGCCTTTGTAATCTCCAATACGACGGCTTCGGCGCGGGCAGGGCTCGCCGCATAGTTGACGATAACGGAGGCACCTTCAGAGGCGAGACGCATTGCGATCGCCGCTCCGATACCGCGGGATGAGCCAGTGACAAGCGCGAGTTTATTTTCCAACGGCTTCGACATTTGGACTAACTCCACGAGCTGACTTGAGCGGTGTAAGCGTTAGGGTCGTTCTCAGGGAACATATTTTGCCAAACGCCGATTTCCACGGGGCAAGAATCTGTTCACCGTTGCTGAAGCAAGCCGAGCACCAAGGAAGTAATGCCGCGGCATCTCTGAATCGAAAAGAGTTGTGAAACGGTGAATCTCCCCGGCGTTCGTTAAGTGTCGAATCTCTGACGTCAAGGCGAAAAACGAATTGACGTGACGCGAGCGCAGTTCCGTTCAACCGAGAAGTCGATGCGGGCGTACTTGGTCGCCTCTGTATCCTGTTAACCGACAAGTGAGCTTTGTCGCCATTCTCCCCCGGGCTGTAGAATCGCGATTACGAAAAGCGCGGCAAAGGGCTCTTCCGAGGAGATTTGAGGATTGCTGAGGAAGCGTTGAAGCCGAACTGCGGAAGCCGATACGAACATTCGATGACGGTGAGGCCGGGCATCGTGGATCTGTCAGGAATATATGCGGGAAAGTCTTCATGAGGATCGGGAATTCATCCTGTTCCGGGTACGTATGAGCGTAACAGAAGCGAATTCTGTTCTACTACTAGCCCTCGCCTCAATAAATCCCCGTCTGGAAAGCCTCAAGAAGATCGAGAACGAATATTCGTTTCGTTAAGATTTGGACGCGGCATGGGCAGTTCGACCGATTGCTCTCTCTGAATGCAGCGGCCAGAAAGCGCTTGTGCTCAAGGGAGCGGCATGGGACTGGCCATCAGCAGATCGATTGTGGAGTCGCATGGTGGCCGGTTATGGGCTACCTCTAACGACGGACCCGGGACAACCTTTCATTTCACCTTGCCGACCGAAGGCGCTGGAAATCAGTCCTAATAACAATTCGTGAGCGCCATACGCCGATTTAGGGCTTCTTTCAATTCACCCCATCGATTATGGGCGCACCTTGATTTATGCATGCTGGTTGCCACTGCGGCTGAGTCACCAAAGGAATCGGTCAGTACTTCAAACCAAGCATCTTCACCCTGGTTCGCGGTGACGTGGCGGAGTGCTTTGGTGTCGAAATACGGACGCCTGGTCACGCCATTTGACAATTTCCGTCACAATCGGGTGGCCCACATAGTGTCTCTCCAACTTTCTACCATTCGACCAAATGCGCGTCAGGGGAAACGATCCCGCTATCCTATTGGCTACGGCAGCCGATTTGAAGGTCGAGCTCGAAATCCCATAGAATCGCTACGTTATTGGCCGCCGGCAGAACGGCAGTGGCGATGCGGTCAGCACTCGCTAATCCACCTGCACCCCCCGGCAGATCAGAGGTCGATGGAATTCCCACCCCAACGCGAAGTCAGTGGAGAAGGCTGTGTTTCGCTGGAACGAGCCGGCGCACGATACGACGCTGTGGTTCGACTAAGCGAAGCGCTATCTCAGTGTCGAAATCCTGAGAACCTGACGAATGTCCTCTCTGAACGCCTGCGTGGGTTTCTCGAGTTCTTGCAGTTCTACATCATTGTCTACAAAGAAGATTCAGATGAAGTCGAATGGGCCGTTTTGGGACGAGAGAAGAGCCTGATCGCTGGGTATGCCGATGTCCCCGTCCAACAGCGTCCATCATGGCGGGCATACACCACGCAGGAGCCCTTTCACATTCAGCACTGGAGAACTGATGAGCGGGTGCCGGACCGCCTCAAGGAGGGTATCGCGGCTCTGGGGCTGGAGGTTGGCCCTTTAGTGTTTGTTCCGCTCACTACGCCTCATCGACGGTTAGGCGCATTGGGAATGTCCGGGTCTCCTGGAACTGTCTACAGCGATGATGACATCAGTTTTTTGCGACTGGTCGGCCGAATCGTCGCATTCGCGATCGATGACACCTTCAATTATCAGATGGTAGAAACAGCCCGTGCGGAACTCCAGAGTCAAAATGATCGGCTGCGAAACAGTGAACGGGAGCTGCGTGAGGTCGTCGATAAGATCCCGTCGATGGCATGGTCCGCAGCGGCTGACGGATCTGCTGAATTCCTCAACCGTGCTTGGCTGGATTACGCGGGGCTCACAGCGAATCAAGCGCAGGGAGCGGGCTGGACAGAGGCCATTCATCCCGAAGATCGAAACGCGCTCCTGGGATTCTGGAGAAACATAGTGGATGCTGAAAAGCCCGGTGGGTTTGAAGCACGGTTGCGCCGTTTCGATGGAGAATATCGATGGTTTTTGTTTCGCGCGTCCCCTGACTTTGACGAAAACGGAAGAGTCCTCAAATGGTTTGGAACAAATACAGATATCGAGGAGTTGAAGCGAGCAGAACAGGCTTTGAGGCGCAGCGAAGCTTATCTGGCGGAAGCTCAGCGGTTGACCCAGACGGGCAGTTGTGCTCTTGATGCTACAAGTCGCCAAACGCTGTATTGGTCCGAAGAAATGTTCCGAATTTTTTGTTTTGATCCTGGGCAGGGCTTACCCGCGTGGGAGCAGTGGCTACAACGAGTACACCCCGAGGATCGGGACAAGGTCAAGTTGGCAGGTGAACGAACTTTCGTCGGGAGAGTGGATTGCGATGTCGAGTTCGGAATCGTGAGAGCCGACGGAACAATCAGGCAAATCCATGGCACTGGGCATCCAGTCTTGGGCACCAATGGAGAACTTCTCCAGGTGGTGGGCACGATGGTCGATATTACGGAGCGCAAGCGTGCCGAGGAAGCCCTAAAGCGAAGCGAGACTTACCTGGCACAAGCGCAACGAGTGGCAAACATCGGAAGCTGGGTTTTCGACACAGTTCGAATGGAACCTGTTTATCTTTCGACGGAATGGCATCGCCTCCAAGACTTCGATCCCAAAGACGGTATGCCCACCTGGGAACAAAGGCTGCAGCGGATTCATCCAGAAGATCGCGCCAGATACGAAGGGGCATTCCATCGAGCAATAGCCGACAAGTCGGATTTGGACGCGGAGTTCCGGATTCTGCTTCCGGACTCGACCATCAGATTTATTCGCTCTGTCGGCCACCCCGTTTTGGACGCATTTGGCGAAGTGGCACAAATACTGGGAGTGATAATGGACGTGACCGAGAGCAGGTTGGTTGAACATGAGCACGAGAGATTGCGGCAGGAACTGGCTCATCTCTCACATCTGAACCGCGTCAGCACATTGGGAGAGTTAACCGCCTCCCTGTCACATGAGATCAAGCAGCCGATCACGGCTGCTGTAACCAACGCCGAAGCGTGTTTGCGATTTCTGATACGCAATGAGCCAGATGTACAGGACGCGCGACAGGCTGCTTTGGAGATGACGAAGGAT
>DASXLY010000164.1:0-4390 GCA_036495975.1 Occallatibacter sp. | reverse complement strand
CCCCTCGAGTCCTTCAACGTCGATGCCACCTGTCAGGGCGCATACCGCCATGCCTCGCACTCTCTCGATGACCTCACCTGCCTTTGGCCGATCGATACCGGGCATCTACTCCTGACCGGAACCGTTCCCAATATCGAGCACCCCCGCCCCGGCTTCAAATTGCAGATTCAGAATGTCCCCGCCTCCTTTGGGCTGTCCGCGCTGCGCCTCTTCCGCAACGAATTCGCCTCGTCCACACAAGTCTCAGGAACAGTACAAGGTACCCTCGAATACGCTTCGCTACCCGTAGAAGTTCTCTCCGGCGGCTTCACGATCAATGGGCTTGCCATCCGCACTCCAGGAATGGACCACCCGATGGTCCTTCCAGCGCTGCATGTCGCTCCCCTTCACCCCGCACCCGCTCCACGCCACGCGCAAAAGATACATCCAGGCCGATTCGCACCGATAGCGCTTCATCTCGACAATGCAAACGTCGCCCTTGGTGGCGAAGCACCACTTTCCATCTCGGGTGATTTCATCCCGCAGAGCTTCGCCCTGCATTTCAACGGCGATATGCCTCTTGAACAACTTAAGCCCCTTGCCGCCAGCTTCGGGCTTCTACACAATGCCGCATCCGCCCTCTCTGCGACAGGAAGCGCAAATCTCAACCTCACGGTGCATGGGCCTTGGCTGTCCCCGACGAGCATTGCGGACAATCCTGGGCCTTCTACGATCACCGAAGGAACACTGCGGCTCACCAATGCGGAATATCAAGCAAGCTTTCTTCCTGAACCCATAGAGATCGTCTCTGCTCAAGCAACGCTCACATCTGGCCAGATTGTCTGGAACCCGGTTTCTGTCCTCTTCCACAAAATACCTGCGACACTCTCTGTCACTGCACCTCTTCCATGCCCCGGCTCATCATGCAAGCGCACATTTTCGCTCACCACGCCCGCGCTGGATGCAGCTTCCCTGCAATCCGCCTTGCTGGGTGCCGGTGAACACGGTGAATTGCTGCAACAGATTCTGGCCCGCCTCGACCGGAACAAGGTTCAATGGCCACCTCTCACCGGCACTGTCCGCACCGGCATCTTCACGCTCGGATCTCTCACAGTCCACGATGCGAGCGCTTCTCTGGACGTAGAAGGACGGCAAATCCACTTCACCTCCATCGATGGCCATACGCTGAATGGCGTGCTCCACGCGACCGGGGCAATGGATGCAACGGGCAGCACTCCGCGCTATAGCTTCGATGCCCAGCTTCTCCACGCCAATGCGGCAGCTATCTCCGCCCTCTGGCATGAAACAACGCCTACCAGCCAGCCGTTCTCCGGCACCGTCAGCGCAAATGCGCAAATCGAACTCTCAGGATATTCGACGGATGCTCTCGCTCATTCAGCACAGGGAACATTTCACTGGGACTGGACGCAGGGAACGCTGGATTTGGCTCCTGCTGCTTTGACACATTTCGATCACTGGAGCGCAGAGGGCGGGATCAAAGATGCTCAATTGGTTTTCGATCATTCACAAGTGGACAAAGGCCCGCTCAAACAGGCGGTGTCCGGCACCATCTCATTCGATCGGAAACTGAACCTCTCGGTCACCGACCAAGAAGAAGGCGCACACGTTGCTAAGGCCACCATCCAGCATACGGCGTCGCCATAAGGACAAGGTAGGCGCGGGCTTCAGCCCGCGCACACTGGAGGCTTCGGTCTACTACTTCGCGCCCGCTTCGACTAGCTTTTTCTCTTTATGCTCGGTGAAATTCTTCGCGGCATGCAGAACGCGGTCGCGGGCATACGCTGCATCATGCCATCCACGGACTTCGACGCGCTTGCCCTCAAGATCTTTATAGATCGAGAAGAAGTGCGTAATCTCCTTGAGCATGTGCGGATAGATCTCTGAATAATTCCACACATCGGTGTAGCGTGGATTGTTCTTACCCACAGCGAGCACCTTCTCATCCAGAACGCCCTGGTCGAGCATCTCGAGCAGGCCGATCGGGCGCACCTGCATCACGCAGCCTGGAAAGCTCGGCGCATCCACCAGCACCAGCACGTCGAGCGGATCGCCGTCATCGCTCAACGTCGACGGGATGAATCCGTAATCTCCCGGATAGTGCACCGGCGAATACAAATTGCGGTCCAGCCGGAAAACATGCAACTGCTTGTCATACTCGTACTTGTTAATGCCCTCGAAGGGAATCTCGATGACTCCATTAATGACTTCGGGCAGCTTCTCGCCGATCGGTAGTTCCAGATAATTAACCATTCAATACCTAGTGTACGCAATTTGATGTGAAATTGACTCCAATACGCCCAACAACACAAAGACGAATTACGCCGGAGGCGAGTATCGCTGGACGCGAAGTCCTTTATAATCGGGCTTAATGAAGGCTCATGTCTATGTAACGCTTAAGCGGACGGTGCTCGACCCCCAAGGCCAGACCATCCAGAACGCACTGAAGAAGATGCAATACAAGGGCGTGAAGGACGTACGCCAGGGAAAATATTTTGTGCTCGATCTCGACGACTCTCTCGATGCCGCGACGGCAAAGGAAGAGGTTGAACGGATTGCAAAGGACGTTCTGACGAATCCGGTCATTGAAGAGTTCACCTATCGTCTGGAAGAGAGCGCATAGCGCACTCTGGTACGACACCAGTAATCGCCATTTACAGACCGCTTTGACCCATACCGTACAATCTGGGGTATGTGTGGCATCGTCGGCTACGTTGGCAATAAAGAAGTTGTTCCCGTCATCATTGAAGGCCTGCGGCGTCTTGAATACCGCGGCTACGACTCCGCAGGCATCGCTGTCGGCGGAAACAGCGATGGCCTGGAGCTTCGTCGCGCACCTGGTAAGCTCCGCAACCTCGAAGAGGTTCTCAACGAGCGCCCGATTCACGGCACCTATGGCATCGGTCACACTCGCTGGGCCACTCACGGTCGCCCCACGGAAGAAAATGCCCACCCCCACCGCGACTGCACCGGCCGCATCGTCGTCGTCCACAACGGCATTGTCGAGAACTACCTTGCACTGAAGCATGAACTCGCAGGTGAAGGCCACAAATTTGTAACAGAAACAGATACAGAAGTCATCGCCCATCTCGTCGAGCAGGAAATGTCCTCAGCTGCCCTATCTGGCAAGACGATGCCGCTCGAAGAAGCCGTGCGCCGTTCCGTTGCTCGTCTGACGGGCGCCTTCGCGATCGTCGTCATTTCAGCGGATGAACCCAACAAGATCGTCGCTGCTCGCTTCGGGCCGCCTGCCGTGATCGGCTTAGGCGAAGACGAATACTTCGTAGCCTCAGATGTTCCCGGCATCCTGCACCACACCCGCAATCTCTACTTTCTTGCCGATGGTGACATGGCCATCCTCACTCCCTCCGGCGTGCACCTCACCGACTTCGCAGGCAACAGCATCAGCGCCCTGTACAGCGCATCCAGTGGGACCCGATCCAGGCGGAAAAGGGCGGCTATAAGCACTTCATGCTCAAGGAAATTTTTGAGCAGCCACGTGCCATTCGCGACACCACTCTAGGACGCATTTCGCTCGACACAGGCAAGGTCTTCTTGAGTGAGATGAAGATCAGCGATGAAGACTTCCGTCGCGCCACCAAGATCAACATTGCCGCCTGCGGCACAAGCTGGCATGCAGCCACGGTGGGTAAATTTATGATCGAGCGCCTTGCGCGCTTGCCGGTTGAAGTAGATTATGCCAGCGAATACCGCTACCGCGATCCTATCCCTGATCCGACGGCGCTTGGCCTGCTTATTACCCAGTCTGGCGAAACTGCAGACACGCTCGCCGCACAGCGCGAGATGATTGCGAAAGGCTCGAAGACCATCGCGATCTGCAACGTCGTCGGCGCCATGATCGCCCGCGAGGCTCACGGCACAATCTATACCCATGCCGGCCCTGAAATCGGCGTCGCCTCGACAAAGGCCTTCACCGCGCAATTGGTGGCGCTTTTTCTTTTTGCGGTGCATCTCGCGCAGACACGCCAGACCATCTCTGAGTTAGAAGGCCGAGCCTTACTCGAAGAATTGACCCTGCTCCCAGGAAAAGTAGAAGAGATTCTTCGCACTGTTGACAGCGAATGCGAAAAGCTCGCCCGCGCGTACTCGAACGCGCGCGACTTTCTCTTTTTAGGCCGTGGGATTCATTATCCGATTGCGCTTGAAGGTGCGTTGAAGCTTAAGGAGATCTCCTATATTCATGCCGAGGGCTATCCAGCAGGCGAGATGAAGCACGGCCCTAACGCGCTCATCGATGAGACACTTCCAGTCGTCGTGCTGGCCACGCAGGACAAAAACAATCGTGATTCAAAGCTGCGGTATGAAAAAACACTCTCGAATATCCAGGAAGTAACTGCCCGGTCTGGCAAGGTTATCGCAGTAGCTGTTGAAG
>DASXLY010000163.1:0-4347 GCA_036495975.1 Occallatibacter sp. | reverse complement strand
GTGGCCTTTGGGGTCCTTTCGGCGTCGGCCATCGTCTGGCTCAAGAAGGGCGATCCCATCACCTGGGCTCTCGGCGGTTTTGGCAGCATTCTGGGAGGCGCATATTTTCCGATCGATGTCATGCCCTCCTGGATGCAGAAGCTATCCTTTTTGGTCCCCATCACATACTCTCTGGATGCACTGCGACTGACAATGCTCAAAGGTGCCTCCATCATGTCGGTAGCAAAACCTACGGTGACGCTGGCCGTCATCGCTGTGATCCTTCTACCTGCAAGCGCCGCAATATTCGCCGCCGCAGTTCGGAGGGGCAGGAGAGAAGGCACATTGACGCAGTATTAGTGGCACCAGCCGTGCTCTGTTGCCAATAACTGATATCGCTGCGAGATTGGTCGTGTGCGAAGACGCAATTTTCCGACTTAAGATTTGCAGGAGCTTACTTCCCTCGACGCAGAAAAACGAGTGCTAAAGCAGCAGCTCCTCGGCCTCGGTTTCCGACTGCGGAAATGAAGTGATCGGCAACTGGGAAATGTGGATGTTCGGATTGGCGACAATGGCTCTGACGATGGCAAGATAGTCCGTAGCTATGCTCCGCACGACTGATTCGTCTATTACGTCGACATTGCAGACAAAATAGCCATGGATCTCTTCACTGAAATCCACAAGATAAAGCATGATGTCGGATTGAGTTTCCGGATACGTAAGATTCTTCCAGGGGGTCAGGACAGAGTTTCCGAATTGTACGGTCACATCTTGAACTCCCAGCAGAAATCGCCCCAGATCCCCCGGGCGCTCCGTCAGGAAATTGAAGAACGCCTGAAATAATGTCGGGCGGCCAAAATCGCGGCGTACGCGCAATCGTTCCAACAGTAAATAAAATGGCATTCCTTGGTGATCCAACGCAGCGAGGACGGTTGCGCGCGTGGCAGTCAAGTGTTCAGCAAAAGTGCCGGTGCGAGACAATTGCGATCGGATAGGAAACAGATTGATCAAGGAGCCGACGGTGTTTTCCCATTTTGCAAGGTCTCTCGTAGAGGACGACGTTCCAACGAGGAGATCGTCCTGGCCGCTATAAGAGGATAACTGTATCTGAAAAGCCGCTAAAAGAAACGCGTAGGTAGTAGCCTTCGACTTCCGCGCTGCGTCGTGAATGGCGCGCGTAAGATCGTGGTCGAATTCCAACATGACTTGTTTACCCCGGGGCAAAAACGTGGGCCGCCGAGGGCGAGAGAGAGGCAGTGTCAATAACGGCAGATCACCGCTCAGTTGTTTTTTCCAGTAGTCCCATACGCGCTCCAGACCAGGGCCGTTTATGAGCTTGGTTTCCCAGTCCACGAATTCCTTGAAGGTGGCCTTGATAGGAGCCAGTTGTACGGCCTGTCCGGTGAGTTCTGCCGCATACAGGTCTCTCAATTCGCCGAAGCACAGCGGCATCGAGGTTCCGTCGACCACGAGATGGTGAAACACGAAAAGGACGATGTCGCAGTCGTTTCGACGAAACACCGGAATTCGGAACATCGACTGAGTCATATCAAAAGCACGTTTGAACTCGCGCTCTACCAAGCCAGCCAATTCCTGCTCGGTCAATCTGGTTACATCTATCAGAGTGGTCTCGGGCCGCCATGATGTTTGTAGGCGTTGTCTTGGCTCTCCCTCCTCGGTTTCGAAGAACACAGTCCTCAAGGCGGCATGCCGTTCCATCAGCTTCCAGGCAGCACGTTCGAATGCGTCGAATTGTAGAAACGGCGAAGCCTTGGCGGTAAATGCGCAATTGGAGGTTATGGAATCTGGGAGCGCCCGTTGTACGACCCAGTATGTACGCTGGGCAAAAGACAATCCAAAGCTGTCATCGATGCCTAAAGAGGGGTCAGGTGCTGTCTGCTCGTCGGCCGCAAGAAGATCGTCCGATAACGATAATTCAGCGGCGGTCTTTGCGGCCAACTCCGTGATGGTTAGTCCCTGTAAGAAGCGTACTACGGGCACGTTCGTCTCGAGCTCCGCATTGATCTGATTACGTGCTTCCAATGCCATCAGGGAATCCAGCCCCAGTTCGTCGGTCGCAGCTGAGTAAGCTAATTGGCCACCTGGAGTACCGATCACAGCTGCGAGTACTCCGGCTATATAGGATTCAAGTCGATGGATTCGTTCTCCCGGAGAACATTTCAGAATCTCTGCGCGGATGTTCACACGCGGCGATTCCTTACTTTCCGCCGGCTGCTCAGCAATTACCTGATTTGCCGAGCCGTCAGCGACGGGAGATACATGGGCCGCAGGCGGTTGTGCCAGGTTTGAGGTGAATTCCAGGATGGGTCGAGCTCGGCGGATCTCGTTCAGCGGCTTGAATATTTGCCAATCTACATTTGCAACAAGCATCTGAGTGCTTCCGGCTGATGCAGTGCGATACATCGCCGTAAAGGCCGCGGCAGATGGCATGGATTGCAAGCCGGAACGTTCATATTCGCGCCGCAGTTCTGCGCTGGCATTGCGGATGACATCCCACGCACCCCAATTCAGCGAGGTAGCCGGCAAACCAAGCGACTTTCGGTAATGGGCAACGGCGTCCATGAACTGATTTGCAGCGTTGTAATGGCCGAGATCCTGCGCCCCAAGGACGGATGCCCACGACGAGAACATAACGAAGAAATCGAGCGCCATGTTCCTGGAAGCGACGTGAAGATTCCAGGTTCCGAGCATCTTCGGCGCCATTACTTCCCGCATGCCGGCCGATGTCATGTTGACCAGCGATGACATGTCCCCCGCTGCCGCCAGGTGGAAGATCCCACCCAATTCGCCAGAAAGCGACGCAAACATCGTTTCAACTTGCTGTTGGTCAAAAAGATCGACTATCCCCAAAGAGACTTCGGCACCGAACGATTCGATCTCTCGAATCGCAGTGATCCTCGCGCCCGCAGCGGAATCAGATGGAACGCTATCCCACGTTGCGCGATCAGGCAGGGCAGTTCGGCCGACGAGGAAAAGGCGGCGCGCTCCACGCTGCGCCATCCAACGCGCGAGACCTAAACCAAGGCCGCCAAAGCCGCCGGTGATCAAGTATGTCTTATCTCCCGCAAGCGGCTGAAGAGCGCGCGGGGAAGCCTGGGAGCGCCGGAGACGCGGAACGTAGCGCATCCCATTGCGTATAGCGATCTGATCCTCATCCCTCGTGCCGATATTCAGGACTGCGTCCAGAATGACGCTTGCATTTTCGCGATCACTGGCCGCTGGATCCAGATCAATCACCCCACCACCACAATTTGGATGCTCCAAAGAGATGGTTTTGCTCCAACCCCATGCCGTAGCCTGGGCAACATTCAATTCGGCTTCTGTTCCAACGACCTGTTGCGCGCCGCGGGTCACTGTCCAAAGCCGGCCACTCGTTTTGATTAACGTCTGAATGAGTCGCAGGATCGTATCGTTCCCGTCAAAGATCTGTGCGCGAATGGTTTCTGCTGAAAGCGCTGCGGTAGGGGGGCAATCGAGCACCGGCAGATACAGCACTCCCTCGAATCGCTGAGCTTGCAGGAGGTCAAGCGCTTGTTCGGCATTGGCCATGTCGAAACTGCCGCCGAGACTATGAAGGAGCGAAGTAAGCTCAGCCGCAACGCCACCGCGATCCGGGATAACTAGCCAGCGTTGGGCGATCTCGGTATGAGGAGCGCGCGCCAGGATGATCGCTACCTGGGAATCACCCGCGCGAATTGCATCCGCTCCGCAGAAGCCTGTTGCGGTAAGTAGATCCAGCCATTTTTCCGGGGGAATGAGTGGGTAGGAAGGACGTAGCTCGTGGTCGCGGAAACGCCACCACCCTTCCGTCAATCCGAATGTGAGATCAACCCATGCCTCTGGGCGTATCCCTTCGACAAGCAGGACGACGCCGGATGGTGCAAGCAGGCTGCGGGCATGCCGCATGGTGCTGCCCAGATCAGTGGTGGCGTGCAGCACATTGGCAGCGATAATGATGTCGAATTGTCCCGGCTGAAAGCCCTGCGCGCCCGGATCACGCTCGATATCGAGAGTCCGATATTGAAAGAAGGGGCGGTCTTTGAATTTGTTCTTTGCACGGGTGAGAAATGCGGCCGAGATGTCTGTATAGCAATACTCTGTTCGTTCAGGAGGCAAGACCTCGGCGATCCATGCTGTCGTGGCTCCTGTACCGGCCCCGATCTCAAGAATGCGCAGCTTGCGGCCAGGTCGTTGTCGAACCTCTTGGGCTACGGCCGCAGCAGCCAGGCTATTGAAGACACGAAGTCCCGGGGATTCTGTGTAGAGAGCCTCCGCCGATTCGAAGGAGCCTTCGCTGAAGAGCAACTGCAAGGGATCGGTCTGGCCGCTGAGAACTTCGGCAAGCGC
>DASXLY010000162.1:0-6708 GCA_036495975.1 Occallatibacter sp. | reverse complement strand
TTCCTTTGGACAGCTCTGTATGTCGGTCTCGGCTATTTATTCGCCGAGCGGCTGACAATCATTGCGGCATCGATGGCTCGAGTCGGAGGTTTAATTGCGGCAGGAATCGGGATACCGATAATGTGCTACGTCGGATGGCGTATTTGGATCATGATTCACATGCTGCGCCATCTTCGGCTAAGAAGGATGACTCCCCTTCTGCTCGACCAACTGATCGCTTCTGGAGAACCGATCGCGATCATCGATCTATTGGATTTTGAAGGTGAGCACGAAGAACGTGCTGGGATTCCTGGAGCCGTCCGGATGGCGCCCTCTCGCCTTAGCGGCCGATCACGCGTCGTGGTGCCTGAACACCTGGAGGTGGTTCTCTATTGCTCGTCCTCGTGGGAGTTCATCAGTGCACGAGTGGCTTTAGCTCTGCAGAAGAAAGGCATCTCGAACGTTTGGGTTCTCGATGGTGGACTCACGGCGTGGAAGCGGGAGGGACTGCCAGTCACCCGCAATCTCGCTAATCCAAAGGACGCGGCCGAGCGCTTCGGCATTAGGGTCATCGAGAACCCGGCAAGGCTGTGAGGAGATGGCGCTGGCTCTGGCATTACCCGGTGCCAAGTAACAAGGCATTCGCTCGTCCTGGTGATGTCACGAGAAAACATCATCGAGCTACCTCCTGGAATTTGATCGATGGTGTATCCCTATCGGCTTGCTTCGCAAGCCGGCGCTTTACTTCGCATTCGAATTGGAGCTATTTCATTGCACCGTATCGCAGCCTGGTCGTTCGCGTATCTCCTGGTATTACCATCCGTCTCGACTGCGGCGCAGCAATCGGGAACCTATAGTCAGACACCTCAAGTTACCCAGTTGCCTGCGACGGCCTTTTAGCATCCGGCCATGGATCCATTTCCTATTGGTTAAAGGACAAGATCTGCGAGCGGTCCTCGCGAGGGAAGAGACGCTCCGATCGTCTTCGGCCCCGGTGAAGGAAGGACTCGACAGCGGCGAGCCCATCGGGGTTTAAGTGAACGGTGCGAGCGTCGCCGTTCTTTATCTTGTCGAGGAGTGGAACACCAAACGCATCGTTGTCCCGAACGAGCGCCGCGAGACTGTGAGATCGTGGATCAATCCCTTCTGAAATTGACACAGGCCATCGAAGGTCACGACCCGCTGGACAGGAAGGACAAGAAGGCACCCACACTTCTCGAATTTTCGTCCCTATTCGTGGAATGGCGAGGCCGAAGTCAACCCGGAGTTCACTTCCATCTTGATGAGCAGATCGCGGAGAATCATGCAACGGGCGTGAGTCGTCACGAAGGGCCGCAACTTACCTGCCGTTGCGAGCGCCAGCTAAATACATCGAATACGTAACTAGGTTGGCGTCAGTCCGGGGTATCGGATGAGAATTCATATCTCATTCATTGACGTTCCATGGGATTGATGTCTTCTGGTGATGCGTCTCCCGTCGGGGATGCCGAATCCCAAGGAGTTTTCCTCAATGCCCCGCTATTTCAAAATTTCATTCCTAGCAGGACTCGCGTTGCTCGCCCTGCTGGTCCCGCATTCTCTGCGCGCCGAAGGCGATCTGCGCAAGGTCAATCACGTCATCATCATCATGCAGGAGAATCACTCCTTCGATAACTACTTTGGGGCACTGGTGTTCGCACCTGGATCGCCGTACCACCAGCCCGACGCGCATTCCCGTAACGACGATGGAACGAATGGCTGCGATAAGAACGACCATCGTTGCGTCGACGGGCTGACCTGCCGCGTGGACAGCGCCGGCGACTTCGACTGCGCAAACAGCAATCCGGACCTGGAGGGAAACCTGGTGCACTCCTTCCATGACACCCGCCGCTGCGTGGGGCCGGACCTGGATCATGGCTGGCTCTCCACCCATCGCGAAGCGAACTTCGACAATCCGAACAGCACGCTTACGGACTTCCGAGCAGACGGCTTTGTGCGGATCAACGACATGACCGAGCAGATCGATCCTCCGGGCGTCGAGAACCCTGCCGATGACCAGACGATGAACTTCTACACGCGGAACGAGATTCCGTTCTATTACGACCTGGCGCAGAAGTTCTCCATCGACGATCGTTATTTCTCCTCCGTTCTCGGGCCGACCTTTCCCAACCGCTCTTACCTGATGGCGGCCACCTCGTTCGGGCATCTGACGACGAGTGACATCTTACCCCCGCCGGGCGGCTACAAGCCGATCACCGGCACCATCTTCGACCTGCTGGACAAGAACAACATCACCTGGGCGGACTACTTCCAGGACGCGCCGCAGGGCGGCAGCTTCCGCTCGACCGACCCGCACTTTATTCCGCTGACCGCGTTCCTTACACAAGCGGCGACGGGCACGCTGCCACAGGTCTCGTTCGTCGATCCGAACTTCGGCCTAGCCGGCACAGCGTTTGAGAACGACGAGCATCCGCCGACCGATATTCAGCGCGGCCAGGCATATGTCGCACGCGTGGTCAATGCGGTGCGCAACGGGCCGAATTGGCAGGACTCGGTCATCTTCATCACCTACGATGAGCACGGCGGCTCCTACGATCACGTGCGTCCGCCGCAGGCGCCACAGCACGGCCAGCGCAATCCGGACGGCATCTCGCCCGGCCAGTGCGCCGACCTGTCGAATCCGCCGGCAAGTCTCGAGTCCGGCGGTGGTGCAGAGTGCCACAGCAATCCGCTGAGCAAGACCGACAACAGCCTTGCGGACGCGATTGCGCTATGCCCGGCGCTGGCCGCTAACCCCACCGGCCCCTACCCTGCGGAGTGCGCCGACTTCGACCAGCTCGGCCTTCGCGTTCCCTTCATGGCAATCTCACCCTTCTCGAAGCCTCACTACGTCTCGCACACCATCGGCGATCACACATCGCTGCTGGCATTCATCGAGAAGCGCTTCCTGCAGACGCAAGACACCGATGGAGATCGAGACCGCGATGGCAGGCACGCTGCCTACCAGCACCTGACATCGCGCGATCAGGCCGCCGACTCGCTCGAAGATCTGTTCGACTTCGACCGGGCGCCCTCGCTCCAGACTGCACTCACCCAGGCAGCGCCCCCGACGGTGGACTGCACTCCGGTGCGGTAGATCACACTACTGGAGTCAACCCGGCCCAGGCCGCAGGCAGAGAATCGCCCGCCCGGCCTGGGCTGCTCTTGTTTGAAGAACCTCGCGCCGCGGCAAACGCAGGAGGCATTTGCACGGAATGCCGCAACCCGACTCGGTCAGTAATGTTCTCTGTCGATTGCGATCGAAGAGTTTGGCCCCAACTCATCTTCAAGAGCCTTGATCTGCCGTGCTGCTGGGTCTTGAAGCCACAGGCCAGGGCCACGTCCAATACTCGCGCATCCGGAGCTCGCAACATCGCTTAGCACGCTCGACCCTTTGGCGCAGAACAAATCGATGCGGGGTCTCGCCCCTTGACTTGCGAAACAGCCGGGCGAAATGAGCCGTGCTGAAGCCAATCGATTGCGACATCTCGTCGAGACTCCAGTCATCGCCCATCTTCGCGTGGACCAACTCTTTAATCCATCGCAAGCGCGCTGAGCCTAATCCCCCTCGGTATATCAGGGCTGTGCGGCTGGGCTCATTAGGCTTCATGTTCGAGCTCTTCGTTCTCATCAATAGCTGATCGCAGGAGTTGTCGTGTGCGCGACTGGCGCCATGCACACCGAATCTTCCGCTCAATTAGATACCTCCCGAATCCGGTCCCAAGCAGGAACCAAAATGGCCGTGGCTTATGGCTGCAGAGCGCCGCAGCGATGCCTGACCCTACCACGAGGAGTTCCAAACCCGTCACGCGGCCAGTCCGCCAGAACTCGTACATACCGCCGCCCAATAGAATCACGAGAGCAGCCAAGAGCCGTCGATGGAGATGCATGCCATCCAGGCTAAGCAAGCATCCATGAGTTCAGGCTGTATCGTCGCCCAACCTTCCCCTATACCAAATTGGGGCTACTTCCGGGGCTAACGGTAACCCGGAATTTTGTTGTCGATTTCCCCGGCAGCCCACAGCCAGTGAACTTTACTCGAAGTGAAGCACTACAATTTCGGGATTCGATCCGAGTCGCAGCGGCGGTCCCCAAGTTCCCGCTCCGCTTGAAGTGAACACCTGCATCTTCCCGATCCTACTTAAGCCGTAGACAAACTGGCGGTAAATCCGCCGCGCCATCCAACTCCAAGGTATGAACTGCCCAAGGTGCGTATGCCCGGATAGCTGCAGAGAAACGCCCGCAGCCTCCGCAATTTCCGGATGGTCGGGTGCATGCGTCAATAGAATGCTCGCGCGATTGCGATCCAAGAGGATGCCTTGTAGCACCGACGTAAAATGCCCACCCTGCGCCGCGTCCCGGTACGGCACACCAACAATCTGCAAACCGTCAACTTCCACCTTCTCATTGATGAGCACGCGCACCCCGGCCGCCGCAATAGCATGCAGATACTTGCTCTCATCCCCAAACTGCTCGTGGTTTCCCGCGACAAAATACACGCCGTGCGGCGCCACGAGCTCGCTCAACGGCTCCGCTGCTCGCCGGACGTCGATGGCCGTGCCGTCATACAAGTCGCCAGCAATAAAGATCACGTCCGGCTCTTCCTTCAAAACCTTCGCAACCATCCGCCGCAGAAAACTGCCGTTTCGCACATGCCCCAGGTGCAGGTCGCTGATGAGCGCCGCCCTCCGCCCGCGCCACGCCGGCGGCAGGTTCGCGAGTCGTACCGTCGTTCGAGTGATTCGCGTCCAGTTTGCGTTGAAAACTCCGTAGAGGCCAGCCACTATTGCAGCGCCGAATAGCCATTCCAACATCCGATGGAAGCTCACGTTCAGACCAGCCAGCCGCGCACCTCCGAAAATTATCCAGGCGAAAACGGCGGCGAAGAAGAGGAATGTCAAGAAACCCAACCAAACCGCAGCAATCCTGTAAAACGCGCGCACCGAAGCATCTGTATAGCGGAAGGCAAGGAGCGAAGCGGCAACAAAGCTTACCGACAGAAAGCCGAGAACCAGTTTGATCCACCACGTCCCGGTGAGATCGCCTCCTGCAGGCGAAAATGCCCACGTCTCATAAACAAGAAAATGCGTCAGAAAAAGCACGGCCTGCAGAATTACGATGACACCGATCAAGCCCTTTTGTACCCGCATGATCCCTTTGAATCCCCAATCTGACATTCGGATTGTTGGCGTAGTGTCCCGAAAATTAGCAGAAAAATCAAACGCAGGCCCCAATCAGCCTAAACAGGAATGCGGTTAGTTCCTGTTTGTCCGTCACCCGCCCGCAGTTGAAGGCGAGCCATCGAATGCGACCAAACACCGGGCAGATAGGAGAATCCCAACCTTCAGGATCGAGACGTCGACAAATCGGCCCGGGCGAAGCAACTGAAGGTATATTGGCTCCCAGCCGGGAAGCAAATTGAGAACGCCGAATGAGGTCCCTATCAATGGCCGAAAAGGACAAGCCGTGGCTGCTCCGAGCCTCAACCCGGTGGGCACACTTCCGAACAGTGCCGTTAAAGAACCTGTGGGTGTTGATGACGGCGGCCTTCCTATTATTCTCGGTGATCGGCTTCTACATCGACCTGATGTCAAAGGGACAGTTGCCCTATGCAGTCGTAGTGGCGATCGCCATTAGCAGCGGACTGAACGCTGTGCTTTGGATTGTCGTGCTGAGCCGCCTGTCGAGGCTATTTCTTGTCGGCCTGATTGCGTTGCAATTCTTCAATGGTCCGTTCAACACCTTCCTCGCGAACTGGATGATCCGCACCTTCAATCTGAGGCCAGTTACCTCGGAAGCGGGAATCCATTTCGCGTCAACCGCGACGATGTGCGTGGTTATTGTCTCCTACTTCTTTTTCGTTACGTACATTCGGCGCGAAGGCCGAGAGTCGTTTCGCATGCAAAACGAATTGAAGCTGGCACATGGGATTCAAAAAACACTCGTTCCAGCCGTTGCGTTACGGTCCGCTCGCTTCGACGTGTACGGCATCTCATGTCCCAGCGATAAAGTAGGAGGGGACCTAGTAGATGCGCTGTATCTACCCAATGGGGACGCGATTGCCTACCTGGCCGACATTGCCGGACACGGATTGCAGGCCGGAATCTTGATGGGCATGCTGAAGACAGCCGCGCACACTGCGCTGCTGGACGCCGGGGAACGCGAACCGCATCGAACTCTACCCGTTTTGCTAGATCGGCTGAACACCGTGCTCCCTCGTGTGAAAGAGCCGCAAATGTATGCGACGTTCACGGGCTTCCGCCTGGGAGCGGACGGCAGCATATTCTACGCACTGGCCGCGAGTCCTCCAATCCTGCACTGGCACGCTGCCGAGCGGCTCTTGTCGCACACAGACGAGGCGCAGTTTCCTCTTGGTTTGCTGCCGGTGCCGAAGTTTGATGGGGAAATCCTCCAGACCGCCGTGGGAGATCTGGTGGTGGTCGCGACCGACGGGATTCTGGAAGCGTGTAACAAGGAGGGACAAGAATATGGTGTGGAACGACTGAAAGAAGTGATTGCGGCGAATGTCAGGAATTCTCTGCCCGACCTGGCGGAAAAGATTCTTACGTCAGTGCGAAGGTTCGGTACCCAGCTTGACGATCAGACGATCTTGATCGTGCGCCGTTTGTGACGCAGGACGATCGGTCTACAAACTGGCCTCTGCCGCCTCGACACTCGGAAAACTCTGCAACACGCCCAGCACCTTCGTCA